>JAZQJF010000001.1:0-6545 GCA_045541505.1 Acutalibacteraceae bacterium
TGTTACGACAACATCAAACTGTGCAGGATTTTTCACAATCTGCATCGCACAGTTATCTACAAGCATATCTGAAAGCTCAACGTCCGGATATTCTTCGGCTAATCGGTGCATAACCTTTTTCCAAAGTCTTGACGAATCCAATACGTTACTTTTTTCAACAGAGCAAAGCTTTTTGTTTCTCTTTCTTGCAGTTTCAAAACCGATTCTGCCAATTCTTTCGATTTCTGCTTCGGAGTATTTCAAAACATCTGTTGCAACATCACCTTCGGTTTTATGTTCACCAAAGTAAATTCCACCGATAAGTTCACGAACAATAATAAAATCAATACCTGCATCCACGATGGATTTTTTAAGTGGAGATGCGTCCGATAATTGTTGCCATATCTTTGCAGGTCTGTTATTGGAGTAAACACCCATTCCAGCACGGAGTTTTAAAAGTCCCTTTTCAGGTCTCTTATCTCCCGGAACATCATTCCACTTATCTCCGCCAACTGCGCCTAAAAGAACACTGTCGGACTCTAAACATTTTTTAAGTTCTGCTTCGGGCAATGGCTCACCATATTTATCAATGGCACAACCGCCCATATCTACATCTGTGTATGTAAATGTGTGACCGTAAAGCTCCGCTACCTTATCAAGAACCTTGATTGCCTGATTTACGATTTCGGGACCGATTCCGTCACCTCTGATTACTGCTATATTTTTATTCAATGAAAACACCTCAATCCTTTAATGATGCCAAAAGCCCGCCTTTTCTGATAATGTTTTGAATAAATTCAGGGAAGGGCAGTGCTTTATATGTTTTGCCTGTTGTATGGTTTGTTATCACTCCTGTATCAAAATCAACTGAAACCTCGTCATTTGCATTAATTTCATCTACCGCCTGCTCACATTCCAAAATAGGAAGTCCGATATTGATGGCATTGCGGTAGAAAATTCTTGCAAAGCTTTTGGCAATAACGCATCCTGTACCGCAGGTCTTAATAACAAGTGGTGCATGTTCTCTTGAAGAGCCACAACCAAAGTTCCAACCTGCTACCATAACATCTCCTTTTGATACCTTATCTACAAAGGTGGTATCAATATCTTCCATACAATGCTTCGCAAGCTCGTTTGCGTCTGCCGTATTTAAGTATCTTGCAGGGATAATAACATCTGTATCTACATTATCGGGATATTTAAAAACTTTTCCTTTTGTGTTCATATCATTCTACCTCCGGATTTGTAATGTAACCTGTTAAAGCACTTGTAGCCGCTGTCAAAGGACTTGCTAAGTAAACTTCGCTTTCAACGTGTCCCATTCTGCCGACAAAGTTGCGGTTAGTTGTTGCAATACATCTTTCTCCTGCAGCGAGTATTCCCATATATCCCCCAAGGCAAGGCCCGCAGGTAGGTGTTGAAACAACTGCCCCCGCATCTATAAATGCTGTTACATAACCTTTTTCTACACACTCACGATAAATCTGCATTGTTGCAGGAATAATAATGCATCTTACACCGTCTGCAACCTTTTTACCGTTAAGCACCTTATACGCTGCTTCCATATCCTCCATACGACCATTGGTACAACTACCGATAACAACCTGATCAACTTTGATTTCCGAAAGTTCAGATGCAAGCTTTGTATTTTCAGGAAGATGCGGACAACTTACAATGGGTGCTAATTCGGAAAGATTAACTTCAATCACTTCGTCATATTCTGCATCTTCGTCTGCCTGATATACCACAGGAGGTCTTTCGCATCTGCCCTCTAAGTAATTCATTGTTACTCTGTCAACCGGGAAAATACCATTTTTTGCACCTGCCTCAATTGCCATATTACAAATGCAAAGTCTATCATCCATTGAAAGAGTAGCCACGCCCTCGCCCGTAAATTCCATACTGCGATAAAGTGCTCCGTCAACACCGATTTTACCGATGATATATAAAATTACATCTTTACCGCTACAATTTGAGGGAAGCTTTCCTGTAAGGTTAAATTTAATAGCAGACGGCACTTTAAACCAAGCTGTACCTGTTGCCATACCTGCTGCCATATCCGTACTTCCCACACCTGTTGAGAAAGCACCGAGAGCACCATATGTACAAGTATGACTGTCTGCACCAATTATACAATCTCCGGCAGTTACTACACCTTGTTCGGGGAGAAGAGCGTGCTCAATACCCATTTTACCAACATCATAAAAATGGCTGATACAGTGAGAACAGGAAAACTCTCTGCATTGTTTTGATTGCTCTGCCGCCTTAATATCCTTGTTTGGAACAAAGTGGTCAAGAACCACGGCAATTTTATCTTTATCAAATACTTTTTCAAATCCTGCCTTTTTAAACTCGTTAATTGCAACGGGAGTTGTAATATCGTTACCAAGAACAATATCAAGCTTTGCAGAAATAAGCTGACCTGCTACCACACTTTCAAGTCCTGCATGGTCTGCTAAAATCTTTTGCGTCATTGTCATTCCCATTATTTTGCATCTCCTTTTGTCATATTATAGAATGCACTGAAAAGTGCCTTTGTACTTGCTGTAATAACGTCGGTGTCTGTTCCTGCACCCCAAAAATAAGTTCCGTTTTCGTTCTGAAGTCCGATATAGGATGCCGCAACACTTCGTGAGCCATCACCCTGCATACTGTGCTGAGTGAACACCTGCAAAGTATAGTCTTCGCCTGTAAACTCTGAAAGTGCGTGGTTTATAGCACTGAGCGAACCATTGCCTTCGGCTTCCATTTCAGTTTCTTCGCCGTCTTTTTTGAAGGTGATATTGATTTTAACAGCCTCATTTTCTCGCATAAAATCAAAATCCGTAATTTCAATACCGCAGTCAAGGTTCAAATAGTTTTCTTCAAAGATACCAAGAACTTCATCCGGCTTTAACTCCTTATGTTCGTGATCTGAAACGCCTTTGCACAGATAGCTGAAATGCTCACGCATTTTTGCAGGGAGGTTATATCCGAAGCTCTGTTCAAGCAGATATCCGATACCGCCTTTACCTGATTGGGAATTAACTCTGATAACATCTGCATCATAAGTTCTTCCAATGTCTTTCGGATCAATCGGTATGTAAGGCACATTCCAAATATGCTGTTTATTCTTGTTTCTGAATTTCATACCCTTTGCAATAGCATCCTGATGACTTCCTGAAAAAGCGGCAAAGACAAGTGCTCCTGCATAGGGTGCTCTCTCATACACATGCATACGAGTACAATTTTCATATTTCTCAACAAGATAATTCATATTGGAAAGGTCAAGCTTCGGATCAACACCGTGAGAATACATATTCATAGCCAAGGTGATGATATCTACATTTCCTGTTCGCTCTCCATTGCCGAAAAGCGTTCCTTCAACTCTGTCTGCACCGGCGAGTAATGCCAGCTCAGTATCTGCAACACCTGTGCCTCTGTCATTGTGAGGGTGAAGTGAAATTGTTACAAACTCACGGTATTTCAAATTTTCGTGCATATACTGTACCTGAGATGCGTACACGTGAGGCATACTCATTTCAACTGTAACAGGAAGATTGATAATTACATTATTTGTTTCGGAAGGCTCAAGAACATCTAAAACCGCATTACAAACCTCCAAAGCATATTCAGGCTCGGTTCCTGTAAAGGATTCGGGAGAATACTCGAAACGGAAGTTACCTTCATATTCACTTGCAAGTTTCTTTACAAGCTTTGCTCCGTCAACTGCAATCTGTTTGATTTCTTCTTTTGATTTTTTGAACACCTGCTCACGCTGTGCTACGCTTGTTGAATTGTAGAAGTGAATAATCGCACTTGGAGCACCCTTACAAGCATCAAAGGTTTTTCTAATGATATGCTCACGGCACTGTGTAAGCACCTGAACAGTTACATCATCGGGAATCATATTATTATCAATAAGTGTTCTTAAAAATTCATATTCGGTTTCACTTGCTGCAGGGAAGCCTACTTCAATTTCCTTAAATCCTACCTCAAGCAAAACTTTATAGTATTCAAGCTTTTCTTCTAAGCTCATTGGAATAACGAGTGCCTGATTTCCATCGCGCATATCTACGCTACACCATACAGGGGCTTTTTCTACATGGTCTTTTTCAACCCATTTGTTATACTTTTTATCTACCGGGAAATATCCCACTTGGTATTTTGTTGCATCCATTTTCACACCTCTGCTACTGTATCTATCTCAACCAACACATTTTTCGGAAGTTCCTTTACTGCTACACAACTTCTTGCAGGTTTTGATACAAAGTATTTTTCATATACTGCATTAAACGCTGCAAAGTCTTCCATATTTTTAAGAAAGCAAGTTGTTTTTACAACTTTATCAATTCCGCTGCCCGATGCAGTAAGAAGTTCTTTGATGTTCTTACAAACCTGCTCGGTCTGTGTCTCTATTGTTTCTGCTTCAACGTTTCCGCTTTCGGGATTAATTGCAATCTGTCCCGATGTATATACTACATTTCCGCAAACAACTGCCTGTGAATAAGGTCCGATTGCTTTCGGTGCCTTATCTGTTTCAATAATCTTACTCATTTTTTATTTCCTCCATCATTTAACTAATTTGAAGCCTTCGTTTTTGAGGGCTTTTGTTATCTCCTGAACGTGTTCATAGTTTCTTGTTTCCATATCAATTCTGAGATAACAGCCGTTAACATCCGATGTTGCACCATTTCTTTCATGGTGCACGCTTGTTACGTTGCCGCCAAGATCAGCGATAATTCTTGATACATCTTTAAGCTGTCCGGGTTTGTCTATCAGTTCAATCAGCAAACTTGTCTCTCTTCCAGATTTCATAAGTCCTCTTTCAATTACTCTTGATAGAATCGAAACATCAATGTTACCGCCTGAAACCAAGCTTACAACCTTTTTGCCCTGAATCGGGAATTTATTGAACATTGCCGCCGCAACCGATACAGCGCCTGCACCTTCTGCAATCATTTTCTGTTTTTCAATCAGAGCAAGTATTGCAGAAGAAATTTCATCATCTGTAACTAATGCAATATCGTCAACATAATCTTTAATCAGTTCGTATGTATGCTCACCCGGTTGTTTAACTGCGATACCGTCTGCAATTGTGGAAACGGATTTTAAGCATTCGATATTTCCATGTTTTACCGAATTATACATGCTTGGTGCGCCTTGTGCCTGAACACCATAAACCTTGATAGATGGTTTTAGTGCTTTGATAGCATAGGCAACACCTGAAATCAGTCCGCCACCGCCGATAGGAACGATAACTGCATCCACATCTGCAAATTCGTTTACGATTTCAAGTCCGACTGTGCCTTGACCTGCGATAACATCCTCATCATCAAAGGGATGAACAAATGTGTATCCCTTTTCGTCTTTTAATTCAAGTGCTCTTTTGTATGCATCATCATAGCATCCGTTAACCAAGCAAACTTCTGCACCATATCCCTTTGTTGCTTCAACCTTTGAAATTGGTGCGCTGTCCGGTAGGCAAATAAGTGATTTAATACCGCATTTTGATGCGGCAGGTGCAACGCCCTGAGCGTGGTTTCCGGCAGAGCAGGCAATAACACCTTTCGCTTTTTCTTCATCCGAGAGCATCGCTATTTTATATCCCGAACCTCTTAGTTTGAATGAACCCGTGTATTGTAGGTTTTCGGGTTTTAGAAATAGCTCGCAGTTATCAGTAATACCCGATGTGCTAACTATCGATGTGCTTCTGACTATATCTTTTAGTACAACAGAAGCTTGAAAGATTTTGTCAAGTGTCAACATGGTTTATTCTCCTAACTTTTTAATAATTTGACTTTTAATAATAAAAAATCCTCGCCTGCGTTTCGTTGCAAGCGAGGAAGGAAAAGTATAATATGAACAATTTTTATAGTATAAAACTATGATGAATTTGCTCCAATTTTCCCACTCGCCTGCAAAATGAGTATATACAAATAAGCATAACCAATAATAATTATGCTGAAAATAATGTATATAATTAGTGCAAGAGAATTAAAAATTGCAGCCATTTTCATCTTTTTCCTTTCTACATATTTTTGCGAATTCTTGAAAAAACAAAAAACTCGCCTCAAAGTTAACTTTGAGACGAGTTATAATAACCCGCGGTACCACTCAAATTGCAGATATAAAATCTACCACTCTTCGAAGTCTATCAACTTCTATGCATTAACGTAGCATTCACGGGAAACGTCTACTGGGTGTTAACCTTTCGGGTTTCCGGCTCAGAAGTGATAAGAAGTCTACAGTCTTTTACCGGGATCGCACCATCCCCGGCTCTCTCATAAATTCGTTGTAGGTTCCGTCTTCATCAACGCCTTTAAATTGATTCGAAGTCTACTAACCTCTATGCACTAACGTAGCATACACGGGGCGCCCTACACACTTTCGCTTCAGGTTTCCGGCTCAGAAGGGAGAGGATTTGGATATATAACATACTGATTCGCACCACCCATCAGCTCTCTCAAATGCTTTTCTCCAGTCCATTCTTCGTCACAGCTTTTAATTTGAATTATTAAATTATCGTTTATTATACTCTCATGTTTTTTATTTGTCAAGAGTTTTTGAATAAAAAATTTCATTTT
>JAZQJF010000002.1:0-22514 GCA_045541505.1 Acutalibacteraceae bacterium
AATTCTTGTTGCAGGTATTGAACACGCAACTCTGAATGCCATTGATAAAACCGTACCGCTTGAAACACGTATTTCGGGAGCATTGAATACCATTATGACTATTTACAACGTGCCCGAAGAAATCCGCAGGATAAAGATTGAAAAAGTTCTTGCAATGGATTACCGTTCAATCGGCAAACGCATTTTCAACGAGTTCAAAGAATATGTTGAAAAAGAAAACGCTTTTTAATTATGTTAGTAATTTGTGTTCTCATACAAAGGAGGAAACCCTATGCAAAAGAAAATCAAAAAATCATTGGCGGCCATACTCTCGCTTCTGATGATTATGACGGCCATTCCGTTTACGCCTGTTGCTGTGGCAACAGACGGTGCGGATCCGATTACCGAAAAGGACTGTACAGAGCACGCCGACACAGACGGCAACGAATTCTGCGACGTATGCGGTGAACTTATCAACGCAAAGGTGATTACGGCAGATTCGGACGGTATGGTTTATGTTGACGGTGCGGCACTTGAGATTACCGGTTATTACAATAATGATCTTATTCTCCCTGCAGGTAATTATAAGCTTACGGGAGACGTCACGTCAGCATATTATATAAGTGCAAGAGAAGGTGAAGTCACACTTGACCTTAACGGATATGTATGGGATATGAGAGACGGTTATTTGTTGCTGTCCAATCAATTTTCTCTTTATGACACGTCCGATGCCGGGACGGGCAAGCTTACTTCTTCATGGGGAATGACCGTATATATCAGTCAAAGAGACACACAGTGCGGAACATTTAACCTTTACAGCGGTACTGTAGAAAACACGTCAACGGATACAGATGCCAATATTATAAGTGCGGTATACGGAGACGCAAATCTTTACGGCGGAAAAATCAAGGGCAACGCTTATGCTTTCTTTAATTATATGTTTTCGGATTTGACAATTAACCTTGACGGTACGGTGATTGAAAACGGCGAAGGTTATGCTCAAATTAAAACCGACCTTATGGACGGCGATACACCGAAAACTGTTATTGACGTGACAGATTATACAGGTGAATCTTTTACGGTTGACGCAGAAATTGATGAAGAAGGCAAAATCAAAATTTTTGAAGGAATCAAATCTGCTCAGGAAGCGGAAAACTATCAGATAAACTTTTTAACTAAGTACGGCGAAGTATACTGTGAAAAAACAGAATATGACGAAGCAACAGGCGAAAAGTATATCTATGTTTTGAAAAACGCATTTACTCAGCAGCCCTCTGATAAAAATAACTACACCGTTGAATTCAACAATCCCGACGCTTCATTCCAATGGTATGAGGTTAATGAAAATGAGATTGGTAAATATACATCTGAAGAAAGAGACCTTTTGTTTACATATGATTTTGAAAAAGGTGACATATTAAAGGTCACAACAGCCTCAGAGATAGAGTATGCAGTTATAGAGGCAGGTTCTTACCGTTTGCGTTTAGACAAGGAAAATAAAACTGCAACGGTTAGAATCGATGAAGATGAGACTATTGAAATTTTTACGCGTTTTGTTGATTCAGAAAATGACGTTGAATTAAATTTCAGTGTCATAAAAGAAATTTCACTTGAAGGTGAAACTGGTAAAACTTTACAGACCCCCGAGCATGAAAAATCATATTGGTGCAAAGCAACTGTAGGCGCAAAGGTTTATCCTTCAAATATTGTTTTTATATGTTATATGCACGACTATGATGAAAACGGCAAGTGTTACTATTGCAAAATGCAGGCAGATGCAAAGGTAACCGACAAGGACGGTAATAAGCTTTCGGGCTCACCGTATAAGACCTTTGCAGAGGCAGTCACAGCGGCAGAAGGCAGCGAGGGCAGCACGGTAACTCTGCTTGATGATATTACGCTTACCGCAGAGCAGAATATTCGCTCCGGCGAGTTCACGCTTGATCTTAACGGCAAAAACCTGATTAACGAAAACGGCAGAGTTCTCTATATATTTGAAGAAGTCGATTTAACAATTAAGGACAGCGGTGAAACCGGCACTCTTGAAAGCATGAACACCGGAAGTTATGCAATCTTGAACTACGGTACGCTTACCGTTGAATCGGGCAACATAAAGGGCGCCGGCGGTATTGACAACAAAGGTACACTTACCTTTAAAGACGGCACGGTGGAGGCTGTTACCTATTCGGCAATCTATAATACCGGCACGGCTTATGTTTATGACGGCGTGCTGAAACACGCTAAATCATTCGCACTCGGAAACTACGGTACACTTTATGTTTACGATGGCGAGATTGACGGCGTTTCAAACAACGGTACTGCGTATATCTCCGGCGGCGAAATAGACTGCGACAACTATGCGGCACTCAATCTGCTTGGCGGTAAGCTTGAGGTAACCGGCGGCAGCTTCACGGGAACAGACTTTGCAAGCGGTTATTACAGCGGCACACCCTACGGCGAATGGACTGTTTACTATAATGAAGATGCAACCCTCACTCTCAAGGGCGGTGAATTCCCGGGCGGCTTTGTTGTTGCTTATACAACCGCAAACACATTCCTTGCAGAGGGTTATTACTACAAAGATGCCGACGGTAAGCTTATTGATGTTGCAGAAGATGCAAAAATTATTAACGGCTATGTAAAGGTAAGCAAGGGCGCTGACCTTGCAGATGCGGTTATCACTCTTGATTCAACAGAATTCACCTATAACGGCAGCGAAATCAAGCCCACGGTTATCGTAACAATCGGCAGCAAAACTCTCACCGAAGGAACAGATTATACGGTATCCTACGCAAACAATGTTAACGCAGGCACGGCAACCGTAACAATTAAGGCTGTCGGTCAGGCGGCAGGCGGTATCGCAGGCGGCGGTGAGGATATTGGAAACAGCTCCAATTCGGGCGATATTACCGAAAGCGTCTACACAGGCGAAGCAACAAAAGAGTTTACAATCAATAAGAAGCCTGTAACTGTCACCGCAACCGCACCCGATAAGGTTTACGATGGCACAACGGATATAGATTATGATACAATCGTAATTACCTTTAACGGTATTGTTGAGGGTGATACAGTCGGCTATACAATAAAAGAAGCGTGGTTTAACGGTATAGCTGTCGGTACAGATTGGTCTGTTCCTATAGTTTATAACGTAACCGGTGAGGATGCAAATAATTATACATTCCCCGCAGGCGGCGAATATATCGCACCCGACTACTTTGTTGAGGCAACCGCAGATATCACCGCAAAGGATATTTCCGACGGATTTATAATTCTCGGCGATGCTCTCACATATAACGGCAAAGAGCAGACTCAGACCGTTGAAAAGGTTCTTCCGACGGGCACAGCTCCCGAAGCAACTTACACCGTAAGCGGCAACAAGGCAACAAATGTCGGCGTATATCTGCTCACCGTAACAGGTACGGGCAACTTCACGGGCGAAGCAAAGATTGCTTATGAAATTGCAGTTGATATGAACGGCGTTGATTTTGACCGGTTACACCCTCTGAATGTAAAGGCAACCGATAGAGAAAAGATTGAATATATTTTTAATCAAGTTGACAATGCGGTAACAGATCTCGCAAGCGATGAAAAGAAAGCAGAATGGAATAATCTCAGATCGATTTGCGTTGAACTGCTCACAATGATTGAAAGCGTTGCAAATCATATTGAAAGCTTTGAGAATGATTTGGCGAAATATGATATTGATACCATAACATCAGATGATGCTGCCGATTTGGAAAGATTCCAGAACAGTGTCGGCAAGTTCTATAATGACTATTATGACAATCTGACAGATGAACAGATAAAGAAAGTAACCGATATTTATTCGACGATTGAAGACCTTGAAACCAGAATCAGCGATGTTGCAGAAGAAATCACAAGAATAACAAACGCTGTAAACGGCTATGATGAAGCAACCGTTAAGTACGGCGACTATAAGGATATTTTACAGCTTATCGATGATATTGAGACTCTCACAACGGGCAAAAATATCACCGATTTCGAAAGATCAGATCTTGAAGAACTTAACACAAAGGTAAATTTACTTGCTGCAAAAATCAGAAGCACGGCAGATGAAATCTCAAGAATTACAAGGGCAGTTAATGCTTATAGCATTGACACCGTAAAATCAAGCGACAAGGCTGATATTGAAAACCTTATCGCAAGAATCAGGAAGCTCACCGACGGCGATAACATCACCGCTGACGAAAGAGCAAACCTCAACGAACTTGATTCAACTCTTGATGCTCTCCTTGCAAAGATTGATAAAACCGCAGACGAAATCGCAAGACTTGAAGCAGAGGTCGGCAAGTATGACGAAGCAACCGTTAAGTCAAGCGACGAGGCTGACATTGAACAGCTCAAAGCAGACATCAAGGCTCTCGCTGACGGTCAGAACATTACCGCAGACGAAAGAGCAAAGCTCGAAAATCTTGATGCAACCGCAGATACACTCCTTGCAAAAATCGCAGAAACAAAGTCAGAATATGACAGAGTTATCGCTGCTGCAAACGGCTATGACGAAGCAACGGTAACAAGTGCAGATAAGGATACTCTCGTTCAGCTCAACGATGATATTTATGCTCTTGCTCTTACCGATAACGTAACCGCAGAAGAACTTGAAAATCTTGAAAAAGCTCACAATAAGGTTCTCGCTCTGCTTGATAAACTCACAGATATCAGCGACGAAATCAAGCGTATTATCGAAGCAGTTGACAAGTATGTGTTTGAAAGCGTGAAGTCAAGCGACAAAGCTGACATTGAGCAGCTTATCGCAGATATCAAAGAACTTCTTGATACACATAATATTACCGCTGACGAAAGAGCACTTCTTAAAGGTGCAGACGAAACCTGCACCAAGCTCATCGAAAAGATTGATGAAACCGTTGCAGAAATCAACCGCATAAACGATGCAACAAATGCTTATGACGAAGCAACCGTAACAAGTGCAGATAAGGCTGATATTGAAAAGCTCCTTGCCGATATCAAGGTTCTCACAGACGGCGATAACATTACCGATGCAGAAAGAAATCAGCTCAACGGCAATGCTTCTGAGCTCAATGCACTCCTTGATAAAATCTGTGCAACAGCAGACGAAATCGAGAGAATTGAAAAAGTCGTAAACGGTTACGACGAAGAATCCGTCAAGTCGACCGACAAGGAAGACCTTGAACAGCTCAAAGAAGATATTCAGAATCTTATCGACAGCGACAATACCACCGAAAACGAAAAGACTGTTCTCGAAGAAATGATTAAGAACATTGAAGGTCTTGAAGATAAGATTACCGAAACAGAAGAAAAGCTTGAAGAAATCAAGAATATCGAAAACAACTTCAATCCCGAAAATGTTTCAAGCGACGACAAGGCAGCAATCGAAGATAAGATTGCTGAAATCGAAGCGGTTAACCCCGATAACCTCACCGACGAGCAGAAAGCTGAATATGATGAAATCAAAGCAGGCTTCGAAGCTCTCCTTGAAGAAATCGCAGCAGCAGAAAAGGATGTTGCAGATATCGGCGTTGAACTTGAAATGTTTGACGAAGAAAGAGTAACAAAGTTCTGGGAAGATGATATTGAAGCTCTCAAAGCAAAGATTGATGAACTCCTTGCAGACGAGAATATGGGCGAAGCAGAAAAGGCAAAGCTTAATGAATACAAGGCTCAGGCTGAAAAGCTCATTGAAATCATCAACACTCCCAAAGAATATTTCTCACTCCGCTTCTTCTACCTCATCTGGGATTGCCTCACTTGGAAATACAACGGCTTTCTCTGGCTTTTCTCAAAAATTTTCGGTTGCTGAACTTAATAAAATAACAACCACATAACACCAAAGCCGACGGATTAAAAAAATCCGTCGGCTTTTTGCTATATTATCTTAAATCTGATAAAGGTATGTAGTCAGTGCTGTTTCTCAAGTATTCTTCCATTTTACCGTTTAAAAGCAATTCAACATAGCTCATCGGATCATTGTATATAAGTATAACAAATTCACAACGCTCAAAAAAGATATTGATGAGTGTATTCTTCGTGCGGGTGCACCGAGAGGTTTTCTTTATGAAATGCAAAAGCTCGGTGACGAATACTCTTTTGAAAGAATCAGCCAAAGACTTTATGCTGATTGGAGACATTACAGGATTGATTTACCGCCGCAGGACGAGTGGAGAAATTATCTTTTTGGCTTTGAAAGAAATCACAAAGAGGTTTATGTTCATTTCGTTACGGTGGTTCAGGCGGTGAAAAGCCGTCCTAAAGAAAACTATTATATTGAAAAATATCTGCAAAGAGAAATCATAAAACTTGACCGACTGATTGAGCAACAGAATCTTTTATGTCATAACGATATTGAAACTGATGAGCAGTTGCAGTCTTTCAAACAGGAATGCATAAACGAAATGGCAGAGGTAACCGAAGCACGAAGAATCTGTCGCAACAAATTAAAGTCTGCTGTTCGCAAGGGTGATGAAAAGGAAATATCAGAAATCAAAGATACCATCAGTCTATTTTCTGAAAGGCTGAAAATTCTTCGCAAGGACATTGACACCTGCGAAAGAATTGAAAAATCAGAGCCCGAGATAGAAAACAAGATAGACCAAATTCTTGAAATCGAACAGCAGCAGAAAAATAAAACACAAAACAGAAACCGTGGTTATTCACGGGATGTGAGATAAGGAGGAATGTTATTGAATATTTTTAAAAGATTAAAAGACTTTATTATATCTCTATTGAATGATACTCATGGAGAGGTTGTAAGTGCTGATGACAGTGTTTATGTTATCAACGGTGTCCGCTATGTTGTATCTACCCGTTTCAGCAAAACAGAAAACAAAACTATGAAAGAAAAAATATCAGCTTTTATCGGAAGCGATTTTGCACATTTGACAAATGCCGATGATATAAATACACTTAATACAGAATATGTAAATTCGACTGCCGGAGAAGGGAGGATAAATGCAGTCAGATAACCTTGGCATAATAGCCATCTATTGCCGTTTGTCCCGTGATGACGGTACAGACAGCGAAAGCAACTCAATCGGTAATCAGAAAAAGTTACTCTCACAAAAAGCAAAGGAATTAGGGTTAACAAATACCAAGTATTATGTTGATGACGGTTATACGGGAACTAATTTCAACAGACCGGGTTTTCAGGCAATGCTTGAAGACATAGAAATGGGATATGTTACAACCGTTATGGTAAAAGATTTATCCCGTCTCGGCAGAGATTATGTTTCAGTTGGCCACTATACGGACAACTTCTTTCCTGAGCATAACATCAGGTTCATAGCTGTCAATGATTTGGTTGACAGTAATGAAGGTGATAATGAAATTGCACCGTTTAAAAATATTATGAATGAGATGTATGCAAGAGATATTTCAAGAAAGGTCCGTTGCTCTCACCGTATAAGAGGTAATCTCGGTGAGCCGTTATCTCAACCTCCTTACGGGTATATGAAAGACCCGAATAACAAAAAGAAATGGATTATTGATACCGAAGCCGCAGAGGTTGTTAAAAATATCTTTGCAATGTGCATTGAGGGTAAAGGCAATGAAACTATTGCCCGAATACTTCAGGAAAACAAAGTAATGATACCGATGGCATATTGGCAGAGTAAAGGTCTTAACAAGGGCGGTAAGAAAACTCAGCCTGACCCGTATAAATGGTGTAAGACAACAGTACAGAAAATTCTTGCTCAGCAGGAATACTGTGGTGATGTTATCAATTTCAAAACTTACTCAAAGAATTTCAAGAACAAGAAAAGACTTCAGAATCCCGAAGAAAACTGGAAGATTTTCAAGAATGTTCACGAGCCGATAATTGACAGAAACACTTTTGAAACTGTTCAGAAGATGAAAGCCAAAGCAAAACGCAGAGCACCTAATCCCGAACATGCCGAAAAGAATATGTTCTGCGGATTGTTATACTGTGCTGATTGCGGAAGTCCGTTATGGTTCAATGTCAATCATCCAAATACTGATATTAAGTACTTTATGTGTTCCAACTACAAAGGTCGCAGAGGTACTTGTGAGGGTACACATTATGTCAGGGCAGATTCCTTGGAGCAGATTGTGACGCTTGAGCTCAGAAGTCTTGCAAGTTTTCTCGTTGAAGATGAAGAAGCCTTCGCAGATATTCTTGAAGCAAAGACCAACAAAAGCATACTCAATCAGCAGAAGTTTCTCGAAAGCAGTATTGATAAAGCAACAGCAAGAACAAAGGAAGTTGCTATTATGTACGAGAAACTCTTTGAGAAGCATATCAACGGTATTGTCAACGAAGAAAGCTTTATGCAGCTATCACAGAAATATGAAACAGAACGTGATGAACTGAAAGTGAAAATCAGGCAATACCAAGAAGAACTTTCAGAGATTGAAAACCTTCGTACCAGCAAAGAGCAATTTACCTTGGCGGTTCGTAAGTTTATGCAGATGGAAACACTAATACCTGCACTCTTGAATGAGCTCATTGAGAAAATCGAGGTTCATTCCATAGAGGGTAAGGGCAAGAACAGAACGCAGAAAATAATTATTCATTACCGCTTCATCGGGGTTATTGAGAATCCTGTTAAAGAGGACAATATAGTCCTCGAAGCAAGACAAGGCGTAGCCGTTGAATATCTCACGGCATAACAAAAAAGCGCAGGCTTAAAACCTGCTCGATACATAACTAATTATACTAAATTTAACTATGAGGAAATATAAAAAAGAAAAGTGAGTATTCACTTGTGTTATGAATACTCACTATGGTGCGAGTGTTCATAAGGGATTTACTCAAAACATAAGTAAAACCGGCTTCAAACATAGTATTCTGCACGCCCTACCTTGCTTAAATAGAGTAAAAAGAAAGGATAAATACTATGAAAAATAATAATATTTCTTACAGACGAGTTGGCGACTATAACATTCCTAACCTTATCTTACCACTCGAAGAAGCAAATATCATTCTCGGCAAATGGGGTATGTTATATAAGGATTATTTACTGAAAAATAAGAAGGTGTTATTTACAACACTACTTACTCAAGGAAAACTTTATCAGCACTGTGCCGAGGTAGAAAAGCTGGCTCGTGAGATGTTCGATACTCTTGTTGAGCAGATGAAAGAAGCTGAAGGTGTTACCGAACGGCTGAAAGAAGAAAATCAGATGGAGTGGATTGGCCGCATGCAAAACATTGAAACAAGAGCAAGAGAAATCGTAAATAACGAATTGATATATGTATGAATTTTTAAGGTGTATCTTCGGGTACACCTTTTTCTAATTATCCTAACAGTTGTATAAAACTCTCTAATTGATACATTGAAAGCAGTTAAAAATATGATATAATATTTTCAACAAGCAACAAAGGAGGTTGTGAGATGCTAATCGGCGATAAAATCCGTTCTTTACGAAAGAACAAGAATATTACACAGTCACAGTTGGCTGAAGCGTTGTCTGTTTCTTCTCAATCAGTGAGCAAGTGGGAAAATCATTTATCTGTACCGGATATTTCAGTATTGCCTGTGATAGCAAGATATTTCGGTATCACAATGGATGAACTGTTCAATTACCGTCTCGATGCACTAAATTACAAGGAAAGATTTATTCGTTTTATGGTGAATAACGGAATGTTGAGATTTGGTGAATTCACATTGAAAAGTGGCAGAAAATCGCCTTATTTAATTCATAGCGGATATAATCTTACAGGTAGTCAAATTTCAAAGCTTGGAGAATTTTATGCTGAATGTATCCGAGGACATAATATAGACGGCAATTGCCTTGTGGGTATTGATAATCGTGAAATACCGCTTGTAATTGCAACAAGCATGACCTTATTTAATAAGTACGGTATAGATACATCTCATTGTGTAGATTTCAACATTGAAAATGAGGCTTTTGAATCCCAAAATATAACTCTTATTACAGATGCATTTACATCAGGTAAAACCTTGCGTTCAGCTCTTGATAACATAAAATCTCAAATAGGCAAATATCCGACTGACATTGTTGTTTGCGTTGACAGAATGGAACAAGATGAACATTCTTCACTCTCTGCAAAACATGAAATAGAAAAACAGTATGGTGTAAAAATCCATCCTATTGTTAATCTTGATGATATAGTCAAAGCAGTTGATAACTGTGTTATTTCTGCGGGTGACTACACCGAAAAACTTAAAGAATACAGAGAGTGTTACAAGGGGTTATAAGTTATGAATGTTGTTGATAAACTAATTGAAAAAACGATAGAAACAAAAAATCCAACAGTAGTTGGTCTTGACCCTGACATCAGTAAAATGCCTGCTTGTTATAAAACAAATAACAATAACGCAAATCCTTTATCTGCTGTTGCAGAGGTGATATATAAGTTTAACTGTGATATCATTGATACCATTGCAGAGCTCGTCCCTGCAGTAAAACCTCAGATGGCTTTTTATGAAAAATATGGTTCTTATGGTGTTGCTGCATTTGAAAAAACTGTTGCTTATGCAAAATCAAAAGGGCTTGTTGTAATTGAAGATGCAAAACGAAACGACATAGGAAATACGGCAAAAGCCTATGCAGATGGTCACCTTGGTGTTGTTGAAACTCTTGACGGTTCATATACATCGGTGTTTGATGTTGATTTTTTAACTGTAACACCGTTTTTGGGTAGTGAGAGTCTTAATCCATTTGTTGACGTTTGCAAGAAAAACAACAAAGGCATTTTTGTATTAGTTAAAACATCAAATATAAGTTCAGGCGAAATACAGGATGTTATCACTAAAGATGGCATTAGCATTAGTCAAAGCTTAGCAAAGTATGTTGCAAAGCAATCAGAATCTGTTGACGGCAAATATGGCTATTCTTCTATCGGCGCAGTTGTGGGTGCTACTTATCCCGAAGAAGCAGTTACACTCAGAAAAATAATGCCAAAGAGTTATTTTCTCGTTCCCGGTTACGGTGTACAAGGTGGCGGTGCAAAAGATATATTACCTTGCTTCAACTCTGATGGACTTGGTGCAATTATAAACTCATCAAGAGGAATTTTATATACACATATGAGCGATGAAACACGAAACACCTGCACAAGAGAAGAATACTTAAATAGCGTAAAGAATTCAGTTATTCAAATGCAGAAAGATATATATAATACGCTTAAAGAAAACTATCCTAAAATGATATATTAATTTTTACTCCCTGTTGATTTCGCAGGGAGTGTTTTTATTTAAAATCTACATTAGCTTAACTATATGATATCATTATTGTATGATGGTAGAAATTGCAGTAATTTTATGTTATAATTATATATAATCAACGGAAGGAGTGTTACCCTTGATTTATAGAGTAGATAAGTTTACAGAAAGCAATATAAATCCAATAACAAAAAGTGAATATGCTTCCTCTTGGTTAGTGTTGGTTCTTTCTTCCGATATAGATGCTGCTATGATTGTTGGTGCAAACAATAGTTGCGCCTATACTATAAAAATCAATAAACACCTTCACAATGATTGGAAAATGGCTGTCGGAGACTTTATCGGATATTGCGATGCAAACAATCTGAATGGCATTGTTGCAATTACAAAAGAGGAATATACTGAAGTTCAGACCTATTATGATGGGCACAGTTACAATGAAACAGTTCTGCGAGACTACGAAACACCAATTTTAATACATAGTACATCAATGGAAAATTGGTATCAAATACAGAAAGACGGAATGCTCAAAAGTTGGAACAAGCTCAATATTCCTAAAAAAGAACCTATTGGAAAACAACTTGGTGACCCTGTTCATTTTAGTGATTATGTTATGTTCGGTGGCGGTGTCAGCGGTGAAATTGTTGTCAATTCCAAACAATCAGGCAAAATTGTAATGGATATTGATGCAGAATATAAAACAGGTGCAAGGCTTTATTTTGATGCTGAGAAGATTGCAAAGGACGGGTTGCTTGTTCGTGACGGAGCACATGTCAAAGTTAAAGATTGCTTACCACTTGAACCGTATCTCATTTGGATAGCAACTTGGGGCAATGTGGGATTAGAAAGTCCAATTTCTACACCGAGAATTTTTGCAAAGTTGTCAGATGAAAAATTTGAAAAATTGAAAAATTTTTTCGGTTATTTGTAATTTCAGAAATATAAAAATAGGGATTCGTGTCTGTCACCGCAAGACCTTATAAATTGTCATCATATAAACAAATTAGGTTATCTTGCATATACTAACAATGTGAATTATATCGATATTGGCAAGAAATACATAGGCAAATGTAAATATAGTGTTAAAACCCACAAAAACATATTGACAAATAAATAAAAGCACCTTGACCAAATTATTGTAATATGGTATAATACTCAAGCTAGTGGTGCAATATATTTATACAGGCAAAACTGCATTGGTGATGATTTTTAGGTTCAAATATCCCAATTTTTATACACCAATCGCCAAATATTTTTATTTTATTTGAGGTATTATTATGTGTGTAGCATTGAAAGAAATCTATCGAGAGATTTACCAAGAATCTTTTGATTATGAAAATTTCAATAACAGAAAGAAACTACAGAAAGCAGTATATCTGTTGGAAAATATGGGAGTTAGTGTAGGCGATTATAGTTTTTCTTGGGATAAGTATGGTCCATATTCTTTAAGTTTAGATTATGATGCTCAAAAATTGGTAGGAATTGAAGAAAAAGAATTTTCATTTAGTGAGTTTGCTAAGTCATGTTTTGCTGAAATTAGAAAATATATTTCTGTAAATGACGATTATGAGTGTACTGAATGGATGGAGTGTATTGCTTCATTGCATTATTTAAAAAATGTATTTAGGATAACTAAAAGCAGACTTGTTGAAGAATTACAGAAAAGAAAACCCTATCTCTCTAATATGAATGCCAATTTGAAAGCCTTGGAAATAGTTGAGGGGATAAGTGTAGGCAGTTAAAATGGCGAAAAAGAAGACGATAAAAGAACAAGATTATAAAATTGAATTTGTGGATAGGATATTGGATCCAGTTCATGGATTTATTGATTTGACGCAAGTCGAAAAAGAACTTATTGAATTACCGATTTTCAAAAGATTACAAAGTTTGAAGCAGCTTAGCTTAACTAATTGGGTTTTTCCGGGAGCTGAGCATACCAGATATATGCATTCTTTGGGCGTTATGCATATCGCTGATTTAATGGCTTTGAACCTCAAAGATGAAGACTATCATCTCGTTTTTAATGATGGACAACGTCAGTTGCTTCGTTTAGCAGGATTATTGCATGACATTGGTCATTATCCATTGTCACATGTCACTGAGTATGTGTATAATGATAATTTGTTCGAAGAAGGCGATTCACTACTTGCACATAATCAAAAAGTAAAAGAAGCGATTGATAAGTTATCATCGGCAGATTCAGGACCTTCTGATTATATGAAAAGTCGTCACACTAAGCCTTGGCATCATGAGACAATGGGAACTTCAGTGATAGAATATGATAATAATATTCAACAAATCATCCGTAAGCATTGTCCTTTTATAGACATTGAAGATATAAAGGACATAATTGTAGGATGCGTCGAAAGAAATCCCAAAATATCGGCAATGGTTCAATTAATCCATTCTGAATTGGATGCCGACGGCATAGACTATGTTATGAGAGATGCGACATTTTCTGGTACTAGTTATGGTGGATTTGAACTTGGCCTGTTGCTTCGAAATTTGGTTGTGAGAAAATATGAAGGTGTAGATATTGTAGGTGTTCGTCCTAAAGGAATATCTGTAGTTGATCAATATTTGATAAGTAAGTATTTCTCATATACTCAGGTTATATTCAATAGGCATGTAGCCATTTATGGGCAAATGGCAGAGATACTTACTAAATTTCTGGTGAAATTAGACAAGTCTACATACCCTAGTCGTAAAACTTTAATGGATCATATAAAGATGCATTCTAATAATGATGAGTATTTGAGGTTTACAGATAGAGCATTTTGGTCACAAATTGATAACATAAGAGCAACTGATTTGCACGGCTATGTGCCTGAGTATGTTGTTTTAACACACGAAAAATTATCTCACTATCAGGAATTCGATACTGTTAATGGTGGTGAAGTTGTAATTACGTCGAACGATCGAACAAAAGTATATGAGACATTAAAAGAATCCTCTACTTATATGCGTTTGTCAAGTGAAGATGAAAATAGATTGATGCTCTTCCATAATAAAGCATTTACATCAGAAGTTCCAGAATCTCAATTTCGTAATACTTTGCGTAGTTTAGACTCATCAAAGGATAAACCTTTTGATGAAGATGTTTTTGAGAAAAAGTTTACGACTAAAAATATTGCAAGACTTCAAGAAGGAATTCCAGTTATAGATAAAGGGAAGACACTTAAGTTATTGGTCGACGACACACGTTCAATAATGAATCATCTATATGACACTCGAACATATATACTTCGAGAATACCTGATAGGATAATTCTATCTTATAGTTTTATTTAAAATTACATACTGATTTAAAGTGCTAGGTTAAGAAGTCTAGCACTTTGTTTTTTTGTGAAGAAATATTTAACGAAAAGCATACTAACAAAAAAGTCAAAACGCAAAACTGCAAAATTCACCAAAGCAAGGTCAATTTTGTGCCATATGCAATTTTTGAAATGGTATTGGGAATCAATGTGCGACGATAGGGAAACGATTTTTGACATTTGTAAAACTTTCTACAGCCAAACTTAAAAAACATATTGACAAGCATACATTCGTTCTGTATAATGATGTCACAAATTAAATATTAACTTTGTAGCGCGTAAGCGGAGCAATTTATATTGACTACCCAAGCACCGTATGAAGATAAGAACAGAGGTAATCTGAACTTATTTCATCCGGTGTTTTTTTGTTTCCTTTTCGTGATACCGACTCTTAAAGTCCTTTCCTCTGTTCATTGGAGGTGAGGACTTTTTTGTTTTTATGCACCTTGAAAATTTAATGACCGTCTGAAAGTGATATGATTTTACGATGATACGAGCAAGACAACGCTGCGGTGAGATTCCGGGGCAGGAACTATTTCAGATGAAACGGCAAGAAATTTGTAGAATCGTATTGACAAAAGAACAAATGTTCTTTATAATAGTAAATTGGTAAATAATGTATTTGCCATACAACTGAATACAATCTGAAACACATATTTTTTACTTATTGGCTTTATGCCAACTCGTATTATCTGACCGAAGAAAGTATAGTCCGATACTCGGTCAGAAACATACGGACAATCAGAGCTTAAATTTTAAGCCGTTACAAAGTTTCAGTGCAAACTGTGCGAGAGGATGAAATGTCCTCCCGCTATTTGTGCTGTCTATGTGACGGCTTTTTTATTGTGCAATTTTAACAAAAATAAAAAAGTTTTCAAATTTGTTTAATTTTTTGCCGTTCTAAACCCTTACCCTTTGAGGGATGTTTTCTCTCGTGTACCTTGACAACTGAATGACCGTCCGAAAGTGATACCACGCCAAGACCTCGTATGAGCGAGCGTGAAGACGTTGCGGTGAGATTCCGGGGCTGGAACTATTTCGGGTGAAACGGCAAAAAAGAGAATTCTGGGAACATTTTTGTAGTGCTTATTCCCATTACTTTAAGAGGGAATATATAAAAACTGCCCTCACAATGTGAGAGCAGAAAAATAACCGTTATTACTGATATGTTGATTCTGAACGAACTACTTTAATTCGAGTATCCTTCATATCATTTAATAATCCGAAATTTATTAACATATGTCGTATATCGTTTTCTGTTGCATTGCATTTTGGTCCAATTACGATACAATCTATTGCTTCTGAAATGTTTTTTAATTTAATCTCCAAATGAGGAATGATTTTTGCATCATTAACTATGTAATCAATTTTAGGTGTTGAAAAATTATTCTTATATTTATCAGAAGCAATTAAGTCAAAATCCTCAAAATGCAGTCTATTTTTATCTAAATCACAATCACTCATAGAATATATGATTCGCCATTCTTTTTCATCTTTGAATGAAGGATGTTTGAATAATGCTGATATATGTGTAATATCAAGCAAGTTATAAAATACAAACTCAGATATATTAGTTTTATCATGCAAAGAAAAAACAGAATCAAAAAGCGATTTAAATTCCGTTTTATAAGAAACATCTGCTAACATAAAATTAAATAAAGGACAAGATAATCCGTGTCCAGAAATCGCCTCTAGGTATTTTCTTGAAAATCCGATGGCTATACCTTGACCTGCATCAGTGTATCCCCGCCATTGTCCAAGGGAATCAGCATGTTGGCTTAAGCAAAATGTAAATACTCTAAAGCTGTTAAATATATCTAAAATTTGTTTAGCAGTCTCTCCAGAGGATGGTAATAACCATGATGGACAAATTTTTAATCCGTCTTGTGGAGATAATGACAAAATGATTTCACAAATTGATTTTATATCAGCATCGTCAGTGTGACAATATTTATCCAAGATATAATTATAATAATGTTGGCGAAGCCATATTAATTCTTTGCTATCATTAGATTTTTTTACATCAGATAGCCAAATAGATGAATTTCTTATAATAGATATAAATGTTTCCAAGCTACAATAATGATATAAAGATTTTGGCTTTTTAGAACTCATAATATTTCACATCCCACATTTTTCGTGTTGAAAGAAAGTCATGTTATAAATTTATTATACCACACTCCCACCAAACAAATCAACCTGAATACATATCCTCGTACTTTAAGTTTCTGTACGGGGATTTTTTATGCAAAAATTTTAACCAAAGGAAGTGAAAAAATGCTTTAGCAAACCAACCGAAAAAACAGTAAAAAAGCGTGGCATAAGTCTTAGCAAGCATTGAATTTGTGCATACAAATTCCACTTGTTAGGGGCAACCCTAAAACCCGAAAGACAGGAGGTGAGAAAATGAACCTGACAAAAACTATATTTTTATATCTGAATGAGAAAGAATTTACAACGCTCACAAAGGATGCCAAAAGAGCAAATATGAGCATGTCACGGTATATCAGGCATCAGATTGATAATGCAAAAATGAAGCCCACATTGGATATGGACTATGAGAAATATATCAATTTGCTTGAGCCTATATGCGACAAGCTGAGTATTATCTCAAAAAGAGTGTGGCAAACAAAAATGCTTGATACGGTAATGCTTCGTGAGGTTCTTAAAAACACAAATGAAATTATGCCCGAAATCATAAAAGCAAAGGAGGTAGCACAGTGCGTACAAGAGCGAGAAGAATCGCAGTTAGAGTAAGTGAAGAGCAGTATAACAAAATCAGCCGTTTAACAGAGCATAGCTTTTTTACAAAGGAGCAAGTGCTGAGGGATATTATCCTCGGCTACCCGATTCAGGAAGACAGGTCATCTGAATGTATGGAGTTTATTCTAATGCTACGGAGAATTGCAAGCATCTTAAACAATCTTTGCAGAAACTACGGCTTATCAGATTTACCCATTGGCAAGGAAATGAAACAGACGGCTGATGCGGTTGTTGAAACAAACAGTTTAATTGAAGATTGTGTTTTTATCACAAGAAAGAAAAGGAGAATTAAATGAATAAAGAAGATAATTTTATTAACACCCTGTTTGAGAAAACAGAAGAAATAGAGGCAGTAAAGCCTCAGACAACAGAAATCATAAAGATGTCTATGAGCAGTATTGTTCCTAATTTTAAAAACCCGTACAAATGCCGAGAGGAAGATATGAAGCCGTTGGAAGACAGTATCCGTGAAAACGGCATCATTCAGCCTCTTATGGTACGAAAGGATGATAAAGCGGATGTGTATGAAATCATATCAGGTCACAGACGTTTCCTTGCAGCAACAAGACTTAAGCTGACAGAGGTACCGGTGGTAGTTTTAGATATTACAAAGGAAGAAGCAGATATTATCCTTGTTGACAGTAATCTGCATCGAGAGTATGTTCTCCCCTCGGAAAAAGCCTTTGCCTACAAGATGAAAATGGATGCCATTAAAAAGCAAGGTAAACGCACAGATTTAACTTCGGACCAAGTCGGACCGAAGTTGTCTGCAGATGAAATATCTGATACCGACAGTGCTTCGCAGGTGAAAAGATATATCCGCCTTACTAACCTGATTCCAAGGCTTCTTGCTTTGGTAGATAGCGGTAAAATCGCACTTGGTCCTGCTGTTGAGCTTTCATATCTCAGCCAAGGGCATCAGAACTTTTTGTCTGAAGCTATTGAAAAAGAGCTTGCTACACCGTCTCTTGCACAGGCGCAGAAGTTGAAGAAATTAGAACAAGATGGAAAGCTTGATGTCGGTACAATTCTTAGTATGGTTAAACAGCCAAAACCTAATCAGGTTGTTACAGTTAAAATCCCCGAGGATAAAATCAGCAAATATATGAAAGCTAATGCTACCGTAAAGGAAAAGGAAGATTTTCTTGCAAAGGCTGTTGAGTATTACGGCAAGCATCTTCAAAGACAGAAAGACAGAGGTGCGAGATAATGAAAAAGCTTAAAGATTTTTACGGTCTCGGTTGTGACAGTGAATATGTTATTGACGGTGTCCTTTACAAGGTTTCTTCCAAGTTCGCACCCGTAAATATTTCAAAGATTGAAAACACCATAAGTGACAAAGCACAAAAATTTGTTGGCAGTGATTTTGCACATTTGACA
Organism: Acutalibacteraceae bacterium; assembly: GCA_045541505.1. GTDB lineage: Bacteria > Bacillota > Clostridia > Oscillospirales > Acutalibacteraceae > CAG-488. Next base: position 18,582 of record JAZQJF010000002.1, read on the forward strand.
AGTGCCGATGATAGAAATACAATGAATGCAGAATATATATGTTTGACTGCCGGGAAGGAGGACTAATGCAGTCTGAAGCAAACATCGGAATTACTGCTATCTACTGCCGATTATCAAGAGATGACGGTACAGAGACAGAGAGTAATTCAATCGGCAACCAAAAGAAAATGCTGACACAAAAGGCAAAGGAATTAGGTTTAACAAATACTAAGTATTATGTTGATGACGGCTATACGGGAACAAACTTCAACAGACCTGCTTTTCAGGAGCTTCTTGATGATATTGAAATGGGATATATCTCAGTTGTTATCGTCAAAGACCTTTCCAGATTAGGACGAGATTATGTTTCGGTTGGTCATTATACGGATAACTATTTCCCTGAGCATAACGTAAGGTTTATCGCTGTTAACGATATGGTTGACAGTGATGAGGGTGAAAATGAAATCGCACCCTTTAAGAATGTTATGAATGAAATGTATGCGAGAGATATCAGCCGTAAAGTCAGGAGTGCTCATCGTATTCGTGGTAATATGGGCGAACCGTTATCTCAGCCACCTTACGGATATATAAAAAGCCCTGAAAACAAGAAGAAATGGATAATTGATACCGAAGCTGCAGAGGTAGTCAGGGACATTTACAGAATGTGCCTTGACGGTATGGGTAACGAAGCTATCGCAAGAGAACTACAAAACAGACAAGTGCTTATTCCTATGGCATATTGGCAAAGTAAAGGTCTTAACCGTGGTGGTAAGAAAACTCAACCGAATCCGTACAAGTGGTGCAAAACTACTATTCAAAAGATATTAGCACAGCAAGAGTATTGCGGTGATGTTATCAACTTCAAGACCTATTCCAAAAACTTCAAGAACAAAACACGTATTGATAACCCTGTAGAGAATTGGAAAATCTTCAAGGATGTTCACGAGCCTATCATTGACCGAGACACTTGGGAAATGGTACAGAAGCACACAGCAAGAACAAAACGCAGAGCACCTAAAAAAGAGAATGCAAGAAAGCATATTTTCAGCGGTCTTATTCGCTGTGCTGATTGCGGCAGTAATATGAGTTATCATACCAATACCGTAAACAAGGATATTCACTATTTCAGTTGCAGTAATTATGTAAAGGATACCCGTGGTACTTGTGAGGCTCGGCACTATATCCGTGCAGATGCTCTTGAGCAGATAGTAATCCTTGAGCTGAAACGCCTTGCGATAATGCTTCAACAGGATGAGGAACTTCTAGTAAATATCCTTGAGAAGAAAACCAACAAGGATTTCTATGATGAGAAAAAGCATCTTGAGGAGCAGTTGCAGAAAGCAATAGTCCGTCAACAGTCGGTTGCTTCTCTTTATGAAAAGCTGTACGAGGACAATGCAACGGGCAAGGTTACGGATGAATGGTTTACCCACATGTCCCATAAATATGAGGTTGAACGAGCAGAGTTGAAGGTCAAGATATTTAACCTGAGAGAAAAGGTTGCAAATATGCAGACAGTTCAGCACAGCAAGGATATGTTTATCAGTGCGATACGAAAGTTCCTTGATATGGAAACTATCACAGCTCCTCTCATTCACGAGCTCATTGACCACATTGATGTTTATGAGGCAGAGGGCAAGGGTAAAAACAAAACGCAGAGAGTAGTGATTCATTACAACTTTGTAGGCTATCTTGAAATACCTGAATCAGACGCTCCTTGCTTCACAGCAGATACCCGACAGGGAGTAGCAATAGGCTATATTGCGAAACCTACAGAAAAGTCAGCATAACAAAAAAGTCGCACTCCGAAAGGAATGCGACGATACATAAAAACTATTAAATTATATACAAAACTCTATTTTAAGCAAAAAAATTGAGTATTCACAGGTCAAATCCCTTATGAATACTCAATATGGTCCGCCTAATACGTGTAAATCCGAACTTGATACAAATTTTTTAACTTCATCTGTCCGGACGGCTTTTGAGCCGTCCTTATAGTTGAAGTTAATGACTATTTTGTCGTCATACAAATAAACTGAATTAACAAAAATGTTTATAAGCTTTCGCTTATGGTCCAAACGTTTAATGCCGTATTTCTTGAGACTTTTCAACCAATCAATAATCTGCTCTTTGGTAAGCATTGGTCTTTCCATCTCTTCTTGTGAAATTTGAACAGTTAATTCTATTTTTTGCTGTTCTAACTCCTCAAGTCGTTCCTTGGTCGAAGAAGTAATAATACCACTCTGTATAGCGTTCAGCATATTGTCGATGCTTTTCAATATCTCCGCATACTGCTTTTTTAGCAACGGTAATGTTGTATTTTCTTTTTCTTGTTCTTTCAACACTTCGTCCGCTATCATTGAAAGCAATTCATCATCGTTAAGTATGGTTTGAACTTGTTTTAATACTATGTCTTCAATCCAATCCTTTTGAACAGTCTTTTTATGGCAACCGCTATGTTTTTTAACTCCGGAACATTTATAATAGTGATATTTCTTTGAGGTTTTACTTGTTCCGGTTTCACCAACCATTGAGCAATCACAATTACCACAAAACAGTTTAGGTGATAAAATATAATCATCTGTAGCCTTGTGTTTTGCAGGTGCCTTCTTATTTTGCGCCATTCTGTCCTGAACTTTTTCAAATAAATCTTGTGGAATTATTGTTGGTATAGCATTTTGATAAACAATATCTCTATATCTATACTCGCCAATATATCTTCTGTTATGTAGCATACGAGTCAGAATATCTATTGTAATCTTGCCACCACGAGAAGACTTAACTCCTTTTGAATTCATTTCACCAACAATTTCAACCATTGATTTTCCATCGGCATAACTTTGAAACGCATCTAAAACAGTAGGTGCAGTCAAAGGATTAATTTGAAAGTTTTGATTGCTATCAATTATGTATCCTAACGGAACTGTGCCACCGTTGAATTTACATTTCAAAGCATTTTCATAATGTCCCCTAATTACCTTTTCCGACAGTTCAGCAGAATAATATTCTGCCATACCCTCAAGCATTGACTCTAAAAGAATACCCTCTGCACCTTTTGATATAGCTTCAGTCGCAGATATTACTCGTACATTATTCTTCTTAAGAACACTTTTATAATGGGCTGAATCGTAGCGATTTCGAGCAAATCTGTCAAGTTTCCACACAAGTATAATATCAAAAACCTTCTGAGAACTATCTCTTATCATCTTCTGGAACTGCGGACGGTTGTCGGTCTTCGCCGACATCGCTCTATCAATATACGTACCCACAATTTTAATGTCATTTTTCTCAGCATAAACCTTGCATTCACGAAGTTGACCTTCGATAGACTCTTCACGCTGATTATCACTTGAGTATCTTGCATAAATTACAGCATTCATTTTCATTCCTCCTTTGGGTTTTTAATATAGCGCGCAAAAACGCTTTTGTAAAGGCCGTAAGCTTTACTTTTTTGAGGATTTTTAAAAAAATTAAACATATTATAATACCTTCTTTTTATCATTATAGAATTCTGTTATTTCCGTGAAAAAGCATCTTGCTAATTCTGCGTATATTGTTTTCGGAATATTTTCCGTTCCTTTCTTAATTTCAATATTCAGCACCTCCCCAACCTTTCTGTTCGTTGGGTTCTTTGACATTCGCACACCTCCTTTCGTTGGTTTTAATTTTTAAATTGCTAACAGATAATTTGAAACAGTCACATCGACACGCCAGTGTGACAAATTGAATATCGAAACGGCCATCAGAGCCGTTTTGTCATAAACTAAGGGTAAGCCCTTCTTTTTGGCAAGTTCTTTATTCTTACCGCGGATGTAATATTGTCCGCGGATTTCTTTCTTATCAAACGGTTTTGGTTTCTTTGTTTTCTTATCGATGTTTTTAAGCTTCCATCGTTTTTCAATTTCTTTTTCAAGCTGAGCTCTGTATTCAGGGTCAACTTTTAATTTTTCAAGA
>JAZQJF010000003.1:0-135153 GCA_045541505.1 Acutalibacteraceae bacterium
GGTAGAGCAGTGGACTGAAAATCCACGTGTCGCTGGTTCGATTCCGGCCGGAGGCACCAAGATATGCGGATGTAGCTCATCTGGTAGAGCGCCACCTTGCCAAGGTGGAGGTAGCGGGTTCGAGCCCCGTCATCCGCTCCATTTTTTTACAAAGGGTACTCCCCTGCATATTCGGTGCCATAGCCAAGTGGTAAGGCAGAGGTCTGCAAAACCTTTATTCCCCAGTTCAAATCTGGGTGGCACCTCCAAAAAACAAAGGACTTCGAAAGAAGTCCTTTGTTTTTTGTGTTTATGTCCGCAGGACATAACTTCGTTTATCTGCTTTAGCAGATAACTTCATTTGACCGATTGGTCAACTTCATTCCGCTTGCGGACACAAAACGATGTTACACCTTCTGTGTAAACGATGTTGCGATAAATCGCAAACAGTGTTGTGCTTCGCACAAACGATGTGGGCTTACGCCCAATTATATTGAACTCGGTATAAAAGTATGATATAATCCAATATATAAACGAGGTGATGGCAATGAAAGAGGATAAACTTTCGGATTTATCTATGCAATTATCTGTTGATGTTTTAAAACTTATAAAAGAGTTAAAAGCAAAACACGAAACTATAATTTCAAATCAGATAGGAAGAAGTGCTACAAGTGTTTGTGCTAATATTGCGGAAAGTAAGTACGGACACAGCAGAGCTGATTTCATTGCTAAACTTGAAATAGCATTAAAAGAAGCCAATGAGACAGGGAAATGGCTTGAGATGCTTTTAAAATCTGAGTATATTGATGAAGCAACATATAAATCTATTAATAAAACCTGTTCAACTATCAGAGTTTTACTGATTGCTTCTATAAAAACTGCTAAAAGTAAATTGAATAAGTGATTTATGTGGATATTTGATTTGTTCAAGAAAAAAGGAGTTGTAGGTAATGAACAACAAAACTAAAAAGTATGTAAAAAACATTTTAATTTTACTTGTTGTTTTAGTTTTTGGCGCATCGGCTATTTATGGTGCGATTTTGGGGTTGTTTTCATATTTGGACACTACTGTTGAACCGAATAATTCTGATTTGCTCGTAACTGCTATGGGTGAATTTACTACAGAAGAACATTATTCATATGGTTGGTGGCAGGACGGTGGCACCTACTCGAAATATACATATAAATCTACTAATTTAAATAATGAATATTTATCCCCAATTGCAGAAAGTGATATAGAAGATATTAAACTCAATGTTTCTGATTTCGAATTTTGGGTTTCATCATCAAAGGATAGTGAAGATGAAGAGGACAAATCACTTTATGAAAATTATGATTTTGATGTGTCAATAGTTGATACAAGTGATTATTGGTTTATTGAATATGACGAAGAAGATACAAGAGATTTTGAATTGTTTATCTTTGATACAGAAACAAATGTATTATACAGATTTGCTTATTCAATTTAACATGGTTCTAAAGTGAGACGTACTGCCAGGATGAGGTCTTAATTTAGACCAAAAGCCCGAAACCCCTTGAATATCAAGGGGTTTCAGCTTTTTTATGACTACATTTATGTGTAAAAACCAAAAGTCTAAAATTACCATTTTTATTAACAACTCGGATTTGAATCGATGAAATCACTAAAGTTTAATATTTCTTACATAAGACCTATTTTTAAAGAAGTTAAGCTTCTAAAAAATAGATCTTTTTTATTACCAAACGCATACCCTTGTAAAATAACAATTGTTGTGCTATAATCAGCCCGACAAATAAGAAATTCCGGACAGTCAGAAAAATATATATAGTAAAATAAGGTGATTTTTTGGAGTTTAATTTAAAAACTGAAGGCTGTGCCTGTGGCAAACAGCATTTGTTTAATTCAAGAATAATCATAGGTGAAAACGCAATAAATAAGCTGCCTGAAATTTTAGAGGCTTTGAATTGCAAAAAGCCGTTTATTTTAGCGGACCGTAATACATACGAAGCGGCGGGTCATTACGTTTTTGATTTGCTTCACAAAAACGGAATAAAAGCAGAAAAGTATATATTCTGCAAAGCAATTCTTGAGCCGGACGAAGCCAATGTAGGCCTTGCGGCAATGAATTTTTCGCCTGAGTGCGATGCAGTAATCGGTGTTGGCTCCGGTGTCATAAATGATATAAGCAAAATTATCGCGAATATTGCTGATAAATCTTATATCATAGTGGGAACGGCTCCGTCTATGGACGGTTATGCATCCGCAACTTCTTCAATGACTATGGAGGGACTGAAAATTTCGCTTAACAGCAAGTGTGCCGATGTAATTATTGGTGATACCAATATACTTTGTAAAGCACCTGTAGAGATGATGATTTCGGGGCTTGGCGATATGTTGGCGAAATATGTTTCAATTTGCGAGTGGCGTATATCAAATATAATAAACGGTGAGTATTATTGTGAAGATATTGCTTCACTTGTAAGAGCATCATTGAAAAAATGTGTAGATAACGCAGAAGGGCTTGTAAATAAAGAAAAGAATGCGGTCGAAGCCGTTTTTGAGGGATTGATTTTGTGTGGTGCTGCAATGAAATTTGCAGGAGTTTCCCGTCCCGCTTCCGGAACTGAACACTATCTGTCGCATATATGGGATATGCGTGGTGCTGAGTTTGGTACACCCGTGGAATTTCATGGTATTCAATGCGCCTTAGGCACTTTAATATCGATTAAGCTATATGAGAAAATTAAAAAAATTACTCCGGAAAGAAAAAAAGCATTTGATTATGTTGAAAAATTCGATTTTTACGCTTGGAGTAAAACATTAAGAGAATTTTTGGGAAAGGGCGCAGAAAGTATGATTGCCCTTGAAGAAAAAGAACAGAAATATGATATAGAAAGCCACAAAAGGCGTTTTGAAATAATAGCAGAAAAATGGGATAATATACTAAGTATTATCAGAGAAGAATTACCCTCAACAGAAGAATTGCAATCACTGTACACCAAGGTTGGGCTTCCAAAAACAATGGCTGAAATCGGGCTTGATGAAGAAATTTTACCATTGACTTTTAAGGCATCTAAGGATATAAGAGATAAGTATGTTTTATCCAGACTTTGCTGGGATTTGGGAATTATTGATGATATTATTTAAACAAAAAGGTGTTCTGATATTCTGCGTACAGCGGTTGAAAATTAAAACTTGTGATAAATCTCAATAAGACAAATTCCAATTTATCGGGCTGTTCTGAGTGATTTCAATTTTTGACAAAAACAAGTTGTAAACGCATGATGAGGTCTCACTTTAGAACCTCTCCCCGAAAACCCTTGAGAAATCAAGGGTTTTCAGCTTTTTTATTGCCCAAAAATCTCTGATTAACATATCAATCAGTTCTTAATAACCGTTATTTAAAGTAATGGTTAAGCAACGCAGCTTATCTGATGTCTGTATTAAATATGACGTTTAGTTTCTCGCCAACGTTCAGGTGAAATGTTATTATGTTTGCAGAATTGGTTATAAAAATTAGAATAGTTATTATAACCGCATTCTAATGCGATTTTATCAAGAGAATCAGATGTAACCTCCATTAAATACTCGGCCTTTTTAATCTTAACCTTATTTAAATATGTTATTGGAGTAACACCGAATTCTTTTTTAAATTTGTTGATTATATGATTTTTACTAAAATGAAACTCATCACATAAATCTTGAATTGAAAAATTTTCTGTGCTTTTTTTAGTAATGTAATCGGCAATTTCTTGTGCAAGTGTGTTTACAGCCATGGGTTTGAAAAGTATTGATAATAATTCATAAAACTTTGCAGTTTGTATTATATAAGGTGCAGAAGAATGTGATAAAAAATCAAGTTCATCAATTAATGATTTGCATTTAGAATAATCGAATTTACCATCAGATAAAAGAGTGTAATTTGAATTATCCCACTCTGCCATAAAATGAGCGTAAAAATAACTCGGTTTTTCGCTTGGTTTCTCACCCGCTTGTTTGGAATTATGTTTTTGAATATGATATTCACCGGCTTTAATACTATATGATTTACCATCTTCCTTAAAATTCAGAATACCATCAAAAACTAACAGCAGGACATCGTCGTTGCAAATGCGCGAAACATGCCGTTCTCCTTCTTTAAAAAAGCGTAATGATGAATGTTTGTAGTTTATAGGCTTATCCAAATCAATTCCTGACATTTTAATCACCAACCTGAATTATATTAATAGTGTGTGATATTGTCAATATAAAATATGATATTCTTTATTTACGTCATATTTTTTGTGTGATATTATAAATGTGAATAATTTTCGGTGGTGTTAATATGAGAAAATGGAATTTGTTTACAACAAACGAAATCAAACCAAAGGGTTGGTTAAAAAAACAATTAGAAATACAGGCTGCAGGGTTAAGCGGTAACCTTGATAAAATCTGGCCTGATATAAAGGAAAGTGCTTGGATTGGCGGTTCCAAAGAGGGATGGGAAAGAGTGCCGTATTGGTTGGATGGTTTTATTCCTCTGGCATACCTTTTAGAAAACAAAGATATGATTGAAAGGGCCAAAAAATATATTGACTCAATAGTATCTTTTCAAAAATCAGACGGTTGGATTTGCCCGTGTGAAGATTCCGAAAGGGAAGAATATGATACATGGGCAGTTCTTTTGATTTCAAAGGTTCTTACAGTTTATTATGAATGTTCTAAAGATGACAGAATACCCGATGTTATTTATAATGTTCTGAAAAACTATTATGGTTTATTGATGAAAGGGGAAATCAGACTTTTTAATTGGGGGAAATTCCGTTGGTATGAAGGTTTAATCGCAATTAATTTTATTTATAAAAGATGCAATGAATCATGGCTTCTGGAGCTTGCGAAAATTTTAAAAAATCAAGGTGCGGATTATAATGATTTTATAGAATTATGGAAAAGACCGTTAAATCGTTGGAGATTTGAAACACATATTGTAAATCTTATGATGATGTTGAAATATGAAGCTCTATATTGTGAGCTTTTCGATACTGATTACACTGATAATGCGGAATATCTGTATAAAATATTAAAGGAATATAACGGAACACCGGTTGAAACATTTACCGGTGACGAGTGCCTTTCAGGGCTTAGCGCAATTCAAGGAACCGAACTTTGCTCTGTTGTTGAGGAAATGTACTCTTACGAGCTTTTGTTTGCTTTTACAGGCGATAATAAGTGGGCTGAACGGTTAGAGGTTGTAGCTTTCAATGCATTGCCTGCAACTGTAAGCGACGACATGTGGACTCATCAATATGTACAAATGAGTAACCAGATTGCTTGTGAAAAATTTCCCGGTAAATCTCTTTTCAGAACGAACAGCAGCGAAGCTCATTTGTTTGGACTTGAGCCGAACTTTGGTTGCTGTACGGCAAACTTTAACCAAGGTTTCCCAAAACTTGCTCTTTCGGCATTTATGTTTGACAATAACGAAGTAATAAGCGCAATACCGTTGCCGTCAGAATTAAAAACCGAGGATAAGCATATTGTTCTGGAAACTGTTTATCCGTTTGTAAATTCATTTAAATACACAATAAATTCAAAAAGTGATTTTATATTTAAAATCCGTATACCTTCTTTTGCTGAAAATGTTAAAGTAAATAATAAGTCTTTTACAGATAAAAACTTGAATTTTGCAATTAAAGCTAATGAAAATAAAGAGATAATTATCACTTTTGATACAGTACCTTACTTAGAAGAAAGACCAAGTGGCCTTAATACAATCAAATGTGGCTCTTTGGTTTTTTCGATACCCATCAAATTTGAAAAGAAAATGTATGAATTTACAAGAGACGGTGTTGAAAGAAAGTATCCGTACTGTGATTACGAGTTGTTACCGCTTTCTGATTGGAATTATGCATTAACCGGTAATATTTTTACTGTTTTCAGAAACAATATTGCTAATATTCCGTTTTCGAGTGATGAACCGCCGGTGGTAATTAAAGCTAAAGCCAGAAAAATTAATTGGGGTCTTGAAGACGGTTATGAAAATGTTTGCGCAAGAGTGCCCGAATCATTAGATGCCGTTTCTGACGAAGAAGAAATTACTCTTTATCCTTATGGTTGTTCTAAATTAAGAATAACAGAAATACCGATAATATAATCAAAAGTTTTGATGGTTCTAAAATGAGACGCACTGCCAAAAAACAAAGGACTTCTTTGAAGTCCTTTATTTTTTTATCCAAGCCGACAGGCTTGGTATATCATCACACGAAGTGTGCATAACTGTCGGCTTGATGATATACAAAATTTCGTTTTGATGATATTCAATTCCTTGCGGAATTGAATGATATACAATGCTTCGCATTGATTTTGTTTAAAAATTGTAGTATAATCCTTTTAAAAGGTAGTGTGCTTATGGCTAAAATTATAATGGTTGATGACTTAATGGAACAAATGAATAATTTCAAAAGTCAGAAGGATGTTTCAAAGTTTATTAAGAAATATAAGTCAGTAGAATATTTACCAATGATTATGATGAATTATGCTGATGAGTTAAGAAATAAAGGTAACTGTGATACTGCTAATTTAATATATCTTGAAATGGTTGAAAATAAGCATCTTGAATACATTTATGATGAAGTTACTTTATACTTAAGATTAGGTGAGTATTATATCAACAACTGTGAAATTGAAAAAGGTAAATCATATTTAATAATGCTTTGTGATGAAGTTGATAATTATGAGGAAGCAATAGAATTCAGAGAGTTAACTACTGATTGGCAAAAATTGAAGCCTTTTGTTGTCGATGATATAAAACCGTCTTTTGTTACTATGAATGATACTGATGAAGATGAATTTGTTCCCGACGATGAGCTTCTTGAATTGTTCCTTTCGGAAATGGCTTCAGGGGGAATACACGCTTATCTTACAAGTTATGGTCACTTACTTGAAAGAACTCTCAAGATGGCAACCTCAAAAGAAAAAACTGTTACAGTTGAACTTTTACAGCTTATAAAAACAAAGTATTTTAAAGGTGAGATGCCACAAAAACTTGTAACAATAGAAAATATAATCGATAAAAACGACTGGTGGTTCGAAGAAGAATACGACCAATATTATTACAAAATTGAAAAAGAACTTTGCTGAATAATAAAATATTAGTGGTTCTAAAGTGAGACGTACTGCCAAAGCCCCAAGGACGAAAGTTCTTGGAGCTTACTTCTTACTTATCACTTCTTCACTATTACTTCAATCATCTTGGGACTTTGGAAAGTAAGAAGTTTTTTTGCGAGGCTTTACCTTGCTTTTTCAAATTCATAGTATTATAATTATTTAAACCAATCAGAATCCAGGAGGATTTATTTTTATGAAGAAAACCTTAGAAACAAAAATATCCGAAATAATTTGTCTTGTTTCAGGCATAGCTTTTGCAATTGTCGGTTTGTATTACTACCACATGCAATATCTCTGCTTTGAATATACACCTCTTCAGTTTATACTCGGCTTTGTAGTTTGTCTTGGCGGAGCTTGGCTTTCAATACCTCTGAGCAAAAAAACAGATAAAAAGAAAAAAGCATTGACTGCAGTTGCAACAGCTTTTAGCTTTGCGGTTGTTCTTATCGGACTGATGTTTTTGATCAATGCTGTAATCGGCAACGGTGAGCTCAAACTGGCGGCAATGGTTATTCCCGTTTATATCACATTCATTATAACATCTGTTATGGCTTTGTTTTGTGTATTCAAAGTGTTTAATAACAAAATATTAAAAGCGATTCTCTGCGTACTTATTCTTATAGGATTTCTCTTCGGAAGCCATTCGTATATCAAATCACAACTTTTTGTTTTGCTTTATGAAAATTACATCGCTCCTACACCTGTTATAACTTCAATATCAAAAGAAAAGAATGATGACAAAATGATTATTGGCGATTTTTATGTCAGCACAAAAGGCAATGACAATAACAGCGGCACAAAAGATTCACCGTTTCTGACAATTGAAAAAGCGGTTGAAGCTGTAAGAAATACAGATAAAACAGGTAAAAAAGGAATAACCGTCTGCATTGAAGCGGGAGAATACCGTGTGTCTTCTTTTAATTTTACCAAAGAAGATTCAGGCACAGAGGAATGCCCTGTAACATACTGTTCTTATAACGGTGAGGTTGTTATCAACGGTGGTATAACCCTTAATTCTGCCGATTTTAAAAACGCAAAAGAATATCCTGTAATTTCAGAAAGACTTTCGGCCGATGCTCAGAAAAATGTTGTGGTTGTTGACCTGACAAAAGCACCGTATTCCCTCACAAGTGACGATTGGGGCAAGATTTACGCAATCGGCTCTTATCATACCGCTGACAACTATGACGGCGATTATACAGGCCCTCTTTATTGTGAGCTTTTTGTGGATGATATAAGACAGACCGTTGCAAGATATCCCGATAATGATTATCTTTATACCGAAGAGGTTGTTAAAACAGGCTTGGGTAAAGAATCCGACGGTGCGCTTACAGAGGTTAAGGATTGGTATGAAATCCGCAACCCCGAACCTGATGTTTACAAAGTCAACCCTGAGCTTGCAAAAAGAATTTCAGGCTGGAAAAACCTTGAAAATGTGTGGATGTTCGGATATTGGAAATATGACTGGGCAGATGCTTCAACTCCCATAGCAAGTTTTGATAAAGACACCGGTGAGATTACCCCCAGGTTCGTTAGTCTTTACGGCACAAAGACCGATGCACCGTATTATTTTTTCAATGTTCTTGAAGAGCTTTCTTCACCCGGAGAATGGTATCTCGACAGAGAAAACGGTTTGCTTTGTATGTGGGAGCCTGAAAACAAAGATAATGCAGAAATCACTCTTTCTCTCTCACTTGACCCTGTAATAAATTCTCAGGCCGATTTCATCACCTTTGACGGATTAACCGTAAAAGGAACACGAAGTGACGGCGTAGTTATAACAGGCAATAACAATACTGTTCAGAATTGTCTTATCAAAAATGTTGCAGGTAATGCTCTTGTTATGAACGGAAGCAACAATCTTGCATATAACAACGAAATCACCCGTACCGGAAAGGGAGGAATTATTATTTCCGGCGGCGATACAGAAACTCTTACTCCCGGTAACAGCAAGGCTGACAACAATTACATCCACGATTGGTCGGAAATTTACCAGACCTATCCGCCTGCCGTTACTCTTGAAGGTGTTGGAAATATCTGTTCTCACAACGAAATGGAAAACTCTCCTCACGAAGCAATTACTTACAAAGGCAACAATCACATTATTGAATATAATCTTATCCACGATGTGTGCCTTCTTTCAGATGATGCGGGTGCAATTTATTCGGGAAGAAGCTGGGTGTGGTACGGCAATGTTGTAAGATACAACTGTATTTATAACGTCGGTTCGGAAAATCACAGACCCGACGGTATTTATCTTGATGATGCGGTTTCAGGTCATCAGATTTACGGAAATCTTCTTATTAATATTCCCAGTAACTCAATTCACGTCGGCGGCGGCAGAGACAATGTTATAACCAATAATATCATCGTGAATCCCGGCAACAATGCCTTGAGATTTGATGACAGAGCAAGAGAAGGTGCTCTTGAAAACGGGTGGTTTACTCACGCTTACGTCGGCAGTGGTGATATGTGGGAAGCACTGTATAATTCACCCTGGCAGAGTGAAACCTGGCAAAATGCATTCCCCGAATACAAGAACTGCACAGACGATATTTCAGAATCAGATTCGCCCGCTTATATTCCCAACCCTGCAAGCACCTTCAAAAATAATATTATCATTAATAAAAATATGGGCTATGGTGAAGTTTACAGTTCTGTTTGGAAGTTCAGCGATATAAGCGAAAATGGAATTTATAATGTAGGCAAATGTGATGAAATATTTGTGGATATTGATAACGGAGATTATAATATCAAAGATATTGATGAAATCAGAAAAGCTGCACCTGATTTTGAAGAAATCCCTCTTGATATGATAGGCAGAGTAAAATGAATATTTACATTTTGTTGAACTGTTTTAACTTTGACAAAACAAACTATTAGGAGAAGTTGATTTTATGGGATTTTTTGATTTCTTTAAAAACAAGAAAGTTGAATTGACTAAAGAACAAATAAAACTGAATAAACTGTGGGAATTGTGGGCCGAAGACAAAGTAGCTTCACCCTACTCAGAGCTAATGACTTATCAAAAAGGAATTAAAAACGGTGGTCATTATCAGTATTTCGCAAAAATTGAAAATGTGAGTGACATACAAAAAGAAATGTCACAACTTGAAAAAATTTTACCATCGTTTTTAATAGCTAATTTACGAGTAGCACACTATGCATATGTTAAATTTAAAGAGAATAATAATGATAAATACTCTGAAAGAAATTTACTGCGGTGTGATAATGATTTTTTTCATAACGAAGAAATAGTTAATAACATATTAGAAACGTATGCTTGTGAAATTGAATGAACCTATTAATTTTTATATGGTTCTAAAGCGGTGTACCGCAAAGCTCTGAGGACAGAAGTTCTCGTGGCGCGCTTCTTATTTATCACTTCTTAATATCCCCTCTTAAAATCTCGGATGTTTTTTTGAAAAGCAATAAGAAAGAATGAATAAACATACAGCTTTACACCCGGTCCGCTTGTAAATTCAGATTAAGCGTGATATAATTAATTTTGCAAATAGCAATTTTAATTATAAATTTTTACGTAAAGAACAGGAGAAAAGCCTATGCAAGCTACCATAAAATTTTTCTTTACATTTTTTACAACTATTTCAATTTTTTGTTCAAATCTTCTCTTCCCTCCCCTCGTCTGCCCCGAGAGCGAAAATTTTGATTTTTCTTTTCTCGAATATCCGGAAGAGGCAATTATTACCCTTGAAGAAGCAGGACTCACCGAGCAGGAACTTGTGGGCAGAGCCTCTGCAGAGCTTCCTGAATATGTTCAGTCAGGCGGATATGAGGATATAAACGGAATCACGATTTCGCCTTATTACACCGCAAAGGTAAGCGGAGAGGACATCCCTGTTTACGCTTCAGTAGTTTTTATACGTGTTGACGATACAGGTACTCTTCACTCTTTCTCTGAAATTTATGTTGATTCAAGTGAGGAGTTTTCATTTAACATTGAGATAACAGGCGCTGACGTTACACTTAAAAACGCAATTGTATTACCCGAATCTCACGGTGTAAAGGCACAGTGTGAAGATAACACGGTAACTGCGTCAATCAATAAAACCGGAATATATACTTTCCTTTTTAATGATGCAAATCAATATTACGGCTACACTCTTATGGTTCGCGAAAAGGTTGACGAAGATAAAGAAATTGCACAATATATCGCAGAATACGGCGAAGATAACGTTATAATTCTTGATAAAGGCATTTATGAATACGATTATGTGAATTTTGTTTCACAAAATAATCTTGTAATTTATCTTCGCGAAGGTGCTTACGTAATTGCAAATCATCTTTATGATATTGACTGCGCTGAAGATGAAAACAAATATTGGGAACCAACTGCACCGGGAGATAATTCTATAGGTCTTACAAGATACCCATTTCTTAATTTTTACAACTGCAGCAACATAACCCTTGCAGGCAGAGGTGTAATAGATATGACCCGTCTTGACAGGCGTGAAAGACGCGGTGTTGTTTTCACAAACTGCAATAACGTGACTCTCAGAGATGTAAAAATCATCAACTCACCTGAATGGTCATTTATCTCCTACTGCTGCACTAATGTCAATATTGACAACGTTGACATAATCGGCAACCGCGGTAACTGTGACGGTTTTGCAATCTGCAACAGCCATAATGTAACTGTTGATAACTGCTTTGCAAGAGTGGCTGATGACACATTCGAGGTAAAGGCTCTCGGCGGTACTATGGACAGCAAAAACATCACATTTACAAATTGCATCGCCTGGGGCGGATATGCAAGATGCTTTGGCATTACCGGTGAAGTAAACAAGATGATTTCAGACGTCACATTCCGTGACTGCGCCGTAGTTTACCGTGACGGAATATGGGATAACGACAGAATAGGTTCGCTTGTTGTCGTAGCAGAACAGACTGATGGCGGTATTGACGGAATCGTTTTTGAAAATATCGAAATATTCCGTGATGAAGGCAGACCGATTCTCGTAAAGATTTATGATGAAGAAGCAGAAAATTTTGAAATTAAAAATGTAGTATTCAGAAACATCTCTTACACTTCATATATGAAACCGAAAATTGCAGGTACTGACAGCAAAACAAATACGGTTCAGGTTGAGCTTGATGGCATAACTGTCCACGGAAAAGAACTGCTGTTCCCGAAAACGAGATTTATCATCGGCAGGCATTGTGATGTGACTTCAAATTTTTAAATAACTGTTTAGTTTTTTGTAGAAATCAGCAATTTAACAAAAATCCGTACACTCATGTGTACGGATTTTTTTAGTATATTAACTGTAAAAAGTCAAAGCAGAATATATTCTCACACAATTGTAAATTCAGACTAAATATGATATAATTCATCATAAACATTTAACTTTTGGAGATTCATTATGGCAAGTTTACTTTTAATCATTATTTATGTTGCTTTTATAGGTCTTGGTGTCCCCGATTCGCTTATCGGTTCAGCCTGGCCTGCAATTCATACAGAACTCGGTATTCCTGTTGAAATGGTAAGTATTCTCACTTTTTTAGTTTCAGGCTGTACGGTGCTCTCGAGCATGTTCAGTACAAGAATTCTCAACAAATTAGGCACTGCAAAGGTTACAGCTTTCAGCACTGCTATGACCGCTCTTTCTTTGCTTGGTTTTTCACTGGTTCCATCGTTTTTCTTTATGATACCGTTAGCCGTTGTATTGGGTCTTGGCGCCGGTGCAATTGACTCGGGCCTCAATAATTATGTCGCTCTTCACTGTAAAGCAAGTCATATGAATTTTCTTCACTGCTTTTACGGTGTTGGTGTATCATTAAGTCCTTACATTATGTCACAAGCTTTCAGTAATGTTGGTTGGCGCGGCGGTTATCGCTATGCTTTTTATGTTCAGTTAGCTATTGCGTTGTTACTTATTTTTTCTATTCCGTTATGGAAAAAGAATTCTTCAGCACAAGAAGCAGATGAAGAAATCGGTGTAACCCTTTCAATTGCTGAAATGATAAAAAGATCAGAGGTTAGACAAGTATGGATAATTATGCTTATGACTAATGCAATTGAGTATGCTTGCGGAGTATGGGGAAGCACCTATTTAGTTGAGGAAAAAGGATTTAAAATTGAACACGGTGCACTTGCTCTTACCATTTATTATGTCGGAATGTCAATAGGACGTTTTGCTTCAGGTTTGCTTGCAAACAAAATTAAAACCTGGAAGCGCATTTTTATTGGTTGCATAATTCTTGCACCGGCAATCGTTATTATGCTTCTTCCTTTAGGCAACATTTTTGCAGTTGTCGGCTTATTCCTTATTGGACTCGGTAACGGTTCCATTTACCCAAATATGATACATTTAACTCCACACAATTTTGGCAAAGAAGTGTCACAGTCAATTATGGGCTCACAAATTGCTTTTGCATATATCGGCGTTATGCTGGCTCCACCTATGGTAAGTTTAATAAGCGGTGTGTTGGGAATTAAAGTTTACCCAATTTTACTTGCATTGCTTTATGCAGCAATGGTCGTAACTCTTAAATGTTTTGTAAATCGTTTAAAAAAACAAGGCAGATATACTAAGGATGTTTAAAATGAAAAGCAACGATATTTTCAATATAAATAGTTTTATTACTCCGGATGTTTCATTTGCGCCCGTATATGTATGGGTGTGGAATGATGTTTGCACAAAAAACATTATAGACACTCAGCTGAACGAAATGCAGAATCTCGGTATAAGAGCATTTTATATTCTTCCTGAACCGAAAGATTTTCGTCCCGACAGAATGCCTACAAATCTGACTCCCGATTACCTTACAGATGAATTTTTTGAGCTGTGTGAATATGCAATCAAGCAAGGAAAATCATTGGGAATGAACTGCTGGATTTATGATGAAGGCGGCTGGCCATCCGGCAGCGCTTGCAGTAAAGTAACAAGGGATCATCCTGAGTATTCGGTGAAAAATTCCCGTTATCCCGATTTGCTTAACAAAAAGGCAACAGAATATTTTATAGAAATCACTCACGAAAAATATGCTTCTGCGATAGGTGAAAATTTCAAAGATTATGTTACTGCAGTATTCACCGATGAACCCAAAGCACCGTTTGCTGCTTCTAACAAAGAGTTACAAGACAAATTTAAAGAACTCTATGGGAAATCAATATCAGATTATCTTCCGTTAATCAAAGGTGAAATTATTCCTACAGAAGAAAACGTTCACATATTGCGTCAATGGTATGATTTATGCAGCCACGCATTCTGTGAGAACTTCCTTTTGCCCTGCAAAAAGTGGGCAAATGATAAAGGGATAGCTCTTACAGGGCATCTCGATGTTGACCACAGTCCTGACGGTTGTGTGAATGGCGGATATAACTATAATCTTATGCGAGCTCTCAGGTGCTTTGATATTCCTGGTGTAGATTTTATATGGCGTCAGGTTTACCCTGAAAACAGAGTAACTGATAAAAATGATTTCAATGCATATAACGGTTTTTTCCCGAGATATGCTTCATCAGCTGCAGCACAAAATGGCACAAGGTTTGCTTTATGTGAAATTTTTGGTGTAGCGGGTGCAAGCGTTACATACGATGTAATGCGTTATACAGTAGGCTACGGTGCAGTGCGAGGAATAAATATTTTTAATCCGTTTAATTTTCCTCTGGGCAGAAGCGGTCAGCTTCTTGCTCAGGAGTTGCCTGTATTCACTCAAAAACAACCGTTTTGCCGATACCTCAGCGTCTTTAACAAATATATGGAAAGATTGTCTTACATAAGTTCACTTGGTGAGCGTGTATATGACGCCGCCCTTTATTACCCTGTTTCTGATTTTCAGGGAGGTTTAAATGCAGAAAAGTCAGCTAAAGAGTTTGACACTCTCGGAAGAACTCTTGAAAATATGTTAGTCGATTTTGATATTATAGACGATGATATTATACAAATGTCTGAAATCACAGATAACGGATATATGTGCATCGGCAGTGCTGAATATAAACATATAATCATTCCGGAAGATGCATACATTCCCGAAGCAACACAAATTGCGTTAGATAAATTTATAAAACGGGGCGGTAATGTTTCGCACAAGCTTTCTAATCTCACTCCTGTAGTAAAAGCAGACGGCAATGAATTACGTGCTATGCACAGGAAAATTGCAAACGGAGATTTATTAATTCTCTTCAGAGAAACAGGAGAAGACGGTAATTACAATATTCAATTACCATCGGCAAATGCCTATTTGCTTGACTTAACTGATGGTAAGTTGCAACATGCCGAAACCGAAAACGGTGTTCTGAAAATTTCTCTTGCCATAGGTGAAACTGCTGTTATTTTATTAACCGATGATGTTTTCCAAACAGAAAGCCACAACAATTATAAAGATAAAATTAATATCAACAGTGACTTTATGTTCAAAAGAGAAGCAGAGCTTGTATGCGATAAAAACGGATTCAATAAAATTAAACACTCAGAAAATGCTGTTTCCATACGCCTTGGCGACTGGTCTTTGGTTGTTGGCAGTGCGTATTCCGGCAGCGGTATTTATGAAACAAGCTTTACACTTCCAACTGAGAAAATCAGTAAAAAAGGTGAGCTTGATTTAGGTGATGTGCATTTTGCAGCATCAGCATATCTTAACGGGCATTTACTTGGTGTAAGTTTAGCATCGCCATATAAGTTTAAAATACCCGATGGTATAATCAGTGAAAATAATACGCTGAAAATAGTTGTAACCAACACATCGGCAAACTGGTATGTAAATACTAATTACTTTAAAAAGTGGAAAACTGAAGAATTATCTGAGTATTTTGATGGTGAAATTGAATATGCAAAAGATTTTCTCTCAGGCGGGTTGTATGGCCCTGTTACGCTTTACACAGAATGATGAAGATTCTGAAATACAATAATTTTATTTCAGTGATGATATAAAGGAGAATGAGCCTTGGACAATTATAAACAGCGCATAAAAAATTGCATTGATCATTTGAATTCTATTCGCTTCCCTTGTGAAGATTGGAAGGAAGACAAAGTATATTTCGATAATTTAGAAAAAGAATTCTCTGAAGATGCAACTGACGAAGAAGAAAAATCACTTCTTCAGGAATTGAGAGAACTGATTTATGAAAAAAGAGTTTCCAGTTTAAATATGAATAAAACAACAGAGGAATTGTTCGCCGGCTGGAATGATGACTAAAATTTTCTGAGGGTGAAAACAGTATGAAAAAAAAGAAAAAGTTACTATGGCAGCAAATAACCGGGATAACGTTTTTACTTGTGCTCGGTATGATTTGCGGTTTTGCACTGAATAATAACCTTGACAAATTCACGCCCGATACACCATTGCATCACAGGCTTCTGATTTTCGCAGGGCAACTTCTTTGTATGTATATTGCATTGCTGTTCCATATGATAATTCACGAAACAGGTCACCTTATATTCGGTTTGATTTCAGGATATAAATTCAGCTCATTTCGCATTGCATCTTTTATGCTGGTAAAGGATAACGGAAAGCTACGCCTTAAACGATTCAGCATATCAGGAACAGGCGGCCAGTGTCTTATGACTCCGCCTGATTTAAAAGACGGTAAAATACCTTTTGTTTTATATAATCTCGGCGGTTCTGTTTTCAATGTAATTATCAGCACTTTATTCTTAGGTATTTATTTTCTTTGTGCAGACATCCCCTATCTTTCATCAATTCTTCTCATATTTACTGCTATCGGATTTGTGTCTGCTATGACCAACGGAATACCAATGAGGCTCGGAACGGTTGATAATGACGGTTATAATACTGTTGCTTTATCAGGCAACAAAGCTGCAGTTGAAGCATTTTGGGTTCAGCTTAAGGTTGTTGAGCAAAGCTCAAAAGGAGTTTGTATCAAAGATATGCCTGCAGAGTGGTTTACCGTGCCGTCAGATGAAGAATTAAAAAACAGTATGATTGCCGTCCGCGGAGTTTTTGCCTGCAACAGACTTATGGAGCAGAAAAGATTTGAAGATGCAGATAAACTTATGTCACATATACTTGAAATTGAGAGCGGTATGGTAGGGCTGCACCGCAGTCTGATGATATGCGACAGAATTTTTGTTGAGCTGACGGGAAAAAACCGATTGGAAGTCATACAAAATATGCTTACTAAAGAGCAGAATAAATTTATGAAATCAATGAAACGTTATCCGACTGTGCTTCGCACTCAATACTCCATTGCCTTGCTTTACGAAAACGATACCGCTAAAGCAGAAAGAATAAAAAAGGAATTTGATAATTGTGCGAAATCTTATCCGTATCCCCACGAGACTGATACAGAAAGAGAATTAATGGAAATTGCAGAAAGTAAATTCACATCCCTCTCACCTGCTCACTGAAAATATTGATAAACAAAAATCCCGAACATTAAAGTTCGGGATTTTCTGTTTAATTATTCATTAATAAGTTTTAAGGTTTCGCCTGCAGAAAGCTCGGCTGTAAGGCAGTCATTGCTGATAACAAATGCCTTGTTTGCTTTGAGGTTCTTTGTTTTTTCATTCAGTTTAATTTTTAAAATGCAGTTAACTTCTGCTGTAACCGCAGCATTTTTAAGAATTGAATTTTCCCAACTGATATCAAAAGTAAGATTTCCTCTTGCTCTGATGCCTTTAACCGAGCCCTTATTCCAGTCATCAGGCAAAGCCGGTAAAAGCTCTGAAATTCTGTTATCAGGTGAACCAAAATGGCTTTGAAGAAGCATCTCTGTGATACCAGCTACGCCGCCGAAATTGCCGTCAATCTGGAAAGGCGGATGAATGTCAAAAAGATTGTTGGCTGTACATTTTTTTAACAGATATCTCAGGTGGTTATAAGCATTTTCACCGTCTTTGAGTCTGGTGTAGAAGCAAATCGTCCAAGCTCTTGACCAACCTGTTGAGCCGCCGCCGTTTTCAATTCGACGGGCAATAGTTCTTTTTGCAGCTTCATAAATTTCAGGATCACTTTCGTTGATCTGATCACCGGGGAAGAGACCGAAAAGATGGGAAATGTGACGGTGTCCGGGATCAGTTTCTTCATAGTCTCTGATCCACTCGCGGATAGTTCCGTATCTTTCACTGATTTCCATAGGAGGAAGCTTTTCTAAAATTTTCAAAAGAGCTTCAGCGAATTCTTCATCTTTACTGAGAACCTTACAAGCATGAACCGTGCGTGTAAAAAGAGCGTAAATAATCTGAAAATCTATTGTTGCACCTTCGGTGAACATACTTTCCTGCTTTTCACCGTTTGCATCAATATAATAAAACTCATTTTCAGGAGAGTTTGAAGGAGAAGTGATCAGCTGTCCTCTTTCGTTCTCGGTCAGATAGTCCTGAACAAATTCGCAAGAGCCTTTTAAAATCGGGTAAATTTCTTCAAGATAGTCTTTGCTGTTGGTATATTCATAATGTTCCCAGAGATTAAGGCAAAGCCAGGGACCTGCCATCGGGAAAAATCCGCAGTCAACACTGTCGTGAACGCCTGTTCTGCCAAATGCATCGGTGGTATGGTTAACAACCCAGCCCCTTGCTCCGAAAAGCTCCTTTGCGGTTTCAGAACCGAATTCGGAAATCATTTTCATAAAATGAATGAAAGGCGCTGATGTGGCTGAAAGGTTTGCACTTTCGCTTGGCCAGTAATTCATCTGAAGATTAATATTTGTGTGGAAATCACTGCCCCATGGCGGGTTAAAATCGTGACACCATATGCCCTGAAGATTGGCCGGAAGCCTTGCGTTTTTGCCCGAACTTTCAATTAAAAGATATCTGCCGAAATTATAATAAAGAGAAAACAAATCAGGATCGTATTCATCCCATTTCAGCTCTTTAAGTCTCTGATCGGTTGGAAACTCACTAATTTCAGTTTTTTCCAATTCAAGAGATACATTGCCGAACCATTTTTTATGAGTAAGAATATGAGATTCTTTTACTTTTTCATAATCTTCTTTCTCAAGTTTTTCAATGGTTTTATTTAACTTGCACTTAAAATCAATTGTTTCGTCAATATCAAATTTATTAACGTCGTAATTAGTTTCAAAAGCGGCATAAACAATAACATAAGTCGCATCAGCAACTGTTATTGTGCTATGATAAGAAGTCAATTCTCCGTCCGTTTTTACACGAAGCTTTGAGCCGAATGACATACCTTCACCGCCCTCACCATAGTAATGATGAGTGCTGTATGTAACTCTGCCGTTCATAATAATTGTATCATTATTGATACAGGAACTGTAGGCATCCTGCTTTCTTTTGATACTCACATTGCAGGAAAATGGTTTATTATCAGTTTCAACCTTATAAACAAAAGCGTCAAAATCTTCACTGATAAAGCATTCGCTCTTATAGTTTGTTTTACTCTTTGTCCAGAAAATTCGGCTTACAGCTTCACTTAATTCCAACTCTTTGAGGTAGTTTGTATATGGTGATTTATCAAGAAAATCAACAAAAACCTCACCGAAGCTTTCATATGAACGCACAACAGGCGGATCAGATAAAAAAGTTTCACGGGCAAGCTGAGCAGCTTCTTTAAGCTTTTCTTCCTTGACAAGACAGCGGATCTCATTAAGAGCTTCGGGTGAAGCGTGGTATTTTTCCTGAATCTGTCTGCCACACCAAAGAGATTCTTCGTTTATTTCAATTTGTTCACAATTGGGGTTGCCGTATTGCATAGCACCAACTCTGCCGTTACCTAAAGGCAGCGCCCACATCCAATCATTTACAAATTCATCGTACCATAGTTTTGTTGACATTTTTTCACAACCTATAAAAATAAATTTTATATATTATATCATCAGAATGAAGGCATTTCAATATAATTAAAGGAAACAAGTTGAAAACAAATTTTTTCTATGATATAATTTTTTTGCAGATTATTTATGTCTGTATTAAATTTTGGGAGGATGTAAAATGTTCAGAATTAATAATTTCACAAACAATGATGATGTCGATATCATTGCTCAAAGCGGTCCGTTTCAAGTTATTCAGTATAAAAGAGATTTAAGTGTCTCCCCTTCAACGGCAGTTACTGCTTATTTTTGCGATAAAATGAATATCCGCAAGCGCCAGGTTATTTGTAACCTTTCACAAACCGGCGGTATTATATGTCAAGCAGGCGCAATGCAATGGACTGTCGGTGATGTTAACGCATCGACAGGCGTTAAGGGAGCTTCGGATTTCTTCGGTAAATTAGTTAAAGGAAAGGTTACCGGCGAAAGTGCTATTAAGCCTGAGTATGTCGGCAGCGGAACACTTGTTCTTGAACCTACTTACAGACATATTGTTTTGCTTGACACTAAAAACTGGAAC
Source organism: Acutalibacteraceae bacterium (assembly GCA_045541505.1). GTDB lineage: Bacteria > Bacillota > Clostridia > Oscillospirales > Acutalibacteraceae > CAG-488. The sequence continues at coordinate 20,383 of JAZQJF010000003.1, forward strand.
GGCAAGGTTGTTCTTGATGACGGTTTATTCCTTGCTTGCGAATCATCAATTAAACAAAAATTAGTCGCACGCTCCAACATTTCATCTGCAGTTCTTGGCGGTGAAGGTCTGTTTAATCTCGCTCTCGACGGCAGCGGAATTGCCGTGCTTGAATGTCGTTGTCCTCAGGAAGAGCTGATAGAGGTTACTCTTGAAAACGACGTACTCAAAGTTGACGGAAGTTTTGCTATCGCGTGGAGTGACTCATTAACTTTTACTGTTGAACGCTCTGGCAAGACCCTTATCGGTTCTGCTGCTTCAGGCGAAGGATTTGTTAATGTCTACAGAGGCACCGGTAAAGTTCTGCTCGCACCTGTAGACAGTACAATCGGCGGTTTTCCTGTTTCTACCACTGCACCGTCTGCGCCAGCATCAGCCGGCACTAAAACAGCAGGTGTATTAGGCGCCTTTCTCGGCGGCGTAGCAGATGCTCTCGATTAATTATATTTAAAAACACGGACCCGTACTAACAAACGGGTCCTCTTACTTTTTTGAGATAATTAAACTATTCCACATTATCTTTTTTATTGATTTATAGCATTATTTATGATAACATAGAGAAGACTCAAAGGAGGTTTTTAAAATGTTTTTTACCGAATACCACAAAATGCTTGACGTTCTTCATTTTGGTACGGAAGAGCCGAGAGCTTATTACGTTCCGTTCTGCAATAAAGAAAATGCTCTGAATAAAAAACGTGAAGATTCCTGCAGATTCACTCTTTTGTCAGGTGAGTGGAAGTTTAAGTTTTTTAACAATATAGCCGATGTTACAGCTGAATATGTAGCAAAGGATTTTAATACCGGCTCTTGTGACGACATCACTGTCCCCCGCTGCTGGCAGACTTACCCCGACAGAGGCTATGATGAAATTCAATACGCCAACCTTGAATATCCATTTTCGGTTGATCCGCCATATACACCTGATGAAAACCCTTGCGGAGTTTATTTCAAAGATGTTGTTCTTGATGAAATCACAGATAAGGTTTACATTAACTTTGAAGGTGTTTCCTCTTGCTTTTATCTTTATGTCAACGGAGAGTTCTGCGCTTACAGTCAGGTAAGCCACTGCACAAGCGAAATCGACATCACAGATAAGCTTGTTGCCGGTAATAACCGCATTACCGTTATGGTTGTTAAGTTGTGCGACGGTTCTTACCTTGAAGATCAGGACTATTTCAGACTTTCAGGTATTTTCAGAGATGTTTATCTTCTTTCAAGACCAGAAAGCCATATTAAGGACATTAAGGTTGACACATACTTTAACGATGATTTTTCAAAATGTGCTGTCAGTGTTGATCTGAAGGGCAAGGGTAAATACCAGTTCCTTGACGGTAATAAAAACGTGATTTGCGACGGCGAATTTAACGGAATTTTTGATTTTTGTGTTGACTCCCCTGTTCTCTGGAACGCTGAACAGCCTTATCTTTACACTCTTTTAATTGAGTGCGAGGGCGAATTCATCGCAATCAAAACAGGTCTTAAAAAGATTGAAATCAAAGATAAAAAACTCCTTATCAACGGCAAACGTGAAATTCTCAGAGGTGTTAACCGTCACGATGTTCACCCTGTTACAGGTTGGGCAGTGAGTGAAGAAGATATGCTTGAAGACCTCTACATAATGAAACGTGCCAATATCAACTGCATCAGAACATCCCATTACCCCAACGACCCGAGATTCTGTGAATATTGCAATGAGCTTGGATTCTATGTTGTTGACGAAGCTGACCTTGAAACTCATGGTATGGGTTATAACACCAAAGAGGACTGGGACTGGACAAGATGGTCTTTCCTTTCAAATTCACCTGACTGGAAAGAAGCTTATGTTGACAGAGCAAAACGTCTTTTTGAAAGAGACAAAAACTCAGTGTCGGTTATTATGTGGTCTCTCGGTAACGAAAGCGGAGCCGGTGTTAACCACAGAGCTATGAGAGAATATATTAAATCACGCAGAGCTGATGCACTTGTTCACTACGAAAACAGCCATCTTGAATTTAAGGCAGTTCCCGAAGGAGAAAGCTTTGCTGACATTTCTGACGTTGAAAGCCGTATGTATGCAGGCGCCGACTATATAGAAAACTATCTTAAAGAAGGCAAATACGATAAACCTTTCTATATGTGTGAATATGTCTGTGCATCTTCAACTGGTGAAGTTTACAAATATTTTGATTTAGTTGATAAATATGAAAACTTCTCAGGCGGCTGCGTATGGGAATTTGCTGAGCACGCTCTTAAAGTTCCCAACGATAACGGTGAAATGAAATACTTTATCCGCCGCGACTGTGAATACATTCTCACAACAGAAATGGGCGGTGCTCACGGTGTTGTTAACACAGACCGTACTTTGCGCCCCGGTTACTATGACCTTAAAAAATGTTACGAGCCGTTCTGCGGTGAATATAAAGACGGCACGGTTACCATATATAACAAGAGAAGATTTGCTGATCTGAGTGATCTTTACATTGAATATAATGTTAGCACAAACGGCAATGTAATTCTCAAGGGTGAAACATCTGCACTCGATATTCCTCCTATGGATAAGGCTGAGTTAAAGTTCTTTGACGCTGACAAAATAAAAGAAAAAGATAACTGTTTCCTTACCCTTTCATTCAGACTCAGTGAAGACAAACCCTGGGCTGACAAAGGTTATGAGCAGGGATTCTTGCAGTTTGAACTTGGTGAAAACTGCAAATCAAAGGGCGTTAAAGCAGAAACAGCTGCGGTTAAAGCTGATGACGGTGAACGTTATATCACAGTGACTACAGGCACTGCAGAGGTTAAATTTGATAAAGTTTACGGTCAGATCTGCTCATTCAAAAAGAACGGCAAAGAGCTTATCAAAGAAAACATCTGCTTTGATATTTTCAGACCTGAAAGCTACAACGGCGGATTTGAAAAGTGGATGCTTGAGCGTTTTGACAAAATCAAGCAAAAGACATATTCCTGCACACTTAAAGAAGCTAACAGTGACAAGGCTGTTATTGAAGTTGTGCTTGCTCTCGGCTCACATTCAAGACCTCCCGTTATAAAATTGACTGCCTTGTGGAGCGTTCTTTCTGACGGAAGTGTTAATGTTAAATGTGACGTTAATGTGAGAGAAAATGCCCCGTCTCTCCCCCATTTCGGTTTAAGACTCGTTCTTCCCAAAGAATTTGAAAATGTGGAATATTTCGGTCTCGGTGAAAAGGAAAGCTATCCTGACAAAAATAAAGCCTGGAAGCAAGATCTTTATACATCTAACGTTACCGATATGTATGAAAGCTACTTCGTAGCTCAGGAAAGCTCATCAAGAGGCAACACACGTTGGGCAGTTATTTCTGACGGTGAAACCGAGCTTCATATAAACAGTGTTTCACACGATGATTTCAGCTTCAAGGCCATACATTATTCAACTGAAGATATCAGAAAGGCAAGATATTTCTATAATCTCCCCGAAGTTGAAAGCACATACCTTACCATTGACTACAAGACTAACCCGATCTCAACAGAGCGAGAGGAGCTTGTGTTCAATGAAAAAGAATTCAGCTGCGAATTTAAAATTTTAGCAATATAAGCAACAAAGCCCCCGACTTCAGTCGGGGGCTTTCGCTTTGTTAAAATGTTATTTTAATTGTGTGTTCGCCTACGTTTGTCTTAAGAGTAACCACTGAGCCTTGGCTGTTTTTAATCGGGGTGATTGTAAATTCGCCGTCTGCTTCAATGCTTTTAACAGGCTTATGAGCAAATATTTCGGTGGGTGCGGAATAAGCTTTATCCTGCTTATATGTAAGAATAAAGGATTCTTCATCCCGATTGTGGCAGTAGCTTATAATCTCACCTGTAACTGCTCTCGGATACGGTCTTGTAAGAACATCCTTGAAAAGCTCTGTGTCAAAAAGACCTCCGAAGTGTGCCCAATATGTGTTGCTCCACTTGTAACTGTCAAAAAGGCTGAGAAGGAATTTCACGTGTGGGAACCATTCGTTACCCTCTGAAAATCCGCCCCACTCACCTACTATAACTGGAACATCCAATCGCTCCTGCGAGCGTCTATGTTCAGCAAAAATTGAGCCTACACGGTCATTACTTGCATATTTATAAGCAGGGGTATCAACCATAAGGTCATAAGCGTGGGGAGTAAAAATCACATTGCCGTCAGGCTTTCCGTTAACTTCAGGTACAGGGCAGGAATAAGGAATACCCAGGTTTGAATAATAACTGTTTTCCATAATAAGAATTTTATCTTTATCAATCTCTCTGATTGAAGAAGAAATCTTTGAAATAAACGGGAAATATCTGTTAAGGTCAAAATCTTTGATTATGGCATCACCTGCAGAGGTGATTTTGCGAAAGACTTTTGAATTATATAAATTGAGAACAGTTGCTTTTTCTTTACTTAAAGCTCTTTTAATTAATTCAAGCTTACTGATCGAATCATCGGTAAGAGTTGTTACAACAAGTTGTTTGATAAGCATACGGAAAACCTTGCCACCGGATTTCCCGGGAAACGGCTCGTTGAACATATCATAACCGATAACAGCAGGATGTGAGCCTAATTCACCCACAACAAACTGCCACATATCACTGAACCAATCCATAAGACCTTTACCGTCAACTTTTTTATTCTCCCAGAAATTATCAAAAGCTTTATGAACGAAGCCACGCCAAAAATATCCCTCTGCCCACACAAAACGAGTCGGAACAGGCTTATATTTACCTGTGTCTGTTGCCCAGTCGGGTGCACCGTCACCGACATTTTCACCGTAATGTGAGAACAAATCCTGATGCATATCAAGATAAACATATATGCCCTTCTGCTCACATTCGTCAAGATAAGAACGGATTTTGTTGAGATAAGCCATATTATATTTTCCAGGCTCAGGCTCAACAGCATCCCAGGTGATACCCATACGAATCATGTTAAACCCGTGTGTATAGAGGGTTTCTGCAATAGTGTCATCCCAGGCAAGGTCATAATCGTTTTTGCCTGTTTCTTTATTGGCACGGCCTTTATCGCAGACATTTATACCGTTAAAAATTCGTTCTCTGCCATAGGAGTCAAGGATTTTAGTACCCTTAGTATAAATTCTTTCCATAAGAATCTCCTTATTTACGTTTTGCAGCCTTCTTCTCTTCCTTCAGTTTTGCTATACGAGCTTCTTTTTCAGCAAGCTCTCGCTCCTGCTGAGCAAGGCGTTGCTGCTTTGCGAGCTCTACATTTGCTTTAGAAGACTCATATTTTGCATAAATGTCTTCATAATGAGTATAGTTCTCTTCATCTGTGAGAAGCTTTTTAGCATCAATATACGGCTTAGCTGCACGGTTAAACTGAGCGTGATTATCCATCTCTGCCTTCTGCTGTTTTCTGCAGTCTTCTTTCTTTTCCTTGAAAGATTTGATTTCAGCTTTGATTTCGGAAGCTCTGGCAGAGTCTTTTTCTTTTCTTGCCTGTGAAAGCTCAAAATAAAGTGTTTTCAGCTTTATGTCAAGCTCATCTTCAAGCTCAAATAAACCGTCAACTACACTGAAATCTGGCTGAACGAGCTGAGTGTCCTTATAATACTTTGCAACAGTCTTATAGGCTCTGATTTTATTACGAGCCATATTCACCATAAAAGCGCGATATTCTTTTTCATCATCGTTACTCTTAGGCAATGCCTTTGCCGCTTTAAGCTCTGATTTAGCCTGAGCAAGGTCAATATTCTGCATTCCGTCAAGACCTTCAGAGCAGATCTTACGGCTGTATTCAAGCTGAGCTTTAACCGTGTCTGATGAGAATTTATCAAGCTCACGGCAAACGAATTTTGAAATTTCAATTTCTTCATTGAGCGCAATAGCTTCGGCATAAGCCTTTTTAGCTGCCTTACGTTGTGCTTTGTCTTTAATTGATTTATAGTCTTTCTTGGAAACATCTTTTGGTGTAAGCACTGCAGTTTCACGAGCGTTTTTTACTATTTCTACAGCTTCAACAATTCTGTCATCGTTAAGAACACCGTTACCGTAGTCTTCAAAAAGCATACGTACCTGAAGAACGCGTACAACAGACTTTTGCTTACGCTCGTTGAAATCATACCAGAAATATGGCACAACATTCAAAAATGCACCCACACCTGCAACAATAACCAAAACCTGCAAAAGATTCAAAAGAACATCGGGGTCATAAAGAGCAGAATAAGCATTCACATAGTTATTCTGTCCTTTTTCAAACTGCTCTGCGAGAAGCTCACCAACAGTTTTGCCTTCAGCAAGAACTCTGTTGAGAATTTCCGGGTTCGATGTTACAACTGCGGCATTTTCTTTGGTAATACCGCCCTTTTCATAAATAAACGGAAGAACCGATGATGTAACAAGAGTAATAATTGTACCGATAGAAGTAACGGTTGCAAACATACCGTCAATTCTTTCACCTGTTTTGTACTGCTGATAATCTCTGATGTCTGCCTGAATTGAAGGGTTAAGAATATGAGCAAAAGAACCCATAAGAGCATTGAACCAAAGGCAGATGAGAACCATCCAGATTGTTGACTTGTTCAGTTCCTGAGTGAACATCAGCATTGAAATTATAAACACTACGTTAAAAAGATTGGTAACAATCAAAACTGTCTTTTTGCCCCACTTTCTGATGCAGAAAGGTGCAGCAAGCATACCCCATAAAGAAGCATTTCCGTAAAGAGCAAAAATCAGGCTATATTCTGTACCCGTACAGGCTCCACCGTAGTTATAAAGCCAATACATAATATTGGCATAAGCACTTTCAAGGAAACCTATCCAGCCTGCCAAAGAAATAATCCAGAAGTATTTGTTACCTGCAACAGCACGAAGGGCATCTATAAATTTAATCTGAACAACGTGGGATTTTGCCTGAACAATTTTTTCTTCAGTGTATTTATAAACAACAATACAAAGAAGAATGCCCAAAACAGCAAGAATAGGATATAGTAAACGATAGACTCTGATATCGGTTGAATTTGTGTCAAAAATATGCTGAGCAATAAGAGGCGTAATAAGGTTAACCACTGTCGGCGCAAAGGAATAAACTATACTTTTAACAGAGGCAACATCTGCACGTTCCTGAGTATTTGGAGAAAGAACGTGAATGAGGTTTTCATATCCGTCATAAAAGAAATAGTAAAAGAAATGCAGAATAAGATTAAACAGGAGTATCAGCGCACATTTTGCAACATACCCTGCACTTTCGCCAAATATAACCCTATCGCCAAAAAGACTTTCAAGCCATGAATACGGAAACCACACCATAGCAATGCAGATAATTGCACTGGGAATTGCCATAGTAACTATGTATGGACGGTATTTGCCCGCTTTGTTTCGGGTGTTGTCAATAATATTGGCTCTGATGCCTGTCAACGGAATATTGGCAAGAACAGCAATTACATACATTATGTACATATCCATTGCATCAACGCCCAAAGCACTTGAAATAAGCGTATTGCCTGTTGCAAGCAAACATGCTGTGCCTATAGTGATGATCATATAAGCACCGATACCGCCGCCCGAATAAGCTGCGATTTCTTTAAAAGCCATATGTCTGCCCTCAGGCGGAGTATTCCAATATAATCTGACCTGGTCAATTAAGTCGGTTATTTTCTTCTTGAGTTCCAATCTGTTACCTCCTATAAAATAAAGCCGATGACACTCATGCCATCGGCTTAAAAACCGTGTTTTATTTAGCCGCTTTTGAATACTTTTTGTTTGTTATAATCTTAGCAACAAAGAGGAAGGCAAAGAGAACTACTATACTCAAAGGTAAGCAAATCCATGCATTCTGAACAAAACCTGCAACTACAAACATTACGAATGAAACAGCCGCAACGCTGATGGCATAAGGCATCTGAGTTGAAACATGGTTCAAATGGTTACACTGACCGCCTGCAGATGACATAATTGTTGTATCTGAAATCGGTGAGCAGTGGTCGCCGCAAACTGCACCTGCAAGGCAAGCTGAAATACCGATTATCATAAGCTCGGCATTTTCTGCACCTGCAAAGATGTAGGTAACGATTGGAATAAGGATACCGAATGTTCCCCATGATGTGCCTGTTGCGAAAGCAAGACAGCAAGCTACAAGGAAAATGATAGCAGGAAGAAGCTTGTCAAGACCTTCAGCAGCGTTGCTCATAATATCACCTACAAAATATTTTGCGCCAAGAGACGATGTCATATTTTTAAGAGCAGTTGCAAATGTAAGAATCAAAATAGCGGGAACCATAGCGATGAAGCCCTTTGGAACCGCATCCATAGCCTCTTTGAATGTGATAAGCTTTCTTACAACAAGATAGAGAATGATGAATACAAGAGCAATCATACCGCCCCAGGGAAGTCCGAAGGTTGCATCTGTGTTTGCAAAAGCATCAATAAATCCGACACCGTCAAGAATGCCGCCTACATAAACAAGAGCAAATACACTGATAGCGATAAGAACAATAATCGGAAGAATAAGGTCAATAACCTTACCCTTGGAAGAAATGTTTTCTACTTCAACTTCATTCTTGTCACCTGAAGTATAAAGGTCGCCCTTTGTCATAGCGTTAAACTCGTGAATACGCATAGGACCGAAATCGAACTTCATAAGAGTGATGCCGATAATAAATACGATTGAAAGAATTGAGTAGAAGTTATAAGGAATAGCGCTGATAAAGAGCTTAAGTCCTTCACCTTCGGGAGCGTAGCTTGAAACAGCAGCTGCCCAGCTGGAGATAGGAGCTATCATACAAATAGGTGCTGCTGTAGCATCAATAAGGTATGAAAGCTTTGCTCTTGAAATTTTGTGACTGTCTGTTACCGGGCGCATAACTGAGCCGACTGTAAGACAGTTGAAATAGTCATCAATAAAAATAAGAACACCCAAAGCCATTGTTGCAAGAATTGCACCTGCTCGGCTCTTTATGTGTTTCTGAGCCCATTTACCAAAAGCTGCTGAACCGCCTGCTTTGTTAACAAGGGCAACAATAATACCCAACTGAACAAGGAAAATAAAGATACCTGCGTTGCCGATTACAGCATCCTGCAAGCCTACTCCGATCAGATCGTCCATAGTACCTGTAAATGAGAAATTTGATGAAAGAAGTGCGCCTGATAAAATACCGATAAAAAGTGAAGAGTAAACTTCTTTGGTGATTAAAGCAAGTCCGATAGCAATTACCGGCGGAAGCAATGCCCACAAAGAAGCTCTTACGGTACCTTCGCCACCACAAGTTTCACACGCAGCTTCTTCTGTAACTGCAACCGAACAGTCGGGGCAAGTTACAGTTGCAAGTGAAGCACCTGAAAAACCAACATAAGCCAGTATGCCTATAATGGCTACAATGGCTACCGCAAGGATAATTTTGTTTGACTTTGTCATAAACATCCTCCTAAAAATTTATATGAGACAACCCGCCTCAATATACCTCTCAAAGATACCATATATGCTGAATTTTGTCAATAATTTTGGTATTTGTAAATAAAAAAATCCCGGTAAAAGCACCGGGATTGTATAAGGTGACATTGCTTTACTTCAAACGGTAATAAACTTTGCCGGGTTCAAGGGTTTTCCCTTTAAGATAGGCAAGTTCACTGACAGTTACAAAAGCATAGCCTTCATGCTGAAGCTTGTCCATCGCCATAATCGCTCCGTCAATTGTCGAATCGTAAAGATCATGCATAAGAATAATAACACCGTCTTCGGCGTTTTTAACAATGTTGTTGCAAACACTGTTTTTGTCTCTGTACTTCCAGTCAAGGGTATCAACACACCAGGTAATAATAGGAACACCTGCTGCAGATTTTACCTTATCGTTATAGCTTCCGTAAGGCGGTCTCACCAATCCGGGTGTAACGCCGAGTACTTTTTCCACAGCCTTGTTGGTTTTGACAAACTGATTCATCAGTTCATTCCCCTTAAGCTTTGTAAGGTCTTTGTGACTGTAAGTATGTGAACCGATTTCATTACCCATATTGTGGGCACGTTTAAGAGTTGAGGCGTATTTTTCAACTCTGTCACCTACAACGAAAAATGTGACTCGTGCATTAAATTTATCAAGATTATCAAGAAGCCTGTTTGTGTGTTTGGGTGACGGCCCGTCATCAAACGTAAGAGCTATAAGTTTTTTATTACCTTTGATGGATTCAAGATAAGCTTCTCTGTCAGGATTAAATACCTGAGTAGTCGTATATTTGGTAGTGGTTATCTTTTCTTCTTTCTCAGGTTTTTTTACAGGCTTTTTAGTTATTGTTTTCTTCGTAGTAGCCATTGTTGTAGTAGTTGTTGTGGTGGTTGTTGTAGTTGTAGTTGTTGTAGTTGTGGTGGTTGTACTTGTCGTAGTTTGCGCAGTTGTTAAGCCTGTAGTGGCTTCAGCAGAAAAATGTGAATTTTTTGCTGCTGTAACGCAACCGAAAACCGCTGCGATTACAATAACAACCGAAGCAACAAATAAAACTGCTTTTTTGTTTTTTAACATCATTTTAGCTATATCTCCCCGGGAATTTGCTTTATGTAGTATTTTATCACCGAAAAAAACATCCGTCAATAATATTTGCAGTTTCTTTACAAATTATTTGCTTTTACGCGAAAAAGGATATATAATGCTTTATAATAACACACGGAGGTGCGATATGAATTTATCTTCTAAGTTTATTTCTGCAACAAAAAAGTATAACTCTTATTTTGAGCACATCCCTGCTCCCCTTTTCAGAAAATCTTTTAACATTGAAAAAGACATTGACAGCGCACAGATTACAATTTGCGGTCTCGGTTTTTATAAAATGTATATTAACGGCAAAGACATAACAAAAGGTATGCTTGCCCCCTATATTTCAAATCCCGATCATATTTTGTATTATGACAGCTATAATATTGCTCCGCTTTTGAAAAAAGGTGAAAACGTTATTGGTATTATTCTTGGTAACGGTATGCTCAACTGCCCCGGCGGCGCAGTGTGGGAATTTGAAAAAGCTTCATGGCGAAGCGCACCGAAGGTTGCTCTTAGCGCTGAATTCAAATATTCTGACGGCAGTGAGGAAGAATTTGAGGCAGATGAAAGCTTCAGAACAAGCGAAAGTCCCATCTGGTTTGACGATTTAAGAAGCGGAACTTTCTATAACGCTCTCAAAGAGCAGGACGGTTGGAACAACTCCGGTTTTGACGACAGCAACTGGGGCAACGCTTTTTATTGTGAAACTCCGAGAGGCGAACAGCGCATCTGCGAAGCTGAGCCTATTGTTGCAAGCAGAAGAATCAATTCTGTAAAAATGTGGAAAGGCGGTCTTGTTGACTATACCCCAGAAAGAAAGCTTGATTGGACAACTCTTGAATACCCGCAGTCCACTCAGGGACATATTTTTGATTTCGGTGTAAATTCAGCAGGCGTTTTTGAATTTAAAATCAAAGATGCAAAACCCGGAACAAGAGTTGAATTTTTCACATCTGAAACTATTGATGAAAACGGTAATATCGACACTTATAATTTTGCGAAATTCTTCCCGAAATATTACGGACAGCGTGATATTTATATCTGCAAAGGCGGTGAAGAAAGCTTTATTCCTGATTTTACATATCACGGATACAGATACCTTCTTGTTATCGGGCTGGAAGATTCTCAGATAAAAGAAGACACCGTAACTTATATAGAAGCTCACACAAAGCTTGAAGAAATGGGCGGTTTTGTTTGTTCAGACGAAACTGCAAACACTATTGAAAAAATGACATTCATCTCGGATAAGTCAAACTTTTTCTATTTTCCCACCGACTGCCCTCACCGTGAAAAGAACGGCTGGACCGGTGACGCCGCACTTTCTGCTGAGCAGTTGATAATAAACCTCAGCGCAGAAAAAAGCTTCAAGGAATGGCTGCGCAACATAAGAAAAGCTATGAAAGATAACGGTGCTTTGCCGGGCATTGTTCCCACAGGTGATTGGGGTTATGAATGGGGCAACGGTCCTGCCTGGGATGCTGTTCTCACCTTTCTCCCCTATTACACCTATCTTTACAGAGGCGACAAAGAAATTCTTGAAGAAAACGCAACGGCCATTCTCCGCTATCTTAATTATATCGCTTCAAGAAGAGATAAAAACGGACTTATCGCTATAGGTCTCGGCGACTGGGTTCAGCCCGAAAGAAACGCAGGCGATCCAACTTGTCCGCTTATTGTAACAGACAGTATTTATTGCCTTACTATTTGTGAAAAGGCAGCGTTTATATTCAAAGAACTTGGTCTTACTCTTCAGTATAACTTTGCAATCTCACTTTATAACGAATTCAGATCAGCAATAAGAACTCATCTTGTTGACTTTAACAATATGACTGTTTTCAGCGACACACAGTCAGCTATTGCTATGGCAATTTATTACGGTATATTTGACGGTTGTGAAATTCCCCTCGCAGTTAAACGCCTTGTTGAGCTGGTTCATCAGGCAGGCGATCTTTTTGACACCGGCGCTTTAGGTGCAAGGTGCATTTTCCACGTGCTCGCTGACTGCGGATACGCAGACCTTGCATACAAAATGATCAGCGGACCAGGATTTCCCTCTTACGGCTACTGGATTAAACAAGGCTACACTGCATTATGTGAAAGCTTCCACCTTAAAGGTTTTGAATCACTTAACCATCATTTCTGGGGCGATGTTTCTTCCTGGTATCTTCAGAAGGTTGCAGGTATCAGAGTGAACCCCAACAGAGATGACGTTTCAAGAATCGACATAAAACCAAACTTTATTGAATCACTGACTTTTGCCGAGGGATGGCATAATTCGGTTAACGGCGAGGTTTTTGTACGTTGGGATAAAGACGGCGATAACGCAACAATAAAAATCAATATACCTCAGGAATGTCACGGTTACCTTGTTTTACCTGAAAACTGGATAATAAAATCTGACAGCAGAAAAATCAACGCGCTTAAATTCGCCGAATTGGAAACTGTTACAGAACTTCAGCTTATCAGGATAAAATAATAATATATTTTTAAAAAATATCTAAAAAGCTGTTTACATTAAAATAAATCAATGCTATAATTTAAAAAAGTCTTATATTTGCACCTCAGTGCACTATAAGATCAGAATATTATCGCGTTAGAGTCTATCTTTCGTCTCTGTTCAGGTTTATCACCACGAACAGAGACGTTTAATTGTCTGTGGCAACCGATTTCGCAAAGGAGATTACAATGAAAAACTACAACAAGTATAAACCCCAATACTTCATGCCCCCTGTTACTACATACGATTGGGTAAAAAAAGAATACATTGACACTCCTCCTGCCTGGTGCAGTGTTGACCTTTGTGACGGTAATCAGGCTCTTATTGAACCTATGAACCTTGAAGAAAAAATCAGTTTTTTCAAGCTTCTTGTTGAAATCGGTTTTAAAGAGATTGAAGTTGGTTTTCCCGCTGAGTCAGAGACAGACAATTTATTTATCCGCCGTCTTATTGAGGACAGACTTATCCCCGATGATGTTACTATTCAGGTTCTTACACAGTCGGACAAATCTCTTATACGCAAAACTTTTGACGCTGTAAGCGGAGCAAAGCGTGTTATAATTCATCTTTTCAACTCAACTTCCGTTGCTCAGCGTGAGCAAATATTTAATAAAACAAAAGAAGAAGTTAAGAAAACAGCAACTGAAGGAGCAAAGCTTCTTTTGGACATGGCAAAGAAAAGCAAGAATGTTTTCTCATTTCAGTACAGTCCCGAAGGCTTTACCGGCACTGAAATTGATTTTGCTCTTGATATCTGCAACTGCGTTCTTGATATATGGCATCCCACCGCAGAACACAAGGCTATTATCAATCTCCCGGCATCTGTTGAAAGCTCAATGCCGCATATTTTCGCTTCTCAGGTTGAATTTATGAGTAAAAACCTCAAATACAGAGACGGAGTTACTCTCAGCGTACACACTCATAATGACAGAGGCTGCAGTGTCTGTGATGCTGAATTTGCCGTTCTCGCGGGTGCTGACAGAATAGAAGGTTCTCTTTTCGGTAACGGAAAAAGAACCGGCAACGCTGATATTATTACGCTTGCTATGAATATGTTTTCTCACGGTATTGATCCTAAGCTTGATTTTTCAAACATACCCGAAATAGTTCAGAAATATGAACGTTATACCGGTATGCATGTGTATGAACGCTCACCGTATGCAGGAGCTCTTGTTTTCTCTGCTTTTTCAGGCTCACATCAGGAAGCAATCACCAAAGGTATCGAATACAGAGAAGAAAACAAGCTTGATACCTGGAACGTTCCATACCTTCCCATTGACCCGATAGATGTAGGCAGAACGTACGATTCCGACGTTATCCGTATCAACAGTCAGTCAGGAAAAGGCGGAGTTGCATATATCCTTAACAGAAGCTTCGGTCTTCAGATTCCGGATAAAATGCACGACGAATTGGGCAGCACCGTTAAATCGGTATCAGACCAAGAGCATAAAGAACTTACCCCTGACCTGGTTTACGGTGTTTTCAGCAAAAAATACATTACCAACACACCTATTTTTAAAATAACCAAAAGTGTTTTCCAGCACGATTCTGTTGTCAAGGCTGAAATTGTTATTGAGCTTTCTTCAGGTAATGTTTTCAATGTTAAATCAGAAGGTAACGGCCGCCTTGATGCAGTTGCAAAGGCTTTACAAAAATACTTTGATGTTGAATTTGATATCGGCATTTACGAACAGCACGCTCTCACAACCGGTTCAACCTCAAAAGCTATATCATACGTTAGCATAAACGGTGACGGTAATGTATATTGGGGTGTAGGAATAGACGAGGATATTATCAAGTCGTCAATTGACGCTCTTGTAATTGCGGTAAATCAGATCAAAAAGGTTCAGGATTTTCAGGTAAACACAGACCCGAGAATTATTGAGATGATAGACTACATCAAAGATCACTATAAAACAGTTACACTCGACGAGCTTTCATCAAAATTTTTCCTTTCTAAACAATATATTTCAAAATATATTAAAGAAAAGTCAGGTCTGACTTTTTGCGATAACGTTAAAAAGGTAAGAATGAAAAAGGCTGAAGAGCTTCTCATAACAACATCCATGAATGTTGAAAAGGTAGCTGAAAGCGCAGGATATCCGAGCGTGGAGCATTTCAACCGTAGATTCAAGAAAATGCACGGGCTCACACCTGTTCAGTACAGAAACAAGAATAAATAAAAGAGTCCCTCTTACGAGCAAATCGTAAGAGGGATTTTTTTACAATAATATGTTATTTAAAACCTCACATCTGCACATATGGCAGCGTGGTCAGAAAGATACATCATTTTAATTCTTTCGTCAATGATTTTATATCTATCAACCTCAACACCTTCTGAAACAAAAATGTAATCAATCGGCTTTGTGGCAAAAACATTTAAACCGTAATCTTTATAAGTTGCACCTTTATCTGATTTTTTGGCAAGATATTTTGAGTCAGACATAAAAGAAGTCATATCATTATAGGCAGCTGAGCCCTCCTGAGAATTAAAGTCACCTGTGCACACAACGGGATAGCCCTTTGCCTTGAGCTCTCCAATTTTTGATTTTAGAACCTGAATCTGCTTTGACTGCACCGTTTCATAATTGAAATCAAGATGTGTGTTGATATGGGTGTAAATTTTGCCTGTTGAATTGTTTTTGAGAGTTGCCCATGTTGCAATTCTCGGACAGCCTGAGCCTTCATATCTTGAGCCGAAAACATCAGGGGTATCAGAAAGCCAGATTGTACCGCTGTCAAGAAGGGTGTATTTATCTTTTAGGTAAAATACTGCACTGGCCTCCGCACCTTCACCTTCTTCGCGAAGTTGAGCAACACAAGCATAGTCAGTCATTTTTTCTGTCAAAATATCGAGCCACTGCTGAGTAGCTTCCTGAACACCGAAGGAGTCGGGTGCATACTGCTCAAGTGCGGCGCAGATAAGCTTACTTCTGCCCTCAACAGAGCCGTAGTCATCGTCTTTATAGCGAACATTAAAGGAAATTATTCTGGTTGCTTCTTCTGCTTTTTCGGGTACATTTCTGATAGTAAGGTTTGCAGGACTGAAAACACCTGCAGTAAAAAGAGCAGAAAGGATAAGAGCCATAAGTTGTCTGAATGCAAAAATCATATTAATTCTCCTCAAAATAAAATTCTTTCATATCATCAAGACGCAGAAGCATCGGGGCAAGGCCGCCCGCAGCACCTGTGTCAATGTCAATCCAGGTGTCAGTGACAATGGCTTTGCCTTTGTATTCTTCGCCGTAATAAAAAGTTGGTGTGTGTCCGAAAACAACTGTTATATCGTCAAAATATCGCTGTGTGAGTTCAGGCCTGTTCCACAGCAAATCACGCTGGGAATATTCAGAAAGCTTTTTGTTTTTTTCAAAAGAACCGAATCCGCTGTGAGTGAGAATAAAATCCCTATCCTCTACGCTCAGTAATTCACAAACAGGCGCATCTTCAAGATATTCAAGTATGTATCTTATTTCTGAATCTCTCATTGAACGAAGGGATTCAAGGGTTGCGCAACCGCCGTTCATCACCCAGGTAGAATAATTATCAAATTCTGAGCCTGTAAGGTTCGCGATTGACTCATCGGTAATTTCATCAAAAAGAAAATCACAAGCGAGCAACATAGCCTCGTGATTGCCGAGTATCAGCTGAGCATTAGGCATCGACATTAAAAGACGAAGCAATTTTATTCCGTCAGAGCCTCTGTCAATGACATCACCGAGAACATAGAGAAAATCATCATCGCAAAAACCGACAGAATCAAGCATTGATCTGAATTTTTCAATGGGGTAACCGTGTAAATCAGCAGTTACATAAATCATATCATCACCCCTCGGGTAATTATAGCTCAAAATTTCTTTTCTGTCAAAATATATTTAAATTGTTTTATCAGTATTTCTGACGGTACTCACTCCAAAAGAAAAAATGCAAACGACACCCCGAAGGATGCCTTATTTCCGTATTAAATTCCCAAGCGATTGGGATTTTGGGTATAAAACTCGGGAGAGGTCGTTTGACCCCTCCCATACAAAAGCAAATGAGCTTTTTGATATTCAGTTTAATCCTCAAACCTTATACTGATGGTCTGGTCTTCCATGGACCATAATGCCCATTTAAAGAAATCTGCCCATGAATCATCAACCTTAGAATCTTCCCACAAAGGTTTAAATTCATCTTCCTTTTCTTTTGGAATAAGCCACCCCATCATATCCTCGCCTTCCATCGAAGATGTTTCAAAATCATTACCATCTCCGGCATCAGCGAAAAAAATCATTCCCAAACGCTCCGCTTCATTCTGTATTAAAGCAAAAAATACATTGAACTTATCGCTTTCTTGCGTTCTTAACCCTTTCATTGTTGATGCCTCCTTTCAAGATAGTAATAAATTCACCATTTTGTTTTGTTATGACAACATCTTCACCCTTAATAAAAAACAAAACATCTTCCGCTTGACCTCGCCAAGACCCGATGCGCTTCTCTTGTACCTTATAAACAATATCATTGATAATTGTTTTAAACTTAGCTCTTCCTTCAGGCGTTGTTGGGTCTAAATCAAATTCCGGTGCGTGTTTTCCGACTTTTTTGCCAAACTGTTTGTCTGACACTGATAGCTTGATGTTATCCTCTCTCATTATACCACTATTTTCAGAATTTGCAATAGCTTGTGTGCTTTCAAGGGCGGTTTCAGCCTCTTTCAGCTTTCTTCGGGGGTGTATTCAAAATCATCAAGCTCGGGATAATGGGTTGCACAGCCGTGTCGGCAGTTGGGATGAAACAATCCTGCTCCCATTGCCGTTGACATCAGCATATAATCGCCGTCAGAGGGCTTTCCGCCCGAATAGACATCATCAATAAGGATTTTACCTTCAAAGGTTCTGCAAAGCTCACAGGCGGTACATATGTTTCTGTCAAAATTTTCTTCTTTGCATAGAATGATAACGGATTAATATCCTATCAAAAATAAAGGAGAAATGTTATGAATTATTCACCTGCTTCAAAGCAAGCGGGCGGAGCTGTATGTGTTCGCAATGACTTTCACGTTGCTATCACGCCGCTCCCCGCTGACCCTGTCGTTGCAATGGCTTATGTGCCGTTTCAGACCGACACCAATACCTACCCTGAAATGCAGGCACTTGCCTGCGGTACACTTTTTCCGTGCCTTAACAAGCCTTTCAAAGGTCGTGGGGCATAATGGTTGACAAAAGAAATATGAGCACACAGCTTTCTGCAGTTCAGTTTGCGATGTGGGAGCTTCACCTTTACCTTGACACTCACCCTGAAGACATCAGCGCACTTAAACTCTATAACAAGTATGAAGAAAAATATTGTGCCCTGCTTGATGAATACGAATCAAAATTCGGTCCGTTATATTCAACAAGAGGCACTCCCGGTGTAAGATGGCTTAAAAATCCGTGGCCCTGGGATTATGAAGGAGGCAATTGCTGATGTTTGTTTATGAAAAAAAGCTTCAATACCCTGTAAAGATTACTAACCCGAACCCCAAGTATGCACAGATAATTATAAGTCAGTACGGCGGCCCTGACGGTGAGTTGGGCGCATCGTTGAGATACCTCAGCCAGCGTTATTCAATGCCGTACGCCGAGCTTAAAGGTCTTTTGACCGACGTGGGCACGGAAGAACTTTCTCATCTTGAGATGATCGGTGCAATTGTTTATCAGTTAACACGAAATTTATCTCCCGATGATATAAAAAAATCGGGATTTGACGCATATTTTGTTGACCACACAACAGGTGTTTACCCTACAGCTGCAAGCGGTTTTCCATGGAGCGCTGCAAGCATGCAGTCAAAAGGCGACCTGATAACAGACCTTCACGAAAACCTTGCTGCAGAACAAAAAGCAAGAACTACCTACGATAATATTCTCCGCCTTGTGGATGACCCTGACGTACGTGAACCTATCAAATTCTTAAGAGCAAGAGAAATTGTTCATTATCAGCGATTCGGTGAAGGTCTCCGCCTCGCAACAGACCGGCTGGACAGCAAAAATTTCTACGCATTTAACCCAAGCTTTGATAAATAAAACATTGTTTTCTGCACCCTGCTCAATTAAGCCGGGTGCAGTTTTTTGTTGACATAACAGCAACGCAGTGGTATATTATTCTAAAACAGAAGAAAGGTATGATATATATATGAAAAAATTCTTTTCCATATTGTTAAGTATTATTCTTATTGTAAGTGTTTTAAGCGTCGGCGCTTTAGCAGCAGACAAGCCATTTTACCTGGTTCTCGGTGATTCAATTGCCTACGGTTCAGGTCTCGGTAACCCACAGGATGCCTGCTACGGTAAAATTGTTGCCGATACAAACGGTTATACTTATGCTAACCATTCAGTTCCGGGTCACACAACATCAAACCTTATAGGAAGACTCAGTGAAGAAGAAGTAATTTCTGACCTGAAAAAAGCTGATATTATCAGCATTTCAATAGGCGGTAATAATTTTCTTATGAGTAATCTTGCCGGGCTGATGTTTGACTCTATGGTTATGGATGATTACAGTGAGTTTGATGCAATTGCCGAAACCTTCTATAATGAATTCTGTGAGATTATGGATATTATAAATATGCACAACCCCGATGCAGTTGTTCTTATGCAAACACTTTATAATCCCCAGTCCCCTCCGCTGAGAGCACCTTATCAGCAAGGCGCTGACAGAATCAATGCTGCAATTGAGCGCTATGATAGCGAGCATCCGGATGAAATTGTTATTGTTGACGTTGCAACCGCTCTTGGTGACGATATGGAAAAATTCGCGGGTGATGATATCCACCCCAGTGTTAAAGGTAACGAGGAAATTGCAAAAGTAATTCTTGAAAAGCTTTGTGAGCTGAAACTCGGCAACAGCACTCAGCCTGTAATTTCAGTTAAAGGAACCGATATTGAAATTCCCGAGATATTCACTGCCTCATTGAAAATAATCGGTTATGTTTTCAGCTTTATCGGCAATTTTGCTTTCATTATTAACACAATAATAAATACAATTCACACATAAAAAATGGGTCTGCTTTTCAAAAAGGCAGACCCTGTTTTTTTATATTTTATAAAAATCTTTATACCACTTGGCAAATTCTCTGAGACCTTCACGTAAAGGGGTGTTTGGTCTGAAACTGAAATCACGCTCCAGCGCACTTGTATCAGCGTAAGTGACAGCAACGTCGCCCTGTTGCATAGGCACGAGTTTTTTATGAGCATCAAAGTTATAATCTTCAGGTAAAACGCCAGCAGAAACCAGCTCCTGCTGAAGTATATCAACAAAATCAAGAAGGTTTTCAGGGTTACTGTTACCGATGTTATATACTCTGTAAGGTGCAACAGGAAGACCGTCCTCCCCTTTTTCTTTTTCAGGGGCATTTTGCATAACCAAGCTTACGCCTTTAACAATATCATTCACAAAAGTGAAGTCACGTTTGCAGTTACCGAAATTAAATATTTCGATTGTTTCACCTTTAATAAGCTTGTTTGTAAAGCCGAAATATGCCATATCAGGACGTCCGGCAGGGCCGTAAACCGTGAAAAAGCGCAGGCCTGTTGAGGGAATATCGTAAAGCTTTGAATAAGAGTGAGCCAGAAGCTCATTGCTTTTTTTAGTAGCAGCATAGAGGCTTACGGGGGTATCTGCTTTATCGTCGGTAGAATAGGGAATTTTTGCATTTGAGCCGTAAACCGAAGAGCTTGATGCATAAACAAGATGCTCCACAGGGTTATGACGGCAGGCTTCAAGGATGTTATAAAAGCCGATTATGTTTGACTCAATATAAACATCAGGATTTGTTACGGAATAACGCACACCTGCCTGAGCGGCAAGGTTAACAACTACGTTAAATTTATATTCGGCAAAGAGAGAATCAATAAGTGATTTATCTGCAAGATTGCCTTTGATAAAAATCCACTTATTCTCAGCATTTTCCCGGGAAACCGATTCAATTTCACCGAGTCGGTATTCTTTGATCGAAACGTCGTAATAGTCATTCATATTATCAAGACCGACAATGACAGCGCCTTTGAGAGTTTTCAATAATTCGACCACAAGATTTGAGCCGATAAAACCTGCGGCACCTGTAACAAGAATTGTTTTATTATTTAAATCTATATTTGGAGTGAGCATAATTACCTCCGAAGTTTAATTAACACAGTAATTATATACTGACTCCACTTTTGTGTCAACAAAACATCTTGAAAATTCAGCATTTGGCAGTATAATTAAATCAAGGAGTGACAGATATGGATTTTTTATCTTTTATGAAACAGGCTGCCAATGTCAAGCCAAACAAACGTCAATTAAATATGTTAAGAGAAACACCTTTTTACGCTTTTGTACATTTCAGCCCCAACACATTCACCGACCTTGAATGGGGGTTGGGTGATGAAGATCCTGCCATATTCAACCCCACAAAGCTTGATTGCGAGCAATGGGCTAAGACCATAAAAGATGCAGGGATGAAAGGAATGGTTCTCACCGCAAAACATCACGACGGTTTTTGTCTGTGGCAGAGCAAATATACCGAGCATTGTATGAAAAACAGCCCATATAAAAACGGCAAGGGCGACATAGTCAAAGAAGCCGCAGAAGCGTGTAAAAAGTACGATTTGAAATTCGGCTTTTATCTCTCACCATGGGACAGAAATTCAAAATACTACGGCACTGACGAATATAACACTTATTATAAAAATCAGCTTACAGAGTTACTTACAAACTACGGTGATATTTTCCACGTGTGGTTTGACGGTGCTTGCGGTGAAGGACCCAACGGTAAAAAGCAAGTTTACGATTTTGACGGATATTTTGACCTTGTGCATACGCTTCAGCCTGATGCAACAATTTTTCAGGACGGCGGCGAGATACGTTGGTGCGGAAACGAAGCCGGCAAACCCTCATACGCTCAATGGGCAGTTGTACCGATGGAACTGAGTAAATTCTGCCCGCCGCAAACACAAGCCGGTCCGCTTGCAACTGACGACAGCCTTGAATATATTTATAACACTGATACAAATATCGGTGAGATGTCAAACATTGTGTATTCAAAGGGACTTGTTTTCTCCCCTGCCGAAACGGATATGTCGATCCGTCCCGGCTGGTTTTATCATAAAAATGAAGAACCGCATTCACTTGAAAGACTGTTTGACACATATCTCAATACAGTAGGAGGAAACACAACTTTCAATCTGAATGTTCCGCCCACACCCGAAGGACTTTTTGACGAAAGAGATGTTAAAAGGCTTCACGAATTGGGCGAGAAAATAAGAACAGAGCTTGGAACTGACCTTACCTGCGATGCTGAGATTGAAGAAGTAAAAAAAGAAAACACAAACCTTTGCGAATTTATTATAAAGCTCCCTGAAAAGAGAAAAATCAAGTATCTGGAGCTTGCAGAAAAAATTGCAGAAGGTCAGCGCGTTGAGTCGTTTATTGTTTATTGTAAAAACAGTGACGGTATAAACAAGAAGATTTGCCAGCGCAACACAATCGGCAGCAGAAAAATAGTGAGATTTGACGAGAGTGTTGAAACCGATGAGATTACCGTAAAAATTGTGTCAGCAAGGGATACGGTTTTGATTGAGTGGATTAAAATGTACTAAAATTAAAAAGGAGCGGTCACCCCCTCCTTTATTTTTTACTTTTCTTTGCTCTGACAGTGAAAAAAATCAGTAAAGCAAAAAGCAACCATTGACCATATACAAGAAGAAAATGCTCTGTATAACCCTCAGTATATATAATCGGGTTCAAAATATTAAAAAACGGAACAGATGAAATAAAGGGAAGAAACGCAACAACGGCAATAAACGCTATCCAAAAAGTGATAAGATATGGGTGCTTCACATTCTTTGCAAGAAGAATACCCAACAGCACAACAGTTGCAGGAATTATAGTTAATACACCGCCTCGAAACAAAACTGAAAGAAGAGAAAGAACGGCAAATACTATTGCAAGAATAATACCAACATATTTTCTCACAACCTGCTCGTTGTTCTTTGTTTCACCGTCGGTATCCTTAACATAAACATAAACAGGATCTGAGGGAGTCTGCCCACCTTTTAAAATATAATCTATTGACACATTGAATATTTCACTAAGTTGAATAAGCTTATCTGCCTCAGGCTTGCACATACTGTTTTCCCACTTTGAAATGGTCTGACGTGATACTTCAAGCCTGTCTGCCAAATCACCCTGAGACATATTATTTTTGTTTCTGAGTTCATAAATTCTTTCACCAAAGTCTGACATAATATCAGCTCCTTTCTTGAGAAAATATTAGCTCAGAATGGCTTTCAAGTCAATCAATTATGGTTTAAATTTTAGCAACCTGAGGTTGCAACACAGAAAAACGGTGCAGTTTTAGCTGCACCGATACTTTATTTCCACAGATTCTTGTAGATTGTGAGGACATCGTCTTTTTCAACTGTTTTAATGGTGTTTGCAGGTGAACCAGAAGCAACAGCATCCCCTGCCATTTTATCCATTTTTGAAAAGAATTCGTCTTTATCAATTCTGTATTTTTCAAGGGTCGGAATTTCACAGATATCACAAAGCTTTTTGCACTCTGCAATGAACTTTTCTGCAGCTGACTTATCATCATCATTATTATCAGCGGCACCGATAGCTCTTGCCATTGCGGCAAAGCGGTCCAAAGCTCCGTCATAAACATAATTAAAGCATTCACAAAGGAGCATTGCGTTGCTGATTCCGTGAGGCACGTGGAACAATGCGCCGATGGGACGGCTCATTCCGTGAATAACGGTAACAGATGCATTATTAAACGCTATTCCCGCTTCAAGGGCTGCCTGAGACATCTGTGCTCTTGCGTTGACATTATCACCCTCATTATAGCAAACGGGAAGATATTTAAAAATCTTTTTGATAGCTGAAAGAGCGTAATTATCGGTAAGTGGCTGAGCCCTTTTGGATGTATAAGCCTCTGCAGCGTGGCAAAGAGCGTCAAGACCTGTAGCAGCTGTGACGGACTTTGGTGCAGTCATTGTAAATGCAGGGTCAACGACTGCGATATCAGGCATCAGCACTGTACCTTTGAGGAGCATTTTTATGTCTTTTTCGGTATTTGTAATGATTGTGAACTGCGTTGCCTCTGAGCCTGTTCCGCTGGTGGTAGGAACGGCAACCATAGGTGGTGTAGGTACGGTAATCACCTTGCCGAGATAGTCGTTGATTGATCCTCCTGAGGTGGCAAGGGCAGCAATAGCCTTCATTGAGTCAATGGGAGAACCTCCGCCAACTGCAACCAAAAAATCACAGCCTTCATTTTTATAAACAGAAAGACCTGCATCGATCATTTTATCGGTAGGCTCGCCTGTGATACCGTCAAAAATCACGAAGTCAACACCGTTTGCTGATAATACATCGGTAACAAGCTTGGCGTTTCCTAACTTGACCATCATTGGGTCGGTAACAACAAGCGCTTTTTTACCAAGAGAGCAGATTGAAGCTGCACCGTCAGAAAGGGCGTTTTCGCCATAGAAAACCTGCTTTGGCATAATAAACTGAAATCCCATATAAATACCTCACTTTAAATTACTGAAAATATGATAGCAGAATATACAGATGTTTGCAAGGAAAAATTTACGCCGACAGCATTAACTGTCGGCGTTTTCATTATTCAAAAAATGATTCAGCAATAAGAAAATCATTATAAAGCCCCGCGAATTCACCGTCAAGACTTACATAACCTTCGTTAACGCTGTTATAAAGTTCTTCTTTTGTAAAAGATACAACTTCATTTAGCTTAACGCATTTTTCTCTCGCTTGTATCAGGAACTTGATTTGTTCAGGCAACAAAGAGCTGAATTTATCCTCGTTTTCACTAAGAAAAACGTCAAAACAATTTTCTGAACAGGCTGCATATTCACTCAGTTTGCGAATCGTATTCCCTGTAAACAATTAAAACTTAACCTTGAAGTTTTTGATTTCAAAGGGTTTAGCTGTAAACGAGATTGTGTTGCCGCTAAATTCAACGGGAACATCATTACGCTCAATCAGATCACACTCTGCAGCATAAGTAATATCAGCAAAGAGTGAAACTGTTGCCTTAGTTGTTCTGCCGGTCTTTTCAACCATACGAACAATGTAAGCATCCTCTTCTTCACATTTCTTAACTGCTTCAAGAGTTATATTGTCACAGTCAAGGTTGATGAATGAGCCGATCATCTCTCCGTCACCCGTAGGTGTTGCGCAAACGAGAGGATTGTTGATTTCAAGACCCATTGTGAGAGTCTTTGCATGTTTCCAGTCATTAGCGTGAGGATAAAGTGAATATGTGAAGTAATGCTCACCTCTGTCAGAAGTGGGGTCGGGCTTGATGGGAGCTTTAAGAAGAGTGAGAATCATCTTATGCTCGTTAACCTCGTGACCGTACTTACAGTCGTTAAGAAGGCTTACTCCGTAATCAGTGTCAGACATATCGATCCAGTTATGAGCATTAACCTCAAACTTTGCTTTATCATAAGGATTATAGCGGTATGAGCTGCATTCCATAGTTGCATAAGCAATGTCTCTTGTGTAATTCTTTGTCTGAAGGTCAACATCGAAGAACACTTTGAGAAGCTTCTGGTTTTCGTGCCAGCTGATGTGAGTATCAAAGTCAATACGGTCAATTTCATTATAAATAATAATGTTCTGGTGAATTACAGATTTGAGAATTTCTTTCTCAATAGTAATCATTGTGTAAACATCGCCTGAAACGATTGATTTAACAACGCCGTCTTTAACTTCATATTCACGGTCAACATATGTAGCAACAATATCCCAAGCATCATAAGCACCGGGCATATCTTCAAAGAGTCTGAAGTCATTACCCTTGCCGCCCTCTGACAATACTTCTCTGTTATTAACCTTGTCATAAATTGAAACAAGAACAGCTTTATCATCAAGAGTAAGAGCAAAGAAATCGTTTTCAATCTTTGTGCCTGTGCATTCGGTAAGCTTACGCTCTGCCTTTGCAGGAGCCTTATAGTAAACCTTATAGCCTACTGCGGGAACATCCTTGGCAACAAAGAGAAGCTTTTTATCGCCGTTGGGCTTTGTATAAGCCTGAACATCAACAGGGTTTCCGTTTTCATCAAAGATATCAACATCCTGATAATCAAGCTCAACCTTTGAAGTTGAAGCAACTGCAAGTGAATTGAAGAGAACAAACGGTGTGCCTATAGAAGCATCAAAGCCGATCTTCTTGCTGATAACTGCAAGAGCATCAGCGCGAACTTTTTCACCTGTTGCGATAACTTCATCATAAATGCCCATCAATTTGCCGAAAACTTCAGTAATATGAGTGCCGGGCAATGAATCGTGGAACTGGTTTGTGAGAATCTTTTTCCAACCAGCTTCAAGCTCAAGGCGAGGATATTCGTAACCGTACTGCTCTGCAATTGTTGCATACATCTCAGCCTGACGGTAGAGATTTTCACAGTATCTGTTAGCCTTTTTAAGAGCTGCTTTTGTTGTGTGGACGCCGCGATGCTCTTCAAGATAAAGCTCATCTTTCCAGGTAACAACCTTATCACCTGCTTTGATAGCCTTCTGTTTCATACTCTCAAGAGAATCTTCGATCTTGCAGGCTCTTGTTTCGGGAAGACCGGGGAAGTTTTTATAACGCTTAACGTATTCAAGCATTTCAGCGTCAACACCGCCGCCACCGTCACCCCAGCCGTAGCAATACATTGACTCACCGATTGTATCTTTATCGGTGTATTTAATCCAGTTTGTTTTAAGTGAATCGGGTTCCATTGAACCGATGAAATGTGTGGGAGGTACAGCTGCAAATACTTTTGAGCCGTCGGGACCTTCCCACCAGAAAGAGTTATAAAGCCAGGGGTTGGTATCGTTCCAGATACCCATTTATGAGTAACGAAATATTCCATACCTGCTTTTTTCATAATCTGGGGCATACAGTAGCTGTTACCGAAAACGTCAGGCAACCAGCAGGTTTTGGGAGTTACGCCAAACCATTTTTCTGCGTAGCGCACACCGTGAAGGAACTGACGGACAAAGGATTCACCTGAAATAATGTTACAGTCAGGCTCTACCCACATACCGCCGATATATTCCCATCTGCCCTCTTTAACTCTCTGCTGAACCTGCTCAAAGAGGTTTGGATAGTGGATACGCATTTCTTCATACATACCTGCCTGGCTCTGTGAGAAGATAAAGTCATCGTACTGCTCCATAAGGCGAAGCATTGTAGCGTGAGTACGGCCGACCTTACGGACGAACTCTTTATAAGCCCACATATAAACCATATCAAGATGTGAGTTACCGATAAGGTCAAGCTGACCCATGCATTTATAGTTGGGGTTATTATAAACTCTGTCGTGAAGAACTTTTTTACACATTCTGAGTTTTGCCTTGAATACCTCAAAATCAGGCTCATCAAAGTCAACATACTGGAATGCTTCTTTAAGAGACTCACGGATAAGAGTGCCGTAGTCATTATTCATACCGGGGATGAAAAGAGCATTGAATACGGCCTTCAGATCCCAGTAAATGTCGCTGATTTCATCATCAGTTGTAGCGATGAATGAGCATTCAAGCTTTTTGAGAGTGCTTTCGTTTGAATGCCATACAAAATATGACTCAACGTCAATATCAAACTCCTCGCCTGCTTTTGCACATTCGGTAAGAGTAACGGCGTTACGGAAGGGGTCAAGACCCTGATAAGGAACACCGTTAACAGAAACAAGTGAGTCACCGCCGAAGTAAATGTAGAGAGTAACTCTCTGACCTGCGAACTTCTCGGGGATAACAATTTTGTTTTTAAAGAAAGCACTAAGGCCGTTACCGCCCCAGTAGTCACCTACCTTAAGCTCTTTCCAGCCGTCGTAAAGATATTCATACTCACCGATTTCTTTATAAATGCACTCTCGCATCTGCCATGAGCCTGTGTTTTCAAAGTCGGTGTAAATTCTCTTTTTCAGTGTTTTTAATTTAATCTCGGCGAGTTCATCAAAAGCAAAAATACCTCTCTGCTTGTTTTTGATAATGTCACGCCAGGTGTCAATATGAGCGTCCATACCTTCGGTTGAAGGAACAGTCTTTTTCTCGTTCTCTGACATAATTTCAACTCCTTTTAGATTTATTGAAAACAAATCAATTTATTATATCATTCATTATTTTCATTTTCAACAGTAAAAGCAAATTTTGTTAAATAAAAAGCCATCGGATAACCGATGGCAGTTAAAGTATGCTTTAACTTATGAAAAAAGATACTCAAAAATGTACATTGGAAGATAGAAAAGGTCTGAAAGAATTGCCAAAATTGATAACATAGCTGTTTCTCCTTTCTTTTGTTGAATTAATTATACCACAAAACTTAACATATTTCTACACAAAAAAGAAAATAAAAAACACTGCTACCTGTCGTTTAAATAATACTTGACGGTTTATCCTGCAGCGTGGTAAACTTGTGACATAAAGGAGGTGGCGAAGTGAAAAAAATTTTGTTTTTTTCTGAATCCCTGAATGGCGGCGGAGCAGAAGCTGCTTTGGTAAGAATTGTGGAGCTTCTTGCTGATAAATACGATATCACCGTTGTTACCCAGACTGACGGTGAAAAATACACTGATTATATCAAATCACTTTGCACACATAAATCCTTTACAAAAAAAAGCAATTCAGATTCACTTAACAGTTTTATCATTAAGAGCTTTCTGTCTCTTCCCCCGGCTTTGGTTTGCCAAACCTACCTTCACGGTAACTATGATATAGAGGTTGCTTGCTGTGAGGGATATTCTGCAAAAATAATTGCTGCATCTAAAAGAAAAAGCATCAAAATTGCCTATATACACACAGATTTCATTAATAACCCATGGAGCTCCTCTGTTTATAAAGGCGGGGAAGCGGAAGAAAAGGAGTGTTATTCCAGGTTTGATAAAATCATATGTGTATCTGAAACCATACGTCAATCTTTTGTGAAAAAATACGGTATGGCCGAAAAAACACAAGTTATTTATAACCTTATTGATGATAGAAAAATCAAAGAGCTGAGCGAAAAACCTGCAACGTTAAATATTTCAAAAAGGCCGTCATTTATTCTCGTCGGCAACTATCTTCAGGTAAAAGGCTATGAGCGTCTGATGTCGGTTGCTCACAGACTCAAAAACCACGGTTATGAATTTTCTTTCACAATTATAGGCAGACCTGAAGAAAGATACAAAATCGAAGCTTTAAGAAACAAGTTCTCTCTTGGCGATTATATAAATCTGATGGGTTTTGAAAACAACCCCTACAAATATATGAAACAGGCTGACTGCTACATCTGTTCCTCTTATGCTGAGGGTTACAGTACCGCTGTTTGCGAAGCCGTTATATGCGGATTACCGATAATAACCACTGACTGTTCGGGAATGAGTGAAATTTTCGGAAATCACGAAATCGGTATAATTTGTGAAAATAATGAGGATGGATTGTATGAAGCGATTAAAAAGGTACTCGACACCCCTGAATTATTAAAGCAATACAGACAGGCTTCTTTAATCAGGGCTAACGATTTCAGTTATAAAACAAGAGCCGAGGAAATTGAAAAATACTATAATAAGCTATAAAACCGACGGAAATCCGTCGGTTTTTGGTTTAATTTATGTTTTTCTTTTTAAATGCAAAGATACCTGCGAAGGTGGAAACCGCAGACAAGCTGATTGCCATAGGAATGATGTTGAATTTCACCGCGTCTCCTTGATAGATCAACTCATACATAGAGTCAACTTCATAATAAAAGCTGTCTCTGACAGCGAACAACTGACAAACAGGTAAAAAATCTTCTATAAACACATAAGCTTTCAGTTCCGCTGTGGTTAATCCGTAGTAATATATCGGATTTTCTGAAAAATTCACCAATTCAACTTCGCTCCAGATAATATACATTACAGCAACTACTGCGAAGCAAACAACCAAAGAAACCACTTCGTTTTTTATGTTCATAGAAATTGCAGTAAAAATACAGCAAAAAGACATTAACGGAAGCAAAGAATAAAGGTAACCCTTCAGAATTTCCGTTCCCGAAAATGCAAAATCATATTTCAGGGCTTTTGCCATTAAATAAACAACAGCCATATAAATTGCCACGAGAACAGCGCACACGATAAACACCGTTATAAGGTTGGAAAAATAGACACTTTCACGCCTTAAACCTCGTGTAATTTTGTTTCTTAAGGTGTTGTGGCGGTAGCCTTTGCCGATATAGAAAGATGAAAAAACAGCACTTACAAAGATGAGATAACCACCGCAGTAACCAAAAAGCTCCATATCTGCAAAAGGCATCCAATACGGATCATAACCATCTGAATAACAGGAGTATGAAAAAAGATATTGAAACTCCATAAAAAGTGCTATTACCATCAGACCAAGAATTATTTTTAAGCATAAATCTCTTTTTAGTGTTTTGAAATTTAAAACAAATAGGTTACGCATTAATTTCACCACCCACAAGATTTATATAATAATTTTCAAGGCTTTCGTTGTTTTCTGTGACTGAAATAACATCACAGCCCTCTTTATCAAGAGTAACCGCAACGTCAACGAGACGTACATCGCCAAAAACATCTACCTGATTTTCTGAAATAAGCTTATAATCCAGCTCAAGCTGCTTTGCCACACGTTCAAATACTTCAATGTCGCTGAGCTTATATCTCGTGCATTTCTTGCCGTACGAATTAAGTTCTTCGGCAGTAATTTCTTTAACCATTCTTCCGCTGTCCATAAACCCGTAATGAGTGGCAACCCTTGCAAGCTCGTCAAGAATATGGCTTGATATAATAAAAGTTATCTGCTTTTCTCGGTTGAGTTTCAGAATCAGCTCACGAATCTGTATTATTCCCTGTGGGTCAATTCCGTTGGCAGGCTCATCGAGAATCACAAGCTCAGGCTCCCCTGCCAGAGCCATAGCAATACCCAGACGCTGACGCATTCCCAAAGAAAAAGCTTTTGCTTTTTTTTCTGAAGACGTATCAAGACCGACAGAAGATAAGAGATCGTCGATAGTGCTGTAATCAGAAAGTCCTATTATGTTATATTGAACAACCAGATTCTCGCGGGCTGTCAGATCAAGATCAATGGCGGGTGATTCTGCCATAACGCCGACTTTCTTACGGATTTTTCTTACCGCCTCCGGTTTTACGCTATCAACACCCAAAAGAGTATATCCGCCCTTTGAAGCCTGTTGTAAACCGCTGACGATACGGATAAGAGTTGTTTTGCCCGCACCGTTTCTGCCCACAAGGCCATAAATAGCACCTTTCGGCACATTCATGGAAAGATACCTCAGAGCAGGGTTTGTTTTATAAAACTTGACCATATCTTTTATCGAAAGAATACATTCCATAATTGTCCCTCCCTATTAAATGATAAATGATTTAACTAAACTTGTTGTTAAGAGAAAATAAAGATCTTGTTAAGAATTATTATATCTCCTTATACACTTTAAGAATTTCTTCCATATCAGGCGTGTCAACTTCAGAATCCTTCCAATACCACCAGTGGAGCTTTTTAGGGTCAGCTGTGTGTACGGTAGCATAGTATATCGCACACCTGAAACCGTAGAGAATTGATTTTTCTATAACCTCTCCCCTTTTTATACTGAGCTCATAATACATTTCTTCAGCATCTCTGCCGTTTAACTGAGACACTGTTTCAAAGCCCAATTCCGAAAGAGCTTCACAACACTCGGGTTCAATACCGGGAATTTGTGAGATTATTTCTGTTTTTGACGATTTTTTCTTTCTTGAGAAAAGCATTTTCATTAACTCCGTATCTTGACGATTGTCTTAGTTTCATTTAAAATATTGTATCATATTTATTTTTAATTTCAATATAGCCGAGGTATTATCTATGAGAATGAGAAGAAAAAAGAATCTTGATAAACGTCTGTCAGAATGCGGTAATGTTTTTGAGATTTATACAGAAGACCGAAACTTTAATGAAGCGGTCAAAGAAAAGGAATATTTTGACTTTGAGAAGATTTTTGGAAACAGTAATCCTATTGTGCTTGAAATCGGTTGCGGCAAAGGTCAGTTTGCATGTGAATGGGCAAAAGCGCATCCGGATATGAATGTTATAGCAGTTGAAAAATTCGGGAATGTTATTGTTCAGGCTTGTGAAAAAGCTGAAGAAATGGGACTTAAGAATCTTTTCTTTGTTAAAGGAAATGCAGAATATCTGCCACGATATATCCCTGACGGGGTTATCGAAAGGATTTTTCTGAATTTCTCATGTCCGTTCCCTAAAAACAGACACGAGGTTCACCGATTAACTCATAAAAGATTTCTTGATATTTATAAGCTTCTTTTATCAAAAAACGGCGAAATCCATCAAAAAACCGATAATATGAAGCTTTTTGAGTTTTCAATTCAGTCATTTTCAGAAAACGGTTTTGCTCTTAAAAACGTTTCCCTTGACCTGCATAACAGCAATTTTGAGAATAATATTGTCACTGAATACGAGCACAGATTTTCTTCAATGGGTATGCCTATTTACAGACTTGAAGCATATATAAAATAATTTAAACTTTTTTCTCAAAAACTATTTATTATTTTGTATTTATATGATAGAATAACCCTATTGTGAAGTATTATGTTCAAAAGGAGTGAATCGTTATGTATATAGCTATTATGGGTTACGGCACTGTAGGTTCAGGTGTTGCCGAAGTTATATCAAACAATCACGACAGCATTGCTAAAAAAAGCTCACAGACTGAGCTTGAGGTTAAATATATTCTCGACCTTAGAGATTTTCCGGGCGATGTTAACGAAAATAAAATGATTAAGGATTTCAACATTATCCTTAACGACCCCGAAGTGAGAATTGTTGTTGAAACTATGGGCGGTCTGCGCCCTGCTTATGATTTTGTTTCTTCTTGCCTTAAAGCAGGTAAAAGTGTTGTTACATCCAACAAAGAGCTTGTTGCCGCAAAAGGTGATGAATTGCTTAAAATTGCTGAAGAAATGAATGTTAACTTTTTATTTGAAGCAAGTGTCGGCGGCGG
The DNA here is from genome assembly GCA_045541505.1 of Acutalibacteraceae bacterium. Lineage (GTDB taxonomy): Bacteria > Bacillota > Clostridia > Oscillospirales > Acutalibacteraceae > CAG-488. The sequence continues at coordinate 53,360 of JAZQJF010000003.1, forward strand.
TATTCCTGTTATACGTCCTATCAGCCAGTGCCTTGCTGCAAACAGAATCGACGAAATCGCAGGTATTCTCAACGGCACAACAAACTTCATTTTAACAATGATGATTGACAAAAACATGAGCTTTGAGGATGCTTTGAAACTCGCTCAGGATAACGGCTACGCTGAAAAAGACCCTACAGCTGACGTTGAGGGTCACGATGCCTGCCGTAAAATATGCATTCTTGCCGCTCTTTGCTTCGGCAAACACGTTTATCCCGATGCAGTTTACACTGATGGAATTACAAAAATCACACTTACCGACGTTGAATATGTACGCTCTTGGGGCGGTGTTATCAAGCTCATCGGCAGAGCTAAGAGACTTGATAACGGCAAAATTTCTGCTGTTGTCAGCCCTGCCCTCGTCAAAAACGGCAGCCAGCTCGCAAGCGTTAATGATGTTTTCAACGCTGTTCTTGTAAGAGGCGATGCAACAGGAGACGTTGTTTTTTACGGTAAAGGTGCAGGTAAGCTCCCCACTGCCTCTGCTGTTGTTGCCGATGTTATGGATTGCGCCAGAAATATAGACAAGCGCAAGGCTTTTGGTTGGGAAAGCGGAACTGACAACTATGTTGTTGATTATAATGAAATTGAAACTGCTTTTTATGTAAGAACAAAGACTGAAAACAAAGCTCAGGCTATTGAAGCATTAAATAATGCTTTCGGCTCTATTGAAATTCTTTCAAAAGAAAATGCAGATGCCGACGAACTTGCATTTGTAACACCTTCGGGTATTGAAAAAGAGCTTAATTCAAAGCTTGAAAGTGTTGACAGCATCAGCGTTCTTTCAAAAATCAGATTAGTAGATTATTGATAATAGTAGGTGAATTAAAGTTATGGGTCTTATTGTTCAGAAATTCGGCGGCAGCTCTGTTGCCAACGCCGAGCGCGTTATGAATGTTGCTAAAATTGTTACAGACACTTACAAACAGGGCAACGATGTGGTAGTTGTTGTTTCAGCTCAGGGCGATACTACAGACGACCTTATTGCTAAAGCAAAAGAAATCAACGTAAATGCTACAAAAAGAGAAATGGATATGCTCCTTGCAAGCGGCGAGCAGATTTCAATTTCACTTCTCGCTATGGCTATTCAGTCATTAGGTTTCCCCGTTATTTCTCTTCTTGGCTGGCAGGCAGGTTTTTCAACAAACTCTGTTTACTCCGCAGCAAGAATCAAGAAAGTGTCTACTGACCGTCTTAAGATGGAACTCGGCAACAAAAAAATTGTTGTTGTTGCAGGTTTCCAGGGTCTTAATGATAAGGAAGATATTACTACTCTCGGCAGAGGCGGTTCAGACACAAGCGCTGTTGCTATTGCTTCAGCTCTTAATGCTGACAAATGTCAGATTTTTACAGACGTTGACGGTGTTTACACCGCTGACCCCAGAAAAGTTAAAAACGCCAGAAGGCTTAACGAAATCACTTATGACGAAATGCTTGAGCTCGCAACTCTCGGCGCTCAGGTTCTTAACAATCGTTCAGTTGAAATGGCTAAAAAATATAATGTTGAGCTTGAAGTTATTTCAAGCCTTAATCCTATTCCAGGCACAATAGTCAAGGAGGTTGCTAAAATGGAAAAAATGCTCGTTAGAGGTGTTACTAAAGACACCGATGTTGCCCGTATCTCAATAGTAGGTCTTACAGATGTTCCCGGTATTGCTTTCAAAATCTTCTCAAAGCTTGCCGCTAAGGATATCAATGTTGATATTATTCTTCAGTCAGTCGGCAGAAACAACACAAAAGATATTGCTTTCACAGTTTCTAAAGACAACGCTCCCATTGCTATTGAAGCTTTACGCTCACTCCCCTTCGTTGACGAAGATCTTCCCATTGAGTGTGACACTGACGTTGCTAAGGTTTCTGTTGTTGGCGCAGGTATGGAAACACACCCCGGCACAGCTTCAAAAATGTTTGAGGCTCTCTACAACAATGACATCAACATCCAGATGATTTCTACAAGTGAAATCAAAATTTCTGTTCTTATCGATGCTAAAGATGCTGACAAGGCTGTTATTGCTGTTCACGATGCATTTTTAGGCGCATAAAGGATGTAAAATTTATGGACTTTAAAAAGATTGTAAAAAACTCAGTTTGCTGCGCTCTCGCAGGCGTGATTATGTTCGGCTGTGTTTCATGTAAAAAAGATTCTCAGGAAGACTCAACTACTAAACCGGCAGATACCACACAGAGCACTACACAGACAACTACAGTTTTTGCCGGTGACATTAACCCTCTTACCGGTGAAGACGGACTTAACGAATCAGCTTACGGCAAACGACCCGTTGCTGTTGTTGTTGAAAACTCTGTTGCAGCAAGACCACAGTGGGGTCTCTCAACACCTGATGTTCTCGTTGAAGGTGTTGTAGAAGGCGGTATCACAAGAATGCTTCTGCTGTATGCTGATGTTAACGAAATTCCGAAGGTTGGTCCCATCCGCTCAGCAAGACATGACTTTGTTGAATTTGCAGAGTGCTTTGACTCAATTTTTGTTCACTGCGGTTGGAGCATTTATGCTGAAAAGAAAATAAAGAATGACGGTGTTAACAACCTTAACGGTATTCAGAATTATAACCCGAAGTTCTTTTACAGAGACTCTTCAAGAGCTCATAAGGGCACAGAGCATACCGGTTATTCAAACGGTAGCTACATAAACGCTACCATCAACGCTCTTGAATACAGAACTGACGTAAAATCAGACTATAAAACCGTTCTTAATTTTGTTCAGAACGGCGAGGCTGTTACACCTGCCAATGCGTGTAATAAAATTTCTTTCCAGTATTCAAGCTCAGCCAAGTATTCAATGACATACAACGCTGACGACGGCAGATATTATGCTTCTCTCGGCTCAAACGCAAGAAAAGACGCCAATGGTGTTCACCTCAATTACAAAAACGTACTCGTTCTTTATTGCAAGGTCAACTCTATGGGTGATTCAAAAGGTTGCGTTGATATGAAGCTTGAAAACGCCAACAAGGGTTACTTCATTACCAATGGCGGTTATGAAGAAATCAGCTGGACTAAAAACGGTTCAGGCTCTGCATCAAAGCTTGTTATCAAGAAAGCAAACGGTGAAGAGCTTATTATGAACAAAGGTAATTCTTACATTGCTCTTGTACCTACTTCTCAGCAGAGTGCAACAGTAATTTCATAACATTTAAAGGTGAAAATAATGAACTTAAAAGGCAGACATTTTTTAAAGCTTCTTGATTTCACTGCTGAAGAAATCGGTTATCTTATTGACCTTGCCGCGGAGCTTAAGGCTAAGAAAAAAGCAGGTATTCTTCACGATGATTTCAAAGGCAAAAATATAGCTCTCATTTTTGAAAAAACAAGCACAAGAACCCGTTGCAGCTTTGAGGTTGCAGCTCACGATCTCGGACTCGGAACCACTTACCTTGACCCCAAAAGCTCACAGATCGGCAAAAAAGAAAGCATTGCCGACACAGCAAGGGTTCTGGGCGGTATGTTTGACGGTATTGAGTACCGCGGTTTCGGCCAGGAAATTGTTGAAGCACTTGCAGAGTACGCCGGTGTGCCTGTGTGGAACGGACTTACAAACGAGTTTCATCCTACTCAGATTCTTGCAGATTTTCTTACTATCAGAGAGCATTTCGGTTATTTAAAAGGCATCAACTTTGTTTATATGGGTGATGCAAGGTACAATATGGGTAATTCCCTTATGGTAGGCTGCGCTAAAATGGGTCTTAATTTTACCGCTTGTGCGCCTGAAGAATATTTCCCCGACAAAGAGCTTATTGCTCAGTGTCAGGAAATTGCCAAAGACAGTGGAGCAGTTCTTCGCTTTATCACTGACCCTATGGAAGCTACCAAGAATGCTGATGTTATTTATACAGATGTTTGGGTTTCTATGGGTGAACCTGACGAAGTATGGAAAGAGCGTCTCGATGCACTTCTCCCCTATCAGGTTAACAAAAAGCTTATGGATAACGCCGGTGAGCAGTGTGTGTTTATGCATTGTCTGCCCGCTTATCACGACCTTAAAACTGAAGTCGGCAAAACCGTCGGTGATAAGTTTGGTCTTAATGAGCTGGAAGTAACCGACGAAGTGTTTGAAAGCAAAAGCTCAATTGTATTCAAAGAAGCTGAAAACAGAATGCATACTATCAAGGCAGTTATCGCCGCTACGATATAAATTGCAACAGAATTTGCAGAAAGGATGTGAAGGGATTATATGCCAATGAAATTGTTTTATATAACAAATAAACCTGCCGTTGCTCTTATTGCAGAGAAATACGGTGTTGACCGCATCTGGGTCGACCTGGAAACAATGGGCAAAGCAGAACGTCAAAAGCATATGGACTCTGTTAAATCCCAACACAGCATTCAGGATATTGAAGTAATTTCAAAACTCCTTACTTCATCTGAGCTTATGGTGCGCATTAACCCGTGGCACGACGGCTCAATTGATGAAATTGAAAAGGTTATCGCTGCAGGAGCTGACAGAATTATGCTCCCCATGTGGAAAACATATGAAGAGGCCGATTCCTTTTTGAAGGCTGTTAATAAAAGAGTCAGAACTAACCTCTTACTTGAAACAAAAGAAGCTGTGGAGTGCCTTGATGACATTCTTGAGCATCCCCTTCTTGAGGAAATTCACATAGGACTCAATGACCTTCATCTCAGCTACGGACTTACTTTTATGTTTGAGCTGCTCCCCAACGGAACTGTGGAAGCACTTTGCGAAAAGATCAGCGCAAAGGGTATCCCCTACGGTTTTGGCGGAATAGCAAGACTTGGAGAAGGACTTTTACCTGCAGAAAGAATATTGATTGAACACCACAGAGTCGGTTCAACAATGGCTAACCTTTCAAGGAGCTTCTGCAACACTGATAAGGTCACCGACCTTGCAGAGGTTGAACAAATCTTTGCTGAAAATATGAAAATTATCCGCGATTATGAAAGCACATTAGACGGCATCACTGATGAAGAATACTGTGAAAATCAGAATGAAATCAAAAAGTGTGTCAAGATAATTGTTGCAACTATCAAGGAGCGAAGAGAATGCTCGAATTAACGAAGGATAAGCTTTTATCACTGTCAGAGGATTTCGGAAATGCATTTTATCTGCTTGAATCACGACAGTTTCAAAACAACTACACACGCCTGAGTAACGAGTTCAAAAAAATATACAGCAATTTCAATATTGCGTATTCATACAAAACAAACTACACACCGAAGCTTTGCAGAATTGTAAACGATAACGGAGGCTATGCAGAGGTTGTTTCTGATATGGAAGCAGAAATAGCCCTGCGGGTTGGTGTGCAGCCTACAAGAATTATATGGAACGGTCCTATCAAAAACACATCTGTTGTCAACAGACTTCTTCTCTCAGGAGCAACGGTGAACATTGACAGCATTTACGAAATTGATAATATCTGTTCCCTTGCAGACGCACACCCTGATACAACATTAAATGTAGGTATCCGTTGCAATTTTGATGTAGGCGACGGTGTTATTTCCCGTTTTGGGGTTGACTCTGAAAGTGAAGATTTTGAAAAACTTTTGGAAATAATCAACAGATATAAAAACATCCGTCTTATCAACATTCAGTGCCACTTTGCTAAAAGGCAAGTAGAATACTGGCCTGCAAGAGCGGAAGGTATGTCCAGAACCGCTGTACGGGTTAAAGATAAGTTAGGTTATCTTCCTCAGCGAGTTGACATCGGCGGCGGAATTTTCGGAAATATGGCAGACGAGCTGAAAGCTCAGTTCAGCTCCCCTATTCCTGATTACTCGGAATATGCCCTTGCGGCGGCTACTGTTTTTAAAAAGTATTTCCCTGATGAAGAGCCTGAGCTTCTTATTGAACCCGGTTCTGCACTTGCAGGTGACTGTATGAGATTTGTCGGCAGAGTTGAAGGCATAAAAACAGTACGCGCAAAAACTTTTATCACAATGCTGGGCAGCCAGAAGAATATCAGTATGTCAGGCGTTAATCCTCCTATGAAAATTATTCACTGCGGTGAGGAATTGCTTACGGTAACTGACGCTGATATCGTTGGCTACACCTGCATTGAAGGTGACGTTTTATATCACGGTTTTAACGGTGAAATTGCAGTTGGAGATTATATTGTTTTTTCAAACTGCGGTTCTTATTCATTAGTAATGAAACCACCGTTCATTTTACCTAACTTCCCTGTTATTGATATTTGCGGTGAAGAGGCCGAGGTTATCAAAAGACAGGAATATTTTGAAGATATATTCTCTACTTTTTCTTTTTAATCGGTGACAGTATGTATTTTTTCAACACTTTTTTAAAACGCTTATTTGATATTATTATCAGCGGTTTTGCATTGATTATTCTGCTGCCCGTGTGGATAATTGTTGCCATAGCAATAAAGCTTGACAGCAAAGGTCCTGTTCTTTTCAAGCAGGAAAGACGCACTAAAAACGGCAGAGTTTTTGAAATGTATAAATTTCGCTCTATGGTTGTAAATGCCGAATCAATGGGGGCCGGTTTATTTAATTATGAAAACGACCCTAGAGTCACAAAGGTCGGCAGATGGCTTCGCACAAGCAGTGTTGATGAATTACCTCAGTTGTGGAATGTCTTCAAGGGCGACTTGTCGCTTGTGGGTCCCCGACCCTGTGTTAAATATGAGCTTGGCGATTTTGACACTCTTAACAAAAAATACAAAAAGCGTTTTGAAGTCAAAGGCGGTATCGCAGGACTTGCTCAGGTAAAGGGACGCAACGAAAACTCCTGGGACGAAAAGGTTACATACGATAACCAATATATTGAAGAATTCAAAAAACAGGGTGTCTGGCTTGATTTAAAAATTCTTTTTGCTACTGTTGCTAAGGTATTTAAAAAGCAAAACATTTATGAAGAAAAAGCTGATGACACAATGGATGATGCTCAGGCTGCAAAGCTTGCTGAGGAAGAAATCATCCGCATAGCACATCTCCCCGACGACGAAACAATTACGATGTAAAAGGTGACTTAAATGAAAACTGATGTTGCAAACAGATTCATATGGTTCAAAGGCGAAATTCTTAATGTAAATGACGCTAAAATTAATGTACTTGCCCCTACTTCACAGTTTGGCCTTAATGTATTTGAAGGCATCCCCTGCTATTGGAATGAAGATAAAAAAGAGCTTTACGCTTTTCGTCTTGATGATCACTATGATAGACTTCTGCGCTCAGCAAGGCTTATTCAGCTTGACTGCCCTTACACTAAAGCTGACTTCAAAAAAGCTTTCATTGATGTTATAAAAGCCAATGAATACGACGAAAACCTTTCTGTAAGACAGACCCTTTTTGTTGACGGATTCGGTTCTTGGGGTTCTGAAGGCCCTGTTGAGATGTTTGTAGCACCTATTCCGAAAGGAAACACTAGCTCTGTTTATAACAAAAAAGGCCTTAACTGCTGTATCAGTTCATGGGAGCGTATTTCAGACAATGCTCTTTCACCCCGCATCAAATGCGGTGCTAACTATATAAACAGCCGTATGGGCCAGAGAGAAGCTCTTCGCAACGGTTTTGACACCTGCATTTTCCTTAACAGCAACGGCAAGGTTTCTGAAGGACCCGGTTCATGCTTCTTTATGGTTACAAACGGTAAATTGGTTACCCCCCTGATTACTGACAGTGTACTTGAAAGCATAACAAGAGACACGATTGTCAGACTCGCAAAAGATAAGAATATTCCCGTGGAAGAAAGAACAATTGACCGCACAGAGCTTTATACCTGTGACGAAGCTTTTCTTTGCGGCTCTGCGATGGAAATTACTCCTGTTTTGTCAATTGATAAATACAGCGTAGGCACAGGTGTTGCCGGTGAAATCACAGCTGTGCTTCACTCAGCTTATCTTGATATTGCTAAAGGCAATGATGACAAATATAAAAACTGGGTAACTCCCGTTTACGGTGAATAAAATGAAAAAAAAGTTTATCGACAGTCTTGTTTCAGTAATCACACCCGTTTACAACGCTGAAAGATTTTTAAAAATTTGTGTTGAGTCTGCGCTTAATCAGACTTATAAAGATATTGAAATCGTTCTTGTTGATGACTGTTCAAAAGACAGCTCTGCTGAAATAATACATACCCTTTGCGAACAGTATCCGAATATTGTTTATCATCTTCAAGAAAAAAATATGGGTGCAGGTGTTGCAAGAAACACTGCCCTTGAGCTTGCCAAAGGGCAATATGTAGCTTTTCTTGACAGCGACGATATGTGGAAGCCTGATAAAATCAGTAAGCAAATTGATGTTATGAAAAAAACAGGTGCTCCCCTTTGTTATACCGCTATTGAAATGGTTGACGAAAATGGGACTCTGGTTAAAGAAAAGCGTAAGGTTAAAGAAATCTGCGATTATAATTATCTTTTGCATAACACCGTTATCCCAACATCAGGATTAGTTGTTGACAGGAATCAGTGCGGTGACTTCAGAATGCACCTTCGCCGTGGCGGTCAGGATTATGCAACCTGGCTGAAGCTTATGCGAAACGGCGCTGTTGCAAGAGGAATTGACGAAGCACTCGTTCAATACAGAATCGTCAGCGGTTCACTCTCATCTAACAAATTCAAAAGTATTCAGCAGGTGTGGGAAATTCAGACACAAGATGAAAAAATCGGTAAAATTTCTGCTGCGTTTCACGTTTTGTGTTTCACGATCAACGCATTGAAGAAATATTTATTTTAAGGTGATATTATGGCAAACAGCAAATATATATTATATAAATATGTTGAGGCGGGCGGAGAAGAATTAACCGATGTTAAGGTTAAACGTTTTTACTTTGATAAGGTGTTTATCAAACAAATGGTTTATAACAGCGTTATCTGCGGATTCAAGCAAAAGGTCTATTACACTGAAGATGAAAAAGGACTTACGCAATACATAATGTGCATAGGTAAATGCCAAAAGTTTCCCTTTCTGAAAAAAAATGACTGCATACTCGGCCCGGGCTGGACACGAGAAGACGTTCGCGGCAAGGGACTGCTTGCAAAAATGCTTAACTATATATGCCAGGATGTGCTTAAAGAGCATCCCGACGCCAATATTTACGCAGTTGTAAGAGAAGAAAATGTTTCTTCAACAAAAGGTATTTTTAAAGCTGATTTTAAAAAAATCGGATATGTTGAAAAAACTCCCAAATTAAAAATCTATTCAAAAGTTCATCTCGATTAAAAAAGGTAACACGGCAAATAACCGTGTTACCTTTTTCTTTGTTTTACAGATTAACAGTTTTACCGAGATGAAGCGAATAGATAATTGTACTCTCAACATCAATACCCGTACATTCTTTCAAAGCACGCTCATACATCCTGAGCTGAGCTGAATATCTGTCTTTTAGTATATTGACATCATTCACCCTGTCAGTTTTATAGTCAACTATAACCCACTTTCCGTTACGGATAAAAGCACAGTCAATATATCCCTGAACAACAATAGGTTCATTTGCAGACTCGCTTTCAATTTCAGGGTATATCTCAGCTGCATTAACCGTAAAGGTCACCTTTTTCTCTCTGACAAGTATTTCAGAAGCCGCTATTTCTTTTGCAGTTTCGCTGTCAAAAAAGCGCGACAGTGAATCATAATCAAGAACACCTTCCTCCTCAGGAGAAAGCTTTTTATTCTTAACCATAAGCTTTGCCTGTTCTTTTACATCAAGGTCAGCTGTATAATCATAAAATTCCATAAATTTATGAACTGCCGTTCCTTTTGAAGCAGAGCTGACACCGCTGTCCAAAGCAAAATTCGGTTTTGACGAAGCAAAATACCTCATACTTTCCTGCTGTGCTTCAAGCTGTGAGGGTGAAACCTTGGCAACAATTTCTGACAGATTGCCGTAAGGATACGTAAAATTCAATCGGTCTTCAAGCAGCTTCATAAGCTCTTCATCAGGCTCAGGATATTTTATTTCTTCAGCTTCCGCTTCATTTTTAGGAAAATCTTCAAAAAGCTCTACCTTGAGTTTCAACTCAGAATTAAAATCAATAAACGGCATCGGTTCTTCTCTTTTTGCAGAAAAATCAGGATGATCAGAAGCGGCGAGAATAAGCCAGTCACCCATATTGCCGGAGCTGATAACGCGGAACGGATTTATCTTATTTCCTGTTATAAGCGATGCAACAGCGGACAGTTTTTTGTCGGGATTATCTTCTCTTAATACACACACAAGACGCTCTTTTGCTCTTGTGAGAGCAACATATAAAACTCTGAGTTCTTCAGAGCGTGTTGCCCGCTGCTCTTCAAGCTGAATGGCTTTAAAGGCAAGGGTATCAAACTTTCTGTATGATTCGACTCGTCTGAATGCGATGCCGTGCTGAGGATTAAAAATGATACCGCTTCTTAAGAAATCGTCATTAAACTTGGTTGAGCAGTCAGCAAGAATACACACAGGGAATTCAAGGCCTTTACTTTTGTGAATGCTCATAATTCTTACAACATCTGCACTCTCAGAAATTTCATTTGCAATTTCCATATCACCCTGTCGTTTCTCTACCCTGTCAACAAAGCGGATAAAACCTGAAATTCCGATATGACCTGCCTGCTCATATTTTTCGGCATAGTCAAGCAGAAGTGACAGATTTGCTCTGCGCTGAGAGCCGCCCGGCATAGCGCAAACAAGAGCATCGTAGCCTGTTACCTCAAAAAGCTCTCTTACAAAATCACCTGCCCCCAGGGTTGCACTGAGAGTACGCAGAATGTCAAGGCAGTCAAGAAAAGATTTACACTTTTTATTTCCGTTATTGGCGGCGTTTTTCACACAGGTATAAAAAGATGTTTTACGGCTGTCAATACGCAAAGATGCTAGTTCATCCGGGGTAAAGCCGAATGAAGGTGATAGCATTGTTGTGACAAGAGGAATATCCTGCTGTGGGTTATCAACTGTTCTGATCATCGCAAGAGCTGTTTTGATTTCTGTTGCATCAAAAAAACCGTTTGCGGTTGTAACGTGGCAAGGAACACCTGCCTCATTGAGAACACCTGCATAAATATCTGCCTTACCCTTTGGCGAGCGCAAAAGAATACAGAAATCTCTGTAGCTTACCTTGCGCTCAGAATCACCGTCTTTAACGGTAAGACCTGAGTCTATAGCATTTTTTATGTATTGGGCAATATATTCAGCCTCAAAAGTACGGCTGACTTTATTAACAGGGTCAGTGATTATATGAAGCTCAGCATCTGCACAGGATTTAGGTGAATACTCTGCTTTTGCCTTTAACTGCTCACTTTCATCATATTCAAGCTCACCAGCTGTTTTGCTCATAAGGCGTGAGAAGGTATAGTTTACAAAATCAGCCACACCCTTACGGCTTCTGAAGTTATAATCAAGGTTGATTTTTGCCGGGTAATTTCCATCTTCGTAGGGTTCAAGCTTTTCTCTTCTTTCAAGAAAAATTCCCGGCATCGCCTGACGGAAACGATATATACTCTGCTTCACGTCACCTACCATAAAAAGATTCTTTTCATCATCTGAAACTGCCTTAAAAAGAAGATTCTGCGTTTCGTTAATATCCTGAAATTCGTCAACGAGAATTTCATCAAAGCTTTTTGAAATTTCCTTTGCAAGGTCAGTTTTTACGGGGTTTCCGTTTTCGTCTGTTTTTTCAACAAGAAGCTGTATTGTATAGTCAACAACATCGCTGAAATCTGCGCCATCGGACATTTTTTTCAGCACAAAAAACTCGTTTTTAAAATTCTTAACAAGTTCAACTATCTTTTTTACTATGGGCAAAGAGTATTTTATATCATCAAGAAACTCTTCTTCGTTACAGCAAAACAGCTTCGGCAAACGCTTGGTAACTATATTGACAATTTCAGCTTTAATCGCCTTTGCGCGGAAAGCGTAACGGGTTTTGGTTCTGGGAATTCTGCCTGACTCAAAGGCTGACGGATATGAACAGATATCTTCCCAGTTGCCCGCATCAATAACATTAAGATACTCCTGAAAGAACGACTGATAATACCCGAAAAGCTCCTGATATTTTTCAGCGTTTTCGGGGTCATCTTTACTGATAACATCGGCGGCACTACAAGAGAGTTCAAGGCAATATAAAATCATATATCTTATGTTTTCGATTATTATTTTACCCCAGACACTCTCCCCAGCCGAAGTGCAGTTTTCATATGATTCAACAATTTTATCCAACCATTTTTCAGGGTACGGGAAAGCACGTGAACTGTTGTAAAGAGAAATAATCATATCGGCAAGGGCTCCGTCATTGCTGCCTGAAACGAGCAAATCCAGAAGCTTACGGAATTCCGGTGAATTCTCTTTATAAGCCTGTTCAATCACCTTATCAACAGCCTCGCCCATCATAAGGCTTAACTGCGACTGTTCAAGAAGTTTAAAATCAGGTGAGATACCCAGTTGCTGAAAATTCTCTCTTACAAGCTTACCGCAAAAGCCGTCAATTGTGCTTATATTTGCAAATGGTAATAACATCCTCTGCCTTATGAGATGTTCGTTTTCAGGATTTTCTTCAAGACGTTTATCAAGTGCAGCTGCGATTTTTTCTTTCATCTGAGCTGTTGCCGCTTTAGTAAAGGTTACGATAAGAAGCCTGTCTGCCGAGCAGGGATTTTCTTCATCTTCAAGACGGCGGATTACCCTTTCAACAAGAACGGTTGTTTTGCCTGAGCCTGCCGCAGCAGATACAAGTATAGTGCCGTTTCTTGAATCAATCGCCTGTTGCTGTTCCTTCGTCCACTTTGGCATTCTCTTCACCGTCCTTTCTGTTATTGAGCTTATCGAAACATTGAGAATCAGGATAGCTTACAATTTCTTCACTCATATCACCTGATTCAAAACCGCACACGCTTTTATAATCGCAATATTGACAAGCATCTTTATAAGCTGAGTTTGAATTCAGACTGAATACAGGCCTTGCAGGGATTTCGCCGTTATGAAGGCAATCTCCCATTTTTCTTAAAATATCTTCTACCTTTTGGCTGAGAAGATTCATTTCTTTAATGCCGATAAGACTGCCTGAAAAGGTGCACTTCTCTTCATCATATTTTACAGGAATAAACATTCCTGATTTTTCACTGTCCATTCCGATAATGACTCTGGAATCATCAAGCACCATACCGTTCATTCTGCAGTCAAGCATCTGCTGAGTTAGTACCTGCTCATCGCTTGCATCTCTGCCGAGATTTGTATTTGTAGCTTTAACAGGCATATATAATACACCTGCAGGTGTAATATTTTCATACTTGCCTGTGCCGTTTTTCCAGATAGAAAAAAGATAAATCAGCATCTGCATATTTAACCCGTAAAAAACATCGCTGAGCTGAAAATTCTTTCCACCCGATTTGTAGTCAACAACCCTGACAAATTTTTTGCCGTCAAGGTCCATCATATCGACACGGTCCACTGAGCCCTTAAGCTTGATTGAGCCGCCTTGAGTCAAGTCAACAACAAACGGTTTGACTTCACTGTCGTTGTCAATTTTCAGCTCAAAATCAACAGGCACAAACTCGCTGACGGCAAACTCACGCACAAGACGTTTAGCCACAGAACAGACGGTTTTTCCAAGATTCATATAGAGATAGTTAAACCTCTCGCTATGCTCCTGATCGGCGCTCATATTAGTTCGGAAATATAAATCAAGAAGCGCCATAACCTTTTCGTCTATTTCTTCATCAGTCATTTTACAAAGAGCTTCGCTGCCGTTAGTTTTAATAAGCATTTCCAGAATGTAATGAATTACCGTACCTCTTTGCATCGGGTCAAGCTCTGCAGATCTTGGGGCAGATGCCTGAATTCCGTATTTGCAGAAATACTCAAAGGGGCATTTGAAATAAGTTTCAACTCTTGTTGCCGACATATACATATCTTCACCGAAGAGTTTTCGTGCAATATTTATATCTTCAATAGCAAATTCTTCTTTATCTGCTGCACGTCTGAGGGCCTTAAGACGGTTTCTGAATTCAGACAAAGCACCGAAATACTCTTTAAGGGTCTGAGTAACGGTGTCACTGTTTTTCCACCCTTTTGCCATAATTTCAAATGCGGCATCAGCACTTCTGAGATATTCTTTTTTATCAACAAGGGAAGTATCACTCTCTCTGATTTCAGGAAAGATCTTTTTAATCTGTGAAACTAATTCAGATGGGGCAGTTTCTTCACCGGTCAGGCTTTTGGCGCAATAAGATAAGTAAAGCCTGTCTTTTGCACCGCACAAAGTTTTATATGAAATAAATCGTTCTTCCATAACATCTTCATCAGCATCCTGACCGAGATCAACACCAAAATCCTTGAGCTGACGGCGGTCATTACGGGAAAGAACTTTTTTATTAAGCTGAACATACGGAAAAACTCCATCGTTAACGCCAAGAGCAAAAATAACATTTGGTGATGACGTGAGAACTCTGTCAGCAGCACCTATCATTACCTCATCAAGACCGACAGGCAAAGCACCGATAGTGTAGCGTGAAACCATTGTATTAAAAAGTTCACCGAAACGTTTGGCATTAAGCTGAGTATTTTTCAGAACAGAGGCTGTATCGTTAAGAATACTGATAAGTATATCCCATATTCTGCCCTGCTCTGCGGCAAGTTCAATTTCACCTTTACTGCTTAGTTCAATTGCAATATTTTTAAGATTATGAGCAACGTTGAAGCTCACAAGAAGATCATACACGGCTTTGGCAGCAGCCTGACCGTCAGCAGATTTCAACGCATTTCGGAACACAGAAAGAGGATATGTCACAGCTTTTCTTGTTGCATTTATTCTTTCAAGAATTTCCATATGCTTTTCAAGCATTTCGTTACCTAAACCGTCAGGGTGGCCCTTGAAATCATCACACCAGCGCGAGCCGTTGATTTTCCACATAACAACGTAGTTTTCAAGTGTGGAAATATCATGAGAGGAAATACCCGTAAGCCCTGTTTTAAGTAATCTCAAAACATCTTCGACACTGAATCCGTCGGCTGCAATTTTAACCGCTGAATTTACAAAATTGATAAGCGGCTGAGTCATAATAGGCTGACGCTTATCAACATAAACGGGAACTCCGAATTTTTTAAGACTCGCTTTTATTTTGCTTTCATAGGTTGTTCCGTCACGGCTGATAACTGCAATATCACGGCAACGGTAACCGCATTCACTGATAAGGTATTTAATCTGTGAGGCAACCCAATCACATTCGTCAGCTATACTTGAACCTCGGCAGACAGCTATGCTTTCAGGCGCACCGCTCCATCTCTCAGGTACAATTGAATACAACTGCTTTTCAAGGTGAGAAATTTCGGGTGAATTATAATAGTCGCTTTTTTCAGCAGTGATTATTTCAACCGGAGGCATAGAGCATTTTTCATTAACTGAGAGCAGCTTACGTGCTGTTCTGCGTGTGTGTGCAAAAACACTGTTTTTTTCAAAAAGTCCTGTCACTTTATCAGTGCAAACCGATATATATAAATCTTTTGCACGAGGTAAAATATCTGAGATTATTTTAATTTCCTGGGCTGTGAAGCCTCTGAAACCATCAATAAAAACAGTTTTATTATTAAACCAATCAATGTTGTTAATTACATTATGTAAACGGTCAAGTGAAGTCTCATCATCAAAATAGCTTTGTTCAAGCAAGGCATCGTATGCCCCTGAAATCAATGAAAGCTCATAAATTTTACTTTTCAACACACCGTCTTTCATTTTATCACTGCACTCTGAAAGGGCATCAGACGAAACGGAGCATTGACGGAATTCCTTGAGCATACCAAGAATTTCTGTTATAAATCCTTGGGTATATTTAGATTTTGAATACATCTCCAGTTTATCACTCACCTGCTCAAGAGCAAGAGACATTACAACAGCACGTATGCTGTCATTAATTTCGGGAAGAACTGAATTATCAAACATCTTAAGTAAATGTTTAGCAAGAAAAGTGAAACTGAACACACTTACTTTATCAGCTTTTTCTGCCCCCATCTGAACAACTATATTCTTTTCTGTTTCAAATGAATATTGCTCAGGAACAATAAGAAGAATGTCTCTTTCCCCTGAGTCAACACGCTTTTCAATTTCAGAATAAATCCTTTGAGTTTTTCCGCATCCGATGCGTCCGATAATCAAATGAAGCACACTATCACCTCGATGAGATGATTATATCAAAGTTTTTAGTTTTTAGCAACTCTTACTGTACTGTATATGGGTCAATTGAACACTTGCCAAAAATCGACTGATTCAGATAAATTTATTTCATTTTATTAGACACTAATTTTGTTTGTGTATAGTATCAGACATTATTGTGTTGACAAGTTTGTTAAAATATAATATACTTTACAAAGGCATGTTTTACTTTGTGTAATAATATGAGGAAGTGAACCGGTGAAACAAAAAATTTCAACAGTCAAAGAGCTTGCTGTTTTTGCAGCACAAAATTATAAAGACAAGACTTTTTGCAGGTTTCTCAGAGATGATGAGATTTGCACAAAATCTTTTAATCAGTTTTATGAAGACTGCCTTGCAGTAAGCAGATATATCAAAACAAAAAATGAAGATAAAATGCACATTGCTTTTATCGGTAAAACCAATTATGAATACATTGCCTGTCTTACAGGTATGATTTTCAGCGGTAATGTTGTTGTTCCCTTTGCACCTGACATCAGCATAGATGAAGCTTGTCAGCTTTTTAAAGATGCTGATATTGAAATGCTGTTTTGTGAAGAGGAGTTTATCCCCGCTGCTGAAGAAATATGTAACAGATATGACGGCATCAGAAAGGTAGTTTCTCTTGGGGACTGGCATTGGTTTGAAGGTATTTTTAAAAAATATTCTTCGGACTCTGAGTACGCTTATCTTTCAGATGTTGAAGTTGACCCATATGCCTGTTCTTTGATTATTTACACTTCAGGCACAACCGGAGAAAGAAAAGGTGTTATGCTTTCAAACAACAACCTTGCTTCAAATTCATGCTATGATACATATAAAGCTGACGAAGGCGAAGTAACACTTTCTCTTCTTCCCATGCATCACGTTTTTTGTTATGCGTGCGATGTGCTTAAAAGCCTTTATGACGGCAATGAGGTATGCCTTAACGGGGCTTTGATAAATCTTTATAAAAACATGCTTTTATTCCAGCCGACAAATGCCCGTATTGTACCGTTGCTTTGTAAAGCAATTCTTACCAAGATTAAAATTGCAGAAAGAAAGCACCCTGAGCTTTCACCGAGAGAAGCTGCAGAACTTGTTGTTGGCAAAAGACTCAAAAGATTTATTGCAGGCAGTGCGTTTTTAAGCGGCTCAATTATTGATGCCTTTGAAAAATACGGTATCACAGCGCGTCAGGGTTACGGAATGAGCGAATGCAGCCCGAGAATCACAACATCAGACTTTTCTGAAAAACACAAATATTCAAACGGCGTTCTGCACGGCGTTGACAAGGTCAGATGTGCTGACGGTGAAATTCAGGTTAAGGGTCCGTCAGTTATGCTGGGATATTACAAAAAGCCTGAAAGAACTGCCGAAGTTTTTACAGAAGACGGTTTCCTTCACACAGGCGACCTCGGATACATTGAAGACGATCACGTTTACCTTGTTGGCCGAAAGAAAAATCTGATTATTCTTTCAAATGGTGAAAATGTTTCACCTGAGGAAATTGAAAACAAATTTATAGATGACGGCATAGTTAAAGAAATTGTTGTATATGCAGAAGATGACAGCATTGTGGCTGAAATTTACCCTGACGAATCACTTATTGACGGCATAAGCTTTGACGATGTACGCAAGCAACTCGACAAAATTGTTGACAGGGTTAACTCAGAAATAAAAACTGACAGACAGATCCGTACTTTCAAAATAAGAGAGAAGCCTTTCGACAGAACTTCAACAGGAAAAATCAAACGTTCTCAGTTTAATTATTCGGAGGAATAAAAATGGTAACAAAAAAATTACCTAACGGAAGCGAAGTAAACGCTTACCCTATTTCAAACTCCCAACAGATGATGTTTCTTATGTCTCTCAAATACGGTTCAGGCTACCCTGTTAACAACATCGGATGCGGATATTATTGGAAAGGCGAAATGGATACTGACATTCTAAAAAAATCCATTTATGAAGCCATTGAACGCTGTGATACCATGCGCCTGAGATTTGCAACTGATAAAAAGCACAAGGTAGTTCAGTATGTTGTTCCTAAAAGCGAGCTTCAGGTTGAAGAATGGGATTATTCTCATTTGACTATTGAAGAAGCACAGCCGAAGCTTACAGCTTTTTCAAGAGAAAACATTCCTATGTTCAACCGTGAGATTCATACAATAGCAATCATTACATTTGCTGACGGTTATCATGGAATTTATGCAAGATTCCAGCACCTGGCAATGGATGCTTATTCAGTTAAAATCTTTTTTAACGACATTATTGAAATTTATCTCAGCAAAGCTAAAGGCGAAGCTTATCCCAAGCCTATGCGTGCGTATATTCCTGTTCTTGAAAAAGAGCTTGGATATCAGGAATCTGAACGCCATGAAGCAGACAAGCAGTACTGGTACGATTCCCTTGCAAAAGCTGACGAGCCGATTTTCACTGACTATATGCTGGAAAACAGACTTAAACAACAGCAGGTTAAAAATCCGGGTCAGAGATATGCTGACATTCATTCAGGACTTCCTGATGCGGATATATTCAAAAAGAGTATGAGCGCAGAAGACAGTGAAAAGGTTATGAAGCTTTGCAATGATAATAACCTTTCAATTTTCTCTGTTATTTCAATGGGAGTGCGCACTGCTCTTTCCTGCTTTAATGATAATCAGGAAGATGTTTCTTTTAAAATGATCATCAACCGCAGAGGCACAATTGCCGAAAAGAAATCAGGCGGATTGAGAATCAACTTCTTGCCTATGAGAAGCATCATTAAACCTGAAGAAACATTTATTGATGCTGTTAAAAAGATTTCTGATGTTCAGAATGAAATGTATCTTCACTCAAGTCTCAGCTTTCTTGAAACACTGAAAGAACGCCACAAGTCTATGCCCGAAAGCGCAAAATTTGACTCAACCTATGACAGCTTCGGTCTTTCGTATCAGCCTTTGATGAAAATTAAAAGCATTGACGAGGAAATGGAAAAAACCGCTTGCAGTATATGGTATAATAACGGCGCAACTATGATTCCCCTTTATGTAACAGTAAAACACAGAGCAGTTGATAACGGACTTGATTTTGTATTTGAGTACAGACAGGAGCCCGAAGCAGAGTATGATCTCAGAATCCTCTTCAGTAAAATTGAGAAAACACTTCTTCTCGGAGCAGAAAACCCTGAAATTCCTGTTGGTGAAATTCTTGATAAAATTCAGCTTACAGATAAAGAAAGGAATGGTGGACCATTATGCAGAAACTCGAAAAACTTATTGAGCTCATTGAAAACTACGTGGAAGCTGACGAAATCAAGGCTGAAGACAATTTCCGCTTTGATCTCGGGATGAGTTCTTTTGATACAATGTGTCTTGTAAACGATATTCAGGATACTTTCGGTGTTGAGCTTCAGGCTGTTGATTTTGTTAATTACAAAACAGTTGGTGAAATGGCTGAATACCTTGACACAATTTGCTGAATGAACAGCAAAACCCCTTAAAGTCGCAAGGCTTTAAGGGGTTTTATTTATTTAATGTTTATCTGGCAGCTTTTCATAGTCTGCAATGCAGCGTTATGAGATTCAGGGGTTACACCTGCGCAGCAATCTGAAACAACAGAAATTTCATTTTCAGGAAAGCTTGCTTTTAAAATAAGTGCATTTGAAACAACACAGATATCTGTGCAAAGTCCTATTAATTCAGCTTCAAAGCTCTCCCCTGCCTTATCTTTAATAAGCTTGGGTAAATCTACCGATCCAAAGGTAAGCTTTTCAACAGAAGTATATTCCTTGCCATCAAGGGCCGACTGAACATTTTTATCAAGATTCCAACCGTCGGTGCCCTTGATACAATGAGGTACGGGAAGCTTTTTACCCTCAGAAGTGTTCATATAATCTTCAGAATGAGTATCATAGGTTACAAAAATCTCACCTTCAAAGGATTCTATTTTCTTGACTACATCCGGAACAATTGAAACTGCTTCAGGTGTGCCCAATGCACCGTCAACAAAATCCTTTTGCATATCCACAACAACTAAAACTTTGTTCATAAAAACTCTCCTAAAAAATACACTAATCACTATATGAATTAGTTATTATATATTTGCCTTCTATTCGTGTTTCCGGTAGTTCTTCAGCTACATTGTTTTGTTCATCAAAAATGATGTAACAATGCTTAATTCCTAAAAGACCTTCTTTTAATCCCAAGACCAAATTGTCTCCTATCGACAGATTTTCGCAGGAATGGGTGGGAACAAAAATGCCATATTCTTTGCCCGATACCTCAAATGTTAATTCTGTATTTCTGTTATAACCAAAATTCCAGAGGATAGACTCACCGCGACCCTTTCCAAATTCAACCACGTCAATAGCTGTGGTTTCTATAATCTGCTCAGGTGAATTATCAAAAGCCTGGTTTACACTCTTTGTACCAACAAACAATGATATCCACAGTAAAACAGCAATTATCAATAGTTCAATTCGTCTGTTCACTTTATCATTTTTGTTACTGCAAACTAAAACAACAATCAATGATATTATAGCAAGCAACAAACCAACAGAAACTAAGGAATCTAATTCAAAATACCAAGACATATATTTTAAAGCAGATGCACCCAGTGAACCAACGAGCAAAGCAAAAGTTAACCATTTTTTCCTCTTATGTAAAAGGAGCATTGACAAAACTATAAAAGCCACAGAAATGATAAAATTCATAGTTTCGCTTCCTTTCACACTATTAAACTATTTTGCCAACAAATCATTCTTTTTGATGAAGTCGATTGTTTCGTCAACTGTGGTAAATGCAAGCGCAACTGTTGTATCAGCTGCACCGTAGTAAATTGCAATTTTTCCGCTTTCGCTGTCAGCAAGAGCTGCACAAGGGAAAACTACGTTTGGCACGTCACCCACACATTCATAAAGCTCGTGAGGTGCAAGAAGGAAGCAGTCTGCTCTGTGAAGCACCTTCCACGGCTCGTCTTTATCGAGAATTGCCGCACCCATTGCGTATGTAAAACCGTTACAGCTTGTGAGCACACCGTGATAAAACATAAGCCAGCCTTCATCGGTTTCAATGGGAGTGGGGCCTGCACCCACCTTTGTCATTTCCCAGTTCTTTTCGGGCTTCATAACAAATCTGTGCTTGCCCCAATAAGTCAAATCCTTACTGTGACTTAAGAAAATATCGCCGTAAGGTGTGTGACCTCTGTCACAGGGTCTGATGAGGAGAAGAAATTCGTCATTGACCTTTCTGGGAAAAAGAACACCGTTACGTGCAACGGGATAACAGGCATCCTCAAGCTGAATCCATTCTTTAAAATCAGTTGTATAAGCAATGCCGATAGTTGTTCCGTGAGGGGTAAGATTTACCCACGAAAGGTAATATTTGCCGTCAATTTCGCAAAGCCTTGGGTCATAGCCGCGGAAAATAACCTTTTCTTCAAGCTCCCAGTTTATTGCATCCTTACTGTAACCGACAACAAGAGTGTGGTCACGGCTCATAACATCAACTCTGAAAACACCTGCAAAACCGTCACCGTAAGGGACAACGGCAGAGTTAAAAATGCTGTTAGCCATATAAAGATTATCTCTTGAAATAATCGGATTACCGTCATATCTCCAAACTGGGTATTTATAACCTTCAGGTTTATCCTGCCAAGGGATATTCGGGATTTTTGCACCTATAATCTTTGCCATAATAATTCTCCTTATTTTGCTTTATAAAGCATAATTACAGCTTTTGGTGTTTCGTTGATTGTAAGGTTAATTCCGTGGTTCATAAGATCAGCACCTGTATACTCATATTTTGTTTCAGGGTGGTCGTAATCATAAACCTCATAAACTGTTTTGTTTTCAAGACCATTGAAAGAAAGATGATATGTGTTATCAGTAACATCTTCACGTTTATAGATAATTGCCATACCCTCTTTACCGTCGGTGTCAAACTGCATAGCGTGGTACTTTTCAGTATCAAGACCGCCGAAGGTTAAAGGATAATAGTTGCCAACCATATGAGATCTTATATCATAATAAGAAAGCTGCTGTGAACAGGAAATGATGTTTGTACGGTCTGCATATTCGTTATAAATGTAAGCACAGGTTCCGTTATATGGATACCAGAATGAAATTCCGTAAGTCTGAGCCTGAGTAGCCTGAAGGATACCGGGGTTAGAATTACCTTCACCGTCCATACAGTTGTAGTCACTTCTCCACAGAGGGATAGATCTTCTTGCCATTTCAATATCAAGACGTTTACCGCCTGAGGCACAGTTGTCAATCATAAGACCGGGAATTTCTTCAACAAGGGTGTCAAAGAAGCGGTAAAGGTTTGTTACATAGTGGTTTTCTGTGATACCCTTTCTGCCGTCTCCCCACTGTTTATCTGACTGCTCCCAGAAAGGAAGCAACTCATAGTTATGGTCATTTCTCAGGCATTTTACGCCGTTTGAGCGCAATGAATCAAGCATATATTCCGTAATATATTCAAGACAGTCCTCATTTGCAAAGTTAACGTAATTTGTGGATTCATTTTCTTCATTTATAATCATCCAGCCTTCATTGTTAACACAGGCGTTATAAACCTCTGAGTCTTTACAGCAACGCTCAATTTCGTACCAGAGAAGAAGCCCCATTCCCTTTTCTTCAAGTGCTTTTGATATTTCACCAAATCCGTTGGGGAATCTTGCAGGGTCGGCGTACCAGTTGCCGAGGTTGTTAGCCCAGTTGTTGTCGTTCATCGGATACCAGCCTGCATCAACCCACCCATAATCAAGAGATGCTGCACGGTCATCAGGGATATCTTTAATACCCTGAATCACCTTTTCTTCGGTTGTGCCGGGTACTTCAACGCCGATACCAGTGGTTGTAACCTGCTTTGTGCCTTCGGGAGCAACACAATCAACTGCGTGCTTTCTGTAGGTGTTGAAGCCCTTGAGAGCATTGTCAGATTTATAGAAGGTTAAAGAAATCAGGGGTGAGCGAACCTCTTCACCCGGAAGCAGATAGCCCTTGAGGGTTTCCTGCTTTGCTTCTACTTTTGTTCCGCCGATAGTCTGAGCGAGCGAAGTATACCACTGACCTGACCATCCGACAGCCAGAACTGCACCGCAATCTTTACCAACTAAATTAAAATAAGGAAGGAAAGATTCAGTTCTGCCGCCATTTGCAGAAAATACAGTCGGAATCAAAGCAAGTCTTGATTTTATTGTTTCAAAGTCATCAGCCTCGGCAAAAGATCCGTATGAACAATAAACATCAGTTTTTCTTCCTGTGGGGATAACTGAATCCATAGCATAGAACTTTGAAATTACTGGAGATTTTTCTTCACCGTTATTTTTCAAATAAACAGTCCAGTCACAAGAAGCGTTATCTTCATAAATTGTTGCCTCAACAGTTGCAACAACTGAACTTTTTTCATGAGTTATAGTGATATAAGTAGTCTTACCACCGCGGTAAACTGCGCCGGTTTCACTTTCTTCACTGAAAGAAAAATTCCATTTTTTAATGTTTCTTCTGAAATCTCTGCCGCCCACAGAGAATGTATAAGCAGGGTTTTCAGTTGTAAGAATATTTTCTTCATACCAATCACGGCAAAGCTTTTTATCTGCATCTGAAACAGCGATTTCATCAGCATCAATTGACTCAAATGACACCTCTGATGTTCCCGCAATGTCTAAAGCAGCTCTGTCAACCCAGACTTTAAAGTTTGAATCAGGAACTGCAAATGATGATACGATAAACAGTAATGCCTGAATAATCGAAATAATTGCTCGCATAAAATTACCTCCTAAACTAACAGTTTGATTTTATCATATATTCAGTCAATAATCAATATCGCAAAATAATAAAAGCCTTGAAAAATCAAGGCTTTCTTACTTAATAGATTTTTTGTGATGTGAAGGAAATTTCGTATTTTCCGTAAATCCAGCAACCGTAGGAATCCTTAATATACATAGGAACTGTAACTGAATTTGTTCCGTCTTTTACATCAATATCTGCAAGGTCAATTCTTGCTTTTATTAAATCGGAATTCAACGAATTTATTTCATCTGCGCTGCCATAAATAGTTACACCTCGGATTTTTGAAGATGTGAAATTAATTGAACGATCAATAGGCGCGTTGGAAATGCTGATATTATTACTTAAAATATCAAAGGTTCCTTCTGCACTGTCCGGTACGGTGAGTCTGACAGTAACAGTATCAGCTTCACCCACAAGAGATTTAACGCCCTCAACATCTGCAAGCTTGAATCTATAGGTATTCGCACCGGGTTTCAGAGTGGCAAAATCAATGTCACCGACTTTAAGAGATTCAGCTTCTGCTCCGTTCTGAAGTAACGCAACGGTAACAGTCTTGGGTGAGCAGGTAAATTCAAGAGGATCAGTAACAAAGTTTGTGGGGGCACCCAAAAATCCTACTGTAACAGGAATTGTTACTCTTTTATAAACAGGAATTGTAACTGCCATTGTTGCATTGCTTTCACCGTCAAAGGTCATAAAGCTGAGCTCATTTCCATTTTTGCCAACTGCAGCGAGTCTTGCGTTGAATGCCGTGCTTTTTTCAATAGGGTCATCAACAGACACAGTGGCAATAACTTTTGAAAGCTGAGAAATTTCAAGAGCAGGACCGCCAACGAGAACAGTTTTTCTTTCAGTGATGTAGTTTTCATCAGAAATATAACCGTCAGGGGTGATTTTGTCACCTTCAACTCTTATTTCAATGTTAGCCTGTGTCTCAGCATATTCATCAAAATAAGCGCTGATAAAGGGATTTGAATAGTCTTCAATAGTGAAGTTTGCGCTGTTATCTGCCTTGCTGACTTTAACCTGGAGAGAATGTGTACCTGCCGAAGTAACAAGGGCAGTTGAAGCAGTTACTTTAAAATCTTTAGCTGTTATTGATCTGCCGCCGATAATATATTTGCTGCCGCTGATTGTGATATCAACCGTGTGATTATTTTCACCGAAAAGCTTTAAACCGTACTGTTCAGGTACGCTGTTTTGCATTTCAATTTCAACAGGGACATTTTCAACAACAACTTCAGTTTCAGGTGAAAAGCCTATGCATACAGATGCCCAAAAAATCACCGCAATAACAAGAGACAATGCCATTACAAATTTATTATCAAGGAAAAGATTATGAAGAGATGATTTATATTTTTTCATTATTTCTTTTCCTCCTTTTTGCGGTAGAAATTAAACTTTTTCTGAGTCTGTGAATCGGAAGAAGTAAGATATGAGGTAAGATACTCAATAAGAACACCGTCAGAAACGTCTCTTTCAAGCTTGCCTTTGCTTGCGATTGACACTTTACCTGTTTCTTCAGAAACTACAACAACAACCGCATCGCATTGTTCACTTACGCCGATAGCTGCTCTGTGACGGGTACCAAGCTCTGAACTGAGATTTGTATTCTGAGTAAGAGGAAGGATACACCCTGCAGCACATACTCTGCCTTCGCGTATAACAACTGCGCCGTCATGTAACGGAGAATTGGGGAAGAAAATACTGCCTACAAGTTCTTTACTTACATTAGCATCAATTGCAACGCCTGTTGAAACAACATCGTTAATTGAAATATCACGTTCAATTACAATAAGAGCGCCGATTTTCTTTTCGCTCATTTCGTTACAGGCTTTACAGATTTCAAGCACAGCTTTTTTCTGTCTGTTTTGAGAAACCGTTGCTCTGTTACTGAAGCCAAGCATTCTCAACACTGAAAAACGGCTTCTGCCCACGCTTTCAAGAGCATGACGCAACTCAGGAGCAAAAAGAATTACCAGAACGAGAATGAAGCTGCTCATCAACATTTCAAAAAGATATGTACTTGCCTGCATTCCGAGAGTGTTAATTATAAAATAAGCAACAAGAATAAGCATAATACCTTTTACAACGTGAAGAGCTCTGCTTTCACGCATAAATTTAATAAGCTTGTACGCAATAAAAGCTACAAGAAGAATATCAATTGTATCAACAATAAAATCATAAGAATATATCAAAGCTACAAGCTTATTCCATATATCAAGAAGATTGGTAACAAAGTCGTTCATACCTGACCCCCGAAAGTTTATTACAAATATTTTAACACACTTGATTTTCTATTTCAACGATTATCTCAGCTTTCGTTTAAAAGGCATACACTGTGGGCAGAAATGCCTTCGCCTGAGCCGGTAAAGCCAAGCCATTCTTCGGTAGTTGCTTTTATGTTGATTCTTTCAACGTCCACCTTGCAGGCATCAGCAACGTTAAGTCGCATTTTTTCTATATGAGGCTTCATTTTAGGATTCTGAGCAATAACGGTAGCGTCGATGTTGCCAACGCTGAATCCCTTTTCACTGATAGCTTCAACCACTTTTCTTAAAAGCTCAAGACTGTCAGCATCTTTAAACGCAAGGTCATTATCGGGGAACATTCCGCCGATATCACCCATTGCAGCCGCGCCAAGAAGCGAATCGGATATTGCGTGAAGCAAAACATCTGCATCCGAGTGACCAAGAAGTCCCTTTTCATAAGGAATTTCAACTCCGCCTATAATAAGGCGTCTGTTTTCAGTTAATTTATGAACATCGTAACCGTGACCTATTCTCATTATTCCTCCACCCTTTCCAGACTGCTGATTGTTTTTTTATAATCATCATAAGTCATAAAAGAATTAATAATATCTATCAACGCGTTTGTTGTCATACGCTCTGGCAAAGAAAGACTCTTTAACAGTGCAAGGCGTTTTTCTTTGCTACCCTGACCGCCTGTAAGACCGTCAAGATAAAAATCTGTTTTGGTAACAACCCGTTTTTCATTCACAGCATTTTCTTCACAAAGCACTCCTGCTTTTTTAAGTGCATCTTTGATAAGCTGTGGCGAAACACCTTCTACCCCCAGCTTACCTTCTTTTGACGGGGCATCCTTTCGCCTTTCTTTACCAAAAACATCAGGAATATAAGCGTTGACAATTTTACCTTTCGGTACAAAACTGCAAATAAAATTGCGGATGGTAAAGCCTGCCGAATCACTGTCTGTCAGAATCACAAGACCCCTTTTTTCAGCAAGCATACGAAGAAGCTTTTGCTTTTGTTTATCTTTAAAAATAGCAAAGCCGTCAGTTTCAATGATAACTGCATCTATAATAGAAGAAAGTTTGATTTTGTCATATCTTCCTTCAACTACAATAATTTTATTCGTTTTCAGCATACTTTCTCTCCGTTAGCAAGAAGGAAGAGCTTAATCATAACCTCTTCAAGAATAAATCTACCGTCAACAGATGTGGATTTTAATTTTTCATCTGCCGCTGCCAAAACGTCAAGACTTTTTCTTAATGAATCAACACTCATTTTTGAAGCATTTTTTGCTCCGTTTTTTAAACGGAAATCATTTTTACCGTAATTAAAAAACCTGGCAGCTTCTTCAGGTCGGTAACCTGCGGCAGCAGCAACCTTTGCCCGATACATATCAACATAAGATGTTATTATTGTCGCAAGAACCGAAATCGGCTCTTCCCGCTGCTTCATTAATGAATCAAGAATCTGAAAAGCCTTGTCGCTGTTGCCTGTTACAAGGTTTTTTGAAAGCTCAAATATTTTTACTTCGGCAGTTTTAACTGTAACTGCGTCAATATTTTCTTTTTTTATTCTCCCGTCTGAAGAGTTTGCACACACTTTTTCAAGCTCGTTGAGTACATTTGACATACTGTCACCAACGATAGAAATAAAATAATCTGCAAGGGACATATCTATTTCAAAGCCTCTGGATTTAGCTCCTTTTATGATATAGCCCGCAAGCTCCTGACGGCTGAGTTTATCAAGCTTCAGCACACTTCCGTTTTTGTCAAAAGCAGTGATAAGCTCTTTCCAGCCCTTACCCTCGGCTTCAACGGTGAGGTTGCATATAATAAGCACACAGGTTTCGGGAATATCGGCAACAAGAGACATAAGCACATCTTTACCGCCGTCACCAAGTTCGGCAGGTTTTATATCTTTAATTACAACACAGGTTCTGTCGCTCATCATAGGAAGCGCTTCAACGGATAAAGCAACTTCTTTCATATCTATACCCTTACCGTCAAAAATATGAAGGTTGAAATCTTTGAAATTTTTATCAACACACTTATCAATAAGAGATTCAAGATAGTGCTTTTTAAGATAACTTTCATTGCCGTAAATAAAATAAAGATTATCAAATTCACCTGAACGTAATTGCTTTTTAAAATCTTTTTCTGTAATCGTTGCCATATTCCACCTGCCTTAATTATAGGTAATATTTATATTCTCTTTATTTGCTCTCATCGAAACGGTTACATCATTTTCACCGTAGGTTGAGTAAATGTTTGGATTTTCTTTTTTATAAAGCTCTGTCATATCACAGCTCACTGCTCTACCGGAAGAAATAATTATTTTGCCGAAGTTGCTTAAATCAGCGTCTGACGGCAGATAGTAAGAGCAAACCAATACATCTGCTGAAATATTTTCCGGAATATTGCCGTAATCAATGCAATCAAAAACAATAAGCATATCGTGTTTATCAAACACACAATAGGCATATGTAATTTCTTTATTTTTGTGAAACTCTATACTCGCTGATTTCCACGGACTTACAACAAAATCAGGTTCAACAGTTGAACTGCAGCCGCTGATATTTTCACCTGACACAATCTGAGTAAAGTTAAAATCTTTCACCAGCTCAGGCAACAGTAAAGAGTTCCAGCTGTTATTATCAGGCACTATCAGAAGTGACGGATTCTTATCGTAAATTTCATATCTTACGGAATCATAGGAGTATTCATCACTGCCTCCGCAACCGATAACTGCCGTTTTGTCTTTATTTTTTACAACAAGGCAGATTCCGTCATCAACATCCATAATCTTTACAGTTGTCAGATCGTGAAAATAAACAATGTTGACACAAGAAAAGATAATGCTCAGCGAAATGACACTTGCGATAATACTTTTGACTCTTAAACGCTTACTGTCTACAATTAAAAGACAGCCTGTAACACAGCTTATAAGAAGCAGAATAAACACATAAAATGAGACTCCGTCTGTTTTTAATGCGGCAAATGGAAATTTATTCATTAACGAAGCTGTGTAAATTATATATTTCGCAATATGTCCGCAGAAAAAGCCGCAAAAATTCGCACCAAAGGGAATTGCGGATAAAAGAACTGTGCCGCCTGCACAAATCAACATTGCGGTCGCTGCATAAGTTATGAGAAGGTTCGTTACGGGAGCAATTATATGAGCTTCACCGAAAATAATACTGTTTACAGGAAAAGTAAAAATACCCGCACAAACCGAAACAAGCAAAATTGAAACTAAACCCTTTATCCCTTTTCTGACAAGTTTATTTTTAATTTCAGAAAGTCGTTTATCTGTTAATTTATCCAACACAGGGTAAAGAGTAACTATTCCCAAAGTTGCACTGAATGAAAGAAGAAGTGAGGTGCTGACAGCCGCCATCGGGTTTAGGCACAGTATTATGACAACTGAAAAACCGAGAGAATTAAGAGAGTCAGACTCACGGCCCACAAGATTTCCGCAAAGCAGGACTAAAAGCATTATTCCTGCCCTGGTGACCGACGGTGTGAATCCTGTGAGTGCCATAAACAAAAGTGTAAAAAGTAAAGCCATAAGGCTGTTCAGCTTTTTGTGTATACCCAGCTTTTTCAGAAGCGAGAAAAATCCGAGGACCCATATTGAAAGATGAAGACCTGACACAGCAAAAAGATGATATATACCTGAGCCTCTCAGGGCTTCAAGAGTTTCATCGCTTACCGCGCTTTTATCACCAAGCAGCATTGCCACCGCAACAGCACCGTATTCATTGGGAAGAACGGAATAAATTCTGCTTTTGATTTCGTCCCGTAAAAGCTGTAATTTACATTTGACGGTATGAGAGCCGTCTTTGGTTACGACAACCGTTTCAGCTTTATCATAAAGATTTGCACCAAGATAAATCCCCTCAGACATATAATAGCGTTTAAGAGATTTATCAAAGCTGTCAACAGAATATACATCTGCAGTAAAAGTGATTTCGTCACCTGCATATACATTAAGCGCTGAGTTAACTGAAAGACGGAACTTAACATCAGTTTCAACACCGTTTACCGACTCAACATCAAGAACATAAACACTTTTTGACGGGTAGGACTCACTTTCACCTGTTACGGTTGCAACAACTACGGCATCATCACCTGAAACAGATTTTGCAACATCAACACTGCAGGTGCTTACAGAAATCATCAGAATTCCCGAAAATAAAAGGGATGCAGATAAATAAAACAATACGGTAACTTCACGAAGCTTTTTTGAAATTACCGTAACCGCAAGTAAAGTTGCACCTAAAGCAACAGCTGATACACCGCCCTCAAAGTTATGACCCGTTATTATAATAACAAGCATTATCACAAGGGCGGAAATCCCGACTGTTGCCATAGGCAAATACTTAAATTTATTCATTATTTAAACAATAAAGGAAGCTTCTCAAGGAAAATTATATCATTTCTCTCAGCAGAATCGCCTTCAGCGAGGATAGCTGCTTTACCTACAATATTTACATCAAATTTTCCAAGAAGCTTTTCGACCGCCAGAAGAGATTCACCTGTTGATATTACATCATCCACAACAAGCACTCTTTTACCGCGTATCTGCTCACCGTCAAAACCGTCAAGAATAAGAGTCTGCACATTTTTTGTGGTGATAGACTGAACCTCGACGCTTACAGGGTTAGTCATATACACCTTTGGTTTTTTACGGATTACAAAATACTTCTTGCCTGACTGACGTGACATTTCATAAGCAATAGGAATACTCTTTGCTTCAGGAGTTACAATATAGTCAAACTCAGGGCATTTTTTGAGAAGCTCCTGAGAGGCTGCAACGGTAAGCTCAACGTCACCGAATATAATAAATCCTGCAATATCGAGATGCTCATTAAGCTCACAAACAGGAAGCTCTCTTTCAAGACCGGCTATAGTCATTTTATAGAAATCCATAATTGCCTCCTTTCAGCCTGCAGGCCAGGTAAAATCTCTGCCGCCCATAAGGTGAAAATGAATATGCTTGACAGTCTGACCGGCACTATCACCGCAGTTGTTTACAATACGGTAACCGTCTGAAAGACCTTTTTCTTTTGCTATTTTAGCTGCAACCTCAAAAATATGAGCAATTACAGCGCTGTTTTCACTGTTGATTTCGTCAGCAGATGCAATATGCACCTTCGGTACGATAAGAACGTGAACGGGAGCCTGGGGATCAATATCATTAAAAGCGAAAACCTGATCGTCTTCATAAACCTTGGCTGAC
Organism: Acutalibacteraceae bacterium; assembly: GCA_045541505.1. Lineage (GTDB taxonomy): Bacteria > Bacillota > Clostridia > Oscillospirales > Acutalibacteraceae > CAG-488. Next base: position 84,733 of record JAZQJF010000003.1, read on the forward strand.
GGAATTTCGCCTGCAATTATTTTACAAAACAAACAATCCATAATTACAACTCCTTATTTAATGAGTGATGAAACGATTTCATTTGCTGCAGCAAGAGCTGAATCAACCTTATCAAGCTCTTTTGCACCTGCCATTGCAAAATCGGGTTTTCCGCCGCCGTTACCGCCTGCCTTCTGAGCAACTGCTCTTACAACATCGCCTGCTTTAACGCCTTTGGCAACAGCATCTTTGCCACAGGAAACTGCGAAGTTTGCGCTGCCTTTAGCTGAATTAACAGCAGCAATAACAGCAATAACATTTTCGCCTGTTGATTTTGCTTTATCGCAAAGCTGACGGAGTTCATCAACTGAAACCTCACCTGCGTTTGCAGTAATAAGCTTAAGACCGTCTATTTCTGTTGCATTATCAAACATACTGCCTGAACGGATTTCTGTAAGTTCACTTGTAAGAGCCTTGATTTCATCGTCTTTGGTTTTAAGGTCAGCCATAACTGATGAAGCTTTCTTTTCAAGGTCAGAAACGTTTGAGATTTTAAGTGTCTGAGCTGTTTTTGAAACAAGATTATTAATTGAATCAATATATTCAAGTACGCCTGTGCCTGTTACACCTTCAATACGGCGAACACCTGCAGCAACGCTTGACTCAGAAATAATTTTGAAAAGACCTAACTTACCGCTGTTTGAAACGTGAGTACCGCCGCAAAGCTCAGTTGAGAAATCACCTGCTTTAACAACTCTTACTACGTCACCGTATTTTTCACCGAACAGTGCCATAGCACCCATTTTCTTAGCTTCTTCAATAGGCATCTCAGTCATTGTAACTTCGTTTGCTGCAAGGATGAATTTGTTAACATCGCTTTCAATTTTTGCAATTTCATCAGGAGTAAGAGCAGCAAAATGTGAGAAGTCGAAACGTACAACCTTATCATTGACAAGCTGGCCTGCCTGCTCAACGTGTGAACCGAGATTATTACGAAGAGCTGCCTGAAGAAGATGAGCTGCGGTATGGTTACGGGCAATAGCTGCTCTTCTGTCAGCGTCAACAGAGGCTGTGACACTGTCGCCTACCGATGCACTTTCACCTGAAATGATTCTACCATGGTGAAGATATACACCGTCATTTGTTTTGCTTGTAGCGGTAACTTCAAATGTGAAATTATCGTTAGAAATAATACCTGTGTCGCCTACCTGGCCGCCGCCTTCACCGTAGAAAGCTGTTGTATCAAGAACAACAACTGCATTTGTTTCAGGCTCAAGGAAATCAACGCGCTCACCGTCAACAATAACAGCAGTTATTTTACCGTTACATTCAGTCTGAGTGTAACCGTCAAAGTTTGTTGCTTCAATACCCTTTGTTACAACACCTGCAACATCCCAACCGTCAGCGCCTGATGCTTTATGAGCATCTTTTGAGCGTTTTTTCTGCTGAGCTACAAGAGTTTTGAATGTTTCTTCATCAACGGTCATTCCCTTTTCGTTGAGAATTTCTTTTGTTAAGTCAAGGGGGAAACCGAATGTATCAGAAAGCTTGAAAGCATCCTCACCGCTGAGAACTGTTGAAGAAGACTCTTCGATCATCTGTGAAAGCTGAGCAAGACCTGCGTCAATTGTTCTGCCGAAGTTTTCTTCTTCTGTCTGAATTACCTTGATAATAAAGTCGTGCTTTTCTTTAAGGTTGGGGTATGCATCACCGCTGTCTTTAATAACAGTTTCGCAAACCTCTGAAAGGAACGGACGGTCAATACCGAGCAAACGGCCGTGACGGGCAGCACGTCTGAGCAAACGGCGAAGAACGTAGCCTCTGCCTTCGTTTGAGGGCATAACACCGTCGCTGATCATAAATGTTGTGCTTCTGATATGGTCAGTGATAACACGCAAAGAAACGTCGTTATCATCATCCTCGTGATATTTAACACCTGAAATCTCCATAATGTGTTTCATTGTGTTCTGAATTGTATCAACCTCAAAAAGGTTATCAACACCCTGCATTACGCAAGCAAGTCTTTCAAGACCCATACCGGTATCGATATTGGGTTTTGCAAGACGTGTGTAGTTATTGTGTCCGTCATTTTCAAACTGAGTGAAAACAAGGTTCCATACTTCGATAAAGCGATCACATTCGCAGCCAACCTTACAATCGGGGCTGCCGCAGCCCTTATCAACACCACGGTCAAAGTAGATTTCGGAACAAGGGCCGCAGGGACCTGCACCATGCTCCCAGAAGTTATCTTCCTTACCAAAACGAACCATATGAGAAGGATCAACGCCTACTTCTTTAGTCCAGATATCGTAAGCTTCGTCATCTTCAAGATAAACACTGACATAAAGCTTGTCCTCAGGCATTTCGAGAACTTTGGTAAAGAATTCCCAAGCCCAGGCAGTAGCTTCTCTTTTAAAATAGTTGCCAAATGAAAAGTTGCCAAGCATCTCAAAGAAAGTACCGTGACGGGCAGTTTTACCAACATTATCAATGTCGGGTGTACGGATACATTTCTGGCAGGTTGTTACTCTTTCACGAGGGGGTGTGAGCTCACCTGTAAAATATTTTTTCATAGGTGTCATACCAGCGTTAATCAAAAGAATGCTTTTATCCCCCTGAGGAACAAGAGGAAAGCTGGGAAGACGAAGATGATCCTTGCTTTCAAAGAATGAAAGATATTTTTCTCTTAATTCGTTAAGACCTGTCCACTGCATAATAATTACTCCTTTATAGTAAGCAGAATTTACAAAAACAAAGATATTTCATACTGAAATTTGCCGATAAATCCGCAAAAATCAATCGAACTTTAACTTAAAAATTATAATTCATTATAGCGTTTTTGTCAACTTTTTAATAAGATTGACTCACCGTCTGTTTCAAAAACTATTGAGCCGTTTTTATCGGTACGGTACACGGTGCAGTCAAAATCTTCAAGAAGGCTGAGAACCTTCTTTTTGGGGTGGCCGTAAGAATTACCTTTACCAACCGAAATAACCGCTATTTCAGGTTCAATAGCTTCAAGCCAGTCAGCGCTTGTTGAACCTGCGCTGCCGTGATGACCGACTTTTAAAACGTCACAGTCAAGGTAATTATAGTAGTTATCCATAATATCATCTTCTTCATCAAAAGAACAGTCACCTGTTATGAGGAAAGACGCATCACCGTAAGTGATTTTTGCTACAACAGACATATTATTCAGATCTTCATCCTGACTGCAAGGGCCGAGAATCTGAATTTCAACATCACCCATTGAATATGTATAACCTGCCTCAGCCGCTATTATTTCGTCACAATTTTCCTGCGCAGAAATGATGAAATCTTCATAAAGAGATGTTGTGGGGATATTTATTTCACTAAGCTCAGGCATAATAAGCTTTTCTGTATTAAAAGATGATAAAACTGAAGCCATACTTCCGATATGGTCTGAATGAGGGTGTGTGGCAATACAATAATCAAGCTTTTCAACACCGAGATTTTCAAGATAATTGATGACGGTCTGCGATTTGTCAGCTTCACCTGAGTCAATGAGCATAACCTTGCCGCCTGATTCAATAATCGTACAGTCGCCCTGCCCTACGTCAACAAAGTGAACTGCCATTCCCGCTGATGAAGAGAGTGAATCAGTAATACCTGTTTTTTCATAAAATGAATCCCAAATATTCTGCGGTATTACCTTTGAGCCGGCAATGAGAATTATGACAATAATTATTACCGCAACTATAGAAAGCTTACCTTTTTTTAGGTTTCTTTTTGACATAAGGCTTTCCTCCCGCAAATTTTTTTGTTACCTGAGTTCCGCGAGGGTTATTATCAGGTCTTACAAGACACTTTTCACCCATACCGATAAGATCGTATCTTCCCGCTTTTTTCAAAGCCTCAATAACAAGATGCTTATTCTGCGGTGCATAATACTGAAGCAGCGCTCTCTGAAGAGCTTTTTCGTGGGGATCTTTTGCAACATATACAGGTTCCAGAGTGTACGGGTCGAGACCTGTGTAAAACATACAGGTTGAAATAGTGCCCGGAGTCGGGTAGAAATCCTGAACCTGTTCCGGACGGATATGGCGTTTTTTAAGAAAAACAGCAAGCTCTACAGCCTCTTTTAAAGTGCTGCCGGGATGCGAAGACATAAGATAGGGAACCAGATATTGTTCCTTACCCGCATCATCGCTGAGCTGAAAATATTTCTTTGAAAAATCAACATATGCTTCAATATGAGGTTTACCCATTTTATCAAGCACTGCAGCCGAGCAATGCTCCGGGGCTACCTTCAGCTGACCGCTTACGTGATATCTGACAAGCTCCCTGAAGAAAGTATCATCAGGGTCTTTGAGCATATAGTCATAGCGTATGCCTGAACGGACAAAAACTTTTTTAATTTTTGGCAGAGAGCGTACCGTTCTCAATATATCAAGATATTCACTGTGATCTGATTCAAGGGCTTTACAAGGTGTAGGCGCAAGGCATTTTTTGCCTTTACAAAGTCCGTGCTCAAGCTGTTTTATACACGAGGTTCGTCTGAAATTGGCTGTCGGACCTCCGATATCGTGAATATAACCTTTAAAATCAGGCAATGTTGTCAGCAATTCTGCTTCTTTTACAACAGACTCTTTGCTTCTGGTGGTTATAAACCTGCCCTGATGAAAAGCAAGAGAACAGAAATTACACGCACCGAAGCAGCCTCTGTTATGCGTTATAGAAAAGCGTACCTCTTCAATTGCAGGTACACCGCCCATCTTTTCATAAACAGGGTGATACGTTCTTTCATAAGGAAGAGAATAGACCCAGTCAAGCTCCTGCTGAGTAAGCGGCGGCATAGGCGGATTCTGCACAAGCATTTTATTGCCGTGGCGCTGTTTCAGCAATTTGCCGCGTATGTGGTCCTGTTCATCCTGCTGAATCCTGCAGGATATTGCGTATTCTTTTTTATTTTTAATGCAGTTTTCAAAAGAAGGGCACTCTTTGCCTGTAAAAGGAGTTTCTGTAACATCACAGGCATAGCACGTGCCTTTTACATCACGGATAGACGAAATATCTTCTCCGTTAGAAAGTCTGCGGCAGATTTCAATAATCTGATTTTCACCCATTCCGTAAATAAGCAGATCAGCCTGAGAATCAAATAAAACGGAACGGCGGATTTTATCATCCCAATAATCATAGTGGGCAAATCGACGTAAAGAAGCCTCAAGTCCGCCGATGATTATTGGTGAATCGGGGTATGCTTCTTTGATTTTATTACAATAAACGATAACGGCTCTGTCAGGTCTGAGCCCCATAACCTTACCGGGAGAATAAGCATCCTGCGAACGTCTTTTCTTGGCGGCGGTATAATGAGCAACCATTGAATCTATATTACCCGATGTTACAAGAAAGCCCAGTCTCGGCTTGCCGAAACGCTTGAAATCGTTAACAGAATTCCATTCCGGCTGAGCAAGAACAGCTACGTTATAGCCTTCAGCTTCAAGCACTCTCGTAATTATGGATGCGCCGAAGCTGGGGTGATCCACATAGGCATCGCCCGTTACATACACAAAATCAACTTCATCCCAGCCTCTTTGGGCAATATCATTTCCGTTAATTGGTAAAAACATTTATTCCTCCGAAAAATCATCTTCTTCACCGTATGGTTTCTCTCTGACCGGTGAAGCATTTGCAAGGGCGTTCATTTCCATCCACTGCTGTTTAGAAATGAGAACTTTTCTTGGTTTTGCACCTTCAAACGGACCTACTATACCCTTTTCTTCAAGGGCGTCCATAAGTCTTGCAGCACGTGCGTAACCTAATTTAAGCTTACGTTGCAAGAGAGTGGTTGATGCCATCTGATTTTCAACAACGACCTCTATTGCCTTTGGAAGCATTTCATCGCCGGTGTCAGAGTCAGAGTCACCGTCATCATCAGATGCCGAGCTCTTTTTCTTTTCCATAACAGCCTGACGCTCAATTTCTTCCATAACCTGATCATCATAAGAGCTTGTTTCCTGCTCCTTGATGAAGTTTACAACATTTTCAACCTCACCGTCTGAAAGGAAACAGCCCTGAACACGGATGGGCTTAGAGGTGCCTACCGGGTTAAAGAGCATATCACCGTTTCCGAGAAGCTTTTCTGCGCCGGATGAGTCAATAATAGTTCTTGAGTCAACCTGTGATGAAACAGAAAGAGCTATACGGCTGGGAATATTAGCTTTGATAATACCGGTAATAACGTTAACAGACGGTCTCTGTGTTGCAATTACAAGGTGCATACCTGCGGCACGCGCCATCTGAGCAAGGCGGCAGATAGAATCTTCAACCTCAGTTGGGGCTGCCATCATAAGGTCAGAAAGCTCATCAATAAAGATAACTATCTGTGGCATCGGCGGAATGGATTCATCACTTCTTGCAAGGCGGTTATAGCCCTTAATATCACGAACATTCTTTTCTGAGAACATTTTGTAACGCTTAAGCATTTCTGTAACAGCCCAGCCTAATGCACCTGCTGCTTTACGGGGGTCTGAAACAACAGGAACAAGAAGATGAGGAATACCGTTGTAAACAGTAAACTCAACCTGCTTGGGGTCAATCATAAGAAGTTTGACCTCATCGGGCGTAGCGTTATATAAAATACTTACAATCATTGAGTTAAGACATACAGATTTACCTGAGCCGGTTGTACCTGCAATAAGAAGATGTGGCATTTTTGCAAGGTCGGCAATAATTGTTTCACCTGTAATATCTTTACCGAGAGCAACAGAAAGCTTGCTCTTTGAAACCTGAGTATCGTACTGAGTGGTTTCAATGATTTCTCTTAATGAAACAGTAGCTCTGCTCTTATTCGGCACTTCGATACCCACCGCAGATTTATTGGGAATCGGTGCTTCGATACGTACACCTGAAGATGCAAGGGCAAGAGCAATATCGTCTGAAAGGCCTGTAATACGGCTGATTTTAACGCCGGGAGCAGGCTGCAATTCATATCTTGTAACAGAAGGACCTCGGCATATACCGACAAGCTTTGTTCTTACGCCAAAGCTTTCAAGTGTTTCTTCAAGCTTGGCAGAATTAGCCTTAAGCTCCTGCTCATAGTTGAGAACGCCTGAATTATCGGCAAGTGAAATACAGTCAAGCGGCGGTTTCTTATAAACCTTCACGGGAGCCGGAGGTTCAGGTTTTGCAGGCTCTTGTACTTCAGCTTCTTCAACCGGCTTTTCTTCCTTTAGCTTTTTAGCTTTTGTGATAGGAATAACCTCAGCAGGTTTAACCTCTTTGACTTCAACAGCAGGTTCAGGCTCTTTGAAATCAGGCATACCCTTGATTATATCGTCAATATTTGTTTCAGCTTTTTCTTTTTCAAAATTTCCTGCAAGTTCTTCAACAAAAATAGTATCCGGCTCAGGGTCTTTACCCATTTCAGGTGTAGCTTCAGGACCTAAATCAATAGGCTTGAATTTACGCTTGACCTGAGGCATTGAAAAACCTTCGCCGTTTTCTTTGCGATCACGGTGGCGTTCCATACCCTTTTCAATCTTTTCTTCAGTGAAGGAGCCGACTTTTTTAACAGGCTTTGAGAAAATGTTATACGCTCTGCCGAGAGTGGTTCCGGTGATAAGCATAATGATAAGAATATCTGCAACAATAAGTAAAATCAAAGCACCCGCTTTACCTGCAAGCAGGTCGAATCCCCCGCCTATCAATGCGCCGAGAACTCCGCCGCTTTTTGCAGTGACAGACATTCGCATATCCCACACATAAACGATCTGATCGCCCAGATTCCCTGCATCAATATTGTTCCACGCAACATGAATGATGCCGCTTAAAAATGACACAAACAACCCTGCGCCTAAAATATTGGCAACTGTTGATTTCATCGGCTTATTTATAGCAAACATCACAGCAAGATAAACAAGCATAATCGGCCAGAAATAAGCACATATACCGAATATACCGAAAATAAAATTATGTATAGCTGCCCATACGCTTTCGCCTTTTATAACGGTCATACAGAAAAGCAGCAATGCTCCTGCCATAACAATAACAGCTGTTCTCTGGCGCTGCGCCTGAGTCTGACCCTGTGACTTCCCTGCAGACGGTTTACCCGACTTGCTTTTTGATTTTTGTGAAGCGGACGGCTTTTTAGTGGTTTTTGTAGTTTTGTTAGCCATATTTCCTCCTATGTATCAAGCGGCGACAAGCAAAGCTCATACGCCTGAATTTTAATCATCCGTTTTATTATTATCTTTTTCTTTAATCATTTCATAAAGGCAATCAAGCGCATCGGAAAGACTGCCTATTGAATCAATAAGTCCTTTTTCAACAGCCTCACTGCCTTCAAGAACTGTACCGATATCCATAACAAGCTCACCTGTGGCAAGCATAAGGTTGCGGAAGGTATCGGCCGGCATATTTGAGTTTTCACTGACGAAACGGACAATACGTTCCTGCATCTGTTGAAAATAGGACATAGTCTGCGGTACCCCAAGCACAAGACCGTTCATTCTCACAGGGTGAATTGTCATAGTTGCCGACGGTGTTATAAATGAATGCTGTGATGACACGGCAAGAGGAACACCGATTGAATGACCGCCGCCGAGAACCAGAGAAACCGTAGGTGTTTTCATCCCTGAAATGAGCTCGGCTATTGCAAGGCCGGCTTCAATATCACCGCCGACTGTGTTGAGAATAATCAGAAGCCCGTCAACGGTGTCACTCTCTTCTATTGCCACAAGCTGAGGTATAACGTGCTCATACTTTGTGGTTTTATTTTGCGAGGGTAAAATATAATGACCTTCGATCTGGCCTACAATAGTTATGCAATGAATCAGATGACCGTTTTTTTCAACGGTTATTGAGCCTGTATCAACAATTTGTTTGAACGCTTCGTTATATTCACAAGCTCGGTTTTCCTGCTCTGAATCACCGCTTTCAGGCTGTGAAGGTGCAGTAAAACCAAAATATGCAGTATTTCTGTATCCCATAGAATCATCCCTTGAAAAAGTCTTTCATTAGTCTTTGTAAAAAGGATGAAATTATTCAAAGATACAAAACCCCAATATATTGTATATTTTATCATTATTTTTAAAATTTATCAATAGATTTATTTAAATATATTAATAAAAAAGAGCCGAAGCATACAGCTTCAGCTCTTAACAAAAAGACGATTTTAAATTAGTATTAAGCTTCGTTTTTTAAATCACATAACACGGTCAATCTGTTATATATCTTTACACTTTTACCAACGGTTTTCCACGTATTCACAGAATGTGAAAAGATCTTTGATTTCAAGCTTTGTGCCTTCGTCAAGGGTAACATCACCGTGCCAGTTACCGAAAATCTGATGGCAGTTCATTCTGCCCACTTTAAAGTCAACATCAGAATGGTTATCAAGAGTAGGGGTCATTGTCATATTGAACCTTCCGTCTTCAGAAATGAACTTCCACTCTTCAAGGAATCTGTCTTTTGGGAATTTTTCAACATCAACTGCGCCTATTTTATGCACCTTGCCGTCGTAGAAAATACAAGTTTCGGTGGCGTTGCTTTCGTTACCGATTGCCCATGTGATTTCAAAGCCGAAAAGATGCTCTTTGCCGTTTTCGTCTTTGATATACTGATTACCGCTGCCCCAGTACCACACCATTTTATGAACAGTGTTTACTCTGCCCCAGTCCATAGTGCAGAATGCTGCAGGCTTTGAAACCTCATAAACATAGTCTCCCCAAACGAACTTGCCTTCACAAGGCATACACATCTGCTTGGTGGTCATAAAATACTTGGTCTGGTCTTCATCAAAGGGAAAAACCGTAGTGATATTTTCAAGGCCTTCAGGAATTTCCATTGTAATATTAACCTCAACAGGCTTACCCTTATATGAGCCCTTATACCAAAGAGTTCTTTCTGTTTCTTTGGTATTGAAATCAAACTCGGTTTTGCCGATTTTATCTTTATATCTGTTGGGAACATCACCCTTTGCAGGGGGAACGTGCTTGTTTGCGCCGAGGAAATAGGCAATGGAATCTACCACTACCTCCCCTGTTTTAAGATTTACAAGCTTTGCTCCCACATAGCCTCCGACATTGATGTTGGCAAAGCTGACAAGAACCTGAAACTCACCGTCACAGATATTATAAAAATCCCATTCTTTACGGCTCATTATACCTGTTTTGACATAATTACGGTTATATGTGAAAACATTTTTCCTTGCCCAGCCCTTGGCAAGAAGAGTGCCGTCGGGTGCAAGAAGCGGTGTTTCTTCGGTGTATTCAGTTTGTTTTGATTTTTCTTTCCAATCCTTAAAGGGTACATATGTACGTGTAAGCTCTTTACTCATAACCTTACCTCCAAAAGAAAAGTGATACTAATTAATTGTACCACTTATTTCTTTTATTGACAATAGTTTTGTCGTTTTTTCATTTTTTGCCAATTGATAAAACCGTAAATATCATTAACAAAAAATACAGCAAAGCAGATTATCACCGAAAGGTAGCTTATATCTTCAAAGGTAGCCATAATCCACAGAACTATCAAAACAATATCATTAAGAGCATATGCAAATGCAAAATATTCGCTTCGTCTGAAAGAAAGATAAGCTGCAGCAAAGCTTGTGGTTACTGAAACAGTACTTGTTAACAGATTCGCTGTACCGAAAAAACGAAGAATAAAGTAAAAAACAACCGTCACAACAGCTGTCAGAAGCACCATAAAAACAACTTCTTTTTTCGATATGGAATTTACCGTAACCTGAGCTTTATTGCCCTTATACGGATTTCTAAGCCATGATATCAGAGAAAAGGCTGACATAGGCAAAGTCATACCGATATAAGTTGCAACCTCTCCGTAATAAGCAAAAGAAAACGATATATAGCCGTAGATCAGGCTGAAAATTATCATAAGAAAATTTCCGAAAGGGTTACCCTTAGCGCAGAAAATCAGTGATGTTACACCTATCAGGGATGCAACAAGGGTAAGATAGTTTGACCTGTCAAACAACAAAAACGACACTAAAATAGTAAACACAGATACTCCCCACAGGGCTATATCTCTTTTTGAAAAAGATTTTAACATTTTTACCTCCAAAAAAGCATCCGTCGTGTATCTTCTAAGACCTAACGATACACTAACGAATGCTTTAAGTTTCAAATAACATTCACTACCCGGTGGCAGTATGTTTATTAAATTTATTCTTTAATGATAACAGGAGTTGTCTGCTCTCTTCCGCAAGGGAAGATTGCAGGTGTTGCCAATGAATAAACATCAGTACACATTCCTTCAATAGAATACACTTCTTTTGCTCTTTCGTCAAGAGTGTCAACATCAGATGATTTTGTAATAATAGGAAGTGTTGCAGTTTCTTTGGCTTTTTTGAGGATTTCTTTGCCTTTTTCTGTCATTGCAAGAACTTTGATATATGGCGGCAAACCTTCACACTGCTCTTTTGTAAAGCCGAGGAATGAAGCTAAAACAATGCGTCTGATTCTTGCGTGAGAATAACGTCTTGTTTTAGCAATTGAAAACAGCTCTTCAAGGCTTTTTGCTTTCAATGCGGCGTCGTGAATTCTGTTTTCAATACCTTCGCTTACATCAGGAGATTCCGCAATATCTTCAACTCTTAACTGACGCATACAGCAAAGAATACTGAACTCAAGCTTTGAGTAAGGCGTAGGTCCTGTCTGATTTTCAACTTCCTGCTTATAAATATCAACCATATTCTGCGGAACATATCTGTACCAGGCATCACCTTCAAGCATCATATTACGTATATCTGATGCACTGGCAAAGTTTTCACTTCTCATAAGGCTGTCATGAGCAACACCTTTTCTGGTAACTGTTACCATTTCTGCAACAGGTTCGCTTTCGTTATTAGCAATAATATATTCTATACCGAGCGTGTTATTCGGCTCATTTAAAATTGAAAAAAAGTCATCACCGTGGTAAGTTCTGACAGCTTCAGCTCTGGCGCCTGCATAGCTCATACCAATTTCAAGATTTTTCTTCATTCTTTCAATTACAAACGGGTCACTGATAGCTTCAGCGGTTTCAGTAAGCTTTTCAATATCGCCACACTCACTTCCGAAGCTGATGGTATCAACACAGCCCAAGCCTTTAAGCACGCTTACAGCACCCTGAGCGAAGCTCTGGGCCCTTGCAATACTCCACAGAGTAGGAATTTCAACAACAAGGTCAACACCGTTTTCAACAGCAGCTTTTGCTCTTGCCCATTTAGAGAGAACAGCTGTTTCACCGCGCTGAACAAAGTTACCGCTCATTACGGCAACAACGGCATCTGCGCCGGTAACTTCTTTTGTTTTTTCAATATGATATTTGTGTCCGTTATGAAACGGGTTATATTCTGCTACAATTCCTGCTATTTTCATTTTTACCTCCAAAAAGTTAAAAAACCTATTGAAAAATGTTTTTCATACATATATAATATAACAGTTAGAGACAATATACAAGTCAAATTTTATTAAAATTTAGGAGGAATTGTAATGAAAATTCTTGTAATCAATGCAGGAAGCTCATCACTTAAGTATCAGCTTATTGATATGGAAAATGAAACAGTTCTTGCAAAAGGTATCTGCGAGCAGATCGGTAATGACAACAGTGCTTTTACACATAAGGTTCCTGCTGACGACAGCAAAGTTATCAAAGACAAGCCTGTTGCAATGCCTGACCACGCAACTGCTATTCAGGTAGTTATTGACGCTCTTACAAGCAAAGAAAACGGCGTTATCGCATCTATGGATGAAATTGATGCTGTAGGCCACCGTGTTCTTCACGGCGCTGAGAAATTCAGCGGTTCTGTTCTTGTAACAGACGAAGTTGAAGAAACAATCAAAGAATGCTTTGAATGGGGCCCGCTCCACAACCCTGCAAACCTTACAGGTATCAAGGCTTGCCAGGCTATTATGAAAGATGTTCCCCAGGTTGCTGTTTTTGACACAGGTTTCCATCAGTCAATGCCTGACTACGCTTATATGTATGCTCTCCCCTATGAGTATTATGAGAAATACGGCATCCGCCGTTACGGTTTCCACGGCACATCACACCGTTTTGTAAGCGGTAAAACAATTGATCTCCTCGGCAATCCCGAGCACAGCAAGATCATCACATGCCACCTCGGTAACGGTTCATCAATTTCTGCTGTTGTTGACGGCAAGTGCTTTGATACAACAATGGGTGTTACTCCCCTTGAAGGTATCATGATGGGTACTCGCTGCGGTTCAATCGACCCCGCTATTGTTCCTATCATTATGAAAAAAGAAGGTCTTACACCTGATCAGATGGATTCAGTAATGAACAAGAAATCAGGTATGCTCGGTATTTGCGGCACAAGCGACAACAGAACAATTGAAGCACGTGCAAAAGAGGGCGACGAAAAAGCAAAGCTTGTTGAGTCAATGCTCTGCCATCAGCTCACAAAATACATCGGCAGCTACGCTGCAGCAATGGGCGGCGTTGATGCAATTGTATTCACAGGCGGTATCGGTGAAAACAACCCGCAGTACAGAGACCGTGTTTGCGATAAGCTTAAGTTTATGGGCGTTGAAATTGATTACGCTGTAAACGACCAGATGAGAAGAGGCCCTGAGGGTGAAATCTCAACACCTGACTCAAAGGTTAAGGTTTACGTTGTTTGCACAAACGAAGAGCTTATGATCGCAAGAGACACAAAGGAAATTGTTGAAGCTCTTTAATCGTAAATTATATTGTTAAGAGAACGGTTAACGCCGTTCTCTTTTTTTCGACATATTTGCGATTTCGCCTGTTGACTAAACCGGGCTATAATGGTAAAATACGACCATAGGTGGTGAGAATATGAAAAAAATTATCAGTGTTATTTTAAGCGTTGTTGTTGCTTTATCATGCTTTTGTCTGAACATCTCAGCGCAGGAAGCTACAACGAAAACAGAAGCTTTGATCAAGCAGATTGAAGAAACCAAAACAATCGGCATCAAGCTTGACGACAGCATTGCAGAAAATGACTTTGCAGAGATTTCTGATCTTAATGTTTTGTTCAAAATCCATAATGACGGAAGCATTCTTTCAGAAATGAAAATGGCTGCAACAGCTAATGTTCAGGGCCTTAAGGTAAGAGCTATTTTCGGTGAATCAAATATGATTTACGCTCCTTCAATCCGTTGCTGTGTAGACATTAATGAATTCCTCGAAATTCAGACTTCTGATGTTAAGCTCATTGCAACAGGCGTTGATAAAATGCTGGAATACCTTTCAGGTGAATATTTTGATAACCTGACACTTACTTATGCAGGTGAAAGAGACATCAAGGGCTACGGTGACGTTTATGTTGAGAGATTCGGCACAAAGGCTGAATTCTATTATGACGGCGATATGCTTCTCGGTTTCAAAGCTATAGGAATTAACGCAAGTAACTTCTATATCACATTTGAAACAAAAGATGTTTTACCCGAATATGTTGAAGGTTTCACATCAGGCATTGACAGCAGTATGTTTGAAGAGCCCACAGGCTTCTATATCAACATCACACCGATTATAAAGCTGATTTATAATCTTGTTATGAGCCTCAGATAACAAAACAGCGGAGAGTTTGAAACTCTCCGCTTATTTTTTATCTTCTTAACAGATTCAGTTTTGCAAGAACTCCGTTTGGCTGTTGCTCACCGTAAAGCATACCCTGATAGCAATGACTGTATTCAAGGGGCTCAATGAGATAGTTTGAAAGAATATTTCCGCACATATTGAACTTAGGAAATTCAGGAACATAGTTGTAAACTGCTTCAGGAATAATCTTATCAAATGCCTGTGGGGTCGGCTGTGTTTTTTCCGCAACAACGCTGACGTCTCTGAGCACACCCGCAGTAAGAGTACGGTAATTCACTGCGCCTTTAATCATATTGAACTCACCTGTACAAACAACGGGAACATAATACTTTGATGCAACATTCATAAGCATAGGTATACTCTGAGCTTTGATAAGAGGATTTTTATCAAAGGTTGTATTGAGCATCATAAAACGGGTGCCGCATTCCTTGCGTTCAAAGGCTGCCCATGAACAAGATGAATATGTATTTGTTCCTTCAAACTTTGACAATGTTTCAGGGGTTTCAGAATACCAGAAGCTGCCGCTTTCAAGAAGTGTCAGTTCAAAATGGTTATAAAAAATCGGGTTATGAACGTTGCCGTCAACATATGAATACAGTTCGCCGATATGTGCCTGAGCAAAAGCTGCAAGACCTTCCCCTGCCTGCTGTATGCCGATACAGTCAGGGAGAGTGTCAAGAACGGTTTCTGCCATAATCTGAGCCTGCATTTGCCATTCAAGAGGGTTTTCGGTATTCTGAGTAACTTTATAAGATAAAACTGATATTTCCTGCATAGTTTTTCTCCTTAAACTTCAATGGATTAAGTATATCATAAATTTTATATTTATACAACAAAAAATAGTATAAATTCACAAATAAGTATTGTATTTAGTAATTTAAAATGTTAAAATTATTAAGGTTGTAAACCAATTTCCCTATTGGAGGTAATTAAAATGAGTTTTCCTGTTGCTGTTCAGTTATATTCAGTAAGAGATAATGTGGCTGAAGATTTTGAAGGAACAATCAAAAAAGTTAAAGAAATGGGCTATGACGGTGTTGAATTTGCCGGTCTTTATGACAACGCTCCCGAAAAGGTTAAGGCTATCTGTGAAGAAAACGGCCTTGTTCCTATTTCGGCTCACGTCAGCTATGATGAGCTTGCTGCTGACCCCGAAAAGGTTATCGGAGACTACGCAACAATCGGTGTAAAATTCATAGCTATCCCCTACGCTGTGGAAGAGCGCCGACCTGGTGCAGAGTTCTTTGACGAAACAGTTGAAGGTATCCGCAAATTTGCCGGTATTGCAAAAAAATACGGCATCACCATGCTTTATCATAACCATGACTTTGAATTTAAAAAGGTTGACGGTGTTTACGGTCTTGACCTTCTTTACTCTACTCTTTCAGCAGACGAGCTTCAGACAGAGCTTGACACCTGCTGGGTAAACGTAGGCGGTGAAAACCCTGCTGATTATGTGGTTAAATATTCAGGCAGAGCCCCCGTTGTTCACCTTAAAGACTTCGTTATGAGCGGAAAAGATAAGCCTGCAAAATTGTATGCCCTTATCGGTATTGATGACGGTGCTCAGAGTGATGAGGATGAAGGTGAAGATTTTGCTTTCAGACCCGTAGGATACGGTGTTCAGGATATGCCCGCAATTCTTGAAGCTTGTAAAAAAGCCGGTACAGGATGGGTTGTTGTTGAGCAGGATAACCCCTCAATGGGCAAAACTCCCCTTGAAAGCATTAAAATGAGTATTGACTATATTAAAACTATTAATAACTAATCGGAGGAATTTATAATGTCAGATGCAGTTCTCAATCAGTTTACACAAGCAGTTGAAGAAGAAAAGAAAGTAAGCGACAGAAAATTCAGAATCGGTATTATCGGCACAGGCTGGATTGCTGAAGCTCACATTGAAAGCTATCTTCAGATGGAAGATTGCGAAATCGTTGCAGCTGCTGATCTTATTCCCGGCAAAGCAGAAAAATTTATGGCTAAATACGGTGTTACAGGCGTTAACTTCTACCCCAGCCATAAGGAATTGCTTGACAATGAAGAGCTTGACGCAGTAAGCGTTTGTACATACAATATGACTCATGCTGAATGTACAATTTATGCTCTTGAAAAAGGCGTAAACGTCCTTCTTGAAAAACCGATGTGCGTAACAACAGAAGAAGCTGTTGAAATTATGAGAGCTGAGAAGAAGAGCGGTAAGCTTCTTTCAATCGGTTTCCAGCCCCGTGGCGACGAAAATATGAAGATGATCAAAAAGATCGTTCAGTCAGGCGAACTTGGTGATATCTATTACATTCAGACTGGCGGCGGACGCAGACGCGGTATCCCCAACAGCACATTTATTGAACAGCGCACAGCAGGTATCGGCGCTATGGGTGACATCGGCTGTTACTCACTTGATATGGTTCTTAACGCTATCGGATATCCGAAGCCCCTTACAGTAAGCGGTTACACATCAGCTTTCTTCGGACCTAACCCAATGTATAACACCCCTGCTGACGCAGCAAGATTCGATGTTGAAGATTTCGCCGCAGCATTTGTTCGTCTTGAAGGCGGTATCATTCTCGACTTCCGTATTGCATGGGCTATGCATCCCGATACACCCGGTGATACAATTATCTTTGGTACAAAGGGTGCTCTTCGCATTCCTTCAACAGAATGCTGGAACGGTTCAACAGGCGGCCCAATGACAATTTATCACGACGTTGCCGGTGAAAGAGTTGAAACAATTATTCCTGAAATTGAGGCTCCCAGCAACGATAAGGGTCTCTTCTACAAGAAAGTTCGTTCTTTCCTTGATGCAATTGCAGAAGGCGGCGAAGCTCCTGTTCCTTCAAAAGAAATTCTTTACAACCAGGCAATCATTGACCATATTGTTAAGTCATCTAAGCTTGGCAAAGAAATTGAAGTTGTTATCCCTGAAATCTGATAAAAATAAAAAGAAAGCGGAGAGTTTAAACTCTCCGCTGTTTTTTATGTTTCCTCCTGAGCTTCAAGCTCTTCGAGGACTCTCATTTCCTCCAACTCAGCCGGATTAGGCTTGGGTGGAGGGAATTTCTTTTTCATTTTTTTGCAATATGCAAGTGTACCTAAGAGACAGATTCCCTGAATAATTATCCATCGGATATAGTCTGCATAACCAACGTTTTCTGTTCCGCCGAGGCCGATTATAACAACATTATAGGTAAAGAAGTTAAACAAAAATGTTGTAAGAACACAGGGCCATATAGTTCCGCAGACAAGTCTGAGGTATCCCTGACGGAATGCGAACAAAAACTGTGAAATAAAGAAAAGCAGGAATAAAACAACAGTTTTACCTTTATCCTCACTGTAAAGAAGCGATCTTACAGGACCTACAAAGAAGAAAACTGAATAGAATATTGCCTGAATGGTATTGCAAACGTAAAAGCCTGTCTTTTTCCTGAGAACTCCGAATGTGAAGCCTCTGAAATATACTTCAAGGAATAATGCCCTGAAAGCACATATAATGGCTCCCATAATGGTCCACGTCACGAGTATCGTAGTATCAGATTTTGATAAAATCAGATCCACGTGACGGTTAAAGCAAATCAAATCAAAATACGGCTCCTCTGCCCCGATACCAAAGGTGCAGATAAGATATTCAGGCAGAATGACTACTGCCAATGAACCAAGCCATATGAGCGCAGGAAGAATAACTTCCCAAAAAGAGTGATTTATAACACCCTGTATGCCGAAATCACTGAGTGACCAACAGTGTTTTCTGTTAAAAAGAAGTATGAGTAAAATACCTGCGGCATAAGAGATAAATGAAAGTGTAGGACGACCGATATTACTCAGAAAATACTCATACACTCTCACAAGCATAAGGCCGACAAATATGCTGACCATATTTCGAAGTTCAGTGCGTTGTTGTTCTTCCATAAAATCCCCTTTCTTTACAATACGGCAGCCCTGTATCAACAAGGCTGCCGATTGCTTTTAGAAATTAATAGTTAAACCAGCCGCCACCGCCGCTTGAAGAGTCAAATCCGAAGAAAGAGTCTCCGTTACCGGTGAAGTCATGCTCAAGGTCACCATCACTGTCAGAAGTACCGCTTAAGATATCTTCATCTGCAAGGAAGGATTCTGTATAGAATTTTTTGAAACTTATTTCAGGTTTAATATATTCCATCATATCCTCCTTTAGTTTGAGCTTACAGGATACTGTGCAAGGTTGCTGAAGCAATTGATTCCTTCAACATAGCCAACATCCTCTGCAGGAATGTCACTGTAAACTGTTTTCGTTACGTTATTGGCATCAACATAAGTGATATAAGAACGTGCATACAACTTTTCTGCGCCTGCATAAGGTGCTCCGCTCTCAGCAAGAAGACCGCCGATTGAAAGAGTGTAAACACCTGAACGTGTTGTGCTGCTTGCTGTTGAAGCACAGATATCTCTGTTATTAGTGCCAAGAACAAAGTTTTCACTGTCTTTAGCGAGTTCTGCGTTACCTGTGAACAAAATACCGTGCTGAAGGATTCTGTATTCAGAAGCTACGCTACGCTCTGCATAGAATGAAATCCATTCATGCTGCTTATTGTATTCAGCTTTTGTGATACGTGTTGAAACCTTATCCTGAGTAAGAGTTTCACCGTAAACAGCAACAATGTTCATATCAGTATGAGCTTTAAAGCTGAATGTACGGTAATAGCTTACTACAGCACCGTTTCCATCTTCCCAATGGCTGAATGTTTTACCATCAAGTGTTTCAGGAGCAGTAACTCTTACAGTAGCATACTGAGTGTATGTTGTGGTAGTTATTGAAGCATTTTCGCCTTCGCCGACTGTAACAGTAATGTCATATGTCATATCGCCTACGGTATATTTTGAGTAGATATGAACATCTTCTTCACTGTCTTTAACTGCCGGTGAATCAAGAGCAACTGACCAACCAACAAATTTATAACCGATAACTTCCTGATGAGCTATACCGGTTGGGGCTGTACCAATCTTAACATCCTGATATCCGATAAGCTGGTTGTTAAAGCCGTGGTAATAAATTCTGTGTGTTCCTGCTTCTGCTGAGTTTTCAGTCCACTGAGCAACAAATGTTCTTGCACCTGTTGAGCCCTTCTTGATTGTTACTGTGGGAACAATTTCACCGTTCTCGCAAAGCCAACCTGTAAAGGTGTAGCCGGATCTTACAGGAATCGGCAATGAGAATGTAGGTGTTTCAGATGTGTAGAACTCGGGAACAGTCTCAAGGAAATGAGCGTTATCGCCAAGAACATACTCAATGTAGAATTTTTCAATTCTCCAGTTTGCTGTATACACTCTGTTGCCTGTTGCACCTGCGGGAACATAAACAGCAACCGCTGCGTTAGTAAGACCTGTACCTGACCAGCCTGCGAAAACGTAACCTGTTCTTACAGGGTTTTTAAGTTCGAAGCCGGTTGTTTCAGCTGTGTATTCTGTGGGGTTAGTAACACCTTCCTCAAGAGCACCGCCGTTAAGATTATAGGTAATTGTGAACTTCTCTGATGTCCAGTTAGCTGTAAGCTTAAGGCTGCCCATATTTCCGCGAGGAATTGTAACTTCCTTAACTTTTTCACCAACAGTAACAGCTACTGAGCTGAGATAATCATCTGTAGCATCACCTGCAACAACTACTGAGCAAAGGTAATCAGCGTCAGCTGTGTATGAACCTGAATTTGCAAGTTCAACAAAATTGCCGTTTGTATCAAATATTGCAAGTTTAAGTGAGCTGTCATAGGTATAAGTTGTATCTGCTCTAAGTGAAACAGGCATTGAATAATAGCCTGAGCCTGCAACAATGTTGCCGTTTGAATCTATTGTACCGTTATACCAGATGAAGTCTACAATGCTTAACGTCCAACCGTCAAAGTTGAAGCCTGCACGGCCGGGATCAAGAACCTCAAAGCTTGCTGACTCAACATTGTAAGATGTTGGGTTAATACCTGAAACACGGCCTGAGTTAAGCTCGTATTCAACAGTATAATCAATTGGTGAGAAGTTTGCGGTATAAGTTTTGTTACCTGTTGAACCCTTTGTAATTACAAGGTCTTTCTTGATACCGTTAATACCTGTACCGGTCCAGCCGTTGAAGATATAACCGATCTTTGTGGGGTTGGGAACAACGATATCAGGTGTATCAACTTTATATGTCAATTCAGGTGAGTTGAATTTTGCACCCTCAAGACCAAGGAATTTAAGGTTGTAAGTATTAATTGAATAAGTTGCTACATAAGATCTGGGACCTGTTGAGCCTTTTTCAATCAAAACGTTCATTGTCTTTTCGGTAAGACCTGTACCGGTCCAGCCTGTGAACTCATAACCTGTAAGAGTCGGATTATTAAGAGCAAATGTCGGTGTTGTATATGAGTAATTGATGGGGTTAGCGAACTGAACTGAACCTGCACCGTAATCATAAGAGATGTTATAAACGGTTTCTTCCCAGATTGCAGTATAAGTTCTTGCACCTGTTGAACCCTCGATAACAACAACTGACGGCTGAGCACCTACAAGGTCAGTACCCATCCAACCAACGAAGGTATAACCTTCTCTTGTCGGGTTATTAAGATAGAATGTTGGGGTTGTTACATTATATGTTGTAACATTTGTTACACCTGACGAAAGCTCACCGCCTGCTAAAACATAAGTGATCTTGTAGTCAATAGGTGTCCATGTTGCGGTGTATGACAACGGCTTTGAAACGCTGGTGTCAATTACAACCTCTTTAGTTGCTGAATCAAGATCTGTTCCGATCCATCCCTTGAAACGGTAACCGTTTTTAACCGGGTTGTTAAGAATAATAAATCCTGTGTCAGTAACATAGCTTGTTGGGTTTTCATAACCTTCAGGGATTGCACCGCCGTCAAGGTCGTAGGTAATAACGTTATTACCTTCAGCCCAATGAGCAGTATACTCTCTGTCACCTGATGAGCCTGTGTAAACTATAAGTTCATCAGTTGTGCCGCTAATACCTGTACCTGACCAACCTGCGAAGGTATAACCTTCCTTAACAGGATTAGGAATGGTGAATGTGGGATCAGCATACTTGTATTTGTCGATCTGAGTATAGCCTTCAGGCCAGCTACCGCCGTCAAGGTTATAGCTGATGTTATAGTCACCAACTGCCCAGACTGCACGGAAGTACTTATCACCTGTTGAACCGGCTTCAATTGTAGCTTTCAATTCAGGTGTTGCCTCACCTTCTGTTGTTGAAATCCAACCTAAGAAGTCATATCCGTCTTTAACAGGGTTATGAAGAATAATCTGTGAAGAGTTGTAGGTGTAATTTTTGGGGTTAGCAATTGTTTCTTTACCGCCATCCAAATCATAAGTGATTGTGTAAGTAATAAGCTCCCAGTTTGCTGTGTAGATACGGTCACCGTATGAACCTGTTGGGATTATAACTTCAAGTAATTTACCTGTTCCGCTGATGCCTGTTCCTGTCCATCCTGCGAAATTATAACCTTCTCTGGTAGGCTTATTAAGAGTAATTGTGGGAGAATTTACGCTGTATTTATCGGGGTTACCGATTGCTTCACCGCCGTTAAGAACGTAAGTGATATCATAGCTTTCAACTTCCCAGTTTGCAGTATAGCTTCTATTACCTGTTGATCCTTTGTAAATGGTAACTGTCTGTGCAGTTCCTTCAATACCTGTTCCTGACCAACCTGTAAAGATATAACCGCTTCTCTCGGGGTTATTAAGCGTAATTGAGGGGCTCTCAATTGTATAGCTTGTGGGGTTAGCAATACCAACCTCTGCACCTGAACCGAGTGTATAGTCAATGAAATATACAACGGGAGACCAGTTTGCAGTATAGCTCTTGTTACCTGTTGATCCCTTAGGAATCATTACGTTCAAAGTAGGCTCTGTGAGGTTTGTTCCTGTCCAACCTGTGAAGTTATAACCTGTTCTTGTGGGGTATCTGAGCGTAATTTCGTCAGCAACTGTATATGTTGACGGGTTAGCGCTTGAGTTTGTACCACCTGCAAGGTTGTAAGCAATACGATAGGTTGAATTTGTCCAGATGGCTCTGTAAGTACGATTACCTGTTGAACCCTTGGGAACTGTAACTGTCATCTCTGAACCGACAATGTCTGTTCCTTCCCAACCGCTGAATGCTGCACCCGGCTTTGTGGGATGAGAGAGAGTAAATGTTTCAGTTTCATAGTTGTATGAGTTGGGGTTGTTGGGTGAGTTTGTACCGCCTGCCAAATCATAAATGATGCTGTAAGTGTCAGGACTCCATGTTGCAACATAGCTTCTGTTGCCTGTTGAACCCTGTTTAACTGTAACATCCTTTGATGTACCTGAAATATCAGTACCGGTCCAACCGCCGAAGGTATAACCTGTTCTTGTGGGGTTGTAAAGTTTGAAATCAGGTGTTGAGCTATAATATGTAGCGGGGTTTGTGCCGCCGGTAACAGTACCGTTACCGAGATCATAGCTGATTGTGTACATTGTTTCGGTCCAAACGGCTTTGTAATTACGGTTGCCAGTTGAACCCTGTCTGATAACTACAGAAGTGCTTGTTGCATTATCATATTCCCAACCAAGGAAGCTGTAACCAAGCTTTGTGGGAGCTATGAGAGTAAAGTCCTCTGTGAGACAGTTATAAGTAGTTTTGTTCGGATTATAGTCTTCAACATAACCTGTGTCACCCGGTTTAAGCTCGTTACCATCCTTATCATACTGAGGATAATAACCGCCGTCGAGTTCATAGGAGAGAGAATAATCTATAACATCCCAGAATGCAGTAAGAGTGAAGTTACCTGTGCTGCCCTGAGGAAGCGAAACAGTTTCCTGTCTTCCGAGGTCTGCTAATGCATCACTGTTATCTACAAGCTTAATCTTGATAGTATCGCGGACAGCAGCTGTCATAAATTCGTCTGATACAACGAAGTAAATGAAGTAACTGTTTTCTGTCAAGCCAAGATCAGCGTTGGGAATTTCAAGTACAGCATTCTGACCAACATTAACTTTGGCAATGAACTTTCTGTTCTGATCGAACAAGAATGCTTCAACATGGTTAGGATCGCCGTTTGCTGACATTGTGTATGTGCAGCCTGTTCTAACAAGAATGGGGCTTGAAAGGTAATGATTTTCGCAGCTCTGATAATAACCGTTATTATCAAGTTCACCTGTTTTCCAAGTGAAGCGCTGATAGGTCTGTTCCCAACCTGCGAAGGTATAACCTGTTCTGATAGGAGCACCGATTTCTCTGCTTGTAGTTTCATAAGTGTAGTTAGCAATACAGGATTCTGTAGCACTGCCGCCTGCAAAATCATAAGTAATAGTATAGTTTGCAGGAACCCATGTAGCTTTATAACCACGGTTATCAATTGAACCCTTCTGAATTGTTACAAGCTTTGAAGTACCGGTGATCTGTGTTCCGGTCCAACCGTTGAATATATAACCTTCTTTAATCGGGTTAGTAAGAGTGAATGTAGGTGTTTCGGGGGTATATTCTGTGATGTTATTTGTAACAGCGCTTTCATAGTGACCGCCATCAAGGTTATAAGTGATGGTATAAGTGAGAGGAGTCCATGTAGCAGTGAAGATAACTGTACCTGAGTCTGCATCCGCACCCTCACCGACGATACCTGCATTCATAAGACCTGTCTGTGTTTTGTTTGTGTTAACAACATACTTAGTCCAACCGTTAAACTTATAGCCAGTTCTTATGGGATTCTCAATGGGGAATGAATCACCTGACTTATATGTTGTCGGGTTCTCAGTCAGGAATGAACCACCGTTAAGGTTATAGATAATTTCGCCTTCATCGGAGTTCCAGACTGCTGTAAGAATGATGTCACCGAAAGTACCCGGTTCAATTACAAGTTCGCTTTCAATTTCGCTTGACAAGCTGCTCTGCCAACCGAGGAAAGTGTAACCGACTCTTGTGGGAGCACCGATTGTAGCACCGATTTCGATTGTATACTGAGAGGGGCTGTTTGCATTTGCAGTACCGCCTCTGAGGTCATAACCGATTGAATAAGTAATTTCTTCCCAAGTAGCTTCAAAAGTAAGGTTTTCTGAATATGTGCCTGCAGCAATATCAATGCTCTGAGCGTTTGTATATTCACCGCCGGTCCAACCCTTAAATTTATAACCTGCTCTCTCAGGAGGTGTGATTGTAAATGCATCTGCGTAAGTAAAGCCTGTGGGGTTATGTGAGTTATCAGCCTTACTTGCTGTGGGATCATCATCGTTGAGATCGTATGTGATTGTGTAATCAATTGCCGTCCAATGAGCGCTGTAGGTTCTGTTACCATAAGAGCCCTTAGGAACAGTTACTTCAGTTTTATATGAAGAACTGTCAATACCTGTACCTGACCAGCCGGCAAAAGTATAACCTGTTCTTTCAGGGTTGTTGAGTGTGAAGCTTTCAGACTCAATATTATAAGTTGTAGGATTATCTGCTTTAAGAAGACCGCCGTCAAGGGTGTAGCTGATTGAGTAATCAATGGGGGTCCACTTTGCATAAAGCTCATGATTTACGGGGATCTTTACAATTGTTTCTGAGGTAACAAGTGAAACATCAGGATAGTTGGGGTCACTGTACCATGCATAGGAGTAACCTGTTCTTACAGGTACGGGAAGATCACCGTAAGGTTTGTCATATTCAACTTTAATAGTTGAAGGGCTGACGGTTGCATCACTTGCAACAGGTTTCATTGTAACCTCGTACTCAGCATTTGACCACTGAGCAACAAGAGTACAGTTTGCTGCATAGTCCCAAACAAACTGGCTACCTGCAGTATGAATATCACCTGTGTTATTAACCTTCCAACCGAGGAAGTTGTAACCGGTTCTTACAGGTACATCCGCTGTGATCTGATATGTTTCATCATAAACAACGTCAAGTTCGTCATCATTAGGGCCTTCACCCTCTTTGAAGCCACCGCCGTTGGGATCATAAGAAACTTTGTACTCAAGAGGAACCCATTTTGCAAGGAACTGACCATTTTCAAGGTAGTTATAAATAAATGTTTCGCCCTGATTATACACTCTGCCTGATGTGTCAAGGTCGAAATACCAACCTTCAAATGTATAACCTTCTCTTGAAGGAGCATTTGTACAAATTGTGAAGTTCTGCTTATAAAGTGCAACAGAACCTGAGCCGCCGTTAGGAGTAAAGTTTAACAAACCGGTATTATAAGTAATTTTATATGTAATGGGAGTATAGTAGAATATCCATTCATATCTTACTTCTGCTGCTGTTAATGATTCATAAACATCAGAACCTGTAGCAACAAGTTTGCGCTCTTCGGTAACGTTACCTTCTTTATCTGTGTTGGAAATAATAGCATAACGTTCATATGTATTTGCATACTGATAACCGTCAAGAGACTGAGTTGTTACTACAACTGCATCACCGAGAGTAAAGTTAAACGGTGTTTCTGTTTTGATTACGCCGGTTTCGTTGGCATATACCCAACAATGCTTAACCTGACCTGAACCTGAATTAAGGTTAGCACCGTCATCAGCCTGATTAAGGCTGCGCTCAGCATCAAGAATTTCTTCAGGTGTTGCGCCGGGGTTACCCAAAACCTTTGCAGCTTTTATAATAGCTTCTCTGTAGGCATTATATTCGGGAATTGACGGGAACCAGTCCTGCTGATATGAGCTGCTGACTGCCATGTTGTACTTTTCACGAAGATTGCCTTTGTTAGTTCTGATTACTGTAATAAATACTTCTGAAACTGATGTTGCCTGAGCCATCCATTCGCCAAGCCACGGACCAACCTCATGAACACCTTTGGCTTCACCGTGAACAACATATCTTGCTTCATCCTGATCAAGGAAAGGACGGTTGAGTTTTTTATCAGAAGAGTTGTTATCAGAAATATAAATTCGTTTACCGTCGTAGCCGTCAAGTCTTGATCCGCTCATTGAAGCGAGAACATTATCTTCAGCTGCGAAGTAGAATTTATAATATGGAGTTGTGTCTGTTTCGTCAGCTTTTTCAGCACTGTTGATGTCGAAGCCGATCTGAAGAAGCGGAACCTCATTGAAGTTATTGATACGGCTTCTGTCTGCATAAATGTAACCATAGTCTGCAGATGAAGCTACTGCGCTTGCAGAGCTACCGCTTGTATCGTTAGTTCTGAAGGTATAACCGCTGCCACCGTCAATATAGGGGTCATTATCTCTTCCTTCTATATTTTTATAGTATGGAGCGTATTCATAACCTGTACTTTGAGCACTTTCAACCTTATGTAAGCCGAAAGCGAATACAGATGTTGTAACTTTAAGTGCACTGTTAAGGTCATGGTCAATTACCATTCTTGCACCCGCAGAAAGAGTGGCACTGTCACCCTTCGGTGTGGGGTAAACATATGAATATGTGTAAGACACATAATCTCTGCCTTCAAACTTGTATTCTGCCTGCCAGGTGATAAGAACATATTCATTATTAGCAATGGAGTTTGAAAGTGAACCGGAAGTGATAACTGTGCTGATGGTATCGCCTTCGGTACTGTTTGTTTCAAGGGCATAAGATGCGAGACCTGCTGCACCTTCCTGATAAGAAGCTGTGATCTTAACATCTGTAGCTCTTGCGCGGTGGAAATAAACGTTACCTTGTGTTTTGTTAGGTGATGCGATCAACGCGCCGTTCTCTTCATTCTGCCTGTCAATATAATAAAGGAAGTCTTTATTATTTGCAGGGTCAAGGTAAATTGTTTCGGGAGCATAGAAATATGCATAGCTTACGTTTTCATCCTTGTCAAGAGTGACCACAATTTCTCTTTCTCTGTGTATGTCAACATCTTCCTGAGTAACAACAAAGGTTTCTTCTTTAGTGAGGTAACCTCTGCGTGTTGACTTGTAAGTATATTCTCCGGGTTCGAGAACGTAAATGTTATCATAATACTCTGTCTCAATCAGAGCTTTGTCAGGACCATATACTTCAAGAGTTGTATCTGCTGAAGGAAGAATGAACTTAACATAAGACTGCTGTCTTTCATCTTTTGAAAGAAGAATCGGCTGAAGATATGTAATACCGCCCTTACCTGTTAAATAGATACGGACATAGTTGTTAATTGTTTCTTCATAGCTGTTAAGGTCAAAAGTGATAGTTTTCTCGTCAGGACCTTCAACGATAGTTTCAGTATCAACAATTGTACCGTCTGCAACAAGACGAACTTTTGCAGCATTGGTAACCTTAAGAGTGATCTGATCTGTTTCTTCATCAATATTGAAATAACGTAAAGACGGATATTCACCTACTGCAACGAAACCGTCACCAAGTTCGTAGGAGTTTTTGGAGTTTACTGAGCAAGCATAGAATTCACCGTTAGTCATACTCTTGAGAATGTCGCCTGTATAACCAACCCAAGGATCAAGACCGTTGGTTACGCTGTAATTTGAGCCGTAGTAATCCTTATCCTCTTCTGACCACGCAGTACCGTCGTTTACAAGGAAGTACTGTGCGTTCTTGTCAATATCAGATTCCTCATGGGAGTCGTCTTCACAGAAACCGTATACGTTGATTTTCTGAGGAGCAAGAATCTTAAGAGCTGCGTCATAAACGTAGAAACGGTCATTACGGGTACGGTTATCAGAGGTGTTAACAAGTTCCATACCGATAACACCTTTTTTAACCTGCTGATTTGTAATGTTTGTAGTGTTCCACGCAGAGCTGCTTTCTGTGTAATCATCTCTGTTAGGGCAGTAACGTGTAAAAATAAGAGCATAGTCCTGAACCCATGAAGCACTGTAAACAGAGGGGTCACCGTTACCGTCAGTCCATTCACCTACGTGGTTGATACGTGAAAACGCACCGGAGTTGTAGGCGCCCTGAACTGTGCTTTCAGGCCATTCAACGTTACGTGTAGCACCGTGGAAAACAGATACGTTATATGTATTAACGTGACACTTGTTACCTGAAACGGCGTTTGCTTCGTTACCTAACGGTAAGTTGAACATACCTCTTCCGGCTGCAACAAGGTCAGCAGGTCTGTCACCGTAAGTACCTACCTGTTTACCCTGGATAATGTTGTAATAGTCATCTTTGGTAATTTCATCGATATTACCGTGAACGAATGACTGGTATGCATAAAGGGCACATCTGTCCTGGTTTTCTGTCCATCCGCAGGATGCACCGTTTGCACCGTTTGTACCGGTTACGCGGCCTTTTTCTTTAATGTCAACACCGTTTACGGTACCATGGTCAGTGATACACTGAACTTCGTAGCCGGTCATATAATGATACCAGATGGTATCATTAAGCTCGATGTCAGCATCGCTTCGTACGGTATGCGTATGTGTCGATGACTTAAAGGCATGAAGATCCGGGTTGTCTTCATACCAGCTGATGTTTGCATACGGGTTATCTACAACAGTAAAATCGTAGTTGCCGAGAACGTCAGAAGGCTCTGCGTAAGCAGAGAAACCAACAGCTCCGACACTTACGATCATAATAACCGCTACAAGCATCGAGAGGATTTTTACGAATGTTTTCATTAAAAATCATTCCTCCTATACTAATAAAACTCCAATTATAGTTGTAATAATTATATACCCTTATTATTAAAAAAGCAATAGTAAAGTAACAATTTTTTAATAATTTTTCAATTACATATTAATATAGAAAAAACCGTGATTTCAGAAAAAATCACGGTTTTAAAACTAATAAATTTAATATTTCGAAATCAGAAATGTCCGCCTCTTATGGCTACTGCGATTTTATCAATCTGCAGATAGATTATACCGAAAAGCTCTACAATCTTATAAAGCACATTTCTCAGGAAGAATGAAACAGGTCTGTTTTCAAAGCCCTCGGTTTTCTTGATGGTAATGCTGTCAAGAAGCTCACTGTTATCCCCTCTGAAGGTTTTAACCGCCATAGTGTCCTGAGTAAATTCAACTGTTGTGTATGTAGTTACATCTGCATCAACAAAGGAATAGGCTGTATACGGCCAGAGATAACTCAGCTTTTCACCAAGGGAACCCTGATCACAGCAGGCGTTGGTGTTAAGATAAATTATGCCGTTGGGGTCTGTATATGTTTCACCGCTTTTTGCCATACCGGTAACAACACCGTCACTTATGAAATTGGAGCGGCCCTGCATATGGGTGTGGCCTGTGAAAACAAAATCAAGATCATACATTTCAAATATAGGCTGGAAAACAGCATTGAGAAGAATGTTGGTTTCAGGCTCAAGCATCGCTACACCGGGAGCGTAAAGGCCCTGATGCATAACGCCGATTCTCCATTTTGCATCGGGGTTGGCTTCCACTGCTTCTTTTGCCATTGCTCTGTGGTCAGCTGCCGAACCTGAGCATGCATCAAAAACAAGATAAAGCACATCGCCGTAACGGAACCAACAGTCTCTGTCAAGTCCTTCGAAGTATTTGCCGAAATACTCGTTGGGCATATTTGTGTAATAGTTATATGTCATCCCCTTTTTATCGTGGTTGCCGATTGCAAGAGCCAGAGGAAGACTTCTTGTGTATTCAGGCATAAGAAGTGTCTGCCATTCATCAGGCGCTTTGCCTGTCGATGTATTATCACCGGGTGAAAGCAAAAAGCTTATGTCGGGGTTTTTGGTCAAAGCTTCATCAAGAACAGACTGCCACGCATAACCGACTCTTGATTGCTCATCGGGATTATCTGTTGACTGTCCGCCGATCTGGATATCGCCGACTACCAGCATTTTATATTCATCAAAGCCTTTGGTTTCATATTTATAGGCTTCACTCCAACCGTTTTCTGTATACCACTGATAGTAATAGGTTGAATTTTCTTCAATACCTGTCATAGTTACTTCACAAACAAGCTGATAATCATTTTCAGCTGCAACCGCTTCGCCTGTGAAAACAACTGCATTTTCCATTAACTTATTGTCAGCAAGACGCACCTGAGGATTTGCCTTATCCTTAGCCATATGCCAACAGATATTAAGCTGAGTTTCATCTGCACCTACACAAAGTGTGGGTAAGGTGTTTTCAGAAATCAGACTGTCATAACGTGCCTGCCACTGTTCCTGAGTAAGTGAAAAATTATCAAAAGCAGCATTTGCGGAAAATAACATTGCCTGAGCAAAAATAAGAACCGAGAGAATAACCGAAACAGGTTTTAACAACTTTTTCATAGATACATCCCCTTAAAACTTTAATTGCAAAGAATATCTGTTTCCATATAGTGAATGCCGAGGTTGTAAAGAAATTCTGCGTCTTTTATTGTATTCACTGTCCAGAAAGAACATTTGATACCGTTATCTATTGCAAGCTGAATTGACTGAGCATCGTTTTGGGCGAAATGAGGTGAGAACCAGGCATTGCCGAGAGTTTTAACTTCATCAACAGCCTTCTGATCAATTCTTCCGATGAGATACCAGAGCTCAATTTCTTCGTCAATGCTTCTGATTTTTTTAAGCTGCTCAAGGTTGAAAGAAATAATAATTGCCTGCTTGTCCATTCCCCTGTCATGCACAGCTTTGATAACTTTTTTCAGATCGTCAATATTATCTCCTTTTATTTCGATCTGAGGTCGGGTTTCGCTTCCGATAAAAACATCAAGAAATTCTTCAAGTGTAGGAACATGAAGAGCTTCGTTCCAATGATTGGTACCGTTTTTAAAAGAAAACTTCTGCAACTCCTCAAGAGTGTAATCGCTGTAATTGCCGACCTGCCATAAGCGTATACTCATATCTTCATTATGACTGAGAACCCATTTTTTATCTTTAGTCAAAACAATATCACATTCAGCAGAGTAATAGCCTCTTCTTACAGCCTCCTCATAAGCAGGGAGTGTATTTTCAGGCGAAAACTGAGTTACGCCTCTGTGAGCAGTGAGATATACTCTTTCTTTATCTGCAAAGCCGTTTTCTGAAAGCGGAATCAGAGGCTTGGGCTTTTTAGCAATAAGCTTTGCGCAACCGTTGAGTACAGGAACACAAGCTGTTATCAATTTATTTATTGCTTTTGAATTCACATTATTACCACCTTTTATTTTCTAAATTAAATTTACACCAACAGTAATTGTCTTGTCAACAAAAAATAGGCGTTTTCCCTTTGACTTTTTAAAAAAATATGTTAAAATTAAAATATAAAAGTAATTCACGAATAAAATCAGTTTATAAGGAGATGATATTATGAGAATTGCAGTAACGTACAATATTGCTGACGGTAGCATTTTTCAGCATTTCGGTCATACAGAAAACTTCAAAGTTTATGATATAATTGACGGCAAAATCACCGACACCAAAGTGACCGACACAAACGGTAACGGTCACGGAGCACTCGCAGGCATTCTTAAAAATATCGGTGCTGACATTCTCATCTGCGGCGGTATCGGAGGAGGCGCACAAATGGCTCTTAAAGAAGCGGGTATTCGCCTTTTTGGCGGTGTAAGCGGTAACGCAGATAAAGCTGTTGAAGCTCTTATTGCCGGGAATCTTGCTTTTAATCCGAATGTTCAATGCAACCATCACGGGGAACATAACTGCGGCGAACACACCTGCAAAAATCATTGAGGTGATAAAATGAAGGTTGAGCTTAACTCAAACGAAGCTGTTGTAAAAGCAGTTAAAGAAGGGCTTAAAAAAACAGGCGGTTATTGCCCATGCAGAACACAGCGCACAGAAGAATATAAATGTATATGTAAAGAATTCAAAGAGCAGATAGCAGACCCTGAATTTGAGGGATACTGCCACTGTTTTCTTTACTATAAATCTTTAGAAAAATGAAAGGACAGATAAATATGGCAGAGATTAAAATCACAAGCGCAAATTTTGAGCAAGAAGTTCTCAATTCAGATATTCCGGTTCTTGTTGATTTCTGGGCAACCTGGTGCGGACCTTGTATGATGCTGGCACCGACGGTTGAAGAAATTGCTGAAGAATATGAAGGAAGAGTAAAAGTCGGCAAGATAAACGTTGACGAAGAACAGGGTCTTGCAATGAAATTCGGTATAATGAGCATCCCCACTCTTATGCTCTTTGACGGCGGTAAGGCCGTTAAAACCGAGGTAGGATTTATGCCCAAAAATCAGATTGAAGAAATGCTGTCTGATTATTAATAAATATTAAGGAGAATAACTATGAGCAAATACGACGGAACAAAAACCCAGAAAAATCTTGAAGCTGCTTTTGCAGGTGAATCTCAGGCAAGAAGCAAGTACACTTACTTTGCATCAGTAGCAAAGAAAGAAGGCTATGAGCAGATCGCAGCACTTTTCCTCAAAACAGCCGATAATGAAAAAGAGCATGCAAAAATGTGGTTCAAAGAGCTTGACGGCATCAGCAACACTGCCGCTAACCTTGCAGCAGCTGCTGACGGCGAAAACTATGAATGGACAGATATGTATGATGGTTTTGCAAAGGATGCTGAAGAAGAGGGCTTCCACGAGCTTGCAGCAAAATTCAGACTTGTAGCTGCCGTTGAAAAGCATCACGAAGAACGTTACAGAGCTTTACTTAAAAACGTTGAAACTTCAACTGTTTTTGAAAAGAGCGAAGTTAAAGTATGGGAATGCAGAAACTGCGGCCATATTGTTGTAGGCACAAAGGCTCCCGAAATATGCCCCACCTGCGCACATCCTCAGAGCTATTTTGAAATTCACGCTGAAAACTATTAATCTCTTTTTTAACACACGGCCTTGCTGCAAAGCAAAGCCGTGTCTTTTTTTATTTACAAAACAGAAACTATGTGTTATATTTTAAAAGGAGGTGCGTATGATGAAAAAACTCTTGTCACTGCTTCTTGCGTTAGTGTTTATCGTTTCAATTCCCGTAAGCGTAAGCGCACTATCGCTCAGCGACGGCTATACGGCATTAAAAAATCAGTTTAAATTTGGCGAAGGACCGAAAGCTGAAGGATACTCCATAGACTACCGTTACTTTTCTCCTGTTAAGGGCTCGGGTAACACAACTAAATATCCCCTTGTGATCTGGCTTCACGGAAATAAAAACGGCACTTATGACGGAAAACAGCTCAATGATATTATTAACTGGTCAAGCAGTGAGCTTCAAAGCCGTTTTCATGCTAAAGGCGCTTTCATTTTCGCTCCTCGCTGCCGTGAAGAATCAGGTTTCAATTGGGATGACGAAGAGATGCTCATTCCCCTGAAAGCTGCTATTGATTCTTTTATTGAAAAGAATAAGGGAAATATTGATCTGAGCAGAATTTATATCAGCGGATTTTCAATGGGCGGTATGATGGCACTTAAGGTTCTTTCAGAATACCCTGAAATGTTTGCGGCGGCTTTCCCCTATTGCCCTGCAACTTATCTTACAAAATCTATGGCAAGAAAATTCAAAGAAGTACCTGTTTGGCTGACTTCAAGTAACCTCGATCCTTCAGTTGATTATGAATATCTGACTCTCAACAACTGGAAAAGTATAACAGACACTTCAAAGGTTAAAGCAGAATGCCGCCTTTCAACACTTGGTGAAGTTTGTTACCCTGACGGTTCAAAAGCTGACAGTCACCATTATTCATGGTTTGCAGTAAGATATGATATGTTTTCATCAAAGGGCGGCAACTACCCCAATATGACGACGGTTGACGGAAACGGCAAAAGCGTTACACTCACATACCCGAACGGTATGATTTCATGGCTTTCGGCTCACACATCTGATTACGGCGATAACAATTCAGATGACTCAGGTGTCAGCGGTTTTTTCGCTTTTATCAGAGAATCGTTCAACAGATTTGTAGCTGCAGTCAAAAACGTTATTTTATCATTATTTTAAAAAGGGGTTAAGAAGATTATGAAAAGAATACTTTCTGCTATTTTATCAATTGTGATTATTGCTCTTTCCTGCTTATGTGCAGGAGCAACAGGACTCAATGACGGACTTGATGCATTAAAAGAAGATTTTGTAAAAGGCGAAGGTCCCGTTGTTGACGGATATTCAGTTGATTACCGTTATTTTTCACCCGTAAAAGAAAGCGACAGTACAAAATACCCTGTTGTTATCTGGCTTCACGGTCTTGGTGAAGGCAAAGAAGAAGGCGCACAGATTAAGAAAAACAACATAGCATATTGGGCAAGCGATGAATTCCAGAGCAGATTTGCCCCTTCCGGCGGTGCATTTATTATTGCCGCACGTTCAAGAGAAGAAATGGGTATTACCTGGGACAACTCAATGATTTTACCCTTAAGAGCAGCAATTGATGACTTTATTGAAAAAAACAGCGCAAATGTTGACCTCAGCAGAATTTACGTCGGCGGTTTTTCAATGGGCGGTAAAATGACTCTTAAAATGGCTGTTGCTTACCCTGAAATGTTTGCTGCAGCTTTCCCCATCTGCCCTGCCTGGGCGCCCGGCAGTGAAGCTGTTGATCTGATTGCAGATATGCCCATATGGCTTACATCAGGTAAATCAGACCCATTGGTAAACTACAACCT
The DNA here is from genome assembly GCA_045541505.1 of Acutalibacteraceae bacterium. Classification (GTDB taxonomy): domain Bacteria; phylum Bacillota; class Clostridia; order Oscillospirales; family Acutalibacteraceae; genus CAG-488. The sequence continues at coordinate 119,624 of JAZQJF010000003.1, forward strand.
TGCAGTTACACCCACATGGAAGACAATTGTTGCTTCCTCAAATGTTAAAGAGGATTGCCGTTTTTCAACCCTTAAAACAGTACGTTACCCTGACGGCAAACGCACAACAAGCAGCCACCACGCATGGTTTGCAGTTAACTACGATATGTTTGCAATTGATAACGGTGATTACCCTGATATGAAAACAGTAAACGGTCTCGGTGAAGAAGTAACACTCGCCTACCCCGACGGTATGATTTCGTGGCTCACTTCACACACATCAGACTTTGACGGAGCCAAGGGTGTTGATATGGGCAACCTTGAAAAACTTGATCAGACAGACTCAATGATTACAGGCGACTCAATTTCAATGTTTATTGACAGCATTATTGAAACCATTTCAGAATTTTTCAACAACATATTCAATTCAATATTAAACGGCGTATGCTGACAAAAAACGGCTTGTGCAATTAAGCACAAGCCGTTAATTTTTTATTTTTTCTTTTTTCCGAAGAAGCCTGATTTTTTCTCTTCCCCTGAAGGTTGTTTATTACCAAGGCTTTCGTTAAATTTATTAAGAAGGTCTTTCTGCTCATCGGTAAGGCTTGTAGGTATATCAACAATAATTCTCACAAGCTGATCGCCTCTGCCTCTGCCGTTGATATTCTGAATTCCCTTTTCACGAAGCTTGAACACATCCATAGGCTGTGTACCCGGTCTGAGTGAATATTCAACTTTACCATCAAGAGTAGGAACAATAATCTTATCACCAAGAGCTGCCTGAGCGTATGAAACGTGAACTTCACACCAGACATTGAAACCGTCACGTTCAAAGAACGGATGCGGTCTTACAAACACGCCTACATGAAGGTCGCCTGCAGGTCCGCCGTTAATACCCTTGTTACCCTCGCCTCTTACGTTGAGAACCTGGCGGTCGTCGATACCTGCGGGTATGTTGATTTCAAGCTTGGAGGTTTTTGTAAATCTGCCTCTGCCTGAACATTTCGGGCAAGGTGTTTCAATAATTTTACCTCTGCCGCCGCAGCGTGAACAAGCTTTCTGGGTCTGAATAACGCCGAAAGGTGTTCTCTGCTGAGTTGAAACCTGACCTGTGCCGTGACAGTCGGGGCAGGTTTTGGGGCTTGTGCCTTTTTTTGCACCGCTTCCGCCGCAATCGGGGCAGGTATCAATTCTGTTTACATCAATTGTTCGCTTACAGCCCTTTGCAGCCTCTTCAAAAGAAATGGTAACATTTGACTGAATATCTTCGCCGCGTCTCGGTGCATTCGGGTTTGAACGGCGTCCGCCGCCTGTTGCTCCGCCACCGAAAAAGCTTGAGAAAATATCACCAAGGTCAAAGTCCATTCCTCCGCCGAAACCGCCGCCGAATGGATTGCCGCCCCCTGCACCGAAGTTAGGGTCAACACCCGCATGACCGTATTGGTCATAGCGCGCTTTTTTGTCAGCATCGCTCAGCACTTCATAAGCTTCATTGGCTTCTTTAAACTTTTCTTCAGCAGTCTTATCGCCGGGATTAAGGTCGGGATGATACTGCTTAGCCTTTTTTCTGTATGCTTTTTTTATTTCATCCTCACTTGCACCCTTCTGCAAACCGAGGACTTCGTAATAGTCTCTTTTTTCTGCGGCCATACGACTGCTCCTTATATTAGTCACTCTAATCCGTTCCGTCAGAATCGACAGAACGGATTAGTCCGGTTTTAATTATTCGCCTGTTACATCCTTGAAGTCAGCGTCGTAATAGCCGTTTTCATCAGCACCGCCTGCAGGAGCACCCTGTGTGGGATCTGCACCCTGAGCAGCCTGAGCTGCCTGATACATTTTTTCACTGATTTCATAGAATTTTGCCTGAAGCTCATCCTGCTTTGATTTGATAAGGTTGATATCTTCACCCTTGAGAGCTTCTTTAAGAGCATCTACCTTTGAAGTAATCTCTGCTTTATCAGCTTCGGGGAACTTGTCGCCCTCTTCGCTGAGCATTTTTTCACACTGATATACAAGCTGGTCAGCGTTATTACGTGTGTCGATTTCTTCACGGCGCTGCTTATCCTCCTGAGCAAACTGTTCAGCTTCCTGAACTGCTTTTTCAATGTCTTCTTTTGACATATTTGTTGAAGATGTGATTGAAATTGACTGCTCTTTATTTGTACCGAGATCTTTAGCAGAAACATGAACGATACCGTTAGCATCGATATCAAATGTTACTTCGATCTGAGGAACACCGCGGCGTGCAGGAAGAATACCGTCAAGGTGGAATACACCGAGAGTTTTGTTATCTTTAGCAAATTCTCTTTCGCCCTGAAGAACGTGAACTTCAACTGAAGGCTGGTTATCTGCTGCAGTTGAGAAGATCTGGCTCTTCTTTACGGGGATAGTTGTATTTCTGTCGATAATCTTTGTGTTGATACCGCCCATTGTTTCAATACCAAGTGAAAGAGGAGTAACGTCAAGAAGAAGAAGTCCCTTAACTTCACCGCCGAGAACACCTGCCTGAAGAGCAGCACCGATAGCTACACATTCATCGGGGTTGATGCCCTTGAAAGGATCTTTGCCGATAAACTTCTTGATAGCTTCCTGAACTGCGGGGATTCTTGAAGAACCGCCTACCATAAGAACCTTATCGATTTCGCTTGTTGAAAGGCCTGAGTCGCTGATTGCACGGCGAACAGGAGCCATTGTTGCCTCAACGAGGTCTGCGGTAAGCTCGTTGAACTTTGCTATTGTGAGTGTGAGTTCAAGATGCTTAGGACCTGTTGCGTCCACTGTGATATAAGGAAGATTGATATCTGATGAAGTTACACCTGAAAGCTCGATTTTTGCTTTTTCTGCAGCTTCCTTCAATCTCTGCATTGCCATTTTGTCGCCCTTGAGAGAAACGCCGTTTGACTTCATGAACTCGTCGACCATCCAGTCAATAACTCTCTGGTCAAAGTCATCACCGCCGAGACGGTTGTTACCTGCTGTTGCAAGAACTTCCTGAACACCGTCGCCCATTTCAATGATTGAAACGTCGAAAGTACCGCCGCCGAGGTCATAAACCATAACCTTCTGGTCGTTTTCTTTATCGATACCGTAAGCAAGAGCTGCTGCTGTGGGTTCGTTGATAATTCTCTTAACTTCAAGACCTGCAATTCTACCTGCGTCCTTAGTTGCCTGACGCTGTGAGTCTGTGAAGTAAGCGGGAACCGTAATAACAGCTTCTGTTACTGTGTCACCAAGGTATGCTTCTGCGTCAGCCTTAAGCTTCTGAAGAATCATTGCAGAAATTTCCTGAGGTGTGAACTTTTTGTCATCGATAGCTACTTTGTAGTCTGTACCCATCTGGCGCTTGATTGAAGCAATTGTTCTGTCAGGGTTTGTGATTGCCTGGCGCTTTGCAACCTGACCAACCATTCTTTCACCTGATTTGCCGAAGCCTACAACAGAGGGAGTTGTTCTTGCGCCCTCAGCGTTTGCGATAACAACGGGCTCGCCGCCTTCAATAACTGCTACGCATGAGTTTGTTGTACCTAAATCAATACCTATTACTTTTGCCATAATTATTTCCTCCTGATAGTTATATATGTCAAATTAGTTTGCGACCGCTACCATAGCGGCACGAATAATTTTGTCACCTAATTTATAGCCCTTCATAAGGACGGTTGAAATTGAGTTTTCGGGAAGATTTTCATCTTCAGTGTGCATCACTGCATTGTGAAGATTGGGATCAAAGGCTTCGCCTACTTCGCCGAAAGCTTCAATACCGAGCTTTTTAAGTGCTTCACCGAACTGTTTGTAGGTAAGCTCAACACCTTTTTTATAGTCTTCATAGCTGGTGTCTTCACCGGGAGCCACGCAACGCTCAAAGTTATCAATAACAGGAAGCAAATCATTTACAACAGATGTTTTGCACTCTGAATAAAGAGATTCTTTTTCACGCTGTGAACGTTTACGGAAATTATCATACTCAGCGGCCATTCTGAGAAGCTGATCTTTGGTTTCGTTAAGCTCTGCCTGAAGCTTTTCTTCGTTTGAAGGCTCTTTCACTTCTTCAACCTTAGCTGCGGTTTCTTCAGCTTCAGTTGCTTTTGCCTTTTTTTCTTTAGCCATTCGTTTCATCCTTTCATTCTTCTTTAAAAGTCTGCGTCAGAAGCTCACCTACAAGGTCAGTGAGATATTTAACGCTTGGAATTAAATTAGCATAGTCAATTCTCGTCGGGCCGATAATTCCGATTGAGCCCCGTCGGTTGCCGTCAATGTTGTAATTTGAAACAATAACGCTTGACTTCATAAGCTGACGGTAAGGATTTTCACTGCCGATTTTAACATCAACATCTTTGTTTTCGGTTGCTGATGAAAGAAGCTTACTCAACGGCTCGCCTCTTCTTAAAAATTCAAGCAGCTCGTAAGCTGTGTTACCGTAATAATTGTTATGATGCAATATGTTTGACTGACCGCCAAGCATAACCTCGGTATGCACTGCTTCCTGCGCCAGATCAGAAACTGCCGTCATCAACGGAAGCAAGGCAAAAACATCGCCACCGAGAGATGCCACAAGACTTTGCATCATATGGGTATCAACCTCACTGAGAAGCTTACCCACAAACGATGCTTTTACTACATTATAAAAGCTCTCTAAAGCAGAGGCGTTCAGATCAAAGTCGCTTCTTGCTACCTTACTTTTTATCACGCCGGTTGAAGTCATAAGAACAATCATTGCCGTTCTTGTTCCCACCGGAACCGCCTCAATCCGCCTGATATATGCCCCCTCGCCTGAAGGGGTTGTGCTCACTGCGGCACAGCCTGTTAAATCAGCAAGAACCTCCCCGGCTCTTTCAAGAAGCTTTTCAGGGTCGGTCAGGGCCGAACCGAAGCTCGCCTCAATATGCCTGCGGATTGACTCATCAATCTGCCTGTTAACCATAAGATTATCAACATAATACCGATAGCCCTCGTTGGTAGGTATTCTTCCTGCAGATGTGTGAGGCTGCTCAAGTAATCCGAGTGATGCAAGCTCTGCCATTTCGTTACGCACCGTAGCAGATGAAACAGACATATCAAGCTCACTGAGCAAAGACTTGGAGCCAACAGGCTCACCTGTTTTGATATAAAGTTCAACAACAGCACCGAGAATCTTTTGCTTACGCTCGCTAAGTTCCATTTCATCACCGCCTTTGTCACTGTTAGCACTCTTTGGTCAGGAGTGCTAACTCTGTTAATAATATACATTCTATTTTGCCCGTTGTCAATAGATAAATGTGAATATTTTGTAAAAAATCAAGAAAGGTCAAATTTTTTAACGGTTGATTTGATTTTTACCTTCTGTTATAATACTTTTTAAGGAAAGAGGTCTTGGCATGAGTAACATAAAAAATGAACCCAAAATTAAGAATCCCCTGCTTCAGGCAGTCAGAGGTCAGCTTGAACAAAGAGCTGTCTGGCTTTATCTTTTATGTGACGAAGCTGAAAAGAAGGGCCTTGAATGGGAATCGTTTGCTCCCGATGCAATAAGGCGATGCGGGTTGGCACAGGGAAAAGAGCTTGTTAAAAAAGGCAGAACCCACAGTTTCAAAGGATTAAAGAGAACTTTATTCAACCCGCCTGCTCAGATTGTTTTTGAAATGAAAATCAGAAAATGTACCGATGATGAACTTAACATTGATTTCGGTTACTGCCCTCTTGTTAAAGGATGGCAGAAAGCCGGCTGCACCGATGAAGAAATTGCACGTCTTTGTGATATTGCAATGTGCGGCGACAGCGGAATCAGTGAATGCTACGGCGGTACACTTGAAGTTCCGAAATGCATCGCAAAGGGCGACAGTATTTGCTCTTTAAGATACAGTAAAATAAAAAATCAGGAGACACGTGATGAAGAAACTTAATAAAAATGAATTTAAATTAACCTTTATCGGATGCGTTGCAATGGTTGTTTGCGCCGCAATTATTCTGATTACTCTGTCAGCAAGTTTTTCCAAGCTTACCGAAACTAATAACGCTGTTTCTCAGACTCTCGGCAATAGCAATACTTCTTCAGAAAACGTTAACAGCGGCAGCTATTATGACAATTCCGCAAGCGAAAACAGTGTTTCCTCAGATAACAGTGATAATTCTTCCCCCACACCAGGTACACAGGATGAAAGTGTAATTCCCAACAATGATATCAGTGATAACAATAACGAAAATGCACCTGCTGACAGTGCCCCTGACGGAACAGATGAAATTGTTTCTCTTTTCAACACAAGCGTTAACAAAATAAAACCCACAGCCAAAAAGGTTGTAAAAAACTATGAAAAGAGAACCTTCCACGAGGATAAAACAGACATTCCAGATGCCATTGAATCAGTTGCAGAAGGTATGGTTTCTTCAATGATGGGTGACGATACCGAGCCGATTGTTTACGCAACCAAGGAAGAAATCAAAGCAAATTTCATTGTTCCCGAGCAAAGCTATTCCAGTAAGCTTGAAAGCTCCTGGGTAAAAAATGCAAGCTGTAAAGACAACGGCAAGGAATATATTATTCATATTGAGCTTAAAGACCATAAAAACCCCACTGCCGGTCAGGGTGTCGGTGCAGTTTGTGATGTTATTGAAACTCACGAGGTCGCAAATAAAGTTTCTTTTGTTAAAGAGTTTTCAACGCTTTACTATAACTGTGAAATCGTCGCAACAATTGACAAGACGACAGGAAGTATTACTCACATTGTTTACACAACTCCCCTTTTGCTGAATATGACAGTTAATCTTCTCGGCACACATACAGGTGTTATTGCTTTCACATTTGAAAAGGATTATACGGTTACATACTGATAAAGCACCTCCGTTCAAGCGGAGGTGTTCACTTTTATACAGACAAAGAAAGTTATTGATTTTTAATGTATATAATGGTATAATTTTGTGAAGATTTTTTAGGAGTGATTTTATGAAATTCGAAACTAAAAACGGCAAATTATCAATAAGCGTTAAGAAAAGCGGTGCAGAGCTTTCTTCATTGAAATCTCTTGACTCCGGTTTTGAATATCTCTGGCAGGGTAACCCCGATATCTGGTACGGTCAGTCACCTGTTCTTTTTCCAATTGTAGGTACACTTTATGAGAATAAATACTACGTTGACGGCACTGAATACGAGATGTTCCGTCACGGTATTGCAAGAAAAAGAGATTTTGAACTCAAAGAGCAGGGCGAAGATTATTTTATTCTTACACAGAAATACAACGAGGATACACTTAAGGTTTATCCTTACAGATATGTTTTTGACATTGAATTCAGACTTGACGGCAAAAAGCTGACAGTTACCCACACAATCAAAAACGAAGGCGACGGCGATATGTATTTTTCAATCGGTGCTCACCCCGGATTCAACTGTGAACTTAATGACATTCTTGAATTTGACACAGTTGAAGATGAAGTTATCAATGAAATGATCAACGAAGATGCTGTTATTATCAGAAAGCACTTCCCCTCACCTATTGACGGCAAAACCTTCACTATCAGCAAAAATATTTTTGACGCTGATGCTCACGTGCTTTCAAACCTTAAATCAAAGGCCTGCACTCTCAAAGGCAAAAATCTTCCCGGTGATGTTGAGTTCACGTTCGGAGACTGTCCTTTCCTCGGTCTTTGGGCAAAACCGGGTGCACCTTATGTTTGCATTGAACCCTGGTACGGTGTAAATGATTTCCCTGAAAAGACAGATGATTTTTCACAAAAGAGAGCTATTCAGAAAATTTCCGCCGATGAAGAATTCAGCTTCAGCTGGAGTGCTGAAATCAAAGAATAATTATGGCAATAAAAAATATTGTTTTTGACCTTGGCGGCGTTCTTATTGATTTTAACGAAAAGAGAATGCTTGACGATAATATACCCGAAGAGCTTCATTCAGCCGTTAAGGAAGCTACTTTTCACAGCAAAGAGTGGAAAATGATGGACTCGGGTGAGCTTGAAGTTGAAGAAGCAGTTGAGAAAATGCTGACTTCACTCCCTGAGGAAATTCACCCCGCAGTCAGAAGTATGATAATTGACAGAGAAACACAGATGCCCCCTCTTAAAGAGATGACCGCCGTTATCGACACTCTTTATGAAAGGGGCTATACCCTTTATGTGCTTTCAAACTGCGCAAAATGGCTTCACGAATTTCTTCCCGAAAAAGTTCCCTCAGGGAAAAAGTTTTCAGGGCTTGTTGTTTCTGCAGATTACGGAATAATCAAGCCTGCAGAAGAAATTTACAACATTCTTTTAGATAAATATTCATTAATAGCACAGGAATGCTTTTTTATTGACGATTCCCCTGCTAATGTAGAAACAGCCCGCAGACTCGGTATGTCTGCCCACTGCTTTAAAGACAGAGACTACAGCCGTCTTAAAGCAGATATGATAAACTCAGGTATTATTTTATAGGAGATTTTAATGTCCTTTTTTTCTAAAGCCTTAAAAGGCACCGGCGAATATCAAGCCCTTTTGAAGGGTATAACATCAAACCGTCTTCCCTTGGGTGTATTGGGTCTTACTCAGATTCACAAGGCCCACATAATAAGCTCTGTGTGTGAGCAGTTTTCACCAAGAGTTGCGGTTATAATCACCTCGGATGAGTCACAGGCTAACCGCCTGTGCAAGGATCTTAATGCCTTCGGTTGCAATGCATTACTGTATCCTGCCGGGGATATTTCTCTGCGCTCAACTCAGATTAAATCACGCGAATACGAGCATAAAAGACTGTCTGTTCTCGGTAATCTCCTTGACGGAAATGCCGATGCAGTTGTGTTGAGCGTTGAAGCTGCACTTCAGCTCACCATCCCGCCCGAAGAACTTTACTCAAGAAGAATTCATCTTGAAGTGGGTGAAGATATTACAATTGAAGAGCTTTCTCACAGGCTCCGTCGTTCAGGATATTCTTTTTGCGAAAACGTTGAAGGCAGCGGTCAGTTTTCTGTAAGAGGCGGAATTGTTGACTTGTTTTCCCCTGACAGTGAGCTGCCGTTCAGAATTGATTTCTGGGGTGACATGGTTGACTCTATTTCACTTTTTGAAACAGAAAGTCAGAGAAGAGTTAATCAGATTGACGAAATTACTATCACACCTGCAAATGAAATCTGCTGCGACACTCAGGAGCTTATTTCAAAAATAGAAGCTTTTATTCCTACAATAAAAGGAAAAGGCAGCGTTAAAGCAAAAGAATCACTTCAGAAAGATATTGAACAGTTAAAAGCAGGCATCACTCTCCCCTCACTGGACAGATATCTTCCCTTGATTTATGAAGATTGCTCAACTGTTTTTGATTATATTGAAAGGCCGATCTTTTTTGTTAGTGAAAGCTTTTCTGTTAAAGACAAAGCAAATGCCGCTTTACAGCTTTTCAACGAAGAATACAAAGCTTACCTTGAAGAAGGTGTTGTATGCAAAGGGCTTGACAGGTATATTATTCAGTGGAGCGAAATGCTCACTTTATATGAAGATCTCGGTGTGATTTACCTTGACAACCTTGCCCGCGGAAGCTTTGACACACCGACAAAAGAATTGATCACCTTCAACGCAAGGCAGATTTCAGCGTGGAACGGTACTTTTTCAGTTCTTAAAGAAGATCTGCAGCCTATCTTCAACCGCAAGGGGCAGACCATTGTTATTATGTCAGGCACGCCGAAGGTTGCATCAAATCTTTGTGACGACTTGATTGCCGAAGGCTATGACAGTGTTTATTTTGAAAGCGCACCGGATATCGTTCCCGAAGGAAAAATAATAGTTCTGCCCGGCGGATTTTCTTCAGGCTTTGAATACCCCAACGCAAAATTTACTGTTTTCACTTACGGCAGCCGCGAGGCTTTACCCGTTGCAAAATCGAAGAAAAAAGTAAACAAAGCAGCTGTTTTCAACAGCCTTGAAGAGCTTCACAAAGGCGACTACATTGTTCACGTTAATCACGGTATAGGTATTTTTGACGGAATAACCCAGCTGGAAGCTGACGGCAACGTTAAAGACTATATTAAAATAAGATATGATAAGGGCGATGTGTTATATGTTCCTGTTACTCAGCTTGATCAGGTTTCAAAATACATCGGTCCTAACAGTGACTCACATACCCTTAAGCTTAACCGTCTGGGCGGTAAGGAATGGAACAAAACCCGTTCAAGAGTCAGAGCATCAGTTAAAGATATGGCAAAGGAGCTTATTGAACTTTATTCAAAGCGAATCAATATGCCCGGCCACGCTTTTTCACCTGATATTGATATGCAAAACGACTTTGAACGCAGATTTGAATATGACGAAACAGACGATCAGCTGCGTTGTATATATGAAATCAAAAGTGACATGGAAAAGCAGCATCCTATGGACCGACTTCTTTGCGGTGACGTAGGTTTCGGAAAAACTGAGGTTGCTTTACGTGCAGCTTTCAAATGCGCTGCAGACGGCAAACAATGTGCAATCCTTGTTCCCACTACCATTCTTGCACTTCAGCATTATCAGACAATACGAAAGCGTTTTGAAGGTTTCCCCATTGAAGCACAGATGCTTTCAAGATTTGTCAGTGCAAAGGATCAGGAACAAATCAAAGCCGACCTCAAAAAGGGTTATATTGATATTCTTGTAGGTACTCACAGGCTTATTTCCAAAGATATTCAATTCAGGGATCTCGGTCTGATTATCATTGATGAAGAACAGCGATTCGGCGTTGCTCAAAAAGAAAAGCTTAAAGCGGCTTATCCCAATGTAGATGTTCTTACACTTTCGGCAACGCCTATCCCCCGCACTCTGAATATGGCTATGTCAGGCATAAGAGATATGTCCATTCTTGAAGAAGCTCCGCAGGACAGACACCCTGTTCAGACTTATGTTATTGAACATAATATGGAGGTGCTTGTTCAGGCAATGGCAAATGAGCTTCGCAGAGGCGGTCAGGTTTATTATCTTCACAACCGCACCGAAACAATAACAAAAGTAGCGGCAAAAATTAAAGAAATGATGCCTGATGCAAACGTTGCATACGCTCACGGTCAGATGACTGAGGAAAAGCTAAGCACCATATGGAAAAATCTGCTTGAAGGAGAAACGGATATTCTGGTTTGCACAACGATTATCGAAACCGGTGTTGACGTACCTAATGTAAACACTCTTATTGTTGAAAACGCTGACAGAATGGGACTTTCTCAGCTTCATCAGTTAAGAGGACGCGTGGGCAGAAGTGCAAGAAGAGCCAGCGCTTATTTCACTTTTACAAGAGGAAAAGAGCTTTCGGAAATTGCGGCAAAAAGACTCACTGCCATCAGAGAATATACTGAATTCGGTTCAGGGTTTAAAATCGCTATGCGTGACCTTGAAATCAGAGGTGCCGGCAATATTCTCGGCACTCAGCAACACGGTCATATGGAATCTGTTGGTTACGACCTTTATATGAAAATGCTTAATCACGCTGTTGGCGAAGAAAAAGGTGAATTACAGCCTGCACCTGAAAAAGAGTGCCTTATTGATCTGCCGATTGATGCATACATCCCCCCTGATTACATTGCAAGCGTTCCAAATAAAATTGCGATGTACAGAAGAATCGCCGACATCAGAACAAGAGATGATGCTGACGATGTTATGGATGAGCTTATTGACCGTTTCGGTGAGCCGCCTATGAGCGTACAGGGTCTTATTACCGTAGCTCTTATGCGAAACACCGCTCTGTCTCAGGGTATTTATGAGATCGGAAAATCAGGCAATAAAATAAATCTTTATATTGAAAGCCTCGATATGAATAAAATCTCTGCTCTTGCGGCAAAAATGCGCGGCAGAATTACTGTTGCCGCCGCAGGCAAGCCTCATATTGCAATTAAATTAAATCCCGGTGAGGAACAGCTTGTTATTTTAAAGAAAGCACTTGAAATAATCGAAAAAGCATAAAAAAGCCGTCGGCAGTTAAACTGCTGACGGCTTTGATTTTAATAGAATTAAAGGAGAGATTTGTAAAGAGCTGTGATCTCTTCAACGCTTGTATCTCTGGGGTTACCGGGGCGGCAAGCATCGTCAAATGCTGACTGAGCGAGGAAAGGTACATCCTCTTCCTTAACGATATCTTTAAGATCAGCAGGAATACCAACATCAGCTGAAAGCTGCTTAACTGCGTCAATAGCTGCCTTTCTTGCATCTTCAAGGCTCATTGCGTCAACACCGTCAACACCCATAGCCTTAGCAATATCTCTGTACTTCTCACCTGTTTCGGGAGCATTATACTCCATAACTGTGGGAAGAATGATAGCGTTGGCAACACCATGAGGTGTATCATAAAGAGCACCAAGAGGATGAGCCATTGAGTGAACGATACCGAGGCCTACGTTTGAGAAGCCCATACCTGCAACATACTGACCGAGAGCCATACCCTCTCTGCCTTCTGCTGTGTTATCAACAGCACCGCGAAGGCTCTTAGCAATGATTTCAATAGCTTTGATATGGAACATATCTGAAAGCTCCCAAGCACCCTTGGTGATATAACCTTCAATAGCGTGTGTAAGAGCGTCCATACCGGTAGCTGCTGTAAGGCCTTTGGGCATTGATGCCATCATTTCAGGGTCAACAACTGCAACAACGGGAATATCGTGAACGTCAACACAAACCATTTTACGGTTATTTTTAACGTCTGTGATTACGTAGTTGATTGTAACCTCTGCAGCTGTACCTGCTGTGGTGGGAACAGCAATAATAGGAACGCAGGGATTTTTAGTAGGAGCAACACCTTCAAGGCTTACTACATCGGCAAACTCAGGGTTTGTGATGATAATACCGATAGCTTTTGCAGTGTCCATTGAAGAACCGCCGCCGATAGCAACGATACATTCGGCACCGCTTGCTTTGAAAGCTTCAACGCCTGCCTGAACATTTTCAACAGTGGGGTTAGCTTTGATCTGTGAATAAATCTCATAAGGGATATTTGCATTATCGAGAATATCGGTAACCTTTTTTGTTACGTTAAATTTAATAAGATCAGGGTCAGAGCATACAAAAGCTTTTTTAAAGCCTCTTGCTTTGATTTCATCAGCAACTGCTGATATAGCGCCTGCGCCGTGATATGAAGTTTCATTGAGTACAAATCTGTTTGCCATTGGAATTTCCTTCTTTCTGTTTTATTAAAAGTGAAGCACTTTTACATATTTATTTTACTATGCAGATTTCACTTTTTCAATAGGTTTGTTAAAATTTTATCAAAAACGTCCACCTCTGCCGCCGTGGGACCTGCCTGATGAGCTTACGCGTACTCCACCGCCTGATCTGCCGCCTGAATTATTTTGCTGACGGGGTGTTTTGGTAACGTGGCGGTAAAGAAACCTTTCATAAGCGTTTGTGACGTTCATACTGCCCGGCACAACATAATCAGAAGCTTCTGATTTGGTTCTGACTGTTTTGAGCTTTGATTTCATACCGAAAACAATCAAAAGAGAAACACCGAAACCGACCATTAATGAAATAAAAATATTTTTTGTCCAGTCTACGCCCGGTGATGAATAACCGTAGTCGTCTTCATAATAATAGTCCTGATCAGTGTAGCCATAATAATCAGAAAAATCTTCGCCTTGGGAATCTAACTCCAGAACCTCGTTACAAGTATCCAGAAATTCTGAGAAACAAGCTGCATAATCTCCGTCTGAAAGGTAAGGTATAACTTCTTGCTCAATATAATCAATTTCGCCGTCACCAAACAGTGAGATTCCCGTACCAGTTGTAGAAATAAACCAATTACGGCTTCCCATATCCACAACTAAAATCACGCCGCTGTATTCTGCATCAACACCGTAACCGTTATAATCATAATAATCATCAGCAAAAGCTTCAATAGATTTTCCTTCTGTGGATTCAACCGTAACTATGACCACTTCAAAGTCGTAATCATCACGGATAACATCTGTTGTTGTTTCAAGCAGATATTCCTGCTGGGAGGTCAGAAGGTCAGCATCGTCAACAATGTTAGGATTTTTGGCACTGACTGTCGTAGTCATAAGACATAAGCTTAACAGCAGAGCAAGAATTAAAGAAACTGTTTTTTTCATAATTCTGTCCCTCCGTTAAAGATATGAAAAAGCGGTAAGCAAGCCGAACACTGCCGCGCTTAATCCGACACCGAGACCTACAAGCCATTTGATAAATTTGTTTTTATCCATAGGCAGATCTCCGACAAATTTGCCTGTCTGTCCGTTCATTGCAAAGGTGAATTTTTCACCGTTCCACGATGTATTAAGAAGCCATACAGGATATAAAGCATACTTTGCCTTACCGTTATGAAGATTAACAGCACTGTTTTCTGCAACAACTGAATTAAAGCCTGTCACTGTTGAAGCAAATGCATCTTCTGTGCTTTTTTTGATTCGGTTATTTGCGTTCTGAATACTATCCTCTGCGGTAACGTCGTATTTATCGGCAAAGAAGCCTGAAAGATACGCTGTCTGAAAATCTACGGCTTCATTAAAATTGAATGGCTCTATTGACTGCATAAGATCGTCTGCCATTTTGCTTGAACCGTCAACAGGAACTCTGTTAAAGGCAATATTACCTGCTCTGAAAACAGAATAAAACCTTGTTTCGTGATAATTATATTTTGAATCACTCCACATTCTTGTTTTGGTAGCTTTGTAGCGGATATTGGCATCAACATCAGCATCAAAAAGCCAGAAAGGTACATATACACCTTTGATTTCATCAATATGATTCTGATCTTTGAAAACATCGGGTAAAAGGCGTTTGCCTTCAAGGTGTTTTAAAAGACCTTCTTTAGCAGCCTTTTTATCAAGCTTGAAAGGAATAACGTAATCAGGCTTTAAAGCTCCCGATAATTTACCTGTCATAATCACGGGATTACCGCAAAACGGACAGGCTGTGGCCGCTGTGGTTTCTGCACCCACAATTTCACCGCCGCAGGAATTACAGGTATAGACCGAAATATTATCGGCCTCACCATCCTGCCACTCACTGCCGGGCTTTGTTTCCCACTGCATATCATCCTGTGTCGGTGTATTGAGAACATCATCATATTCTTTCAGTGCATCAACATCAAAGGTTGTGTCACAATACGGACACTTCATCTCCTGAAGGGAGGTATCAAATTCAATTTTGCCTCCGCAACAGGGACATTTATAATCAAGTAAAGCTGACATTAAATCACCTGCTTATTTAGCATCGTTCATATCAAAGGGGTCACCGCATTCAGGGCAGAATTTCGGAGGATTGTGAGGGTCCTCAGGCTTCCAGCCGCACTTGTCGCACTGATAAAGCGGGGCTCCCTCAGGCTTCTTGCTTCCACAATTCTGGCAGAATTTTCCTTTGTTTACTGCACCGCAGCTACATGTCCAGCCTTCTGCTTCTGCAGGCTTCGGTGAGCCGCATTCGGGACAGAATTTGCCGTTTGCTGTTGCTCCGCAAGCGCATTTCCAACCGCCCTGTGCAGGTGCGGATGCTGATGCATTTGCCATTGCCTGAGCCTGAGCGTTAATCAACTGCTGAGCCTGCTGCTGTGCCATCTGCTGCTGTTGCTGCTGCATTCCTGCCTGGTACATTGCCGCGGGGTCAAATCCGCCGCCACCGGCACCCATTGCCATATT
>JAZQJF010000004.1:0-113126 GCA_045541505.1 Acutalibacteraceae bacterium
GATTTTTGAAACCTATGAGAGTGATGAGGTCACTCCCTCACTTGCACAGGCACAGAAAATGCGTAAGCTCTCGGAGGAGAATCAGCTTAACGCTGATACGGTGTTAGCAATTTTGACAGCACCAAAGCCTAATCAGGCAGAAGCTATTAAAATACCTGAAGAACGCATTAACAAGTTCTTCGGTAAGAATTACACCAAACAGCAGAAAGAAGAGCATATCATAAAAGCTCTGGAATATTATCGCAAATACCTTCAGCGACAGAGAAACAGGGATGCGAGGTGAGATAATTGAAAGAGATATTTCCCGATAACAAAACAATATTCGTTTTACCGCCTGAGCCGATTGATGAAAACGAGCTTTCAAGCATTTCAGATATTATGGCTTCCCGCAGTGAAGAAGCAGTTGTTGATCGTAGCAAAATACGCCGTTTCGGTGAAGAAACCTTTCAAATGAAAATCGGTGGTACAACCTATGAGGTTTCTACGCACTTTAATCCCAAAGGCAGACAGTGTATCTTTGAACAGTTCAAGGAACTGATATTGTCTGAAAAATTATTGTAAATCATACATTTGAAAAAAGACAATCGGACATTGTAAAATGTGAATATCCTTGCGATGTCCGGTTGTCGGAAAGGAGAATATTTAATGACAACTGCAACAAATATTTCAGGACAAACAATAAATGATGAATTAATTACGGCTCTTTACTGCCGTCTTTCAGTTGAAGATATAAAGGATGATAAATCCAAAAAGAAGAACGGCAGAGAAGATGAGTCAAACAGTATATCCAATCAGAAACAGATTTTGCTTGACTATTGTAAAAAACACGGATACAAAAACACGATGTTTTTCATTGATGACGGTATTTCGGGCACAAGCTTTGACAGAAGCGGTTTTAATCAAATGCAACAAATGGTTGAAGAAGGTAAGATTTGCAGAATCATAGTAAAAGACCTGTCACGTTTTGGTCGTGAGCAGGTTGAAGCAGGCAGATTAACGCAAATTGTATATCCGTCACTCGGTGTAACCTTCATTTCAATTCAGGAAAATGTAAACAGTTCCACAGGTGACGGTATGGAGATGTTACCGTTCTACAACATCTTTAACGAATGGTATGCCGCACAAACCTCAAAGAAAATCCGTGCAGTATGGCAATCAAAGGCTAACAACGGTAAACGAGTATCTTCTACCGTGCCTTTTGGTTATGTGAAAGATTCAACAGATAAAGAGAAATGGCTTATTGATGAACCTGCAGCAGAGGTTGTACAAAAAATATATGATTTGTGTCTTGCAGGGCGAGGTCCTCTGCAAATTGCTCGTATATTGGAAGCAGAACAAATATTACTTCCGTCAGCGTATTATGAATCTGTCGGCAGAAAACATTCAAACCCTGTTCCTGCAAATCCTTATAGGTGGGACCCAAAGACAGTTGTTAACATTCTTGAAAACAGGCAGTACACAGGCTGTGCTGTAAACTTTAAAAGTACAACTGTCAGTTACAAGGTTCATAAGGTAATTCATAATCCCAAAGAAGAATATCAGATAATCCCTGATATGCAAGAACCGATTATCAGTGAAGAAAAGTGGTTAAGAGTTCAGGAGCTCCGTGAAAACCGTCGCAGACCTACTGCCACAGGTAGAACAAGTTTATTCTCAGGCTTGGTTTATTGTTATGATTGCGGTGCAAAATTACACTTCTGTGCAGCTAAAAGTCTGAATAAGAATCAGGAGTTTTTCAGATGTGCAAACTACAAGGACGGCAGAAGCGGTACTTGCAAAATCCATTATATCCGTAATATTGTGCTTGAGAAAATTGTACTTGAAGCTATACGAAACTTAGCAGAATTTATTCGCTACAATGAAAAAGTCTTTTTGTATATGATAGCAAAACAAAACGATGCTATGAGAAAAGCAGAATACGAAAAGCTGAAAAAGACTGTTGCTGACGGTGAAATCCGCATAAAAGAGTTAGACCGTCTTATTGAAAAGGTTTACGAAGACAATGCTCTTGGTAGAATGGATGATGACAGATACCGAAAGCTGATGGCAAAATATGAACGAGAGCAAAAAGAACTTGCCATAACTGTTTCAGAGGGTCAGGAAACTTTAAAATCGGCTGAGCAGAAATCTGTTGATTTGAGATTGCTTCTTCGCACTTTCAGAGAAATGACTGATATACAGGAACTTACACCGACACTTGTCAATTCACTTATTGAACGTATTGAGGTTCATAACAATGATAAATCAAGCGGTCACTGTTTTGTAAAGGTGGATATTTATTTTACAGGTGTCGGGATGATTTGTATTCCGACAGAGGAAGAAGTAATTGCTATAATGGAAGAAGCAAGAAAGAATCCGCAAGAATACCGCATTGTAGCTTAACAAAGAGAAAAACGGTGCAACCCCAAACGGGGTTACACCGTATCGCTCAAAAAACATCCTTATGGGGCGTGCCCATTTGCTCTGCCGCGTTTGTTTTTTGGGGGGTTAATACAGTAGTCCGACTTTAATTGAAAATTCAGAGTCCGTACTGTTAAGTGTGACAAATCCGTCATACTTTTGTGCTGTTCTTTTTATGTTGCCTATACCGAAACCGTGATTTTCGGTGTCTTTCTTTGAGGTTTTGACGGTGTTATTCTTGATTTCAATTTTTTTCGTCACAGGGTTGGTGACCGTGATAGTACATCCCTTTTCGCTTGTTAATGCATCAATGTGTACTGTGCACGGTGCGAGACCTGAGCAAGCTCTGAGCGCATTATCAATGGAATTTGCAAGAATTGTGCAAAGGTCGCTGTTGTTAATTTTGTCAGGCGAAAGGCTTCCGTTAAACGTAATTTGAATATTATTTTTCATTGCTTCATCTGCCTTGTGGGCAATCAACGCATCTGCAAAATAATTTCCTGTTGCAAACTTACTCTCGGTTTCTTTGATTTCAACATTCATTTTTGAAAGATGCTCTTTAGCATCGGTAATTCTGTTTTCTTCAAGCATAACACCGAGCATATACATATTGTTTTTAAAATCGTGTCTGAAACGGCGAATATCCCGATTTTTTTCTGCAAGCTCTTCGTAGTGCTGAATCTGCATATCGAGCTGTTCAAGAGAGTCTTTTTCTTTGAGTGAAACGGTGATATATTTGAACACCATATACGAAAGGCAAACCAATATGAATCCCGCGGCAATAATCAGCAGCAATTGTGCCACATCTACAAAGAAGGTGGCATCCTGCGCAAGCATCAGCGTGTATTGCGTTGCAACACTTGCAACAAGAATAACTATGTAAAACAGGGGAGGTATGCTTTCAAAAAAGTCAACCGGAACAATGAAATCACGTTTGTAATATATAATAATTACACTTATAAACAAAACTGAGAGAATGCCTGCGTATATACAATTTATCGTTGCTTCTGATGTGATTTTGGCTGTTGTGGATATAACGGAAACTATCAAATCGAGAACCGAATTTAAAATAAAGCCAAAAAGGAAAAAGACTTTTTTCTTGGTAGACTTTAATATGCAGTACGGAAACAGCGAAAACAGCACCAATGTTGAAAGGTCAGCCAGGCTTAACACAAGTTCAGAGTCTTTGATCACAAAAAAAGGAACCGTTGATATGGCAACCAGCACTACAGCCGAGATAGCCGTTGCTGCTTTTTTGACCTGCACTTTATAACCTATCAGCTTATTGAGAATAAACAGGACAAAAGCTGTGCCTACAATATTTTTAAACAGATAGGAAACGCATTCAATAAGCATAGAATCACCTTAAAATTGATTTTTAAGATAGAGCTCGCGAAGCTTTGCGTAGTTCTTTTCGCTGGTGTAAACCTTATCACCGTTTTTCATAACAGCAGTTTTGCTGTTGATACTTTTGATTTTAGAAACATTCACAAGATACGAACGGTGTGTTCTAAAAAAGCCAAACTTAGTAAGCTCTTTTTCAAACTCGGTAATTGATTTGTGGCATCGCAGAGTTTCATCATCAGTATGAATGAAAACATCCTTGTGAAAAACTTCAATATAATGTATTTTATCTGTATCAATAAAGTGGATTTCGCTATTGATGTTTACGGCTACAGAACCTGAGTTGGCAACTGAATAAAAGTAATTATCCAATGCCTTGAACAAATCTTCTTTACTTGTAGGTTTGCGAAGGAACCACACTAAACCGATGTCAAAAGTGTCGTATACAATATCGTGATATGCAGTAAGAATAATTATGCCTTTTTTACTGTCTGATGATTTGCGGATAATTCTTGCGAATTCCTTGCCTGTCATAAGCTCGGATTCATCCGGGTCGATAATAATGTCATCCATATTGTGGTCAAGAATAAACAAGTTGAATTCGTCAATTCTGTCCGTAAGGCTCTCGTATGATTTAAAAGTTTCATAAGTCAGGTCAAAATCTTGTGAGTTGGCATATTCTTCTATTTCGCGTGAAATTTCGTCAAGTATGACCTGTTCATTATCGCATATGGCAATTTTCATTTTCTCACCCGTAAATCTGATTTTATCAACGTATATTCTACCATTTTTTCGGAGTAATTACAATACGGTTTTTATATTATCACCTGAAGCTCTTGCTTATTTTTAAGAGAATGTTATAATGATAATCGGATAAAAGGGGAGTGTGAAAGATGTTTGTTAAAAGCGATGTGAAAATCAGCTCAAAGGCAATTCTTGAGTATTACCGTAAGCTTGACGAAAAAGATATTGAAAATCACGGCCTCATTATTCTTCACAGGGGTAAGCTGGCATTTGAACATTACATCAAGCCGTATTCAGCAGAAATTCCCCATACAATGTTTTCACTTACAAAGTCAGTTGTTTCAACTGCTGTCGGTTTTGCAATTGATGAAGGGTTACTGTCTCTTGATGACAAGGTGATTGACTTCTTCCCAGAATATGAAGCTTGCGAAAGTGATGAATGGGATAATGTCACTGTCCGTTCTCTTTTGACGATGCAAAGCAACAAGGAGTTTTCTTTCACTCAGGATATGAGAGGAAACTATGTTGAGATGTTTATGAAAGCTCCGTTTCGCAAAAACAAGGGTTTTCTTTACAGCAATAACGATGCTCACGTTGCAGGTGCTATTCTACAAAAAATAACCGGTATGAATCTTATAGATTATCTTAACCCCCGTCTTTTTGCTCCTCTTGAAATAGATGTTCCTTTCTGGGAATTCAACTGTATCAGTGAACTTGTCGGTGGAACAGGTTGTTATATGAAGCTCAGAGACCTTGCCAAAATCGGCCAGTGCTATTATAACGGCGGTGAATGGAACGGTGAGCAGATAATTCCCCGATGGTGGACTCAGGAAGCGACAAAAATGCACGTGCGTTTCGGGGTAAAAAGCACCGAAGGCTACGGATATTTTTTCTGGATTCACGAAGGCGGATACAGTATGACCGGTATGTACGGTCAGCAGGTAACCTGTTTCCCTGAAAAAGAACTTGTTATGGCGTGCTTCAACTGTTGCCTTAATGACGGAGATTCAAGCCGTGCATTTGAAAAAATTCTGCCGCGTGCTTTTGAGGAGGAACCTTCGGAAGAATGGGACGAAACGCTGCGGTTTTATCTTAAAAACAAAGATGCAGAAATTCCCGTATGTGAAAATCTGCCTCAGATCCCTCAGGGGAAAACCTTCCGTTTGTCAAAAGTTTCAGATTTACTCGCAGGGCTGATTTTCCCTGCGAGTATAATACCGCGCTCGGTGATATGCAGTATGGCGATGCGCCCGCGAAAAAATCTCAACAACCTTTCATTTGAATCAGATGAAAACGTTCTTGTGATAAAATGGCAGGAAGAGGACAATGATGTTATCATTAAATGCGGTCTTGACGGCAAACCCCGTTTGTCCGGTATCAGCATAAAGGGTTACCCTTATGTTTTATGGGCATATGCTTTTATGAAAGACGGTAAACTTAACGCTGTGGTTAAGCCGATCAACACTCTTTCTACCATAACGATAGTGTTTGAGTTTTTAAAAAACAAGGTTAAAATGAAAATTGACTCAACGCCTGATTTCATTGATTTTATTGTAAAAAATGCAGATAAAAGTGATTTTGTAAGAAAGAATCCGAAGCTGCAGCCAATAATTCTCAAGGTGATCAGAAAGGCTCTTGAAATAACTCACAGCCCGATGATTTTTAAATAATGCTAATATATTCAGAGGTGTTTTATGAAAATTTTAGTTGCATCAGATATTCACGGCTCATATTATTATTGCAAAAAGCTTGTTGAAACCTATAAAAACAGCGGTGCTCAAAAGCTTTTGCTTCTTGGTGATGTTTTATATCACGGTCCGAGAAACGATTTGCCCCGTGACTATGAACCCAAAAAAGTAATCAACCTTCTTAATTCAATAAAAAATGAAATACTTTGTGTCCGCGGTAACTGTGACACAGAGGTTGATCAGATGGTGCTTGAATTCCCGATTCTTGCCGATTATGCAATTCTTTTTGACGGCAAAAATACAATTTATGCCACTCACGGTCATATTTATAATAAAAGCAATCTTCCTTCTCTCAGTGACGGCGATGTGCTTCTTCACGGTCATACTCATATTCCCGTGTGTGAAGCTGTTGGTAACATAACTGTTATGAATCCGGGTTCCGTTTCAATTCCGAAAGAAGACAGTTGGCACGGATATATGATTATTGAAAACGGAAAATACGCCTGGTTTGATTTTGACGGACATAATTATATGACCGTTGAATAAAAATATTGATTTAACAAAAAAACTGTGGTAAACTCTTTTATTGTAGATTTGTAAACTAAGGAGCGACAAAAATGAAACTTTGGGCAGGCCGTTTTTCAAAAGAGGCCGATAAAAAAACCAACGACTTCAACTCATCAATTGCTACCGACAGCCGTATGTATATGGAAGATATCAACGGCAGTATCGGTCATGCAACAATGCTTGGTGCGCAGGGAATTATCAGCGCTGATGATTGTGACATTATTGTAAAAGAGCTTAATAAAATCCGTGATGAAATCACTGCGGGCGAGCTTATGATTGACCCGGATGCTGAGGATATTCATACATTCATTGAGCAGACTCTCACTGCACGTGTAGGTGACCCCGGTAAAAGACTTCACACAGCAAGAAGCCGTAACGACCAGGTTGCTACTGATGTGAGAATGTATCTTAAAAAAGAATGTGCCTCTATTAAAGCTCAGCTTGAGGAACTTCTTACAGTTCTTGAAAAGAAAAAGAAAGAGTACTCAAAAATGGTTATGCCGGGGTACACTCATCTTCAGCGTGCTCAGCCTATTACATTTGGTTATCATCTCGGTGCATATATTGAAATGTTCAAGCGCGACGTGAGCCGTCTTGATGATGCTGTTGAAAGAATGGATGTTTCACCCCTCGGCTCAGGTGCATTAGCAGGAACAACTTACCCCATTAACAGAGAAATGTCTGCCGAGCTTTTAGGTTTTTCAGGCGGATACACCGCTAACACTCTCGACGGTGTTGCTGACAGAGATTTCTGCGCTGAAATTGCCTGCGCTATGTCACTTGTTATGGTGCATCTTTCAAGATTCAGTGAAGAGATTATACTCTGGTGCTCCTGGGAATTTAAATTCGTTGAGCTTGATGATGCGTTTTCAACAGGTTCAAGCATTATGCCGCAGAAGAAAAACCCCGACCTTGCAGAGCTTATCCGCGGTAAGGCAGGACGTGTTTTCGGTGATCTGAATGCACTTCTTACAATGATGAAAGGTCTTCCTCTTGCCTACAATAAAGATATGCAGGAAGATAAAGATCTCACCTTTGAGGCTATTGACACAGTGAGAATGTGCCTTACAGCCTTTATTCCTATGATTGACACAATGACTGCTTTGCCCGAAAATATGAGAAAAGCGGCTGCAGGCGGATTTATCAATGCCACCGACTGCGCAGACTACCTTGTAAGCAAGGGTCTTGCATTCCGCGATGCCTACAAAGCAACAGGCGAAATCGTTGCATTCTGTATTGCAAACAATTACACCCTTGAAACACTTCCTCTTGATGAGTACAAAAAAATCTGCGACCTCTTTGACGACGGTGTGTATGACGCCATTAACCTTGAAACCTGCGTTAAGAGAAGAGGACTTTTTGATATCTGAAGATAATAAATTAAGCCTGCGGATTATTCCGCAGGCTTTTTATTACGGCTGAACGGTGAACGGTTTGTCTTCACTCGGGTGTTCAACTGTTATGAAATTGTTTCTTTTGGCATAAGCCCATTTCATACCCCAGATTTTTGCAAAATCGTCAACGGGGATATAAAGCTGACCTTTTGCACCGCGGTAAACTTTGTGGTTCATTTTATAATCTTTACCGTCGGCAAAAGCTATGTCGCTGTCTTCAAAGAATGTTGCCTTTGTGCCGTAAAGCTCACAGGTAACCTTGCCTTTTTCTTTAAGCACTTCACCGCCGATGAAAGCAACCATTGTTGCCATCGGAGCGTACCAGATGCCGTCTTTTTCTTCCGGCGGAGTTTCTGCCATGCAAAGACCAAGGTCTGCGCCCTTGAACATTAATCTTGTCTGCTTGAAAATCGGTGCGACTCTGTGGGGGAATATATCGTCTTTATCTTTGTCAATGATACATTCGTCAACAATTCTGCCGTCGTTGAGAACGGATGTCATTGTTACCTTGTTACCGTCAACTTCAATGATTGCAACCATCTGATTATATTCTTCCTGAGGATAGAATGAACAGTGCCATACCTTATCCATTGTTCGTGAGCCGGGAGGATTGTTGTTGGCGTTACCAAGCATATAATGAATCGTTCCCTGTGAGGGCTTATCAAAAATCTCTTCGTTTCTGATAGGGTAGCTTCTTGAAAAATTATGCTCGTGACCTGAAAAAAGAATGTCGCATTTTTCCATACATTCTCTCATCATGGGGTAAGCGTCATCGTTGGTAAGCTCAGGGCCTGAGTAATAAACAGGGAAGTGGTATGCGCCGAAAGTCCAGGCCTTATCGTGGCTTTTGTGGTCCTCAAGTGACCATTCATTAACGTCTTCGGGGCCGTTAACGCCGTAAACCACAAAGTGACAGTTGCCGTAGTCAAAAGAGTAGTTTTCCGTTTTCCAGTCTTTCGGTCCGTTATAGGGGTAAGAATATTTAAACTGTTTGCCGAAAAATTCAGCCGGTTCAGAATAGTATCTGCCGATACACTCTTTTTCAGAGTAAATCTCGAAGCCCCGATTATCGTGGTTACCCAAGGTCATCATATAAGGAACGTGCTCGATGATTCCTGTAAGTCCGCTGAACATACCGTTCCACTGTACTTCGTGCTGACCGCAGTCACAGTTATCACCGCCTGTTAAAATAAAGCGGGTGTCAGGGTGCTTTTCTAAAACTTCATTAAGCCAGCTCTGAAGCTCAGAATAATCAGGCTTGTTAAAATTCTTGCATTTCTGATGGTCAGAAATTGCAATAAATTTAAACTTAGTCAGGTTTTTAGGCTCGGTTTCAAAATAAAATTCTTCACTTCTGTTTTCGTCATTACCGCAGGTGTAATAATATTTTGTGCCGGGTTCAAGGCCTGTGATTTTTGCCCAATGTATGTAACTTATGTCAATATCACTTTCAAAAATTTCAGATACAGCTTCAGTTCTGATGATTTCATCACAGCCATCTTTTTTGCAAAGTGTGTATCCTGACGGAACATCTGTTGAGGTTCTCCAGGTAACGGTCATAGTTGTTTTGGCATCGTCAGAGATGCTGAGCATTATATGGTCGGGGCTTTTTTGTGAGCCTCTTACCGGTTTTTCTTTAAAATCCATAATAAGCCTCCCGTAAAAAGATGTTTACATTATAGCATAATAAATTCCGTTTTCAATAAATTACTTGTAAATATTGCGTTTTTATTTTTGTATTGCTATAATTACAATATCTGTTTCGGAGGTTTTGATTATGATAAGTTCTGCAATTGAAAAAATCATATCTTTGCTTGTGGCTACGGTAATGCTTTTGCCGTCAGTTTTTACTCAGAATACTGCTCAGGCAGAAGCTGATAAACAAGCTCAGCTGTTAAGGCTCAGTCAGCTTGAATCTGCGTATGCGAACAACGCTATGCCAAAGGTTAATGAACAAAGCTTTGTTCTGGGTGATTTAAATACAGCTGTAAAAGACGACATTAAATTCAATGAGCTTTCATTCATTGCTACCCATAACAGTTATCAGACACAGTCTGTTGAAGCATACCGTCAGATTTTTGATAATCTTTCAACTCTTACATTTAATCTTGTGAGTGATAAAACAGGGGAATTTTCAAGTCAGACTCTGACAGAGCAATTTAACTGCGGAATAAGAAGTATCGAGATGGATATCGAAACAGTTGAAAACGGTGAAGATATTTCGTTTACCTGTATGCACAGCCCGTTTCTTGATAACGGTACATCCTGCTATGATTTTGAACTTGCGCTCAGAGAAATTAAATTGTGGTCTGATTATAATCCCGGACACCTGCCCATAACAATTATAATTGAGCCAAAATCAGTTTTTATCCCAATGGAAAATATGAAATATATGAACCTTGACTATGCTCTTAAAATGGATGAACTGTTAAGAGATACTCTTGGTGATAAATTGTTTGAGCCTGCCGATATGCTCAGGGATTATGCTTCCTTTGCAGATATGCGCCGCGCAGATGATTGGTGCAAGGTTAAAGATATGCTCGGCAAGGTTGTTGTGCTTCTTCACGAAACAGGGGTAACCAAAGACTATATTGCCGTTGATGAAAGCATCAGAACACAAGCGATGTTCCCGATGCTTCGTTATAATGACCGTGATTTGCCGTATGCAAGCTTTCTGATAATGAATGAACCGTCTCAGGTGTTTGAAAGCAAAAATGAAGTCATTGATACTCAGAAGCTTATTGTAAGAACAATGGTTGACAGTTACACAAGCGTTTCACAAGAAAAGCTTGAAGCTTCAATGCAAAGCGGAGCGCAGATTCTCTCAACTGATTATCCTGCAAGAACAGACTCTTTACCGGAAAGTTATAAAGTTGAATTCGGTAACGGCAAAACAGTTAGAATAAACAATTTCTGAGGCAGATTTTCTGCCTCTTTTTTATTGATATGAATTTTAAAAGGTGATATAATTATATGGTATTGAACGGAGGCGTCAGAATGGGAGAAGTAAAAGTTTTAAGCTATAAATATCTTGTAGGTGCTGCTAATGTAGGTTGGAAAAGTAATTCCTACACGGGCTCGCTCTCTTTGAATCCTGAAAGGCACAATGCTGCTGATGAAGAATTTAAGTACCGAACTTTTTTAATTGAAAAAGAAGTTGACGGCGAAAAAAGCTTTGTTGTATGTGCACAGTGCTTTGTGGGTAATCAGTCATTTGATGCAGTGGATGAAGAAAAAATTCAGTCTCTTGAATTTGAAGGCAGTGATGACGGTGTTGAAAAAGCACGTCAATGGCTTCAGACTGCCTACGAAAACGTAGCAAAAGAAAGAGCCAGCTTATGATAAATGTCTTTTTGTACGCAGCTAATGCAGTTCTGCCGATAGTTTTGCTTATCGGACTTGGCTATTTTTTGCGTCAAAGAAAATTTTATGACGAAAAGTTTCTGAAAACCGCCAACAAGCTTGGGTTCAGAGTAGCTTTGCCGATGCTGCTTTTTTTCAATGTTTATGAAATTGACAGTCTTTCTTCTATAAATTGGTCAACGGTATTATATGCCGTTGTGACAATACTGGTTTTATTTTTTATCGGCCTTGTTTGCGTCACACTTTTTTGTAAAGATGACAGGCAGAAGGGCGTTATTCTTCAAAGCTCATTCCGTTCAAATTTTGCAATAATAGGCATACCCCTTGCTCAGTCTTTGGGCGGGGATTGTACTCTTGCAGTGGTTTCAGTGCTTTCTGCGTTTTCAATTGCTCTTTTCAATGTGTTGGCTGTTATATCTTTAACAGTGTTTATTAAAGATGAAACAAACCGAAGACCCGGCATTAAATCAATAATGGCCAAAACCGTCAGAAACCCGCTGATAATAGCAATCGTAATAGGTCTTGTCTGCCTTGCTGCAAGGTCAGCTTTGCCTGTAACTGCAGAAGGTTTGCCTGTTTTCACTATCAAAAACAATCTTCCGTTTTTATATTCGGTTATTTCAACTGTTTCAAAAATGGCATCTCCGCTGATGCTTATTGTTCTTGGCGGTCAGTTTTCTTTTGAAGCAATCAAGGGCCTAAAAAAGCAGATTTCTTTCGGTACCTTGCTGAGAATTGTTGTTGCACCGATTATCGGTGTAGGAGCAGCAATTCTTCTGAATAAATCAGATTTTTTCAGCTTCACATCAAATGATTATGCCGCGTTTATAGCTCTTTTCGGCTCACCGATTGCGGTGTCAAGTGCGGTTATGGCGGCAGAGATGCACAATGATGAGCAGCTGGCAGGTCAGCTTGTTGTGTGGACGAGTATCGGCTCAGTGTTCACTGTTTTTGTCAGCGCAGTAATATTAAAATCAGCCAATCTTTTGTAAGGAGAGGTTTTATGCAGAATATATTAAACAAAATACCTACACTTCCGGCAGGGGGAGAAGCCCCTTATGATTGCAACAACGGTGTATGGCTTTTTCTTTACAGAAACAAAGAAAAAGCAGATATGGATTCGTACGTTGCCCAAGCTTTGAATATGGGCTACAGCATTTTTGACGAAACCGCTTACGGTGATAATTATTATACAACTCTTGTTAAAGACGGCTTTTGCCTTCACGTCTATTTTACTTCTCACGATGCTTCTTTGAGGATTATTGCTGACGGATACACTGCGCTTTATGACACAAAAATGCCGCCGATGGAAGAACGCTGCCCCACAACCTTGTGGCAGTTTGAGGTTGACCATACTCTTATTGACTGCGGAATGTGTTATATAATCCGTTGCTGTGACAATAGCTTTTTTATCATCGACAGTGCTCATCCCTACTCAATTAATGATGATGAAAGAATTTATAACTTCCTTCGTAAGCTTACCCCGGACGGTGAAAAAATCAGAGTTGCAGGTTGGTTTTTCTCTCACGGTCACGATGATCACGTGGGTAAATTCTGTGACGTGTTAAGATATAAAACTGACATTGAAATAGAAACAATTTATTATAATTTTATCTTAACCGAACATCGTGACAGCCATAACTGGATGCCGTCAAACAAGAATTTTCAGCGAATGTATGAACAGCTTTTTGAAGAGCATACTGAAATTAAAAAAGTAAAGCTTCATTCAGGTCAGCACTTTTTTGTAAGAAATCTTGAATTCAGGGTTCTCTGCACCCACGAGGATGTTTACCCTAATTCAAATCTGAATTATAATGATTCTTCTACAATGCTTATTATGAAGGCCTGCGGAACAACGGTTCAGTTCCCGGGCGATGCCGGCCACGAAGAAAGTGATATTGTCTGCCCACGTTTCGGTAAGCTTTTGAAATGTGATATTATGCAGGCGGCTCATCACGGGCATATGGGTACAAAAACAGAATTTTATGAGCTTTCTGATGCTAAGACAATTCTTTTCCCGACAACCCAGATTAAATATGACGAAGAGTTTGAAAAAATCGATGTCAACCGCCACGCTGTTGATATTGCCGACGAGTGCTTTATTGCTTCAAACGGAACGATGGAATTTAATCTTCCCTACAAAGCAGGGGAGGCTGTACATCACAATGATGAAACCTTCGAGGACTTTGACGGAATTTATAATCTTTGGGCATATACATATACAGATGAGCGTAAGCAGGAGCTTCGTGAACTGTTTGTTAAAAACGGCGGAAAACTGTAAGAAAAATTTCCTCTTCTCACTGAAGAGGAAATTTTTTGCTTTTTTATAAAAGATATTGACATCTAACACAATATATAGTATTATTTATAGGCATTCGGCACATTATTTTGTTATATGGTTAAAATGAAGTGAATTTGATTAAGAAAGGTGAATTTATGAGAATTATTAAAAGAAACGGCGCTGAAGTTGATTTTGATGTTGCTAAAATTGCAGCGGCTGTAACAAAAGCCAATGAAGCAACTGACGGTAAAAAAGAGCTTTCTGACGCTCAGATCAAAGAGATATCAGAATACGTTGAATTCAAAATCAGCAAAGCCAACAGAGCTTTATCTGTTGAAGAGATTCAGGATATCGTAGAGAATCAGATTATGGCTCAGGGTGCATTTGATGTAGCAAGACGTTATGTTAAATATCGTTACACCCGTTCACTTATCCGTAAAGCCAACACCACCGACAATCAGATTCTCTCTCTCATTGAGTGTAATAATGAAGAAGTAAAGCAGGAAAATTCAAATAAAAACCCCACTGTTAACAGTGTTCAGCGCGACTATATGGCAGGTGAGGTAAGTAAAGATATTACTAAAAGAATTCTTCTTCCCCGCAAAATCACAGAAGCTCATGATCAGGGTATAATCCATTTCCATGATATGGACTATTTTGCTCAGCATATGCATAACTGTGATCTTGTTAACCTTGAAGATATGCTTCAGAACGGCACCGTTATCAGCGGAACCTGTATTGAAAAGCCCCACAGCTTCTCAACAGCTTGCAATATTTCAACTCAGATTATTGCCCAGGTTGCAAGCAGTCAGTATGGCGGTCAGAGTATCAGCCTTGCTCACCTTGCTCCTTTTGTTCAGGTTTCAAGAGAAAAAATCCGTAAGGATGTTCTTATTGAAGCTGAGGAGTTCGGCGGCAACGTTGATGAAGAAGCTATCAACAAAGTTGTTGAAAGAAGACTTCGCGAAGAGGTACGCAAGGGCGTTCAGACCATTCAGTATCAGGTAGTGACTCTTCTTACCACCAACGGTCAGGCTCCTTTTGTTACTGTTTTTATGTATCTTAACGAAGCAAAGAATGAGCAGGAAAAAGCTGACCTTGCTTTGATTATTGAAGAAACTCTCAATCAGCGTTATCAGGGCGTTAAAAATGAAAGCGGCGTATGGGTTACTCCTGCGTTCCCCAAGCTTATCTACGTCCTTGAAGAGGATAATATTCAGCCGGGTTCACGTTATTATTACCTTACAGAGTTAGCAGCCAAGTGTACTGCGAAACGCCTTGTTCCCGATTATATTTCTGAAAAGAAAATGAAAGAGCTCAAGGAAGGTAACTGTTTCCCCGTTATGGGATGCAGAAGCGCTCTGACTCCCTGGAAAAATGAAAAAGGTGAATATCAGTTCTACGGACGCTTTAATCAGGGTGTTGTAACAATTAACCTTGTTGATGTTGCTCTTTCTTCAGGCGGAGATATGAGCAAATTCTGGAAGATTTTTGACGAAAGACTTGATCTTTGCTATGAGGCTCTTATGTGTCGTCATAACCGTCTTAAAGGTACACTTTCAGATGCTGCTCCAATTTTATGGCAGCATGGTGCTATTGCCCGTCTTCCTAAAGGAGCCCCCATTGACGAGCTTCTTTACGGCGGATATTCTACAATTTCTCTTGGTTATGCAGGTCTTTGCGAATGTGTAAGATATATGACAGGTAAGTCACACACTGACCCTGAAGCTACTCCGTTTGCAATTGACGTTATGAAATATATGAATAAAGCCTGTAATCAGTGGAAAGAAGAAACCACAATCGGTTTCGGTATTTACGGTACTCCTCTAGAAAGCACAACTTATCGTTTTGCAAAATGCCTTCAGCAGAGATTCGGTATCGTTGAAGGTGTAACTGATAAGAATTACATCACAAACAGCTACCACGTTCACGTTACAGAAGAGATAAACGCTTTTGACAAACTTGCTTTTGAGGCTAAATTCCAGGCACTTTCAACAGGCGGAGCAATCTCTTATGTTGAAGTTCCCAATATGCAGAATAACCTTGAAGCAGTTTTGCAGGTTATCAGATTTATTTATGATAATATTATGTACGCTGAGCTTAACACCAAGAGTGACTATTGTCAGGATTGCGGTTATGACGGTGAAATTATGATCGTTACTGATGACGGCGGTAAGCTTGTGTGGGAATGTCCCAATTGCGGCAACCGTGACCAGGCAAAGATGAATGTTGCAAGAAGAACCTGCGGCTACATCGGCTCACAGTTCTGGAATCAGGGCAGAACACAGGAAATCAAAGAAAGAGTGCTTCATCTGTAATGAATTACGGCGAAATAAAAAAAACAGATATTGCCAACGGCGAAGGCGTAAGAGTATCCTTGTTTGTTTCAGGCTGTACTCATCATTGTGAGGGGTGTTTTAACCCTGAAACATGGAATTTCAGCTATGGCAAGGAATTTACCGAAGAAACAGAAAAAGAGCTTTTAAATGCACTTTCTCCCGATTTTATTAACGGTCTTACTCTTCTTGGCGGCGAACCTTTTGAACCGCAGAATCAGAGAGTGTTGATTTCGTTTTTAAAAAAGGTAAAAGAGCAATTCCCACAAAAGAGTATCTGGTGCTACACAGGTTATCTTTTTGATGAGGAATTGCTGAAAGACAGCCGTGCAAGGTGTGAAGTTACTGACGAAATGCTTGGTATGATTGATGTTCTCGTTGACGGCAAATTCATGCAGGAGCTTAAAAACATCACCCTGAAATTCAGAGGTTCTGAAAATCAACGGATAATCGATGTTCAAAAGTCGCTAGAAACAAATACAATAGTTTTATACTATTAAACAGAAATGCCACGGATATTTTCCGTGGCATTTTTTATATAAGATATTCCTTGTTTTTTTCAATAAATATAATATCGGCTACTGCCTTGATATAGATTCCTTCAGGGCGGTAATCTTCAGCGAGTATCACACCGTCTTCTCTGACTTTATTTGCAAGTCCGCCCTTATCGTATGGGAAAAGAAACTCAACCTTTCTTCTCGTAGGCGGAAGGGAAATCTGAATAGTTGCAAGAAGCTGAGAAAGACCTTCACCTGTAAGAGCAGAAATCATACAGAATTTTCCGATATTGGGCAAAGCATAAAGATTTTCTGCTTTATCGCACTTGTTCATTACTGAAATTATCGGCTTATCCTGGCATCCTAACGAGTGAAGCAAATCGTAAGTTACCTGCAGATGCTCACCGCAGTGCGGGTCAGACGCATCGCAAACGTTAAGAATTGCAGTAGCATTAGCTGCTTCTTCAAGAGTTGATTTGAATGCTTCAACAAGATGATGGGGGAGTCTGCGGATAAGACCAACCGTATCAATCAGCATAACCTCTCTGCCGTCAGGTAGGGTAAGTGCTCTTGAAGTGGGATCAAGAGTTGCGAATAATTTATTTTCTGCAAGCACGCCTGCCTGAGTAAGGGCATTCATAAGTGTTGATTTTCCTGCGTTTGTGTAACCGATGATGGCAATTGTTTCAACACCGTCTTTTTCACGTCTGTGACGAAGTTGCTCACGGCGCTTAGCAATTTCAGCCAAATCCTCTTCAAGGCTCTGAATTCTTCTGCGTATGTGACGGCGGTCGCTTTCAAGCTTTGTTTCACCCGGTCCTCTCGTACCGATACCGCCACCGAGACGGGAAAGCTCTTTACCTTTTCCGCCAAGACGTGGGAGTGAATATTTAAGCTGAGCCAGTTCAACCTGAATTTTACCTTCACCGCTTCGGGCACGGGCAGCAAAAATATCAAGAATGAGCATTGTTCGGTCAATGACCCTGATGTCAGTCTCATTTTCGATGTTTCTTTGCTGAGAAGGTGAAAGCTCACAGTCAAAAATCAGAAGGTCAACATCGTTGTTTTTGCAATATTCTTTAACTTCCTGAATTCTGCCGCTTCCGATGTAAGTTGCACTGTCAGGACGGTCTCTTTTTTGAATGACTCGCGCTGACACAACTGCACCTGCAGTTCTCGCAAGCTCCTCAAGTTCATCAATAGAAACTTCAGCATCATATGTGCCCATATCAATGCCGACAAGTACGGCAACTTCGGGGGCTTCGTTATATGTTTCGGTAAGCTCCATAAACATCTCCTGTAAAACAATGTTCCGCCGTTTTACAGCGGAACATAAGATTAATACTCAAATCCGTTAGGGTTATTTTTCTGCCAACGCCAGGAATCTTCACACATTTTATTAAGATCTCTTTCAGCTTTCCAACCGAGTTCGTTGAGTGCTTTTGACGGGTCAGAGTAGCAGGTTGCAAGGTCACCGGGGCGACGGTCAACGATTTTGTAGTTAATGGTCTGAGCTGATGCCTTTTCAAATGCTTTAACAATGTCAAGCACACTGTATCCGATACCTGTACCTAAATTATAGGCATTGATTTCGTTGGAATTAAGTGCTTTCTCAACAGCCTTGATGTGACCGAGAGCAAGGTCAACAACGTGAATGTAGTCACGTACGCCTGTACCGTCATGGGTGTCATAGTCATCACCGAAAACGCTGAGCTGAGGCAATTTGCCGATAGCAACCTGAGTGATGTAAGGCATAAGGTTGTTGGGTATTCCGTTGGGGTTTTCGCCGATCATTCCGCTTTCGTGAGCGCCGATGGGGTTGAAATAACGAAGGATAACAACACTCCACTCGTTATCTGAAGCATACAGATCCTGAAGAATAAGCTCAATCATATATTTGGTTGTGCCGTAAGGGTTTGTAGTGCCGCCGATTTTCATATCTTCTGTAAGCGGAGAAACATTATTCATGCCGTAAACAGTGGCTGATGAGCTGAAAACAATCTTTTTACAGCCTGCAGCGCGCATTGCTTCACAAAGAGTAACAGTACCGCCGATGTTGTTTTCATAATATTCAAGAGGTTTCTGGCAGCTTTCACCAACAGCTTTAAGACCTGCAAAATGAATAACAGCATCTATTTTGTTTTCGCTGAAAACTTTATCAAGACCGGCTTTGTCTCTGATATCAACTTCATAAAATTTAAAATCTTTACCTGTGATTTTTTTAATTCTGTTAAGGCTTTCGGGCTGGCTGTTATAAAAATTATCAACAATAACCACATCATAGCCTGCATTAAGCAATTCAACGCAAGTGTGTGAGCCGATAAAACCGGCACCGCCTGTTACTAATATTGACATAATGACTCCTCCTAAGTATAATATAACCGTATTTAATTATATAACATTTCTGTTTAAATGCAAGAGATTGCGAGGTTTTTATGAAAAATTTATCGGATATTTCCGTTATCAAAGACGTAATGACCCGTCACGGTTTTACTTTTTCAAAATCATTGGGTCAGAACTTTATAGTTAATCCTTCGGTCTGCCCGAGAATTGCAGAAGAGGGCGGGGCGAGAGAAGGTTACTGTGCCCTTGAAATCGGGGCAGGTGTGGGCGTTCTTACTGCTGAGCTTGCAAAACGTGCCGATAAGGTTGTATGTATTGAGCTTGATACAAGGCTTTTACCTGTTCTTGATGAAACTCTGTCAGATTTTGATAATGTGACGATTATAAACGAAGATGTCCTGAAAGCTGATTTGCATTCAATAATCAAAGAGCATTTTGGTGATAAACCTTTTGTGGTTTGTGCTAATCTGCCTTATTATATCACTTCGCCTGTTATTATGATGCTTCTTGAAAGCGGAATAGGCGCTGAATCAATAACTGTTATGGTACAAAAAGAGGCAGCACAGCGTCTTTGTGCAAAGGTAGGCAGCCGTGACGCAGGTGCGGTTACCGTTGCTGTCAATTTTTATGCTGAAAGCAGAAAGGTTTTTGATGTTTCCCGTGGATCGTTTATGCCGTCTCCAAAGGTTGACAGTGCGGTTATAAGACTTGACTTAAGAGAAAAACCTCCTGTTGAAATCAAAGACAGAAAGCTTTTCTTTTCAATGATAAAAGCGGCTTTCGCTCAGAGAAGAAAAACTGCATCAAATTCACTCAGCTCAGGTATGAGTCTTTCAAAAGAAACGGTAAATTCCGCTATTGAAAACGCAGGGCTGCCTGTTACGGTAAGACCTGAGAGCCTTACTATGGAGCAACTGGGTGCTTTGTGTGACAGCTTGTATGAAACAATACGGTAAAGTTAAAAGGCTTTACAAAAAGTGATTGTTTTAAGCCAAAAATTATTATTGTAAATGTGCAAAGCTTTACATATATTCTTAACTGTTACTTACAAAAAATACTCGCCGGCAGAATTAATTCTGCCGTCAGTTTTGTTTTTATTTTACTTTTTTAAATTTTCAATTGTTTTAACTACATCGCCAACCGTACGAACAGTTTCAAGCATTTCATCAGGAAGCTCCACGCTGAATTCGTCTTCAACTGACATTGAAAGATCTACCAGATCCAAGCTGTCTGCCTCAAAGTCATCAGCAAAGTCACTTTCCATAGTTATTGATTCTTTTTCTATATCAAAATAGCTGCTTAAAATATCTCTCAACTTTTCGAAAACCATCATTAATCCTCCGTTATATCTTTTTTTAATGAAAATATTAGTAAGTTTTTATGTGTTTGTCAATAGTTTTTTAATAAAAATAAAAAAATCAAGTTTGATTGCAAAAAAGGTGAATAATAATGAATAAAAAATCACCTATGAATATAAAATCAGGTGAATTTTTGGTGTAAAGCAAATTACTTACGGGGGAAGTTAATTAACTTGTCGGTTGTGCAAAACTCTGTGGAAAATGTGCAAAATCTACGGTTTTTCAAGGTAAAAACAGAGTTTTGAACAGGTTTTATGTAAAGTAAAAAACTTTACGCCTAAAAATTTTGTCGAAACTTGAATTTTATAATTCAAAGAAATCATCCGTATATACACTGCATATCCGAGTTGACTTTTTTATCAGGCAAGTAATTCACCTTACAAAGATTTGCAACACTTTTTTACTTTTTGTGCAAGATCTTCAAGCTGTTCAATATGCTCAAGCGTTCCGATTTCTCTTCTGAATTCTGCAGCGCCTCTCATTCCTTTAATATACCACGCAGCATGCTTGCGGGCTTCTCTCATTCCCACATAATCCCCCTTATATTCACAGAGAGTTCTGATGTGTCTGAGCATTACTTCCATTTTTACGTCAATATCAGGTTCCGGAATTGTTTCGCCTTTTTCAAGGTAAGCATTTATTAATTCAAAAATCCAAGGCGAACCCAATGCACCTCTGCCAACCATAAGAAAATCGCAGCCTGTATCTTCGAGCATTTTTTCTGCAGATTTTCCGTCAACAATATCACCGTTACCTATGACCGGAATATTTACCGCTTGTTTTACTGCTTTTATGTGATTAAGATTGACGGGCGGAGAATACATCTGTGTTTTTGTTCTGCCGTGAACGGTTATGGCATCAGCTCCGTTAGCTTCGCAGATTTTAGCCAGCTCAACACAGTTGATACTGTTTTCATCCCAGCCTGTTCTCATTTTAACCGTAAGTGGTAAATCAACAGTTTCGCGCACAGCTTTAACAATTTCACCTGCGAGTGTCGGATTTTTCATCAGAGCACTGCCGCCGCCGTTACCTGCGATTTTGGGTGCAGGGCAACCCATATTGATGTCGATAAACTCAGGGTTGAATTCAAGAGCCTTTTTTGCTGCAAGAGCCATAATTTCCGGTGTGTCGCCAAAAATCTGCGCACCTGCCGGCCGTTCTTCATCAGAAATATACAGTAACTCCTTAGACTTTTTATCCTGCATTGTCAGGCCTTTTGAACTTACCATTTCGGTTATGACATAAGCGGATCCGTAGCCGGAACAAAGCTCACGGAAAGCTCTGTCTGCAACACCTGCCATCGGTGCCAGAGCGGCATAGCCGTCAATATTAAGATTTTTAATTTTCATAACATCACATCCGAAAAATATTTTAACATAAACCCACACAACTTGTCAAAAATATGGTATAATGTACGTAGATTATTTTTTCGGAGGTATTGTATGCGTTTTTTGGTAATAGACGGCAACAGTATTGCTAACCGAGCTTTTTACGGAATCAAGATATTAACAACTAAAGACGGCAGATTCACTAATGCCGTTCAGGGTTTTATGAATATCTTTTTAAGCCTTAAAAATGAATATAAACCTGATAGGGTTGCCATAGCCTTTGACCTTAAGGCCCCGACTTTCCGCCACGAGATGTATAAAGAATATAAAGCAGGCAGAAAGGGAATGCCTGAAGAGCTTCGTGAGCAGTTGCCTGTTATAAAGGAATTACTTACGGCTCTCGGATACAGAATTGTTGAAACAGAAGGCTGGGAAGCAGATGATATTCTCGGTACGGTAAGTGCCGCTTGCCGCGGAGATGATAAGTGCTTTATTGCAACAGGTGACCGTGACAGCCTTCAGCTTATAAGTGACAATGCGGTCGTTTTGCTTGCAACCTCAAAGGGCACTGTCTATTATGACAAAGCAAAGCTTTTTGAAGATTACGGTGTTCAACCGTATCAGATGATTGAGCTCAAAGCCCTTCAGGGTGACTCGTCTGATAATATTCCCGGTGTGCCGGGTGTAGGACCTAAGACGGCAGGCGACCTTATTAAAAAATATACTACCGTAAAAAATATATATGATAACATTGATTCTCTTGACATAAGAGGTTCCTTGAAAGACAAGCTCATGAATAATAAAGATCAGGCGCTTCTCAGCCACACTTTGGGAACCATACGTACAGATGCTCCCATTGATATGAATTTTGATGCGTACATTCCCACAGAAGTAGATGAAGGGAAAGCATATAAATTACTGACAAGCCTTGAGATGTATAAGTTAATCGAAAAAATTGGATTAACTGATAAAGGCTTTGCAGCTGAATCTATGAAATCTGACAAGAAAGTTGAAATCAAAGAAGTTGATTCTTTTGATCAGGTTTTGTCATGTGAAACTGTTTATATGTCTGCTGATTATGATGACGGTGAAATTTCAACGATTGCCGTATCTTCAGGTGATACAGTTTATGTTTTGAATAACGATGGCTTCATTTTTGCTTCAGAAATGTCACGTCTTCTTGAAAATGAAAAAATAACAAAAATAGTTGATAATATAAAGCTTCTTTATGAGTGGGCATTCCGCCACGGAATTGAAATCAAAGGCAATGTAAGTGATACGATGCTGGCAGGTTACATCCTTAATCCTATGGGCAGCGAATATTCACCTAAACGCCTTTGTGCTGAATATGGTGCCTGTGTGCCTTCATATGAAACAGATATTCCTTGCGCAGAGAATGCTTCGGTTATGCCCTCTGCGTGGAAAAAAATGAAGTCGCTTATTGATGAAAACGGTCAGGCTGATCTGTTAAATAAAATTGAGGTTCCGTTTGCAAAGGTTCTCGCTTCAATGGAAGTGTCAGGCTTTCTTGTTGACCGCGACGGAATTGTAGCATACGGCGAACAGCTTCAGATTAAAATAGACACTCTTATGGGTGAGATATATGATATGGCCGGGGAAGAGTTTAATATAAATTCTCCCAAACAGCTTGGTGAAATTCTTTTTGTCAAACTCGGGCTGCCTGCCCGTAAAAAGACAAAAAGCGGATTTTCAACCAGCGCCGATGTTTTGGAAGATCTTGCTGACAGTTATCCCATTGTTGATAAAGTGCTTGAATACAGAATGCTGGCAAAGCTAAAATCAACATATTGTGAA
Source organism: Acutalibacteraceae bacterium (assembly GCA_045541505.1). Classification (GTDB taxonomy): domain Bacteria; phylum Bacillota; class Clostridia; order Oscillospirales; family Acutalibacteraceae; genus CAG-488. The sequence goes on from JAZQJF010000004.1 coordinate 23,459, forward strand.
GGCCTTGTGAAAGAAATTGCTCCTGACGGCAGAATCCGATCAACCCTGAGCCAGACCGAGACCAGAACGGGAAGAATTTCTTCAGCTGAGCCTAATTTACAGAATATTCCCGTGAGAACCCCGGTAGGCAAAGAAATGCGCAAATTCTTTGTTGCCCCCGAGGGCAGTAAGCTTGTTGATGCTGACTATTCACAGATCGAGCTTCGCGTTCTTGCTCACATTGCCGACGATAAGGCGATGATAGATGCATTCAATAATGAAATGGATATCCATACGGTTACAGCTTCTCAGGTTTTCAATATGCCTGTTGAGTTTGTTACACCGTCTATGCGAAGTAAAGCTAAAGCTGTAAACTTCGGTATTGTTTACGGAATAGGTGCGTTTTCTCTTGCTAAAGACATAAAGGTTACACGTAAAGAGGCCGATTCTTATATAAAAGGCTATCTTAATCATTACAGCGGAATTGATGCTTATATGCAGTCTGTTGTGGAAAATGCCAAAGAAAACGGTTATGTTTCAACTCTTTTCGGCAGGCGAAGAGCTTTACCGGAGCTTGCATCTTCCAATTTCAATACCAGAGGCTTCGGTGAAAGAGTAGCAAGAAATATGCCTATTCAGGGAACGGCTGCTGATATAATCAAAATTGCAATGGTTAACGTTTATAGCCGCCTGAAAGCTGAGAAATTCAAGGCAAAACTTATTATGCAGGTTCACGATGAAATCATTGTGGAAGCTCCTGAAAACGAAGCACAAGCAGTTGAAAAGCTTCTTGCTGAAGAGATGGAAAAAGCCTGCATAATGAAAGTTAAGCTTATTGCCGACGCTCATTCAGGCAAAACGTGGTATGAAGCTAAAGGTGATTAATATGCATATTACTTTTGTATGTACGGGAAACACCTGCCGAAGTCCTATGGCTGAAGGCATATTTAAAAAGATAATAAAAGAAAAAAATATTGACGGAGTGACCTGCTCAAGCTGTGGAATCTATGCTTATGCAGGTGATACTGCTACCGATGAAGCCATAGCCGCTGCGAAGAAATTCGGTGCAGATATAAAGTCTCACCGAAGCCGTACTTTTTCGCAATATGTTGTGCAGGAAACGGATTTGTTTGTATGTATGACAAAAAGCCACGCTGCAGCAGTGAAAAGCATTGCGCCTGAAGCGAAAGTAATTGTGCCGGGCGAAGGAATACCTGACCCTTACGGCGGTGACGGGGAAATATATTCTTCATGTGCAGCAGAAATACAATATCATCTTGAAATTCTTGCAGATTTAATTATAATGAAGATAGTACCGATGAGCAAAGCTCATATTAAAGATATTGCCCTTATTGAAAAAGAATGTTTTTCAGCCCCGTGGAGTGAAGAATCTTTGCTCACTGAGCTTGATAATGAAAATGCACATTTTCTCGTTGCTCAGGCAGATGAAAATATTATGGGATATATCGGTGTTCACGAAATCGTGGGTGAGGGATATATTGCAAACGTTGCGGTGAGTAAAAAATACCGCCGTTCAGGTGTGGCAACGGCGTTGCTTTCTCAGGCAGAGAAGGGTGCAAAAGAAAGAGGATGTGAATTTATATCTCTTGAAGTCAGAAAGAGTAACATCCCGGCAATATCCCTTTATGAAAAAAGAGGATACACTGTCAGAGGGGAAAGGAAAAAATTTTACTCTGACCCTGTTGAAGACGGAATAATAATGACATTGGATTTAGGATGAAACTATGAAAATTTTAGGAATTGAATCATCATGTGATGAAACTGCTGCTTCTGTTGTAGAAGACGGCAGAAAGGTGCTTTCAAATGTGATCGCATCACAGGTGGAAGAGCATAAAATATACGGTGGCGTAGTGCCTGAAATCGCATCGCGCCGTCACGCTGAGGCTATCAGCGGCGTTGTGAAAAACGCCTTGATTGATGCCGGCTGCACTATTGACGATATTGATGCCGTTGCCGTTACATATGCACCGGGTCTTATCGGCGCTCTTCTTGTGGGTGTTAACTTTGCTAAGGGATTGTCATTTGCAACGGAAAAACCGTTGGTGCCTGTTCATCACCTTCGCTCGCATATTGCATCAAATTACATAACCTGTCAGGAACTCAAGCCGCCGTTTCTCTGCCTTGTGGTGTCAGGCGGACACAGTCATATAATTGAAGTTAAAGATTATACAGATTTTAAAATAATCGGTTATACTCACGATGATGCTGCAGGTGAAGCTATGGACAAAGCTGCCAGAGCAATGGGGCTTCCGTATCCGGGCGGTCTTAATATGGATAAGGCTGCGGTTAACGGTGATCCGACGGCATACAAGCTTCCTCATCCCAGGGTTGACGGTGCACCCTATGATTTCAGTTTTTCAGGTCTTAAAACAGCTGTACTTAATACAATAAATATCGCAAAGCAAAAGGGTGAAGAAATCAGCGTGCCGGATCTGGGTGCTTCTTATATGAATGCGGTTGTTGACTGCCTTGTTGAAAACACTGAAAAAGCTGCAAAAGATCTTGGCTATAACAAGATTGTTCTTGCAGGCGGAGTTTCTGCAAATTCCGTTTTGAGAAAAAGAATGGAACAGCTTTGTGCAAAACGAAAATGGGAACTCCATTACCCTGAACTTAAATATTGTGGTGACAATGCAGCTATGGTTGCTGCTCAGGGTTACTTTGAATTTTTGAACGGAAATATAGCTGATCTTGATCTTAATGCGGTTGCGAGTATGAGCATAGAATAACAATACTTTCTGAGGGGTGTTGCTATGGCGAAGAGAATTGAAAAGTGGGATATTTTAAAATTCTTTCTTATTTTTACGGTAGTGCTCGGTCATATTGCAGATTTTTATACTGACCGTTCAGCGGAAATGCAGAATTTATATTTGTTTATTTATACATTTCATATGCCTTTGTTTATTTTTGTTTCAGGGCTTTTTTCAAAAAGAACTGTCAATGAATTCAGGTTTGATAAAATCGCAGGGTATATGATTGTGTATTTGTTTACAAAGCTGGTTCTGGCAATATATGTTTTTCTGGCAAAGGGCGAATTCAGACTCAGCCTTTTCGTTGACGGCGGCTTGCCCTGGTTTATGATTGCGATGTTTACCTTTCCGTTGATTACATATCCTGTGAGGAAGATAAAGTTTCCTGTTGTGCTTACGGTAAGCGTTGTAATTGCCTTGATAGTCGGCTATTTCAGGGGTATAGGCGATGTGTTCTCAATTTCACGTATTATTGTATATTTCCCGTTCTTTTACGTGGGATATGCAGTTGATGCCAAAGCACTTAAATATGTATGCGATAAGTCATGGGTTAAGGCTGTGTCTGTTGTGGTTTTGCTTATTATCGCAATCGGCTGTTTCGGCTTTGGCGATGTTTTCTATGTTCTTCGTCCGTTATTTACGGGCAGGAATCCCTACATTGCCATACCGGAGCACTTTGAATATGCTTTTGCACTCAGGCTTTTCTGCTATGTGATTTCTGCGTTAGCCGGTTTCAGTGTTATTGCATTGATACCGAATCACACAAAATTACCTGCTTTAAAGGTCCTTGGCGCGAGAACCCTTTCTGTTTATGTTTATCACTACATAATTCTCTATATTCTCTTTAATCATCTTGGTCTTAAGGAGTTACTGTTGCCGCTTTTGCCGTGGTGGGCGTTAATAATAATGATACCGCTTTCCCTTGCAATAACAGTCTTACTCTCACTTAATGTATTCTATAAACCTCTTGAATATATGATGAATCTTCCAACAATAATCAGACAAAAAATTAAAGCTCGGAGCTGAACTCCGAGCTTTTGTTTATTTCACTGTAATTTTAAAAAGTCTTGCGCCGTGAGAGTTGACATCAGCCGTGAATTTGCCGTCTGTCTCTGTGTATTCTTCGTGCTTCCACATATCCCAAACGCTGTATTTAATGCCGCTGATAGAAATATCGTTGATATCAAAGCTGATTTCTCTTTTTTCATCATCGGTGTTAAAGAGCGCAACATATTTGCAATTTTCACCGTTTGAGGTCCAGATAATTTCACCTTTGCCGTCAGTTTCTTCACGTTTGAACTGTCTTGCTCCGCTTGAATTTTTGAGCATATAAATAAGCTCTCTGTTTTGAAGAAGTGAAAGTGTGAATTCATCATTTTCACGCATTTCACCGCCCATCATAAGAGGCGAACGGAAAATTCCCCAAAGGGTCATCATTGTAATCTGCTCATCGTGTGTGAAACGTGTGTAACGATTTCTGTATTGTGCAAGCTCTTCTGTTTTCTGAATTCTGCCAAGGGGGAGCATGTCGCAGTCAGGCCATGCGCCGGGCTGAACATATTCCTGCCAGGTGTAGCAACGCTCAAACATAGCGTGGAGCTTGCTCCACTCATCCCAGAAATCTCCTGTCATTCTCCACATATTTGCATTTGCTGCAAGGTGTTCGTGTTCCCATACGGGGGCAGGGCCGGGGGAAAGGCTGAGCACCATATCTCTGCCGCAATTATCAATTGCTTTTCTGATCATTTCAATTTCTTTTCGTGCTGAATACGGGTCGTGAGGGAATATCTCAGTGTTGGCAATGTCATCACATTTTATGTAGTCAACATCCCATGAAGCATATAATTCAAAAATGGAGTCGTAATATTCCTGCGCGCCCTTTTTATGGGTTTCAAGGCCGTACATATCAGGGTTCCATAAACAGATAGAAGAAGGCTTTGCGATATCCCTTGCAGTAACACCTTCACATTTGATTTTTGTGTTCTGGTGAGCAGCCTGTCTGGGAATGCCTCTCATAATATGAATACCGAATTTAAGTCCCAACGAATGAATATAGTCGGCAATAGGCTTGAATCCTTTTCCGTTTGCTGAAGAGGGGAATCTTTCAACAGAAGGAATAAGACGTGAATATTCGTCCATGCAAAGAGGAGCAAAGTAGTGATAATAAAAGCTGTTTGCTGTGGGCTCTGACCACTGAATGTCACAAACAACATACTCCCAACCGTAATCTTTGAGATGCTTTGCCATATAGTCGGCGTTAGCGAGAAGCTGCTCTTCATTAACTGCGGCACCGTAGCAGTCCCAACTGTTCCAACCCATAGGGGGCGTCGGTGCTAAATCTCTGAAACTCATATTATTCCTCCTGAATAAATTTTAAATTATTTTATCAAAAGCGTATGTCTTAGTCAACAACTGAAGATGATTTGTTTAATAATGTGAACGATTTAATCTTTGATTGTGTTTTCTGGGTAGTGTAAAGTCCGCCTTTTCCTGAAAAAACATAGCTTACTGCAATTCCGATTATGAAAAATGCCGTACAGCCGAATCCGCATAACTCAAAGCCTAATATCAGTGAAGTAAGAGGGCAGTTTGTCACAGCGCAGAATAAGCTTACCATACCAACTGCGGCGCAAAGCTCAGGTGAAAGCCCTGTCAGTGAAGCAAACAGACAGCCGAATGTTGCGCCGATGCATAATGTAGGAACAATTTCACCGCCTTTGAAGCCTGAAGAGAGGGTGATGACAGTGAAAATAATTTTTAATAAAAATGCAATGTTTGGTGCAATGCCGTTAAATGAGTCTGAAATAAGGTTAATTCCCGCGCCGTTGTAATCGGTTGTTTTAAGAATAATGCTTAATAAAATAATAACCGCTGAACCGATTAAGATACGTATATATGGGTTTGGCAGAAGCTTTTTAAGCCACTTTGAGCTTAAATGAAGCGAGTTTGAAAAAAGTATACCCACTGCAGCACAAAGCATCCCTAAAACAGCAATCAGTAAAACAGTTTTGACTGTAAAGTCAATGTCTTGTGTAATTTCAAATTGCTCAGCATGGCAATGGGTTAATTTTGCAATTACTGCGGCTGTCAGCGATGAAATTATACAGGGGAATAATGCGGAATATTGAAGTCTTCCTACAGTTGCAACTTCAACAGCAAAAATCACTGCAGCCAGTGGTGTGCCGAAAACTGCAGAGAAACCTGCACTGATTCCGCACATAATTATTATTTTTTTCTCTTTATCACTGAGTCTGAAATAGCGGCTCAGAAAACTTGCGATTCCGCCGCCGAGCTGAACAGCTGCCCCTTCACGGCCGGCAGAACCGCCTGTAAGATGAGTAAGAATAGTTGAAACAAATATAAGCGGTGCCATACGGAAAGGAACTGTGTCTTCACCGTGAATTGCGGAAATAACAAGATTCGTTCCCTTGTCGTCAAATTTACTGATCTGATAAATAAAAACAATTAAAACACCTGCAACAGGCAAGGCAAGAATTATTTCAGGATGCACTGCTCTTAAAGTGTTGGCTAAAGCTAATCCTTTTGAAAATAAAACACCAGCACCGCCTGCGGCAGCGCCCGTTAATAAAGAAATCATCAGCCATTTTAAAAACGTAAGAGCATATTTACCTACATTCTCAGAAATTTTTTTGATAGTGTTCATAATATACCTCTTTTAAAATAACACAAGGTATTATAACAGACTGTTTTTATCAAATCAATAATTAAAATTTTATACGTTCTTTATATTTAATTAACAGATATTGTATTTTTACCTGTTATATTTTAAACTATAAAAGAAAAGGAGGAATTTGAGTGAGAAAGTTTTTATCAATAGTTTTGTGTTCGGTTTTAATTTTATTATGTGTTTTTGGCTTAACATCTTGCAACAGTGTCAGCGGCGGCGATGCAAATAATGTAAAAATCATACCGGCAGATTCTGAAATATACACTGATGAAGAAATTGCTGATGCTGTTGACGTGGCGATAGACTATTTTGAAAAAGAGTTTGAGGGTTGCACTCTTACTGAAATAACATATATCGGCGATGAAAAGAATGTCAGCTTTCAGGATTTTGCAGACAGGAATAATGCAGAAGATGTAATTGTTTTTGTTTCAACCTTTGATGTGGACTCTTCCGGCGGTGACGGCTCGTTGAATTCAAACTACACCTACCAAAATTGGAAATGGATTTTAGCAAGAAATGCTAACGGACAATGGGAACACGTTGACCACGGGTATTAATATTTTGTAACGTTTAGTCATTTTGTTTATCTAATGATTAAAAGATTATAATCTAAAAGGTGCGGTGTTATATGAAATCTAAAAAACTCCGTAAAGTATTCTCATATTTTTTTGCCGTGATTTTTGCTTTGTTTGCAGGGCTTCTCTGGTTGTTTTCTCCTTTTATTGAATTTGGTGAGCCTGAAATGGAAGAAGGCAAAATCTATCACACCACAGATGTTGCTGACCTTGACCTGAACAAACCCATATTATCTGTCCCGATTGAAAGTTTTGATTGTTATTATTCCTTGCAAAATTCATCGTTATTTGCAGATGAAGTCGTAGCTCCGACCACGGGAACAATCACGCTTACCGAGGAAAATTATCAGGCGATAATCAATAAATACGATGATTGGAAAGAAATGACGGGATACCCGTATCTTCCTCTGGGTATCAGAGACCGAGTCGCATCGGGGATGCAGGAATATGCTTGTGATGATTTGAAAGAGCTTGTAAAAAATGAAACTTATCTTTTTTCTGAACAGCTTGTGTTAGATGAACGGATTGTTTTATTCGTTTCTAAAAATGAAAATACAGTTTATTTTTACTTTTCATAAAGCAAAAAGCTCGGATTTTCTCCGAGCTTTTATTATAGCTTTCTTTCTTTGAATTCTTTTACAAACCACACATTGTCAACGGTGAAAACTCTGCCGTTCATATAACTAAGCGGCCCTGCATTTTCATCAAGCTCAAATGCCAATTTGTATGAATATAAAAACTGCTTTTTGTAGCCTAACTTTTTATTAAGGTCGTTGGTGCCGTATTTCCCGTCGCCAAGAAGAGGATGGCCGATTGAGGCAAAATGCGCTCTTATCTGATGGGTTCTGCCTGTGAGCAGGTCAACCTCAACAAGGCTTAAGTTATTTTTTGTATCGTTTTCAATAACCTTGTATTTTGTGCGGATTTCTTTTGCATCATCTCTCGGTCGGGTATAAACCCTGACCTTATTTTTTTGCTCATCTTTTACAAGCCAGCCTTCAAGAAGACCGCTTTTTCTTTCCATAACACCGTGAACAACACAAAGATATGTCTTTTTAAGATTTCTCTCTTTCATCTGTGCGTTGAGAATCTTAAGGCTTTCGGCATTTTTAGCGGCAATAACAATTCCGCCCGTGTTGCGGTCAATTCTGTTTACAAGGGCAGGGGTGAATGAATTTTCTTTGTCAGGGTCATATTCGCCTTTTTCATAAAGATATTTTTTTACCCTCGCAATCAGATTGTCTATGTATTCCTTATCGTCAGGGTGGCAAAGAAGCCCGACTTTTTTATCAAGCAAAAGCAGATTTTCGTCTTCATAAATTATGTCAATTTTGCTTGAAGCTCCTGAAAAATCATACCTTGTCTCGCTTTTAACAAAAAATTCGTCATTGATATACATTTCAACAACATCGCCCTCAACGAGCCTTGCGGCAATATCACTCTTCTTACGGTTTACCTTTATTCTTTTTGTTCTGATATATTTATACATCAGCGTCTTTGGCAGGTTCGGAACACTTTTTGAAATAAACTTGTCAAGGCGCTGATTGGCATCATTTTTACTTATTACAAAACTTTTCACAAATTCACTCCTATTTTTTTGAAAAAACACTTGAAAAATTTAAATCGGTAGTATATAATACGACTATCGCTTTAACGCTTTAAAGCTTTTAAGCTTTCAAGTGATAAAATTTCAACGGCATTTTTGAAAGAAATATTTTCTTTATCCTGCTGATTTATAGGTAAGGAATTGAAAATATCAACAAATTCCTTCTGACCTGACCAGGGGGAATCGGTAGCAAAAAGAATTTTATTACTGCCGTGAGTGTTTATTATTCTCATAAGCTGATCTTCACTTATTTTGTCAAGGCAGTGAGCAAGGTCAAAATAAACATTTTTGCCAACAAGCTTTTCTTCAACCTCGTTCCACATATCAAAAGCTCCTGTGTGAGCGAGAATGAGCATCGGTTCTTTATGCTCGGGAAGCTGCGAAATAAGGTTGAGAAGTCTGTCAGGTGTGCAGTGAATGGGGTAGGGGTAACCCACATCAAGCCCTGAATGAGTTACAACATAAAGACCGATCTCAATGCAATGAGAAATTATCTTAACATATTTCGGGTCATCAATAAAGGTTTTTTGGTAATCAGGGTGAATTTTAATTCCCTTGAGTCCGATTTCTTTAATGAAGTCAAGCTTTTCTTCAAGGTTTTCACAATCAGGGTGAATTCCGCCGAATGAAACAATTCCGTTAACTTCATTTAAGTTTTGGGCAAACCGGTTGATAGAATCAAACTGCTTCGGGTTAGTTACAACAGGTAAAACAACCGAAATGTCAATTCCGCCTTTTTCCATTGAAGTAAGAAGCCCGTTTAAAGTGCCTTCGGCAAATGGCTTGCTGCCGCATCGCTGCGAAAGCTCACTGATAGTAGCACCGGCAATTTTATCGGGAAAAACGTGAGTGTGAAAATCTATGAACATATGAAAACCTCTTTTCCTGAAATAGTTTAACCCCACTTATTGAAAAAATCAAGAAATTTATTCTGTTTTGCAGATTAAATAAATACCAAAAAGTCGAGAGGAGAATTATCTTGGTATCAAAAGTAATTATGCTCGTAGTGTTTGCGGCGCTTATGATAATAATCGGCGTTGTTACACGCAAAAATTCAACTGATGTAAACGGATTTGTTCTCGGTGGCCGCTCAGTAGGTCCCTGGATGACTGCCTTCGCTTACGGAACATCATATTTCAGTGCCGTTGTATTTATCGGCTATGCAGGTCAATTTGGCTGGAGTTACGGTATGTCTGCAACCTGGATCGGTATAGGCAATGCAATTATCGGTTCACTTCTTCCGTGGATAATTCTCGGTAACAGAACAAGAATTATGACAAAGGCAATGGATGTTTCCACAATGCCTGAGTTTTTTGAAAAAAGATATGATTCAAAGGCACTTAAAATTGCAGCTGCAATGATAGTTTTCCTTTTCCTTATTCCTTATACAGCATCTGTTTATAACGGTCTTTCTACTTTATTCAATTCAGCATTTCCGTCAGTGCCTTACACAGCCTGGATAGTTATTATGGCTGTTTTCACTGCAATTTATGTAATTCTCGGCGGTTACAAAGCTACTGCAGTCAATGACTTTGTTCAGGGCATTGTAATGCTTATTGGTATCGCTGCTGTTGTTATTTGTGCAGTTCAGGCAAAAGACGGACTTTCAGGCGTTTATGAAGGTCTTGGTCTTGTGAATGCAAATTCACCTCACGGAACATTCAATTCAATTCTCGGTCCCGATCCCCTCAATCTTATCGGTGTTGTTATTCTTACTTCTCTTGGCACTTGGGGTCTTCCTCAGATGGTTCAGAAATTCTATGCCATTAAAGACAAGCCTTCTGTTAAAAGAGGTGCCATTATTTCAACATTCTTTGCAGTTGTTGTTGCAGGCGGTTCATACTTCCTTGGCGGTTTAGGCAGACTTTTCTGCACAACTGATGCTGCAGATTCCGGCAAATCGCTGATTCGGATTCTTGCCAACGGCAAGCCGGATTTTGATACAATGGTTCCTGCTATTCTTAATTCATCAGTTCCCGATTTTCTTTTCGGTCTTGTAGTTGTTCTTGTTCTCTCAGCTTCAATGAGTACTTTGGCAGGTCTGGTTCTTTCATCAAGCTCAACTATGACAATCGACCTTATTAAGCCCTTTGTTAAAAAAGGTATGAGTGAGAAAAAACAGGTTTTTGTTATGAGAATTTTTATTGTTGTTTTCCTTCTCATTTCTGTTCTTATTGCCGCTAACAAAGAGGCTCTTAATGATATGGGTATCAACATTTCTGCGCTTATGGGTATTTCCTGGGGAACTCTTGCAGGTTCGTTCCTCGCACCGTTCCTTTACGGCCTTTTCTCAAAGAAAATCACAAGGGCAGCTGTTTGGTCAAGCCTTATCACAGGTGTGGGCATTACGGTTGCAAGTATGGTGCTTTTTAATCTCGGTCTTTTCCCTGAGCTTACTGCAAAAGCAGCAGGATTCTCAATCGGAGGTTATGGATTTAACCTTGCATCACCTGTTAACTGGGGCGCAATTACAATGATTATCGGCCTTATCGAGGTTCCTGTTGTGTCAGCGCTTACCGGTGCCAAAAAAGCAGAAAAAGCAAGTGCCAAGCACTTTGAATGTTTCTGTGAAAAAGAATAAATAAATACTTGAAGATACAGCGATTTAATGTTATAATATACTGTCGCTTTATAGCAATAGTCCGAGGAGCGAAAGCTTTTCGGACTTTTTAACAGAAGGATGTGTATTTTGAAATGAATTGTTTCCAGAAAGATATCGAAACAATGCCACGAAAAGAGCTTGAGGCTCTTCAACTTGAAAAATTAAAATGGACAGTCAATTATTGCTACAATAATACAGAGTTTTATCATAAGAAACTCACTCAGGCAGGCGTTTTTGACGGCAGCAAAATCAAACAGCTTTCAGACATTCAGTATATCCCTTTTACAACCAAGGATGATTTCAGAGATAATTATCCCTTTGGTATGATGGCCGTTCCTATGAAAGACGTTGTCAGACTCCACGCTTCATCAGGAACAACAGGAAAACCCACAGTCGGCGTTTACACAAAAGAGGATCTTGATATATGGAGCGATTGCGTTGCACGTGTTGCAATGGCAGGCGGTGTAACTGCAGACGATATTATTCAGATAAGCTTTGGCTACGGACTTTTCACAGGCGCTCTCGGTCTTCACTACGGCCTTGAAAAGGTTGGCGCAATGGTTATCCCGGCATCCTCAGGTAACACTGAAAAGCAGCTTATGATGATGCGTGATTTCGGCGTAACAGGTCTTGTTGCAACTCCGTCATATGCTCTTTATCTCAGTGAAGCTATCAAGGATTCAGACTTTCCGCTTTCTGATTATAAGCTTCGTCTCGGTATTCTCGGCAGTGAACCTTGTACACCTGAAATGCGAGATCAGATTGAGAAAAATATGGGTGTATTTGTTTCTGATAACTACGGTATGACTGAGCTCGGCGGACCCGGTGTAAGCGGTGACTGCCCCGTAAGAGACGGTATGCATTTTGCTGAGGATCATTTCCTTCCTGAAATCATTGACCGTGAAACAGATAAGTCTCTTGGTGAAGGCGAAGTCGGTGAGCTTGTTGTTACAACTCTCAGCAAAAGGGGAATGCCCGTTCTTCGTTACCGAACCAAAGACGTTACAAAGCTTACATATGAGCCTTGTGCCTGCGGAAGAACACACGCAAGAATGTCTAAAACAATGGGCAGAACTGATGATATGCTTATTATCAAGGGTGTTAATGTGTTCCCCACACAGATCGAAAGTGTTCTTATTTCTATGGATCATATCGGTCCCCATTATCAGCTTGTTGTTACAAGAGAGAATTTCAAAGATTCACTTGAAATCAAGGTTGAGCTTATCAATGCCGATCTGCTTGAAAGCTACGGTGAGCTTGATAAACTCAAGAGAAGAATAGAAGATAAACTTAAGAGTGTGTTAGGTTTACAGACCAAGGTTACTCTTGTTCAGCCTAAGTCACTTGAACGTTTCCAGGGCAAAGCAAAAAGAATTCTTGATTTAAGAAATCAGTAAGAGAAAGGAAGTTAACTTTGAAACAGCTTTTAATCGGCAACGCCGCTGTTGCCAGAGGATTATATGAAGCAGGTTGTTCTGTTTTTTCAAGCTATCCCGGTACCCCAAGCACTGAAATCACAGAGTTTGCTTCAAAATATGAAGAAATTTATTGCGAGTGGGCACCAAACGAAAAAGTTGCTATGGAAGTAGCCTTCGGTGCATCTCTCGGCGGAAAAAGAAGTGCCTGCGCTATGAAACACGTTGGTCTCAACGTTGCCGCAGACCCGCTTTTCACTTTATCTTATACAGGCGTAACAGGCGGTATGGTTATCTGCGTAGCTGATGACCCCGGTATGCACTCATCACAGAATGAGCAGGATTCCCGTCATTATGCAATTGCAGCAAAGGTTCCTATGGTTGAGCCTGCAGATTCAACAGAAGCTTACGAATTCGCAAAGAAAGCATACGATCTTTCAGAGAAATTTGATACTCCCGTTTTCTTGAGAATCTGCACAAGAATTGCTCACTCACAAAGCATTGTTGAAACAGGCGAAAGAGTTGAAAAGCCTGCAATTCCTTATGAGAAAAATCCCGCTAAGTATATTATGATGCCCGGTAACGCAAAAAAGCGTCACCCTGTTGTTGAAAAGAGAACACTTGATCTTACCGATTATGCAGAAAGCTGCGAATTCAACAAAGTCGAAATGGGCGGCACAGATATCGGTATTATTACATCAGGTACTTGCTATCAGTATGTTAAAGAAGTATTCGGTGACAGCGTAAGCGTTTATAAATTAGGTCTTATCAATCCTATGCCGGTTAATGCTCTTAAAGAGTTTGCTTCAAAGGTGAAGAAAGTAGTTGTTGTTGAAGAACTTGACGGAATTATTGAAACTCACTGCAAAAATATCGGCATTGAAGTTGAAGGCAAAGAGAAATTTACAAACATCGGTGAATTTTCGCAGAAAACTATTGCTGATGTTTTCGGTAAAGCAGCAAAAGAAAGCACTTCAATAGAAACTGTTGTTCCCGGCAGACCCCCGATGATGTGTGCAGGCTGCCCCCACAGAGGAATGTACTATGTTCTTGCAAAGAATAAGGTTACCGTTCTCGGTGATATCGGTTGCTATACTCTCGGTGCAGTTCCTCCCTTGAGCGCAATGGATTCAACTCTTTGTATGGGTGCTTCTGTTTCAGGTGTTCATGGCTTCAATAAAGCAGGTCTTGAAGAAACAGAAGGCAAAACAGTTGCAGTTATCGGTGACTCAACATTTATGCATTCTGGCGTAACAGGTCTTATAAACATCGCATATAACGGCTCAAATTCAACCGTTATTATTCTTGATAACTCAATCACAGGCATGACAGGCCATCAGCAGAATCCCACAACAGGCTATAATATCAAGGGTGACCCTGCAGGTAAAATCAACCTTGAAGCTCTTTGTCATTCAATTGGAATCAACAGGGTTGCTGTTGTTGACCCGTATAACATTGAAGAGTGTGAGCGTGTTCTTAAAGAGGAGCTTGCAGCAAAGGAACCGTCTGTTATCATTTCTCGCAGACCTTGCGTTCTTCTTAAATATGTTAAATCTAAGACTCCTCTTAAGGTTAACCCGGATAAGTGCAGAAGTTGTAAAAAATGTATGAAATTCGGTTGCCCTGCAATCAGTATTAAAAACGGCAAAGCTCACGTTGATGCAACCCTTTGTGTAGGCTGTGAAGTATGTAAACAGCTTTGTCCCTTTGATGCATTTGAAAGTGAGGTGCAGGCATAATGTCAGTTACAAGTGTTATGATAGTCGGAGTCGGCGGTCAGGGTTCATTGCTTGCAAGTAAGCTTCTTGGTAAGCTCCTGGTTGATGAAGGCTACGACGTTAAAGTTTCAGAGGTTCACGGTATGAGTCAGCGCGGCGGCTCAGTTGTTACTTATGTCCGCTTCGGTGATAAAGTATATTCTCCCGTTATTGAAGAGGGTGAAGCAGATTTCATCGTGTCTTTTGAAAAAATCGAAGCAGCAAGATGGATCAATTGCCTTAAAAAAGGCGGTAAGGTCATAGTAAACACTCAGCAGATTGATCCTATGCCCGTAATTATCGGTGCTGCAGAATATCCTCAGGATGTTCTTGATGAAATCAAATCAGCAGGCGTTGACGTTGATGATATTGATGCTCTCTCTCTTGCTCAGCAGGCGGGCTCATCTAAGGCAGTAAATATTGTTTTAATGGGCAGACTTGCAAGAGGCTTTGACATTCCTTATGAAAATTGGATCAAAGCTATTGAAAACTCAGTAGCACCCAGGTTTGTAGAAATGAATAAAAAAGCCTTTGAGCTTGGTTATAACTGTTAGTTTTCATTTTTAAAGGTATAGCAAATTACAGATAATACTCTCTGCGAAGAATAAGGAGGATGTTAGTATGGCTATTAAACAATTATCAGTTTTTGTTGAAAATAAAAAAGGCACAATTCTCACTATTACAAGAGCAATTGCAAAAGCAGGTGTTGATATCCGTGCAGTAAGCGTTGCAGATACGCAGGATTTCGGAATCCTCCGTCTCATTGTAAGTGACACAGAAAAAGCAAAAGCAGCACTTCATGAAGAAAATTGTGTTGTTTCAGTTAATCAGGTTATTGCGGTTTCTGTTTCTGATGTTCCGGGCGGACTTCATCAGGTGCTTGAGTATCTTGCACAAGCAGATATCAATGTTGAATACGTTTACGCTTTCATTACTGTTTCAGGCAAACACGCCTATGTTGTTCTCAGAGTTGCAGATAATGAAAAAGCATCACAGCTTCTTGCATCAAAAGGAATTGAGCTTGTGACAGAAGAGGATATAAAAGCTCTTTGATTTTCAAATTACAGCAGACTGCACAAATCGTGCGGTCTGTTTTTTTATATAATAACAAACCGCTTTTTCTTGACATAATTTTCAGTTATTGTATAATAAAATTATAGACAAATAAGGAGGAATTGTTTATGAAAAGAAAGTTTTTAAAAGTTTTGACATTAGTTATGAGCGTAGTTATGCTTTGTGCTTCACTTTCGTCTGTTTCGATGGCTCTGTCTTATAATAAAAAAGATATTCCTTCACTGGAAAATCATTTTGCATACAGTATGCTTTCTAATGATTCACAGACTATCGCATTTTTTGCAATTAATGATAATGAAGAAGGTGGAGATGTATTTGCCTACACCTCTGATGGTGTTAACTTTAATACTGTTGACTTTTCTGAGTATTTCCCGCCCTGTGACTATTATGAAGTTGCTTCATACTCTCAGAGCAATAATGTGTTCGCTTTCTTCATTCAGCGTTATGATATCTGCGAAGTATACGATGAAGTAAATGAAGAATATTACGATGAATATATTGTAACTGCCCAGTCTATTCTCACAACCAAGGATTTTGAAACCTTTGAAGAAATCAAGATTTCGGTGGATGAAGATTCTTACCGAGGTGAATATGAGCTTTTCTTCACATATGGATTTTTCGGTTTTGTAGATGATACACTTTATTTCTGTAACGGTGACTTTATTACAACAGGCTCTGATGGCGAAAAGGAGCTTGGACGAGGTGTTTACTACACAACCGACGATTTAAAAACATGGGAATCTCACTACACACAGGAAGAAGTAATTATTGAAGACGAAGAGTTTTATGAATTCTGTTATTTCTATTCAGGTGATAGCATTACAATTCAGAGCGCATATCCCGGCGCATCAACATATCTCTGCACTGACGGCGAACTTTACGGACCTGTAAACTCAGTTTACGGTGAACTGGATCAGGTAGATTCAATTTATAACTATTCAAAAGATCATCCTGAATATGTTGTAAAATTTGACACAATTTACACAGAAGATTTCCTTTACGGTGATAAAGAAAATGCAGATATCTGCATCAAGGCTGAAAATCTTTCAACAGGTGAAGAAACAGTTCTTTATCAGGGCGAAGAAGACTTTTATTTTGAAACAATGCTGTTTAACGGCGATATTTATATCACCACTGTTGACTACTATGAAGAAGATGGTGAAACCGTTTACGTTGTTACAGATGATCTGAAGCTTGAAGAGGTAAATACCGATTACAGCTATGCAAACCAGCATTTCTCTTATTTCGTAGGCAAAGATTTATATGTGGTTTATGATGGCAGCGTTGTTGTTTACACAGATAATCTTGAAGACGCATTAGTATTTGATATTTCAGAGTTTATTGAAGATGCTTACTACATTTACGCTTTTGAAATTAACGGTAAGCTTTATATCATTGAAAGCTTTGACTATGCAGAGAAAACAAGCGTATATACCACTGATGCCGACCTTACAAAAACAGGTGACGTAAACGGTGACGGCAAAATAGACTCTTCAGACGCACTCAGAACACTTCAGGGCGCAACAGGTCTTGTTACACTCAGTGAAAAAGAGCTTAAAGAGGCTGACACTGACGGTGACGGCGCAATCAAATCTGCAGATGCACTGAAGATCCTTCAGTATGCAACAGGACGCATTCACTCAATTTAACCGTTGAGTGCATTTTGCAGATAAAAATGCTTGACATTTTTAAAATTGAGTAGTAATATAATCTAAACCGTTGAAGAAGAGTAGTACTTTTGGTTGCGATGTCAAAGAGAGCCGCAGGCGGTGTGATTGCGGCACGTCAGATCATCAGGAATGGACTTCTGAGGGCGAGCTGAATCAAGTAGGTAAGACGGAGAGGCACTTCGTTAAAAACTGCAGCGTATGATAGTACGAAAAGTGGATGTTTCACATCAATCAAGGTGGCACCGCGGATAATGAATTTTATTCGTCCTTGGCAGAGTCAAATCTGTCAAGGGCGATTTTATTTCTGGAGGATTATTATGGAATTCAACAACATAAATTTTGATACTTATTTTAAAAATTATCCTGATAAAGACGGCTTCTTCGGTAAGTACGGCGGAGCATATGTCAATGATGATCTGAAAAAAGCTATGGAAGAAATAACCGAAGCTTATTTCACAATCTGCAAATCAAGCAAATTTATCAGTGAGCTTCGCAGAATCCGTAAGGAATTTCAGGGCAGACCCACACCGATTTCTTACCTTGAGCGTCTCTCTGCTTCTTTAGGTAACGTTCAGCTTTATGCAAAGCGCGAAGACCTTAATCACAGCGGTGCTCATAAGCTTAATCACTGTATGGGTGAAGCTCTTCTTGCTAAATATATGGGCAAAAAGAAGGTTATTGCTGAAACAGGCGCAGGTCAGCACGGTGTGGCACTTGCTACAGCAGCTGCATATTTTGGCCTTGAATGTGATATTTATATGGGCTCTGTTGATATTAAAAAACAGGCACCGAATGTTGCAAGAATGAAGATTCTCGGTGCAAATGTTGTTGAGGTAACTCACGGCCTTCAGACTCTTAAAGAGGCTGTTGATGCAGCTTTTGAAGCATATTGCAGAGAATATAAAACAGCAATTTACTGCATCGGTTCAGTTCTCGGTCCTCATCCGTTCCCGATGATGGTACGCGATTTCCAGAGCGTTGTAGGTATTGAAGCAAGAGAACAGTTTGTAAATATGACAGGTGAGCTTCCTGATGCGATTGTTGCCTGTGTCGGCGGCGGTTCAAATGCAATGGGCCTTTTCTCAGGCTTCCTTAATGACCCTGTTGATATTTACGGTGTTGAGCCTCTGGGCAGAGGCGCAACTCTTGGTGACCATGCTGCTAGCCTTAAATACGGTGAAGAGGGCATTATGCACGGCTTTAATTCAATTATGCTCAAAGATGCAAACGGAGAGCCGGCACCTGTATATTCAGTAGCAAGCGGACTGGATTACCCCTCATCAGGCCCCGAACACGCATTTTTGCATGACCTTGGCAGAGTAAAATATGACGTTGTCAACGACGATGAAACAATTGACGCTTTCTTTACACTTTCACGTCTTGAGGGTATTATCCCTGCTATTGAAAGCTCACACGCAGTAGCTTACGGTATGAAGCTTGCTAAAGAAATGGGCAAAGGTTCAATTCTTATCAACCTTTCAGGCAGAGGCGATAAGGATATGGATTACATTATTGAAAAATACGGTATAAGATAAATTTTAAGACATCATAGTGTTTTGCTGTGATGTCTTATTTAATAATGCAGGAGATATGTATGAAAATTGTTACAATAGGTGAGTTGCTTGTTGACCTGACTCAGACAGGTGAAATTGAGGGAATCCCTCAATATGCCGCAAATCCGGGCGGTGCGCCGGCAAATGTTGCGGTTGTAGCCTCTCTTATGGGCAGTGAAACTGCTTTCATCGGCAAGGTTGGAAATGATTCCTTCGGAGAAATGCTTATAAAAACACTGAAAGACAAAAATGTTGATGTCAGCGGAATTGTAAAGTCTGATGACTATAAAACTACCGTTGCCGTTGTCAGCGTTGATGAAAGGGGGGAGCGCTCTTTCTCTTTTTACAGAAAAAACTGTGCAGACGTAAATCTGACAAAAAATGAAATCAATTTTGAAAAGGTGAAATCTGCAGATATATTTCATTTCGGCTCTGTTTCTCTTACGGATGAGCCTTGTTTCAGTGCTGTTTGTTATGCAGTTGAGTATGCACGTTCAAATGGTGCAATAATAACATACGACCCTAATTACAGACCGCTTCTCTGGGCAGATAAGGCTGAAGCTTTGGCTAAAATGCGATATTTATTGAAATTTGTCGATATAATAAAGGTCTCAGATGAAGAGCTGACTCTTCTCACCGGAGAAGCTGATGCTGAAAAAGGTGCAGAAAAATTGCTTGATCAGGGTATCAGAATTGTTGTTGTTACTCTCGGTGAAAACGGTGCGTATTATAAAACCCATTATTGTTCAGGCTCTGTCAGCGCCTACAGAGGCAGACTTGCAGATACAAACGGAGCAGGTGATACATTTTTTGGTGCATTTTTGTCAAAGGTTGATAATATTGAGAGCTTTGTAAAAAATGCTGACGGTCTGCTTGAAGCCGCCGTTGATTTCGGATGTGCAGCTGCAGGGATTTCTGTAACAAGAAGCGGTGCAATTCCTGCTATGCCCGATAAAAAGCAGGTTGATGAATTTTTGAAAAAATTTTAAAAATGAATATTCTGACAGATATTTTGGCGTAATTTGAGTCTGTATATTTTCTTTATCTGAGCTAATAATCCATTTGTAAGGCAGTGCAGAAATAAGCTTTTAGTACTGTGTTTTAAAAAAGTTGTGAAAATTATTAAAAAAATATCAAAAAAACCTTTATTTTTTCAATAAATGGTGATATAATCAACGAGTATAAACAATATGTAGTAGTCTGCCGATTATTTTGGCTTATAAATAAATTATGGGAGTGGCCCGGTTATGGATAAAATCTTCATAAACGGTGGTAATCCCCTCAAGGGTGAGGTTACCATCAGCGGCGCAAAAAACGCAATAGTTGGTATTCTCCCTGCAACCATACTCGCTCAGGATGTCTGTGTTATTGAAAACGTACCGAACATCAGCGACGTTTCAATGATGCTTCGCATTCTCCATCAGTTGGGAGCAAGGGTAAGACATATAGATGAAACAACAGTAGAAATAGATTCAAGCACAATTAACTCTTATGTTGTCAGCCACGATATGACTAAGCATTTAAGAGCTTCATATTATTTTATCGGTGCTTTGCTTGCCCGTTTCGGAAGAGCAAAGGTAGCTATGCCGGGCGGCTGCAATTTCGGTGTCAGACCGATTGACCAGCATATCAAGGGTTTTGAAATTCTCGGCTCAGAGGTTATTCTAAAAGAAAATGCTATGATTGATGCCGATTCTGACGGTCTTTCTGGCGGTCTTATATACCTTGATGTAGTGTCTGTCGGCGCTACAATGAATCTTATGCTTGCAGCGGTTAAGGCAAAAGGCCTTACAATTATTGAAAATGCGGCTAAAGAGCCACATATTGTTGACCTTGCTAACTTCCTTAATTCAATGGGTGCCGACGTAAGAGGCGCAGGTACCGATGTTATTAAAATCAGAGGCGTTGAAAAGCTTCACGGCTGTACTTATTCAACCATCCCTGACCAGATAGAAGCAGGCACATTTATGGTTGCTGCGGCAGCAACAAAAGGCGAAGTGCTTGTTAAAAATGTTATCCCCAAACATCTTGAATCAATCACAACCAAGCTGATTCAGTGCGGTGTTGAGGTTGAAGAGTTTGACGATTCACTTCTTATCAGAGGTGTAGGCAGACCTAAAAAATGCAACATTAAAACATTGCCGCATCCCGGTTTCCCCACTGATATGCAGCCTCAGTTTACAACCCTTCTTGCTGTAGCTGACGGAACAAGCATTGTGTCAGAGGGTGTATGGGATAATCGCTTCCAGTATGTTGAGCAGCTTGCAAGAATGGGAGCAAATATCACCGTTAACGGTAAGGCCGCCACAGTTGAAGGTGTTGAGAGTCTTAACGGTTCACCCGTTAAAGCTGATGACCTTCGTGCCGGTGCAGCTATGCTTATTGCAGGGCTTATCGCTAAAGGAACAACAGAGATAGAAAACATTGTTTATATTGACCGTGGTTACGATAATGTTGTGGGTAAACTTCAGGCTCTCGGCGCAGATATACGCCGTGTAAGTGATGATGATACCCCGAAGGTAGTCGAAGCCGTAGGCTAAAGAAAGGATTGTGCAATAAAATGGCAAGATTCAGCTCGCTTTTTTCTTCAAGCAGCGGTAATTGCACTTTTATCGGCACAGGCACAAACGGAATATTGATTGATGTGGGCGTCAGCGGTAAGCAGACGCTCGCTGCTTTGGATTGCATTGGTGTTGATATTGAAAGCATCAGTGCAATTTTTGTTACTCACGAGCATACTGACCATATTCAAGGTGTACGTGCCATTGCCTCAAAATACGGAATAGACGTATACGCTTCTGAAGGTACTCTTATTAAAATGGAAGAATGCGGCAAGCTTTGTAATAAATTCAATAGTTTTGTTATTCCCAAAAGCGGTGTGGAAGCAGGCGGAATGCTTGTAAAAGGCTTTGCCACATCCCACGACTGCGCTCAGAGTCTGGGCTATACTGTCGAAACCCCTGACGAAAGAAAAATTTCGGTTCTTACAGATACGGGTATCGTCAGTGAAGAGATGTATTCGGCGGTTCAGGGCAGCGATCTTATTCTCGCTGAGTCAAATCACGATATAGGGATGCTCAGAAACGGGCCTTATACATACGCTTTAAAAAGAAGAATCTTGTCTGACAAAGGCCATCTTTCAAACCTGGCTTGCGCAGATCTTGTGACGCGCCTTGTTGAAGACGGAACTACGAGAATTGTTCTTGGCCATTTAAGTAAAGAAAACAATATGCCTCAGCTGGCTTTTCAGACTTCTTACGCTGCGCTTGAAACAACGGGCGCAAAAGAGGGCAGCGATTATATGATGTACGTTGCGGGTACAGATTGCAGAGAGGTGATCCTCTGATGGTCAGTGTTACGATAATATGTGAAGGGAAGCTTAAGGAAAAATACCTTCGTGATGCTTGTGATGAGTATTCAAAGCGTCTCAGTGCTTTTTGTAAGCTTAATATAGTCGAGCTTACACCGAAAAGACTTTCAGATAACCCTGCCCAGGGTGAAATTGAAAACGCTCTTATAGCCGAAGGTAAGGAGATTTTATCAAAAATTCCACAGAATTCCTACGTTTATGCAATGTGTATTGAGGGCAGACAGATGCCGTCTGACCGCCTTGCAAAAGCTATGGAAAATTGTGCCGTAACAGGCAAGAGCAATATTGTTTTTATTATCGGCGGTTCATTCGGTTTAAGCAATGAGGTTAAAAAAGCAGCTGATTACAAGCTTTCAATGTCAGAAATGACGTTCCCTCATCAGCTTGCGAGAGTGATGCTTCTGGAACAGATTTACAGAGCTTTTCAGATAACCTCGGGCGGAAAATATCATAAATAAATCAAGATGCGGTCTGACTTCAGTGAATTTTGACCGCATCTTTTTTGTTGCAAACAAAAAAGAAAAGTGTTATAATCAAACTAGTGAGGTGTGCAATATGAAAAAGTTTTTTTCTTTATTCCTCAGTTTAATGATGGTGTTTCTGATTATGACAGTCTCTGTGCCCGTAGCTTTTGCAGCTGAGTATACAGGGGCTTGCGGAAGCAATGTTTCCTGGGCTGTTGACACGTTTACAGGGGAGCTGACAATCAGCGGAACCGGTGCAATGACAAATTACAATGCTGATTCAGTACCAGGTTGGTCCGCTTATCAGAATTACATAAAAATCGTTACGGTCTCAGACGGCGTGACTTCTGTTGGTGACTATGCTTTTTATAATATTACCGGATATAAATATCAGAAATTAACAACAGTTAACCTTTCTGACACAGTTGAAGAAATCGGCAGTTATGCCTTCAGGGGTTGCAAGTCTATAACAACAGTTATCGGCACAAATGTTGAGCAGATTGGTGAATATGCATTCAGAGGCTGCTCTTCTCTGACTTGTACAGATTTTGACTCGTTGGTTGAAATCGGCAACGGCAGTTTCAGCTTTTGCTCTTCTCTCAGTGAATTTGCATTTTCTTCAACAATCAAAAAAATCGGCCCATCAGCTTTTAAAGGCTGTTCAGGGCTCAAAAGCCTTATTTTGCCCGATAATATCACAAGTCTCGGTAATAACGCCTTCGCAGACTGTACAGGTCTTGATTCTGTTGAGTTTTCTGCTTCGCAGATTACTTCATACGTCCGCGGAGTATTTAACGGCGCCGGTATCGATGAGGGTATGAATATCACTTTCGGCAGCAACGTAACCGTTGTTCCACCCGGCCTTTTTGAAAACTGTTCAGATATCAAAACTGTTGCTCTCGGCTCAGGCGTAACTACTATCGGCGATTATGCTTTTTATTCAAGCGGAATAAAAAATATAACTATAACATCCTCTGTCAAATCAATCGGAGATTATTCCTTTGCTCTGTGCAATGACCTTGTTTCTTTTTCTGTTGATAGTGAAAATACACTTTATTCCTCAGGCTCTGACGGTGAGCTTATGAATAAATCAAAGACCTATATTTACAGATATCCGTCAGGTAAAAGCGTTACTTCCTACACCGTCCCTTCAACGGTAAGATATATTCAGGATGCTGCATTTTACGGTGATGATGATCTTATTACTGTTGACACGGCGAACGCATTGGTAATCTACAGTTATGCTTTTGCTTTGTGCGGTTCTTTAAAAACTATTAATATACCTTCGGTAACGTCTCTCGGTTCATATGCTTTTGCTGACTGTAATAGCCTTTCATCCGTTACTGCACCGAAGCTCAGCACTGTAGGCACAAGTGCTTTCTTCGGCTGTGATTCACTTTCTGACCTTTCCGGTTTTACTGCGGTCACTACCATCGGAGAATATTCCTTTGCAAGTATTCAGGGGTTTGAAACTCTGACAATTCCTTCTACTGTTACTACCATAGGCAAATACGCTTTTTGTAACTGTGATAATCTCTCAACACTGACTGTTCCGTCAAGTGTAAGAACAATTCGTTCAGGGGCTTTCACTGACTGCAAAAACCTTAATAAGGTTACTCTTTCAAGCGGCGTTAAAACAATTTATGAAGAAGCCTTTTTAAATTGCCCTGCACTTATGAGTATCACAATACCTTCTTCCGTAACATCTATCGGGGCATATGCTTTCGGCTTTACCGGTTCAGGTTCATCATATCAAGCTGTGTCGGGGTTTAAAATTTACTGTTACAGCTCAACAGAGGGCTATAACTATGCTTATGCCAACAAATCAAATTTTGCTTATGAAATAGTAACGGATTCTGTTGATGACGGTGTTATTATCCCTGATGATGATGTGTCGGCTTCCGAGCAGGAAGATGATGCTTTGACAGTTGCGTTTTCATTTATCCGTGCTATCTTTGATTTTATTAAAAATATTCTTTTTGGCTGACCTTTTTTGGGGTCAGCTTTTTTGCAAAAAAAGGTTATTTTAATTGACATTATATATGTAATGTGATAAAATATCGTGAGTACAGTGAAAGGAGAAACCGCATTGAAATACTTGTTGAAAAATGCGAATGTTTACCTCAAGGGTGAGTTTAAGAAGGCATCCGTTTTGGTTGAAAACGGTGTTATTGCCGATGTTTTATCTTCTGATGCAGACCTTGACGGAGTAACTGTTTTTAATTTTACAAATTCATTTATATTTCCCGGTCTCATAGATGTTCATGTTCATCTCAGAGAGCCGGGTTTTTCTTTTAAAGAAACTGTTTTATCAGGCACAAAAGCTGCCGCAAGGGGAGGCTATACAACCGTCTGCTCAATGCCTAATCTTAACCCTGTTCCTGATTGCTATGATAACCTGAAGCTTCAGCTTGATGCCATTGAAAAGGATGCTGTTATTAACGTTGTGCCTTACGGTTCAATAACTGTCGGTCAGAAGGGTGAACAGCTTTCTGATATGGACTCAATGAATGATTATGTTGTGTCTTTTTCTGATGACGGCAGGGGAGTTCAGAATATCGGAATGATGGCAGCCGCTATGGAAAAGGCAAAATCTCTGGGCAAGATTATTACTGCCCATTGTGAAGATAACAGTCTGCTTTTCGGCGGATACATTCACGACGGTGAATATTGCAAAGCTCACGGACATAAGGGTATTTGTTCAGAGAGTGAATGGGGTCCCGTTCAGCGTGACTTAGAGCTTTCAATGGTAAACGGATGTCCGTATCACGTTTGCCACATTTCTGCTAAAGAAACGGTTGAGGTTATCCGCAATGCCAAGAAAAACGGAGTTGACGTAACCTGCGAAACAGGTCCGCACTACCTTGTGCTTTGTGATGAAGATTTACAGGAAGACGGCAGATTCAAAATGAACCCGCCCCTTCGCGCCAGGGATGATAAACAGGCTCTTATCAAGGGTATTCTTGACGGAACAATTGATATGATTGCTACCGATCACGCACCTCACACCGCTGAAGAAAAAGGCAAAGGTCTCGCAGGCAGCCTTATGGGTGTTGTAGGTCTTGAAACTGCAGTGAGTGTGCTTTATACACACCTTGTTAAAAAAGGTGTTATCACCCTTGAAAAGCTTATTGAGCTTATGCACGATAACCCGTCAAAGAGATTTAATCTGGGTTCAGATATTGAAATAGGCGCAAAAGCCGACCTGACAGTGTTTAATTTTGATGATGAATACGAAATCAACCCCGATGACTTTGTGTCACAGGGTAAGAGCACTCCTTTTAAAGGAATGAAAGTTTACGGTAAATGCCTTATGACAATGTGTAACGGCAATATTGTATGGCAGGAGGAAGAAAATGACTAAACAGGGAATTTTTGAAATCAAAGAAAATGTAAAGATAGCCAAGGATGTTTTTAAAATGATTCTTTCGGGTGATACATCAGCTCTCACTGCACCCGGTCAGTTTATCAACATCAAGCTTGACGGTTTTTTCCTTCGCAGACCGATTTCAGTCTGTGACTATAATGACAAAGAAATCGTAATTATCTATAAAGTTGTGGGCAAGGGAACAGAAGCTATGTCTGCCATGAAACCGGGCGGAAAGCTTGATATCCTCACCGGTCTCGGCAACGGATTTGACACCTCTTCAAGCGGTAACAAGCCCGTTGTTATCGGCGGCGGTGTAGGTGTTCCGCCGATGTTTAACCTTGCAAAAAAGCTTAAAGAAGAGGGCAAAGATCCCGTTGCCGTTTTAGGCTTCAATAAAGCAGAAGAAGTTTTTTATAAAGACGAGTTTGAAGCTCTGGGAGTTAAAACATATGTTGCAACGGTTGACGGCAGTGTGGGTGTCAAAGG
The DNA here is from genome assembly GCA_045541505.1 of Acutalibacteraceae bacterium. Classification (GTDB taxonomy): domain Bacteria; phylum Bacillota; class Clostridia; order Oscillospirales; family Acutalibacteraceae; genus CAG-488. The sequence continues at coordinate 49,839 of JAZQJF010000004.1, forward strand.
CTTTGTAACCGATGCTCTTAAAGAAATCGGTGAATATACATACTTCTACACCTGCGGCCCCGAGCCGATGCTTAAAGCTCTTTATAATGCTACCGAAACATCAGGTCAGCTCAGCTTTGAGGAGCGTATGGGATGCGGCTTCGGTGCTTGTATGGGATGCAGCTGTAAAACTAAATACGGCAACAAGCGAATCTGTAAGGACGGCCCCGTTCTCGTTAAGGAGGAGATAATATGGTAAACACTAAAATAAACCTTTGCGGAATTGAAATAGATAACCCGATTATCCCTGCCAGCGGAACATTCGGCTTCGGCTACGAATTTGCAGAGCTTTATGATATAAACGAGCTTGGAACATTCTCTTTTAAAGGAACAACCAAGGACCCCCGTTTCGGTAATCCCACACCGAGAATCGCAGAGTGCCCTGCAGGTATGATCAACTCTGTCGGTCTTCAGAATCCCGGTGTTGATAAGGTCATCAGCGAAGAGCTTCCTAAGCTTAAGGCTTGCTTTGATAAAAAGGTTATGGCAAACGTCAGCGGATTTTCTCTTGATGAATATGCCTATACCTGTGAAAAGCTTGATTCACAGGAGCAGATCGGCTGGTTTGAAGTTAACATCAGTTGCCCCAATGTTCACAACGGCGGTATGGCATTCGGCACAAGTGCTGAAGCGGCTGCTCAGGTTACAAAGGCAGTAAAGGCAGTTACAACAAAGCCTGTTTTCATTAAGCTCAGCCCCAATGTAACTGATATTGTTTCTATCGCAAAAGCCTGTGAAGAAAACGGTGCTGACGGAATCAGTATGATAAATACGCTTTTAGGTATGAGAATTGACCTTAAAACCAAAAAACCTGTTATCCATAACAAAATGGGCGGTTTTTCAGGCAGTGCAATTCTTCCTGTTGCGTTGAGAATGGTTTATCAGGTATATGAGGCCGTAAATATTCCTATTATCGGTATGGGCGGTGTTTCAACTGCTGAGGATGTTATTGAAATGATGCTTGCAGGTGCAACTGCAGTTCAGGTTGGTGCAGCTAACCTTATTGAACCTTTTGCCTGTAAGAATATCATTGATTCACTTCCCGCAGTTATGGAAAAGTATTCAATAAATAATTTAACAGATATAATCGGAGGTGCTCACTAATGGGTAAAGATGTAATTATTGCTTGTGATTTCAGCAGCAAGCAGGAAGTGTTTGATTTTCTTGACAAATTCACTGAAGAAAAGCCTTATGTCAAAATCGGTATGGAGCTTTTTTACGGTGCAGGTCCCGAAATCGTAAAGGGTATTAAAGAAAGAGGTCACAAGATTTTCCTTGATCTTAAGCTTCACGATATTCCCAACACAGTTAAAAAAGCTATGAGTGTTCTTTCAGGTATGGATGTTGATATGTGTAACCTTCACGCTGCAGGAACAATCGCAATGATGGAAGCTGCTATCGAAGGTCTTACAAGACCTGACGGCACAAGACCCCTTCTTATTGCTGTTACTCAGCTTACTTCAACAAGCCAGGAAAGAATGGAAAACGACCTCCTCATCAAAGAGCCGATTGATAAGGTTGTTATGCATTACGCAAATAATGCTAAGCTCGCAGGACTTGACGGTGTTGTTTGCTCACCCCTTGAAGCAGGTAAGGTTAAAGAAGCTTGCGGCAAGGATTTTATCACAGTTACTCCCGGCGTACGTTTTGCTGACGGTGATATCGGTGACCAGGTAAGAGTTACCACACCTGCAAAAGCAAAAGAAATCGGTTCAGACTATATCGTTGTAGGCAGACCTATTACAGCAGCTGCTGACCCCGTTGCTGCATACCGCCGCTGCGTTGCAGAATTTTGTGATTAATTTATAGTTTTTTAATAAGATTTTAATAATAGAGAGGTAAAATTAAATGGAAAAGATAGTTGCTAAAGCATTGTTAGAGATTAAAGCTGTATTCTTCCGCCCCGACGAGCCTTTTACATGGGCCAGCGGAATCAAGAGTCCCGTTTATTGTGATAACAGACTTATCCTCACAGCTCCCGAACAGAGAAAAATCGTTGAACAGGCTATTGCTGATAAAGTTAAAGAAGTTTATCCCGAGTGTGAAGTTCTTATGGGAACAAGCACAGCAGGTATCGCTCACGCAGCAATTGCAGCTTCGATTCTTGATATGCCTATGGGTTATGTACGCTCAGGCGCAAAAGACCACGGCAGACAGAATCAGATCGAAGGCAGACTTGAAAAAGGCCAGAAGGTAGTTGTTATTGAAGACCTTATTTCAACAGGCGGCAGCGTTATTGAAGTTGTTGACGTTCTTCGCGAAGCAGGTGCAGAAGTTCTTGGTATTGTGAGCATATTCACTTACGGTATGCAGAAAGGTCTTGACCGCCTTGCAGCTGCAAACGTTAAAAACGTAAGCCTTACAAACTTTGATACAATTGCAGAAGTTGCATCAGAAACAGGCTATATCAAACCTGAAGATGTTGCAAGACTTATCAAATTCAGAAACAATCCCTCAGACGAAAGCTGGATTAACGGTTAACCCCAAAATTCTGAATCGGAGGATTGGTTTTTATGAAAAACCTTATTAGTATTCTTGACTTATCTATAGAAGAAATTGACGAGCTAATTGCAACTGCTGATGACATCATTGCAAACCCCCAAAAATACAGTGAGAAGTGTCACGGTCTGAAAATGGCAACCCTTTTCTTTGAGCCGTCAACAAGAACCCGCCTGAGCTTTGAGGCTGCAATGTATGAGCTTGGCGGTAATGTTCTCGGCTTTTCAGAAGCAAACAGCTCATCTGCCAGCAAGGGTGAAAGTGTTGCTGACACAGTTAAAGTAGTGTCTTATTATGCCGACATTATCACAATGCGCCATCCTAAAGAGGGTGCACCTCTTGTGGCTTCAATGAATGCATCTGTGCCTATCATAAACGCAGGTGACGGCGGACACAACCACCCCACACAGACTCTTACCGACCTTCTCACTATTAAACGTGAGATGGGCAGATTTGATAACCTTACAATCGGTCTTTGCGGCGATCTTAAGTTCGGCAGAACCGTTCATTCACTTGTTCAGGCGATGATGCGTTATAACAATGTTAAGTTTGTTATGATTTCACCTGATGAGCTTAAAATCCCTGAATATTTAAAGCAGGAATTGGTTGATGCCGGTGTTGAATTTACAGAAACTACCGACCTTGAAGCAGCAATGCCTGAGCTTGATATTCTTTATATGACACGAGTTCAGCGTGAACGCTTTTTCAATGAGGCTGATTACATCCGCCTTAAAGACAGTTATATTCTCACAAGTGAAAAGCTGGCGGCTGCAAAACCTGATATGCGCATTCTTCATCCTCTGCCGAGAGTTAATGAAATCAGCCTTGATGTTGACGATGATATCAGAGCCGCATATTTCCGTCAGGCTTGTAACGGCAAATTTATAAGAATGGCGCTTATATTAAAGCTTCTGGGGGTAGAATAATGCATATTGATGAAATTAAAAACGGCCTTGTTCTTGACCATATCAAGGCAGGCAAAAGTATGAAAATCTACAATTACCTTGAGCTTGATAAGCTTGACTGTGTTGTTGCAATTATCAAAAATGTCAGCAGCAAAAAAATGGGTAAGAAAGATATTATCAAAATTGATGCTGAAATCGAAGTTGATGTTGATATTTTAGGCTACATTGACCCCGGTATTACTGTTGATGTTATCAAAGACGGTAAGCTGGTTGAAAAGCGTCATCTTGAATTACCTGAAAAGGTATGCAATGTTATTCATTGCAAAAATCCGAGATGTATTACTTCAACTGAGCAGGGCCTTCAGCAGATGTTTAAATTAACAGACAAAGCTAACGGAATCTACCGTTGTATTTACTGCGAATCAAAAGCCAAGCACGGAAGTCTGTTATAATAATCAGTTGCATATACATTGTCCGGTGATTATATGAAAAAACTCAGAAAACTGCATATCACCAAATTTCTTTTGGCGTTGCTTGTAGCCGCTTTTGTATGGTGGGTAAACAACTACACAATCAGCGTAGATACTGCTCAGATCAAAAGTCCTCTTATAAATGATGAAATTACAATAGTTCACCTTACTGATCTGCACTCAGCAACTTTCGGTAAAGATAATAAGACTCTTGTCACAAGAGTTATGGCTCAGACACCTGACTTTATTGTAGTAACAGGTGATATGTTTACCTATGAAAGTGAAAAAGGCAAACAAACGGCAGTGCAACTTCTTAAAGCTCTTGCCGAAAAATGCCCGACTTACTACGTTAACGGTGAGCATGATGATGACGAGTCGTTTTTTACTCTGCTGAGAGAAAACGGGGTGAACGTTATCAACTATGAGGATGATATTATAACAGTAAAAAATACAAAGCTTCATCTTTACGGAATTGATAATGTATATTTTTCACCACAGTTTGATTTAAAAAATGCATTTGAACCTGATGAAGACACGTTTTCTATCCTGCTTTCACATATGCCTGAAGTTGATCGGTTTCAGTCTCTCGGAGCGGAGCTTGTTCTGTCAGGTGATACCCATGGCGGAATCTTCCGTCTTCCGTTTGTGGGTGCAGTGTATGACGGTGTGACCGTATTCCCTGATTTAAAAGGAAAATATGTAAAAGGTTTATATGAAAACGACGGTCAGTTTGTTTATGTGTCGGGCGGATTAGGTAATTACCCTGTACCTGCCAGATTCTGGAACAGACCTGAAATCGCAGTAATCAAATTGCAATCTGAAAAATAAGCTTACAGGCAATCGACTTGGTCGGTTGCTTGTTTTGTTTACAAATTGTTTTTTAATTTTTAAAATTTCAGAAATTAAATTGAAATGAAATGTGGTATAATCTTTAAAAAAGAAATGTGGTGTGTTATGAAAAAGCTTATATCTTTAGTCTTGGTTATAGCATTAATTATGGTTGTTTTTAACGCTTGCGGCAAAAATAACAACGATGATACCGTAAAACAAAATCAGAGTTATGACGGAACTCAGATTTTACTTGACGATAAAGCTGTTAAGGTCAACGGTTCCGAAATATCAACTGATTCCTCTCAATCGGTATATAAAGCAAACGACATTGTCTATTATGAATCAGGTCACGATTTTATGTATGGTGAAGGCGCAGAAAATGAATCTCACACCAAAGAAAAAGCTGATTCTCATACTGTTGTTCACATAACTCAACCCGGTCAGTATATTTTAAGCGGCAAACTGTCAAAAGGGCAGGTTGCGGTTGATTTAGGCGAAGATGCTGAGAGTAATCCGGAATCGGTTGTAACTATTGTTTTTAACGGTGCAGATATAACTTGTGAGGTCGCCCCTGCAGTTATATTTTATAATGTATATGAATGCGGATCCAAGGATGAAGAATCTGCTTCAAAAGATGTTGATACTCAAAAAGCAGGAGCAAATGTAATCTTGGCAGACGGTACAGTCAACAATATATCAGGCTCTCACGTTGCCAAAATATATGACCCTGACAGTGTTGTTCTCTCTGATGACGGTAAAGAAGTTGAAGACGCTGAAAAGCTTCATAAGTACGACGGAGCCTTTTATTCAAAAATGTCTATGAATATTTCAGCCGGTGAAAAAGGTGACGGTGTGCTTAATATTAACGCCGATAACGAAGGTCTTGATTCTGAACTTCATCTGACTGTAAACGGCGGTAATATAAATATCGTTTCAGGTAATGACGGTATAAATACCAATGAAGACAATATTTCTGTTACAACCGTAAACGCAGGTAATGTCAATATTATGGTAAATGGTGAAACGGGCGAAGGCGACGGAATTGATTCTAACGGCTGGCTTGTAATAAACGGAGGCAGTGTGACGGCGCAGGCTTGTGCTTTCAGCGGTGATGCAGGTATTGACTCTGACAAAGGCATTCATATAAACGGCGGTAAAGTTTTTGCTACAGGCAATATGCTTGACAGAATTTCTCAAAGTGAACAAACCTTTGCAGTATTCAGTTTCACTCAGTCACAAAAAAGCGGAACCTACACCTTGAAAGATGCCGATAAAAAAACTGTTGCCGAAAACAAGGTGACTAATGATTTCAAATATCTGATCGTGTCTTCCCCTGAACTGAAAGACGGTGAATATACTTTGTGGAAAGGTGAAACTCCTATTGAAGTAATGCCTGCACAATGGAACGGCGGTGCAGACTTCGGCACAGTTCCTCCACAGGCTGACGGTGAAGCGCCTGTAAAACCTGAAGGAGACTTACCTGAAAATATGCTTCCGCCCGAAGGCGAAGAAATGCCCGGTAGACCTGAAGGTGTGACTCCGCCTGAAAAGCCCGACAATATGACCCCACCCGACGGCAATAAACCTGACGGGATGAGACCTGACAACAAAAATGATTTTGGTGCAGCAGGCGAAAAAACAGAAATCTTAAATATTAAGTCAGGTGAAAATTATTTCACAGCATAAAAAAACCGCACTCTCTGTGAGAGTGCGGTTTTTTTATGATTTAATATTTTCGGGAATCAGCTTATACAATTCATCAATTTCTGCTTGCGGCATTTCGGGAGTATCAGCAAGGGGAAAGGGGATTCCCAGATTTTCATATTTGGGTCCGCAGAGCTTTCTGAAGGGCAGAAGCTCTATTTTTTTTATATTCCGGCAGTCCTTCAGTAACTCAAGTAAATCGGTTATGTTGTCTTTATTGTCGTTAATACCGGGCACAATAACCTGCCTTATCCATAGAGGAATATCCATTTCTTCTGTGAGCTTCAAAAACCCGATAACCTGCTCAAAATTACCATTGCAATAATTGTGATAGTCAGCTTTATTGAGAAACTTGATATCAAGCAAAACAAGGTCGGTTACCTTTAAAAGCTCTTTTGCTTCATTTAAATCACCTATGCCCGAAGTGTCAAGGGCTGTGTGAATGCCGTTTTCACGAAGCAATGCGAAAAGTTCTTTAACAAAATTAATCTGCATCAGCGGTTCACCGCCCGAAACGGTAACGCCGCCGTTTTTAATATAAGGCTTAAAACGGAGAATTTTCTGAAGCATATCTTCAGGGGAGTATTCTTCACCGCCGTCAAAGCTGTGGGTGTCAGGGTTATGGCAATACACACATCTTAACGGGCAGCCTTGCATAAACACCACACATCTCAGTCCGGGTCCGTCAACGGCACCCATAGACTGAAAGGAATGAACTCTGCCTTTGGTTGACATATTACATCGCCTCGTGGAATGTTCTTGAAATAACCTCTCTCTGCTGCTCTTTTGAAAGCTTAACAAAGTTAACAGCATAACCTGAAACGCGGATTGTGAGGTTGGGATATTTCTCGGGCTCTTCATAAGCTGCCTGCAATACCTCACGGTTAAGAACGTTAACATTCAGGTGATGAGCCTTCTGACCGAAATAACCGTCAAGAAGGTTAACGAGGTTGTCGATTCTTTCATCTTCGTTTTTGCCCAATGCCTGAGGAACGATTGAGAATGTGTTTGAAATACCGTCACGGCAAACGTCGTAAGAAAGCTTTGCAACAGAGTTGAGAGATGCAAGTGCGCCGTTCTTTTCTCTGCCGTGCATTGGATTTGCGCCGGGAGCAAATGGCTCGCCTTTTTTACGTCCGTCAGGTGTAGAGCCTGTCTTTTTACCGTAAACAACGTTTGATGTAATTGTAAGAATTGAAAGAGTAGCCTCAGCGTTTCTGTAAAGCTTCTGTTTTTTGAGCTCTTCATAGAATTTCTCAACCTGTTCGCAGGCGATTGAGTCAACTCTGTCATCATCGTTACCGAATGTTGGGAACTCACCAACAGTTTCAAAGTCGGTGATAAGACCTGTGTCTTTATCTTTAATGCAACGCACCTTAGCATATTTGATAGCTGAAAGTGAGTCTGCAAGAACACTCATACCTGCAATACCGAATGCCATAAAGCGGTGAACATCAGTGTCGTGAAGAGCCATCTGTGTTTTTTCATATGCATATTTATCGTGCATATAGTGAATCTGGTTCATTGTGTTTGCATACATTCTTGCAAGCCAGGGGCGGTAGATATCAAGGTATTCACAAACCTTGTCATAATCAAGATATTCATCAGGATACTGCTCGTGAACAGGGCCGACCTGAGTGTTTCTGTTTTCGTCCTTGCCGCCGTTGAGCGCCATAAGCATCATTTTTGCAAGGTTAGCTCTTGCGCCGAAGAACTGCATCTGTTTGCCTACCTTCATTGCAGAAACACAGCAGGCAATAGCGTAGTCATCACCGTAAATGGGTCGCATAATGTCGTCATTTTCATACTGAATTGCATCAGTGTCGCAAGAAACCTTTGCACAGTATTTTTTGAAGTTTTCAGGCAAATCCTTAGACCAGAGAACTGTGAGGTTAGGCTCTGCTGAAGGCTTAAGATTATACAGTGTGTGCATAAAACGGAATGTGTTTTTAGTAACAAGAGGACGTCCGTCTTCACCAACACCGCCGAGAGCTTCTGTAATCCACATGGGGTCACCGCCGAAAAGCTCGTTATATTCAGGTGTACGGAGATGTCTTGCCATACGGAGTTTCAGCACGAAGTCATCAATGATTTCCTGAGCGCCTGCTTCGGTGAGCGTACCTTCTTTAATATCACGCTCAAAATAAATATCAAGGAATGTAGAAGTTCTGCCAAGGCTCATTGCAGCACCGTTCTGCTCTTTGATAGCGCCAAGGTATGCAAAATAAAGCCACTGAACAGCTTCTTTTGCATTTGTGGCAGGACCTGAAATGTCATAACCGTACATCTCAGCCATACCTTTAAGCATACCGAGGAAGTTGATTTGCTGATAAAGCTCTTCAAGCTGACGGATTGTGTCAGCGTCCATAATATTATCGCTTGTGCTCAAAAGGTCCTTGTCCTTTTTCTTTTCTTCAATAAGACGGTCAATGCCGTAAAGGGCAACACGGCGGTAGTCACCGATAATTCTGCCTCTGCCGTAAGCATCGGGAAGACCTGTGATAAGCCCGCAGGAGCGTGCGGCTCTTGTTTCTTTGCCGTAGGCTCTGAAAACACCGTCATTGTGAGTTGTTCTGTACTGAAACTCAGACTCAATCTTGTCAGAAAGTCTGTAGCCGTAAGCTTCGCAGGCTGAGCGTGTCATACGAAGGCCGCCAAAGGGGTTAACACCTCTTTTAAGGGGTCTGTCAGTCTGGAAACCAACGATAATCTCGTTCTTTTTGTCAAGATAGCCGGGCTTATAGTTGAGAAGAGAAGTAACGGTGTGAGTGTCAATGTCGAGCACTCCGCCGTACTGTCTTTCAAGAGCCATTAAATCTTCTGCTTTTTTGAGCAAATCCTTAGTTCTGTCTGTTGAACCTGAAAGGAAGGTGTAATCACCCTCATAAGGGGTGTAGTTCTTTTGAATAAAGTCTCTGACATCAATATTTTCCTGCCAGTTACCGGGGTTAAACCCTCTCCACTGTTCCATAAATATTACCTCCTTAATTCTATAAAAACAAAAATGTAAACAAATATAAAAGGGCAGCATCCCACAAGATGCTGCCCAGACGGTCGGCTAAAGTCGGCAGTCATTCCCTTGTGGTAAACCCACTAATCCGTCAGTAATGATTGCCCTGATTGCAAGGTGATTATAACACAAAACACCCCTTGCCGTCAATATCAAATTCAATTAAAAATAATCTTTTTTAACTCCGCGGTATCTTTTGCAATGAAGTCTGCTTTGTATTCCTCAAATTCCTCCTGGCTGCCGTAACCAAACAGCACAGCCGCACAGGGAACACCTGCATTATGAGCACCCACAATGTCATAAAGTCTGTCACCAACCATAAGTACTCTTGCATTTTCAGGAAGATTCATTTTGGCTATACAGGTTTTTACAATTGTTGTTTTATCAGATTCAATATATCTCGGGTCAGAGCCTGCAGTAAAGTCAAAATAATCACTCATACCCGTGTCGTTAACAATTATATTTATAAAGTCCTCGGGCTTTGAGCTTGCAATACCCGTAACACCGCCTTGCGCCTGAATTTCTTTAAGTAAATCCACAATGCCGTCATACAGGTCAAACTCGTAAATGCCCTTAACAGAATATCTTTCTCGGTAGCTTGCAACAAGCTTTGTGCTCATTTCATCATCAACGCCGCATTCACGCTTAAAGCTGTCGTGAAGGGGAGGGCCTACAAATGTGCGAAGGCTCGCTTCTTCAAGAGTGGGCAACCCGTTCTTTTCCAGGGCATATCTAATGCAGTTGAAAATACCTCTGCCTGTGTCAGCAACAGTTCCGTCAAAGTCAAAAATCACAGCGTCAAAATTCAAACTCATCATAATTCCTCCAATTTTTATACCAAAAGCATCATAACACAAAAAACAAATATTTACAATCTTAAAATTATATGTTATACTTTATCAGTTAAATTATATAGTGAGGTAGTGTATGTATGGAGTACATATTTTCAGACAAAATTTCATCATTACAGCCGTCTGCAATCCGTGAGATTCTCAAGGCTTCATCAGTTCCCGGTATGATTGCTCTCGCAGCAGGCAACCCTGCTCCCGACTCATTTCCCATTGACGCCATTAAAGAGATTTCACAGGATATTTTTGAAAATCACCCCATTGAAGCTTTGCAGTACGGTGTAACAGAGGGTTATCCCGCTTTGATCAAGCGTGTAACCGACTGGCTTCATACAAGCAAAAAAATCGGCAAAGACACAGACTCGGTTATTATCACAAGCGGCGCTCAGCAGGTTATGGACTTAACCACTAAAGTTCTTTGCAATGAGGGCGATGTTGTTATCGCAGAAACACCATCTTTCATCGGTTCATTAAACTGTTTCCGTGCCTATAACGTTAAGCTTCGCGGTGTTTCAATTGAGGATGACGGTATCAACATTGACGAGCTTGAAAAAGCCCTTAAAGAGGAACCTAAGGCAAAGTTTATTTATGTTATCCCCAATTTCCAGAATCCTTCAGGTGTCACAATGAGCCTTGCAAAGCGTAAGGCTGTTTATGACCTTGCCTGCAAATACAATAAGATTATTCTTGAAGATAACCCTTACGGTGACACAAGAGTAGCAGGGGAGGATCTTCCGTCAATCAAGAGCTTTGATGAAGACGGCAGAGTTATTTATGCCGGTACCTTCTCAAAGGTTATGGCTCCCGGTATCCGTGTAGGTTATGTTCTCGGTCCGTCAGCAGTTGTTGCTAAAATGACTGTAGGTAAACAGACAAGCGACGTTCATACACCGATGTTTAATCAGATGCTTGTTGAAAAGTGGATGGCAAACTATGACATTGACGAGCATATCGCCAGAATCAAAGATTGCTACCGTGAAAGACTTAACTTCCTCTGCAAGCGAATTGACGAGGAATTGGGTGATGTTGTTAAATATGTCCGTCCCGAAGGCGGCCTTTTCGTCTGGTGCGATTTACCCGAAAATATTGATATGATTGAATTCTGCAACAAAGCTATTGCCCGTAACGTTGCTGTTGTTCCCGGCACGGCTTTTGTTGTTAATGATTATGATAAATTCAACGCAATCCGTCTTAATTTCACAACCCCCACCATTGAAGCTATGGATAAGGGTCTTACAATTTTGGGCGAGGTTGCCAAAGAAATGAATAAGAGGTAATATTATGGAAAATGAGAAAAAGTCAGTTGTTTTAAGCTGTATTCAGCCTACAGCGGTTCCCACTCTGGGCAACTACCTGGGTGCGCTTAAAAACTGGAAATATATGAGTGAGGATTATGACTGTTATTACGCAGTTGCTGACCTTCACGCTATCACAGTCCGTCAGGAGCCTGCAAAGCTTCGCAAGCAGACAATGGAAATGTATGCTTTGCTTATAGCTCTCGGTCTTGACCCTGAAAAGAATGTTGTTTTTGTTCAGAGCCACGTGCCTGAGCATTCACAGTTAAGCTGGATTCTTAACTGCTACACCCAATTCGGTGAAGCTTCAAGAATGACCCAGTTTAAAGATAAATCACAAAAGCACGCTGATAACATCAACGTTGGTCTTTTTGATTATCCTGTTCTGATGGCTGCTGATATTCTGCTTTATCAGGCAGACTTCGTTCCCATCGGTGCCGACCAGAAGCAGCATCTCGAACTTGCAAGAAACATTGCAGACCGCTTTAATCAGGTTTATTCACCTACATTTGTTGTTCCTGAGCCTTTCTTCGGAAAGGTTGGTGCAAAGGTAATGTCACTTCAGGACCCGACTAAGAAGATGTCTAAATCTGACACTAATCCAAAGGCAAGCATCGGTATGCTTGACGCTCCTGATATGATCGTCAAAAAGTTTAAGTCAGCGGTTACTGACAGTGAAGCTAAGGTATATTACGGCGACGGCAAAGACGGAATCAACAACCTTATGACTATTTATTCAGCCTGCACAGGTCTTGATTATGCTGCTATTGAAAAAGAGTTCGACGGCAAGGGCTACGGTGATTTCAAAGCAGCCGTTGCAGAGAGTGTTGTTGACAGTCTTCGTCCTATTCAAGATGAATTCAATCACCTTATAAATGATAAGGCATACCTTGAACAGTGCGCTAAAACGGGCAGTGAAAAGGCTTCATACACAGCTCGTAAGACTCTTCGCAAGGTTATGAAAAAGGTTGGATTTTGGCAGGTTTGACAAAAAAACGTAAACCGGGTTGAAACATTTGGCACTTTAGCCAAAAATCAAAAACTTATGAATAAATATGCAGAATATACTTGATTTTTCTGTATATTAGTGTATAATTAATGCATAAATATAAAACACATATTTTGGAGGAAATAAAAATGAAAGAAATTAAAAAAGTAGTTCTTGCCTATTCAGGCGGCCTTGATACATCAATCATCATCCCTTGGCTTAAAGAAAACTATAACAACTGTGAAGTTGTTGCTGTTTCAGGTGACGTTGGTCAGGGCACAGAGCTTGACGGCCTTGAAGAGAAAGCAATTGCAACAGGTGCTTCAAAGCTTTATATTGAAGACCTCAAAGACGTTTTTGTAAACGACTTTGTTTTCCCCTCAATCAAAGCAGGCGCTGTTTATGAAAAAGAATATCTTCTCGGTACTGCATTTGCACGTCCCATCATCGCAAAGAGACTTGTAGAAATCGCTAAGGCTGAAGGCGCTGACGCTATCTGCCACGGCTGCACAGGTAAGGGTAATGACCAGGTTCGTTTTGAGCTTGCAATCAAAGCTTTCGCTCCCGAAATGCAGATCATCGCTCCCTGGAGAATCTGGGACATCAAATCTCGTGAAGAAGAGATTGAATATGCAGAGGCAAGAAACATTCCTCTTAAAATTAACCGTGAAACAAACTATTCAAAAGATAAGAACTTGTGGCATCTTTCTCACGAAGGTCTTGACCTTGAAGATCCTGCAAACGAGCCTCAGTATAACAAGCCCGGTTTCCTTGAAATGGGCGTTTCACCCGAGCAGGCTCCCGATGAACCCACTTATGTAACAATTTCATTTGAAAAGGGTATTCCTGTTGCTGTTGACGGCAAGAAAATGGGCGGCGTTGAGATGATTGAGCTTCTTAACGACATCGGCGGCAAGAACGGCGTAGGTCTTGCAGACATCGTTGAAAACCGTCTTGTTGGTATGAAGTCAAGAGGCGTTTATGAAAATCCCGCAGGCTCAATCCTTTACAAGGCTCACGATGTTCTTGAAACTCTTTGCCTTGACAGAGAAACACATCACTATAAAATGCTCGTTGCTCAGAAATTCGCTGAGGTTGTTTACTTCGGTCAGTGGTTCACACCTTTGAGAGAGGCTCTTTCCGCTTTTGTTGACAAAACTCAGGAAACTGTTACAGGCGACGTTAAGCTTAAGCTCTACAAGGGCAACATTATGAATGCAGGTGTAACATCACCCTATTCACTTTACAGTGAAGCATTTGCAACATTTGATGAAGACGATGTTTATGACCAGAAGGATTCAGCAGGCTTCATCAACCTCTTCGGACTTCCCCTCAAGGTTAAAGCAATCCTTGACGCAGAAAGAGAAGCAAAGAATAAATAATCAATTAAAGCTCCCGATAAGGGAGTTTTTGTTATGTTGCAAAGTTTCTTGCTTATGATATAATGAAAGCTGAAAGGGGGTATATATGTTTATTCGTCATTTAACTCAGTTTATAATGTCGCTGTTTGAGAAAAGTCCGCTGGGCAAATCAAGCCGAAAACATCCTGACGGATATAAGTCTGTTGCTTTGCCTGACTACACCTTGGTTGTGGGGGTAATAACAATTCTGTTTACCTTGGCAATTTTTGTTGTGTCTTTGGTACTTAAAGCTCCTGTCTGGGTGTCTGTTATCTGGGTTGTTTTTTCTCTTCTCGGTTTTTCTTTAATTATTGCGTGGAAAAATGTAAAAATTCTCTATAACGATGATGAAATAATCGAAACAACCTTTTGGGGCAAAGAAAACCGTTTCACTTATGATGAAATCGTAAGCTGTGAAAAGAAACCATCAACCCAAACTGTTAAATATTACACTTCAGACGGGCGAAGCTTTAAGGCTGACCAGTCCACCGAAGATGCGATTTATCTTGATATTTTTATCACTGCCAAATATAAAAAGCTCCATAACAACAAAAATCTACCTGTGAAATAAAATAAGGCACCGTCATTGACGGTGCCTTAACTTTTGTATTATTATTTCATTTCATCAATCATTGCATAATATTCACTTACAATATATGAGCCCATATGCTTACCAACTGAAAGTGTTTCGTCTGCAATGCCTTCGCCGATGATGTGTCCCATAAATGCGAAGTTGTTGTCTGTGAGCACGTAGCCGAGAGCATCGTTTGCAAGGCTTACTGCGTAAACATCAACACCGTCAACTGAGTCTGCAAGGCTTTCATAAGGCCATTCAGTGCCGTCCCAGTTTGCGTAGCCTGTGATTTCGTGACCCCAGAAAACCTCGGGATAAAGCTCAGCGGGGAAGAGAGCAAGACCAACTCTGTTGCCGAATTCAAGATAACCCATTTCTGTTGGCATCATTGCGTTTCCGTCTTCGTCCACATAAACTCTGTTGTTAACAAGCTTCACTTCGCAAGCGAGAACGAGAATGCTGTTTTCAGGGTGAATAACAATCTCTCTGTGTGTTGCGTTAAGTACGGGATCAAGCTTTTCAGAATAATCAGCTTCAACAATCAGCTTACCAAAGGCTCTGCCCAATGTCTTGGCGCTTGCACCTTTTGATTCCCACTCGGTGAGACCTGTTTCGTCAACCTCAATATCTCTTGAAACCTGACCTACAGCACCGGGAATCATAACCACATTGCCGCCGTTTGTTTCTTTGATATATTCATCAAGATAGTAGATAAAGTCAGAGCCAACAAGGTTGTTGCTTGCGCTGAATGATGTTGCGTGGCAGGTGATGTCTGCAATATATGTTGCCTCACTGCCGCTGTCAGGAACGAAGTAAAGGCTTGCAATTTCGGGCAAATCTTCTTTTGAAATAAGGTCACGTTTGTCTTCAATTATATCACCGCAGTAAATTGATGAATAATAAAGCTGACCTTTTTCAACGTCTTCAAATGCATCTTCAACTGCAAGGATAGATTGCTCAACAAAGTATTCCTTGAAAGCGGTTGCTTTTTCCATAAACGGAAGCTCATCAAAAATACCGAATGCGTTGTTAAAACCGCCTGCAAGAAGCTTGTAGATAAATTCTGTGCTTACACCCTGAGTGTCAAGGGCTGAGTGAGCGTGAGTTGCAATAATGTTGATACTTGCAACGTCAATGCCTTCTTCTTCACAATAAGCCATAACGCCCTTGCGGATGCTTCTTACATCAGTTGAAGTAACACCAAGACAGTCAATTGCGCCGATAACAACCGCACCTTCGCCGCTGTTATCGTCAATAACTGCAACACGGATGCGCATATCGTCATAAACACCGAGAGCCTCTTTATTCATAAGGTCTCGTCCGATGTAATAACCGCCTTCGTCAATGTCTTCGGGAACAACGCTTCTGCTTGCATAACCAAGGCTCCAATAGTTTCCGTCAGCTGCAGAGGTGCTGTATGTATCGCGACCGTCCATAAAGCCGACTTCATCGCTGTTGTAGTCTGAAAGATTCTGCCAACCGTTGGGGTTGGGGTAAAGCTTGCAGATTATCTGAACAAGCTTTTCAACAACAACGTTAAGTGCATTGTAAAGCACTTTCATAACATTGTCGCCAAAGCTGAGCTCAGAGCTGAGACCTGCAAATGCGCCTTCCAGCATACCGAGACTCTCAAACCACATCATCGGGTCTGAAACATAGTCAACAAATTCATCCAATGTTGATTCAGCTGAGTTTTCTGTTTCAACTATGGGTGTTTCTTCAACGGCATCGTCAGCTGCGTATACGCCTGTGCAACCGATTGAAAAAACAATAGCCAGACACAGAAAAAGAGAAACGAATTTCATAACATTCTTTTTCATAAAATTACCTCCTGATAATTATACAAATATATTATATAAAAAGTCAGTAAATAAATCAACTAAATTTTGATTTCGGAAACAACAAAAATTCTACATAATAATTGTTTATTTTTGATGATAAAGGTGTTATAATTAAAAGCTGTAAGAAATTAATTCAAAGGACTTGATTATATGGCAAAGGTTGATATTTTTTCAGGATTTCTCGGGGCAGGTAAAACAACCCTTATTAAAAAGCTGATAAAAGAAGCTTACCCCGGTGAAAAGCTTGTACTTATTGAAAATGAATTCGGAGAAATCGGTGTTGACGGTAAATTTCTTGAAGAAGCAGGTGTTGAAATCACAGAAATGAACTCAGGCTGTATCTGTTGCAGCCTTGTGGGTGATTTCGGCAAAGCTCTTACTAAAGTTGTTGAAGATTATTCTCCTGAGCGTATTCTCATTGAACCCTCAGGCGTGGGAAAATTAAGTGATGTAATCAAAGCTGTGAAAGACATCGGCTCTCATGAGCTTGAGCTCAACTCTTTTACAACTGTTGTTGATGCCGGTAAATGCAAGATTTATATGAAAAACTTCGGCGAATTTTTTAACGATCAGGTTGAACATGCCCAGACTATAATTCTTTCACACACAGCCAAAGCCGGTGAAGAAAAAGTAGCAAAAGCCGTAGAACTTCTTCGCACCCACAATAAGGAGGCTGTTATTGTAACCACTGATTGGGACAAGCTTACTGGCGAACAGCTTCGTATTGCTATGGAAAATAAGGTGAAATCTCTTGAAGACGAGATGAAAGTGGATTCCTGCCCTGTATGCGGTCACCATCACCACGACCACGAACACCATCACCACGATGACCATTGTGACTGCCACGAGCATCACCACGACCACGAACATCATCACCACGATGAGCACTGTGACTGCCACGAGCATCACCACGATCACGAACACCATCATCACGATCATGAGCATCATCACCATCACGACCATGATGAGCATTGCACCTGCGGCTGCCACGATCATGATCACGGCCACCATCATCACCACGCTGACGATGTTTTTATCAGTTGGGGTAAAGAAACAACCGTTAAATATTCAGCAGAAGATATGAATAATATTCTTTCAGCTCTTGAGAATGAAGAAAAATACGGTATGGTACTTCGTGCCAAAGGTATTGTTGAGGGCGCAGACGGTGAGTGGATTCATTTTGACTATGTTCCCGGTGAGCCTGATGTGAGAACAGGCGGCGCAGATATTATCGGTAAACTTTGCGTTATCGGTTCAAAACTTAACGAAGACGAATTAACTGTTCTTTTCAGATTATAAGAGGTGATTAAATGGAAATCCCTGTATATATGTTTTTAGGTTTTCTTGAAAGCGGTAAAACTACCTTTATTCAGGATACCCTGTGTGACACCCGTTTTAATTCAGGCGAAAGAACCTTGCTTCTTCTTTGTGAAGAAGGCGAGGAGGAATATGACCCTTCAAAATGGCCGTCAAAAAATGTTTTTATTGAAACTGTTGAAGATAAAAGTGAACTCAACCCGTCAAACCTTGAGTCTCTTGTGAAAAAGCATAAGGCAGAGAGAGTTGTTGTGGAGTTTAACGGAATGTGGCTTGTGCAGGATTTTGCAGCTGCCGTTCCTGAAAACTGGGTGCTTTATCAGAGTATGCTGTTTGTAGATTCTACAACATTTATGACTTATAATGCCAATATGAGAAGCCTGGTTGTTGATAAAATAAATTCAACCGAGCTTGTTGCGTTTAACCGTTTTGATTCTTCTATGGATAAAATGGAGTTTCATAAAATTGTAAGAGGCGTAACCAGACGCTGCGACATTGTTTATGAATATAAAGACGGCAAAGCTGAATTTGACGATATTGAAGATCCTCTTCCTTTTGATATCAATGCACCTGTTATCAACATTGAAGATAAAGATTATGCATGGTTTTACCGTGATCTTACAGAAAATGTTAAGAATTATACAGGTAAAACTGTTAAGTTCAAGGCAATTATCTCTAAAAGCGGTAAAATGCCCGGCGGAACTTTTGTCGGCGGCAGACACATTATGATGTGCTGTGAAGATGATATAAGCTATTACGGTTTTGTATGTCTCTATCCGTTGGCAGAAGCGCTTAATACAGGTGACTGGGTTGTTATTACTGCAACCGTCAGCTATAAATTCAATAAACTTTATTCAGGCAAAGGTCCGGTGTTTAATGTTACAAACGTTAAAAAATCTGATCCGCCTGAAAAGAAAGTTGCAACATTCTTTTAATGCTTATGGATATTAAAATTCTTTATGAAGATGAATATCTGCTTTTCGCCGTCAAACCGGTGGGGGTAATCTCACAAAAGGGCGGCGGTGAAAATATGATAGACCTGTTATCAGCAGGCAGGGGAGAAGTTTATCCCGTTCATCGCCTTGACACTGCTGTCGGCGGAGTGATGGTATTTGCCAAGACTTCTCAGGCTGCGGCAAAGCTTTCGGCCCTTGTGAGCAAAAATGAAATACAAAAGCATTATCTTGCCGTTTTGCAGGGTGTTCCTGATAAACAGAGTGATACTCTCGTTGATCTGCTTTTCAAAGATTCGCGAAAAAATAAATCTTTTGTAGTTAAGCGTGAGCGTAAAGGCGTTAAAAAAGCAAGTCTTGAATATAACCTGCTTGCATCAAAAGAAGATCTTTCTCTTATAAGGGTTAAGCTTCACACAGGCAGAACCCACCAGATAAGAGTTCAGTTTGCTTCAAGAAAACTCCCTTTGCTCGGTGACGGAAAATACGGCAGTAAATGTAATAAATGTTCGGTTGCTCTGTGGTCAGATTCGCTTGAATTTGTTCATCCGTATACCAACAAAACCATCTCATTTACATCATCACCGCCTGATGTTTTTCCGTGGAATATATTCTGATTTAAGAGTTACAGATGCGTTCTGTAACTCTTTTTTGTTTGTTTGAATAAAATTTTAAAAATATTTTTTGTACAAATTGTGGTTATGGCTATTGACAACCACTATATATTGTGGTATAAATAAAGCACAGATACAAGAAAAGAAATCACAGTACCATTTTAGGTACTGTGATGCGAAAAATAATCGAACATTTGTGTTGACAAATATAAAAAGTCTGTTATAATAAAGACACAAAGAACAAATGTTCATAAATGTTCGGCAACAATTTCGAAAGAAAGAGGAGATATAATATGACAGGATCAATGTTAGTTTTAACAATTTTAGAATTTTTGGCAGTAGTTTTGGTTATAACAGGACTTATTTATGAAAAGAAGCTCATTGAGTTTGAAGACAGACTCGGTACAGCTCTCGGTACTTTTATCGGCAAAAAGCTCAGAAGATATTATATAAAAAAGAAAGCAAAATCAGGCAAACATCTTCACGCTGTCAAGGCTGATAAAAACAGCCTTCGTTCAGCTCAGCGTTCCGATATAAGAAATATTGCTTAATCAAGACACTTCATTTTTAATCCCATAACAAACGATGAGCCCCGGAGATTTATCTTCGGAGCTCATTGTTTTATTTTTTGATTTGTTTGAGCATATCGCTCTTTAAATCCCACAGCTTCTGTGAAAGGTCAACATAATAGTTGTGGGGGTTTTCAAAGCGGAGAACTTCGTCCCAGAGGGTATCGATCTGATCTTTGCAATATGCTTTGATTTTTTCAATATGGGGATAATCGTAGACACATTTACCTTTAACAAAAAGAGGAACAAGAAGCTCACGCGCTGTATAATTATCAACGGTTTTGCGCTTCCAGGTAAAGTCACGGTCAAAAAGCTCATATGGCTTAGTGTTGTCAACAACTTCATCTTCAAGAGTGATGAGGTCAGCAATAGCTTTGCCTGTTTCGTTATCATAAAGCCTCCAGAGCTTTTTGGCGCCGGGGATGGTAACCTTTGCAACATTTTCGCTTACCTTGATTTTCGGTATAAATTCGCCTTTGTCATTTTCAACTGCGCAAAGCTTATAAACACCGCCGAAAACAGGGTTTGAAGAGGCGGTGATAAGTCTTTCGCCAACACCGAAAGAGTCAATCATAGCTCCCTGCTGAATCATATCTCTGATAATGTATTCATCAAGTGAGTTTGATGCAACAATTGCACAGTCCGGGAAACCTGCTTCATCAAGCATTTTTCTTGCTTTTCTTGTTAAATAAGTGATGTCGCCGCTGTCTATTCTGATTCCCTTCGGTCTGAATCCGCGGGGGAGAACCTCACGTTTAAAAGCTTCGATAGCGTTGGGAATACCTGATTTTAATACATTATAAGTGTCAACGAGCAAAGTGCAGTTGTCAGGGTATTCTCTTGCATAAGCGCAGAAAGCATCAAGCTCACTGTCAAAAAGTTGAACCCAGCTGTGAGCCATTGTGCCCACAGCTTTAACGCCGAATTCTCTGTCAGAAATTGTGCAGGCAGTGCCTGTGCATCCGCCTATATATGCTGCTCTTGCGCCATAAATTGCACCGTCATAACCTTGAGATCGGCGTGAACCGAATTCCATAACAGCTCTGCCTTTTGCGGCCCTGACGATTCTGTTTGATTTAGTAGCAACAAGGCTCTGATGGTTGATGGTAATAAGCACCATTGTTTCAATAAACTGCGCCTGAATTGCAGGACCTCTTACAGTTACAATAGGCTCAAAGGGGAAAATCGGCGTTCCTTCGGGAACACACCATATATCACAGCAGAATTCAAAGTTGCGAAGATAATCGAGAAAATCTTCGTCAAAACCTCTTCCTGCAAGATAAGCAATATCGTCGTCTGTGAATTTCAGATTTTTAAGGTAATCGGCAAGCTGCTCGACGCCTGCCATAATTGCAAAACCGCCTTTGTCAGGCACGTCTCTAAAAAACATATCAAACTGTGTGATTCTGTCACCGACTCCGTTTTTGAAATATCCGTTAGCCATAGTTATTTCGTAAAAGTCTGTGAGCATCGTAAGATTACGTTCTTTTAATTCATTAGTCATATAAAAGCCTCCCGTGTGTAACTTACAGATAGTGATTATATCATATACAGAGCTTTTTTTCAACAGTTTTAATAGCTTACACCTTGTACGATATTGTTCAGCTGTTTTTGTATCAAACATATTGAATTGGAATTAACTTACAGAAAACACTGCAAGAAAGTATACATTTTAAACAAATTTGTGCAATTTTGTTTATTTTTTTAAAAAATGACTATTATTTTTATTTTCTTTATGGTATTATATATGTGCAATGTTGAGGAAATCAAAAGGAGGCATGCAAAATGAGAACCCGTAAACAGGAACTCGGTGATAAAAATATCATCGGTGCCAGGGTTGAACAGCAGAGAAAAACTGCAGGCTTGAAGCAAAAAGATCTTCTGGCTCAGCTTCAGATCAGAGGTATAGATCTTAACTCATCAGGTCTTTCAAAACTTGAAGGTCAGTTGAGGGGCGTTGCTGATTACGAACTTAAAGCTATTGCGGAAGTGCTTGGAGTTTCGGTGAATTGGCTGCTTGATATTGAGTAATATATTACGGGCTCTCAGGAGCCCGTTTTGTATTGTAAATTTTTTCTGATAATTGACATCAAAGTACATATATTGTAAAATATGCATATATTGATTTAAGGAGTTTTAATATGGCAGTTTTCAGACCGTTCAGAGCTATAAGACCAATTGCGTCAAAGGCGCAGGATATTGCTGCACTTCCGTATGACGTTATGAACAGTGAAGAGGCAAAACTGATGGTTCAGGGTAAGCCCTATTCTTTTTTGCATGTTGACAAAGCTGAAATTGATTTTGATCCGATTCCTGAAAAAATATATACCGAGGCAGTTTACTTAAAAGCTAAAGAAAATCTTGATAAGCTTACAACTGACGGTGTCTGTGTTCAGGATGAAAAGCCTTGTATATACATCTACCGTCAGATTATGAACGGCAGAAGCCAGACAGGCATTGTAGGCTGTACAGCTATAGATGACTATCTTAATAATGTTATTAAAAAACATGAGCTTACAAGAGCAGATAAAGAAGCTGACAGAATCAACCATGTTGATTATTGCGATGCTAACACAGGCCCAATTTTCCTCACTTACAGAAAAAATGAATTTATTTCTTCTGCAGTTGAAAGCTGGAAAGAGTCCCACGCACCTGTTTACGATTTTGTAACTGAAGACGGTATTTCAAACACTGTCTGGGTGGTTGATGATGACGTGCTTATATCAGCGATTTCAGAAAAATTTGCTGCTACAGATTATCTCTATATTGCAGACGGCCATCACAGAGCTGCTTCAGCTGTTAAGGTAGGCCTTAAAAGACGTGAACAAAATCCGGGTTTTACCGGTGAAGAAGAGTTTAACTTCTTCCTTGCAGTTCTTTTTCCTGAAAACGAGCTTGAAATTATGGATTATAACCGTGTTATCAAAGACCTTAATTCTTATTCGGAAGAAGAGTTTTTAAATAAAATTGCAGACAGCTTTATTGTTGAATCTGTCGGTAAATCAGTTTACAAGCCTTGTCAGAAACATACTTTCGGTATGCTCCTCGGCGGTGAATGGTATAAGCTTACCGCAAAAGAGGGAACCTTTGATGAAAACGACCCTGTTTCCCGTCTTGATGTTTCAATTCTTCAGAATAATCTCATTTCACCCGTTCTCGGTATTGATGACCCCAGAACAGACAAGCGTATTGACTTTATCGGAGGTATTAGAGGTCTCGGTGAGCTTGAACGCAGGGTAAATACCGATATGAAACTTGCTTTTTCAATGTATCCCACAACCCTTGATGACCTTATGGATATTGCTGATGCCGACAAAATTATGCCGCCGAAATCAACCTGGTTTGAACCTAAGCTTCTGAGCGGATTATTTATTCATAAACTTTCTTAAGGAGAATAACTATGCCTAATATTGCAACAAAAGTAACTGTTGAAATTACCCCTGAAAAAGAGGTTATATTAAAAGAGAAGCTGGGTCAGGCCATTTCACTGCTTAAAGGCAAAAGTGAAGCGTGGCTTATGCTCAGCTTTGAAGACAATTGCAGAATCTGGTTCAAAGGTGACAATTCACGTCCGTCAGCCTTTGTTGAGGTTCAGGTGCTTGGTAAAATCAACCCTGCAGAAAGTGAACAGCTTACTGCCTGCATCTGTTCAATTTTTGAGCAGGAACTTGCAATTCCTCAGGACAGAACTTATGTGAAATATGAAGAAATTGACCAATGGGGATGGAATGGCGGTAATTTCTGAAAAAATTATAAATTGTAATTGATTTTTTCATAAAATTGATTTAAAATAGCAATGTTACATGCGCTATCAGTGGGAGAAGTAACTGTGCAGAGCATATCAGAGAGGGAACGGCAGCTGAAAAGTTCCTTATGCGGCGGCAGTGAAATGCACCCATCAGCACACAGCGGGAATCAAGTATCGCTGTGCGGCTTGCCCCGTTATAGGCCTGAGTTATAAATCGGAGTGGAACCGCGGATCAACCGCCTCCGTCGCTTTTGCGGCAGAGGCGGATTTTTTATTTAGGAGAACACTGTATGTTCGATAGATTAAAAGAAGATATTAAATGTGTGCGTGAGCGTGACCCTGCCTGTCATTCTGCGCTTGAGGTGATGCTGCTTTACCCCGGCTTCAGAGCCATAAGGAATCACCGCAAGGCCCATTGGTTTTTTAACCACAAAATGTTTTTTATTGCAAGGGCAATTTCACAGCATACATCACGCAAAACGGGTATTGAAATTCACCCCGGTGCACAGATAGGAAAAAGATTTTTCATCGACCACGGTACGGGAATTGTCATCGGTGAAACAACAATAATCGGTGACGATGTTACTCTTTATCAGGGTGTCACTCTCGGCGGTACGGGTAAAGATACAGGCAAACGCCACCCCACAATCGGCAACCGCGTTCTTATCGGTGCTGGTGCCAAGGTGTTAGGTCCGCTGACTGTAGGGGATAATACCAACATCGCCTCAGGTGCAGTTGTGCTTGATAATATCCCTGAGAATTCAACAGCAGTCGGTGTTCCTGCAAGGGTAGTCCGCCGTAACGGTAAAAAAATCGAAGACCTTGACCAGATTCATATCCCTGATCCCATTTCTCAGGAAATATGCAAATTACAGCATCAGATAGATATTTTAAACAAGAAGTTGGAGGAAAAATAAATGAAAGTTTTTAACACTCTCACAAGAAGCAAAGAAGAGCTTAAAACAATTGAAGAAAATAAAGTTAAAATCTACGCCTGCGGACCTACGGTTTATAACTTTATCCATATCGGTAATGCGCGTCCCCTTTGTGTATTTGATGTTTTGAGAAGATATCTTGAATACAGAGGCCTTGATGTAAACTTTGTTCAGAATTTCACTGATATTGACGATAAAATTATCCGCCGTGCAAATGAAGAAGGCGTATCATACAAAGAAATTTCCGAAAAATACATTGAAGAGTTCTGGACAGATGCAAAAGGCCTTAACGTAAGACCTGCAACCGTTCATCCCAAGGCAACTGAAAATATTGATGAAATCATTAATATTATCAGCACTCTTGTTGAAAAAGGCTATGCTTATGAAGCGGACGGTGACGTTTATTTCAGCCCCAAAAAGTTTAAAGAATACGGCAAACTTTCACATCAGCCTCTTGAAGACCTTGAAGCAGGTGCCAGAATTATGGTGGGTGAAGTTAAAAAAGAGCCTATGGACTTTGCACTTTGGAAAAATGCAAAACCGGGCGAACCTTATTGGGAATCACCCTGGGGCAACGGCAGACCGGGTTGGCATATTGAATGCTCAGCAATGAACCGTCGCTATCTTGGCAACACAATTGATATTCACTGCGGCGGTCAGGATCTTATTTTCCCTCACCATGAAAATGAAATTGCTCAGAGTGAATGCTGCAACGATGCACCTTTTGCAAACTATTGGATGCATAACGGCTACATCACCGTTGATAACGTAAAAATGTCAAAATCACTCAACAATTTCTTCACTGTCCGTGATGTTGCTGATGCTTACGGCTATGAGCCTATCCGTTATCTTCTTATTTCTTCTCATTACAGAAGCCCCATTAATTACAGCACAGATATTATTGAACAGTGCAAGTCTTCTCTTAACCGCCTTTATACCTGCCGCGATAACCTTGATTTTGCTATTTCAAATGCTGCTGACGGTGAAGCAACTGCAGAAATCGCATCAATGCTTTCAGCACGTCAGGCTCAGTTTGTTGACGCTATGGAGGATGACCTTAATACAGCTGATGCTCTTGCTGCTGTTTTTGAGCTTGTAAGAGATATCAACACCAAAGTTATTGCCGATGCGGCAAACAAAGCTGACTGTGAAGCTGCTGCAAAGATGTTTGACGAGCTTTGCGGTGTTCTCGGTCTTGTTTATAACAGAAAAACAGAAAGCCTTGACGACGAAGTTGAAGCTCTTATTGCTCAGCGCACTCAGGCAAGAAAAGACAAAAACTGGGCAGAAGCTGATAGAATCCGTGACGAGCTTAAAGCTATGGGCATTGTTCTTGAAGACACAGCTCAGGGTGTAAAATGGCATAAAGAATAACAAACAAGGCTGTCTTATTGTAAGACAGCCTTTGCAATTGGAGTGATTAAATGGCGATTCTCTGTTGGGATTTTGACGGCACGATAGCTCTTTCTCATCATCTGTGGAGTAACAGCGTAAGAAAGGCAATTGACCTGATTGAACCGGGCAATGACATTGATTTTCTCGATATACGAAAATGTATGGCAACCGGTTTTTCGTGGCATACCCCGGAAAAAGCTTACCCACACGAAATAAATAATAAATGGTGGGAATCAATGAATGATCACTTTTATAAAAGCTACCTTTCACTGGGTGTGAGTAAGTTGTCAGCTCAAAAAGCAAGTAAAGCGGTAAGGGAAATCATTCTTAATCCCGAAAACTACATCCTTTATGAAACTGCGGCTGAAACGCTTCTGAAAGCAAAAATGTCAGGTCACACTAATATAATTCTGTCAAATAATTTCCCCGAGCTTGAGGAGTTGATAAAAGCTCTCGGTATCCGGCAGTTGTTTGATTCGTTTATTGTTTCAGCCTGTGTGGGCTATGAAAAACCGCGGCGTGAGATTTTTGAAATTGCCTTGAAGCGTTACCCCGGTGAAGATTTTTATATGATAGGTGACAGTGTCAGCGCTGATATTATCGGAGGAAAAGCTGCGGGTATGACAACTGTACTTGTTCATAAAGGCTTTCATCCCGCGGCGGATTACTGTGCAGACAGAATCAGTGATATTTTAAATATAGTGAAATAAAAATAAGCGATACAGCCTGAACTGTATCGCTTTTGGTTTTACTTTTTTGAAAACTCGTTGAGTATTTTTAAAAATTCCTGCTTTTTTTCTTTGTCCATCATTTTAAATTTAAGGAGCATAAGCTGTTCCTGTTTATCAAAATTTGAGGTCAGGGAATCAAAAGTGTCATTTTCTTTATCTTCACTTTTGATTGTGAGCGCAGTGGGGGGAGTGAGACCGCAGAGCTCATCAATAGTAACCTCATAAAGCCTTGAAAAAAGGTTGAGAACATTAAAAGGAGGCTGAGCCGCACCGCTTTCGTATTTGGCAATTGAAGAACGGTCTTTATCAATTATCTCAGCAACATCACTTTGGGTGAGATGAAGCTTCATTCTGTATTTTTTTAAATTCTCGGCAAGCTTGTTTTTATTGCTCATATTTATCACCTGTCGAATAATATCATATTTTTAATAAAAAAGCAAATAAAAGTTGATAGCCCTTGCCATTTTTTCGTTTTTGTGTTAGAATTCACGGGTATTCTTCGTGAATATGGTCAGTTCGTAACCATCCTGACCTAAATTAAAACTAAGGAGAATAAAAATGAATAAAAAACTATCAACCGCCTACCTTGTGCAAGCGGCTTTTATTGCCGCAGTTTATGCCACACTGACTTATTTTCTTGAACCGATTTCCTTTTCGGGCAGCCAATTCAGAGTTTCTGAGGCACTGACTCTTTTGCCTGTGCTCACCCCCGCTGCTGTACCGGGACTTTGTATCGGGTGCATTATTGCCAACCTGTCAAGTCCTTACGGTATTGTTGATATCATCTGCGGCTCAGCTGCAACGCTGTCAGCTGCAATATGTACCCGTCTTGTGAGAAATCTGAGAATAAAAAATATGCCTGTGCTCTCGGCGGTTTTTCCTGTGCTTTTCAATGCCGTTATTGTAGGCGCAGAGATCTCTGCCCTTGCAACGGGAGGCTTTACCTGGACACTTTTCGCTGTTTCTGCAGCTTCTGTAGGATTCGGTGAAGCGGTTATCTGCTTTATTCTTGGCATTCCTCTTGCCCGTGCATTGGAAAAAACTAAAATTTTTAGTAAAGGTGTAAAGTAGTTTGCTTTACAAAAAAGACAATGAAGATTTTTATAGATGCCGACGGTTGCCCCGTTGTGGATGAAACCGTCAGTTCAGCAAAAAAATATAATGTAGAATGTGTGATTATCTGCGACACTGCTCACGTTTTTAATAAAGAAGGCGTGAAGACAGTTGTTGTTGAAAAAGGTGCAGACAGCGTCGATTTTAAGCTGGTAAATATGCTTTCAAATGGTGATATTGCAGTCACTCAGGATTACGGTCTTGCTGCAATGTGCCTTGCAAGAGGTGCTGTACCCATAAACCAGAACGGGCTCATTTATAACGAAAAAAATATTGACGAGCTTCTTTTTTCACGTTTTGTGTCTAAAAAAATCCGCAGGGCAGGGGGCAGACTCAAAGGCCCTTCTAAAAGAACACCTGAGAAGGATGAAAAATTTATCCGCACTCTTGAAAAGCTGTTGGAAAAAGCAGAATCAATATAATATTTCGCTTTCGGGAAATATCAGTTCCCTGATATGATTATCACCACGTTGCGTTTTTATATGTATCATAAAAAATAGAATAAAAAAAGGCAGAGCTCAGGCTCTGCTTTTTTATTGCTAAAATATTGATTATTTTCATATTTAATGGTAAAATATATCAGTTAAAATGGATTTTTGTATCAATCAGGAAAGGGTGAGCAAAATGAACCGAAAAAAGTGGCAGGTTATGCCTTTTGATCAGGATGCGGTGCTGCAAACCGCAGAAGAGCTTAATATAGACCCTCACTGTGTTCTTTTGGCTTACACCAGAGGCATTGAAGATGTATATGCCACAGCTGAATTTTTCGGAATTGAAGAGGGGGAGTATGCTGACCCCTTTGATTTTCCTGATATGGAGCCCGCTGTCCAAAGAATAAAAACTGCTGTAGAAAATTTTGAAAGCATAGCGGTTTTCGGTGACTATGATGTTGACGGTGTGACTGCCACCGCTATTTTATATATGTATCTTGAATCCCTGGGAGCAAAGGTATCTTACTATATCCCTGACCGCCACGCCGAAGGCTACGGACTGAGTAAAGAAGCAATAAGAAAGCTTTGTGACTGCGGAATAAACCTTATAGTAACTGTTGATAACGGAATTTCTGCTGTTGAAGAAGCGGAATATATAAGATCATTGGGAATGGAGCTTGTTGTAACCGACCACCATCTTCCCGGCGATATCCTTCCCGATTGTGTTGCGGTTGTTGACCCTCACAGAGCTGATTGCTACCTTCCTTTTAAAAATTATGTAGGTGCAGGCGTTGCTTATAAGCTCATCTGCGCAATGGAAGGTGAAGAAAATGAGGTTACCGAGAGTTACCTTGACCTTGTTGCTCTGGGAACAGTTGCAGACGTTATGCCTTTGGTTGATGAAAACAGAGATTTTGTGCGCAGAGGTCTTTATAATATAGCTATGTCACCGAGAAAGGGCATAGACGCTATACGTAAAATAGCTGCAACAGATGATAAAATTCCTTCATCGGGTGAGCTTGCTTTTGCTGTTGCGCCGCGTATAAATGCTGCGGGCAGAATGGGTTCGGCCGAAAGAGGACTGAAACTGCTTTTAAGTAAAGATATAATTGAAGCAGAAGAATATGCAAAAGAAATTAGTAAAGAAAACACATCCCGTCAGCAAACCGAGCAGGAGATTTCTGCCCTTGCGTTAAAGCAGATAGAAGAAACTCCCGGTATGAAATATGACAGTGTTCTTGTTGTTGACGGTGAAGGTTGGAATGACGGTGTAATCGGTATCGTTGCTTCAAGAATAGTAGAAAAATACGGTAAGCCCGCTATTGTAATTACAACAACAGGTGAAACCGCAAAAGGTTCAGGTAGAAGTATCGACGGCTTTTCTCTTTATGATGCACTGAATTCAGTGAGCCATATGCTTACTCATTTCGGTGGACATAAACTTGCAGCAGGTCTGGGTATTGAAACCGCGAGAATTGATGAATTCCGCCAAGCTATCAATGACTATGCCCGAGAATTTGATATGCCGTTTATGATTCAGAGAATCGATTATAAATTAAAGCTTCATTCAATCAACGAAACCCTTCTTGAAATTACAGATGCAATGGAGCCTTGCGGTGCAGGCAATCCTCAGCCTGTTTTCGGCCTTTTCAATATGAAAATTGAAGGTATTTCACCTATAGGCTCTGGTAAACACATAAAGCTTGACCTGTCAAAAGGCGGTAACACTGTTAAAGCCGTTATGTTTTCTTGCACTGCGGCGCAGTTCCCATATGAAAAGGGCGATATGGTTGATATAGCTGCAAGTGTTAAAAGAAATGAATATTTAGGCAGAGTAAGCGTAAGTATAATTATCAAAAACATACGTTTTCACGGAATGAATGAAGACAGACTTCTTTCAGAAATCAGACTTTATGAGCGACTGAAAAGAGGCGAAAGACTCTATAAAGACGATGCATTTTCTCTTTTGCCTGACCGTGAGCTGACAGCCAATGTTTACAGACTTCTCAGAAACAGACAAAGCTGGTGTTACGGCACAGAAGTTCTTTGTAACAAAATCGGAGAAGACCGTTACGGTGCAGTAAGTGTCAGCATTGAATCGCTTATACAGACGGGGCTTGTTTCACAGCACGACGGAATTCTTACCGTTTGCAAGACCGGTGAAAAGGTTGACCTTGAACAGGCACCTGTTATATTGAAATTAAAAAGCTTTATTGAGGGGGCAGAATAATGAATATCAAGCTTGATGCCAACAATTCAGCAGATAAAGAATATATAAAGCTTCGTGAAGCTCTTGAGAAAAACCTTGAGAGTGAAGAAATTGAAGAAATTGACCGTGCATATATTTGGGCGAGAGATGCTCACGAGGGGCAGCTGCGCTTTTCGGGTCAGCCATACATCATTCACCCCATAGCCGTTTCAAAAATCCTTGCTGATTACGGTATGGATAAGGATTCAATTATTGCCGCAATGCTTCACGATATTGTTGAAGATACAGATGCAACTATTGATGATGTCAAAGAGCGTTTCAGTGAAGAAATTGCATCTCTCGTTGACGGACTTACCAAGTTAGGCAAGGTTTCTCTTAAAACAAAAGAAGAACAGCAGGCAGAAAATGTTAGAAAAATGCTTCTTGCAATGTCGCAGGATATACGAGTTATCATTATCAAGCTTGCTGACAGAATTCATAATCTGCGTACGCTGAGCTTTATGCGTCCTCAGAAACGCAGAGATAAAGCGCAGGAAACTCTTGAAATTTATGCTCCGATTGCTCACCGTCTCGGTATCAGAGCTATGAAGGAAGAGCTGGAAGATCTTGCGATCAGTTACCTTGACCCCATTGCTTATAATGATATTGAAGTGTCCCTTGCCAAAAGTCAGAAGGCAAGAAGTGAATATCTTGAAACCATAAAGCAGCTTATTGATGAAAGAGTAAAGCAGATTGTTCCCGACGGTCACATTGAAGGCAGAATCAAGAGCGTTCACGGTATATACCGAAAAATGTATATGCAGAACAAAAGCTTTGACGAAATCTACGATGTTTATGCCGTAAGAATTATCGTCAATGAGGTTATTGACTGCTATAACTGCCTGGGTGTTATTCACGATATGTTTACACCGATTCCCGGCAGATTTAAAGATTATATCTCTACACCGAAACCAAATATGTACCAGTCACTTCATACAACGGTTATCGGCAGAGAGGGAATTCCGTTTGAAGTGCAGATAAGAACCTGGGAAATGCACCGTACCGCAGAATTCGGTATCGCAGCCCATTGGAAATATAAACTGGGCATTTCAGGCAAGCAGAAGCTGGATGAACGCCTTAACTGGATCCGTCAGCTTCTTGACGAGCAGAATGAAACCGAAAATGCTGAGGATCTTGTAAAAACCATCAAAACCGATTTTCTGCCTGAAGAGGTATTCGTTTTCACCCCGAAGGGCGACGTTGTTTCGCTTCCTGTCGGTGCAACGGTTATTGACTTTGCTTACGGTATCCATTCAGCCGTAGGTCACAAAATGATGGGTGCCAAGGTTGACGGAAGAATTGTCCCCCTTGATTATAAAGTTAAAACAGGCGAAATTGTTGAAGTTATAACTTCAACTCAGCAGGGTAAGGGACCAAGCCGTGACTGGCTTAATATTGCCCGTACCAGCTCTGCAAGAGCAAAAATCCGTGCCTGGTTCAAAAAAGAAAAAAGAGAAGAAAATATTATTGAAGGCAGACTCGCAGTTGAAAGGGAATTCAGACGAAATGCGATTCGCCTTGATGACGCTCAGCGTGAGGCATTTGTGCTTCAGCTCGGTCAGAAACAGCGTCTTAACAGTGCTGATGATTTTTATGCAGCTGTAGGATACGGCGGAATTTCACTTTCAAAAATGATGCCCCATATCAAAGACGATTATGCCAAGCTGATGAGAGCGGAAAAGCCTGATGAAGTTGAGCTTAAAACCGTACCCATCAAGCCTAAAAAGACTCACAGCGACGGTGTCGTTATTGAAGGTATAGAAAACTGCCTTGTTAAATTTTCAAGGTGCTGTAATCCGTTGCCGGGCGATGATATTATCGGCTTTATCACAAGAGGCCACGGTGTTTCAATTCATAAGCGTGACTGCACCAACGTTCCGCGCCACATCGAGCTTGCTCAGGAACCTGAACGCTGGATCAAGGCTTATTGGGACGGAAACGTCAAAGAAGAATTCAAAGCAAACCTCACAATTACAACAATGAACAGAATCGGACTTCTGATGGATGTTACCACTCAGCTGGCGTCAATGAAAGTAGATATTCATGCGATGAATACAAAAACCAACAAAGACGGCAGAGCAACATTCAGCCTTGTTATTACAGTTAACGGTGCGGAGCATCTTAAGAGCGTAATGACAAAAATTGCAAAAGTCAACGGTGTTCTTGATGTTGAAAGAGGAACAATGTAAAGGAAGATTCAAATGAAAGCAGTAGTTCAGAGAGTAACCCGCTCATCAGTAGCTGTTGACGGTGAAATCATAGGTAAAATTGACAAAGGCTTCAACATCCTTCTGGGGGTTGAAGAAAATGACGAAAAAGAAGATGCCGAGATTCTTGCGGCTAAAATAGCAAAGCTTCGAATTTTTGAAGATACCGAGGGCAAAATGAACCTCTCTCTTTGTGATGTAGGCGGTGCTGCGCTTGTGGTTTCTCAGTTTACTCTTTGCGCCGATATTAAAAAAGGCAACCGTCCGTCGTTTACCCCTGCGGCAAAGCCTGATAAAGCAGTGCCTTTGTA
The DNA here is from genome assembly GCA_045541505.1 of Acutalibacteraceae bacterium. Classification (GTDB taxonomy): domain Bacteria; phylum Bacillota; class Clostridia; order Oscillospirales; family Acutalibacteraceae; genus CAG-488. Next base: position 82,815 of record JAZQJF010000004.1, read on the forward strand.
TGAATATTTTATGGAGCAGCTCAGATTAAACGGAGTTACAACTGTTGAACACGGTTCTTTCGGTGCCGATATGGCAGTTGATATTGCTAACGACGGCCCTGTTACAATAATTATGGATACTGCCATCTGGAGAAAAAGCAAATGAAAATCAGAACCTTTAATGTAGGCATAATTGAAACTAACTGTTACCTTGTCACTTGTGAAAAAACAGGTGAAAGCGTGCTTGTCGACCCCGGTGCAATGTCATCTGCGTTGGAAACTGCACTCAAGGAGAACAGCATAAAATATATTTTACTTACCCACGGTCATTATGACCATATTCTCGGTGCAGCTCAGGCAAAGAGAATAACCGGTGCTGATGTTATCATAAGCGAGGCTGATTCACCCTGCCTCTATGATGACACTCTGAGCCGTGCAGGGCTTCATTTCCCTGACCCTCAGGAACATATGAATGCAGACAGAACTGTTGAAGACGGTGATGAAATAACCTTTGGTGAAATAAAAATAAAGGTTATCGCAACGCCTGGTCACACACCGGGATGCGTGTGCTATTTGTTTGAAGATAACGGCGTTATTTTCAGCGGAGATACTTTGTTCAGGCAGTCAGTGGGCAGAATGGATTTTCCCGGCGGAAGTATGGTTCAGATGAAAAAATCACTTTCGCGTCTTTCTGCTGTTGAGGGTGATTATGCGGTTTTTCCCGGTCACGGACCTGCAACCACCCTTGATTTTGAAAAGCAAAACAATCCTTATATGAGGAATATTTAATATGATTTTAAGAATTTATAACCACGATTTTCACTATGAAGCCGAAAATCTTTGCCGTGTTTTTTATCCTTATGAAAAAATTAATGTAGTAAAAACCTCAGCAGGGGAAAGTGATATTGAAATTGTAACACTTCTCAATAAAACTGATGTTACGGCTGCTGTTACTATTGAATTTTCTGCTGCAGGTGAAAAAGTATCATCAAGCAAGGTGATCGAGCTTTCAGATGTTAAAGAAGACCACCGTTCATATTGCGAAAGAGCAATGATGGTTGAGCTTTATAACGTGCTTTCAAAAGCAACGGGATATGTTCCTCAGTGGGGCATACTTACCGGGGTAAGGCCGTCAAAGCTTATGACAGCACTTATCGGCTCGATGGGTGAATCGGGTGCGGGGGATTATTTCAAAAACCAGCTTCTTGTAAAAAAAGATAAAACTGATCTGGCTTTTTCGGTGGCAAAGGCAGAAGAAAAAATTATTGCGCTTTCAGATGAAAAATCTTTCAGCCTTTATATTTCAATTCCTTTCTGCCCCACGAGATGCAATTACTGTTCTTTTGTTTCGCATTCGGTTGAGCAGGCGAAAAAGCTTATTCCCGAATATGTGGAAAAGCTTTGCCAAGAGCTTGAATATACCGGTGAAATTGCCGCAAAGCTCGGCTTGAGATTAGAGTCGGTTTATTGGGGCGGCGGTACGCCCACAACTCTTGACCCTGAGCAGATAGCAAAAGTATGTTCGGTAATTTCCAAAAATTTTGATTTGTCATTCCTTCGTGAATATACGGTTGAAGCAGGCCGCCCGGATACAGTGACCGCCGAAAAGCTTATGGCGCTTAAAATGGCAGGGGTAGGCAGAATCAGCATAAACCCACAAACCTTCAATGATTCTGTTCTTCGTGCAATCGGCAGACGTCACAATTCAGCTCAGACCATTAAAGCTTTTGAAATGGCACGTGATGCCGGTTTTGATAATATCAATATGGACCTGATAGCAGGTCTCACCTCTGATACATTCCCAAGCTTTTGCAACACGCTTGATACAGCGGTTTCCTTACAGCCTGAAAATATTACTTTGCATACATTGGCTTTAAAACGATCATCAGGTATTGTAACAGGTAAAATTGATGTTGAAAGCGGCGAGCTTGCCAATAAAATGCTTCGCAGAGCGTTCCGTCAGTTTAAAGAAAACGGCTATGAGCCATACTATATGTACCGTCAGAGCCGTTCTTTGGGCAATCTTGAAAATGTGGGCTGGTGCAAGCCCGGTTATGAATGTCTTTACAATATCTTTATGATGGAAGAGTGTCATACTGTTCTGGCTGTCGGTGCAGGTGCAGTTATCAAGCTTAAAGAATACGGAGTAAATAATATTGAACGAATATTTAATTTCAAATATCCGTATGAATATATAACAAGGTTTGACGAGGTGTTAAGCCGAAAACATAAAATATTTGAGTTTTACGGAGTAAGTGATGAAGAATAATTATTCCATTGGTGAAATAAACTCTGCCGTCAGAGATGATGCGGTGAGTTTTATTGAATTATGCACACAGGAATATGAAAAAAGAATTTCTCTCGCGGTGGATAACATTCTTAAAGATAACACCGTTGATATTGTTATGCTTGCCGGCCCCAGTTCATCAGGCAAAACAACCACTGCCCGAAAGCTTTGCGAAGGCATAAAAGCAAGAGGCGGCAATGCATATATTATTTCTCTTGACGATTTCTATTTTAACCGTGACGATATTCCGATCAATTCAGACGGACTTCCCGATTATGAAAACATTACGGCGCTTGATATTCCGTTAATCAAAAAAACATTCAATTCTCTTATCAGTGAAAGATCAGCAGCTGTTCCTGTTTTTAATTTTCAGACAGGCAAGAGAGAGGAAAAAGGCAATCTTCTTCATATTGACGATGATGACGTTATTATTGTTGAAGGCATCCACGCCCTCAATCCGCTGATAACTGATGAAGTTGACTCAACCCACGTTTATAAAATCTATATCAGCGTTTCTTCCCGTTTTGTTGACGATGATCCAAAGGTGCTTTTATCAAAGAGGAATATAAGATTTATCCGCAGAATGATAAGAGACTATCAGTTCAGAGCATCTGATGTTGAAAACACCTGCTTTTTATGGCAAGGTGTTCTCAAGGGCGAAGATAAGTATGTTTTTCCTTATAAGAATCAGGCTGATGAATTTATTAATTCTATTCATCCGTTTGAAGAATGTATTTTTAAAAGCAAAGCAACCGAGCTTCTGTCAGGTGTAAGAAGTGACAGTGAGTATTACGCTCAGGTGAGTGAACTTCTTTCAGCTGTCAGCCGTTTTGAAACCTTAAGTGCTCAGCTGTTGCCTGAAGACTCACTTCTTCACGAGTTTATCGGGTGAATTTGTTAAAAATGAAACAATTCTTGTAAACGATTATAAACTGTGATATAGTTAAATCAGTCTAAATCTGTTTTCAACATATAAACGATCAAACCAAAACTTTTTCGGAGGTTTTTATGGCAGAGAATAAAAAACAAGGTCAGAATGTGCTTAACGGTGCATTAGTGCTCGTTGTAGCAACAGTTCTGGTAAAAATAATCGGCGCTATATATAAAATTCCTCTTACTGCTCTTATCGGTGAAGTGGGCAGAGGTTACTTTAACGGTGCTTATGAAATCTACACACCCCTTTATGCAATTTCAATGGCAGGTCTTCCCGTAGCCGTTTCCAAAATGGTATCACAGGAAAAAGCGCTGGGCCATTACCGTGATGTAAAGGTGATTATGAAAACAGCCCGCAGAGTGTTTTTGCTCACGGGTGCAATTGCAACCTTTGTTCTTTTTGCAATTTCATATCCTTACTCACACTTTTTCATCAAAGCCCCTGAAAATCTTGTGAGTATCCTTGCGATCGCTCCTTCTATTTTCTTCTGTTGCTGTATGTCGTCATACAGAGGTTACTACGAAGGTCTCAGTAATATGGTGCCGACAGGAGTATCACAGGTTATTGAAGCTGTGGGTAAACTTGTTCTCGGCCTTACTTTTGCAAATGTAATAATGAAAATCGGTCTCAACTGCTATACATCAGGCCTTCCTGTTTTCGGTGAAGTTGTAACCACCAAGCAGGAAGCACTCAGTGCTATTTATCCCTATGCTGCAGCAGGTGCTATTGCAGGTGTTACGGTGGGCACTATGTTCGGTCTCGCTTTTCTTATTATCCGCAATAAAGTCAAAGGTGACGGAATCACCAAAGATATGCTTCAGGAAGCCCCTGCTCCCATGAAAAGCAAAGCGTGGCGCAAAATTATTTTATCAACAGCGCTTCCCGTTGCAGCAGGCTCACTTATTCTTAATGTCACAAACCTTATTGATACCGTTACCATCCGTAACAGATTAGCTTACGCTCTTGCGGTTGATCTTGAAACAGTCAAAACAATGTATCTTGAGCAGCTTACAAATTCAGGAACACTTGACAGTGATATCGCAACCTATCTTTACGGAGTTTACGGTTCAGTTCTTGACTTCAAAAATCTTATTCCCACAATCACAATGACTCTCGGTATCAGCGCAATTCCCGCTATTTCAGCGGCATGGGCAGTAAAAGACCGCAAGAGTATCAAGACAACAATTGAATCTGTTATCCGTATTACAATGCTTGTTGCTTTGCCGGCAGGCTTCGGAATGGCAGTTTTGTCACAGCCGATTCTCAGTATTGTATATAACGGCACAAATGCAAGCAACCTTGTTTCTATTGCAGCCCCGATTCTTACTACCTACGGCTTCGGTATTTTTCTTTTTGCGGTGTCATCACCAATAACAAATATGCTTCAGGCTCTGGGCAGAATGGATGTACCGCTTAAATCAATAGTAATCGGTGCAGTTGTAAAAATCATTCTCAACTACATACTTGTAGGCAACCCGTCAATCAACATCAACGGTGCGGCAATCGGCTCAATAGCCTGCTATGTAGTTATTGTGGCAATCAACCTTTCAATGCTTATTAAAATTTCAGGAACAAAGCTTGATTTCAAGTCAATGTTCTTTAAACCTTTGTTATGCTCTGCACTGAGCTGTCTGAGTGCCTTCGCCTGTTTCAAGGTGTTCGGCTCACTTCTTGAAGATATCGGCGACCCCGCATCAAGACTGAACGGCTCAACTGTTGCAACTCTTATTGCAGTTGTTGCAGCGGTGTTTGTTTATGTCGTTTCACTTCTTTTAACAAAGGGACTTTCACGTGACGATGTAAATATGATTCCAAAAGGAGAAAAAATTGCCAAAGTACTTGAAAAACGCGGATTTTTAGGGTAGAATGAATCTTAGGTGAGTGATTATGACAGACAATTTCCAATTCAAAGACAAATACAATTTCTACGATTTAGTTGAGATTGTCCGTTGTCTGCGTGCCCCGGGAGGATGCCCTTGGGATATTGAACAGACTCACGAAAGCATCAGAAAAGATTTTATTGAAGAAACCTACGAGGTTATTGAGGCAATCAATAAGCAAAGCGTTCCGATGCTTCGCGAAGAGCTGGGTGACGTTCTGATGCAGGTTGTTTTTCACTCTCAGATCGAAACTGAAGCCGGCAGCTTTGATATTGACGATGTTGCCGATGAAATCTCAAAAAAGCTGATTATCCGTCATCCGCACGTTTTCGGCGATGTGAATGTCAGCAGCGTTGACGATGTTCTCACAAATTGGGATGAGATCAAACGCCGTACCAAAAAACAAAAAACGGTTTCAGATTCTATTGATTCTGTTCCCCGTGAGCTTCCTGCGCTTATGAGAGCGCAGAAGATTCAGGGCAAGGCCGCTAAAGCCGGTTTTGACTGGAACGATGTCAGCGGAGCGATAGACAAGCTTTATGAAGAAATCGGTGAGCTTAAACAGGCAATTGCCGACGGTGATAAAGCTGATACCCTTGAAGAGCTTGGTGACCTTTTGTTTTCAGTGGTTAATGTTTCAAGATTTATAGAGTGTGAAAGTGAAGAAGCTCTTACCTTGGCAAGTGATAAATTTGCAAAGCGCTTTGCCGTTGTCGAAAGCCTTGCTTCACAGCGTTCAATTGATATGAAATCAACCTCTATTGAGGAACTGGACAAGCTTTGGGACGAAGCCAAAGCAACTGAATAAGCAATGATATACATATGGAATGTATTTCATAATATAAAATTTTTTTAGGAGGATACATCAATGAATAAGACAGAATTTATTAATGCAGTAGCAGCAAAAGAAGGTATCGAAAAGAAGTGTGCTGAAAAGGCAGTTAACGCTGTTTTCGCAACAATCGCAGATGCACTTGCAAAAGGCGAAAAAATCCAGCTTGTAGGTTTTGGTACTTTTGAAGTTAGAGAACGCGCTGAGAAGCAGGGCCGTAACCCCAGAACAGGCGAAGTTATGACAGTTCCCGCATCTAAAGTTCCCGCTTTCAAAGCAGGCGCAGCTCTTAAAAACGCTGTTAAATAATTAAGCTTATCTTTTCGGAGCTGTCTGTGACGGCTCCGTTTTCTTTCGGAGGATTTATGCGACTTGACAAATACCTTAAGGTATCAAGAATTATAAAACGCCGTACGGTTGCAAACGAAGTCTGCGATGCGGGCAGGGTAGTTGTAAACGGCAAGGTTGCAAGAGCATCTTATGATGTAAAGCAGGGCGACGTAATTGAAATTGCCATTGGTGCTAATACAACCAGAATACAGGTTGAAAAGGTAGTGGAATTTGCCAATAAAGAAGATGCACCTTTGATGTATAAGGTTTTATAAAAAGTAATAATATAAAGATCCCTCTCATATGCTGATATGGGAGGGATTGCTTTTGAATATTAATGATGATAAAAAATACCCTGCGATTCCCCATTGTGTTTCTATGCAGGACAGAGCCAGGCTGACCGTAACAGGAGTAAAAGATGTTGAGTCTTTTGATGAGCAGACAATAACACTTGTGACTGATTTTGGCGAACTAAGCATCAGAGGCGCTCAGCTTCATATAGGCCAGTTGAGCACAGATTCAGGTGAAATGACCGTTGAGGGCAGGGTAGATGCTCTCGTTTATTCTGAAAGTGCGCCTGAACGGGGCGGATTCTTTTCAAAGGTTTTCCGCTGATGTATATTCCAACACTTGCTTATCAGACGAATGTTTTTTTGATGTGCATCGGCTTCGGATTTTTATTAGGTGTGTTTTATCATACAGTCTGCTTTTTCAGAAAAGCATTTCTGATTTTCAAAAAAGCCGTTGTAGTTCAGGACATTCTGTTTTGCATCTTCAGTACCTTCCTGATTTTCTGTTTTCTGCTTTGCTGTAATGACGGTGAAATCAGAATGTTTACTTTTGCAGGAATTGCTCTGGGTTTTGTGATATATTATTATACATTCGGTGTTTTTGTTGCGCGTGTTATAAATAAGGCAGCCGCCTTTTTTCGAAAGAGGATTATCCTTATTTGTCGGTTAAACAAGAAAATATTCGTTTATGGCAAAAAGATTTGCAAAAAACTAAAAATATTTTTCAAAAAAACCGAAATAAACGAAAATACCCCTTGAAAACTAATAAACAGTTGTTGTATAATCAACATTGTATAACAATATTTATGATTATGGGGGTTAATTATGGCTAAGAGCAAGGTTAAAAAGCAACGCAGCTTCAGCTTTATACTTTTGGTAATAGCTGTTGCAGTTGTAATTTATTTTGCGGTCTCACTGGTTTCTTCTGCTCAGGAAATTCAGTCAAAGCAGGCAGAAGTTACACAGCTTCAGTCACAGCGTGATGAACAGCTTGCTGAGAATGAAGAGCTTCAGGCAGTTATTGACAGTGGTGACAAAGATGAATATATCCGCCAGATTGCCCGTGATAAATATGGTTATATTATGCCGGGCGACAGAGTATATCAGGATATCGCCGCAGGTGAATAATTTCAGACTTAGGAGTCGCAGAGTTTTAAGGAGAGTCACGTAGTTTATGCAATTGGAAGTCGGAACAATAGTCGAAGGTAAAGTAACAGGCTTCACATCATTCGGTGCATTCATTGATTTGGGTGAAGGCAAAAAGGGTTTGGTACATATCTCTGAGGTAGCTTCAGATTATGTTAAAGAAATCGGTGATCATCTTACCGTTGGTCAGGATGTTAAAGTGAAAGTTATTTCAATAGGTGATGACGGTAAAATTAGCCTTTCTATCAAGCGCGTTAATGAAGAGAAAAAAACTCAACAGCCTCGTCAGCCCCGTCCGCAGCGTTCATCGCGTCCCGCAAATGTGTGGCAGGGTTCAGCTAAATCAACAGATAATCAGAGTGCCTCTTTTGAAGATATGATGGCAAAGTTCAAGCAGGTCAGCGATGAAAAGATGTCTGATCTTAAGCGTGATTCAAAGCACGGCGGCGGATACAACCGCAGAGGAACCAATAAAATATAACCAATAAGAGCAGAGTTTTCTGCTCTTTTTGATTTTTCTGTGAATTTTTTATAATTTTTTCATAAAATTTTTAAAACCTCTTTAATTTTATTGTACATTGTGCTATAATGAAGTCACAGTACAGAAGTACTGCAATCAAAGGAGGCTGATTTTATGAAGACTACTATCGTTGGTCGCAAATGCACACCTAAGGAATCATTCAAACTTCACGCAGAGAAGAAGCTTGGTAAAATCGAAAAGTTCTTCTACGATGAAGCTGAAGCTAAAATCACTGTCACTGTTGAAAAATCTGAACAGATTGTCGAGCTGACAATCTCAAGTGGAGGAATGTTCTTCAGAGCAGAAGAAAGCGCAGTTGATATGAACGATGCCCTTGATGCCTGCATTGACTTCATAATCAGAAAAATTCGCAAAAACAAAACCAAAGTGTCAAAGAAAATCCGTGCCGACGTAATTGAAGATTATATCGCCGATGACGATGACGGTGCTGATGAAGAATTTGACATCATACGTTCAAAATCAGTTTATCTCAAACCTGAGATGCCTGAGGAAGCAATTTTACAAATGGAAATGCTCGGTCATCAGTTCTATCTGTTTATAAACGGCGAGAATGACAAGACCTGTGTTGTATATAAAAGAAAAGACGGAGGTTACGGTCTGATCGAACCTGAAGTCGAATAGGAGTTTAAATGAATATCAATTTTGTTATACCGTGTCTTTTGGGCGTTGAGTCCGTGATAGCTGGAGAAATGCGTTCTCTCGGCGCTGACAATGTTGTTGCAGAAAACGGCAGAGTGCTGTTTTCAGGTGATGAAAATATTCTTGCAAGAGCCAATATATGTTCAAGATATTCTGAAAGAATTCAGATTCTTGTAGGAACATTTGAAGCAAGAAGCTTTGAAGAGCTTTTTCAGGGAACTAAAAATCTTCCTTGGGAACAGTGGATCGGCAGAGATGACGCTTTCCCTGTAAAGGGTTACTCCATAAACTCAGCTCTTTTCAGTGTCAGTGACTGTCAGTCTATCATTAAAAAGGCTGTGGTAGAACGCCTTAAGTTAAAATACGGTATAGCCTGGTTTAATGAAACAGGACCGATTCATCAGATTCAGTTTTCTATAATGAAAGATAAGGTGACTCTGCTTCTTGATACTTCCGGTGCAGGTCTTCACAAAAGAGGATATCGTACACAAGCTAACGGCGCCCCGCTGAAAGAAACACTTGCAGCAACCTTAGTAAATCTTGCGAGAGTGCGCAATTATCATACGCTGTATGATCCGATGTGCGGCAGCGGAACAATTCTTATCGAAGGTGCTATGCTTACTCACAATATTGCTCCCGGTGTCAACCGCCATTTCTCTGCTGAAAGGTGGGATGTCATCCCTTCCTCGGTGTGGGAAACTGAGCGTGAAAGAGCAAGAGACCTTGTTATTCGTGAAAGTCAGTTTATGGCATATGGTTCTGATATTGACGATGAAGCTTTGCGGATTGCAAAAGAAAACGCCGTAAGGGCAGGGGTAGCTGATAAAATTCAGTTTGAAAAGTGTGATATCAAGGATTTTGCAATGAAAACCGACAGAGGAACACTTATCTGCAACCCGCCGTACGGTGAACGCTTACTTGATATAAAACAAGCTTCGGAGCTTTATAAAGTAATGGGCAAACGTTTTACCCCTTCAAGAGGCCGTTCTTATTATATAATCAGTCCGTCAGAAGAGTTTGAGTCTGATTTCGGCAGAAGGGCAGATAAACGCCGTAAGCTTTATAACGGTATGATCAAGTGTCAGCTGTATATGTATTTCAAATAATTTTGAGCCATCCTGAAAAGGATGGCTCTTTTTACATATTATATATAAAAAACAATTAATTTTTTAAAAAATTGTGTTTTTTTCTTTAATACTATTTACAAAAGATTAAAATTCTGTTAATATTATCCTAAGATAATAGAGTAGGACTAGACTTATCTTTCTTCTCTATGGTCAAAAATTAAACGGAGGTGCTTCATAATGAAACAGGCTAAAAGAATGTTATCCGTACTTCTTGCACTTATCATTATGTGCTCTATGACCACAATCGGCGCCAACGCATTGAAAACATCATACGTTGAAGCTGACCACTACAATGACACACTTGACCCGGTTATGACAACTGAGCAGGTAGCAACAATGCTTCTTGACATGCTGGATACCGACGTGATGTCAACTCTCGATGTTAACTTTGAGATCCTTGACCTTGAACTTAACCTCGGTAGCATCGACAGAGCGTTGAATTCTCTTCGCAGTGTTAACACAAGTACCACTGCTGCTATTGCTATGCCTTTGCTTGGTGATATCGGTGATCTTAACCTTGACCCGATCGACGGCAGCACAAGAAGAAGCTCTGCCAACAACAGAGATATGGCTGTGCTTATACTTGTTCTCGGTTTGTTGGAATACCCCGGTAACGGTAAAGTGATTTCAAACATTCTTGATAACAGCTTCGATTTCGGTGCTCTTGAAACATTTGGTGTTCTTGACCCGTCAACTGACCTTGCTATGTTTGATGACCTTCACGGTTTTATCACAGATATGCTTTATAACCTTATCTATGGTGAAGGCGCTTCAACAGCAGAAGGTACAACTTACAGCGCTGATATGAAGCTTGAAGAAATCCTTCAGGAATTCATTGATTACGATCTTGTTAAGATGATCGTTGATATGGGCGCAAACGAAGACGGTACTAACGACATCGCAGAGTTCCTCGGCTTTACAAACGTTATGCAGGAAGGTCCCAACTCTGATCTTGACGAAACAGGCTGTCTGAGAAACAGAGTACATATTTCTACACTTCTTCCCACACTCTCTCCCAGCGAAGTAGAGGGTGACGGTAAGCTTGGTTATCTCAGCCTTACAGGTGACTCAACTCTTGATTTCATCTGGAAGATTCTTATGGCTGCTATCCAGGACCTTGTAGTTCCTTATGCAGGTACTCTTCTTGCTGATCTTCTCGGTTCAGACGGTGAAATGATTTTTGACCTTGTTATGAACCTTGTTATCGAAGTATTTGAACTCGATGCTTCTGAACTTAATATCCCTGAAGATGCAAACCTCCAGGTTAAGCTTGACTGCTTCCTTAAATGGTTCCTCATCGGCGGCGGTATTTCTCAGTTCATCCACTTCGAAAAGACATTTGATGCTGACGGCAACCTTGAAACAGCATACCTTAAGTTCGCAGACGGTCTTGATGACAAGTTCTGTAACCTTATCGTAGTTGTTCTTCCCATGCTTCCCGGTTTCTGGGAAGATGCTCCCGAAATTGACAAAACTGACGAAGAGCTTTCAGCTATGTCAAACGTAGAGCTTGTTACATATGTTCTTCAGAAATTCCTCGGCACACTTGTTGATGGTCTTGAATTGCCTGATGAAACATGTGCATCAGTTAAGGAACTTGCTTCACGTACACTTATCAGTGTAGCTGCTGAGCTTACTCCTACAATTGACTTCGAAGAAAAGTTTGAAACCAACCAGTTGCTTTATGACAGTGAAGACTGTCTCACAGTAGGCGCAAAGGTTGCTCAGTATTACCTTAACGGTCATACTACAATGCAGAATGCAACTGAAATTCCTTCAATTCATGAGATTCTTGATACTGTTGTTGACTGGGCTCTCGGCGAATACGGCGGACTTTTCGGTTATGAACCTTCAAATTACCAGGGTGAGCATATCACTGTATGGCATAAGCTTTATGACACAGTGTTCCAGGTAATCCCCGTTGATTCATTCTACGGTGTTGAAGATTCACCTGCAGGTGTTGAAGACCTCATTATGAATAAGCTTATCGGTTCTATCCTTAACCTTAAGTTTAATCAGCTTGTTTCAATTATCGGTGTTCATCCCGGTTCAGGTATCAACAAGACTCTTCCTGACCTTCTTATCGACCTTGTAGGCCGTGTACTTAACCCCTTGCTTGGTCTTCCTTTCGAAAGAGATTATGCAACAAGCGGTTACAAACCCACTCAGATGGCAGTTCCTTATGAGTACTCAACTCTTGATGAATTGATCACTGTTTATCATTCTTCAGGTACACTTGCCGGTTGCGGTCTTAAGAACCTTGTAGTAGTTCTTCTCGGTAACCTTGGTCAGTTCCACCAGACAACTGAAAGTACTCTTTATTCAATTATGCCGTTGATCGGTCAGCTTCTTGGCTTGTGGAATGCTGCAGACTATCCGTTTGCTCCTAACACAGCTCCTGCTGATTATCCGATTCTCAACTTTAATGAGTTCAAAGCTCTTTATGATCAGTATTCAGAAGAAGCAAATGACGGCAAATCTTATGATGATGATTCATACAGCTACTTCCATATGGTTGACTTCAAGGGCTTCCTTTACAAAGACTTTAAGGATGCACGCGATGCTTGCGGTGCTTTGATCAGCCAGTATGAAGAAGCTAAGACAAATCCTGAAGTAGTAGCTCCTACAAGAAGCGAAATGACAAATGCAGCTTACTATATGGAAGCTATCAGCGAAATGCTTACAACAGGTTATAATATGGATGGCTCAAAAGAGTCTAACGAAAATAACTACGAACATTTCGGTGAAACAACTGCTTCAAACTATCAGCTTAATAAGGTTCTTACAAAAGCCCTTAATGCAAACTATACACAGATCGACAACGGTGACGGAACATTCACATATTCCGAAAGAAGCTGGAGAAATTATCAGAAGGCTCTTAACTTCGCTGTTAAAGTAAACGATGAATATAATGCAGCTGCTAACTCAGAGGATCCTGCAAAGGCACTTCGTGATATGCGTCAGTCACGCATTAACGAAGCAAGAAAACAGCTTATCAAAGCTGTTAAGGAACTTAAAGAATGGGCTCCTCTTGCAGACTATTCAATGCTTGACGGTTCAATCGATGTTGTTTCATACATCACAAGCTTGAGAAAGTACGATCCCGAAGCTGTTCAGGAAGTTCTTGATGCTTACCTTGCAGCTGTTAACCTTGACCGTGACTACGACGAAACAGATCAGCTTATCGTTGATAACCGTCAGACAGCTCTTGATGAAGCTGTTGCAAATCTTGACTCAATGCTTACTGACTACATCGATCTTTATTACGATGGCGATCAGTCAATGGGCCAGATCGTTGATGAAAACACAGGTTACCTTTACGGTCTTGATGAAGGCTTTGCTAACCCCACAGCTATCGAAGAAATGGGAACTTTCAACGATTACTTCCAGGGTTACTACGGTTACGGCGTATCTGCAGACTATGAGTATTACAACCTTGTTATTGAAGGCACTGCAATTGGTAACGGTACAGGTTCAGTAATCAAGATGTATGCAATGGATGACGAAGCTCTTGAATATCCCAGACCTGTAGATTATCCTGTTGTTATCATCGGTGACGTTGACGGTGACGCATACATCGACGCACAGGATGCAGTTGTACTTAGAGCTTACAACGCTATGTGGTATGCTAATGTTGAGGTTGCAGGTTCTGTTCTTGCAGCAGCTGACCCCAACTTCTCAGGTACTATTGACACTGCAGACTATAAACTCTGCGAACAGGCAGGTCTTAAAAAAGAAGTTATTAACCAGCGTCCTGATGAGATCTTCTCACAGACATTCGGTGTTCTTGACGTTCTCGGCTTAAGATAATCAGATAAATCAGATAATAACTCAGCGGCATCCGAAAGGGTGCCGCTTTTGTTACGTAATTGTTAATTTTAGGTATTTCTATTGACATTTTTTTTTATTTATTTTATACTATATTAGCACTCGCAAGTTTAGAGTGCTAATTATTGTTTTGCGAAAGAAGAGATAAAAATGAGAAAGAAGCAGTTTAAAGCTGAATCTAAAAAACTCCTTGATATGATGATAAATTCTATCTATACTCATAAGGAGATTTTTCTTCGTGAGCTTATTTCAAATGCAAGTGATGCACTTGATAAAAGATATTACCGCTCACTTACTGATAATACACAGGGCCTTTCACGAGCCGATTATAAAATTCAGCTTATTATTAATAAAGATGAAAAAACACTCACCATCATTGATAACGGATGCGGTATGAGTGTTGAAGAGCTTGAGTCAAACCTCGGCACAATTGCAAAAAGCGGTTCTCTTGACTTTAAATCTAATAATGAAAAGCAAGAGGATGTTGAAATTATAGGTCAGTTTGGTGTAGGCTTTTATTCAGCATTTATGGTCAGCGATGAAGTAACTGTGAAAACAAAAACTGCTGATGATGCAACCGGTCATATTTGGGTTTCACAGGGAGCCGACGGATACACAATTGAAGACTGTGAAAAAGCTGAAGTTGGTACAGAGATTATCCTTCATATTAAAGAAAATACTCAGGAGGATTCATATAATCAGTATCTTGAAACTTACACAATTCAGTCTCTTGTTAAAAAGTATTCTGATTATATCCGTTACCCGATTATGCTTGATGTTGAAACCCGTAAGCTTAAAGAGGGTAGTGAGGATGAATATGAAACCGTGCTTGAAACCAAGCAGCTTAACAGTATGGTTCCCTTGTGGCGTAAAAATAAAAATGAAATTTCAGATGATGAATATAAATCATTTTATATGGATAAATTCCACGATTACACCGCACCCCTGCATATAATTCATTCTAAAACCGAGGGTCAGGTATCTTACGATGCAATGCTCTTCATACCTGAAAAAACTCCGTGGGATTTTTATTCTAAGGATTTTGAAAAAGGTCTTCAGCTTTATTCAAACGGTGTTATGATTATGGATAAATGTTCCGACCTTTTACCGGATTATTTCGGTTTTGTTAAAGGTATTGTAGACAGCCCCGACCTTTCTCTTAATGTTTCCCGTGAAATGCTTCAGCATGACTATCAGCTTAAGCTTATTGCTAAAAACATTGAGAAGAAGATTAAGTCTGAGCTTTCAAAATTGCTTAAAAATGACCGTGAAAAATACATAACCTTCTTTAATGCGTTCGGTTCACAGATTAAGCTCGGCGTTTATGCAGATTTTGGCAGATATGCAAATGAATTAAAAGAACTTCTTATGTTCTATTCTTCAACCGAAAAACGCCTTGTCACTTTGCAGGAATATGTTGAGCGTATGCCTTCTGAGCAGACATCAATTCTTTATGCCTGCGGTGAAACCTTTGATAAAATTGATATGCTTCCTCAGGCCGATTCACTTAAAGATAAAGGCTATGAGGTTCTTTATCTTACAGAGGGCATTGATGAGTTTGTTCTTAAAATGCTTCAGACTTACGCTGAAAAGAACTTTGCCAATATCTGCGCTGATGATATTGACCTTGATACCTCAGAGGAAAAAGAGGCTATCAAGCAGGAGAATGAAGCAGCAAAAGAACTGCTTGATTATATGAGCGATGCTCTCGGTGACAGTGTTGAGGCTGTGCGCTTTACAAATAAACTGAAAAAGCACCCCGTGTGTCTTACAAGTGAGGGCGATGTTTCAATAGAGATGGAAAAAGTTCTCAGCTCAATTCCCGGTGAAGACAACAGTGTTAAAGCAAAAATTGTGCTTGAAATCAATTCAGAGCACCCCGTTGCAGCAAAGCTTAAAACTCTTTATGCTTCAGATAAAGACAAGGTTTCGGATTACGCAAAAATCCTTTATTCTTCAGCTCGTCTCATCGGCGGTATGCCTGTTGAAAATCCCACAGAGCTTAGCAATTTAATTTGCAGTCTTATGATATAAACCCTTGAATATCGTCGGCTCAGATGATATAATTAATAAGTCAGGAGGGTGCAAACAATGCAAGTAGAAAGAAAAATTCAGTTCCCCAAAAGCGGTAAGCTTACAATTATGCAGGTCAGTGACCCGCAGGATATGCATATTGTCCGCAGTGCAATGACTAAAATGCTCAATGCTGCTTATGATAAGGTTAAACCTGATTTAATCGTTTTCACAGGTGACAATATTCTCGGTAATCATGTTGATGATGCTATTATTGGTCCGCTTAAAAATAAAAAGAAAGAAATCACGGAAAAGAGAATTAGAAAAGCACTGGCGCACATTCTCAAACCTGTTGAAAAAAGAAAAATTCCTTTCTGTATGATTTACGGCAACCACGATGACCGTAACGCTCTCTCAAAGCAGGAGCAGGCAGATTGTTATAAAGATTACGAATATTTCTTCGGTCTCAACTCTGATGAACCTCAGCTTGACTGCGATACATACAACGTTCCTATTTATGACAGCAAGGGTGAAAAAGTCGTTTATAACCTCTGGCTTATGGATTCAGCAGGTAAGGATGACGGTAACGGAAACGGCTTTGAATATGTTAAGCCCGAAGCAATAGAATGGTATAAGCGTAAGAGTGACGAGCTTCGCGCTGCAAATGGCGGTGAGCCTGTTATGTCTCTTATGTTCCAGCACATTCCCGTTCCTGAAACCAAAGAGCTCTTTATCGAATGTGATAAAGATGATAAATGTGCTGTTTATAACGGCCATGATAAAAAATATTACAAGCTTGACACAACAAGAGCTAACGGCTATGCACTTGAATATGCTGAAACTACGGAAAAAGATTTCGGTCAGCTTGAAGCTCTTCGTGAAAAAGGTGACGTATGTGCCCTTGTTTTTGGTCACGACCATATAAACTGCTTCACAAGTGAACTTCACGGTGTTAATATTATTCAGACACCCGGTGCTTCCTTCAGAAGCTACGGTAAAGAAATTACCCGCGGTGTGCGTGTGTTTGAAATTGACGAAAACGACACCTCAACATTTTCTACATACACAATTGGTTATTTCGATTTGTTCGGCAAAAACTTCCGTTCAGTTATTCGCTATATTATGGGTGCTGACGAAAAGGAAGTTATCCGTGACATCGTTTGGGGTCTGCTTGCAATTTTCGGCGTTGCATTTGTTGTTTATCTGCTTGGAATAACCCATCTTCTTAATTTATAAAAAATCAAACGGCTCACAGTTCTGTGAGCCGCATTTTTCTTTATATGACTTGTTTCAGAATTAAGTTTACTTTGCTGAAAGGGTTTTCAATAAACGTTTTTTAAAAGCGAACGGGTTGATTGATTCTATAACTGTGGAATTGGTTTCCGGGATATCATATTTATCAAAGCAAGGCTTGTCGATATCATAAATAATAACCTGACCGTAAGACGGAGCTTCTTTAGTGCAGCAATAGCAATGAGCAGAAATCTTTTTTGTCACAATTTCAGGCCAAATGGCAGCAGCCATAGCTACTGCATCAGGAAGATCAACCTGAGCTGATCCCCGAATACTTTTAGTATATTCACATCGTGTTTTATTAATACCGACAACAAACTTACCGATATCTGACTGACTAAGGGCTGAAAAGTCATCGTCATTAAGTGCGGCATCACCTTGGCAAAGGTCAAAACCTGCAATTGTTACAGGAATACCGCTGTTAAGCATAATGTCATAGCTTTCTGCGTCAACAAAAACATTAAACTCTGCAACAGGTGTAACATTACCTTTCCCGAAACCGGCGGTGCCCATAGACCAGATGCATTTTGTTTTTTGCATTGTTTCACTGTCTTTTAGAATCGCAAGAGCAATGTTTGTAGCAGGACCCAAAGCAACTATCTCTACCTCACCGGGATTAGCTGAAACGCTCTCAAGAATGAATTCAACAGCATGTTTCTTCTGAGAAATACGGGTGGGGTGTATAAGTCCCTGATCGCCCATTCCGTCTTTTCCGTGAATGTAAGAAGCTGTAACAAGGTCTTTATAAAGAGGCTTGTATGCACCTTCATAAACAGGGATGTCTGCGTTACATTCTTCAATGCATTGAAGAGCATTTTTGGTTGCGTTCTCAAGGGGAACGTTTCCGCAAAGGGTGGTTATCCCTAGAATATCAATGTCAGGTTCAAGAAGTGCCATAATGAGAGCAACTGCATCATCTGTGCCGGTGTCTGTGTCTATAATAATTTTTCGCATAGAATTCTCTCCTTAATTTTATGCAATATAACAACGTTGTTTTATAAGCTGATACATTTTACGGTTAATTATTGTCCTGAGGATATTTAACACCTGTAAGATTTCTGATATAGTCCATCTGTTTTATAATAAACAATGTATTTTGCGGGGTGTTGACAGGGCTTGAAGCGAGGCCTGAATTTACACATTCGCACATATGAGAAATCTGCTCTTCAAAGCCGTTACCCTGATAAGGTGCTTTTATGGTTTCACTTGTTCCGTCGAAAAGGTTTATTTCAATTTCCTGCGGTGCATAAAAACGGTTAAGGTAAATATATCCCTTTGTTCCGTAAATATAGCCTTCATTCGGCTTTCTGAGAAGTGTTGCGCTTGACAGATATGCCAAAGCGTTATTTTTATATTTTATAAGAATGTTTGTATGAGAATCGGTGCCGTTGTAAAAATCTGCTTGTGCAAGTATCTCTTGAGTTTCTTCTCCAAGATACCATTTTGAAAAATAAAGGGCATAAACTCCGACATCAAGAAGAGAGCCGCCGCCGTTTTCTACCTTTAACGCGTGGTGGTCCATTTCATCTTCATCAAAAGCGTAGCAGAATTTACCCTCCACACCTTTCACATCTCCGATGAGTCCGCTTTTTATGAGTTCAATTACCTTTATTGTTCCGGGAACAAGTCTTGCCCACATAGCTTCCATAAGAAAGCATCCGTTTTCTTCGGCTGCCTTAAACATCTCTTCAGCTTCTTTCAGGTTTACTGCCATCGGCTTTTCGCATATAACGTGTTTTTTACCGTTGAGCATGAGAATAGAACAGTCTTTATGAAGTGAATGAGGTACGGCGATATAAGCGCAGTCAATTTTATCTGATAATGCCATTTCTTCATAGCTTGCGAAACGGCAGGGGATAGAGAATTCGTCGCCGAATGCATCTGCCGTTTCTTTTTTTCTTGAGGCAACGGCAACCAGCTCAGCTTCAGGAACATTCTGAATAGCCTGAGCAAAACGGTGAGCGATACCGCCTGTTCCTACAATACCAAACCTTAGTTTTTTCATAGAACTTCACCTCTTAAATCATACGAAATTTAATATCAAAACTCAAAAAGTATCTTCATTTGCTTAAAGTCATAAATAGAGCTCTGCATACTGCTTAATAATGTTTCTTGCTTTTATTGCCGCATCAGGGTCTTTGTCGAGCATATGATCTGAGTTTTCATAAAGCACAAAATCGTGTTTAATACCGGCCTGAGACAGCTTATGCTCAAAATCCTCTATATGCTTTGCCGGAATAAGGTCGTCTTCTTTTCCGTAAAAAATAGCTGTAGGGATGCAATTCTCATCAACATAGCTTATAGGTGAAATTTCAGCTAAAGTCTTTTGTGAAGCTTCATTCATTAAGGTTTCTTTTTTAATTTCTGTATTGCATACCTGTGACAGGAGTCCGTATTTCCAACTTTCAAATTCACCTTTAATACCCATAAGAAAATCCTCCCTTGTGCAATCGGTAGGCGGGCAGTAGCAGCAAACTGCGGAGAGCTTAATCGGTGAAACTTCCTTTTTCGTGTAAGCATAAAGAAGTGCGATATGAGAACCGGCAGACCCACCTGATAAAATAAGCCTGCTTGTGTCATAGCCATATTCACTGCATTTTTGCTTTATGGTGTTCAGTGAGCTTGTCACATCATCCAGCACATGGCTGACGTTTGTATGTTGTGAAACATATCGGTAGTTAATAGTGGCACATATATATCCAAGTCCTGAAAAAAATTCTGCGTCGGGAGTGTGAACAGATTTGTCACCCTCAGTCCATCCGCCGCCATGGATAAAAAGAATCAGTCCTGATTGTGAAACAGGCTGTTCGGGTATATAAATATCGGCTTTTTGCCTTTCGTGGGTACCATAAGAAATATCTTTTAAAACAGTCATATTCATTCCTCGGTAAATACCTCTTTGATTGCTTCAAGATAGCTGTAACCGTAAAGGTCATCAGGCTGGAGATAGCTGGTTTCGGTCCATTCATTCCAACTGTTAACTGTAATGAACGGGGCCTTCATAATTCCTTTTTCCATTGAGTTATCTGCAAAATCTTTAATTCGTTTGCAGGCTGATTTAAAATTCTCTGGAGTGTTGTTCACAATAACTCCGGGAACAAAATCGTTAAACCTTACGTTATTATCCCAGCCTACTGAAATGTTTGGATAAAAGGGGACATTCAGACTTTCGGTTTCCCTGTTGATTTCGTTCAGATAGCTGTCAGCAACATCGTTGTAATCACCGTCAAGGTCGGCAGAACCTCCCCAGTTATAGCTTGTTGCTGAGTCAATGCCGAGATAATCATACATCTGCGCTGAAGTGGCACCTTTTTGTGAGTCGTTATCATCAAGCCAGTTAAAAACACGGTTTCTCCAATGCACAACCTGAAAGTGAAGTCCCTTGAAGCCGGCCTCAACTGTTTTTCTTCGGAATTCTTCAATACCCTTTTTACATTCGTCACTTGTTTTGAAAGAGCGTATAAAATTATCTATGTCAAAAATCATATATACGGGGCATCCGTCTATGCAATAGTAGTTATTTCTCTTGAAATATTTTTCAATTGTTCTGTCACATATTTCAGAAAAAATCTGCGGAGTAACCACACCGCTCCATATAACTGTTGAAAGATCGCGGTCTGAATTGCGCTTGTCCCAAAGATGGTTGGCATTATGATTTGCCCACATAAGGCAGAATTTCATTTTTTCATTGTTGTTAGCCTTTAAGAAACCGTCGTTAAGGCAGTTTTCAAGGAAAGGTCTGTTATCATACCAATACCAGTCATAAATAAAAACGTTGACGCCGTAAGAAACAGCGCAGTTAATCTGCATTTCCATAACCCTGCTGTCAGCTTCATTAACATATCCCCAGGTGGGAATACGGGGCCAACGGCAACCTTCGTAGCCTTTATTGGTCATTGCTTTAACAGTCTGCCATTCACCGTAGCCCTCGGGCCAGAAAATACGGGTTCTCGGCTCATCACCTGTGTAAGACGGCCATATAAAGGCGGCAATATCATAATTTTTCATATCATTACCTCACAAACGCAGTCAGCCTGATTTTTTAATTCATATTGCTTTGCTGAACTGTCATGTTGATTATATCATAACATATCTGCCATTTCAATAAAATGAACTTATGAGGAAAATATTGTATTAAGTTCCCTGCAATGATTTAATTTAATACTCAGGTATTGTTTTCTTTTATATAAAGTGATATACTTGATGCAATAAAGATGAAAGGATTTGATTCAATGCTTAGCATAATCAATAAGATTATTACACTTATCCTTGTTCCGATTTATTTTTCGGTTATTTCTCCCACTCATCCCATAATCGTTTTGTTCAATCAGCCTAAGGAGCTCATTTCTCTTTCTGAAAACGGCGTAGGCTCTCCTGAAGACCCGGTATATCTCACAGCTCACAGAGGTGTTCACGCTTTGGCCCCCGAAAATTCACTCCCTTCTTTCGAAGAAGCAGTGAACAACGGTTATTACACTGCCGAGTGTGATATCCAGCTTACAAAAGATAATAAGTGGGTTGTAATCCATAACGCAGAGGTTGATGACAGATTCTGCCAGTTTGGTAAAATTGCCGACCTTACATTAGAAGAGCTTAAAACCTTCAGCTATTGTTGGGGAGCAAATTTGTGGAAGTATAAAGACACACGTATTCCCACTCTTGAGGAATATCTCGATGTTTTTGTCGGCACAGAAACAAGACCTCAGATCGAAATCGGTATAGAAAATTATGATATGCTTGACTCAATTGTTGAAGCAATAAGCGAAAGAGATCTTGATGACCAGGCTATCATTCTTACTTATAATCTCAAACAGTTAAAGATGATTCACGATCTTAACCCTGATATTGAACTGTGGTATATGGTTGAAAAGATGACAGATGAAGTTATTGCCGAGGCAAAGCAGCTTGGCGATAATGTGTGGCTTTCATCAGGCTATGAAAAAAATACAGAGGAAGATATCAAACGTGCATTAAATGAAAATATCAACTTCTCTTTATTCACAGTTAACACAGTTGAGGAAGCAAAGGCTCTCTACGATATGGGTGTAAGATATATAGAAACAGATATCCTTTGCAACTAAATAAATAAAAAAAACCGGGCGGAGTTTTCAGGCTCTGCTCGGTTTTTTTATCGTTTAAGATAAAAGAAAATCCCATTCGTATAAACGAACGGGATTTTTGGTGGAGACGGTCGGGATCGAACCGATGACCTCTTGAATGCCATTCAAGCGCTCTCCCAATACACACAAAAACGCACCCCTGTTTATTCAGGGATGCGTTAAGTTTTATTTTTCAATAATAACTGTTATTTCGCCGTATTCTTCTTTCGCCTCAATAAATAATGATATAATTTTTTCAACTTCCTCGCTAAGTCTTTCGGAAGCCTTTGTTTCAGGTTTAAAAATAATTTTTATATTAGCAGGAACATACATAAGACCGGTCACAGCATCCCACAATGCATCAAGGTTAGCTCCGTACCATTCCGGTAATTCTAATTCAGTTCTTATAATTTCGTGGATTTCTCCTAAATATTTACATGCTGAAAAATCCAAAACTCTGTCTTTAGGGTATAAATAATCTGTTGCATTCATATTATCTCTCCTTAATGAATTTGAACAAAAGTAACATAATGGTCATATGTTGCAAACATTAAACCATCATTGGAATAAATAATTCTATAATCATTTCTATATCCGGATGTATAGTTTATATCTGCTTCATACCATATTCTTCCCGGTAAATTCGGCAAATGACCATTTCTATTGCGATAAACATCTCCACCTATACTTTTACCGGGCTCTACCACACTCAAATTGCCAAGATTACTGATCCAACCGGATTTTTTGGCTTGTTTTTTAGTTATATAATTACTTGGCAGTCTTCCGTTTTCAGATAAATAAACATCTGTGCCATTTGCTCCGTCTATGGTTGCCGTACCAACAAAAGCCGCCGGCATCGCCTCTATTTTACAACGACAACTCTCGTGTAATGGTGGCTCAATTTCCAAAATTTCCTCAATATGATATATTTTACCATGCAGATTTTTGCATTCAATACAAGTTTTCAAATCCCATACAGCAATCCAATTTTTGTAATCAGAACTTATGTGTGTCGGTGGTCTGAATAACGAATCTACTAACTTTTTCAATGCAAGATTATCATAACAGAAATGCTCTGTATTTACAACAGTGGTAAATCCTTCGTTATGAAAATCCTTCCTCTCTCCATATTCTTTAAAATTTTCTTTTGACATTTATAACCTCCATAAAAAGATAAAGCGGAACGAACAAATGTTCTCCTTGTTCTTATATTGTAAACAATATTTTCCCTTTTGTCAATAGATTTTTACATATAATAAAAAGCCTCGAGATTTTTAGAATCTCGAAGCTTTTTGGTGGAGACGGTCGGGATCGAACCGATGACCTCTTGAATGCCATTCAAGCGCTCTCCCAGCTGAGCTACGCCCCCATATTTGAAGTAATAAGTAATAGTGAATAGTGAAGAAGTTCACCAACTCAACGGGAATTATGATATCACATAATTCCCGTTAAATCAATAGATTTTCAAAAATTAATCAAAAAATTCTTCGCAGACTTCATCAAGACAATACTTGCTTCTTACAACAGGCTCTCTTTCAATCCACTTACCGTTTGTGAAGTCAGGGATCGGAACAGGCATACCGCCCATTGCAACACTCTGCTCTGAAAGTGCGGTGATAACCATCCACAAAGCTGTATCATAAACGTCGATAGGTGACTTTGTGTTGTTGATTACGCTTTCTGCAAATGCTGAAAGAACGAGGAAGTCCATACCGCCGTGGCCGCTTTCGTGAAGACCGTCAATTCTGTACTGTTTCCAGAGGGGATGTTCATACTTTTCTTTGAACACATCAAAGTCAGCAAACTTATGGGGTTCTTCTGACAAATCCTCATGATAGAAGTAATCTTCGAAAGGACCTTCTTTATAAATGGCCTTTGTTGTCTGAACACAGTAATCTCTAGAATAGGGGCGGGGGAGTGAGCAGTCGTGGTGAAGAGTGATTGTTTCACCGTTAGCGCACTTAATCATTGTTGTAGTAACATCACCCTGATTAAAGTCTGTGCCGTAAAGGTAATAATCTTCGCCTTTTTCTCTCTTGATCCACTCGTTGAGACCTCTTGCCTTGCTGCTCATTGAGCAAAGGTAAAGCAAACGGTTACCTCTGTTGATATCGATAAGCTTGCAGATGGGGCCTAACTGATGAGTAGGATAAACTTCACCGTTTCTGTGAATGAAGTTTACAAGTCTGCCGTGACGGTTTTCTTTGCCGAGGCAGATTTCATCACGAAGGTCGTGACGGTAGCCGCCTTCAAGGTGGATGATTTCACCAAGGAGATCAAGCTTTTTCATATTGAAAATTGACATTTCGTTGTTGTCATAGCAGCAGTTTTCAAGGAGCATACAGTTAAGACCTGTCTCTTCGCTCTTTCTTACCATCTGCCAGCATTCTTCAACACTTGCAGCGCCGCCAACCTCAATGGCAACGTGTTTACCTGCATTCATAGCAGCAATAGCAATTTCGCTGTGTGTAATCCAGGTTGTGCAGACAACAACACCCTTGATATCATCTCTTGCAAGAAGCTCTTTATAATCAAGATATACGTCAGCTGTTTCGCCTGTAACCTCTTTAACAATTTCTGCGCCGCGATTTGCTCTGTCATCATACTTATCACAAACGGCGGTAACTTTAACACCGTCAACACTGATAAGCTCTTTGAGCATACCCTGGCCTCTGCCGCCTAAACCGATAAAACCAAAATTAGTCATCACATATCATCTCCATTTTAATGGTTGTTGCAAGTATATCATATAAAAATAGTTAATTCAATAAAAAAAGCTTGTTTTTTACTATTTTACTTAAATTTTTACTTTTTTAATTTTGAAAAGTGTGATACTATTATATTAATAAATGAAACGGAGGTATTAATATGGCTATTGTTAAAGAATATTTGATAAAATCGGTTTCAGGTCTTGCTGATATTTATTTCCACAGCTGGACTCCTGAAGGTGAGCCAAAAGGTATCATTCAGATTGCCCACGGTATGTGTGAGCATTCGGGTATTTACGGTTGGATCTGTAATAAGCTTTGTGATGCAGGTTACGTTGTATATATGAATGATCACCTCGGTCACGGTAAATCTGTCAGTGATGACAGTATGCTTGGTTATTTCGGTGACGGTGAAGGCTGGCTTGATATTATAAAAGACTTCCGTAATATTACAGAAATTGCTCAGAAAGAACATCCAGATCTTCCTATTATAATAATGGGGCACAGTATGGGTTCATTTATTGCCCGTGCCTATACTGAAATGTATAAAGACATTGACGGTGCAGTTTATCTCGGTACTGCGGGTGCTCAGCCGGCTGATGCAGGCATTATGTTGGCTGACCTTGTAGCGAAGCTTCACGGTAAAATGCATCGCAGTGCTATTATCGAAGCTGTTTCATTCGGTACATACAATATGCGCTTTGAAAAAAGAACCCCCTTTGACTGGCTCGCAAAAAATAAAGATTTTGTTGACCTGTATATGGCTGATAGATATTGCGGCTTCAGATTTACCGCTTACGGCTACAGAGACTTGTTCCGGCTTTTGAAATATATCAGCGCTCCTTCATGGTTTGAAAATCTTCCCAAGGATCTGCCTGTGCTTATGCTGGCAGGGGATCAGGACCCGGTAGGTAATTTCGGCAAAGGCGTAAACAAAGTATATGAAAAGCTGAAAGCGACAGGCCATACCAATATAAAGTGTAAGCTTTTCAAAGGTGACCGACACGTTATTCTTGAAGAAGCAGATAAAGAAGAAGCTGCTGAAGATATCATTTCATTTGCCGATAATATTGCAAAAATAAAGGTAAAAAAATAAAATTAAAAAATTTTAAAAAAGGTGTTGACATTTCCGTTTTTTGTGCTATAATAACTGAGCAATGTGCACAGCGGATTTGTGTAATGGTAGCACAGCAGACTCTGACTCTGTATGTCTGGGTTCGAATCCTTGATCCGCTGCCAGAATCGACAAGCTTCGGCTTGTCGATTTTTTTTTTTGCCCGAAATAGGGCAGGTAAATAATATGGATAACAATTTTCGTTTTTCCGTTAATATGACCAAAAATCAAAGGTATTTTTTGAACTTTGATTTTTTTTGTTTTTATTGACAATTTGAAAAAATAATGGTATTCTTATACCGTATAATACTGTAGTAGTATCTACAAGTTTATTCAAAAATATTGTAAGGAGGAATTAACGTGCGAATTACTAAAAAAGTCCTTAGTATTCTTTTAGCAATAGCTATGTTAATCACCGCTGTGCCTATGAGCCTCACCGGTTTTGCCGCTGATGTTGAAGTAGGAACAGAAGACGAACCAATTAACACTGCACAGAGCGACACTCTTATCAGACCGTCCGCTACTCTCACAGTAACACCGGTTACAAGAGTTTGTGCATCACCCTCAAATCCGATGGATGGTACTTCAGGTGCAGGTTTCACAGTTGCCGCAACCCCATCGGGTATTCCGCAGAACTCATATGCTTATGCTGCTGTGGCTTATGCAGGTGAAACACCCACTGCAACAACTATTGTGTTTACACCCGGTATGCCGGTTACAGAAGTTGCTATTTCCTGTAGCAACGCTAACATCACATACGGTGCATACACAGTTTCAAACAATGTTCACTCAATTACCGTTGCTGACGGTTGTAGTGCAACAGTAGGTGAAACACTCATTTTTAAAGTTACATACAAATATGTTTATACCGATACCGAGACAGGTAAAACATATAACAGCAACGAAACTTTTGAATCAACTTGCTGCTCATATGTTGAATCGGTTCTTGAACCTGCCGGTATTTATTCTTACCGCAGAACCAATAACGGTTGGGGCGGTACAGTCGGTAGATCATATATCAACACTTTCATCGTTGGTGAAGGCACATATTCTGAATCAGTAAACTATTCAGGTAGTGCAAACTTCAACGGTGGCGGTTTCACAAATAGTTACGGTAAAATGCTTGAAACATCAAGTGACGGTAACTCAAGACGTTACAATGCTGCTTACGGTGCTGATGGCAACAGACCTGTAACTCATATCTATATGGATAAGGGTGCTAACTCAACTCTCGCTGACCTTAACGCTCGTGTTCAGGTATGGGCTGCAAATCAGTCTGACGAAGATGACGAAATCCCGGAAGTAGGTTTCTATAACCTTTATGAGTATTCAGGCAATGTGAAGACCTTTGATGGTGAAACAAAAGAAGATCCGTTGCCCGGTGCCAGCAACTCATCTGCTCTTGCAATGCAGAAACCCGGCACCTCTCTCAAGAAATTCTATACAGGTACATCTTGGACTGTTCCTTTCACGGGTGCAGGCCCTGCACAGGCAAGTGCTACAACTGATACAACAGCAACATACTCAATTGTTATTGACTTACAGACAGCTGTTCAGTGGTCAGACGTTTCTGTAAGACACTCTCACACAGTTTTGGTTACTGTATTCAATAAGGCAAACCTTCTTGCAGCTATCCAGAAGTCAATGAACACAGAAGCTCAGAACAAACTTGTTACAACAGGTACTGCTGACGGTAAGGGTTATAACCCTCAGTCATGGTACTATGAAACAGGTTGGCAGGCATTTGAACAGGCTTATGATAATGCTTTGGCAATTTATAGTAAGCCCAATACTACTCAGTCAGCTATTGACTCAGCTACAGTATCTCTTACAAATGCTTATAATGCCCTCGTACTCAATGAAGCTGACTACACAGAGCTCGATTATTGGGTAGGCCGTGCAAACACACTTGACAAAACTCTTTACACTCCTGCTTCATGGGCAAGAGTTGAAGCTGCAGTAAGCAAGTATGAAGAAAATATCAACATCCTCTATCAGCCTACAGTTGACCAGATGGCTCTTGATATTGAAAATGCAATCAACAACCTTGAATATGCTGACGCTGACTACTCAAAAGTTGACGAGCAGGTTGCAATTGCAAACGGTCTTATTTACTCAATTCAGGAAGATTACGGTCTTACACCTGACGAGTATTATTCAAACTGGAGCAGCCTTGTATCAGCTATCGAATCATGCGGCTACACATATGACGAAGCTGAAGGCGAGTTTGTTATCACAACAATCCTTACAAAAGATAAGCAGTCAACAGTTGATACATATCCCACAACTATTGCTAACGCTATCTCAGCTCTCAAAGTCAGAAAAGCTGACTTCACTCAGGCAACTGAAGCTTTGAATGAGTATTCAAGTTTCAGAAACGCAAATTCAAATTATCTTGATTCATCATATCTTTCATCTCTTGATTCAGCTCACACAGTTGTTCAGGATTATTACACAAGAAACGTAACAATTGATTATCAGGATGAAGTTGATGCTTCAGTAGCAGAGCTTAACGAGTTACTTGCTAACCCGGTTTATAAAGCAGCTAACTATTCAGCAGCTGATGCAGCTATTGCAAAAGCTGATGCACTTGACAGAAGCCTCTATAAGGATCTGACAAGAGTTGACGCAGCTTACACAGCTCTTGAAGCTCTTTACGGTCTTGACGCAAGATCTCAGACAGAAATCAATGCGGCAGTTACAGAGCTTAACGATGCTATCAAAGCACTTGAACTTCTTGAAGCTGACTACAGCGAAGTTGAAAAAGCTATCGCAGCAGTTGAAAACAAGAAGCTTGAAATCACAACAAGATTCGGTATGGATGCATCAGTTTACTATTCTAACTGGTCCGCAGTTGAAAATGCAGTAAACAGTGTTGTTTACGGTCTTCCCTTCGACCAGCAGTCAACAATTGATGCTTACGCAGCAGCTATCAATGCTGCAATGGGTAACCTTCAGGTTGCAACAGCTGACTATTCAAGACTCAGTGCTCTTGAAGCTCAGGCTTATGAGATTCTTGACCATGAATCAGATTACACACCTGCTTCGGTTGAAAATCTTGTAAATGCAATGTTTGAAGTTACTTCTTACTCACTTACAATTGACAAACAGGCAACTGTTAACCAGTGGGCAGACAATCTTGAATCAGCTATCAATGGTATGGTTTATGTTGATGCTGATTATTCAGCAGTAACATCAGCTATCACAGCAGCTAATGCAAAGATTGCTGAAAGCCAGGCTTTCGCTAACACTCATAACGGTGTTCAGTATTATTCAGCAGGTTCACTTGCAGCTGTAAACAATGCAATCAACGCAGTTGTTTACAATCTCAAGAAAGACCAGCAGTCAAAAGTTGACGGTTATGCAGCAGCTATCAATAACGCAGTTGCAGCTCTCGCTTACGGTCCTGCTGACTATACAGCAGTTGAAGCTGCTAAGTTGAGAATTCCTGCAGACCTTGAAGACGGTGGTTACACAGCTGATTCAGTTGCAGCTTTGAAAGCAACACTCAGCTATACAACAACATACACAACAAACCGTCAGTCAAAGGTTGACGAAATTGCAGCAGCAATCAACACAGCAGTTGATAACCTTGTAAAGGTTGAACCACTTGACTATTCAAAATACAATGCAGCTCTTGCTAAGTTCAATGCAAAGACTGACTACAACAAGGGTCTTTACACTGAAGCAAGTGAAAAGGCAGTTGCAGATGCAAAAGCAGCAATTGATGCTTTCCTTGCAGACGGCACAAAAACAGCTGAACATCAGGGTACATTTGATGAACTCGTAGCAACATTTGATACAGCTATTGATAATCTTGCTTACAAAGCAATTGATAAGACAGCTTACAATTCTCAGGTAGCAAGAATCCCTGCTGACACAAGCAACTATACAGATGCTTCTGTTCAGGCAGTAACAGATGCTAAAACAGCAGCTGATAACTTCCTTGCAGGTAATGTAACAATTAAGAATCAGGCTCAGCTCGATTCACTTGTAGCAACACTTAAAGCTAAGATTGATGCACTTGCTCTTAAGCCTATCGACACATCAGCTTATGATGTTCAGGTAGAGAGAATTCCTGCAGACACAAGCGCTTATACTCCTGACTCAGTTCAGGCAGTAACAGAAGCAAAAGCAGCAGTTGATAACTTCCTTGCAGGTGACGTAAACATCACACATCAGGCTCAGCTCAACACTCTTGTTGAAACACTTAAGACTAAGATCGACGCTCTTGAGATTTCAGCATACTTCCGTGCAAATGCTGACAGCACA
>JAZQJF010000005.1:0-55012 GCA_045541505.1 Acutalibacteraceae bacterium
TATAATGGCTTTTACAGCTCTTACCGGGGGCATAAGCCACTTTATGATCGGTGGAGTTCCCGATATTCTTTGCCTTGTGCTGTGCGTAATATTTACTTTGCTTTGGGCAAGAATTGCATCTAAAATTGCCAACAAGTCTAATGCAAAAACTTTAAACCGTGTGGTAGGTATTGTTATGATTGTCACGAGCATCGTGATCTTGGCTGTTAATTATCTTTAATACTATTAAATGAATAAGATTTTTTCAAATCACTTTAATATTTCGCGTTGTTCATCTAATCTCCTTGTATTTGCGAACTTAAAAGAGAACAATAAATTTCAATTTGTCGAATTAAATTTAATAATATACCTTAAACTCCTTCGATGGATAAACCATCGGAGGAGTGATTTTTTTGAAAAATTTTTAAAAAGTGGACATTAGGTTCTAAGTTTAAGTTTTATTTCACAGTTACAAATTTTTCAAAGCGGAAGTAAAGCTTCCTGTTTTAGGTTTATTATAATTTTATGAAACAGTCTATTCAAACGAAACAGCAAAAAATTTAAAAAATTTTTTAAAATGGGCAAAAATCTTGCCACTTTAGGTGTTAAAAGATAATTAAAGACACTTATCGGGATAGTACAACATCAAATGTAAACAATTTCTAAACGTTCAACAAATAACCAACTTTTCTGGGTATTTGAAATTTATAAATGATTTTGTAAGAAATATTTACAAGTTAAGTCACACCACAAAAGACTACCGAAAAAGGAGCCAAACATGAAAATACACATCAAAAATATAGTCTCAAACAACAATATTTTTAAGAGTAAACCACCTTAGTGTATATTTACCCTACCATGCTCGAAACTCATAAACCAGTCGATTTGAGCATAAAAACAAAGACTTAAAAGGAGGCATGAATGAAACGATTAACCAAATATGAAAAAGAGAATATCTTTCTCTCAAATACTGCGGAAGATTACTGGTCTGTTTATATTAACTCAAAGCCGTTTAAAAGGCGTTTTAAGGAGTATGATGACAAATATGCCGGCTTTTTGATTCACGAGCATACAGACCAATACGGAGGCGAATTATACAAAGTTCCGAAAAACTGCATAATCAATCAGACTGCTCCCTACGAGAACGAATGAACAGAAAAAGAAAGCAAAGGAACACGCCAAAAATGTTGGTCTAGGAAGAAAAGCGGGGTGATAAATTGAGCGATAATTCAAGCAACAATTTCCCGTTTATTAAATTGCCGAGAGCATTAATTGACGATCCGAATTTTTCAGGATTATCTGCAGAAGCCAAACTATTATTTTCTCTTATTCTTGACAGGATGGGAGTATCGCAGATAAATGCGGACAGATTTACGGATAAGAACGGTAATCTGTTTGTGTACTACACCATTCAGGAAATCTGCTTAAAAATTGGCTGTAGTCACGGAAAAGCGGTAAGACTTGTCAACGAACTTGAATATCATGGACTTATTTTCAAGCAAAGAAAAGGTTGCGGGAAACCGAATAAAATCATTGTTTTACCATCCGTTTTGAGAATTCTCAAAACAGTACATAAGAAATTCGATAATGAGAATTCAGAAGTTCCCGAAAACGGAAATCAAAAGTTCTCAATATCGGAAGGAATCTATAATAACAACAGTTACAATAACATCAGTTACCTCCATCCATCTATCGAGTATGAACGATTGATAGAAAGCATCGAAGAACAGATTGAATATGATTGTATAAACGCAGATGCGAAAATAGTCAGAGAAATAATTCTCATTATGGCAGATGTTATTTCCGGGACAAGCTCCACCGTCAGAATCGGCGGAAGTGATTTTCCGAGAGAAGTTGTTATTTCACGATTCAGAAAACTTACTGCAGAACACATTGAATACATTATCGGTTGTATTGAAAGCAGTGAAACAAAAATTAAAAACATAAAAGCATATCTGATTTCGGCTTTGTTCAATGCACCGACAACCATAGCAAACTCTGTTTCGGCGGAATTTGCATATTATCAAAATTTATCTTAAGGAGAAACAAATGAACAATACTTTCAGAGATTACCCCGACGTTGTGAGCATTGAAGAACTTCAGGATATGCTTCACATCGGCAGAAACGCTGCCTATGACATTGTCAAGGAAGGCAAAATCAAAACCATCAGAATCGGCAAACGATATATCATTCCGAAAACAAGCGTTATAAATTTTCTTGAAACAGCGTCTTAAACTCTTGTAAACAGTAAAATATTATGTATAATTTTAATTACGGAATGATTGACTGTTTTCCAATCAAAAAGGAGTTTCAATGGTAACAGGCAATCTACAAATCAAAGACGGCAAGTATTATGCCGTTGTCAATCTCAGAGATGAAACCGGCAAAAGAAAGCAGAAATGGGTCAGCACGGGGCTGTCCGTCAGAGGTAACAAGAAAAATGCCGAGCAATTCCTGAATCAGGAGCTTGAAAAATGGAACTACCATAACGGTGTTTATTACGGTATTTCGGTTGCGGAATACTTTGAAATATGGCTGACGGAGATTGAAAAAGAAGTCAGACCGAACACCTTCCGTTCCTATAAAGGTAATATAACAAATCACATTATTCCGTATTTCAGGAACACGAAGATTCAGCTTCAGTCAATCAAGCCAATCGACCTCGAAGATTACTATTTCTCGCTTCTCAAACCCGAAAGCAACCTCGAAAACGGTGCGGCACTTTCCGCTACAACAATAAGGCACCACCATCAGAACATAAGCAAGGCACTTGCCGATGCGGTCAGAAAAGGATATATTCCGCTCAATCCCGCAAGCTCTGCAAGATTGCCGAAGAAAGAGAAATACAAAGCTGAATTTCTCAACCACGAACAGCTTGATGAACTTATTTCTCTGTTCAAAGGAAGTCCCGTTGAATTGCCCGTCAGACTATGTGCAATTTACGGTTTCCGCAGAAGTGAGGTGCTGGGTCTTAAATGGAAGAACGTCGATTTCATCAACCGCACAATAACAATAAGCGAAACACTTCAGCAGCACACGGGCGGCAATTACACCGACCATCCCAAGACAGAAAGCAGTTACAGAACTCTGCCGTTAAATAATACGGCTTATGACCTTCTGAAAGAACAGAAAAAACTTCAGGATGAACGCAAACTGCTTATGGGTAATTATTACATATATAATGACTATGTCTGCACATGGGGTAACGGAGAAGTAATTGCACCGAATTATCTGACACGCACTTTTCACTCGGTCATTCAGAACAGTACACTTCCGCAGATAAGACTGCACAATTTACGCCACAGCGTTGCGAGCAATCTTCTCAATCTCGGATTTTCGGTTGTTCAGGTTCAGGAATGGCTCGGTCACGGAAGTGCATCAACAACACTTAATTTCTATGCTCACGTTGATAAGAGTTCAAAAATCAGCATCGCAGACACTCTTGATAAACTCAATGCAGGTAAAGAGGCAAATGAGGACAAAGTGTCAGAAAAAGTGTTTGAAGAAAAGACCCTTTCAGAAACAAAAAAGACCCCGTAAAAGGGTCGGAAAAAGGCTTAAAAAAAGCAAAAATCAGCACAAAAGTTGTGCCGATAAAAAAACAAAGCCTGAAAAAGTGTTAGAAAAAATTATTTTTCGAAAAGAGAAATCCCGAAACCCTTGTATATCAACGGTTTCGGGACTTGAGTGGCAGGGGCAGAAGGACTTGAACCCTCGGCACGCGGTTTTGGAGCCAAAACAAAAAAACATACGAAGTTGAGCTGTTTCAACAAACGCGGAGCATCTTCACAAGAAGTTGCCGACGACTCGACGACGAACTGAAAAAGCAAACTTTCTGAGAGATCAATCGACTCCACAGTGATTGAACAAATGTAGGCGCATCCACTGACATGGCTGCGCCACAATTCTGTGACGCCGAAAACTCGGCGACAAGAAGAGAGCGAGAGAAACAGAAATGCAAGGAAATCCCCAACAAAAACGGAGACCGTGCAAGCGGTCTCCTATTGCGGTGGAAATGACGTGTTCTTGACGACAAGAATGTGTTTATAAAAAAGGGGTGAAATGCCACGTGGTCTCGTGGTTTTTTGACCTGAATGCAGAAAAAAGCAAGGAGAACCAATGCAAAAGTCAATTTCACCTGACGTGAAAATAGGCGTGGTTTGTTGTTTTGCATCACGTGATTCGTGGTTTTTGGAAACAGATCTTCAAAGCAAGAAAAAACGACACCGGACAAAGCCGGTGCCGTGTGTAAATGAGCAGTCAATTAAACGTTGACAAAACTAAAAATGAATTTGAAGAGCTTTTTGAGAATTGCAACAAGATCAAAGATAAATGTAAAAATGCTGTTCTCTTCAATCGGTTCTGAATGTTCTGCATCAACCTCCGGAGCTTCGTCTGTTTCACCGTCAAGTTCAGGAGCATCAGGTTCATCTTCAGCCTCGATTTCGGGAGACTGGTCGATGAGGTCGAGATATTCAACATACTCTGATGAAGTTTCAAGAAGAACATCTGCTGAATTTGACTGGTCAACATCAGCGAGGAGTGCACCTGCTTCATTGAGCAAATCAACATCAAGCTGATCAATCACCCCGTCGTGGTTGCAGTCGGCAGCCATATAAACAGCTTCGCTGACATCATCCTTCGTAAGCATTCCGTTTGCAAGACATGAAACAAGAACCGCATCCTGACCGTCGTACCAACCATCACCATTGACGTCACCAAAGAGAACGACATCATATTTGCTTGCAGTTCCGTCAGTTGCCGTTACCGCTACAAACGAACCCGTACCAATTTTATTTTCTGATGATGCTGTGGTCTGTGCTGTTGCAACAGAAACAATAAAATACTCGTTATTGAAAGTTTCAACATCAAGCCCTGATGTGACACCATAAATGATGTTTCCGTCAACAATACAATTCTGTGCAAACTTAGGTATTGTCGTCGTTTCACTTGCGCCACAGACACTACAACTTCTTTCGCCGTATCCATCTTTCGTTGCCGTAGGCTCAACTGATGCATTCCACTCGCCGTATGTATGGTCTGCTTTCGGAAGGACCACCATATCTCCAACCATATTTCCGCAGACAGTACACAAATACTGTTCATTACCGATTGAAGTACAAGTCGGCTCTTTGCGGATTGCGGTAACTGTATGCCCTAATGCATCAACAGGTTCATCGTAATTGTGACCGCAGACAGAACAAGTACAGTGTTTCAAACCTTCTTCAGTACAGGTCGGTTCGGTTATGATTTCTTCTTCATAACTGTGACCTGTTGCAGGAATTGTTTCACGTAAATACTCCTCACCACAATTTAAACATTTGTAACACTCGTAACCGTCTTTTGTGCAGGAAGGCTCAACCCTGTATTCTTCAGGATTGTGACTGAGTACAGGGATTTTCTCTGAATAAGTGTCGCCACATTCGCAGGTATAAACCCTGACACCTACTGTTGTGCAGGTTGACGGTGTTTCTTCTACCGTGTATTCGTGTGGTGCAACAGGAATAGTTTCACGCGCAGTTTCAACGCCACACACTGAACAGTTATTTATTCTTACACCTGTCTCAGTGCAAGTTGCAGGCTGAAGCACTGCCCACTTTCCGGATGTATGCGGTGCAAGTTCAAGGCTTTCAACTCCAAACTCGGCGTCGCAATGTGTACATTTATAACACTCGTAACCCTTACGTACACAAGTTGAATCTACCTTGTAATACTCTGGATTATGGCCAAGAGCATTGATTATTTCTGTCTGGATTTCAGAGTCACATCTTGTGCACTGTTTCATTTTTGCTCCGGCTTCAGTACAAGTCGGAGGTATTGTTTTATCCGTCTGGTAATCGTGACCTTTTGCAGGGATTATTTCTAAGGGAGCCGCAACTTCCGGACATTTCGTACACTTTGCCGAGTAAGAATATCCATCGCGTTCGCATGTTGGAGCCTGATAGTATGTTCTGTTTTCTCCACAAAAATGGGCTATACTGCGTGAAAAACGACCATTACCGCTTTCTACTGTGATTTCCCAAGTGCCGGCATACCCTGCATAATGTATAACTTCAAGTGAAGTATGATAGAAAGCTTCTCCACCAATTTTTTTAATAGTGGTGGGAATAACCACGTTCGTAAGGTTTTCACAATTTTGAAAAACGCCGTAACTGATTTCCGTAAGACCTGCGCTGACTATAGCCTTCGTAAGACCGGTACAGTCATAGAAAGCCCCTTCATCCATACTCGTAACAGTGTCCGGTATTCTTATGCATGTAAAACTGGTGCAACCTCCAAAAGCGAAACCGCCGATACTTGTAACACTGTAAGGAATTTTTATGTCTGTAAGACCGGTACAACCCCAAAAAGAAGAATCTCCGATTTCAGTAACACTATCACCAATTGTAACATTAGTAAGACCACTACAACCATAGAATGCCTCTGCACCAATGCTTGTAACACCGTCAGGAATTACTATATTCGCAAGACCGATACAACCTCTAAATGACGCAGCGGCGATGATTGTAACACCGTCAGGAATTGTTACATTAGTAAGATTAGCACAATCTCTAAACGCAGAGCCACCAATTTCCCTAACACTGTCAGGAATTGAATAATCAGAATTAGTTTTGCCTATAGGATAATGAATGATCACAGTTTTATTTTTGTCGAACAAAACACCTTCAGCATCATTTGAATAAGCTGTGTTTGCTTCGTCTACAGATATGTCAGTAAGGCTGATACAGTTATGAAACGAGCTTACAATATTTTTGACGCTACTGCCGATTGTTACGCTTGTAAGGCTTGCGCAATTCCCGAATGCCAAATAACCGATGCCTGTGACACTGTCGGGGATATCTATGGTTTCAAGACTATCGCAATCACAGAAAGCTCTTGCGCCGATTGTTATGACACCGTCACCAATCGTTACATTTGTAAGATCTCCACAACCCTCGAAAGCAGATGCACCAATAGTTGTAACGCTATCTGGAATTATTATATCTTTAAGACTATCACAACCCTTGAAAGCAGATTCATCAATAGTTGTAACGCTATCTGGAATTGTTATGTCTGAAAGTCCTTTACAGAAACCAAATGCGTATTCACCAATATAGGTAACACTTTCTGGTATTGATATATTTGTAAGACCCGAACAACCATAAAAAGCCGAAGAATAGATCTCCGTTATGTCTTTATGTATTATTACCTCTTCAAGACCGGTGCATCCGTAGAATGCACTGTCATAAATTTTTGTAACATTGACAGGAATTGTTATACTCGTAAGTTCAACACAATTTTCAAATGCTCCACCAGCTATTTCATTTATACTATGTGGAAGATTTATCTGTTCAAGACTTATGCAGTTCTGAAAAGCATACCAACCAATGGTTGAAACCGTATTCGGAATCGTTACACTTGTAAGACACGTACAGTCGCTAAAAGTCCTTTCCCCAATGCTTTGAACTCCATTCGGAATTACCACGCTCTCCAATCTGCTGCAACGATCGAACGCACGGTAACCGATGGTTTTAACACTGTCAGGAATCTCTATGCTTGTAAGATTTTCGCAATCTAAGAAAGCACCGGCATCGATACTCGTAACACCCTCGCAAATTTCAACTGTTTTTATTGCTTTTGCATAATCTTCCCACGAATCATATGTGTCGGCATCCATTTCGCCAAATCCGCGAATGACAAGCTTTCCGTCACTGTACAAATCCCACGATACATTTGTTCCACAAGTACCACTATTGGTTATGGTCGCATACGCACTGGCTTTTGTGATGAAATCAAGCCAGTCAAGGTTTAACTCTAACCCCATAAACCCACTCAGCGGTGCGGCAGTAAGGATTATCACGACAGCAACTAACACTGCCAAAAACTTTTTAAACTTCATTTTCATTTAAACATCTCCTCAAGATTTAGATATATCATTAAAGTACTCTTAATCTCTTGATTTTAAAATTCTCCATATACTTCTTTCTGAATAATTATATTTCTGTGCAAGCTGTGAAATGTTGTTCCCATTGTATTCACAAATAATCATGCTGTGAATATACTCCTTTGAAAACAATCTGGTTGGAAAAGTCACTTGCATACCGTGGAACATATTATACACAACTAATGTGTTTTCCAATCCGATTTCACCAGCTAGTTCTTTATATACTCCATTCAATCCACCAAGATCATTTTTCAACATCAGCCTGTCCGCTCCTTCAAGAAAGCTATGGTTCGTTGACATAATACCACCTTGTTTTTGCCATAACAAATGACATTGTCATTGTAAATGTCATATAGCATCACCTTTCATATATAGATTCAAGATGATAATATATATTTGTATATATATAAATCCCGATATAACAACACTAAAATATAAACAAATATGAGTTTTTCAATTTCACGCAAAACAACCATAAAACTTTTGTCCCTGTTCTTTGCCATAACCTCGACATGTTGATGCAATATAAAAAGATATGATTGAACGCGTGGTTTCGTGGTTTTTTCGCTAAAATACCGGACGACGCCAGGTTCTGCAAGGGTAAAGTAAACCACGCCAGACGTGGAAACCCTCGTGGTTTGCCATTTTGTCTGACGTGGTTCGTGGTTTTTATACTGCGACTTCGTTCGAGATTTTAAGCATCGAATCAATTTGAACAGCCGCATTTCTGCTCATGCTGTCAAGTGTGTGACCGTAAGTGGTCAGAACAAGGGTCGGATCTGCATGACCGAGTCGTGTTGAGATTGTTTTGACATCAACACCGCCCTTCAACAGCAACGTAGCACTTGTGTGGCGCAATCCGTGAAGCTTCAAGTGTCTGATGCCATTCTTTTCAAGGAAGCGACTCCAAGCTCGTGTGAAACTATTGGGCTCATAAAATGTTCCGTCTGAACGACAGATGACGTAATCATCCGGTTTGACATGTTTGCCTTGCTTCAAGAAAATTTCACAGCATCTTAAGTGATATTTTTTGAATTCATTCTTCAGGTTTTCACCAATCGGAATTCTTCTTTTACTGCTTCTTGACTTTGGCGTGTCTGTGATTTCATTACCACAAACGCTCAGCTTCGTTTCTACAATCTCAATGTAACCTTCTTCAAGATGAACATTCTTCCACTTCAATCCGAGAAGTTCACCACGGCGCATGCCTGTGTTCAAAAGCAGATAGATAGGAAAATACAAATCTGTTCCCTTGGAAAGAGAGAGAATTGTTGCAATCTCTTCCTCATCAAATGCCTCGACCTCTTTTTGCACAACCTTTGGCAACTGCACGTGGTCACAGGGATTAGATTGAATCATTTTAAGTTTCACGGCATAATCAAGTGCCGATTTCAAATTCAAGAAAATGTTTCTCACCGTCTTTGGTGCCAATTTCTTGCCTGAATTCTTCTTTGTTGGTGGATTCTCGCAAACATCTGTCACCCACTTCTGAATAAGTTGAATGGTCAGGCTGTGTAACGGGTACTTGCCCAACATCGGCACAATATACCAATTGATCTGCTCACGATAACGTTCAAGTGTACTTGGCTTCAAGTTCTGTGATTTGTAAT
The DNA here is from genome assembly GCA_045541505.1 of Acutalibacteraceae bacterium. Lineage (GTDB taxonomy): Bacteria > Bacillota > Clostridia > Oscillospirales > Acutalibacteraceae > CAG-488. The sequence goes on from JAZQJF010000005.1 coordinate 9,515, forward strand.
TGGTAATCCAAATTTTCATAAGCTCTTCAAGAGTCATATTATGGTCATTTGCATACAAGTTGTTATCGTATTGATGTAACATTTCACGCAGACGCATTTCAGCCTGCTTCTTGTTGCCATGAAAAGTATGATACTCTCGTGAGCGTTTGCCAGTGAGAGGGTCTTGACGACCCGTCTCAATGACAAGCTGATATGTTTTTTCGCCAGATTTGCTTGTTCTCTGACGAACATGACCTGTTGCTATAATAATTCCTCCTTTTTGCTTTATTTGTTTAACAGTCACTTGTTGGCTCGTTCGTTATCCCATGTGGTAAACCACACAAGGAGATGCTTACTTCTGCCAATACTGTCGATACGATTTTTTAATATTGCCTCTTTTAATTCCGGACGGCCTATTTCTATGTCATATCCGAACACAACCGATACACAAAGGTGTGTTAATTCTTGCATCATGATTTTTTCAGCTGGTGTCTTACCCATAAGTTGGTGTAAATCTGCCATAACATAAGCAAACTCGGAATTTGCATCTTCTGAATATTTAAGACAATAAATAAAAGGGCGATACTTGTTTCTTTGTATAATGTTGAAATGAAACATCCAGTAGATTGTTTCTGTACCATCTTCCTGAGTCTCGATGTGCTCTGTTACTTTTAAAATTTCTGCATCGTAAGTTCCTTGCGGCCAAAGACCTACGTTTTTTATGTTTTTCTTTGAAAACTCCATACTTATACCGCCTTAATATCATCGTGACATTTGTCGATTTTTAAAATGCGGTTTCTCATTAATGCCTCTTTTATAAAGGGGTTCGAAATTTCTACAACACAGCCAAGCTTAACCGATACAGATAGGTTTACAATATCCTTTGCTTTGATTTTTTCATGTGCTTTTTTATCCATAACCTGACGTAAATCTGCCATAACCTCTAAAAACTCTGAACCAGGGTACTCGATACATTCCATACAGTATACATATTGATGACACTTGTTCTTTTCCATAATTTTAAAATGAAAATACCAGTATTTGTGTTTTTCTTCATAAAGATCACTTAAGAAGCATTCTTCAACCTTTGTAATCTCGGCATCGTATTTTCCTGAAGGGAAAAGACCCGCCATTTTTACCATTTTATTTGATATGTACATAAGATTTTCCTCCTTAAAAATCTAATATTTTATAATCTCTTTGTGGTGTGTTCCTTGTAGGAACACACCATCAATATTCAATTTCCGTTCAAAAAACGCATCAAGGTTCGTTCAAAGACTCTGTATTGTCTTCCGACCTTAAAGTACTTGACACCACTGTACTTGATAAAGTGCAATGCCTGTTCATAGGAAACCTGAAGCATTTCTGCTATCTGTTGAGGAGTTAAAGACTTCTCTGCCATATGGACACTCCTTTTAGGACAATAAAGTTTTTACTGGTGTACCGGTGATAGGATCAACCGTACCCTTGCTTGAACTCATGTAACAAGTGCCAAACTGGGTCTTGATTACTTGCAATGCGGGTTTGATCTCCTCGTGGACTTCATCTTCACTTGTTTCAACTTCAAATACACGAATCACATAACAGAGTTCTGCTGTGTCGCTACCGATTTTGCGACGGCGAGTGTCTCTGCCATTTTCGTAGTTCAAATAGCCGAGCTTTTTGAAACCTTTGATTATGGTTTCCTTATTTACAAAGCCCAGAAGTCTGAGTTGTTCAGCGAATATGTTCTTGCGAATACTGTATTCACCAATGACCTTCTGACCGTTGTCAGCAACATATGAAACTTCGTTGTAAGCACCCCAACATTCAACCTTTTTGTCAGGGTCACAACCCTTGATGTTTATATGATGTGCATTTGCTCTGAATTTTTCAAGCAGACGTTCATATGCACCTTCAGCACTGTTGCCTTTCTCAATTTTCTTTTCGAGATTATCATTCAAAAAGTTGAATATTTTTTTCAAATGAAACTTGATTCCGAGAGCCTTTTTGGCAATGATAGTAGTTGTTAAGTAAACTGCGTAGAATTTTTCGAAAAAGCGATCCACACCAGGAAAGACAGGAATTGAGTCTGAAAATGTTTTTATCGCTTTATCATAACCGCTTAAGACATATTCTTTACCACCTTTGGTAAGGATGTAGCGTGCCATTTTTTCTAGTGCAAATCCATAATTTTCTCCGCAGAGCTTCTTGATCATCCTTGAATGTTCTGCATCCTCAGTGAGTTTGCCTGAAATTTCAAAAACTCTCAATCTTAAACCGTCATTCTTCTCTTTACATTTGTCGAGGAGCGAGATTTCTCCGAAGGACAAAATACTTGTTCTGAATGGATCAACTTTGACAATCTCCTGTTCTTTAGACATTCTTGATTTATCAGTGCCATCACTGAAATTGTAAATCAATGATGTAAGATCTGTGTTACCTCCGATCTTAGATAATTCGTCTAAGATAATAGGAAACCCCATATTGCCTTTCTGTAAGCCAATAATAGCATTAACTGTTCCATACCATGACTGATACAAACTACTTTGTAATTTTCCTGTATCGCGGTTTCTTTCGCTGCCCTGAAAAGGTCTTCCACCAACAGATGCAGCCAGCATTGCTGATGTTGTCTTACCGCTGCTTGAAGAATCAGCAAAGTGAAGAATTGGATTTTCACGTGTTGTATCTTCTCCAATCAGACCAACAACAACAGAGGAAAGCGCAGCAATCAAAATGGTTTCTAAGGCAGCATGTCCTAAGACGTGGTCTTCAACCATCTTCTTCCAACCATCGTAAGTTCCGCCTTGAGAAATATTTATATTTCCTACATACTTGGAGGTTCTTGGTAGTTTGCCTCCAACACTGTTAGCCGCTTTAAACATCGGCGTATCATTGTTTTGTGGATCGTGCCAACCTAAGTCGGTGTGTACAAAGGAACATTTTTGTTTCTCGATGAAAGAATGTTCCTCCTGATCTCTGAGAGAGTCTACTACAGTATTCACATTCTTCTGAGGAATGTCTGCACCATACGTACATAAATTCTGTAGGGTACGTACATTCATAGCATCTGCCTTAGATATGGTTTGCTTGCATTCACCATCTTCCGTTTTAAAAGTGACCTCGTAACTATACGTTCCGTCAGTGATGTTTTTTATAACATCTTTTAACCATATGGCTCTGCCTAACGCTATGAACTTATTCGTTTTACTTTTATAATCGTACACGAAATTACCATAATAGTCACCTTTTATGCCAGCATCGGTTGAAAACGTTTTAGGTAAATCATCCTCTTTCTTATCTTCGTCGGAAGGTTTGGAAGTTTTTTTAGTTGACGAACTTTTGTAACGCTCAGGAGGAGCATCTGAGTCATCAGGTAGAGGAATATCGTTATAATAATCAACAAAACCTTCTGAAGAACTTTCACCTACAACAGTCTCAGACTCTGTGCCACCGGAAGACTCGTCGTCTTCAACGTAGGTGAAATCAAAGTTGATTTTTTCACTTGCTTCGTCTGCGTGTTCCTCATTGACATCGGTTGGCTCATCATCCTCTTGAATGTGAGCCTCCTCTGCACAAACTTTCTGCCACTCATGGTCTACATTATTTAATACATCACCTTGTAATGCTAACGAGTCTGGAGTGGCATTTGCAATGTCGTCGGATTCTTTTAAGTAATTTTCAACTTTTTCTACTGTTTCTTTCTCTTGTCCGGCGTCTCCGGATTCAATTTCAATTATTGCTTCTTCACGGTCATGCTCTTGACCTTTTGTTATTAAAGACATTAAAAATGCCTCCTTCCTATGGATATTTTTTCGACGGCTTTTCTCACCGACGGCTATAGTGTAGCAGACATTTTTGAATTTTTCAAGCCTTTTTTGTGAAATAGGCACATTTGGTGCCGCTTTGAGCATTCACGCGTTTGTGCACTTTGCACAAACAGAAAAATTGCAAAAACTCACTTAAGCAAGGCGATCCATGACTTTTGACGCAAAAAAATAAGAAACCGAAAGTTTGAGAATTTTTTGTCAATCTGCGATAAAGCCAGGGGACCCCTGGCTTTATCGCAATTTAGTTCTTTTTTAGAATATTACTGTTTTTGTGCAAATTTAACGAAATTTGCATTTTGACCTTTTTTGACCTTTTTCAACATTAATTTGTCTCTAAAAATCGTAAACACCATGATTTTCGCACCGACGGGCATAACGGATGCAGACCATTATTACCATAATCATCACCAATCCATACAAGTTTGTCTTTGTACTCTGAAAGTACATTTAAAACCGTCTCTTCTCGCTCTTTGATGTGATTGTTCGTCTCTCCGGATTTGCCCCATGCAATAATTACCGTGTCTGCGCTTTCTGCGGCCTTTTGAATATACTTAATGTTTTTAGAATCCACATCATCTTCAACATAATCATCTTTTGTCAGCTTGCCTGTAATTTTGCTGAACAGATTTACAACACTTACCCCACCATACTTACGTAAGCGATATACATTGTTGAGGATAAGCACACTTGTAAGGTCAAGTTCAAAGCAATCATCCGAACCTGGATTTAATGTAATAACACAGGCAACCGGTAAATCTTTCTTCCATACTCGTTTCCATATAAAGCGGTGTGACCTGTTCTCGTCAAACACCGCCTCACAATCAACTGTAAACTTTTCTTTCATATTTCCTCCTTAACTGAACATATCAATTTTTGAGAGTATGGCATTTGTTGCCATACTCTCTTTTACAATTACTACTTTCACACTGTTATCTGAAATGAAAGTCACTTCAAAATAATTCTGGGTAATGTTTACGCTGTCAGCATCTTCAAACGATATACTCCTGATATCATCAATACTTTCCGGGATAACAACAGAATATGCTGTTTCATCATCCTTTGAAAACTCTTGCATATAGGAGATGTGCGTTCTGACTATATCCGTAAGCACTTTGTCATTAGAAACAAACTTACTGTTTCTTGTTGGAAAAATTTCAATCATATCAATATTCCTCCGCTAACAAATATGTATGATACTCTTCACTATCAATACAATAAACCTTTCGTGTCACAGCATCATCGAACGGAAAACACCTCTTATGCTTCTTTGGTGGTTGTTCTTGTTCAACAACAATTTCCTGATGCACATTTCCATTTATGATTTTTCGCGTTAGTTCAAAGATTTGCAAATAATCAACTTCTTCTGAATCGAGCCGTGACAACCTATCGATTTCAGACATCAGACACACTTGCACAACCAACGGAATGTCTGCTTGGAATCCTGATGTAACATATCCCGGATTATTGAAACTCATCTTCATACACCGTCCTTGTCAGGTTGTCTTCCCATTCTCGTTTCAATGAATTGCTCATAAAGCATTCATCGATATATACTTCTTTACAAGAACTGTTGCTTGTTGGGAAAGTTGCGTGCCACACAATTGACTTTTCACATATGATTTTTTCTGTAAATTCAGCATACAAGCCTTCAAAAAATACTGCATCTGCCTCATTTTCAGCAATAATGATTTCTCCGTGTTGTTTCAATGAATCTGTTTCATACAGCTGCAAAAGCAACAACAGCTTCTTTTGAATGAATTCTTTGACAGGAAACTTCATCACATCTGCTTCAGAATACAATCTGGTCATTTTGAACGACCTCTTTTCCTTGGAAGTTTGCTTCCACAATAAAGAGAGATTGCTGCTGTTGCACCTGACATAAAATATTCAATGGCAAGCGATACGGCAATTGCTCCAAACATCATTTTTCTTTCGCTCCTTTTTCCTCAAGTTTATGGTCTATTACAATTAATGAACATAAAGTGGCAATAAAACCTACAATAAAATATCTCATACAACCTCCATCATCTCAGAATTCATATTTTCTTTTGCTTCATCAATAAGCGCTTGCATGGTTCCCATACTACAATCAGTCAGATCAACTGCAGAATAGAAATATGCGTAATATTCGACATATTCTTTTGTACCTCTGTCTGCAAGTGTCTGTTTAGCTACAGAACCCAGATAATCAAAGAATGAATTTTCATCCTTGTGCTTTTCAGCGGCATCAAGAACATCATTGAAAGTAAAGAGATTTGAAACGAATTGTCCTCTGCCGTTATTACCGTCAGGATTGAAGTATACCCATTCGACAGTGTTGTTTACTTCATTGATAAAGAAAGCATCTGTGTGTTTACTTGTTTTAAAAGTTGAATAACACATTCCCTTGAGGAGAGGTTCATAGAAAAGGTTCATATAAAAATCCACGTCTTCATCAGTTAATGAAACAAAAAAACCTTCATCATCAACTCTGGTGATATACATAACACCTACAATGACCTCGTCACCATAGATTCTGTTAGGCTCTAAGCCTCTGAGTTTTCCTTCTTCGTTATAAAGAATGTGACAGCCATCACCTAAGGTTAACAATTCTATATAACCTCCGACTGCATTCTGCAAAACATCCAGTGATGTGCCAAGATAACTTGTTTTGGGGTGTTCTCCAGGTTTGATTTCCACGACTAAAATTTTGTCTTTCATTAAAGTTTTCTCCTTTATATAAGTAATGAGGTTCAGACTCATTATCTGAACCTCAAAATGATAATATATGTTTCAGTTGTAACGAACTACACTTCCTTTCCGTTGAAAAGCTTGTAAAGTGTAACACAATATTGACCTAACACAGATGCACAGATTTTTCTTCCGACCTTGATAGATTCGCCCTTGCTGATATGGTCAACGATATAATAGTCCTGGTACACTTCAACGCTAGCACCAGGCATAACATCTCTGACGGCTTCTATAATAATGTCAGCATGATTTCTCAAATCAATCTTTTTTCTGGCATCCGGTGAAGCCAACACATACTTTTTCATCCCTTCTGCCTCCCTTCGTTGCAAATTTAGGACAAGAGTGTCCTATAATGTATTGTTGTGTTTTTTCTTTCTTAAAAAAGCCAAAAAAGACATAGACTCGGGTTGAGTCTATGTCTTTCCTTTATTTGTTCTCTGTTGTCAGCCAATACTCCAATAGATCTCTGGCAACATAAATTCTGCCTCCGATCCTTTTGTAAGGCAATTCTTTTACAACAAACTGTCTGATTTTCTTCTTAGACATGGGGATATACTCCTTTTGAATGTCATTGATACTCAGATAACTTCTTTGCGTTTCTTGCATATACATCTATCTCCTTTCTTTACAAACACGGAATTAATATGGTATTAGTAGAATAAGGCGGCGTTTATTGCGACGCCGCCTTATTCTATATTTTTGTTTGTAATTTTAGGGTAGTTTTCAGAAAATGAGAACTTCACTTTTTTAATGTCAAATTATTTCAAAGGAGTTATCGTTGTTAATGTCATGCGCATCCTCGCCTTACATAGATAGATTCAAGTTGTAGCCATAATGGGGTTTATATCCAAAATTAAACCAAAGACGAAAAATACACTTGTAAAGGAGCAATTCATCAATTATAATTATCTCATATCATAAACTATTGTAGGGAGAGTTGCTTTATGGAATTGACTCTTAATGTAAAAAACCAAAGTGTTGAATCTTCAGGAATTACCAAAGATTATAAAGAAGCTCTTTGCGAGTTTATTTGGAATGGTTTTGAAGCTAATGCAACTGAGGTTAAAGTTTCGTACACATTGAACAGTCTCCAAGGCATTGATACAGTAAATATAACTGATAATGGTTACGGTATTAATCGTGGTGAACTTGAAGATACTTTCGGTGCGTTCTTAGCGTCACAAAAGAATTCTTTGTCCTTAAAAATAAAGTCTAAGGCAAACAAGGGTAAAGGACGCTTTTCTTTCTCGGCTTTTTCAACAATGGCAGTCTTCCACACGGTATATAACGATAATGGCATATTAAAATCATATAAAATAACCCTTTCAAATGATAATAAACAAAAACTACAATTTGATGATGTTCCACAAATAGTTTCAAGCAACACCACTCCTGGCACAACTATAACCTTTTATAATATTTTTGGAATTTCTGCAGAAAGTTTATCTGTTGAAGCCTTAGAAGATTATCTTTTATCTGAGTTTGCTTGGTATCTATATCTTAATAAGCATAAAAAAATCAAACTGTCCTTGAATGATACAGAACTTGATTATAGCAAGCACATTAACGATAAACTAAGTGAAACGATTACTAAAAACATTCAAGGTAAATTGTTTGACATCAGCTTAATAGTGTGGAACAGAAAAATCAACGAAAAATTCTGTTGTTACTATTTTGATGCCAATAACTGTATAAAAGGCAAAGATACAACCACTTTTAATCGAAATACTGTAGATTTTTACCACAGCGTTTTTATCAGCTCAAAATTCTTTAATAATTGGGAACACTTTCCTCTTTTTGATTCATCTTCTCAAGTTAAGCTTAATGAAACAGAAGAAACAACTAAAATTCTAAAAGAACTCAAAAAAGAAGTTCAAAGTCTTATAGAAGACAAAATATGCTCTTACATGTCTTCAAAAGCCAACGAAGAAGTGACTAAAATGATAGAGGAAAGAAAAACTTTTCCTAAGTTTCATGATGACGATTATGGTGAACTTCAAAAAAAAGATTTGATAAGAGTAACGAAAGAAATATATTGTCTTGAACCACGAATTTTCTTAAGGTTGAAAGAAATTCAAGAAAAATCTCTACTGGCTTTTTTAAAACTACTTTTAAACTCTGAAGAACGTGAAAACATTTTAACCGTAATAGAAGAAGTTGTACAACTTTCAGCCGAACAACGAAGTCAATTTGCAAGTATATTACGAAAAACTCGACTGGAGAATATTATTGATACTATCTCATTCATCGAAAACCGTTATAAGGTAATTGAAATTTTAAAAGAACTTGTCTATGAACTTGATAAATTTGCAAACGAACGTAATCATATACAAGCTATTGTCGAGCAGCATTATTGGCTTTTTGGTGAGCAATATCATTTAGCGAGTGCGGATAAAACTATGCATCGCGCTTTGGAAGGATATAATTACTTGTTGTATGGTGCCAAAAATGCAACAGATTCTTTAACAGAGGAAGCCGCATCAGATCGACGTATGGATATATTTCTTTGTCGCTCTAGAAAAGTCGAAACTAGTTTTGAAACCTTTATTGAAGAGAATATCGTAGTTGAACTAAAAGCTCCGCGCGTCCCTCTCTCCAAAATTGTTTCACGTCAAATTGAAGATTATATGGACTATATTCGCACAAAACCTCAATTTAATAGCCAACAAAGACGATGGAAATTTATTGCTGTATGTAAAGAAGTTGATGATAACATTAAAGCCTTATATAATACTTTCAAAGATTTTGGGAAACCTGGTTTAATTCATAAAAACGATAATTATGAAATATATGCCCTTACTTGGGATGATATCTTTACTAGTTTTGAGCTAAGACACACCTTTATGCTGGAAAAATTAAATTTTGATAAAGCTCAATTGATTGAAGAATTAAAAAAAGATAGTTATAAACCTAGCAGGGAAACGGTAAACAAACTAACCGAAATAGCTACGCAAACTTAATTTAATATTCAATTAACTACACGCCACACACAGGATATTTCCTATGTGTGGCGATATTATTGGCTTTAATGCTAAATTGCTTTTCGCTTGTATTTCCGTAAAAAAACATATACTTTTTAAGAGAATAAACTATATACTCCCTCAATAAAAATACTACTTTAGAAAATTAATCACTGTTTCTTATATTTCTTGATAGTTCACACCTTTCCAAAACAAATCCTTTAATAACTTTATTCTGACACCGTCGCCCAAAGACGACGTGACGGCAGAATGACGCCCAAATAGAATGGTCTTAATACAACTAAACACGAATAGAAGCGAATCACTTTACTTTGTTGATAAAAAAAGAAAAAGCCTTGAAACTACGTCGTTTCAAGACTTTTCGGTGGCAGGGGCAGAAGGACTTGAACCCTCGGCACGCGGTTTTGGAGACCGCTGCTCTACCAACTGAGCTATACCCCTATATTTAATTGGTGGACCATCAGGGACTCGAACCCCGGACCGACCGGTTATGAGCCGGTTGCTCTAACCAACTGAGCTAATGGTCCTTCTCAAACAGCTTTAATAGTTTATCAAATCTTATTCTGTTTGTCAATAGGTTATACCAAAATAATTTTTTATTTTTCTATTGCTTTTTACTTTAATGAATGTTAGAATTTATCTATCATTACGAAAGGGGATTTTTTATTATGGCAGCTTTACTTGAATCACTCGTCGAGTATTTCTCAACAATTAATTTTGATACCCTTATTGCTGACTTCCAAGTTATCTTTGAAGGTATTGATTTTGATCTTGTTGTTGAAACATTCAAATCAGTTTACGAGACTATCGCAGCACTTTTCGCTTAATTATCAAAACCTTGAGGCAATCAACCGATTGCCTCTGTTTTTTTGCCTTGACATATACCCCGTTGGGGTATATAATTTTCCGGAGGTGATTTTATGAGCAATTGCTGTAAAACCAAAGCAACCCCACGCAGTGAAGAAAACTGCAAACTTTTGCAAAACCGTCTTAACCGCATCATCGGTCAGCTGGGCGGTATTAAAAAAATGATCGATGACAACCGCTATTGTGGTGATATTCTCACTCAGGTTGCCGCTGCCGAAAGCGCTTTGCAGAATTTAGGATATGTTATTTTGCAGGATCATCTTGAATCGTGTGTTACTGAACAGGTAAAAAGCGGCAATAATGATATTATGAACGAGACTATTGATCTTATTAAAAAAATCAAATGAGGTAAACTATGACTGAAAAGAAATTTAACGTCAGCGGTATGACCTGCGCTACCTGCCAGGCAAATGTTACAAAAGCTGTCAACCGTCTTAACGGAATTAAAGACGTTGATGTTAACCTGCTTAACGGAAATATGAAAGTCAGCTTTGATGAGACTCTGATTTTGCCGTCACAAATAATTGACGCTGTTGAATCAATCGGCTACGGTGCTTTTGAATCAGGCATTGACAAAGCAAAAAAGCCAAAGAATTTTTCTGCTGACAACGAACGCCTTTCTATGAAAAAAAGATTGATTTTTTCTGTAATTCTTCTTATTCCGCTGATGTATATTGCTATGGGACCTATGGCAGGACTTCCGATTCCCATTTTTCTCGAAAGTCCCCTCACCTGCGCTTTCACCCAGCTGATAATCACTATTCCGATTCTGATTATCAACAAAAAATTTTTCCTGTCGGGATTCAAGGCATTAGGCAAAGGGGTTCCGAATATGGATTCTCTTGTTGCTATCGGTTCTTCTGCATCATTGCTTTACGGAATATTTGCTATTTACAGAATGATTTACGGCTATGAAATCTCAAATAATGAAATAATTCATCAATATGCCCACTCTCTGTATTTCGAGTCAAGTGCAACGATTCTTACTCTTGTAACTGTAGGCAAATATCTTGAAGCGCGTTCAAAAGCAAAAACCTCTCAGACTCTTGAAAAGCTGATTAATCTTGCGCCGAAAACTGCTACCGTAATCAGAAACGGTAAAGAATTTGTTACAGACACAGAAAGAATTGTCACCGGCGATATAATACTGATAAGACCGGGTGAAAAAATCCCCGTTGACGGAATTATTGAAAGCGGAAACGCTTTTATTGATGAATCTGCAATTACAGGCGAAAGCATACCTGTTGAAAAACAACCCGGCGATTCTGTTATCTCGGCAACTATCAACAAAAACGGCTCTTTCAGATTCAAGGCCACAAAGGTCGGTGAAGATACTACTCTTGCTCAGATTATAAGAATGGTTGAAGAGGCAGGAAGTTCTAAAGCACCTATCGCCCGACTTGCTGATAAAATCAGCGGAATCTTTGTTCCTGTTGTGATAGCAATAGCTATACTGACTCTCACCGTCTGGCTTGTGTTTGCAGGTAAAGATTTTGAATTTGCACTTAACTGCGCCGTATCGGTGCTGGTTATTTCTTGCCCCTGCGCATTGGGACTTGCAACGCCCGTTGCTATTATGGTAGGAACCGGCAAAGCGGCAGAGTTGGGAATTCTTGTTAAGTCAGCAGAAAGCCTTGAAGGACTTCACAAAATTGATACAGTTGTGCTTGATAAGACAGGTACTGTTACAGCAGGTAAACCCTCAATTAAAAACGTTGTTGTTTTTAAAGAAGGTATGGCACGAGAAGAGTTTCTTCTATGTGCGGCAAGTATTGAAGCGGCAAGTGAACACCCGTTGGCACAGGCTGTTGTTTCGGCTATTTCAGAAAAAAGCAATATTTTTTTTGAAGTTGAAAAATTTGAAGCAATTCCCGGCAGAGGCATAAAAGCTCAATATCAGAATTCAGTATATCTTGCAGGTAACATTGCCCTACTTAAAGAAAACTCAGTAACCATCAACGATGAAATCAACAAGCTGGTTGATAAATTTGCTTCACAAGGTGAAACACCGTTGGTTTTTGCAAAAGACAGTGAAATTCTCGGAATTATATCTGTTGCAGATACCCTGAGAGAAACAAGCAAAGAAGCTATTGACAGTCTGCATAAAATGGGAATAAAAACTGTTCTGCTCACAGGTGATAACAACGTTACCGCCACAGCCATAGGTAAAGAGTTGGGTATCAAAAAAATCATCAGCGATGTTTTGCCTACAGAAAAAGACAGTTGCATACTTGATTTGCAAAAGCAGGGTCACAAAGTTGCAATGGTTGGCGACGGAATAAACGATGCCCCTGCCCTGACAAGAGCAGATATCGGAATAGCAATATCGTCAGGAACGGATATAGCAGTTGAATCAGCAGATGTTGTATTAATGAAAAATTCATTAACAGATGTTGTTTCTGCTATAAAGCTCAGCAAGGCGGTAATCAGAAATATAAGAATGAATCTGTTCTGGGCTTTCTTTTATAACGCTTTGGGGATTCCCCTTGCAGCAGGTATTTTTTACCCCATAAGCGGTATTTTGCTCAGCCCTATGATCGGTTCTCTTGCGATGAGCTGCAGTTCACTTTGTGTTGTAACAAATGCGCTGAGATTGAGATTTTTTAAACACGGTAAAAAAACAGAAACCGAAGAAATAATTCCGCAACAGAAAGGAGAAAGCAAAATGAAAAAAGTATTAAGTATTGAGGGCATGATGTGCCCGCACTGTCAGGCACACGTTCACAAAGCACTTGAAGCAGTTGAGGGTGTTGAAAGCGTTGAAGTCAGCCTTGAAGAAAAAAATGCAACAGTTACCCTTGCAGCTGATGTAAGCAACGAAACGCTTACAAAAGCCGTAACTGATGCAGGTTACGATGTGATTGACTGTAAATAATAAAGAAAGCTCGGAGTAAAATCCGAGCTTTTGTTTTAATCAATTCTGAGATAGCTTTTAGCAGGTATTGTCACACCGTTTACGCTTGCCGCTGTTTCATTATAATTTACATAAATCATAGCTGTATCGCCGTAGGTAGTGAGATATACTCCATCTTTTACACAGTCATGAGCGGTTATTCGCTCACTTTCAAGGCCGAAAAGAGCATCAGAAGCTATATCATAACAATCCATAATTTCATTAACAAGATTATCAAAAAGAACGTCACTGTCAAGGTTTTTATCAGAATACACAGTTGTAAATGAAGGGCATACACCGTATTCAATACACTGAAGTGTTGCATCTTTAATATCACCCTGAATATTTATCGCCTCACCTGAAATTGTAATTCTTCCGTGAAGAACTGACTGAACAAAGGGAATCGCAACATAGCTGTCACTTTCAGCATAGCTTGTTGTCATAGGAATATTAATTATTCCCGATGCATTTTTAACAAGATACATATTTCCTTTATCTATCATAACCTTGCCTGTATTTGACAATGCAGGAATCTGAGAAGAAAGTGATTTTTTCATATCTGATCTTGAAACATTATCTGAACTGTAATCTGAAACGAGCATCTCACCGTCACCGATACAGTAGCCCGTGAAATTATAGTCTTCAGAAAGCATCAATAAATCATCAACAAAATCGCCGATGTCAGCTTCTTTCCTGAATCTGAGCTTTACAGTGTTATCTGCTTTGCCGTCAGGGGCAGTGTTTATAATTACAGAAGAAGCGGACTTATTCATACCTTTAACTGCTGAAAAATCAAATTTACCGAAAAAGCTCTGATAAGAATGAATGTCAGCATCAATGAAAAGTGATATATTTTGTGAGAAAGCATATGATAGCAAATCTTCAATATCTTTTTTACTACCCAGAGAAGAGGAAAATTTGGCACTGTCACGCTTCAAAGCTCCGGCATACCTCACAGTGATATTATCAACACCTTTAGCTTTTATTCGTGTAAGAATGTCAAGAGCCTGAGCAAAGGTTGTATATTTCACATCACCGAGACGCCACGCATCAGCCTTATATTTACCTGTAACAGTCAGATATAGGGGTACATTCTCTTCAGCGGTTGCATCAGCTGACGGCAATGAGCCGTTTCTGATAAACTGCTCACGGCAGGAAGATGCGATTTCAGAGTATGATGCATTATCGCCCGAAAGGAATTTGTAACAAAGAGAAACGCTGTCACTGAAAGGTTTCTGACTGAGACAGATTTTTTTGTCAACAGAGTAATTATATATTTCAAAATCTGCATAAACACCGCTGAAAGAGTTTTTATCACTCACGGCTTTAACAGTTGCAATTTCTTCACCTGAATCAATGATAACGGCAATGGCATTCTCCCCTGCTTTAACACCGAATGCCCCCATAATTGCATTAACAGAGTTTTCATTTTTAACAGAGAAATCATCACCGTAAACTTTTACATCATATGTTTCGGTCTTTTCACACAATGCAGGATATATTACCGCACCACAACCATCCGGAATGAGAAGAAAATCTTTTTTACCGGGATTTTTAAAAGAGCATAATCCCGGCAGAATTGAAAGTGACGAAACTGCACATTTTTCATTCTCGGTAAGTTTTCTGACCTGGCAGTCTGCAAAAAGGCTGCCGTCTTTCAGAACGATACTTAACATTACCTCAAAAGCAATATCATCCTCCGAATAGCTTTTAACTTCCTGAGCAGAAATGCTGTAAACTATATTCACGCCGTTTTCCTGAAGATCATATCTCCACTGAGAAAAAGCTACACTGTTATCCTGTGAATTAAGTTTATAAAGTCCTTTTTCGCCAAGAGCTTCCATAGTAATCATGCTGCTTTGGGCTCCGTCAGGCATCGCGTACCACCAATGGTCACGAGATACCTCTCTTACAGCTATTCCGGAAGTTTTTTTATTGAAATAAAGTTCAATAAAGCCCGACATACATACAAGCTCAAAATCTTCTTTTTGCTCTGTATGAAGCTGCGTTGAAACAGGAGATAAAAAAACATCGCTGTTGAAATCAAGCTTGGTTACTGAGTTATCACGGAAGAACATCGCTGTGAGTATCACACTCACAACGATAATCAGACTCAGTATTTTAATTGCTAATTTCAACAGCTTCATATTTACTCCGTTATTTTGTGAAGTCTATAACATTCTTACTTTCTTTATAATATATAATTGCCGAAATAATTCCCATAACGGCAGTTATACCGAGAAAAATGTTTGAGAAAAGAGGTAGTGAAAACGGCAATGTAATCAAATCATTGATTCCGCAGAAAATCATTACCGTAATCAAAGCGGTCATCTGCATAACAGTTTTGATCTTACCGAAAATATTGGCGGGAATAACCACACCCTGAGAAGAGGCAATGAGTCTGAGTGAAGTCATCACAAACTCACGAACTAAAATTGCCATAATGATCCAGATATTGCAAAGCCCGTCTTTCATAAAAGCAAGTAGGCCTGCAGTAACGAGCATTTTATCAGCAATCGGGTCAAGGAACTGGCCAAAAACCGTAACTAAATTATGTTTTCTTGCAAGGTGGCCGTCAACAGCATCGGAAATTGCACCAAGAATAAAAATTGCCACTGCGATAAGATATCTGAAAGGAATATCCAACAGAAAAACAGCAAGAAAAACAGGAACTAAAAAAATTCTGAAAATTGAAATTCTATTTGGTGTATTCATTTTAACCTCACATTAAATCATTTTACCGATTAAATCGTATTCGTTAATGCCGAGAACTTCAACAGTTACAAAATCACCTTCGTCAAGATCTTCGTCACTTGTGAAGTGGATCTGACCGTCAATTTCGGGGGCATCCATGTATGTTCTGCCATAGTAACTGTCAGAATAAGGGTCGTAACCCTCAACCAAAACCTTATATTCATTGCCGATCCTGGCATCATTCTTTTCCTGCATAATAAGATACTGGTCTTCCATAAGAATTTCACCGCGGCGGACTTTAACATCATCTTCAACCTGATTTTCCATTTCAGCTGCAGGGGTTCCCTCCTGAGGAGAATAAGTAAAGCAGCCGAGACGGTCAAACTCTTTTTCGTTAATAAACACATTGAGCTCTTCAAACTCTTCTTCACCCTCACCGGGGAAGCCTGTGATAAATGTTGTTCTGATTGTAATATCAGGCATTGCTGATCTCAAACGGTCGATAACAGATTCCATCTGAGCCTTATCGCCTTTTCTGTTCATTGCCTTCAAAATGCCGTCATTACAATGCTGTAAAGGAAGGTCAATGTAATTTACTATTTTTTCTTGACGAGCCATGATGCTGATAAGCTCATCCGTAACCTTATCCGGGTAACAGTAAAGAAGTCTTATCCATTCAATTCCGTCAATTTTGCAAAGTTCATCAAGAAGTGACGGCAGTTTATATTCACCGTAAAGGTCTATGCCGTAAGCGGTAGTATCCTGCGCGATAACAACAAGCTCTTTTACACCGATTTCAGCCAACTGCTCTGCCTCTTCAACAATACTTTCAATTTTGCGGCTTCTCATTGCTCCGCGGATAGAAGGAATTGTGCAGTAAGTGCAGCAGTTTGAACAGCCGTCGGCAATTTTAAGATAAGCCCAGTAAGACGGTGTTGTAAGAATTCGCTGAGCATCAAGGGGAAGTTCATCCTTCGGCGGGAAGGTTGACATACCTGCACCTTCAATTGTGCTGTTAACAATATTAACAATGTCACCGTTGGCACCGATACCTACAATGGTATCAACCTCCGGAATTTCGGCTAAAATTTCATCCTTATATCTTTCAGCAAGACAACCTGTTACAATAATTGAATTTATAACGCCTTCATTTTTAAGCTCAACCATATCGAGAATATTTTCAATGGCTTCTTTTTTGGCGTCATCAATAAATCCGCATGTATTTACAATAACAGCGTCACAACCGTCAACATAATCAACTATCTCAAACCCTGCTTCATCAAGAGCAGCAAGCATATGCTCTGCATCCACCTGATTTTTAGGGCAGCCGAGAGAAATCAGACCAACTGTATAAGACATTTTTTACCATCCTTCCGATGAATCAAAATCAGATTCGCAAAATTCGTTGAAAGCGCGCCTTATATCACTGTAAGAATATCCCAGTCTTTCAAGGGCACTCCACGCCCGACGGCGCTGCTTTTCATCATAACTTACATTATAATATTTTTTTTCAAGAATATCAACTATTCTTTGAACATTATCTTCTTCATCAGAAATAATTTCATCAACGGCCTGTTGTGCAAGGTCTCTATCAATACCTTTTGCTGAAAGCTCAAAGAGTATTCTGCGCTTGCCCATACCCTTTTTCATGTAAAGCTCCTCTGCATACAACCCGGCAAATCTTACATCATCAATCATACCTATTTCGCAAAGGCGTTTTACCGCATCCTGTGCAACATCACTGTCAAACTTGCGACAAAGCTTCACATAAACCTCTTTTGCGCTGTGTTCACGGCGTGATATAATCTCTGCACCTGCATTAAAAGCACGACGGGAGCCTGCCGAGACCTTAAACTCAGCAAGCTCCTGTTCATTAATTTCATCACCATTGATATAACCGCAGCTATACCAATAATCGCTGTCGACAGTCAAAAGATACTCACCGTCGATGCTTATGTGAATTTTGTTATATCTTCCTTCTTTAGCCTGAATAATCATTCGTCGTCAGCTACATCAATATCTAATTTAACGCCTGTTTTTGCAGGAGCCGGTACCGGAGCAGGTGCAGCAACCGGAACAGCGCCCTTGCCCTTTTTGGGAGCTGCTTTGGCTAATTTGGAAATTCTGTCCATATTTTCTCTTACCTTTGCTTCGAGCTCTTGGGCGAGAGCTTCATTTTCTTTAATAAGAGCTTTTACATTATCACGGCCCTGACCTAAACGCTCGCCGTTATAAGAGAACCATGCACCGCTCTTCTGAACAATTTCGAGCATAACGGCAAGGTCAAGAATTTCGCCCTCTTTAGAGATACCTCTACCATACATAATATCAAACTCAGCCTCTTTAAAGGGAGGAGCCACCTTGTTTTTAACAATTTTTGCTCTTGTACGGCTTCCGATAAATTCATTGCCCGGGCCTTTGATCTGCTCGATACGGCGGACATCAATACGGATTGATGCGTAGAACTTAAGGGCTCTGCCGCCTGTTGTTGTTTCAGGGTTACCGAACATAACACCGATTTTTTCACGAAGCTGGTTGATAAAAATAATAATTGTATTTGACTTTGAGCAGGCACCTGCAAGCTTTCTGAGAGCCTGTGACATAAGTCTGGCGTGGGCACCCATATGTGAATCGCCCATTTCACCCTCAATTTCTGCTCTGGGAACAAGGGCTGCAACAGAGTCGATAACCATAATGTCAATAGCACCTGAGCGAACAAGAGCCTCTGCGATTTCAAGAGCCTGTTCACCGTTATCAGGCTGAGACACAAGAAGTGAATCTACATCTACACCCAGGTTTGCGGCATAAACAGGGTCAAGAGCATGCTCAGCATCAATAAATGCCGCCTCACCGCCTGCTTTCTGTGCTTCAGCAACAGCGTGAAGCGCAAGAGTTGTTTTACCTGAAGATTCAGGACCGTAAATTTCAATTACTCTGCCTTTGGGAAGACCGCCGATACCTGTGGCAGCGTCAAGAGAAAGTGAGCCTGTTGAAATTGCTTCAACGCTCAGACCTTTATCTTCGCCAAGGCGCATAACCGTACCTTTACCAAACTGCTTTTCAAGCTGCTTTATTGCAGTTTCAAGTGCTTGCTGTTTATCTGCCATATTATATTCCTCCGTTGCCGTACATTTGTTCGTTTGTGCTATTATACAATACTGTTTTAATAATTGCAATAGGTTAAATGAAAAAATTTTAAAAAATTTAAGAAAAATATTTTGTAAACCTATTGATTTTATTGAAACTTTCTGTTAAAATATCGTCTGTTGTTTAGTATTTGTGAATTTCAAAGGAGGTGCCTCTAATGGCAAAATGCGAATTCTGTGAGAAAAAAGTAACATTCGGCATTAAAGTTTCTCACTCACACAGACGTTCTAACAGAACATGGAAACCCAACATTAAGCGTGTTAAAGCAATTGTTGACGGTTCACCCCGTAGAGTATATGCTTGCACAAGATGCTTGCGTTCCGGCAAGGTGACTCGTGCCGTTTGATTTTCAGTCAAGATATGTGAGGCTGTCCTTTTGGGCAGTCTCTTTGTCTTTTAAGGAGAAAATTTATGCTTAAACAGAAAATTAACTTTTTAAGGCGTTTAATTATATTTTATATTGTCTGGCCCTTTGCTTATAAGCTGGGCTGCATTCTCCCCGTTAAAAAAAATCAGGCTGTGTTTGCTTATAACAAGCATTATACATCTCTGCCCGACAATATGGTTGAACTCAAAAAGATCTATGAAAAAGCAGGCTGGAAGTGTATTGAATACGGCAACGAAGAAAACGCCTTGCAGCGTCTGATCGGTGATATCCGTTTTCAGTTTGTGTACGCAAGAAGTGCAAGAATATTTATAACCGACAATTTTGATCCGCTGTGGGCGGCTAACCCCAGAAAAGGCACAAAGGTAATTCAGCTCTGGCACGCCTGCGGTGCATTTAAAAAATGGGGTTATTCCACTCTCAATGCCGACTGGGGCGGAGACAGAAGAATGTGGGAGATTTTTCCCAGATACAACACTGTAACAGATGTTTTTGTATCAGCTGAAGAAATCATCCCCTGCTACGCTGAGGCATTTAACTGTAAAGAAGAAATCATAAAGCCTCTCGGCGTTCCGAGAACTGATGTGTTTTTTGATAAAGACTTCGTTGCTTCAGGCAGAAGCAAGCTCGTTGAAGCCATCCCTGCTATCGGTGACAGAAAGATTATTCTCTATGCACCCACTTTCAGAGGCAACTCCCCCACTGACGCTCATAACGACGATGTGATAGATTTCGGCAAATTCAAAAAGGCTATGGGTGACGAATATGTTCTGGTTTTAAAGTATCATCCTTTTACTAAAGGAGAAGATACATTCAACGAAGAATCTCAGTCGCTTTACGGTGACAGCATATTCCTGTGCCCGAAAGAAATCGGAATTGACACAGCTATGTGTGCGGCAGATATACTTATTTCAGACTATTCTTCACTTGTATTTGAATATTCACTTCTCAACCGACCGATGATATTTTTTGCATATGATCTTGAGGAATATGACACTACAAGAAGCTACTACTATGACTATAAAGAATTTGTTCCCGGTCCTATTGCCAAAACCGATGACGAGGTTATCAGCTATGTAATAAACGGAACAGACATGAGCAAGGTTCAGCAATTCAGAGAAAAGTTTATGTCTGCCTGTGACGGAAACAGCACACAAAGAATTGCGCAATACACAATGAAAACCGACAGATAGAGGTATTTTATGAAAATCAAAACCACCAATGCCGATTACAAAAGTGTACTCGCCATGCCTGAAGAGGCACATCAGAAACCCAAAAAGCCAAATATTCTTTTCAGAACGCTGATAAGACTTGCAGCTATACCTGATCTTATTGCTACCGGTTTTAAATATAACGAAATCGGTATGGACAGGCTCTCAAAAGATGAGCCTTGCCTTATATTAATGAATCATTCAAGCTTCATTGACTTGAAAATTGCTTCAAAGGTACTTTATCCGAGAGCGTACAACATTGTAAGCACATCTGACGGTCTCGTTGGCAGAAACTGGCTTATGCGTAATGCAGGATGTATCCCCACTGCCAAATTTGTAACAGATTTAGGTCTTGTACGTGATATGATTTACACTGTAAAGAAACTCAGAAGCTCCATTCTGATGTATCCTGAAGCAAGCTATTCATTTGACGGCACTGCAACAACACTCCCCGATTCTTTGGGAGAATGTGTCAAAGCACTTAAGATTCCGTTAATTATCATCCGCACTTACGGAGCTTTTGCAAGGGACCCTCTTTATAATAACCTTCAGCTTCGTAAAACAAAAGTGAGAGCAGACGTAGAATACGTTCTTTCCCCTGAAGAAATCAAAAAGATGAGCAGCGATGAAATAAATGCTGTTATAAAAGACAGATTCAGCTTTGACAACTTCCGTTGGCAGCAGGAAAATAAAGTGAAAATCACAGAGAAATTCCGTGCCGATCATCTGAACAGAGTTCTTTATAAATGCCCCGCCTGCTTAAGCGAAGGCAAAACCGAAGGTAAAGGTATTTATCTCACCTGCCACAATTGCGGCAAGAAATATGAACTTACCGAATATGGCTTTATGAAAGCCGTTGACTCCGACACAGAATTTGACCATATTCCCGACTGGTACAATTGGGAAAGAGAATGCGTTAAAGAAGAAATTCTGTCAGGCAGATATAAGCTTGATATTCCTGTTGATATACGTATTCTGGTTAATTCAAAAAGTATATATAACATCGGCGAAGGCAGACTCGTTCACACCGCAGACGGTTTTCACCTGACCGGATGTAACGGAGCACTTGATTATCATCAGAAGCCCCTCGCATCATACAGTCTTTATTCAGATTATTACTGGTATGAGCTTGGTGATATGATTTGCATCGGTGACACAAAAGCTTTGTTTTACTGTTTCCCTAAAGTTGAAGGCGATTTTGTTGCAAAAACCCGTCTTGCAGCAGAGGAACTTTATAAAATAAAAAAACTTCCGGGCAATACTTTTATTGACAAAACAGAAACCAAGTAGTATTATAATCTCATATTCTTATTAAAGGAGAAATATTTATGTCAATTTTCCCAATTAAAGGCTTATGTTCTTTAATCTGGACAGCCTTCTACAAGCTTTTTGCTGCTGTAATGACACTTTTTTACACAATCAACGTTTTCGTTCCCCCTTCAACAACAGACCCCATCAAGGCCGTTGATGAAGATAATGTAAAAATGACATTTGCTGCATGGGCAGACCCCCAGATTTCAAACTATATGTTTAAGCGTGAGCCTTACGTAAGAGGCGGTGCAGAAGATCTTGCTAACGCTGAAACTCCTGTTGATGCTCTTGTTCTTGCAGGTGATATCACTGAAAACGGCCTTTACGGTGAATATCAGTTCGTATATGACAGAATTTCAACCACAGGCATCAAAAACTTTATCACTGCAACAGGTAACCACGATATCAGACTTCGTATTTACTCAAACTCTCTCAAGCATTTCACAACTTTCACTAACGCCCTTAATGAAAACGGCGGCGGAGATCTCAGAGTTGACTCAATGTATTACCGCTATCAGGTAAACGGATATGACTTTGTTGTTCTCGGTTCAGAGAAAATGGTATTTGAAGAAGCTTACATCAGTGACACTCAGCTTGAATGGCTTGACACAACTCTTAAAGAAACATCAGCCACAGGCAAGCCCACATTTGTTATTCTTCATCAGCCTCTTAAGGGCACCAACAACATTGAGAATGCATGGAACAGCTCAGTTGAAGGCGCAGGCTCAGTCGGTGATCAGTCAGACGCTCTTTATGAGATTATGAACCGTTATGACAATGTCATCCTTATCACAGGTCACCTTCATCAGGGATTCGGCGTTGGATCTTACGACCTCGTAGGTAAGATCCACTCTGTAAACGTTCCCTCAATCACCATTGAAAACAAAGACGGTGATGACGCAGGTAACATCCCGGGTATCGGCTACATGGTTGAGGTTTATGACGATGAAGTTCTCTTCAGAGCAAGAAACTTCGCAAAGGGCGAATATATGCCTACTTATGACATTAGTATTGATGTTTTATAATTAAAATCGCCCTCACCAACACGGTGGGGGCTTTTTTTGAAAGGAATTTCTATGAAAAAGAAAAGCTTTAAAACTTATTTAAAAATTGCGGCTTTTATTTTTGCCATATATTTAGGAATTCACTATTGGCCTGTAATTTCTACAGCGATCAAGACTGTTTTCTCTTCTGCCACACCGATAATTCTCGGAGTTATTCTGGCATATATGATAAACATTCTGATGAGCTTTTACGAGCGCCACTACTTCCCGAAATCAACAAAAAAATTTGTTATCAAAAGCCGCAGACCCATTTGCCTCACAGGGTCTATTCTTACTCTTTTAGGAATAATAGCAGTGGTTATGTGGCTTGTTGTTACACAGCTTACTGACTGTGTTCAGCTTCTTATTACCAAAATTCCCGGTGTGGTTGAAACAGTGCTTACTAAACTCGACAACTTTAATTTCATACCGGAAAACATTCTCGACAGTCTTTCTTCAATTGACTGGAAATCAAAAATCGGAAGCATTGCAGAAACTGTGTCTTCAGGTCTCGGCAATGTGGTTAATATTGCATACACCGCTGTTGCATCAACGGTTTCTGTTGTTTCAAGCATTGTTATCGGTCTGATTTTTTCAATTTACGTTTTGTTTGATAAAAATGCTCTTGCAGACAGATTCAAAAGACTTGTCAAAGCTTATATTCCGTCCAATATATATGAAAAAGCAGCTCACGTTGCCTCAGTAACAGATGACTGCTTCCACCGTTTTATCGTCGGTCAGTGTACAGAGGCAGTTATCCTCGGTGTTCTTTGTCTGATAGGTATGCTTATTCTTCGCATCCCTTACGCCGCGATGATAAGTGTTATGATTGCATTTACAGCTCTTATTCCCATTGTCGGTGCTTTTATAGGTGCAGGTGTAGGCGCATTTCTTATTCTCACTGAATCCCCTGCAAAAGCTTTGGTATTTTTGATTTTCATTGTTGTTTTACAGCAAATCGAAGGCAACCTCATTTATCCAAAAGTTGTCGGCTCTTCAATGGGTCTCCCCGGTATCTGGGTGCTTGTTGCGGTAACGGTAGGCGGCGGTGTTTTGGGTATCGGAGGTATGCTGATAGGTGTTCCGATGATGGCCGTTGTATATAAGCTTATCAAAGAAAATCTTGCCAAAAAAGAAGCTAAGCTTGCTTCTCCCCCGCCACAGAAACAATAAAATATATAGCAGTGCTGTGATTGATTCACAGCACTTTTTTTATGCACATAACAGGCAAATATTTTTTACTGTTATATTTACATAAAAGCTTTCATATACTGTTGTGAAAATAACTTTAAAAGGTGAGGTTTATGGCTTTAGATTTTTCAACTGAAAATATGGGAGAATTAAACATTCTATTTGAAGGTTCCTGCGAACAGAATTTTGATATTGATATTTCTTTACCCGACTACTGTACTGACATTTCAAGGGTACTTAAATGCTGCGTTATTCCCGGTATAGCTTCGGCAAAAATTTCAGGTGACAGAGCTTGCGCTGACGGCAACGCTTTAATCAGAATTGTTTACACCGATGAGGACAATAATATCTGCACTTATGAGCAGAACGCACCGTTTTCAAAATTTGTTCAGTCAGGTGCCGACATTCAGGGAATACTCCGTGTTGAAAGCAAGGTTCAGTATGTAAACTGCCGTGCAACAGGAAAACGCCGCGCAGAGGTTCATTCAGCAATTGTTCTTTGCTTCAAAATTTTTACTGTTTCAAAAAAAGAGAGTATATGCAGCATTGACAGAAAAACCGTTCAGGCTCAGAATGAAAAGGTTGAGTTTTGGGACATCATTACAGCTGAATGCAAACAATTCAACATCGGTGAAACAGTTGAGCTGCCAAGCGATTATCTGCCGGCACAAAGAATCGTTTCCTGCTGTGCAACACCCGTTCTTCACGACACAAGAGTTGTAAAAGATAAAATTCTCATCAAGGGTGAAGTTTGCTTCAGTATCACTTATTGCCCTGAAGAAGGCGGAGGAGAGACAGTCAGATTTGATCACAGCGTCAGCATAAATCAGGTTATTGATGCACAGGGAATCAACGAAAACTGCACCGCCGGTGTTAGGCTCAGACTTCTTAACTGTGAATGCAACCTAAGAAATGATGCGAACTCAATGCCGCGTCTGTTTGAAACAGACTGCATTGTTGAAGCCTTGATAAAAGCCTATTTACCGTCAGAAATAAACTGCATCACAGACGCTTATTGCCTCGACGGCCATCTTGACACTTCTTATGAAAAGCGGGAATTTCTCAGTTTATCAGAACACATCAGAGAAACCGTGACAGAAAAATTTATAATCGATCTGCCTTCATCTGATTCAGCCTCTATAAGCTGTATCTGGTGGGAAGAACCCGTTGTAAACTGTACTTTACATAACTCACTGCTGACTTTACATTCCGTTATTTTAATAAATATTATCGCTAAAGACAGCGACGGAAGACACACCTTCTGTGAAAGAGAGCTTTGCTTTGATTTTACAAAAAATGTTGATACAGCCAATTGCGGAATTTATGATTACAGCATTACACCCATAGGCTTTAACTGTTCGGTCCCTTCCGGTTCAAAAACAGAAATAAAAGGCGAATTTCTCATTGAGGGCGATATTTTCTGCAAGAAAGATATTGTTGCACTTACCCATGCCGACGTAATACCGCAAGAGAAGAAATCGTCATCATGCGTGGTTGTTTATTTCCCTGAGGAGGAAGAAAAGCTTTGGAATATTGCGCGGAAATTCAATACAACCGTTGATATGATAAAGGATCAGAATTCTCTTTCAGGTGACCTTGCCGTCAACGGTAACCCACTGCTCATTCCCGTAAAATAAAATTAACAGTTCTTTAACAAAATACACAGTTTATTCACTCAGGTTACTAAATTTAGTAATAAACAGATGTTAATATAAAGGCACAGCAAATGACAAGGAGCAACTCCGATGGACAGATAAATAAACAGTCTTTAATCACACTTTTTCTCCTTAAAAGCGGTGGCAGACAACAGCCTGCCACCGTGTTTCTATTGTTGTTTAAGATTTACTTTTTCTTAGAATAGAATAAAAATCACTATAATTTTTTGGGAGGCGCTATGCAGAAAATTTTAAACAGTCTTAAAAAATTCAGAATCAAAAATATTCTTTTTCTCACTTTGGCAGGAATCATAAATGCAATAGGAGTAACGCTGTTTTTAGCCCCGGTAAAGCTTTATGACAGCGGCATTTCGGGAACAGCTATGCTCCTGGCTCAGATAACGCCTGAGCATCTTACGCTTTCTGTTTTTCTGTTGATTTTAAATATTCCTCTTTTTATTTACGGACTGAAAAAACAAGGTGCAGTTTTTACCATATATGCCATATATACGGTTACTGTCTATTCAGTTTCAGCCTGGCTTATAACTGATATTCTGCCTGTTGATGTAAGTATCGCATCTCCCCTCGCAGGTACAGACCTGCTTTTGTGCGCTTTATTCGGCGGTCTTATTTCAGGTGTAGGCAGCGGTCTCGCTATCAGAAACGGCGGAGCAATGGACGGTATTGAAGTTATGTCGGTTATTTTTGCACGTAGTCTCGGCATAAGTGTCGGAAGTTTCGTTATGATTTATAACGTTGTGCTTTACGTAATCTGCGGTATCGTATTAAAAAGCTGGATATTGCCGTTATACTCAATAGTGACATATATGGCAGCTTTGAAAACAGTCGATTATATCGTTGAAGGCTTTGACCGTGAAAAATGCGCTATGATCGTAACCGAGAGACCCGACGAAATCTGCTGTGTTTTAACCGCTGCTTTTGAGCACGGAATTACCAGAATTGAAGCAAAGGGAGGATATTCGGGTGCAGAAAAAGCGGTAGTTTATTTTGTTGTTAATCGTTTTCAGGTAACAAAAACGAAAGAACTTGTTCACGAAATAGACCCGACAGCTTATATTATAATGAGCGAGGTTGCGGATATATTCCGATTCAACCAATAATCATCAGCAGTAAAGCTATCTTTACTGCTGATTTTGCTTTTTGTAAATCAAAATTCACATATATTTTTTCAATATGTAAACTATGAGTGATTGCATAAACCAAATTTCTGATGTATACTTAAGCCATAAGGAGTGAGTATTATGACAACATCTCAAAAAATACAAAAGCTTAGAAAAGAAGCCGATATGTCACAGGAAGTTTTTGCAGAAAAATTAGGTGTTTCACGCCAGTCTGTTTCAAAATGGGAATCAGGTGTTTCCATTCCCGAAACCGATAAAATTCTTGCAATAAGCGATATGTTTGGTGTATCGACCGACTACCTTTTAAAAGATGATGAACCTGTAACACCTTCAAAAGAAGAACCGGTTCCGACTCCTGCAAAAAAAGAAAAGAAGAAAAAGTTTACCATTAAAAAAGTAGTTGCCCTTGTTGCAGCAATATGCATTTTAGTAACTGCAATTTGTGTGCCCGTTCACTTCGGCGGAATTAAAGAAACATGGTGGGCTCTTTGCGGAGGCAAAGTTCAGTACCCTTATATTCTTGTTCACGGTCTCGGCGGCTGGGGCGAAACCACGGGCATCAATAACACCGTCACTTATTGGGGTTCAACTACGGGGGACCTTACTGAGTATCTTACTCAACAGGGTTACGAGGTTTATGCTCCCAGTGTCGGCCCTCTTTCAAGCACATGGGACAGAACCTGTGAACTTTACGCTCAGCTTACGGGAACAACCGTTGACTACGGCGAGGCTCATTCAAAGGAACATAACCACGCACGCTACGGCAGAGAATATACCACTCCCCTTGTTGAAAACTGGGGAGAAAAAATAAACGGCGGCCAACGTGTAAAAATTAATCTTGTCGGTCACAGTTTCGGAGGGGCAACAGTAAGAATGCTCACCTCTTTACTTGAATACGGCAATGAAGAAGAAATCTCTGCAACCGGCAAAGAAACATCACCTCTTTTCACAGGTGAAAAAGGAGACTGGGTTCACAGTGTAACCTCACTTTGCGCACCGCATAACGGTTCTACGCTCACCTGTATAATTGATTCGGTCGGCTCGGTTGCAGGATTTACTGACTCAACGCAGATGCTGGTTTCTCTTTGCTTCACAATTGCAGGCATTGCAAAACCTGTAAGCGGTGTTTATGACTTTATGCTTGATCAATTCGGTATCGGTGAAATCAGCGGCAGTAAAGCTGACATTGCAGATACTTTTTCATCCGTTGCAGATATGGGAACAGACCATGCAGGATATGACCTTTCGCCTGACGGCGCAGCGCAGTTAAACAAAACCGTAAAAACAGTTGACAGTGTTTACTATTTCTCTTATTCCTACTGCACAACCAAAGACGGTTCTCTTTTAGGCGGTCAGGTGCCTGACGGAGGAACTCTTGCTGTGCTTTACCCAACTGCACTTGCAATGGGTTCATACAAGGGTACAACCCCCGGAGGAATTGTTATTGATAAAAGCTGGCAGCCCAACGACGGTTTGGTAAGCGTTGTTTCAGCTCAATATCCCACAGGTGACGAATGGACTGATTTTAACGAAAAGAAAATCAAAAAAGGCATCTGGAATGTTATGGAAACCCTGAAAGGCGATCACGGTAAAGTCATCGGTCTTGACGCAGACACCGAAGAAACCCAAAGCTTCTACATTAAGCATTTCGGCATGGTTGACGAACTTAAAAGATAAATAAATATCATTTTCGAAGCCGTAGATTACGGCTTCGATTTTTTTGTTTTTTCCTATTGATAAATCAGAAGAAAATGGTATAATATATTGGTATAAATTTGTTCTCGGAGGGTTAATTATGAACAAAGGTAAGTATTATATTACCACTGCCATTGCTTACACATCCCGTAAGCCTCATATCGGCAACAGCTATGAAATCGTTCTCGCAGACGCTCTTGCAAGATTCAAGAGAATGCAGGGCTATGATGTATTCTTCCAGACAGGCACTGACGAACACGGTCAGAAAATTGAAGAATATGCAGCTGCTGCAGGTGTTTCACCAAAAGAATACGTAGACGGCGTTGCAGGTGAAATCAAAGCTATATGCGACTGCCTTAATACAACATACGATAAATTCATCCGTACAACTGACAAAGAGCACGAAGAAGCTGTTCAGAAGCTTTTCAAAAAGCTCATGGACAAGGGTGACGTTTACAAGAGTGAATACGAAGGTCTTTACTGCACTCCTTGTGAATCTTTCTGGACAGAGTCACAGCTTGTTGACGGTAAATGCCCCGACTGCGGCCGTGAAGTAAAACCTGCTAAGGAAGAGGCATATTTCTTCAGAATGAGCAAATATCAGAAGCAGCTTGAAGAATATATTGAATCAAACCCCAACTTTATTTATCCCGAAAGCCGCAAAAAAGAAATGATCAACAACTTCATCAAGCCCGGCCTTCAGGATCTTTGCATTTCACGTTCAACATTCAAATGGGGTATTCCCTTCCCCGGTGATGAGAAGCACGTTATTTATGTTTGGGTTGACGCCCTTCTCAACTACATTACAGGTCTCGGATTTAACGGTGCCGAAAATTCAGAGATGTATAATAAATACTGGCCTGCTGATGTTCATATTATCGGTAAAGACATTCTTCGTTTCCATACAATTTACTGGCCTATTATGCTTATGGCTCTTGAAGAGCCGCTGCCGAAACAGGTTTTCGGTCATCCCTGGCTTCTTTCAGGCAACGATAAAATGAGTAAATCTCGCGGCAATGTTATTTATGCTGATGATCTTTGTAATCGTTTCGGCGTTGACGCAGTGAGATATTATCTTCTTTCAGAAATGCCTCACGCTCAGGACGGTACAATTACTTATGAAACAATTATTGAGCGTTTCAACTCTGACCTTGCAAACACTCTCGGCAACCTTGTTAACCGCACAGTTGCTATGAACAATAAATACTTCGGCGGTGTTATTCAGGCTCCCACAGCTTGTGAAGACATCGACGCCGAGCTTAAAGAAATGGCTTTGGGTACACTTGAAAAGGTTACAAAGCTTCTTGATACTTATAAAGTATCAGATGCTCTTTCTGAAATTTTTGACCTTGCAAAACGCTGCAACAAATATATTGACGAGACAATGCCCTGGGCACTCGCTAAAGACGAGGCCAAGAAAGAAAGACTTGGCACTGTTCTTTATAATCTTCTTGAAAGTATCCGTTTTGTTGCAGTTCTTCTTAAATCATTTATGCCCGATACAAGTGATAAGATTCTTGAGCAGTTGGGCACAGATATCAATACTCTTGACTCACTCAGCTCATTCGGCGCAATGAAAGCCGGCTCAAGCGTAGGCGTTGCTACTCCCCTTTTCTCACGCCTTGATGCAGAAAAAACTCTTGCAGAAATAGAAGCTTCTCTTCCTGCTGTTGAAGAAGAAAAAGAAGAAGAAATAAAGGAAATCGTAGGCCTTGCTGAGATTCAGTATGACGATTTTGCAAAAGTTGAACTCAGAGTATGCAAGGTTGTTGACTGCAAACCCATCAAAAAAGCAAAGAAGCTTCTTGAGCTCACCCTTGATGACGGAACAAAAGAACCTAGAACTGTTGCTTCAGGTATTGCGAAATGGTACAAGCCCGAAGATCTTATCGGTAAGCACGTTATCGTTGTAGCAAACCTTGCACCAAGAACTCTTTGCGGTGTTGAAAGCCACGGTATGATTCTTGCAGGCGATATCACAGAAGATGACGTTAAGGTTGCATTTGTTGAAGGCCTTCCCGCAGGCACACAGTTATGCTGATGAATAATATATTTGACTCTCACGCCCATTATGACGATGATCGGTTTACAGAAGACCGCGACGAGCTTTTAAAAAGAGTGTTTGAAAGCGGTGTTGTAGGCATCGTCAATTGCGGCAGTGATTTAAAATCAAGTATTACTTCTTTGAACCTTGCTGCTAAATACGATAAAATCTATGCCGCAGCAGGCGTTCATCCTCATGAAGCTGAAGAAATGGGCAAAAATGACCTTTTGTTGATTTCTGATATGCTTAACGATAAAAAATGTGTTGCTGTCGGCGAGATCGGTCTTGATTATCATTACGATTTTTCACCGAGAGATATTCAGAAACGTGTTTTTGAACAGCAACTGATCATTGCTAAAGAAAAGGATATGCCTGTTATTATTCACGACAGAGAAGCTCACGAGGACACAATGGAGCTTCTGAAAAAGTACAGACCTAAGGGCGTAGTACATTGTTTTTCAGGAAGCGCCGAAATGGCAAAAGAGGTAGTAAAGCTTGGTATGTATATCGGACTTGGCGGAGCAGTTACATTCAAAAACGCCAAGAAACCGATTTCAGTTGCAGCAGCTGTGCCTGAAGATAAATTGCTTATTGAAACGGATTGCCCGTATATGGCTCCTGTACCTCACAGAGGCGAAAGAAATGATTCTTCCCTTATTCCCTTTGTGGCAGAGATTATCGCTTCTGTCAGAGGAATAACCGCTCAGCAGGTGCTTGATATCACCTGTAAAAACGCAAAAGAATTGTTCATAATATAGTTTTTCACGGGTCATTTTCTGACCCGTGAAAATTTTTGTATTTTTTAAAAAAATTTTTAAAAAAGTATTGACAAATCCATATTCATATATTATAATAAACAAGCTTTGTTGAGAGCAGATACGCGGCGGCATAGCTCAGTTGGCTAGAGCATTCGGTTCATACCCGGAGTGTCGTAGGTTCGAGTCCCACTGCCGCTACCAACAAGGCCCGGTGGTCAAGCGGTCAAGACACCGCCCTTTCACGGCGGTAACACGGGTTCGATTCCCGTCCGGGTCACCAAAAACCTCTTTTGTTTCAGACAAAAGAGGTTTTTTCTTTTCTGCTAAATTAATCCTTACGGACAGGATAAAACCAACTGTGGCGTATTTCATCCCATAAAGCACGATTTCATTGAAAAGCAATGTAATTTGTGTTATAGTATTAAACAGACAATGGTGTTAGTAGTTTAAATGCACCTGAATCAGCAGACTTGTTTCACCCAATAAAAACACATTCGGAGGAAAATATGGCAACATACAAAAGATTACCACTTAAAAATATAATAAACTGCCGTGATCTCGGCGGATATCCTTGTGACAGTGGAGTTACCGAATTCGGCATGTTTCTTCGATGTGCCATACCCGAAACTCCTGATGAAAATGATATCGTTGAGCTTCTTAAATACGGTGTGAATACAGTTATAGATTTGCGTGATGAACCTGAGACACAGCGAAATCCTTCCGTTTTTAAGTTTCTTGATGGTGTGGATTATCACCACATCTGTCTGCTTGATTTTAACCCTGCGGCAGTTGAGTGCTTCGGCAGAGATTTAGAAAAATCTTACGAATACAGCATTGAAAATCACAAGGCTGACTATAAAAAGGTTCTTGAAACAATTGCAGACGCCAAAGACGGATGCATCATGTATCACTGCTACTTTGGTAAAGACAGAACAGGTCTTCTTTCGGTAATTCTTCTTTACATTGCAGGTGTTTGTATAGAAGATATTATTGCAGATTATCAGGTATCTTACACCTATCTCCTCCCCTTTATTCAGCGCAGATTCGCTGACGATCCCATGTGGAGCTGTGAAGAGGAGTTTTTTAAAAGCGAGGCTGATGTCATCGCTCAGCTTATCGCCTTTATAAACGGCAAATACGGCGATATTAGCGGGTATCTGAAAGATATTGGCGTCAGTGACGAAACAGTGGCAAAAATCAGAAAGAGATTCTTTTAAAAGAAAACGGCTTGTACAGATTAATTTCTGCACAAGCCGTATTTTTTATGTTTCGACTCCGAGATATTTTCTTATGGCATATTCAATATTGTAGCCCCAGTTATCAATCATCTGAATGAAGGTTGCAAATTTCTCAATCAAACGATTACCGGGTGAAATACCCTTAACCCTAAGAGTTGAGCCTGTGTCTTCAAGCTCCACAAAAACTGCAGTTTCGTGAATACCCTTCTCTGCGTCAGAATAATTAGGGCTGTGAAGGCTCATCATTAATCTGCCGTCAAAGGTTTCAAAGATAGTGCCGTGACCGCCCTCATAAATATCTAAGTCATTATCATAGAAGACACCCGTATAAAGTCGGCTGAACTGCTGTTTCCATTCACCGTTCACTTTGCCGTTTTTACTCTCGGCAATCCCTATAGAATAACCGTGCTCAGTTACGCTTGACCAGATCATAAGAAGCTTACCCTTTGAAGTTTTATAAAGCCAAGGTCCGTCAGTGACCCCACCTCTTGACCAGGCAGAGCTTCGGGCGTGAAAAAGAACTTTCGGTGTGCTGATAAAATGAGTTAAGTCACTGCTCATTTTCGCAACAGCCATTTCACCTTCACCCATAAAGCAGGTTGTCCACTCGCACACATAAACCATCCAAGGCTGACCATATTCATCAACATAAAGTGTACCGTCGATGTTGTCAGTATCATGAGGAGTTATGTGGCCGTCACTGATTTCAGTAAAGGGACCTAACGGGCTCTCAGATTTAAACACAGAAGTGCCTCTGAAGCCTGTTGTGCCTGATTGGTATGTAGCAAAAAGATAGAAGCTGCCGCGGTAATAGTGACATTCAGGAGCCCAATAACAACCTATACCGTCAAAATTTTCTGCTTTGTCGGCTTCGAAAACATTGAAAGGGCCTGCCCAATTCTCAAGGTCACGGCTCACATAACAGCCATAACCGGCAACTGTTGACGCACCTGTTCCGTACATATAATACAGGCCGTCATACGCCAGAACAGACGGGTCCCGGATAGATATATCTTCCGTTTTGATAACAAAATCAAACTGCTGTTCACCATTCTCGGCATAAGCAAAACAAGAAACGCAAGAGATCATAAAAATTACACTGAGAATCACAGATAAAATCTTTTTCAAGCAAACTCCTCCTTTATACTTTTTTACAATATCACAAAAAAGCCATATGGTCAATAAAAAAGCAGATTTATACGCTAATATAAATCTGCTTTTATTTTATTTTTTCTCTTTTTGTTTTTTGATAATCACTTTATCAAAAGCAGCAAGAAGGCCGGGAAGAATGAAGAGAATCAACACTGTTGCACTCAGGCATCCGATTGAAACCGTTGTGCAAATCTGACCGATTGTGGGATTTCCGAAGAAATTACCCACAATTGCAGTTATAATAATCATAATAAGACCTGATGTTAAAATTGTGTGTGACGAACCCTTGTAGGATTCTGCCACAGCTTCTTTAACGCCCATCTTCTTGCGGTTTTCAACGTAGTAATTGGTAAATAAAATTCCATAGTCTATGGTTGCGCCCATAAGAATACATTCAACAATCAGCAACGCAAGGAAATAAATACTTATACCTCTTAATCCGATAATCGAAACAGTTACATAAACACCGCACTGAACAAGAAGCACAAGAACAGCAGGAATTGCAATTGAACGGAAAGTAATTGCAACAACCACAAAAATTGCCAACGCTGTGAGAATTGTAATAAACAGAAGCTCTTTGTCAAAGGTCTGCTGCATTTCATAGCTCATGGCCGAATTGCCGATAAGATAGCACTCACCTTCAAGCTCCTTTTCGCATCTTTCGGTTAAATCTGAAAGAAACTGTGTTGTTTCTTCAGATTCATCAGAATAAACACTTGAAATAACTATTCTTGAATATTCAGGTGAAACAAGCTGTGCCTTACCGTCCGCGAGCTGAGTTTCTGCGCCGGAAAGAGCAGCTTTCATTTCACTGTCGATCATAGCTTCAAATCTTGTGTCAGCAAGTACATTATCTACAAGGTGGCCGAACAAGGATTCCATAGTCATTGTCCACTTAGCGTCTGCGTTATTTACACCTGCATAATAAAGATACATCAGAGATATTGTGTTTTCGTTTATCTCTTCACTTATCCCGTCAAACATAGAAGCCATATCTTTCGGAGAATATCTTTCCCCTGAAATAACTGCACTTACCAAGGTTTCGGCTGCCGGAAGAAGCTTTGATATGTTTTCATCAAACTGAGAAGAAAACTCATCATTTGTAAGAATGTGAGAATTGATAAACTTCACAAAATTCTGAATACTGAGCTTCCAGCCTGATGTATCGCCGTGAAGACTTGTGTATAAAACATAAAGCTGCTGTGCCTGCGAAGGCTCCATACCAGTAAGCTCCGAAAGTCCGTCAGGTGTGAATGCTGTAGCATTAACTGATGCATTTACAAGATTCTGAGCAGTGGTCATCATTTCTGCTGATGAAGGGTCAGCCATTGAAGAAACAAGCTCTTTATTTTCACTAAGGAAGTTCATAAGCTTATGCATTGACACCTTCCACTGTGATGACTTTGAATCAGCCTCATTCACGGCATACAGAATACGAAGCATATCTGCATCTGTTTTAAGCAAATCTGCAAGCTCATCACAGGTGAACTGCTTTGAGCCGACAGGACCCTTTAAAAGAGGTTGAATTACAGAAAGCATCTTAATCAAAGATGTGGTTCCTGAATCAAAATAAGACGAGAAAGCAGGATTTTCAGAAAGTTCAATTGCAAGAGAAGTAAATTGCTCCGCCGTCATCGGTTCGGGGTTATAATCAGGCTGAGATGCAAAATAGTAAGCAAAGAGCATTTTTGCCATTTCTTCTTCAATTCCCAGCATAGAAGCAATTTCTTTATAAGTGCAGGGCTTTGTCATTTTAGCGGCATCAGCAAAAAGCTGAAGCTGAGCAAGCTCTGAAAGAGTTTTTTCATCAAACATTGCACCGTAGGTTTTGTCTTTTGCTACTTCGTTTATCACAAAATCAGCAAAAACGGACAATGTCATTTTGTCTACCGATACCCCGCCCTTCTGGGTGAAATAGTAAAGATAAAGATTTTTGATATCATCGCTTTTCATACCGAAGATTTTTGCAAGCTCATCGGCAGTCATCGGTTTTGTAAGACTCTCTGCATCTTTGAAAGCAGAAAGCATTGAAAGGCTGTTGCCCGTTTCACCATTGCCCATATAAGACGCAAAGAGTTCGTTGTCTGAATTTTCAGAAAGGAAGCCGAGCATTTCACCTGCAGTAAGATCTCTTACCCTGCCGTCTGTATGGTATGTATAATAAAGCATCTTTAATACACTTTCGTCAAGAGGCATATCCCCTGCCATCGCTTTGATTGAAGATGCCATATCCTCTGCTGTCATCGGTTTTGCAAGCATTGTGGAATAGCCCATAACAGACCTGATGTTTTCATCATTTTCAAGGTCATAGGCTATTTGTGAAACTGCAGCCTCATCCTTTGTTTCATAAACCATAACCAGCATATTTTCTTTAGGGAAAACAGCAGCAACAGGATCTTCGTCAGTGAGAGTATAAGCAATTGCAGTAGATCCCTGTAAAATATAGCTGCCCGCAAAAAGGAACACAAAGAATATTGCAATTCCGGTTCTCATTCTGTAGCTGAAAGATGCAAGCTTACCCATAGGAACATTAAGCTCTTTTTTAGCTGTTTTTTCTATCAACTTGTCAAACATCAGGATGATTCCCGGTAACGCAGTGAGAATACAAATCATACTCAGTGCAACGCCCTTGGCAAGAACAATACCTAAATCAAAGCCGATTTTAAAGCTCATAAACAATAATGCAAGAAGACCGACAACCGTGGTCAACGAGCTTGATGCAATTGACGAAAAAGCGTGAACAAGAGCTGCTTTCATAGCTTCAACAGAATTTGAAACCTGCGCCTTTTCCTGACGGTAACAGTTTATGAGAATAATGGAATAGTCCATCGACAAAACAAGCTGTAAAATTGCAGAAATTGAAAATGTTATGCTTGAAATTGAGCCGAGGATGATATTTGTTCCCATATTGATGGCAACGGCAATACCTATTGCAGAAAGGAAGAGTAACGGTTCGATCCACGAGCCGCACATAATAAGCAAAATTATTATAAGCATAGCAACGGCTACCAAGGCGATCCACAACGGCAAATCAGGAAGACTTACGTCTCCGTTGCGCCAGACAACTTCATAACCGGAAAATTTGTTTTCAAGAGAAGCTTCTATTGAAGCCTCTTCTTCCCCGCCGTATGGACAGTCGATATTCAGCACATACAAAGTGTGATTATCTTTATTGTAATCGGGGCTGTCAGAGTCATAAGTTACGCTTGTTACATGATCTGTTTTTTGCAGTGTTTCGAGAATCTGTGATTTTTCTTCATCGGCAAGATCGGTAAACATAACCCTTATAATCGACGGTTGCTCCATCGCAGGGAATTCTTCATTCATAATATCCATACCGATTTTCATTGAAGATTCATCGTCAAGATATTTAGTCATATCTTCATTTATTTCAACCTGAGTCATAAGGCCCACACAGACAACTGTCAATGCGAGCATAATTATAAGCACAAGTTTTCTTTTTTCAACAATAATATCAGCGATCTTTTTAAGCATAACAAAACCCTCTTACAATTTACATACAAAGATTATAAACCATAAATCAATATCAAATCAATAACTTCAACAAAAGTTTACATTTCGTTCAAATTTAACGGCACCACCGTCAACCCGGTGATGCCGTTAAATCAAAAATCACTGTTAAATAACTTTTGTTACAGTCAGAGAGTCTTCACTTTTTTCGGTTTTCTTTTTATCAAAAAATGATGTGAAATTAATTACAAACAAAAGTGCATATGCAACCCACATCGGAAGATTTTCAATAAATGCACTCTTTCCGACTGTTACAAGAAGAACCAACATAAGAATAAGCACAGCTACAAACACAACGGTTGCAATTATGTATTTTTTATCTTTTTGCTTTGACTTATGAAGCAGGAAAATAATAACACCTGCGGCACCGAGAAAAGCAAAAATCAAAGCTGTTGCCCAGTGAGAAAGGCATCTTGCCGTCATCACAAGGTCAAGACCTGCAGACGGTACATTAATTGTAACAAAAATAGCAGCGCAGCCAAGGGAGGTTACAATAACACCTGATTTACCGCGGTAATTATTTTTACGGTACATATACAAGGTGTTGGTAAAAATTGAAAGCGATGCCAGAACACCCCATATTTTAAAATACCACGGGTAACGAAGACCAAGCATACTTGCAGTAACATCGGTCAGGATGTTGCCGAACTGAGCAGGAAAACCTAAAAATCCGTACCAGGTAATAAAAGCGAAGCCTGCTATAAGATTCACGGCGCAGAAAACCGTTGTCGCTTTATTAAGCTTTTCGGCAAAGAGAATTTTTCTGATAAACAACCCGTATAAAAGCAACAAAACAGTGGAAAAAACCACCCACAGCCAATAATGGGTTGCATTGTCATAAAGAGGTTCAAAAAGCATACCGTCAAACTTTGCTACAAATTCCTCATCCGGAAGTTTCATATCTGCCTGAGTAGGGATTATGTAGGGAAACTGATCCCACTTCATAAAAACAGACATCCACACACCGTAAACTACGGCAATTATGCCCCAGAGCCAAGTGTAAACATTTTTCATTTTTGTATCTGTCATATAATCACCTCTTGGTTTAATTTTACAACTGTTTATTATAAATTTCAATAATAAACAAGAAAAGTGTTTTAACCCTTACATTTTATTTTTCTGTAATTACTATCTCCACTGATTTATCACCGCCGACGTATTCACCGTTTTGGTAATAAACCTCTGAATTAACATTTACTGCAGCATTATGTGGTACATATAAATCAACTTTGATGCCTTCCGGAGCAGTCAGATCAATAATATAACCCTGATCTGACCTTTTATAATTCATCACTATTAAGCCTTTTACACTTGGAACAGTGCAGTTCATACTCTCAGATAAAGAGTACTGCGGATCAATTTTAACCTTTTCATACCCTGCTTTAAGCGGTGTGATACCTGCAAAATGTTTACTCATTATGACAAGAGGTCCGCCGCTCCAAGCGTGGTTTTTTGTGCCCCGCCAGGAATCCCAGAATTCCCAGAGTGTTGAGTAATCCTCACTCATCATATCATTGTATCTGTCTTTGATTCTGTCTTTTGCTGCTTCATATTTTCCCATTTCGCAAAGAGCTTCAAGAACATAGTATTCCATATATGGACTTGCGTTTTCAGTAGTCTGAAGAACACCTGTAATTGTGTCGTACTGCTCTTTTTCTGCAAGTCCTGACAAAACGGCAAGTGCATTTGCTCTGTCATCAGGTTTTCTTACGTCTTCACTTCTGAAGCCTTCCTCTGTCCAGAGAGTCTTATAGCCTTTTGTAATAGCTTCTTTTCTTTCTGTAATAAACGGTATATCCCCGTCTTTTTCTAAAATCTCTGCCATTTTTTCAGTAACTGAAAGAGCATAGTAAACCCAGGCGTTTTCAATAGCTGTCATATCTGCTTTTTTGCCCCAGTCAGGCCAATCCCAGGATCCTTCCCTGTGAACCACAAGATTATCTTCACCGATTTTCCAAAGCTTCAGATAGTCAACAGAAGGTGCATAAACCTTTTCAAGAAAAGCCTTGTCGCCTGTGTATTCATAATAAGTGAGAAAACCTACAATTCCTGCAAGCTGTTGAACGGTAAGTTCAAAATAATCACCGCTTATGGGAACAACAGTCTGAAGTACTTTTGAATCATCCACGTGAGAAAGCATTGCTTCTACACCCTTTTGATACAGTAAATATGAGTTGCTGTCCATAGAGTACATCGTCATAATCATTTCGCTTGTGACATCGCCCCACCACTGGGCTCTTTCTCTGTCAGGGCAATCCATAAAATTATCACGCATTGTAACATAAAGTGTGCGCAGTGATTTTTGCCACAGAGAATTCAAAAATTCATCATCACATCTGAAATCACCGCAGAAAGAGCTGTCATATCCTGTTTCACGGTATTTAAGAGAAACAACAGTTACACCTTTGGGAATCTTATAAGTAATATGTTCACCGTTGAACCAACCTAAGGCTTCAAACTCCTGCTCCCCTTCTTTAGTTATATATGTAGTTGAAACTGCGCCGATTAAAGTGTTTTCTGTTGTTATGCGAATCTTTTTGCCTGCAGGTGCTTTAATCTTAAGATATGGTGTCAGCTGCGCATTATAAGGAACATCCACGGTAATTTTTTCACCGAAAAGCTTGTTTACGGTATAGTTTTCATATTCTTCAGAATTCTCATAATCTTTAAGACCGTAATCTTTCAAAAAAGGAATTCCTCTGGGATAAAGACTGCCGTAAACACCTTCACTGCCAACAGCATATTCAGTTGCGTTTTCCCAGGCTGAAACATCATAAGCTTCACTTATCCAATCAGTCATTTCTTCCCTTGCATCAAAATAGATACTGTATTCGGGAAGTCTGTAATTAGGTGGGTAAAACGGACTGTCAACAAAAGCGTTGTTTCTTTTTACTTTCCAGCTACTGTCGGAAATTATTGCAGTGTTTTCATTTACAGCTTCAAATAGGAAACCTCCCTGACCGCTTCCGCTGTAAGAATAGCTGGTTTCACTATCCCAATACCACACTAATGCACAAATTGAATTTTCACCGTTTTTCAGATAAGGTGCAATATCTATACTGTCGTAATATCCGCTATTTTTATCAGGACCTCTTTTTACACTGCCTTCGAAAACAACAGTTTCTCCGTTTATATACAGCCAGTATTTTGAATCAGCCGAAATGTTTGCTATTAATTTTTCAGGAACATCTTCAAGGTTAACCTTTTTGTTAAAGCACATCCATACATTTTCTTCTGTCAGATTTTCCTTATCCCAAATCCATTTCGCTTTCCAGTC
Source organism: Acutalibacteraceae bacterium (assembly GCA_045541505.1). Classification (GTDB taxonomy): domain Bacteria; phylum Bacillota; class Clostridia; order Oscillospirales; family Acutalibacteraceae; genus CAG-488. The sequence goes on from JAZQJF010000005.1 coordinate 50,248, forward strand.
AGTTTTTTCATCAGTAGAGATCACACTATACTGCGGAATACTGTCGGGAATACTGTAATTATTTGTATATGGCACCATAGGTGAATCGCCCCACGAAAAAAGCGAAGAAATAAAAGCTGCCGCTATTGCAATGTAGGAAATAATCGTCTGTAAAATATGCATAATAGCCTCCATATATTACCAAAGTATGGGTTGAGATAATTCTATCATAGTCTGTCTGAATTTCAAAGCGCAGGATTGAAATATTTGTTACTTAATACGCATTGTTTCAGCGCGGAAACGTGAAGGTGTTTTTCCTGTTTTCTTTTTAAACAGCTTTGAGAAATAATGAACATCCATTATTCCGCAATGAAGAGAAACCGTCTGAATCTGAAGCGAGGTTGTTCTGAGTAAATGCTTTGCGTAGGTAACTCGTTTATCGTTTATATACTCCGTTACCGTTTTTCCCGTTTCTTTTTTAAATATAGTAGAAAGATAAACCTTGCTTATATTAAGTTGCTCAGCCAAAGCATTAAGATTCAGTTCTGCAGAAAGATCTGAATCAATTGCCGTAACAGTTGCCTTAACGAGAGGAGAATATGATGAAGCTTTTTCTCTTACCAGACGGCAATAATCTTTAAACATCTCTGTCATAAGCTCTGTCCCCTGCTCAACGGAAGTGAAAAGTTCGATTTTCAAAGCATACTCAGTAGATATTCTGTCAAGATATATTGGATGAACTCCTCCACGCTCGGCGGCCTTTCTCAAAAGAGTGTTCATAATAATACCGTAGTTTTTGGCATTTCTTACAGGGTCCGCTACGCGCCTTTCAAAAAGAGATTCATTAAAAACCGGAAAAAGCTTATTAAGTTTGTTTTCAGACCCCATTGTTACAGCATCTAATATCTCGTTTTCAAAAGCGTAACGACGTTCCATAGCCTTTGTTTCAGAAAATATTTTATCAAGTTCACGCCCGCCCCCTTCAGTCAGAGCGGGTATATCAGAAACACTGTCGCTTACAATATCAATAACCGAATATTTACCGTCCCACATTCTTTCAAAAAAAGAATCTAAAAAAACATATACGGGACTATATGGCGGCAAAACAGGAATAATAGCGCAGAACTCATTTATTGATTTTTGATATTTAGGCTCAAATTTGTTTTTCTGGCAAAGCTCCAGTATCTGGGATTCACTTAATCTTTCTTGTAAAAAGGGGCCTATTATTACAACTCTGCGCCCCGTTCTCTGAGGGAGTAAAAATGCATTGTATGAAAGAGAAAACGAGTCTTTGAATTTATAAAGAGTATCAGGTTTAACACCGCCGAGCATATCGTCCAGGGTAGTATCAGATGAAAATATTTTTTCAAAAAATGTGACATCACGCTCATCAATTATGTCAAAAATAGTATTGCAGGGCGAAACCACGGTGACATTCAATCCGCACTTTTCAAGTGTTTCTTTTAAAAAAGAAAATTCATTTTCATGGAACATTGTTAACCTCAACAAAATAATCATTATTTTTACACATATTACCATATTTTTTGTATAAAAACAATCATTATTTTTATCGATATATTAAAATAATACAAAAATAGTTTAAAATATTACTCACGAGATGCAAGTCGAATATTTTATACTGTATATGGCAGGTTGTTATACATTATTTAAAAAAATTTGCCGTATTTAAATTTTTAAGAAAAGAGGAATCATTATGGCAAAAAAACAAGTTCAGCTTGATGCCAACGGAAAACGTAAATTCAGTATCCGTGACTGTGCTGCCTATGCTGCAGGTGATCTTGGCTGCAACATGAGCTTTGCGCTCAAAGGAACAATGGCTATATTCTGGACACAGTTTATGCAGATGGATCTTTGGTATGCACTCCTTTTAATTGTAGTTCAGGTATGGGATGCTATTAACGACCCCCTTATCGGTTCGATTATTGACGCTGACAAGCGTAAATACAAAAGAAACAAATTCCTTGCCTACATCTGGGCAGGTTCTCTCGGCCTTATCGTAGGCGGTGCCTGCTGCTTCTTACCCTTCCCCAACGCACCTACCTGGGCAAAAGCAATAATCTTCATCGCAGGTTATGTAGTATGGGATGCTTTCTATACCGTCGCAAACGTTCCTTACGGTTCACTTCTTTCTCTTATTTCCAATGACGTTAAAGACAGAGCTTCACTTTCTGCCTGGCGTTCTATCGGCTCAATCTTCGGAAATATGCTTCCAATGGTTATTCTTCCCTTTATTATTTACGATAAAGATAATAACCTTATAGGTGAAAGAGTATTTATTGCAGCTCTTATTATGGGCGTTCTCGGTTTCATCTGCTTCGCATTTATGATAAAAAATACTGAAATCCGTGTTGACACCAACGCTGCAATCGGTGAAGAAGCACCGAAATTCAACGTGTTCAAGGCTTTCGGTAACTTTATCAAAAACCGCCCTGCAGTTGGCGCAACAATCGCCGCTATGGGTATGTTTATCGGTATGCAGGGTGCAACCACTGCGGTTACGGTTATTTTCCAGTCATATTTCAAAAACGTTCAGATTTCAGGTATCATTCAGCTCTTTGCTATGATTCCAATTATGGTATTCACACCCCTTGCACGTAAATGCGTTGCAAAATTCGGCAAAAAAGAGCTTGCAACCTTCGGCTCAATCGTTTCAATTGTTTCAGGTCTCGGACTTTTCTTCGTATTCCCTGAAAACACAAAGCTTGATCTTGTAATTTATATTGTTTGCCAGCTTTTCTTCTCACTTGGTCTCGGTATCTACTCAACAGTTTCATGGGCTATGATGGGTGACGCTATTGACTATAACGAGTGGAAATTCGGCACACGTGAAGAAGGCACTGTTTACTCACTTCATTCATTCTTCCGTAAGCTCGCTCAGGGCATCGGCCCCTCACTTGTTCTTGTTATTATGGTAGCATTCGGCTATGTCGGCGCAAACGAAGGCAACCAGGTCTGGGAAGTTGCTGTCAATATGAGATATATCGTTGCTGCAACTTATATGTTCTCAGCAGTTCTTCAGTTTATCGGTCTCGGCCTTGTTTATAACCTTGACAAGAAAACTCTTGCTAAGATGAACGCTGATCTCGGCAGAGAAAATCCGGCTGAAATCACTGAAAAATAAAAACCAATATAATAAAAGTCCGACAGCTGAGCTTGTCGGACTTTTGTAAATAAACTTTAACAGGAGAAAACTATGAGAAATATTATAAATTTCAACAGAAAATGGGCTTTTACAAAGCAGGCAAACGATATCCCGGCCACAATGCCTTCGGATTGGAATTTTGTCAACCTCCCCCATTCATGGAACGCTATCGACGGTCAGGACGGCGATAACGATTATTTTCGCGGAACGGCATATTATGCAAAAAGCTTTAATAAGATGGATCTCCCCGAAGCAGACCGGTATTATCTTGAAATCAAGGGAGCAAACTCTTCAGCCGATGTTTATTTAAACGGCAAAAAGCTCGCTCATCACGATGGCGGATATTCCACATGGAGAGTTGATCTTACACCGGCAATTGAGTCTGTTAATCTTCTTGTTATCACAGTAGATAACTCAACAAACGAAACTGTTTATCCTCAGATGGCAGACTTCACATTCTATGGCGGTCTCTATCGTAACGTTAATATCGTAGCAGTTAGCGAATCACACTTCGATCTTGACTACTATGGTGGCCCTGGTATCGCTGTTACTCCAGAAATCGACGGTGATGATGCAACTGTTAAAGTAGATGTATACTTAACAAATGCAAAAGCTGGACAGGAACTTATGTACACATTAAAGGATAAAGAAGGCAACGTAGTTGCAGCAGATAAAGTTGCAGCAGATGAAACAAGTGTTACTTTCCGTATCAAAAATGTACATCGCTGGCATGGACGTAAAGACCCATATCTTTACTCAGCAGAAGTTTGCTTAGTAGATGGTGAAACTGTACTCGACAACGTAGCAACACGTTTTGGCTGCCGTACATATGAAATCGATCCAAACAACGGATTTATCTTAAACGGCGAAGAATATCCACTCCGTGGTGTATCTCGTCACCAGGATAGATGGGGCATCGGTAATGCACTTCTTCCAGAACACCATGAAGAAGATATGGACCTTATCTGCGAAGTAGGTGCTACTACTATCCGTCTTGCTCATTATCAGCATGATCAGTATTTCTATGATCTCTGTGATGAAAGAGGTATGGTAATCTGGGCTGAAATCCCATACATTTCAAACCACATGCCAAATGGTAGAGAAAACACAATCTCTCAGATGAAAGAACTTATTACTCAGAACTACAACCATCCATCTATCGTAGTTTGGGGTCTCTCAAACGAAATTAGCATGCAGGGTTCTAGCGACGACTTATTAGAAAACCACAACATCTTAAATGACTTGTGTCATGAAATGGATAAGACTCGTCTTACAACCATCGCCATCGTATCTATGTGTCCAATGGATGACCCATATGTACAGATTCCAGATACCGTATCTTGGAACCACTACTTCGGTTGGTACGGCGGTACAACAGCTGACAACGGTCCTTGGTTTGATGAATTCCATGCAAAATATCCTAACCTTCCAGTAGGATGTTCTGAATACGGATGTGAAGCTTTGAACTGGCATACATCTGACCCACAGCAGGGTGACTACACAGAAGAATATCAGGCATACTACCATGAAGAACTCATCAAACAGCTCTTCACAAGAAAATATATGTGGGCTACACATGTATGGAACATGTTTGACTTCGGTGCTGACTCACGTAATGAAGGT
>JAZQJF010000006.1:0-123695 GCA_045541505.1 Acutalibacteraceae bacterium
AATTCTTGTTGCAGGTATTGAACACGCAACTCTGAATGCCATTGATAAAACCGTACCGCTTGAAACACGTATTTCGGGAGCATTGAATACCATTATGACTATTTACAACGTGCCCGAAGAAATCCGCAGGATAAAGATTGATAAGGTTCTTGCAATGGATTACCGTTCAATCGGCAAACGCATTTTCAACGAGTTCAAAGAATACGTTGAAAAAGAAAATGCTTTTTAATTACGTTAATAATTTGTATTCACATACAAAGGAGGAAACCCTATGAAAAAAACAAACAAACTCATAAGCATGCTGCTTGCAGCGGCAATGCTTCTTGCGTTTTTACCTTCTGTTGCTGTCGCAACCGATACTGAAACCATTATTCTTTATACAAACGACGTTCACTGCGCAATTGATAATTATCCCGTGCTTGCCGCTTACAAGGCAGACCTTGTTGCTCAGGGTAAAAATGTTGTTGTTGTTGACGCAGGTGATGCCATTCAGGGCGAGGTTATCGGCTCAACAACCGAAGGCGAAGCTATAGTTGATATTATGAATGCAGTCGGTTATGACTATGCGGTGCCCGGCAACCACGAATTTGACTACGGCATGGAGAAATTCCTTGACCTTGCACAGAACAAGGCGGAATATGATTATATCAGTTCAAATTTCTATGATCTTACCTCTCTTTCGCCTGTGCTTAAGCCTTACGCCATTGAAGATTTCGGAGCATATCAGATTGCTTTTGTGGGTATTTCAACTCCGGATACAATCACCTCAACAACTCCCGAATATTTCAAGGATGAAAGCGGTAATTTTATTTACGGATTTCCCGTTTATCCCGGCGGAATGACAAACGAAGCTCTTTATGAAAACATTCAGGAAAGCGTTGACGAAGCGATAAAAGACGGTGCGGATTATGTTGTTGCGGTAGGTCATGCGGGAATTATCGGTTCGAATGACGGTTGGAAATCAAGCGATATCATTGCAAATACCGACGGTATAGACTGCTTCATTGACGCTCATTCCCATGAAACAACGGAAAAAGCAGTATATAAAAACAAAGATAACGAAGATGTTTTCCTTACATCAACGGGAGAAAAGTTTGCAAACTTCGGTATGTTCACAATCAGCGGTGACAATAAAAGCTTTAAACTTATTAATCCCGATAATGTTGATATTGAAACGATGTCGTCGGACGCAAAATCAGCTTACACTGCCGTTAAGGAAAAAATTGACGGTTACAACGAAGACATAGCATATCTTTTTGAAGAAATAGGCACATCCGAAGCAAATCTTATTATCCGTGATTCCGATTTGAGCAGAGCTGTAAGAAAGAGAGAAACCAATGCAGGTGATTTTGTTGCCGACGCTTACCGTGCGGTAACCGGCTCTGACGTAGCAATAGCTAACGGCGGCGGTATCCGTGCAGAGGTTGAGGTCGGAAGCGTAACAAGAAAGAGTCTTATGGATGTGAATGCATTCAATAACAATATGTGTGTTCTTGAGGTTACGGGTCAGCAGATTATTGACATACTTGAGCACGGTGCACGCAAGTGCCCCGAAGAACTCGGCAGCTTTTTCCAGGTTTCGGGTATGACATTCGAAATTCACACATACAGAAAAACTCCCGTTATTACCGATCAGCTTGGTGATTTTGTGGAGGTTGACGAAACAATGGAACGCCGTGTTCAGGATGTCTGTATTGGCGGTGAACCTGTTGATCTTGACAAAAAGTATACACTCACAGGCAGCACTTATGTGCTTCTTCAGGGCGGCGACGGACTTACAATGCTTGACGGTGCAAGAGTTCTTCAGCAGGGAGGGCTTCCTTGCGATTCCGAAATGCTCATTAAATATTTCACAGAAAATCTCAGCGGAAAAATAACTGCCGAAAAATACGGCAACCCCGACGGTGACGGCAGAATCACAATTATCTCCAATAGTCCCAACGCTCCTGAGAGTGATTATGAAACGGAATACGGCGATACGCTGACAATTGAAACAGAATCCGCCGACGGCGTTTTTGTTAAGTTTGTTCCCGAAAAATCAGGTAAATATATTTTCAGAACCGAATCCGACAAAGTTGACACCGGTGCTTGCCTTTATGATTCAAACGGTGAGGAGATTTTTGGCGATTATTGGGATGACACCGAAGAAGGTCTTGATTTCAGACTTGAATATGAGTTCGAAGCCGGCGAAGAATATTATCTGAATGTTTTTGCTTATTCCGACAGCTCCGAAACCTTTGAGCTTATTATCGAATGCGGTCATAATTTTGATGACGGCAGCTGCATTATCTGCGGCGAAGCCTGTGACCATACGGAAATCAGTTTTCTCGGTTACTGTCCCTGCGGAGAAGCCTTTTTAGGCACAGACATCAATGACGGCAATGAATATGAGCTTTCAAACGAAGCTGCCTATGAGATTTTTTGGTTCAGATTCACCCCCGAAACAAGCGGTTTTTATTCCTTCAAATCCATGTCAGAAGACGGCGCCGATCCCAATTGCGCCCTTTATGATGCAGAGGATGAATGGATTACCGACAGTTTGGATGTCAACGGCACGGAGTTTGATCTTGTTTATTATTTTGAAGCAGGGGAAACCTATTATTTTGATGTTCACAACTGCTTCTCTGAAGGCAAATTCAAGGTTGCTCTTAACAGCATAACTCATTACTCGGATGACGGTATCGAGCATGAGCTGGAATTCATTGACGGAATACCTTCAAACTGCACGGAGCACGGCTATACCAACGGACTTTACTGCAGCGAATGCGAAGAATTTGTCTACGGTCACGAGAAATTAGCTTTTGATGAAGGTTATCATATTGATGAAAATTGGGACGAAATCTGCGACCTCTGCGGCAAGGAAAATATATGGGCTGAAGAGGAATGTGAGCATATCTGCCACAGCGACCATTGGTTCTGGAGTATGCTCTGGAGAATAGGTAATTTCTTCCACAAAATTTTTAATATTCTGCCCGAATGTGAATGCGGAGAGGCACATTATTGATTTAAGTTGAATTGTATTTGAAAAAGGGGGATATCATGAACGGTGTTACCATAATGATAATATCTCTTGCCGTCTTGCTTTTTGCATATATTTTGTACGGCAGGTGGATTGCAAAAAAATGGGGAGTAGACCCTAAAAGAAAAACTCCGGCTTATGAGCAGCGTGACGGCGTGGACTATGAGCCTGCACCCAAGAGTGTTGTTTTCGGACATCAGTTTGCTTCAATTGCAGGTGCAGGTCCTATCAACGGACCGATTCAGGCAGCGATATTCGGCTGGGTGCCCGTATTGCTTTGGGTGCTTATTGGCGGTGTGTTTTTCGGTGCTGTTCAGGACTTTGCAGCCATGTATGCCTCTGTCAGAAACAAAGGCAGAAGTATCGGCTACATAATTGAAAAATATATCGGCAAAACAGGAAAAAAGATGTTCCTGCTTTTCTGCTGGCTTTTTTGCATTCTTGTTGTTGCGGCATTTGCCGATATAGTGGCAGGCACTTTTATGGGCTTTACCGTAACCGACGGTGTGCAGAGTGCAAACATAACGGCAAACGGTGCGGTTGCCACAACATCGGTGATGTTTATCGTGTTTGCGGTTGCTCTCGGTCTTATCCTCAAATATGCCAAATTGCCGACAGCTGTTAATACCGCCATCGCAATTGTAATGCTTGTTGCATCAATAATCATTGGACTTAAAATGCCGATTTTTCTTTCGCTTGATATCTGGCATATTCTTGTTTTTGCTTATATTCTTATCGCTTCAGTTGTTCCTGTCTGGATTCTTTTGCAGCCGAGAGATTATCTAAACAGTTATCTGCTTGTTGCAATGATAGTTGCGGCGGTTGTTGGTGTGTTTGTTGCAAATCCTCAGATTAATCTGCCTGCATTTGTTGGATTCGAGGTTGACGGCAGCTATCTTTTTCCCATACTTTTCGTTACTATCGCCTGCGGAGCAGTTTCGGGTTTTCATTCATTGGTTTCTTCGGGTACGGCATCAAAGCAGATTAAGAATGAAAAAGATATGCTTCCCGTATCTTTCGGCTCAATGCTTCTGGAAAGCATGCTTGCAGTAATCGCTCTTATTGCGGTTGCATCTTTTGCAAGCGGAGAAGCGGCTGCACAGGGCTGGAATACTCCCGCACAGGTTTTTGCAGGTGCAGTTTCGGGATTTCTGACAAATCTCGGTTTGCCCTCGGATATAGTTTATACTCTTATCACTCTTTCAATTTCAGCCTTTGCGCTGACTTCTCTTGACTCTGTTGCCCGTGTAGGCAGACTGTCATTCCAGGAGCTTTTTCTTGACGATTCCATAACCGATGAAAATATGGGTAAGGTCAGAAAATTGCTTACAAATAAGTATTTTGCGACAGTCATTACCCTTGTGCTTGCATACGGTCTTACGCTTGTCGGCTATAAGAATATCTGGGCGCTTTTCGGTGCGTCAAACCAGCTTTTGTCCGTATTTGCGTTCCTTGCATGTGCTGTGTTCCTCAAGAGGAGCAAAAAGGTAAGATGGTTTATGTATATTCCTCTTGGCGCAATGCTTGCCGTAACCTTCACAGCTTTGGGCATGACGGTATATAACAAAGCAACAGCACTTATCATGTCTTCAAGCACAGATATTTTCGGCGACATACTTCAGCTTGTGTTTGCAACGCTGATTATAATTCTCGGTGTCTGTGTTGTGATTGAAGGTTTCAGAAAGCTATTTAAAAAAGGTGACAGTGAAGTGAAAAGTGAGGTAATTGTATGAAAAAGGCAGTTTCATTTATTCTTGCAGCGGCAATTCTGTTTGCTTTTGCCTCCTGCGACACACAAGATGCCGATATGGTTGCCGAGCTCGGTTTGAATGCAGAAACAAAGACGGCAACGGAGCAGACTGTCAAAGTTAATTCCGCGATTTATTCCGTGCTTGATTTTGATGATAAAACGGAATATGAATTTGCAACAAAAGGGCTTATTGATGCACCCGAAGAGCTTGAGCTAAAGGATGCTGACGGAAATGTTATCTGGAGCCAGAAGGCATACAGCTTTGTTGATAACTATGAAAAATGCCCGGATACGGTGAATCCGAGCCTTTGGGAAAACACTAAAAACAACCACGCCTACGGTCTTTTTAAGGTTTGTGAAAACATATATCAGGTCAGAGGCTATGATATGGCAAATCTTACTCTTATCAAAGGCGATACGGGATGGATAATTTTCGACCCTTTGATGAGCGTTGAATGCACTCAGGCGGCAATGCAGCTTGTTGAAAAGAATCTCGGCAAGCTTCCTGTCAAGGCTGTTATTGTTTCTCACCCCCACGTTGACCATTACGGCGGAATCAAAGGCGTAATGACAGATGAACAGGTTGCCGACAGAAATCTTACGCTCGAAGAACAGCTTGCAAGCGGCTGTATCCCGATTATTGTTCCCGAGCATTTTACTGAACACGCAGTGAGCGAAAATCTCTATGCAGGCAAGGGTATGGGAAGAAGAGCGTCTTATCAGTACGGCGTTTTCCTTGAACAGTCGGAAACAGGCAAAATGGCAATGGGTATCGGAATGGGTCAGTCAACGGGAACGGTCAGCTTTATCAAGCCGACATATGAAATTAAAAAAACAGGAGAAACTTATGTTATTGACGGAGTTGAAATGGAATTCCAGATGACTCCCGGAACTGAAGCTCCCGCAGAAATGAACATATGGTTCCCTGAAATGAAGGCACTTTGGGTTGCCGAAAACTGCACGGCAACTCTTCATAATCTTTATACGTTAAGAGGTGCACAGATTCGTGACGGAAATGCATGGGCAAAATATATAACCGAAGCGATTGCTCTTTACGGAAACGATGTGCAGGTCACCTTCCAATCTCATAACTGGCCGCATTGGGGCAATGAATTTGTCAATGATTATCTTGCGGATACTGCGGCTGTCTATAAATTCATCAACGATCAGACTCTCACTTACATAAATCAGGGCTATACCTCCAATGAAATTTCAAATATGATCGAATTGCCCGATGAACTTGCAAAGAATTGGTATACCCGCCAGTATTACGGTACAGTTGCTCACAATTCAAAAGCAGTTTATCAGAAATATATGGGCTGGTACGATGCAAACCCTGTCAATCTCAATCCTCTTGAGCCTTCGGAAAGCGCAAAGAAATGGGTTGAATATCTCGGAGATACAAATGAGGTTCTCCGTAAAGCGAAGGCTGATTTTGATAAAGGTGAGTATCAATGGGTTGCAGAGGTTACGAATATTCTTGTTTTTGCTGACCCTGAAAACAAAGCGGCAAGATTGCTTTGTGCAGACGCCCTCGAGCAGCTCGGATATCAGGCTGAATCGGGTGCGTGGAGAAATGCTTATCTTTCTGCCGCACTTGAACTGCGAAGCGGAAATGTCGCACAAAAGGGTGCGAATGCAAAAACAGACGGCAGCGTTATCAGAAATATAACTGCGGAAATGGTGTTTGACTATGTTGCCATTCTTTTGGATAAAGACGCAATTTCAAACGAGAACTTTAAAATAAACATTGTTATTGCGGATACGCAGGAAAAAATTCTCGTTCATTTCAATAACGGAGCCTTGCTGCAGTATGCTAACACGAATTCGGATGACGCAGAGCTTACTGTAACCTGTCCTCAGAAGGCACTTGCGCTCATCATTCAGAAAGATATGGATAAAATCAGAGCTTCAATGAGGCTTGAGGGCGATGCTTCAAAGCTTGAGCTCATCGTTAACAACCTCAATCAGTTTGATTCTGCAGGCAATGCCAACTTCAATATAGTGGAGCCTTAATTTGTTAAACTGTAATTTTATCCCGTTGAAGGTATAAAAATATTATCGGCAAAGCTCGATGGATACAAGGCTCGGGCTGAAAAGCTCATAGAAATCATCAACAGTCCCAAAGAGTATTTCTCGCTACGTTTCTTCTATCTCATCCGGGATTGCCTTATTTTGAAAAACAACGGCATTCTCTGGCTCTTCTCAAAAATTTTCGGTTGCTGAATTTAACAAAGTAACAATCTAATAACACCAAAGCCGATGGATTAAAATTCCGTCGGCTTTTTCAATGATATTATCTGTAAACTATTTCGTTGAGGATTATTTCATTGATGGCGTTGATTATGTTATTCATTCTTCCGATCCATTCCATCTGGTCTGTTGCTTTGAGTTCTTCTGTCACACTGTATCTTTCACGGTAGAGGGGAAGAAGAGTATCAAAGCGAGTCTGAGCTTTGAAATCAATTTCGTGAAGGTGGTCATCGAGCGTGTCTCCTGAAACGAATCGGTTCCAGAGTGCAGGACGGTGATTTTTGAGATAATCTTTTCTCATTCTGCCGTATTTTCCGAGTGATTTGTGTTCTTTCTCTTTGAGTACGATGTCGGGGATGAAATAATCTCCGTTTCTTGTGTATGTGATTTCAGTCATTTCAATTATCCTTTCTTTCAACAAAAGTGTCGTATGCGAACCTTCCACCGAGTCTGAAGCCAGCAATAAAGCTGTCTGCGTTGCAAATGCTTAAGAATCTGATGTATGTATCAACGTAATCGTTAAATAACTCTTTATCTTCATCGGTCAGAGTGTCCATCAAATGCTTTTCTTTTTGAGAAAGTTCGTTCAGACATCTCATAACTTTCGGTTTTAGCTCGGTTGTGCATTCCTGTGGTTCGATGTTTCCGTAATAAAATTCTTCAATAAAGTCTGACATTGTTATTCTCCAATTCAATGTTTTTTACGGAATGATTGACTGAATAATCGTTAAAAAATTAAATTGTTTAAACTTAATGCACGCGGTTTTTGAACAAAAAACATAAAAGAAAAAATTGAATTTTTCAGAATGATGCAGTCATCAAATTGTGAGAAGTGGCAGAATTTGTCATTCTTCTAACACGGCTTCTAACATCTTTCTAACATTTGTGCAAAATTTCTGCACAAGAAAAATAATGATGTCTCAAAAATGGTCTGTTTTTGTTCGATATGCACAAATAAGCAAACTATATAACACCGCATAACAACAAATAGCACTAATTATAATTCTTTCAGAGAAACTCCAAAACCGCGTGCCGAGGGTTCAAGTCCTTCTGCCCCTGCCAAAGAAAAGTCCGAAAAGCCTTGATTTTACTAGGGTTTCGGGTTTTTTCTTGTTTTTGTTTATTTTCCGAAATCGCATTTTACCGTAAAATATCGCACGTTTTCGAGTATTATGTGCCCCGCGAAGTACCGCGTACCGTTATGCAATCTATCTGTTGTGCAATATTTTTTTCAGTTGACGACATTGTCGCACGGAGGGGCATATGTTTAAAATGAAGTTTACCTTAATTTAAAGATATACTTAATTTTTATAAACTATAATTCATTTGTTGACTATACTTTAGCAAAGTGTTAAAATTTGGACGGAGGTGTTTTTATGAAAATGCTCAATAAATTTTTTTGTATCGTGCTTTGCTTGTGCATAATAGCTTCGGAAACGGTCTTTGCCTCGGCGAACACGGGTACGGTTTACTATGTCGATTCAATAGCCGGAGATGACTCCAACAGTGGTCTATCGCCCGACAAGGCTTTTAAGACAATTGAAAAAGCTGCTTCGATTTTATATTACGGTGGGGACAGTGTTCTTTTTAAGGCAGGCGGTACTTATGTAGGTAATTTTGGTGTTATGGGAACTTCCGATGCCTCCAATCCGATAACTATCGGCTCCTACGGTGAGGGTGCGAAGCCTCTGCTTACCTCATCAAAGGAAAATGACCCCATTATCGCTCTTTATGATGCTTCGGGTTGGATTATCGAAAACATTGAAATAACTGCGCCGAAAGGTACGGGTATTCTCGTTTATTACAGAAATGCGTGTGTAAAAGATGTAGTTATACGCAATGTTACTCTTCACGATATACAGAATTATCCTTCAGACAATTACTTTAGCAGCAGCAGAGCCGCAATTCGTCTGATGGGATTGCCCGTAACTCCGGGTGCTCACCTTGAGAATATAACTGTTGACAGCTGTGAAATATATGACTGCGGTTACGGTATTTTTACGGGAAGTAACTACCCCAATACTCCCGAAACGCCGTACAATAAAAATATAATTGTTGAAAACTGTAGTATTCACGATTTGTGGGATGATGCGTTTATTATGTCAGATACGGATACGATTATCCTGCGAAATTCTTCAATTATCAACACTTGTCAGAGTTCCGGTGTTTATTGTACTGCTCCCGTGTGGATGTGGGGTGTTACTAACGGTCTTGTTGAAAATTGTGAGATTGCAGGTGCAAAAAATGTGCTTGACGGAATGGCGGTCGATTTTGATGACCATACCGACCACAGCACATTCCAATACATTTATTCTCACGACAATGTAAGATTTATGTGGAACTGCCCTGTTAACGATGACCATTACGGCAACACTGTCCGCTACTGTCTTTCTGTAAACGATAATATAACTTCAAACGGTGCAGGAAACGGTAACGATACGGCAGAGCACGATTTTAAGTTTTACAACAACACCATTGTCAACGGCAGCACGTATAACTTCCATATGTATGAAGATGCCGTGATAAAAAACAATATCTTCATCCTCGAACCCGGTTACCTTATGAAGCTTAACCGAAAATATGATTATGATATGTCAAACAACTGCTATTGGGGCGTTACAAAGCCCATAAGAGACAAAAACTCATTCATCGCCTTGCCACAGTTTGCAGGTGAAGATTTAACGGATAAGAACAGCTTTATACTCAAAGCCTGCTCACCGTGCATCGATGCCGGTGTTCAGGTTGAAGAAAATATGGGTGAATATGACTTTTTCGGCAATTCTCTTGACAGTACGCATAATATCGGCTGTTACGAGGGTGACGGTGTTGAGGGCAAAAAGGAGCGCCCGACAATCTGCGATATCATCGTCAGTATGTTCACTGCAATATCTCGCCTGATTTCCGATTTGTTTGACTGATAAAAAGTAATAATAAAAGCTTGCATTTTTTACGATGCAAGCTTTTGATTTATTTTTTAACGTCTGCCTCTTTGCAGAGCTTTTCAATCATATCATCATATTTCTTTGAAATTGCCGTTTTGCGTGCGGCGGTATAATTTTCATCTTGTGTGCCGAAATTTTCAAGACAGGCATTGATTTCTTCTTCCGTCGGTGAAAGTTCCTTTTCGCCGAGAATGTTTTTAAGTTCCATAACTCCCGTATCAATATAGTAGGTGTAAAAGGTATCTATTTCAATTGTTTTTAAACCAATTGCTCCGCTTTTATCCTGGCTGTTAAAGTTTTCTGCCTTTTGGCGTAAACCAACGAATGAAATGTCATCATAAATTCCGTTTTCTCTGCAAAGAACAAGCTGGATTTTAGCTTTTACACACTCACTCATGGCTCTGTCTTCAAGATCTTTTTCAGGTGTTATTCCGTTAAAATCCTTCTGCCAGAAATCCTCGTCAATCTTGGCGTTGAATTCAGAGATATAATAATTTATAACATCTGACCTTTTGCGGGCTTTGAAATAGTCAAACTCTTCCTGCGTTACCGTTTCACCGTTGACAACAGCTACCGTTGTGACTGCTTCGTCCTCGGCACACGAACACAAGAGAAATAAAAAAACTGAAATTAAAATCAAAATAGTACGGAGTGTTTTCATAGGCATACCTCCTGCCGAAATTATATATCACCACTCCGACAATTGTCAACAACGGTAAGAAAGAAACAATCTCCTTTTATAAAAAGCATACCTTTGGGAGAACAATTGCTTACTGCAGATTTCTTTCTGAATTTCCATTCCTTTGAAAAATTTATATTTTTTCAAGAGTATCGTTTTTAATTTAAAGCTCTGCTGAGTCAATTGAACTCTCAGAAAGTTTACTTTTTCAGTCCGTCGTCGAATCGTCGGCAAGTTCGTGCGAATATGCTCTTAATCTTTTATGAAGCTGAAGTTTTTGCTTAATTTTTTATTGACATAAAAATTCACTTTTGCGATAATAAAAATATAAATTCTAATTTAATTTTAATCTTTACTTGCTAATATATGTCAATATCCGTAAAGGAGGATGCGTATGAGAATTCTGATTGCAGAAGATGAAAAAAGCCTTAACAGAATAATTGCAAAGCAGCTTAAGGCGGCGGGTTACAGTGTTGACTGTGCCTTCAACGGTGAAGAGGCCTATGATCTGATCAGTATGACTGATTATGATGCCGCTGTTTTTGATGTTATGATGCCGAAAATTGACGGTTTTTCCTTGCTGAGAAAAATCAGGAATGAAGGTAACCATCTTCCTGTTCTTTTCCTTACGGCACGTGACAGCATTGAGGACAGAGTTGAGGGGCTTGACATCGGAGCTGACGATTATCTGGTGAAGCCCTTTGCATTTGAAGAACTGCTTGCAAGAATAAGGGTTCTTATCAGAAAGAACAGCGTTTCAAATTCAAACATAATCACAGTTGCAGATTTATCTGTTGATATTTCAAGCAGGAAGGTTACAAGAGGCGGAAAGGACATTTTGTTATCCGCAAAGGAATATGAGCTTTTACAGTATCTTGCAGTTAACAACGGAATCGTGCTCAGCCGTGAAAAAATCGAAGACCATATCTGGAATTACGATTATGAAGGCGGAACAAATGTTGTTGATGTTTATATACGATACCTTCGTAAAAAGATAGATGAAGGTTATGACAAGAAACTTATTCACACCGTCAGAGGAATGGGATATGTTCTCAGGGAGGAAAAATGAAAAAGGTTTCATTTAAAATAATAACAACGCTTTGGATTACGCTTCTGATTGCCGTTGTCTGCGGTGTCAGCGTAACGGCGCTTATGCTTGTCAGCCGGAAAACAGCCGACGATAAGCTCAGACAGACTCTCGTTACCACCGCACAAAGCAATTCGGATGAAATGGAATTCAGTAACGGTATTTTTGAGGTCGAGAATGATTTTATATATTATTCTGACGGAGTTTACTGTGATCTTTTCAGCGAGGACGGCGAATATCTCAACGGTGAAACACCGCACACTCTTATCGAAGCACCGTCAGACCTTGAAAAAGTAGTTAAAAGAACTTTTGACGGCAAGGAATATTATGTTTATTCTGAGCTTCTTGAGTTCACAAAATTTGAATATGAGATTGATGTCAGCTCGGGTCAGGTGATATCCTACGAATCAGATGTTACCCCGGTGAATGAGCTGAAGTCCGTGCCGTATTCTGAAACGAATTTCAAAAACGGAATAAGCACAACCGAGGCAATAGAAGCAGCACTCAGCCACGCAGGTATAAAGAAAACCGAAGCGACAATAATCGGTGTTCAGATTCCCGTATACAGTGACAGGCAGGTGTTTAAAATTGAGTTTACCGCAGAAAGCCCGTCGTGCAAGAAAATTTATATCCGTGCAGTCTGTCCTGCTGAGGATGCAAAAACAATGTTCACTAATATAGGCAGAAGTGCAATATATCTGCTTCCGTTTTTTGTGATTATTGCGGCAGTAGGTGCATATATCATTTCGAAGAGAACAGTTGCACCCATTGAAAGAATAACGGATTCGGCACACGAAATATCGACGGGCAGTGATCTTTCAAAGCGTCTTGAAACAAGCAATGCGCCCCGTGAAATCAGTAATCTTGCCGATACCTTCAACAGTATGTTTGAACGGTTGTATTCTTCGTTTGAAAACGAAAAGAGATTCACCTCAGATGCATCTCACGAGCTTCGCACACCGCTTGCGGTTATAAAAGCGGAGTGTGAATACGCACTTTCCGATAATGCAGATGATGAGGAGAGAACACAGGCGCTTGAATCCATTGAAGAACAGGCGGATAAAATGACTGCACTTGTTGCTTCCTTACTTTCCGTGATGAGGGCAGAGCAGGGTCTCAGCAGATTCACGCTTGAAGAAGCAAATCTCAGCGAGCTTACCGAAGGTATATGCGATAAATTCAGGACCTCGAAAGGCATTGAGCTGACAGCCGATATTGAAAATGATATTTCGATCAACCTTAACAATGTACTGATAACTCAGCTTCTTGAAAATCTGATTTCAAACGCAGACAAATACGGCAGAGAAAACGGAATTATCAATGTTAAGCTGTATTCCGCAGACGAAAAAGTTATTTTGTCAGTGAGAGATAACGGAATAGGTATAAGCGAAGAGGATCTGCCGAAAATCTGGAACAGGTTTTACCGTGCAGATGCTTCCAGGTCGGAAACAGAGGGATTCGGCCTCGGACTTGCCCTTGTAAAAAAGATAGCTGAAATCCATTCAGCTGAATGTGTTGCAGAATCAGAAATTGATAAATTTACCGAAATTAAAATAATTTTCAAAAAGTTTTAAAAATTAACTTTTTCTAATGTTCCTTTAATATTTGCCCGTTATTATTTAGTCACAGTCAAGGATGACTGATCAAATAAAAAACAGACAAATTGAAAGGAATGATATTATGAATAAAAAGTTATTTGCAGTTTTAGTTTCAGCAGTTTTGGTTTTATCGGTTTTTTTGGTGATAGCATACGCCAAGCATCAGCCGGCTAAGGATGAGATAAATCTTAATCAGGTTCAGGCTTCTGTACCTTCAGCAAAAAGCAGTGAGGTGGCAAACGTTTCTCCTGACGATGCAATCGATGCGGCACTCAGACACGCAGGTATAGCCAGAGAAGATGCTGTACTGTTCGAAGCTCCCTCACTTGACAGGGATGACGGAAAAGTCCATTACGACATTGAGTTCAGATATAACGGTTTTGAATATGACTATGAGGTTGCAGTTGCTGACGGTTCGGTTCTCAAGGCAGAAAAGGAAGCTGAAAGAGTCAAGAACCCCGAAAAAGAAAGCGTTCCCGCAAAGCCCGAGGCTCCCGCAAACAACAAAAACAGCAAAGAAAACAACAAAGGCTATATCAGCGTTGAAGCCGCAAAGCAGAAGGCTCTTGCCGATGCAGGTGTTAAGGCTGAAGATGCAGTTTTCGTAAAGGCATATTATGATGCGGATGACATCGTTCCTCATTACGATGTTAAGTTTGAAGCAAACGGATATGAATACGAATATGAAATCAAGGCATCTGACGGCAAAGTTATTGAAAAAGATGTTGACAGAGAGGTAAAGCCGGTAAGCAATCCTTCAAAGCAGGAAGAATACATTTCAGCCGACAAAGCGAAGGCTATCGCTTATGAGCACGCTTCGGTAAAGGCGGCAGATGTGAAATTCTCAAAGGCCGAGCTCGACCGTGACGATCTGATAGCGCATTATGAGGTTGAGTTTGTTGCAGGTAATTTCGAATACGAATATGAAATAAATGCAGAATCAGGAAAGGTCATAGCTTCCGATAAAGAATTCAATGATTAAGAGTTTAACGACATTGTGATCTGAAAAAACATAAGAACACGTAGGAATATAAATCTTTTTTATAATTACAAATCTTTAATGACGGAAATAACGACATTTCAACACATCAGGAGACCGTTTGCACGGTCTCCTTTTTGTATGAATCCTCCTTGCACTTCTGTTTCTCTCGCCCTCTTTTTGTCGCCGAGCTTTCGGCGTCACAGAATTGTGGCACATCCACGTCAGTGGTTGTTCCCACATATGCTCAGGCTTTGCGGCTTCAACTAACCTTTCAGAAAGTTTGTTTTGGCAGTTAGTCGTCGAGTTTGTGTGAAGATGCTTTGCGTTTGATTTATGGTCAGGCTTCATATTTAAATATTATCTTAGTTGACAGTTTCTTTCATTGGATTTATAATAAATAAAAAGTATTGTATTCGGAGGTGCAATATGGCAACTTTAAAACTTATTATAGCATTTTTCCTTTCGCTTTTTCGAATTCTTTCACCGGTAGGAGCACTTGTTGTAAATTTAGGTGAAGATAATTTCTTTACCCAGTGGTCGGCAACTGATGAATTCACAGCAGATTATTGCGCAGAAATTGAAAAAGATACTGACGAAGATTTTGTTATTCTCAATCTTGCAGACCTTCAGCTCAAGGATGATCTGGTTTATGAAGAAGAAGGCGAGAAGACAGTCGAAATGATCGATAATCTTGTGAAAGAAACCGATCCTGATCTTATTACTCTGACAGGTGATAATGCGTGGGGAACAGTGGCGTACATCAATCTTGTAAAGCAGATCGATGCTTATGATATCCCGTGGGCACCCGTTATGGGCAATCACGACGGTCAGTGCTGCATCAATGAATTCTGGGCCGCACATCTTCTCTTTAAGGCTGAAAACTGCCTTTTTGAATTTGGTCCTGAAGATATGGGATACGGTAACTATATCATAAACATTACTGAAAACGAAAAAATTATACACACTCTTTTTATGGTGGACACTCATGACGGCGCAGAGTATACTCTTGAAGACGGCTCAACCATAGGGGGCTATGATCATCTTTGGAATAATCAGATAGAGTGGTACAAGTGGGCCGTGAACGGAATTTCCGAAATTGAAGGTCATACGGTTGAAAGCTCAGTTTTTATGCACATTCCGGTTTATGAATACAAGGAAGCGTGGATAGCCGCCAATGGCAGTGAAGAAATCGGAACACTTGCCTCTGAACTTGCCCCTGATGCTATCGGTGTTTCAGGTGAAGGTGTCAGCTGCCCGCCTGTGAATAACGGATTTTTTGATGTATGCAAAGAGCTTGGAAGTACAAAAAATATGTTTGTAGGTCACGATCATATAAATAATTTCCAGATTTATTATGAAGGCATCAGACTCAATTATATGCTCAAAACAGGATACGGTGCTTATTATGCTGACGGTCTTGTGGGCGGAACGGTAGTATCAATCGGCTCAGACGGTGCAGCATTTGCAGAGCACATATATATGTAAACTAACATAAACTGCTATAAAAAGCCTTGAAATCAAGTTGTTTCAGGGCTTTTATTAATTATTTGAAATCTGCATCAAAAGTTTATCTTCTGCTTCTTTTACCCTCAGTGTCATAGGATGTTTTGAGAACTATCGCTTTAAAAACAGATAAAAAATATCGGAGGGAGATTAAACGAATCATAAATGAATATAGCTATGCCTTTATTCCTGAAAGAATTACTTTTTGTCGGTTGGCGGTGTAAAATCGGGAACAAAATACTGCTGTAAAAAAGTATTGACAAAAAATGTTTTTGTGCTATAATTGTTGAAAATTAAACATATTTTAAGGGAACCAGCTGTCTGTAGAGGATGTTGGTTCCCTTATGTGTTTTTTTAGTATAAACACATAAAATAATTATGATTCTGAACAAAATAAGAAGGAGACAGTCTTATGGAAATACAATTGAAAGAGCTCATTGATCAGATTAAAAAAGACGGCGTTGATGCTGCCGAATCTCAGGCTGAGGCGATACTCAATTCTGCAAAATCCGAGGCAGATAGAATTATATCAGATGCAAAAGCTCAGGCTGACAGAATTTTAGCCGACGCTAAAAAGGAAAATGAAAAGGTTGTAAAATCGGGTGAAGATGCAATCCGTCAGGCAGGCCGTAATCTGCTTATTTCTTTCAGAGAGAGCGTTACAAAAGAGCTTGATGCGATAGTTGGTAAAAACGTTAACGATGTATATTCATCTGAAGAATTTACTTCTCTTATCATAAACGCTGTTAATCAGTGGGCATCAAAGCCTGAGGCTGAAGATGTTTCAGTGATCTTAAACAGCGCAGATCTTGCAAAGCTTGAACAGGCACTTCTTGCTCAGCTAAAATCAAAAATGCTCAATGGTGTTACCCTTAAAGCGAATGATAATTTTGACGGCGGATTCCGTATTGCTGTCAGCGACGGTGCAGTTTATTATGATTATTCTGCACAGGCGGTTACTGATATGCTTTCAAATTATCTCAGCCCAAAGGTTACTGCACTTCTGAAAGAGGCTGAATAATTATGGCAGAATATTATCTGATATCTCAGTTGCCGTCTCTTGACGGTATTTCCGAAAACTCACCGCTTCCCATTACTCAGGAACGGTTTACGGAGCTTTGTCAGAGATTTCTTGGTAAAAAAGCGCAAAAAGAATTGGCTGGCCTGACTCTTTCACCGCCGAAAAATTACGAAAAATCATCATCTTCAATTATAGAGAAATGGAATGACGGCGAAAGAAATCTCCGCCTTGCACTGGCTAAACTCCGTGCAGACAAAATGAATAAATTCTTCGAGAGTGAAAACAAGTCTTTTTCAGCGGGTCTTTTACAGGCTGTACGCACAGCTGTGGAAATTGAAAACCCGATGCAGGCAGAAGAGTTTCTCAACCGTTATCGTCTTGAGTTTCTTGAAACGCTCAGACCGATGGATTCTTTCTCGGAAGAATTTGTGTTTTATTACGGCTTAAAGCTTAAGCTTCTTTCACGCATAAGACAGTTTGATTCTCAAAGCGGAGAATCTGCATACAGAAATATCTACAACTCCATTATAAATGCAGACAGATCGGAGGTTACACAATGAACCAAAATACAGGTAAGGTAGTAAGTATCAACGGTAACCTTGTATCCGTCAGCTTTGAAGGCAATGTTTCAATGAATGAAATCTGCTATGTTAAGGTTGACGGCACAAAGCTTAAAAGCGAGGTTATCCGTATTCGCGGAAACATAGCGCAGATACAGGTTTATGAAATGACAGGCGGCATTAAATGCGGTGACGAGGTTGAGTTTACCGGTGAAATGCTTTCAGCACAGTTAGGACCGGGTCTTCTCGGTCAGATTTATGACGGACTTCAGAATCCGCTGCCTGTTCTGGCTGAGCAGGCAGGCTGGTTCCTTGAAAGAGGAAATTACGCTGACGGACTTAATGCTGAAAAGAAATGGGAATTTACTCCCGTTGCAAAAATCGGTGACACCTTGCGTGCAGGTGAGTATATCGGCACCGTTCCTGAAGGACCGTTCACACATAAGATTTTTGTTCCTTTTTATCTTCTGGGCAACTACACATTAAAATCAATTGCAGAAAAAGGCGAATATACCGTCAATGAAACCGTAGCGGTTCTCACTGACGAAAGAGGCAGAGATATTTCTGTTTCAATGTCGTTCAAATGGCCTGTAAAAAGAGCTGTAAAATGCTACAGTGAAAGACTTGCTCCCGTTGAAACAATGGAAACCAAGGTGCGTCTTATTGATACATTTTTCCCTGTTGCGAAGGGCGGAACCTACTGTACTCCAGGTCCTTTCGGCGCAGGTAAAACCGTTTTGCAGCATACCACTTCTAAATATGCAGATGTTGATATTGTTATTATCGCAGCCTGCGGTGAGCGAGCAGGTGAGGTTGTTGAAACTCTGACAGAGTTCCCTGAACTCACCGACCCGAAAACAGGCCGTTCACTTATGGAGCGTACGATTATTATATGTAACACTTCATCAATGCCTGTCGCTTCCCGTGAAGCCTCGGTTTATACCTCAGTTACACTCGCTGAGTATTACCGTCAGATGGGTCTTAATGTGCTTCTTCTTGCTGACTCAACATCACGTTGGGCTCAGGCGCTTAGAGAAATGTCAGGCCGTCTTGAAGAAATTCCAGGTGAAGAAGCTTTCCCGGCGTATCTTGAATCATATATTGCTGCTTTCTATGAAAGGGCAGGCTGTGTACGCCTTCCCGACGGTAGCAAGGGATCTGTTACAATCGGCGGTACTGTTTCACCTGCAGGCGGTAACTTTGAAGAACCCGTTACACAGGCAACACTTAAGGTTGTAGGTGCATTCCACGGATTATCCCGTGAACGCTCAGATGCGAGAAAATATCCTGCAATTGACCCGCTTATTTCCTGGTCAAAGTATAAAAGCGTTACTGATCCGGCCAAAACAAGCTTCTGCAAAGCCGTTCTTCTTCACGGTGACGAAATCGGCTCAATGATGAAGGTTGTTGGCGAAGAAGGAACAAGCCTTTCAGACTATATTGTTTATCTTAAATCAGAAATGCTTGATTCGGTTTATCTTCAGCAGAACTCATTTGATTCAATTGACGCTAACTGCACAACAGCACGTCAGCGTTACGTTACAGATAAGCTTGTATGTGTTCTGGGCAGTGAATATGCTGTTGATAATAAAGACGATGCCAGAAGCTTCTTTAACCGTATGCGTCAGAAATTTATTGACTGGAACTATACAGATTTTGAAAGCGAAGCTTTTGCAAAAGCAGAGGCAGAAATTGATGCGTTGTATTCTGACGGTCAGGGTGCAATCAGCCGCGAAGCAGAGCTTTTATTAAAAGGTGGTGAGTGATGTGAATAAAGTTTTCAATAAAATTGAATCAATTACGGGTAACGTTATTACCGTAAGAGCTGAGGGCGTTAAATATCACGAGCTTGCCCATATCAATACACGTTTCGGCAAATCTCTTGCCGAAGTAAATAAAATCGATGGTGACCTGGTTTCTCTTCAGGTTTTTGCAGGCGGTCAGGGTGTTTCTACCGGTGACGAAATCCGCTTTTTAGGTCACGAGATGCAGGTTTCATTCAGTGATGATCTTTTGGGCCGTATTTTTAACGGTTCAGGTGAACCCAGAGATAAAGGCCCGTCTCTTACCGAAAATCTGAAGCCTATCGGAGGTCCTTCCGTAAACCCCACAAAGCGTATTCTTGCAAACCGTATGATGCGTACAAACATACCGATGATCGATATGTTCAATACCCTTGTTGTTTCACAGAAGCTTCCGATATTTTCAATTTCAGGTGAGCCCTACAACCAGCTTCTTGCCCGTATAGCTCTTCAGGCAGAGGCAGACGTAATCGTACTTGGCGGTATGGGTCTTAAATATGATGACTTCCTTTATTTCAAAGAAGAGCTTTCAAACGGCGGAGCGCTGAGTAAAACCGTTATGTTTATTCACACAGCGTCAGACCCCACAGTTGAATGTATGATGATTCCCGATATGGCTCTTGCTGTTGCAGAGCAGTTCGCTTTACAGGATAAAGACGTATTGGTCCTTCTTACCGATATGACTAACTTCGCTGATGCAATGAAAGAAATTGCCATCACTCAGGAACAGGTTCCCTCCAACCGCGGTTATCCCGGTGATCTTTATTCTCAGCTTGCTTCACGTTATGAAAAAGCAGTTGACTTTGCAGATTCAGGCTCGGTTACGGTTCTTGCTGTTACAACAATGCCCGGTGACGATGTTACTCATCCTGTTCCCGATAATACAGGTTATATTACAGAAGGTCAGTATTACCTCAAAGGCGGACGCATTGAGCCCTTCGGTTCTCTTTCACGACTTAAGCAGAATGTAAACGGTAAGACACGTAAAGACCACCGTGCACTTATGGATGCAATGATCCGTATGTATTCTTCATATAAAGAGACCCTTGAAAAGAAAAATATGGGCTTCTTTATGACACGTTGGGATGAAAAATTGCTCAGATACGGTCAGCTTTTTGAAAACAAGCTTATGGACCTGTCGGTAAATCTTTCTCTCGAAGGTGCGCTTGACCTTGGATGGGAAATTCTGGCAGAGTGTTTTGAAAAGGATGAAACCGGAATAAAGTCAGACCTTACCGATGAATTCTGGCCCGTTAAGTAAGGAGGACTGTAGTTTTGGCAAAAATCAAATTGACTAAAAATGAGTTAAAGATACAAAAGGATGCCCTTAAAATGTATCGGAGATATTTGCCTACTCTGACACTCAAAAAGCAACAGCTTCAGGCTGAGATACGTGCTATTGAATCAAAAGCCGAAGCGGTAAGAAAAGAAAAAGCCGACCTTGAAAAAGGCTTTGATTCGTGGATAGCTGTTTTCAGCGAAACAAATGCTTTCCCCGATGGAACAATCACCGTAAGAAATATCCGTAAAGGCAGCGGAAATATTGCGGGCGTTGCAATTCCCGTTTATGAAGGCGCTGATTTTTCCAGGGGAGATTATGATTTATATGAAACACCGCTGTGGGTTGATATAGCTGCAAATCATATGGAAAAGGCAATGTCACTTGACCTTGAAGCGGAAGTGTTGGAAGAGCAGGTAAAGCTTCTCGGCGAAGAGCTTCGTGCAACTTCTCAAAGAGTAAACCTGTTTGAAAAGGTTAAAATTCCCGAAACAGAAGCAAATATCAAAAAAATATCTATCTATATGGCGGACCAACAGGTAAGTGCCGTTGTCCGTTCAAAAATTTCAAAACGCAAAATTGCCTCCCGCAATGAAGTATCCTCTGAAACGGAGGTGTACTCATTATGATAGTTCCTATGAAAAAGGTTTCTCTCATAATCAAGGGAGATAAAAAAACCGATACCCTCAGAAAATTGCGCAAGGCAGGAATTCTTCATATCGAAGCGCTTGAAGGCTCAGGTAAAAAGCTTGAAGAGCTGAAAAATAAAATTGCTTTGATTGAAAGTGCACTTTTCAGTGTATCGGAAAAGAAAATAAAAAATGTTAAACCGAAAGACATTGACTCACAAACGGCAATATCCGTCTGTGAAGAAATTGTTGCTCTTGAAGACGAGAAAAAGCAGTGTCTTGCGCAGAAAATTGTTTTAAACACAGAGCTTGAACGTATTTCCGGCTGGGGTGAACTTGAACCTGAAAAATTCGATGCTTTATCTCAAAAAGGCATTGATGTTTCCCTTTATGAGATGCCAAAAAATGAATACGAAAGCTTAGGCGACAATGTTAAAACACTCAGCTTGCAGAAAACAAAAAATTCTGTAAAATTCCTGTTGATAAGATCAGGTCTTGAAGGCGAAAATGAAGCAGTTGATTCATTGAAAGCGTATAAAATTGAAATGCCTGAGATGTCAACACAATCAATAATGCAAAAGACAGCAGAGCTTGATAACCGGATAAAAGAGATCGATGAAAAAATCACTTCTTTTGTACCGTATACACAAGCTTTGAAAAAATCCATCAGATCTTATGAAAAAGAAGTTGAGTTTGAGGTTTATGCCACAGGAATGGCAAACGAAAGCTTATCTGACGGCGAAAAGGGTAATGTTACTGTTTCATATTTCACAGGCTATGTAGAGTCAGAAAATCTTGAAAATCTCAAAAAGATTGCTGCTGAAAATTCATGGGGACTTCTTGTTGAAGAGCCTACAGAAGAGGACAACGTTCCCACAAAGCTGAAAAACAATAAGTTTGTAAGCCTTATTTATCCGCTTACCGATTTTCTCGGCACGGTTCCGGGCTATTTTGAATACGATATTTCGGGATGGTTTCTGGGCTTCATACTCATCTTCTTCGGCATCATTTTCGGTGACGGCGGATACGGATTACTGATCTGTGCCGTAACTGCAATACTGATTGCAAAAGCACGGGCTGCAAAAAAAGAAATTCCGCCCGCGTTCCTGCTTGTCGGACTTTTCGGTCTTTCAACAATCCTCTGGGGAACTCTTACCTGCACATGGTTCGGCCTTGCCCCTGAACAGCTGCCCCAATGGCTTAAAAGCCTGTCGGTTCCTGTTATATCAAACGTATATGCCGACAAAATCTGGTACCCGTTCTGGACACAGGGCGAAGCAGGGCTTACAACAGCGCAGAATCTTCAGATATTCTGCTTCTCATTGGCTCTTATTCAGCTGACTGTGGCTCATATCAAGGTCGCATCAAGAAACAGAACATCAATTAAGATTCTCGGTGATATCGGCTCAATAATGCAGCTTATCGGTATCTTTTATGTGGTACTGAGCTTCGTTGTAAATGCGCAGGTTTTCAGTTTCGGTCTTGTTCTCGGCGGAATCCCTGTGGGAACGGCAGCCCTTATTCTTGTTATAGCAGGCTTTATTATGAGCTTTGTTTTCTCAAACTATGAGGGCAGCGTTGTTAAATCAATTCTTGCAAGTCTTAAAAACATTGTTTCGGTTCTGTTGGGTGTTGTAAACGTATTTTCAGATATAGTTTCATACATCCGCCTCTGGGCTGTAGGCCTTGCAGGTGCCGCAATATCTGCAACCGTAAACGAGCTTGCAGGTCCTTTGCTTGGCAACTTTTTGTTTATGATAATTGCAATTGTGCTTCTGGTTTTCGGCCACGGACTGAATATGATACTGAATGTTTTGTCGGTCATCGTTCACGGAATCAGACTTAACACTCTTGAATTCTCATCACATCTTGATATGTCCTGGAGCGGACATAAATTCAAACCTTTTGAAGAACAAATTGAAAAATAAGGAGAGTTATTATGAATTTAGGATTATTAGCAACAGCACTGGCAATGGGTATTGCCGCAACAGGCTCTGCAATCGGTATCGGCATTGCAGGTCAGGCATCAATCGGCGCATGGAAAAAGTGCTATATGAGCAATAAAGCAGCACCGTTTATTCTCACAGTTTTTGCAGGTGCTCCTCTTACACAGACAATTTACGGTTTCCTTCTTATGCAGCAGATGAGCTCATCAACAGCAGACCCTGCATTCCTTTTCGGCCTCGGTATCGCATCAGGTCTTGCAATGGCAGTTTCAGCCGTTGTTCAGGGTAAAGCAGGCGCTGCAGGTGCAGATGCTCTTGCTGAAACAGGCAAAGGCTTCTCACAGTACATCACCGTTGTTGGTCTTTGCGAAACTGTTGCGTTGTTTGCACTTGTTTTCAGCATGGTTGCTCTCGGTTAATTCCATATCAAAGTCTATATATAAAAATTGTTATTGATCAAGTGATTAAAGACTGCATTTGCCTGTCGGGCAGGTGCAGTCTTTTTATGTATGCATATTTCTTTATTTTGTCTGTTTGTAAATTTCCTATTAATTCCGTTGCAAAATCAAAAAAGTTGTTATATAATTAATCTGTTAAACTGTATAGTGAGGGATATTTATGGCTTTTATTGAATTTCATAATGTAAATAAAAAGTATAAATTAGGCGAGCTTGACCTTGACGCACTGTCAGATGTAAGCTTTGATATTGAAAAAGGTGAAATATGCACCATCGTAGGCCCCAGCGGCGCAGGTAAAACAACCGTTCTTAATATTCTCGGCGGTATGGATACTTGTGACACAGGCAACGTAATTGTTGATGACAGAGAAATAACAACTCTCGGCAAACGTAATATGACTCTTTACAGACGCAGAGATGTAGGCTTTGTTTTTCAGTTTTATAACCTTGTTCAGAATCTTACAGCTTATGAAAACATCGAGCTTGTTGCAAAAATAAGCCAGAATCCTCTTGATAGCTATAAGATGCTTGAACTTGTAGGCCTTCAGGACAGGGCAGGTAACTTCCCGGCTCAGCTTTCAGGCGGTGAGCAACAGAGAATTTCTATTGCCCGTGCTCTTGTAAAACGTCCTAAGGTGCTTCTTTGTGACGAGCCTACAGGTGCTCTTGACTATGAAACGGGTATTCAGATCCTCAAGCTTTTGCAGGATGCAAGCCGAGCTATCGGTATGACTGTTATAATCATTACCCATAACCAGGCAATTACCCCTATGGCTAACAGAGTAATTACAATGAGAAGCGGTAAAATTCACCGCATAGAGATTAACGAAACACCGGTTCCGGTTGAAAGGATTGAATGGTAACCTTATGAACAGGCCGATGAGAATGGATTTAATCCGCTCTATCCGAAAAAGCATAATGAGATTTATTTCCATAGTTGCAATCGTTGCTCTTGGTATAAGCTTTTTTGTCGGCATAAAATCAGCGTCACCGGATATGAGAAAAACTGCAAACGAGTATTTTGTCAGTGATAATGTTCTTGATATTTCGGTGATTTCAACTATCGGCTTCAATGATGAAGAGGTTGAAAAAATCGCGCAGGTTGAGGGTGTCAGATCAGTTGACCCCATAAAGCTTACGGATACGCTTGTTTTTGTTGACGGAAAGGGGATAGTCAACGTTGAAAACGGTGCGGCTATGGCATGCCGTGTTATGTCTATGGATTTTGCCCGTGCATATGCTTTTTCCCGGACAGGTAAGGGTGATGACAGCTACATAAACCGTATCACTCTTATTGACGGAAGATATCCTGAAAATAAAAATGAATGTCTTATTGACAGTGCTGTTGCAGGCTCTTATTCCGAGCTTACTATCGGTAATACCGTTACTCTTGCCGGTGACGGAACAACACTTTCCGATACACTTAACACTGACACATTCACCATCGTAGGTACAGTTTCAAATCCGATGTATATATCCTTTGAGCGCGGTTCAACCAATATCGGTTCAGGCACTCTCGGTATGTATATCTACATCGGTGAAGAATGCTTTGCTTCTGATTATTACGGTCAGGTCTTTGCAACAGTAGATAATAAAGATCAGTATGATGCTTTTTCTCAGGAATATTACGATTATACCAAAGAGATAGGCAAGAAAATTGAATCTATTGCGCAGGGTAGTATCAGTACCCGTCTTGCTCAGGTTAAGCAGGAATATATTGAGAAAATTGCTGAAGGTGAAAAAGCTTATGCTGAAATGGAAAAGCAGACAACCGCTCAGCTTGAAGATGCTTTGGAAAAAATCAATGTCATCGAATCATATATACAAAACGGTGACGGTGAGATGGCATCTGCTCAAAACAGACTGAATAAAAAAATCGCCTCAGCTGAAGGTGAGCTTAAAGCCTCAAAGGCTGAGTATGAAGATGCACTTGCAGAGTATAAAAAGAATGAATCGCTTGCAAATGATGCTGATAATGAAATTGACGGCTTCCAGAAAGCCAAAGAGATGTATAACAACTATCGCATCCGTCAGGAAAAAGACCGTGCAGAAATTGATGCTCTTATAGCGGCTCTGCCTTCGCTGAAAACAGCGTCTGATAAAGCTGAAGCAGAGTATAATTCAGCTGTTGAAAATTGCACAAATCTTCAGAAAAAGCTGAATGATAAAGAAAAAGAGCTTGAAGAAAGCAGAGAAGCCCTCGATGTCTTTAAAAAAGAAGAGGCAAACTGGGACCCGGAAACTTCATTTGAGTCAATTGAAACAATTCGCGGTTACGTAGCTGAGTTTACTCAGCGATGCGCAGACCTTCAGAATGAAATTTCAGCTATCGGCATACAGCTTGCTCAGGCAGAAAGCGATAAAGGCGTTGCCAAAAAGAAGTATGATGAGGCTCTTGCCGCTTACACTTCTCAGCAGGCAACAATAAAAAGCCGCGAAGAAACTTATAAAAATAACCAGAATATTCTTGATTCTTACGCAGGCGACATCGCAAAGCTTGAACAGGGCGAAAAAGACCTCGATCTTTTTAAAAACGTTCTCAAAGAAGCTGAGGCTCAGCTTGCCGAAGCAAAAATCAAGATTACAGAATCACAGCTTGTCCTTTATTATGAAGAGAGTAAGGGTAACAGAGAAATTGCCGCAGGTATGGCTGACCTTAAGGCCGCAAAGGCCCGTCTTGAATCTGCCGAAGAAGCGTATTCTGATGCAGAGCACGAAGTAAGAGTTGGTCTTAAAAAAGCTCAGGGTGATATAGATAAGGCCAAGGCTCAGCTCGAAGAGCTTAATAGCTCTACCTGGACGGTTTCTTATCAGAATGATCTGCCCGGTCACGAAAGCTACGGTCAGAGCCTTGAAAACGTAACGGCTATGGCAAACGTTTTCCCTGTATTCTTCTTCCTTATTGCAGCAATGATGTGCCTTGCGACCATGACACGAATGGTTGAAGAAGAGCGAATGCAGTTAGGTACCCTCAAAGCGTTGGGCTACAAAGAAAACAGCATTCTTGCAAAATATTATTGGTACGCCGCTATTGCGTGTATATTAGGCTCAGCAATAGGCATTGTAATCGGTGCGGTAGTTTTCCCCAAGGCTATCGACTCAGCTTACGCTATGATGTATTGTCTGCCCGATGTTAAGATTTATTTCCATTGGTCATATATTCTCATCGGTACACTGTTTTCACTTGTTTCTACTCTTTCTGCTACGTTGTTTGCCTGCCGCAGAGCTCTTAAAACCCAGGCAGCAGAGCTTATGCGTCCTAAGTCACCGAAACCCGGCAAGCGTGTTTTCCTTGAACGTTTTACAGGCTTGTGGAATTCAATGTCTTTCGGTTCGATAGTAACGATCAGAAATATGTTCAGAAGCAAGAAAAGAATGGTTATGACCATTCTCGGTGTTGCAGGCTGTACAATGCTTATCCTTGCAGCCTTCGGTATAAATAACTCTGTTGACACAATTATTTCTGCTCAGTACGGAGAGGGCGGTATTTCACATTATAACCTTATGGCTGTTCTTGATGATGAGCAGCTTCCGGGTCACAGTGAAACCGTCAATGACCTTGAAAAAGATATCAGAGTCAAAAACGCAATGCTTCTTGATACTAAAACAATGACCGCATCTTCTTCAAAAGAAGATAATGATATTGAGATGTCAATTCATCTTTATGTTCCCGAGTCAAACAAAAAGCTCAAAGAATGCATCACCCTTCGTTCACGTAAGGGCAATGAGGTTTATGACCTTACCGATGACGGAGCCGTTATCACGGAAAAGCTTGCTGATGATACCGATACAAAGGTTGGCGATACCATTATCCTCACTGACGTTGACGGTGAAAAATATGAGGTAATAGTTTCGGCAATAGCAGAAAACTATGTTTATCACTATGTCTATGTTTCACCTGCATATTACCGTAACGTGTTTGGTGAAAACCCTGAGTTTATGTATGTTCTCGCAACACTTAAAGATTTCGCCAATTCCAACGACGAGCAATATATGGCTGACGACCTTCTGGCATATAACGAGGTTGCAGGCGTAGTTTCAACAGATGTTATGATAGATTCATTTAATGCAATTGTTGACCGTCTTGACGTTGTGGTTATTATCTTCATCGTGGCGGCAGGGTTACTTGCTTTTGTGATATTGTATAACCTTACAAACATAAGCGTTCAGGAGCGACTTCGTGAAATAGCAACAATCAAGGTTGTGGGCTTCACAGACGCAGAGGTAACATCCTACGTTTACAGAGAAAACATTTTTCTCACTATTGCAGGTATTCTTGTAGGGCTTCTGGGCGGTATCGGACTTCACAGAATAGTCATTGATATTGCCGAGGTTAATGTTGTAATGTTCGGTAGAGAGATTTACTGGTGGAGCTTCTTGCTTTCGGTTGTGCTCACTGCTGTATTTGCGGCTCTTGTAAGTCTGCTTGTTCATAAGCGCCTGCAGAGATTCGATGTCATTGCCGCCCTTAAATCAGTTGAATAATCTTAAACAGCATCCCATGCCTTCGCGTGGGGTGTTTTTTTGTGCAAATATCAAAAGCTGTCAAAGGAATACACCGATTTCAGCAAGAAAATGGGACTTCCCCAGGAACGACAGCGCATATACTCCGACGGCCTCGGCAAAATCAATATGAATGCCCCCACAAAGGCAAATTCCCAAGCGATTGCGAAAACTGAGCCTGTTGCAAAATCTGAAAATGGTGGTACAATAGACATTGAGATTAATAAGTTGGTTCCGTGCTTGGAAGATGCAAAAACAGGCGAGATTCTTCCAACTGAAGTGCGAACTATGGAACGTCGTGATTTGCTAAATTTTTCTAAAAAGAATGGCTGGTATGTTGATTGGGTGAGTAGGCCTGATGGAGAAAAAATACACGGTGTTTTCTTGAAGGGCGAGAGAAGCCCACAGGGTCTTGTGTCATTAAGATACGAAAAAGGTTGTACCTATGTAGCATTAGCCGTTACTGCACCACATAACAACAAAATGTTTGTTGGTGACAAGGTGAAATATAAAGGTGTTGGCGGACACTTGTTTGCAATAGCAGTTGAGGAATCATTGAAAAATGGTGGCGATGGAGCTGTGTATGGATATGCAGCAAACGGGAAAGTATTGAAACATTATATTGATAAATTTGGTGCAACTCATATTCCTGTAGTTCACGAATTTCAATTTCTCATAGAAGGTGAAGCTTCTATGAATCTTTTGAAAACTTATAATTATGAGAGGAGATAGTGATTTATGGCATCTATTATAGAAGACCCGGATTTCGATGAATTTGATGGGTGTTATACGGATATAAATGCCCCGGCTCCGACGAAATTATACAATTATACCGAAATGGTTAAGTATATGAGAGAAAACAACAAAACTTTTGAACAAATGACTACTGACGAAATTGAGCAATTCAGAACCAATTAAGCACTTTGCAACGGATGTAAATGTCGTTTGCAGAGTGTTTTTGTTTTGATTAACAAAAAGCTCATTTGCTTTTGTAAGGGAGAGGTTATAATGACTTCTCCCGAGTTTTAAAATTTAATAAATCAAGCAGTGTTGAGTAATCAATGCTGCTTTTTTTATACCCATTTTTGAGCGGAATCTCGCAAAACTATCAAGCTCAGGCGGACAGGAACCGCGATAACAAACTGAAAGCGAAAAGGAGAAAACTATGACAAGAGACCAGTTAAGACAAATCATTGAAGGTATCTGCACAAAATCAGATAATTTCTTTATGTATATAATTTAACATTTTTCTCTATATGAACCAAAAAATTTCTATAAACAGTGGACAAAACTTTTTTTCTTTGATATAATGTATCAGTAAATTTGTAAAAGGAGTTGCAAATGATGAAAAAAATTAAAAAGCTTTTATCTGTTATCCTTTGCGTTGCAGTAGTTCTTGGCTCAATGTCAGGCGTTACTGTTTTTGCTGCAAACAGTGTGGGTGACGCAGCTGCAAGCATCGGTGTTAACATTGTTGACAACCTTCTTCTTGCTTTGTGCCACACTCTTGACAAGGTTCTCGAGTTCTCTCTCAACACAGTTCTCGGCTTTGTTGACCTTTCTGACACAGGCGCTTTGGATATTTCAGAGTATGAAAATCCCTTGTTTGAAAAGTATGACGGTCACGACGAATTTGCTGACAAAGCAGCTGACAATGCTGTTTTCAGCCTCGGTTATGATAAGCGTGACATCATTCCCGATGATTTCTATGAAGGCGCATACTATAAATACGGCGCAGCAGACATCGGTGCTTTGATCGAAAACGGTACAACAGTTAACCAGCTTCCCTCAGACCTTGCTGAGTATTATGCTGACCGTTATGCAGAAGAAAACGGCTGCTCTCAGGCAGAGCGCGACGCTATCGCAGCTGACCTTGCTGAGAGATATGCTGCTGACGTTCTTTCAGTTCGTACAATCTGCCTTGACGATTCAAGAGGTAAGGTTCTTATTGCAAGTGTTGACTCAATCGGTCTTACAAATGCAAGTAAAAATGCTATCGTAGCTCTTATTGATGAGTATTGCACAGCTAACGGCATCACTGATATCGTAAGCATCAACGTTACTGCTACTCATACTCACAGTGCTATTGACACACTCGGTATCCTTCAGGGCGTAGGCCAGGTTGTTGACGGTTCTCTTTTTGAAAATCTCTTCAACGGTGCAGGCAACGCTATCCCTGATCCCAAATATATGGATTTCCTTCATCAGACAGTTGCTGATTCTATGATCGCTGCTTACAGCAATATGGAAAAAGGCTCACTTCATATGACAAAAGCTGATGATACCATTTCTTTCAAAGATGCAAACACAGGTGAAGAAAGAACAGAAAACTTCTTCCAGCCCGGTGCTGACACAACTGTTATCCTTGAAGAAATCTACAAGCTTACTTTCGTTCCCGCAAAGAAAGCTTCTCCCGTTACAGTTATTGCTAACTTTGCTGTTCATCCCGAAAAGGTTGGCGTAAGCACAGACGAAGAAATCCTTCCCACTGTTTCTGCCGATATGATTCCTTATATGGAACAGCAGATCGTTAACGCTTATGAAGCAAAGGGTCAGGATTGTAACTTCATTTACATCAACTCAGCTATCGGTTCAATGATCAAGATGGATATGGGTATCAACTCAGCTTATGAAGCATATTATCCTGAAGATGCAAAGAACCCCATCTATGACACTACATATGAACACCGTTCAATGCGTTACGGCATCGTTCTCGGTGACTACATCGCATCATTGCCTCTCGGTGAAGAGGTTGAGCCTATTCTCAATGTTAAATCAGACGAAATTCTTGTTAAAACCGATAACTTTATGCTCAGACTTCTTGCTATCGTTAAGCTTACAAACAACGTAATTCTTACCGATGAAGATAACAGCGTTTACACTGTTTCTGAAGTTGGCTATATGGAAATCGGTGAAAACATCAAGATCTTTATGTGCCCCGGTGAAATCAACCCTGAGCTCATCGCAACTGATGACCACCTTCTTTCAGGTGATTATTCATTGACAAGATCTGATTTCCAGTATGAAGCTCTTATCAACTACTTTGACGAGGATGACGAAGTTCTTGTATTCGGCCTTATGAACGATATGGCAGGCTACATTGACCCTGATAACGATTATTCTATCGCTCTTGTTCGTTTCAACGACTATGGAACACCCGGTGAATACGGCATCAAGGCTAATGCTAACGCACTTCTCTTCTCATATTCATCAGACATTGCTTCAACAGTAATCGGCACATTCCTTAATGTTGTAAGTGAAGCAAACGGCGGTGAAACAGCCGATATTATTGAAGGTAACTTTGACGGTGATATTCCTTATATGAATTACATCATGCATATCTTCAATCACATCCTCAAAACAATCGGTCTTCAGTAAAATTAATCCCCTCTCATTGAGAGGGGATTTTTTTATGCCTTGAAGTTTGTTGAAAACATTATAGAATACTGTTTTTAGCGGGAAATATTGCTATGCTTATTTGTTTGTGATATACTCAAGCTGATAGATCCGAAAGGAGAATGGGTATGAAATTCAGAAAAATCTTAGCTGTTATATTAGCTTTGTTACTTTTGCTCAGTGTTCCGGCTGTAGCTGAACAAGGAAAATCACAAGAAGACAATTCCGTTGACCCATCCACCTGGGCTGCTGTTGACGGCCTTGGCAGAACTCTTTCTCTCAACAGTGAAACAGGGGATAAGCGTCAGGAAAAATTTGTGGGTATGTTTTATTGGACCTGGCACTATCCCTGGATAAATGACCACGAGCCGATTACAACGGGCAGTGTGCTTGATAAATACCCTGAAGCAGTGAATGATTGGGATCACCCTGCCTGGGGCGGAACTTATGACGGCAGACCCCATTTCTGGGACGAGCCTCTTTACGGATTTTATACAAATACGGATGAATACGTTCTTCGTAAACACGCAGAGCTGCTTGCTGATGCCGACATTGACGTTGTGTTTTTTGACACAACTAACGGAACTCAGGTTTTCACTGAGGGATATGAAACCTTGCTTAAAGTGTGGAGCGAGGCGAGGGCAGACGGAGTGGACACTCCCGATATTTCATTTATCCTCAATTTTTCTGATGAAGATAGCATCAGAACTCAGCTTTATGATATATACGACAACCTTTACAGCAAAGGCAGATATAGAGAGTTCTGGTTTATGTGGGAAGGTAAGCCCTTGCTTATGGCAGACGTGAGTGCGTTGAAACTCGCTTATGCAAAAGACAGGGAGATTTTCGACTTCTTCAGCTTCAGGAAAAATGAATCAACCTATTTTGCTGATGACACAAGATATGTGTCTGATACCTGGGGTTGGTGCTCAGATTATAAGCAAACTAAGTTCGGTAAAAAGCTGTTTGGCGGCGTTGAGCAGATGTGTGTTTCTGTTGCGCAGAATGCCAATGAAAACGGTTTGAACGCTATGAACAGTCCTGAGGGAACGGTTCAGGGCAGGAGCTTTACTGACGGAGAATTCTCATACTCATATAATTACGGCGGTAAAGAAATAGTTGTTGATAAGAATATAGAAGATTCTTTGCTTTACGGACTTAATTTTCAGCAGCAGTGGGATTATGCAATTTCTCAGAATCCCGAATTCATATTTGTTACAGGCTTTAATGAATGGATAGCCGGCAGATTTGAAGAATGGATGGGCACTGAAAACGCTTTCCCTGACCAGTTCAGCCCCGAATACAGCCGTGATATCGAGCCGTCTGCAGGTGTGCTGAAAGATCATTATTATTATCAGCTTGTAGAAAATGTCCGTCGATTTAAGGGAACAAATCAACTGCCTTTAACCGATGCTCAAAAGTCAATAGATATCAACGGAAATGTTTCACAGTGGAATGATGTTCTGCCCGAATATAATCACTACAGCGGCGGCAACAACCGTGACAGTGTAGGCTGGAAAGGCTGTTATTATAAGAATGACACCTTGCGAAATGATATCACTCAGGCAAAGGTAGCTTATGACAGTGAGAATATTTATTTCTATGTTAAAACGGCAGAAACCTTAACCCCCTGTACTGACAGTGATTGGATGCGTCTCCTGATCGATACCGACACAAGCGGTGTTTCAAAAAACTGGGAAGGCTTTGAGTATTTAATTAACAGACAATCCCCGGAAAACGGCAAAGCAACTCTTGAAAAGTCCCTGGGCGGTATAGAGTTTGAGCAGGTATGTAAGGTTGATTATTCTGTGAATGACAATGTTTTGCAGCTTGCTGTGCCGAGAGAAGCTTTTGGTCTGACCGATGATGAAATCAGGTTTAATTTCAAGTGGTCAGATAATTTGCAGGGTGAGGATGCTATGGCTTTCTATCAAAACGGCGATGCTGCACCGGGTGGAAGGTTTGCTTTTGTTTTTGACAGCACTGCAACCGGTGAACAGGAAACCGAAAATGATCCGGCAACCAAGACATTCTTTGATATTTGGTCAGAAAAATTTGAAATGGCCTTTGCTGATTTCAGAAAGTTCTTCCATTGTATTTTCAGATAAAACAAAACGAAGGATAGCTTTGTAAAAGAGCTATCCTTTTATTTTTATAGAATTTTCAACCATCTTCCACCTCAGCCACAGTCAGGTTATCACCGTCCACCCGGAACTTTATTTCATACCCTGAGTAGGGAAAACCGTAAATTCTTTCGGGGTCATGGTGATATGACGGTCTGGGGTCGTTTTCTAAAATTTCAGTCACCGTTTCAATAAACTGCCCGTCAAATCTTTCTTTGATTTGGTCGGGTATTTCTACTTTAAGTCTGTAATCTTTTACTTCATCGGAAAACCCGCCTACAGCGTCTGTTATGCAGTCTGAATGTGGGAGATACGGCTTGATATCATAAATCGGAGTGCCATCCATCAGGTCAGCGCCGAGAATATTGATAATTGTCCCGTATTTTTCGGTTTGCTCAATGCTTTCAATTTTAACGCACGAAAGACCTATGGGGTTTGGTCTGAAAGGGGAGCGTGTTGCAAAAACACCCAGCCTTGTGTTTCCTCCGAGTCTTGGGGGTCTGACGGTCAGGGAGTTACTTTCACCTGATTCTGAAAACTTCCATATAAGCCACAAGTGAGAAAAACCTTCAAGCCCTCTTATTGCGTCAGGATTTCTGAATTCAGGCTCAAAAATGATCTGTGCAGGCAGATTTTTTACAAGACCGCTTTGTCTCGGAATGCCGAATTTTGACGGAAAACCGCTTTTGACTGTTGCAATAATTTTCATCGGAGCTTCATTCATCAAACCACCTCGCAAAAATTATAACACATAATAAAAAATAAAGCAAAAATAATCCTTTAATTTACAAAAATTTAACCATTAGATATTGTAAAACTTGATTTATTTATGATATAATACTATGAATAATAGTATAAGTATATCTATGTCAAGAAAAAGGGAGGAAAAGGCTTTGAAAATTAAAATTTTTGCATTGATTATGAGCGTTGTTATGATAGCTTTGTTTTTCAGCGGATGCTCACTGAGCCTTAAAGCCCCCGAAACTTTAATGAGTCCGCCGAAGCTTGCAGGTGACTATCAGGCTTTGCAGGATGTTTTTGAAACCGAAGTAGGTTCAAATGCTGCTCTCATAGCTCCCGTTAACGGTGAACACAAATCTGCGTTTATCGTTGATGATTTTGATTCAGACTCAAAAGAAGAGGCTATGGTTTTCTATTCTGTTAAAGAAACTGAAGAAACTGTCAGTGTTGGCATTTTTCAAAGTGACAATGAAGAGTGGAAATATCTTAAATCCGTAAACGGTCTGGGTTCATCAATTGATGCGGTAATTATTGAAGATATGAATGGTGACGGCATAAAAGAAATTATTATCGGCTGGAACCTTTCCACCTACAACAAACAGGTTTCGGTGTATGAGCCCGATTTATCAATGCCTAATGCTTTTAACAGCCTTGGTTCTTATCAGTATAATCTGCTTGAAATGATTGATATGGATTCAGACGGAAATAAAGAACTTTTCTTTGTTAATCTTGATAATACAGGCATTGTTCCGTCAGCAACGGCAAACGTGTTTGAAATCAGCGAAAACAAGCGCGGCATACAGGAGCTTTCAACTATTAACATTGACGGTAACGTTTCAGGCTACAATGAGATTATCATCGGCAAAGACGGTTATATTTACGTTGACGCTTTTAAAAATGAGCATGATATGATTACAGAAATCATCAGATGGAACGATGATGCAAAATCTCTTGAAGCTCCGTTGTTTGATTCTGAAACTCAGTCCACAACAGCCACGTGGCGTAACCACCGTATTTCAGTAAGTGATATTGATAACGACGGCACTCTTGAAATACCTGTTGGTGTTGAGATTAAGGGTTCAACTCAGGTTAAGTCAGGTGTACTTCAGGAAGGCAGCATTTATTACGTAAAATGGTGTTCATTCAGCCGTAATAAGCTTAAAGCAGAGAAATACTGCCTTTACAACACAGAGGAAGGGTATTCTCTTGATATCCCCAGCAGCTGGGTCGGCAAAATAACAATTACAAGCCTTGATTCTCAGTGGTACTTCTACCGTTGGAATCAGTCAGCAAGCGAGCATATGGGTGACTTGTTGTTTACAGTTGTTTCACACGCAACAGACACACCTGCTCTTGACGGTTACTCAAGGCTTACAGAGTATGATAATAAAGCTTATGAATACCTTATCACCGCAGCAGGTAAGAGCTTCGGCGTTAAGGACGATCACTTCAAAAACGGATTTTCCGTTTCACACACAGGAGGATAAGAGATGGCAAAAAGAGTCCTGGTTGCCGAGGATGAGCAGGCAATAAGAGAATTTATAGTTATTAACCTTAAAAGAGCCGGCTATGAAACAATAGAAGCTGCCGACGGCCTTGAAGCGTTGGCCAAATATGAAGCTTGTGACGGTGATATAGCTGTGGCTTTGCTTGATATTATGATGCCTAATATGGACGGCCTTGAGGTGTGTAAACGTTTAAGAGAAAAAAGCAATTCTTTGGGAATTATGATGCTTACCGCCAAAACGCAGGAGATGGACAAGGTGTCCGGCCTCCTGAACGGAGCAGACGATTACGTTACAAAGCCTTTTTCACCATCAGAGCTTATGGCAAGGGTTGACGCAATTTACCGCAGAGTGGCAATGCTTGAAAAACCTGCGGAATCAAGTGACGAAATTGTTTCAGGTGATTTCAGACTTAACACCAAAACCAGAGTTTTAACAAAAAATAATATCCCCATTGACCTGACTCAGGTAGAGTTTCAGATTTTACAGTATTTCTTTGAAAATCAGGGTTCAGCTTTAAGCAGAACTTCGATTCTCAAAAAAGTCTGGGGTGACGGTCACGAGGATGAAGACAAAATTGTGGACGTAAATATCAGGCGAATCCGCAAAAAGATTGAAGATCAGCCCTCTAATCCTAAGCATTTGCTTACAATCTGGGGTATGGGTTATAAGTGGGTATCATAAATAATTTTTGAAAGGAGTGAGTTAAGTGGCAAAACAAAAGAAAGAAAAATCACCTAAGTTTGTCGGTCTTACAAGGCGTTGGTTTTTGAAATCTGCCACGTTGACAATTGCAATTCTTGCAATTCTTTGTATCGTCAGCTCACTTTTTATCAGATCTTATTATTATGAATCTGTTTCAAATAAGCTTAAAAGCTATTCTAACGGAATAGTAACTCACTACTTTGATAACTATAAATCAGATGAAGAGTTTTCCAATGGTGCGCGAGAATATGTTTCTGAATTTTCTGAAAAATCATTTATCGAAGTATGGGTTATTGATAAAACAGGCAAGGTGATAATTTCATCAAGCGGTTTCAGTGTGGAATATCCCGAGATGCCGGATTATTATGAAGCTGTGGAAAGTGAAGAGGAGCTTCTTTATACTACCTGGACGGGCAAATTAAAATCAGGCGAAAAAATAATGTCTGTCACAAACCTTATAAAAGATGATTCAGCTCAGGTAAGGGGAGCGGTAAGATATATCACATCTCTTGAAGCGATTGATGAGCAGATCGTCACGCTTTATGTTGTGCTTATTTTTGTGTTCCTGATAATCGTAGGTATTGTTCTTTTTTCAGGCATGTTTTTTGTAAGCTCTATCGTTAAACCAATAAGAGAAATAAATGACACAACCAAGCTTATTGCCGGCGGAAATATGGATGCCAGAATTGACCACTATCTTTATGATGATGAAATCGGTCAGCTGTGTGAATCCATTAATAATAT
Source organism: Acutalibacteraceae bacterium (assembly GCA_045541505.1). Lineage (GTDB taxonomy): Bacteria > Bacillota > Clostridia > Oscillospirales > Acutalibacteraceae > CAG-488. Next base: position 37,225 of record JAZQJF010000006.1, read on the forward strand.
GGCAACGGAAATCAGCGCGGCAGACAGACTGAAAAACGACTTCATTTCTACCGTTTCTCACGAATTGAGAACACCCCTGACTGCAATCAAAGGTTGGGGCGAAACCCTTCTTCAGGTAAGCGACACTGACCCTGTGCTTACCCAGAGAGGTATGAACGTTATCATTGATGAGGCAACACGCCTTTCGGGTATTGTTGAAGAATTGCTTGATTTCTCTCGTATCCAGAATGGCGGACTTGCATTGAGAATTGAAAAAATGGACGTTCTTGCCGAGCTTGATGAAACTGTTTTTGCTTTTAAAGACCGTTCTACAAGAGAGGGTGTTGACCTTGTTTATAATGCCCCTGACCTGCCGGCGCCAATGGACGGCGACCCGGACAGAATCAAGCAGGTGTTTGTAAACATACTTGATAATGCTCTTAAATACACAAAGCAGGGCGGTAAGATTCTTGTCACAGCTTCAATTGCTGATGACGTAATTCTTATCACCATCACTGATACAGGCTGCGGTATTTCACCTGAAGACCTGCCTCACGTCAAAGAAAAGTTCTATAAAACAAATATGACTGTTCACGGTTCTGGTATCGGCCTTGCCGTAGCAGATGAAATAGTCAAGCTTCATAAAGGAACACTTGATATCGGCAGTGTTCTCGGTGAAGGAACCACCGTTTCAATTTCATTCGCAATAGACCATGTTGAGCTGAATGAGGAGTGGGATATCGAGGCTGCCATTGCGGCAGAAAATGAAAAAAACTTACAGGAGGATGAATAATGTCACAGGAAAATAAAAAATATTCAATCGGCGGCTCTGCGCTGATGGAAGGCATTATGATGATCGGACCGGAAGGTGTAGGTATGTCTTTGAGATTGCCTGACGGTTCTATAGAAACACAGAAAAAAGAGCAGAAAATGCTTAAAGATAAATATAAAATTGCCAAAATTCCTTTTATCAGGGGACCCATTAATTTCATTGATCAGATGATTTTTTCATATAAAGCAATTATGGAATCAGCCGAAAAAACATCTTTAGAGCTTGAAGACGGCGGCGAAGAAGAAATGTCAAAGCTTGATAAATGGCTTGTTGACCATTTCGGACCGAAGATGATGGCTGTTATCGGCGTTATATCTGCAATCATCGGTTTCGGCCTTGCATTTTTGCTTTTCGTTTATCTTCCCAGCCTTGTAGCTGACGGTATCGGTAAACTTTTTGAAGCCGATATCACAAAGTTCAAGCCCCTTATTGAAGGCATTATGAGAGGCGTACTTTTTGTCGGATATATGTATGCGGTAAGCTTTATGAAAGATATACGCAGAATGTTTATGTATCACGGAGCAGAGCATAAATCCATTTTTTGTTATGAAAACGGACTTGAGCTTACTGTTGAAAACATTAAAAAGCAGACACGTTTCCACCCAAGATGCGGTACAAGCTTCATTTTCCTTGTTATTCTTATAAGCATTGTTGTAACAAGTATTGTTGCTATTCTTTTCCCCGGCCTTCGTGAATCAAGACTTATCTGGATGGCAGTAAAAATTCTTCTTTTACCGGTGCTTCTGAGTATCGGCTATGAAGTTTTGAAATACGCAGGCTCACACGATAATCTCTTTGTTAAAATCACATCTGCTCCCGGATTATGGATGCAGAGAATCACCACCAAAGAGCCCACTGATGATATTATTGAAGTTGCCATTGCCGCAACAAAAAAATGCCTCGGTATTGAAGAGGAAGAGGTTATTATTCCCATAGAATTGGATGAACAGGGAGATTTACCTGCAGAGGTTGATGAATAATGACAGTTAATGAGCTTTACAGACAAGGGGCAGAAATGCTTGATTACGCTTTTGTTGAAAATGCGTTTTTTGACGCCCGCTGGCTTATAGAAAAAGCAATGGGTATAAACTCTACGCAGTTTGCACTTAAAAAAGATAAGGAAGTCAGCAAAAAAGCTGAGGTTGAGTTTTTGTCTCTTATACGCAGACGTATAGCAGGTGAGCCGTTGCAGTATATTCTCGGTGAATGGGAGTTTATGGGCTATCCCTTTACTGTTGGTGAGGGTGTGCTTATTCCGAGACCTGAAACAGAGCTTCTTGCAGATTTTGCAAAAGATGTTCTTAAAGACAAAAAGGCTCCCGTTGTATTTGATTTATGTTCAGGTAGCGGCTGTATTGCTGTAAGTGTTGCAAAGCTTTTCCCGAAGGCAAAGGTTTACGCGGTTGAAAAATCTGCCGATGCAATAGCTTATCTTAAAAAGAATGTCAAGCTCAATAAGGTAAAAAATGTTGAAATAATCAGCGGTGATATTGCTGATAAAAGACTGTTACAGGGAATATCTCCTGATCTTATTCTTTCAAATCCGCCGTATATCAAGTCAGATGAATTGCCAACACTGCAAAAGGAAGTTCAGCGTGAACCTTCTATGGCGCTTGACGGCGGAGCAGACGGACTTGATTTTTACAGAATTCTTGCTCAGAACTGGCTTTGCCGCTTACCCATAAACGGTGTTATGGCTGTTGAGTGCGGTGAAGCTCAGGCAGAAGATATTTCTCAGCTTTTCTTCCTTTCAGGCAGTACACCTGATACTATCAACGATTTAAGCGGTATCCAGCGTGCAGTAACTGCCGTAAAAAACAGATAATTAGGTGATCACTTTATGTTGTTAGATTTAATAACCGGCGGAGATGCCGTTGATATAATCATTGGCCTGTGCGTCAGTGCATTTGTAGTATTCTGTGTTCTGCCCATTCATGAGTTTGCCCACGGGTGGGTAGCTTATAAAATGGGTGACGAAACCGCCAACAATCAGGGCAGACTTACTCTGTCACCCTTTGCTCATATCGACTGGTTCGGAGCGGTAATGATTCTGCTTGTGGGTTTTGGTTACGCAAAGCCTGTGCCGGTTAATCTCGGCAGAGTCAAAATGAAAAACAAAAAGCTTGCAGGCGCCATTATTGCTCTTGCAGGTCCTGTATCAAACCTGATCATGGCTTTTATAAGCACATTTGCATTTGTTTTTATCGGTCAGAATTTTTATTCTGATAATAAAGTTGCATTCGCTTTATACGTGTTTTTCCAGTATTGCGCAATAATCAATGTTAATCTTGCGGTTTTCAATCTCATTCCGATACCGCCTCTTGACGGTTCAAGAGTGCTGACTGCAATTCTTCCCACACATATTTATTTCAAAGTTATGAAATATGAACGCTATCTTGTTCTTATAATTATGGCATTGCTTCTTTTCGGTGTGCTTACAAAACCGCTTTCATATGCAACAGAGTTTGTTATAAATTTATTCCAGCGTATCGCTTTATTAGTATTTTAACGGGGTATTTTATGGAAACCTTATCTTATAAATTAGAGGTGTTTGAGGGCCCGATGGACCTGCTTTTTCACCTGATAAGCAAGCATAAAATTGATATTAATGACATTCCCATTCTGCAGCTTGTGGAACAATACCTTGAGTACGTTCGTATGATGCAGGAGGCTGATATGGGTGTTGCCAGTGAATTTATTGAAATGGCAGCAAGGTTGGTTTATATCAAAACAGTGTCATTGCTTCCTGTTCACGAGGAGGAAGCTCAGGCCCTTAAAGAAGAACTTCAGGGTGAGCTTTCAGAATACCGTGACTGTCAGATTATGGCTAAAAAGCTTAGCGAACAGGTTGATCTTGAGCATATTTCACGCACACCTCAAAAAATTCCGCCTGATATGAAATATAAGCGCCTTCACGAGCCTCTTGAACTTTTCAGAGCATATCTTTCGGCAGTAGGCAGAGGTAAAAGAAATTTACCGCCACCGATAGAAGCTTTTTCAGGTATCGTAGCGCATAAAATTGTTCCTATTGCGGCAAGGGTTAAGTACATAATGACCCGACTTTTCAAAAAGAAAAAGCAAAAGTTTAACGAATTTTTTGAAACAGCAGATTCCCGTTCAGAGATGGTTGCAACCTTCCTTGCATTACTGTCATTAACTAAGGATAAGAAAATTGCTGTTCTGGGTGAAGGCAATGATATGGAAATAGAAATGATTGCCGAAGACCCTGATTTTGAAATGGGAGAGGATTATTTTGAAGGTTGATGAGATGCAGGCCGCTGTTGAAGCAATACTTTTTGCTTCAGGTGAGCCGATTGAATATGAGCGTATTGCAGAAGCTCTTGAAATTGAGCCTGAATATGCTGAAAATCTGCTTATGAATCTCGGTGCAACCCTTGACGAGAGGGGAAGCGGAATCTGCCTTGTTCGTATGGATGATCAGTTTCAGCTGTGCACACGCTCACAATATGCAGATAAAATAAGAGCCGTACTTGAAATCAAAAAGAATTCACCCCTTTCAACTGCAGCCTTTGAGGTTCTTGCTGTTGTGGCTTACAATCAGCCTGTAACAAAGTCGTTTATTGAGCAGGTGAGAGGAGTTGATTGTTCAGGTGTTATTTCAACTCTTTGCCAGAAAGGCCTTGTTGAAGAAAAAGGCAGACTTGATTTGCCTGGCAGACCTTTGCTTTACGGCACGACACCTGAATTTTTAAAATGCTTCAGCGTAACTTCCCTTGATGAATTACCGGATTTGCCGGAGCACGAGGATTTACCTGAAAAGCAGGAATTACCTGATCAGCTTTCCCTCAACTTAGCAGGAGAAAACGAAGAAAATGAGGTTACAACCAATGAAAGAGAATAACCACAAGTCTAATTGGATTGATTTTGGCTTGTTTTTGTTTATGTTTGTGTGCACTCTAATTACGACTGCTTTTGTGTACCCACGTGTTGATGAACATATTTTTACTGATTCCACAGTATTAGAGATAAAATCAATTATATCTTACTCTATAAGCTATGGTAACGGTAGATTATTAGGAATATAATATGTATACTCTTTTCACATTTATATCAATTTAAATTTCTCTTTATCAGTATTGTGATTGTTATTAGCATTTTCTTTTTATATAAACTTTTCTTTAATCAGAAACACGAGAGTATTTTGCTCATAGGTATATTTAGTTTGTTTTTACCTAGTGAAATGTTTGATGCTGTTTTACTTGATTTTCCATCATTTACAAATTATTGTGTTCCTTTGATGTTTTTTTTGTTGTTGCTATACTGAACGAAAACCTAAAAATAGAATCAAATATATTTAAAACAATATTGGTTTTTGTTTTTGGTGTGTCAATGTGCTTGTTTAGTGAGAATACAACCGGTATCATTTTTTTAGCGGCACTATTTTTAATCATTAAAAAAATTGTTAACAAGAATAAAGTTGAATTTCAATATGTTGTTTTTTTGTTGTCTGTCGTTGTTGGAAGTATGATAATGTGGTTAATTCCAAGAATAACAGGAGTTGAAGAAAAACTGAAATCGTATAGAGCAGTAACGTTCTCTTTGACTGAAATATTTGGTAATTTGATGTTGGCGGCAGATATAGTAAACGGTTTTGTTTTATTATTTATAATTTTGACTTCAAGTCTTTGTTATATTATGGTTAAAACGCGAAAAAACAATTTTATTGACAGTTATGCATGTCTGTAATGACTTTGTATACTCTGTTTTCACTTATGGTATTCAATTGTGAAGATAACACATTTTCCAGAATGATTAATGTGATATCAATTTTAATATATTGTATCGCAACATTTATTTTGATAGTTCGGATAACGCGAAAAGAGGCAAAATATAGAATACTTTGTTGGTTTAGTTTGGCTTTCATTTCGGTTGGTCCTATGGTTTTGTGAATATACTATTTTACAGGACTTTTTATGTTACATATATTATGTTACTACTTTCTGCCTTTAATAGTATAAAATTTTGCTTAGAAATAGGTGATTTTGATCAAATTACAATCAGAAGGTTTTATAGGCCATTTGTTAAGGTTCTTGCTTGCTTTGTATTGATGTTTTCTGTGGTTAAGGTAGAAGCACAAGTTGAGGAATTTTGTAAGTACATTGTGAAAAATGAAACCCAGATGAATGGTAGCTCAGAAAGTTTTGAAAAAAGATTTGGATATGGATTTAATATTGATGTATTCACTTATGCTATAGAGAATAAAAAATATTTTGATCCGAAAGAGAGCGTAATATAGCCTAAAGATAGTTGGTTGATACAGTAAAAAATTAATTTTGTCAGGAGGTGATTAAATGACAGCTTTATATATTATTCTCGGGATAATTGCATTTTTGATTCTGATGCTATCTTTGCCTGTGAATGTTTATGCCGAATATAAAGAAAGCTTTGTGCTTGCTGTACGCTGGCTGTTTATAAAGTTTTACATTTATCCGCCTGCAGACAAGAAAAAGAAGAAACCCAAAAAAGAGAAAAAACCAAAAGAAGAAAAAACGGCAGAAGAAACCCCTGCTCAGGAACCACAGACACCCGCACAGCCCAAAGAGAATTTTATTAAAACCTTCTACAACAATCAAGGCATCGCAGGTATTCTTGAGCTGATTTCAAACATAGCCAAAAAGCTCGGTTCAGGTCTTAAAGGAATCAGCAGAAGCTTTTATATCCGCCGTTTGTGGCTTCGCATTAACGTTGGCGGCGGCAACAGTGCCGATGCAGCAATAAGCTACGGAAAAATGTGCAGCAAAGTTTACCCCGCAATGGGATATATTCTGAGCATTGTACATTCAAAAAATTGCTCGGTTAAAGTTCAGCCCGACTTTTTGTCAGGTAAAACGGAAGGTGCATTTTCTCTTCACCTTGCCGTTATACCATCAAAACTTATCGGTGCGGCAATCGTAATGGGTATTAAGCTTGCGGTTGAGCTTATCAAGGTGTTTATTTCAAACGCAAAAAATCAGCCAAAATCAACAAATGATGCAAACCCTGAAATATCAGATAATACGGCTCCGAAGGGAACCGATAATAATAATCAATCAACCGCTGAGGCCGAGGCTTCAGCTAAGAAAGGTGGAACTATATAATGAAAGAACAGTCAGCAGCAGGTATCTTAGGTACAACAATTGAAAAAATCAAGGATATGGTTGACTCACGTACAATCATAGGCGATCCCATTGATGCAGGTAACGGCATTAAAGTTATCCCTGTTTCCAAGGTTACTTACGGTTTTGCTTCAGGCGGAACAGATTTCCCCACAAAGTCATCAAAAGATCTTTTCGGTGGTGGCGGCGGAGCAGGTGTTACACTTACACCCGTAGCTTTCCTTGTTATTAACAACGGCAATGTTTCAATCAAATATATTTCTGAAGGCCCCGACGCTTCTGTTGAAAGAGTTGTGGGTATGATTCCCGACCTTGTAGACAAGCTTACAGAAGTTGTAGACAAGCTTAAGGGCAAGAAAGATGCTCCCGCTGAGGTTGCAGAGGACAATTCTGTTTTTGAGCAGAACAACTGATTTTTGTCATAGCCTGTGCATATAATGTACGGGTGATGATTGAATGAAGCGGTTATTTTTATTCTTTATAACGGTTACAGTTACAATAATTGTGCTATGCTTTGAAGCTTCGGCTCTTGATGCGTCAGATGTCAGCGCAAGAAATGCTGCGCTGATGTGTGTGCAGACCGGGGAACTGCTTTTTGAAAAAAACGCTTATGAAAAGCGCTCTATGGCAAGCACAACAAAAATTATGACTTCGCTTCTGGCAATAGAAGAATATACGCCCGGTCGTGAAATAAAAGTAACTTCATCAATGCTTAATGTTGAAGGAACTTCTATGGGGCTGTTGCCGGGTGATACGGTTACTCTTGAGGGGCTTGTTTACGGTATGCTTCTCAGTTCGGGTAACGATGCCGCTAACGTAACCGCTGTTACTTTAGGGGGCAGCTGTGAAAATTTTGCGTTGATGATGAATCATCGTGCAAAAGAAATCGGTATGAAAAACACAAATTTTGTAACGCCGTCAGGCCTTGATGACGAAAATCATTATTCCACAGCTTATGATATGGCGTTATTGGGCTGTGAGGCCGTTAAAAATGCCGAATTTCTTTCTATCTGCTCACAAAAAAGTGCTGTTGTGTATTACGGTAATCCGCCGTACCGCAGAACTCTTACTAACCATAACCGTCTGCTGTCTTCTTATGACGGTGCAACAGGCATCAAAACCGGCTTTACAAAGAAGAGTGGAAGATGTCTTGTTTCCTGCGCTCAGAGGGACGGTGTGATCCTCGTTGCGGTCACTCTCAATGCCCCTGATGATTGGCAGGACCATCGCAGAATGCTTGATTACGGCTTTTCTTCAGTTAAGAGCTCAGACGGGGTTTATAACACGGAATTTCAACGTGTACCTGTTGTGGGCGGAACGGCTGACAGTGTTTCGGTAAGCTGCGGTGAAGTGCGCCTGGTAGGTGAAACAGACGGAATAAAAACAGAGTTTTTGGCTGAGCATTTTTTGTATGCCCCTGTTAAAAAAAATCAGGTGATAGGCTATGTTAATTGGCTCAGAGACGGCAAGGTAATTGCTTCGTCTCCTGTTGTAACCGATGAAAATATTCCTGCCCGTAGAATTGAAAACAGCGATAAAAAGCAATCGCTTTTTGAAAAAATAAAAGACTATTTTAAGGAGAAATATCAATGACTGATGGTAGAATCAGGCTTCAGAAATTCCTTTCTCAGTGTGCAATTGCGTCACGCCGTAAGGCTGAAGAGCTTATTCTTAACGGCAAAGTTAAAGTGAACGGACGCCCCGCGCAGCTTGGAGATAAGATTAATCCGAAAAAAGATACAATCACTGTCAACGGCAAAAAGGTTGTATTTTCTAAAAAGCTTTATTATGTAATGCTTCATAAACCCAGAGGATTTATAACTACAATGGAAGATGAGCGTGGCAGAAAATGTGTTGCTCAGCTTGTTGAGGATGTAGGTGCAAGAGTTTACCCTGTCGGCAGACTGGACAAGGATTCCGAAGGTATGCTCCTTCTGACAAATGACGGAGCCTTTGCCAATGCAATGACTCATCCTTCAAAGCATGTTTCCAAAACATACCGTGTTACGGTAAGACCTCAGGTTACTGAAGAGATGCTTGTGAAATTCAACACAGGCATTGAAATTGACGGCAGAATGACAGCTCCCGTTGATGCCCGTATCATTCAGAAAGAAGAAGGCAGAGTTGTGCTTGAAATGATTCTTCACGAGGGCAGAAACCGTCAGATAAGAAAGATGTGTGAGGCTATGGGCCTTGAGGTAGCAAGGCTTAAAAGAACAGCTATCGGCTCTATCAAGCTCGGTATGCTTGCTCAGGGTAAATGGCGTAACCTCACTGAGGATGAAGTCCATAAGCTTATGGTTTCATCAGGAATGAAAACAGCAAAGAAGTGAGGTAAGACTATGTTGACATTCAGACCAAAAACCAATACCGACCTCACTGATAAATATAAAAACGATGACCGCGCCCTCGGTTATATCGGCTATGATGAAAGCGGTAAAGAATGCGGAATGGCAGTGTTTTATCTTGACGGCTATACAATGGAAATAATTGAGATTTCCGTGCCTGATAAAGACCCTGAAACACAGGAAGGCCTTATAAGAAGCTCCCTTAATTACGGTGCTAACAGAAGCGCCTATATTGCATACTATTCCGCAACAGAAGGCATTGAAGTTGCAAAAATGCTGGGTTTTGAAAAAAACGGGGACAGGCTTTCAGGTGAAATTCCGTTTTTACTTGCCGGGCATTGTTGCAAACACTAATTTTGAAAGGAAAATACGGATGATAAAGAGTATGACCGGTTACGGCAGAGCCAATAAAAGTATTGACTCTCTTAATGTAACTGTTGAAATAAAAAGTGTAAATCACAGATATTTTGAATTTTCTGCAAGATATCCCAGAATTTATGGCTTTCTTGACGAAAAGATGAAGTCTTTTGTTCAGTCAAGAGTTGCCAGAGGTAAAATTGAATGCTACATTCAGGTTGAAAATCTTGAAGATGACAATGTTGTTGTTGAGGTTAACCACTCTCTTGCCAAAGGCTATGTTGATGCTTTCAATGAGCTTTCACAGCGTTACGGAATTGAAAATGGTATCAATGCATCTTCTCTCGGCAGATTTCAGGATGTTCTTCTTGTACGCCGTGAAGAGGCTGATGAAGAAAAAATATGGGCAGCTGTTAAAGCAACTGCGGAAGAGGCAGTTGACAGTTTCATTGAAATGAGAACTGTCGAAGGTGAAAAAATGAAAAACGACATTTCTTCAAGAGCTGATTTTATTCTTGAAAATGTGGCCTTTATTGAGAAACGTTCACCTGAAACAGTCAGAGAATATAACGAAAAACTTCTTGCAAGAATGAGAGATGTTCTCGGCGATGCTCACGTTGAAGAGCAGCGTCTTCTCACTGAAGCAGCTATTTATGCTGATAAAATTGCAGTAGCAGAAGAAACGGTAAGACTTCGTTCTCATATTGACCAGCTTCGTTCATTCCTTGTCTGTGAAGAGGCAATCGGCAGAAAGATGGACTTCCTCGTTCAGGAAATGAACCGTGAAGCAAACACAATCGGCTCAAAAGCTCAGGATGTTGAAATTGCAAGACGAGTACTTGATATTAAATCAGAAATTGAAAAAATCCGTGAGCAGGTGCAAAATATCGAATAAAGGGTGACGGTAATATGAAACTTGTTAATATCGGTTTCGGCAGTATGTTCAATGCCGAAAGAATGACAGCAATAGTAAACCCTGATTCTGCACCTATCAAGCGTTTGATTCAGGATTACAGAGAAAAAGGAAAACTCATAGATGCAACCCACGGCAGAAAAACAAGAGCTGTTGTTATTACTGACTGCGATCAGTTGATTCTCTCTTATCTGCAGACAGAAACACTTGCAAACCGTGTCGGTGAGCTTATAGGGGAGGGCAACGACAGTGTCTGACGGAACATTACTTGTCTTTTCAGGTCCTGCAGGTGCAGGTAAGGATTCAGTTCTCATTGAGTTCCTTAAAAAGAGTATTCCCGGTGTATGGAAATCTGTTTCATACACAACAAGAGCTCCCCGTGAGGGCGAGATTGACGGTGTAGATTATAAATTTGTCACAGTTGACGAGTTTGAAAAACTCATCGAGCAGAATGCTATGCTTGAATATGCAAAGTACGGCGTCAATTATTACGGAACACCCAGAACAAGCGTTGACGAGCACCTGAAAAACGGTGACATCGTTATTCTTAAAATAGAGGTTCAGGGTGCTGATCAGATTAAAAAGCTTTATTCCGATTCAGTGGGTGCATTCATTGTTCCGCCAAGTCTTGAAATTCTTGAAAAAAGACTTCGTGGCAGAGGAACTGAAACTGATGAAGATATTCTTCGCAGATTGAAAATCGCTGAAAACGAGCTTGAATACAGCAAATACTATGATTATCGCATTATAAATGACAGGCTTGAAGACGCTGTTGAAGATTTAACAGCTCTTGTGAGAGCACTGCAGTTAAAAAATAAATAATTTAAAGGAGATATAATTATGTTTACACAGGACAGAGATTTAAAATTCAACCCCGATTTGAAAGAAGTTCTTTCAGGTCACATCAGCCGTTACTCACTTGTAAGAGCAACAGCAAAAAGAGCAAGAGAAATTTCAGAAGAAGCTGAAGAAAACAAGATTATCCTTACAGAAAAGCCCGTAAGCATCGCTATTGATGAAATCGTAAAGGGTGAATATAAAATCGTAGAACCCGAAGAAATCCGCAATATCTGATTTTTAAGTAACATATTTTAAGGAGGTGCGGTATGTCTGTGAGAACAGCTGTTACTGTAGCAGTTGAAAATACGGCTTATCATTTTGATATTCCTTATACATACCTGCTTCCTGAAGAACTGACAGAAAAAGCTTCCTGCGGCTGCAGAGTTATGGTTCCTTTCGGTGCGGGCAACAGATTCCGTCAGGGCTTTATTACAGATGTAATTACTGTAGATAATGCCAAGGGTCTGAAATATGTCTCAAAGCTTATTGATGAAACACCTCTTATTAACGGTGAAATGCTGGATCTTGTAATCTGGCTTAAAGACAGAACCTTCTGCACCTTATTTGAAGCATTCAAGGCAGTTTTACCTGTGGGAGTAACTCACAAAACGGTTGTGACCTACACTGCAGTTCCTGATGCTGATATTTCTGAAATGACCGATGATGAAAAGCAGATTTACGCTTTCCTGAAAAAGTCAAACGACTATAAAGAGGGTGCCAAGATCCTTTCAAAATACGGCTATAAAAATGACAGCACCATACTTGAAAAAATGCTCAGAAAAGGTTGGCTTTATACCAACAATGAGGCGGTGCGCCGTCTTGGGGATAAAACAATACGAATGGTACGTCTGACAGAAGACGGTGAAAACGCCGTTGAGGGGGAAGTTAAGCTTTCTGTAAAACAAAAGGAAGTTCTCAACCTTCTTAAAGATGTCGGTACCGCTTCAATTAAAGAAATCTGTTATTTCACAGGTTTCACCCCTGCGGTTGTATCTGCCCTTGAAAGAAAGGACCTTGTACTCTTTTATGATAATGAAATCAGTCGTAATCCTTATGAAGATATAGCATCCCCTGAAGCACCGAAGGAGATTGTTTTAACCTGTGAGCAGCAAGATGCTTATGATAACATTCTCTCTTTATATAATCAGGGTAAGGGCGGTGTTTCACTTCTTTTCGGCGTAACAGGTTCAGGTAAAACCAGTGTTTATCTGCGCCTTATTGATGAAATAATCAAAAAAGATAAAACTGTTATAGTAATGGTGCCTGAGATTTCACTCACGCCGCAGACACTTAATCTTTTTCATAAAAGATACGGTAAAGAAATAGCAGTGTTTCATTCAGCTCTTTCTGTCGGTCAGCGTGCCGACGAGTGGAAAAGGGTGAAAAACAAAGAGGCAAAGATTGTTATCGGTACCCGCAGTGCGGTTTTTGCCCCTGTTGAAAACATCGGTCTAATAATTATTGATGAAGAGCAGGAGCATACCTATAAATCTGAGCAGACACCACGCTATAACGCTAAGGATGCTGCCCGTTTCAGGTGCGCTAAAAACAATGCTGTTTTGGTGCTTGCTTCAGCCACCCCTTCAATTGAAACATATGCTCTTGCAAAAAGCGGCAAATATCAGCTCAACCGACTTTCAAAGCGTTATGCTCAGGCTCAGCTTCCGAAGGTCAGAGTTGTGGATATGCTTTTAAACGGCCTTGATGATTCAATGGGGCTGAGCAGTGATCTGGCAGAAGCACTTAAAGAAAATCTGCAGAATGGACGTCAGTCGATTCTTTTAATGAACAGACGAGGCTTCAATACATTTGTTGCCTGTAAAAGCTGCGGTGAGGTTGTAACGTGCCCGTCTTGCAGTATTTCTATGACATATCATCACGCAAACGGCAGGCTGATGTGTCATTATTGCGGATATTCCGTACCTTTCACCACCAAATGCCCTGAATGCGGCAGTAATGATATGAGATATTCAGGCTTCGGTACTCAGAAAATTCAGGATGAGCTTGAAAAACTTATTCCTCAGGCAAGAGTGCTGAGAATGGATGCCGATACAACAATGTCACGTTTTGCTCATGAAGAAAAGCTGAAAGCTTTTGCCAACCATGAGTATGATATTATGCTCGGTACACAGATGGTTGCTAAAGGGCTTGACTTTGAGAATGTTACGCTCGTCGGTGTAATTTCAGCTGACAGTCAGCTTTTCAGTGATGATTTCCGTTCTCAGGAACGTACCTTTGATCTTATCACTCAGGTAGTAGGACGTTCAGGCAGAGGCAAGTATGAAGGCACTGCGATTATTCAGACGATAAATCCTGAAAATGAAGTTATCCGTCTTGCCGCCGATCAGGATTATGACAGTTTCTATAAAGAAGAAATAGAAATGAGAAAAATGTTGATTTATCCGCCTTTTTGCGATTTGTGTTTAATCGGATTTGTAGGTACGGATGATGCAAAGGTGAGAGCTGCTTCCCAGAGCTTTTTTGAAATGGTAAAAGCATCACTTTCATCGCATAGTGTTATAGCCCTTGGACCAATGCCTGCAAGGGTGTCTAAAATCAGCAATAAATACAGGCACAGACTTATTTTAAAATGTAAAAACAGTACCCGCTTCAGAAAAGATCTGGGAGATCTGCTCATATCTTTTTCAAAGAAAAATTCTTTCAGTGACGTAACTGTTTATATTGATATGAATTCACAAACTCTTATTTAGTAATTATAGGTGATTATTATGGCATTAAGAAAAATTGTAACAAAAGAAGACCCGATTTTGCGTAAAATCAGCCGTAAGGTTGAAGTTTTTGATAAACGTTTATGGGACCTTCTTGACGATATGAAAGATACACTTTATAAAGCTGAGGGCGCAGGTCTTGCAGCACCTCAGGTAGGTGTACTTAAAAGAGTTGTTGTAATTGATGTCGGTGACGGCTATATCGAGCTTGTTAACCCTGAAATTACAGAAAAAAGCGAAGAAATTCAGGAAGAGGCAGAAGGTTGCCTTTCTGTTCCCGGTGAGTACGGTATTACCCGCCGCCCTAAATGGGTTATTGTAAAAGCTCAGAACCGCGAAGGCAAATGGGTTGTTTACAAGGGTGAAGATCTTAAAGCACGTTGCTTCTGTCACGAGCTTGATCACCTTGACGGAACTCTTTATATCGACAATGTTGTCAGAATGCTTGAACCTGATGAGGTAGAATAATGAAAGTTGTTTTTATGGGTACACCCGATTTTGCGGTTCCTTGCCTTGAACGTCTTGTGAGTGACGGCCACGATGTTATGGCTGTTTACACTCAGCCTGACAAACCCAAGGGCAGAGGCCACCATATGATGCCGCCGCCTGTTAAAGAAACTGCTTTGAAATATAATATTCCCGTATATCAGCCTCAGAAGCTTCGTACAAGTGACGCTTATGAAGTGCTCAGCTCAATAAAACCCGATATTATTATTGTTGTTGCATACGGTCAGATTTTACCTAAAAACATTCTTGATATTCCTGAATACGGCTGTGTAAATATTCACGCATCTCTTCTGCCGAGATACAGAGGAGCAGCTCCGATTCAGTGGTGTGTTGTCAACGGTGAAACCGTCAGCGGCGTTACTTCAATGCAGATGGATGTAGGTCTTGATACCGGTGATATGCTTATAAAAGCTGAAACTCCTGTTGGTGAAAACGAAACAGCAGGTGAGCTTCACGATAAATTGAGTGTTATGGGTGCTCAGGTTATGAGTGATACCATAAAAGCGTTGGAAAAAGGTGAAATCACACCTGAGAAGCAGGATGATTCACTTTCAAACTATGCACCTATGCTTACAAAAGAGCTTTGTCCTATTGATTGGAATTTAACTGCAAACGAAGTTCATAATAAAGTCAGAGGACTTTCTCCCTGGCCGGGTGCAACTGCTGTTTGCAGTGACAAGCTTTTTAAAATTCATAAAACCGGTTTAGCCGGTAAAGTAAAAGGTGCAAGCGGTGAAATTACAGAAAGCGGCAAACGTCTTGTGGTTGCCTGCGGTGACGGTAACGGTGTTGAAATCATCACCCTTCAGGCTCAGGGCAAAAAGGCAATGCCTGCCGCAGACTTTTTGAGGGGAAATCCAATTCCGGCAGGGGAGAAATTCAACTGAATTAATTCAGGTTAGGAGTAATCTTATGTTTTACGGATACGGTTATTTTTCATATCTTCTTTTTATGCTTCCCGTTTTTATTCTGGGAATCATAGCTCAGTCAAAGGTTAAAAGTGCCTATAATAAATATTCAGCCGTCAGAAACTCGCGCGGTCTTACAGGTGCCGCAGCAGCGCAGATGATTCTGAATCACTACGGTGTGTCCGATGTTACGATTATGCCTATTTCAGGTAAGCTTTCGGACCACTATTCACCTAAAGAAAAAGTAATAAGACTTTCAGAAGGTGTATATAACAGCACTTCTGTTGCTGCGGTAGGTATTGCCTGCCACGAAGCAGGTCACGCTGCCCAGCACGCGGAGGGTTATATGCCGAATAAAATACGCACAGCTCTTGTGCCGTTTTGTAATTTCGGTTCACGCTACGGTATTCTTATTGCTTTTATCGGTATGTTTGTTGCCGCCCTTGCAAATATGGCAGTTATCGGTGAAATGATGATTTATGTAGGTCTCGGCCTTTACGGTCTTGTTGCCGTTTTTCAGCTGGTGACACTTCCCGTTGAGTTCAATGCAAGTAAACGAGCTATGGAAGTTATTCAGTCTGACGGTCTTTTATATGATGCAGGCGAAATTCAGGGCGCTAAAAAAGTGCTCACAGCTGCAGCGATGACTTATGTTGCCGCACTTGCAACTTCAGTTGCAAACCTTCTTTATTATATTTTACGCTTCACTGGCGGAGGTCGCAGGAGATAATTATGAAATCACCAAGGCAATGTGCTTTTGATACTCTTTTAAAAATTCATAAAGATTCGGCATATTCAAACATTGCTCTTGATGCGGAGCTTGATTCTCAGGCTCTCAGCAGTGTAGACAGAGCATTTGTTTCAGCTTTGGTTTACGGAACTCTTGAAAGAACCATCACCATTGACTATCAGCTTGAGCGTCAGCTTACACAACCGTTGAGTAAGCTTAAGGCTCAGGTGCTTACAGCCTTGCGAATGGGTGCTTATCAGATTCTGTTTATGGATAAAATTCCTGATTCAGCTGCAGTGAATGAAAGTGTAAAGCTTGTTAAAAACAATGGCTGTTCCTTTGCTTCAGGGCTTGTAAATGCTGTCCTTCGCAAAATGAGTCAGCAGGGAATGGCTTTGCCCGATAAAAAAGGACTTTATTATTATTCAATCAGATATTCCTGCCCCAAGTGGCTTATAAAGCTGTGGAAAGATGCTTACGGTGAAGAAAATGCGGCTGCTATTGCCGAAGCTTCCATTGGCGGTGCGCAGACTGTTTTAAGAGTCAATACCCTCAAAACAAACCGTGAAGAGCTTAAAAATCTTCTCTCAGCTCAGGGTGTCAGCTGCCGTGATGCTGAATTTGATAAAAATGCGCTTATCCTTGAAAAAGCAGGCAGCCTTAAAAATCTTAAGGCTTATGAAGATGGATTGTTCCACGTTCAGGACACTGCTTCTCAGCTTTGCTGTAAGGCTCTTGATGCCAAGGAAGGTGAAACGGTTATTGATATCTGTTCCGCCCCCGGCGGCAAGGCTTTTACCACAGCGCAGTATATGAAAAACAGCGGAAAAATCATAGCCTGTGATATTTATGAAGGCAGACTTAATCTTATAAAAAACGGTTCACAGAGGTTGGGTATAACAATTATTGACACCTGCCTCAATGACGGAAGCGTTTCAAATACCGCTTTCCCAAAGGCTGATAAAATCCTTTGCGATGTACCTTGTGCGGGTTTGGGCGTTATAAGACGTAAGCCTGAAATACGCTTCAAGAAAGCCTCTGAGGTTGACAAATTACCTGAAATACAGTATTCTATATTGAAAGTGTCTGCAGATTATCTTAAAAAAGGCGGGGTTCTGATTTACTCAACCTGCTCTCTTAATCCTGCAGAAAATGAAGAAATTATTACCCGTTTTCTTAATGAAAACAGTGATTTTGAGTCCGTAAGGGTGCTTGAAGAAGTACCCCGATACGGTGAAGATACCGATTACCTGACTTTGATGCCCCACTTACATAACAGTGACGGCTTCTTTGTTTCAGCTATCCGCAGGAGGATTGACACTTGAGCGTTTCAACTGACATAAAATCAATGAACAGTGACGAAATCCGTCAGCTTTGTGCTGATTTGTCACTTCCGAAGTTCAGAGCAGATCAGCTCTATTCGTGGCTTCAGAAGGCAGGAGTTTCAAGCTATGATGAAATGACAAACATATCAAAAGATTTACGTCAGACTTTAAGCGAAAAGTATCCTCTTTATTGTTGTGAAATTGAATTAAAGCGTGTTTCGAAAATTGATGATACAGTCAAGTATCTTTTCCGTCTTCACGACGGTGAGTTTATTGAATCCGTTTTAATGAAATATAAATATGGCTATACTCTGTGTATTTCATCGCAGGTGGGCTGTAAAATGGGCTGTATGTTCTGCGCCTCCACCAAGGGCGGATGTGTCCGTAACCTTACAGCAGGTGAAATGATAGGCCAGATTCATGCCGCTCAGAGAGATATGAATGTAAGAGTTTCTCACGTTGTAATAATGGGAATGGGCGAACCTCTTGACAATTTTGACAATGCGATGCGTTTTCTTGAATTGGCAGGGGATGAAAAAGGTCTCAATCTCGGAATGAGAAATATATCTCTTTCAACTTGCGGAATCGTTCCGCGAATGTATGAGCTAATGGAAAAGAATCTTCAGATTACATTGTCTGTTTCACTCCACGCTCCTGAAAACGAGCTTCGCTCAAAGATTATGCCCGTTAATCGCAAATATCCGTTAGACGAGCTTATGAAAGTGTGCAGAGCTTATACTAAAAAAACATCAAGACGAATTTCTTTTGAATATGCAATGATAGCAGGAGTCAATGATACCCCTGAATGTGCAAAAAAACTTTGCTCACTTGTCAAGGGTATGCTGTGTCACGTAAATCTTATTCCTGCTAACGAAATTGATGAAAGCTCCCATAAAAGAAGCGGAGAAAAAGCACTCAGAAGTTTTTGTGACGTTCTCAGTTCCCAAGGTGTGAACGTTACGGTAAGAAGAAGCCTTGGTTCAGATATAGATGCTTCCTGCGGTCAGCTTCGCAGTAAGCGTGAAAAACAATCTCCATCAGGGAGGGAGTAATTATGAAAATATCTGCAAAAAGTGATAAAGGTATGGTTCGTACCAATAACCAGGATTCCTACGCGGCGGGTGAGCTTCCGGGCAACGTGGCGTGGGCAGTTGTGTGCGACGGTATGGGCGGTGCTGCCGGAGGTAACGTTGCCAGTGCAACTGCCGTAAAGGTAATTTCTGAAAAAATAGCTACATGCTATCACCAGGGTATGAGTGATAATTCTATCCGTAATCTGTTGATTTCAGCTGTGGAAAGTGCCAATGCACTTGTGCTTGACTCAGCTAAGAAAAATGAAGCACTTACAGGTATGGGAACAACTGTTGTTGCGGTTATAGTAAATGTTGATATTGTTTATGTTGCCAGTGTAGGCGACAGCAGAGCTTACATAGTTTCTGATTCTCTTTTTCAGGTTACTACTGATCACTCTGTTGTTCAGAATATGATAGATAACGGTGAAATCACTAAAGAAGAAGCAAGATTTCACCCTAAAAAGAATATTATCACACGTGCACTTGGCATTGACAAAGAGGTCAGAGCCGATTTCTTCCGTGAAGATATGAACAAAGAAAACGACGTTGTTTTAATCTGCACAGACGGTCTTACCAATTTTGTCAGCGAGGCAGACATTTATTCCATTTCACAAAGTAGTGACAGCTATGAAATAGCCGATAATCTTGTTAAAGCTGCAAACGAAAACGGCGGCGGAGATAATATTACGGTTGTCACTCTTTCAAATTGAGGTGTATTTTATGGAAAGTTATGTAGGAAAACGACTTGACGGACGCTACGACATCCGTGAAATTATCGGCGTAGGCGGTATGGCTGTTGTATATAAGGCTTATGATATTATTGATGACCGTATTGTAGCCGTTAAGGTCCTCAAAGATGAGTTCCTTGCAAATGAGGAATTTCGCCGCAGATTTAAAAATGAATCAAAGGCAATTGCCGTGCTTTCACACCCCAACATTGTAAGGGTATTTGACGTAAGCTACGGTGATAAGCTCCAATACATAGTTATGGAATATGTTGAGGGTATCACTCTCAAAGAGTATATCGAGCAGCAAGAGGTTATTAACCAGAAAGAGGCTGTGTATTTTGTAATGCAAATTCTCCGTGCATTGCAGCACGCTCACGATAAGGGTGTTGTTCACAGAGATATCAAGCCGCAGAATATTATGCTCCTTGAAAACGGAACTATCAGAGTCACCGACTTCGGTATTGCCCGTTTCAGCAGAAGTGAAACCCGCACCCTTTCAGACTCAACAATCGGCTCAGTTCATTACATCAGCCCTGAACAGGCAAGGGGCGATGTTACTGATGACAGAGCTGACCTCTATTCTGTAGGTGTAATGTTTTATGAGATGCTCACAGGTAAATTACCTTTCGTGGCAGACAGCTCTGTTTCTGTTGCAATTATGCAGCTTCAGAATGACCCCGAACTGCCCACAAAGGTTAACCCCGATATTCCCGTAGGTCTTGAGCAGATCATAATGCGTGCTATGAAAAAGAACGTCAACGAGCGTTATCAGTCAGCAGCTGAGATGATTCTTGACCTTGAAGAGTTCAAGCGCAATCCTTCTATCCGTTTCAATTATTCTTTCTTTGTTGATAATGAACCTACTAAGCATATCAAACACGCTCCCGTTACAAAGGCAGCTGTGAAAATTGAAGATGAAGAAGATGATGAGGAAGAAGTGGTTGTTAAAAACCGCACAATTCCGGTCCTTATCGGAATTATTGCAGCCTTAGTTGCTGCGGTTGTGATTTTGGGTGTATGTGCAGTTCATTTTAACTGGGTTGATGTAGGCTTTTTCAGCAAAACAGAAGTTCCTGAATTTGTAGGTAAAAACTACTATAACGAGATTGACGGCGTTTATGAAGAGTTTAACTTCGCCGAACCCCTTGTAACTAATGATGATACAAAGGCACCGGGTACGGTAATTTCACAGACTCCCGCAGTAGGCACTAAAATTGATGCCGATAAAACAGTTATTCAGCTTACAATTGCAATAAGCAGTGAGCAGGTTGCAATTCCCGATAATCTTGTTGGTAATGACTATGCTTATGTTGTCTCACAGCTTGAGGGCATCGGATTTACCGTTAAGCCCAGAAAAACCGAGCTTGCCGGAATTGATCCTGGTGTAGTTGTAAAGGTTTCACCGTCATCAGGAACTATGGCAACAGTAGGCGATGTTATCACCGTTGAGTATAATGCTTATGAAGGCGAAAAGGTTGAGTATGTTACAGTTAAAGACGTAACAGGCCTTAAAACTGCTGATGCAAAAACTCTTCTCACTTCTCTTAATCTTGATGTAAAGATTGAAGAAGTTTTTGATGAATTTGTAGCTGAGGGTCTTGTTGTTTCCCAAAGCGTTGCAGACCGTCAGAAGGTTCCCGAGGGCACAGAAGTTATAATTTACGTCAGCAAGGGCGTTGACCCCAGTGTTAAAACAAGAGTGAGCTTTGTTTTGCCTAGAACTTATGATTATAAAAAGCTTGAAATAAAGCTTAACGGTGAAAGTATCAAAGTTGATGAAAATGTTTTTATGAGCGGCACAAGCTATTCTGTTGAAGTTTCAGGTTATGGCGCAAGTGATGCTTTTGAAGTTTATATTAATGATCAGATTTATTATTTCTGCCTGATTAATTTCACTTCACAGATACCTGATACTTATAATGAACAGATTTATACTATCGAAGAACCGACAGAGCCGGTTGTTGATCCGGTTCCCGATACACCGGATAATGTTCCGGGCAGTCCTGTAGGACCGGGTTCAGGCGAAGATGTTGCAGGTGAATAATGCAGTACGACGGAATTATTATTAAAGGAATTGGCGGCTTCTATTATGTAGAGGCCGCCAACCAAATATTTGAATGTAAAGCAAAGGGCATTTTCAGAAAAGAAAAGATTACCCCCGTTGCAGGTGACAGAGTTACCATCAGCGTTCAGGAAACGGGATATAACTCAATTGAATCCATTGCACCGAGAAAAAATGTTCTGGACAGACCGCCCGTTGCAAATATTGATAAGCTGTTTGTGGTTTCTTCCACTTGTGAACCTAATCCCAATGCACTGATTATTGACCGACTTACGGTTATTGCAGAGCATAATAATATTGAACCCATAGTTGTTTTTACCAAAACAGATCTTAAACCCTGTGATGATTTGCTCTGTGTTTATCGTCTCGCAGGCATAAAAGCCTATGCCTTTTCTTCGGCAGACGGCAGCGGCGCAGACGAAATCAAAGCAGAAATCGCGGGCTGTATAAGTGCGTTTACAGGCAATACCGGTGTGGGCAAATCAACATTGCTTAATTTCATTGACCCGGCTCAGAGCCGTGAAACAGGGGAGATAAGCTCAAAGCTGGGCAGAGGCCGTCATACCACACGCCACGTTGAGCTTTATAAAATCGGCGACGGATATGTTGCTGATACACCGGGATTCTCTTCTCTTGATTTTGAAAGCGGTGAAGTTATACTTAAGGATGATTTACAGTATTGCTTCAGGGAGTTTAACGATTATATCGGAACTTGCAAGTTTACATCCTGTGCCCACGTGAACGATAAGGGATGCAGCATAGTTGAAGCTGTTAAAAACGGTGAAATAAGTCAGTCGAGGCACGACAGTTACGTTGCTTTATATAACGAAGTAAAAAACATTAAGGAGTGGCAGCTTTGAGCAGATGGGTAATTTTAGGCGCAGCAGAAATCCGTGATTATTCTGCCATAAAACCCAAAATAGCGCAGGATGATTTTATTGTCTGCGCTGACGGAGGTCAGAAACATCTTGAACCGTTAGGTCTGAAGGCAGATTTATATCTGGGTGATTTTGACTCATCAAAAAAGCCTGATACCGACACAGAAACGCTCACTTATCCGATAGAAAAAGATGATACAGATATGATGCTTGCCGTTAAAGAAGGCATTAAAAGAGGCTGCAGAAGTTTTGTTCTCTTCGGAGGAATGGGCGGAAGATTTGATCATACCTTTGCCAATATTCAGACTCTTCTTTTTGCTGATAAAAAGGGCGCCACGGCAATTCTTGCTGATGAAAACAATTTTGCATTTGTTCTCAGAAACGATAAAGCTTTTATCGAAAGAAACGTTAATGAAAAAGTATCTTTCTTTCCTCTTAACGGTGCTGCTCACGGCGTTACACTGGAAGGCTTTTATTATGAAGTTGATAATATTTCGCTTTTTCCTTATGATACACTTGCAACAAGTAATTTCGTCATAGCTACGCAAGGTAAGGTGACCGTTAAAAAGGGTACACTTTTAGTTGTAATTTCTAAAGAAAATCAGTAACCGAATCTGACCATCGTCATAGTATGTATTAAAAGCTATGACGGTGGTGTTTTTATGAGATGTCGCGGCAGACGCGGTAATGTGAATTGGGGAGCCATAATAGCAGCCTTCGGTCTTGGTCTTGTTGTTTCTTTCTGTTGCTCAAATTCTATTCTGATAGCTGTTCTTGCCGTTGTGATAATCATACTCGGCATCGTTATAGCAAAGTAAGGAGGATTACTGTGCAAGTAGTATTGGTTAAAAGCCCGAAAGCATTGAGAGGACTTCTCAGATTCATTTTTGGTATCAAAAAAGAGGATATTGCATAGGGGAGCGTGAGCTCTCCTTTTTATTTTGAATGCAGTGCATCGGCACTGTTTTTTTATTCCTTTATACGACAACTTTCACGCAAATTCTTTACTAAAAATATTGACTTTTTCTTAAATATATTTTATGCTATTAAATGGTTAAATTCGATAACTTTTTTTATTCCTCATAAGGAAAAGAGAGGGGCTGCATAATTGAATAAGAATCCTATTGTTATTGATTTGAAAAATATCTCGATTGAGCTTGGAGGTAATAAGATTCTGGAAAACCTGAATCTTTACATCCGAGATAAGGAGTTTATTACATTTTTAGGTCCTTCGGGCTGCGGTAAGACAACTACTTTAAGAATCATTGCAGGCTTTCTTGAGCCTGACAGTGGCGAGGTTATATTCGGTAATAAAGTAGTGAATGGTGTACCGCCTCATAAGAGACAGGTTAACACCATTTTTCAGCGTTACGCACTTTTCCCGAACCTTAATGTTTATGAAAATATAGCTTTCGGTCTGCGTCTTAAAAAGATGAAAGAATCCGATATCCGCGATAAGGTAAAAGAGATGCTTGCTCTTGTTAACCTTAAAGGCTTTGAAAAGCGTACTGTTGATTCCCTTTCAGGCGGTCAGCAGCAGCGTGTTGCAATTGCACGTGCTCTCGCGGTTGACCCCAAGGTGCTTTTGCTTGACGAGCCTCTTGGTGCCCTTGACCTTAAATTGCGTAAGGATATGCAGGTTGAGCTTAAAAATATACAGCAGAGATTGGGTATCACATTTATTTACGTTACTCATGATCAGGAAGAGGCTCTTTCCATGTCTGACACCATCGTTGTTATGGATGGCGGTGTAATTCAGCAGATCGGCACACCTGAAGATATTTATAATGAACCCAAAAATGCTTTTGTTGCCGACTTTATCGGTGAAAGTAACATTCTTGACGGTTATATGCTTGAGGACTTCAGATGTAAATTCTCAGGCTCAGAGTTTGAATGCCTTGATAAAGGTTTTGCAAAAGGCGAGGCGGTTGACGTTGTTGTCCGCCCTGAAGATGTTGATATCGTTCCTACTGACAAAGGTATGATAACAGGCGTAGTTACATCTGTTACATTCAAAGGTGTTCATTTTGAAATTATTGTTGATATCGGCGGCTTTAAATGGATGATTCAGACAACCGATTATGAGCCTGTAGGCAAAAAAATCGGCCTTTTCATTGAACCCGATGCAATTCATATTATGAAAAAATCACAGTATTCAGGTAAGTTCGGCGACTATAGCTCATTCAGTGATGAAATTGAACACCTTTCCGACATCGTTGAGGAGGAGTGAGCATGAACAAAAAGAATCTTTTGTTGCAGAAGCTTTGTGCCGCACCTCATCTATTATGGTCAGCTATTTTCATTGTTGTGCCGCTTGTTATGGTTGCATACTATTCGTTCACTGACGCAAACGGTCAGTTCACACTTGAAAATATTTACCGTCTCGGTGATTATACCGACACATTTCTTCGCAGCTTGTGGTATGGAATTATTGCCACGCTCATCTGTCTTGTGATCGCGTATCCTCTGGCTTATATCATCTCACAGATGAAAGTCAGGGTGCAGACCACAATGATGATGCTGGTTATGATTCCTATGTGGATGAACTTTCTTATCCGCACATATGCGTGGATGAATATTCTTGAGGATTCGGGAATTATCAATAAGCTTCTCAACTTTTTGGGTATGGAGCCGGTACATATGATAAATACCGGCGGAGCAGTTATTTTAGGTATGGTTTACAACTTCTTACCCTATATGATTTTGCCGATTTATACCGTGCTTGCAAAGTTTGACAAAAGCCTTATCGAGGCCGCTCAGGACCTTGGTGCGGGTAAGGTGCGAGTATTTTCAAAAGTAATTTTCCCACTTTCTGTTTCAGGTGTTGTTTCAGGTATCACAATGGTATTTGTGCCCAGTGTAAGCACCTTCTATATCTCTCAGAAATTGGGCGGCGGAACTTTCGCACTTATCGGCGACGTTATTGAAATGCAGTTCCAGGTTTCAAATAATTTCAATTTCGGTGCCGCACTTTCACTTGTTCTTATGGTGTTGATTTTAATTTGTATGGCATTTATGAATAAATTCAGCAGCTCTGAAGAAGTCGGGGGAGGTATGGTATTATGAAATCAGCCAGACTTCCGTCAACGGTATACGTACTGCTGGTGTTTGCATTTTTATATGTGCCGATGCTCATAGTTGCAGTTTATTCATTTAATTCTTCAAATTCAACAGGTGTTTTTGAAAGCTTTTCTTTCAGATGGTATGTTGAGCTTTTCAAGGATGAAGAAACCATCAAGGCTTTTTATAACACTCTGCTTCTGGCAATAACCTCTGCCGTAACGTCAACTGTTATCGGTACTCTTGCAGCGCTGGGCATTGATAAAATGAAAAAATCCTGGCGCCGTTCAGGTATAATGACAGTTACAAATATCCCTATGATGAACCCGGAAATTGTAACAGGTGTATCAATGATGCTTCTGTTTGTTTTCATCGGCTCAATTCTCAGAATCAACGGCGTGCTCGGTTTCTGGACATTGTTTATTGCCCACGTAACCTTCAGCCTTCCTTATGTTATTCTTAATATAATGCCGAAATTAGCTCAGATAAACCCGAATCTTGCTGAAGCAGCGCAGGATCTTGGATGTGCCCCGGGTAAGGCTATCAGAAAGGTTGTTCTTCCTGCAATAAAGCCGGGTATAATGTCAGGCTTTATTATGGCATTCACGCTTTCTCTTGACGATTTTATTATCAGCTATTTTGTAAGCGGACCGAAATTTCAGACCTTGCCTATCAGAATTTACTCAATGACTAAAAAACGAGTAACACCTGATATGTATGCTCTTTCAACAATTATTTTTGTTGTTATTCTTATTTTGCTTGTTGCTGTTAATATGAATGGCTTAAAGGGTGAAAAGTCAAAAGAAAAGAGGGCAGTGAAATGAAAAAAATAATCGCTGCAGTGTTCTGCCTTTTGATTTGTTTTGTCAGCGCTACACCTGCCTTTGCTGCAGAAACTAAAGATTACAGCCACCTTAAAGGAACTGAAATCAATGTTTATAACTGGGGTGAATATATCTCAGACGGCGCAGATGACACTCTTGATGTAAATGCTCTTTTTGAGCAGGAAACGGGTATCAAGGTTAATTACACAACCTTTGACTCAAATGAAAATATGTACAATAAGCTTAAATCAGGCGGTGCTGATTACGATATCGTAATTCCGTCAGATTATATGATTGAACGTCTGATTGCCGAGGAGCTTGTGCAGAAAATTGATTTCAGCAACATTCCAAACTATACAAATATAATGGACGAATATAAAAACCTTTATTTCGATCCGAATAATGAGTATTCTGTTCCTTATAACGTTGGTATGGTAGGTGTTATATATAACACAACAGTTGTTGAGGGCAATCCTGACAGCTGGTCTTTAATGTGGGATGAAAAGTATTCCGGTCAGATTATGAATTTCAATAACCCCCGCGATGCTTTTGCCACAGCCCAGTGGTATGCAGGGCTTGATATCAACTCTGTTGACGGAGCTGATTGGGATAAAGCTTATGAGCTTCTGAAAACTCAGAAACCTCTTGTTCAGTCTTATGTAATGGATGAGGTTTATAATAAGATGGAAAGCGGGGAGGCATCAATCTGCGCATATTATGCAGGTGACTACCTTTCAATGTATGAAAATAACTCCGATCTTGCTTTCTATTATCCCAAAGAGGGAACAAATATTTTTGTTGACTCAATCTGCATTCCTGCAAGTTCACAAAACAAAGAAGCAGCAGAGCTTTATATCAACTTCCTGCTTCGTGAAGATATAGCTCTTGCCAATGCAGAATATATCTGTTATGCAACACCGAATAAAACTGTTATAAATAACGATGATTATTCCTTTAAGGGTAATGAGATATTATATCCTGCTAAGGAGGATATGCCGGTAACTAATTATTTCCACCATCTTGATTCTCAGACACAGCTTATGATGACCTCTTTGTGGGATAATCTTAAAATCGACGGTAATGAAAATACAGGCATATATATCGGATTGATTTCGTTTTGTGCAGTGTCTGTTGCATTAATAGTTTTCTTTAAAATCCGTCAAAAAATCCGTGCTTCATATTATGATTAAAAACTGTTCCCCGGGTGTATTTCCCGGGGAATAAAAAAATTAAAAATTTTTTAAATTTTTTTCAAAAAAGTGTTGACAAATGATATATCATCTGATATAATCTCTAATGTTGTCAGCGAGATAACAAAGATACGCGAGAGTGGCGGAATCGGCAGACGCGCACGTTTGAGGGGCGTGTGGTAATCCCGTACGGGTTCAAGTCCCGTCTCTCGCACCAAGACCAGGTCATTGACCTGGTCTTTTTTGTTTGTGTTTCAGCAATATCTGAGCGTTATCAGAAATCAGTTTTTCAAAAATTTAACAAAACACTTTATAAAGCCGGAAATATATGATATAATCATTTCAATACTTATTTGGGAGATGCAAAAATTATGAGCGACAATCGTGCAATGCAGTACGCTGAAATTCTTTCAAAGCTTATTAAATTTGAAACTATTTCGTCAAGAGAAAATAAAGATATTACAAAATTCCTTGAATTCCATAAGCTGCTTCGTGAGACTTTTCCGAATTTTTTCAACACAGTTGAGTGTGAGGAGTTTGACGGCGGTCTTTTACTTAAATGGAAGGGTACAGATTCATCTTTGAAACCCGTTATGCTTATGAATCATCACGATGTTGTTGAGGCAAGCGGTGAGTGGACTCATCCTGCATTTTCAGGTGAAATTGCAGACGGCAAAGTATGGGGCAGAGGTACTCTCGACACCAAAGGCGGTCTTGCAATGATGTTGCAGGCTGCAGAAGAGCTTATTAAAGACGGCTTTACTCCAAAAAGAGATACTTACTTTGTAACCACCTGCACCGAAGAAATAGGCGGTGAGGGTGCAATTGCCATGTCACGCGCGTTAAAAGAAAGAAATATGGAATTCCATATGGTTCTTGATGAAGGCGGTATGATTCTTTATGACCCCATCGGCGGTGCTGACGGTACTTTTGCTATGATAGGTGTTGGTGAAAAAGGTTACGTTGACCTTAAATTCATTGCCAAATCAAATGGTGGCCACGCATCTGCACCGGGTAAAAACACTCCTCTTGTTCGTCTTGGTAAGTTTATGGCTGAGGCCGAAAAAGCTGAATGTTTTAACGTTTATATGTCTGATACAGTTAAAGAAATGCTTTCTCGTTTTTCTCCCACTATGACAGGCGTTATGAAAGCTGCTTGCGGTAATGTTAACACCTTCAAGCCTGTTCTCAAAAAAGTAATGCCTATGATTTCACCTGCCGGTGCAGCTATGCTCAGAACAACTCTTGCTTTTACAATGAGTAAAGGCTCTGACGGTTCTAATGTTATTCCTCAGGAAGCCTGGGTTGTTGGCAATATGCGTTTTTCACATCATCAGGGTAAAAAAGCAAGTATTGATGCAATCACAGCTCTTGCAAAGAAATATGACATTGAAACAATAGTTATTGAAGACGGAATTGAGTCCGGCATCACTGATTTCAGAGGCGAAGCATTCAGGTTTATAGAAAAAGCCGTAAGTAACGTTTTCCCTGAATACAGAGCAGTTCCTTATATTATGAACGCCGCAACAGACAGCAGATATTTTGGTAAAGTCTGTGACAACTGCCTTCGTTTTGTTCCTTTTAAAATTGACAAGCAGCAGCTTGACAGTGTTCACGGAATTGATGAGAATGTTGATGTTGATACACTTGCTCCTGCAGTTGACTTTTATAAATATGTGATTAAAGAGGCATAACCCAAGCAAAACCACACGTCTGACGTGTGGTTTTTGATTTTTTTACATTAAATCAACATATTTCTCTTTTTTGTTGTTCAATATTTTTTTGAAATATGATACAATTATAAAAAAGTAAGAGGTGATTTACATGAAATTAGCGAAAAAGACTTTTTCGGTATTTATGGCTTTATGTATTTTCCTTATTCCGGTGATTACTAACGTAAGTGCAGCCGATAAAACAAAAAAGGCTTTGCCTTTGTCTGCAGGTCTTGAGGCTCTGCGCGGTCAGTTTGAAAGCGGTGTTGCCGATGAATCTGACGGTTATGCACTTGATTATTGTTATTATTCACCCGCAGGTAAAGATGACGATGAGAAATATCCTGTTGTTATTTATCTTCACGGTATAGGCCATGGTTCATATGTGGGTTCACAGCTTGATGACAGCACCATGGCTACCTGGGCCTCTGCTGAACTTCAGGCAAGATGGAAGGACACAGGCGGAGCATATATTCTTTTGCCCAGATGTCCTGAAGATAAGCTGCAGTACTGGAGCAAAACTTTTGTTGACCCTGTGCGTACACTTATTGATTGTTTTATCGAAGAGCACGGCAAAAATATTGACACAACAAGAATTTTTGTCGGCGGTTCATCTGCCGGCGGTGAACTGACGTGGGATCTTGCAGTTGAATTCCCCGAGTATTTTGCAGGTATTTATCCTCTTGCTGCTACAGGAGCCCGCACTATCAGTGACATCAAGGCGACTAAAAATGTTTCTGTATGGCTTTTTGCAGGCAAGCTTGACCCCATTGTAAACTATGTAACGGTTACTTTACCTTTGTGGAGTATGATTTGTGATTACAATGAAAATGCTTCAAATTGCCGCCTTTCTGCGTTTTCAAAGGTTGTAAACCCTGACGGAAGCAAAGGTGATTCAAACCACAGACTTTTCACAACATTAATGTATGACCTGAGGATGGAAGACGGCTCGGCATACCCCCATGTTGAAACAGTAAACGGTGATGGTGAAACAGTTCTTCTTGAAGGCTCTGAAGGCATAATTTCGTGGATGAGCAACACTCATTCGACTTTTGGCGGAGCGTCATCAGGCGATGCTGATCTGAGCTTTTTCAACTTTATTCTTGTTCCGCTGAGAAATGTAATATTGAAAATTGCTAATATTTTTCAGAGAATCCTTGGTTTTGTATAATAAGCATATAACGTCAAATCCCGACATCTTTTAGCAGATGCCGGGATTTTTTATAAAGATTTTATTCAACATTGCAATATTTGTTCAGTTATGTTAAAATGTGATAAGAATGTATAATAAAGGATGCTGATTATGAAAATTGCAGTTATCAACGGCAGCCCCAAAGGTAAATACAGTGTAACTCTTCAGACCACTCTTTATCTTGAAAAGAGATTTCCTCAGCACGAGTTTTCCGTGCTTCACGCAGGTCAGAAAATAAAGGCTCTTGAAAAAGATTTTTCAAAAGCTAAAGAATTGATCGAATCTTCCGATGCAGTAATTTTTTCTTATCCTGTTTATACTTTTATGTCACCTTCTCAGCTTCACCGTTTTATTGAATTAATGAAGTCAGAAGCTGTTGAAGTTAACGGAAAATATATAACACAAATTTCAACATCAAAGCATTTTTATGATATAACAGCTCACAAATATATCGAAGAGAATACTCTTGATATGGGTATGCGCTATATCCGCGGTCTTTCTGCAGATATGGAAGACCTGCTGAGTGAACAGGGAAGGGAAGAAGCCGAAAAATTCTTTGAACGTTTTCTCTGGGCAGTGAACGAAGATATTTATACCTCTGCACCGACTAAAACAGTTGATTATAATCAGGTGAAAGCAACTGTTGCTGAAGAAAATAAAAATCAGAAATCTGATAAAGATATTGTTATTCTTACAGATGAAACTGACCGTGAATCAAATCTCAGTAAGATGATTGAGCGTTTTCGCAATGTTTTCGGTTACAAAACCAGAGTTGTCAATATTTCTGATTTTCCGTTTTCCGGCGGTTGTCTCGGCTGCCTTCGTTGCGCAGTGAGTGAAAAATGTGTTTATAAAGATGATTTTGAAACATTCCTTCGTGAAAACATTCAAAAAGCCGATGCCATTGTTTATGCTTTCAGAATTTCTGACCATTCAATGGGTGTGCGCTTTAAAATGTATGATGACAGATGCTTTTGTAACGGTCACCGCACAGTAACAGTGGGTATGCCCGTAGGCTATATTATTTCAGGTAATTACAGCGCAGAAAACAATCTTCGCTCAATTGTTGAAGCAAGAAGTGAAACAGGCGGAAATTTTTTGTCAGGTGTAGCAACTGATGAATATGATACAGATAAGCAGATTGATACCCTTGCAAAATCTTTGCTTTTCGCCCTTGAAACAAAACATACTGCACCGCAGAATTTCTGGGGTGTAGGCGGTATGAAAATATTCCGCGACCTCATTTATCAGATGCGCGGTATGATGAAAGCAGACCATAAATTTTATAAAAAGCAAGGTATATACGACTTCCCGCAAAAAAATAAAGGCAAGAGTATGCTTATGTATGCCGTAGGCGCACTTCTTTCAAATGAAAAGATTCTTTCCAAAATGGGTAATAAAATGAATGAAGGAATGCTTATGCCTTATGAACAGCTTCTTAAAAAGACGCAGCCAAAATGATATAATAAAATAAAAAAGCTGACTGATTAATTTCAGTCAGCTTTTGATTTTACTTTTTGAATCCGTCATTTACTGTTAAAGTGTTTGTCATAAGAATCGAAGTTGAATCAACGTGAGTGTTTTTTAACACTGTATAGTTTTTAAGACTGATTTCAACTGTATATTGCCAGGTGCCGTTAATTATCTTTCCGTCCTGATTAATAACAACCTTAACGGTGGCTTTTGTGTAATAAATATTTGTTTCTTTTTCGTTGATTTTAAGAGGAAATCCCAGGTCTGTGATTTGCTTTGTAACAGATGAAATATCACCTACAACTGTTACCGCGTGACCGACACTGCCGCTTTTATCGCCTTCACGGGGGCCAGCAACTTGATCTTTCATATCCATTTCAATAATGGTGTTACCGCCTGAAGTGTAAGCCCTTGCTGCTTTGATATCATCTGCGGTCAGGTTTTCATAACCGCCGGTGATTCCGTCCTTGTCTTCTGAATTATTAGCAAGAAGCTTATCCATAAGACTTGTGATTCCGTCAAACTCTTTTTCGTTGACTTTGATTTTTTCTATTTTGATTTTGTGCTGTGATTTCGTTCCCGGGTGAGATTTCAGCGCAGCTTTTTTATATTCTTCAACGATTTTTTCAGTTGTCCATTCAGCAGGGTTGTCTGAATCCTGCGTGGTTTTATCAGATTCCGGTTCATTCCCTTGAATTAATTCTCCGTCGGAAATATCAGCTTTCGGAATATCTGTTTCGGAGGTGTTTGTGTCAGAAGCTTCGAAACTTTTATCGTTGTTATAATAATTATAATCGGGTGTTATTGCGCTGACGGCTGTTTTTTGTGCAGCCTCTAATTCGGCTTCACCGTATATGCTGATTGCCGACGATAATGTCAGGCAAATAATAACAACGCAAATAATTGCAGCAATTGATTTTATAACTGTCTCTTTCATTTAAAATCACTCCTGAATCAACATAAAACAATTATATCATCGATTTTATAGCTTTTGTTTAGATTTTAACATTAAAAATTATTTTGCATAAAGTATTCTAAATTAAAATACCGCAGTTGATACACAGGTATCTTCTGCGGTAATTCATTATGCATTAACTGTTTGTTTGTCTGCGTCCATCTGTGCAGCAACTTCCTTACGGCGCTGTGCCAGTTCAGAATACATTCTGTCACGCATCTGGTTATCAATGGGATAAAACAGTTTCGGAACAATACCGAGGCTGCTTGTTATAATGGGAATACCTGTACCGAGAGCAAATAACCACCATTTTGCCCGGTCTGTCTGGGTGCCCACCTTTTTACCCTGAACGTATCCGATCTTGGAAAGAACAAGGTTTGTCACAGAGCTCATTATAACGCGCTGAATTTTTGTGACAAGATCTTTTGCAACACCGGTCATTGCTTCAACACGGTAACCGTTTTTCCATTCGCAGTAATCCATCGCTTCATTGCGTAATTCTTCAGGAATGGTATGCCTTACACCGTAAACAAACATTTCCACAAATTCTTCAATCATCATTGTGGGAATCATAAATTTACGGCTCATAAAGTTTTTGTTAATGGAACCTACTCCGAAAACAACGAGCCAGCAGATATCGGTCCACAAATCCTCAACTATCCACAAGGTTTTTGATGTGAAGCGTCTTCTTAAAGGTGCAACCCATAAATAGCTGATATTGAGAATGGGGTAGGCGGGGATGCCTACAATGGTCTGCAGCGAGGCACTGCCTAAAACGTCTATGTAATAGTCTGAACGGCTCTGACCTATGCTGAAGCCGCCAAAGAAATCAGACAATGTAATTATTAGAAGCGGTTTGTTGTTAAATATGGCCTTGAAGCCCTGCATTATACTTGGCTTTTCAACGCTTTGCATAACACGTTCTTTTGACACCATATAAAACCAGAATGTCATCAGTGAAGAGAGAATTGCGGTAGCCGCACCCATTCCGATAAAAAGATTCTGAAGCTTCCATTTAACTACCTTTGAGTTAATAAGGTCGATAAAGATGCCCATAATCCATT
Source organism: Acutalibacteraceae bacterium (assembly GCA_045541505.1). Lineage (GTDB taxonomy): Bacteria > Bacillota > Clostridia > Oscillospirales > Acutalibacteraceae > CAG-488. Next base: position 71,020 of record JAZQJF010000006.1, read on the forward strand.
CAGGCAGCTGCTCACCTAAAAACCTGGAGAACAGGTTTGCTTGGGAAATAAGCCGCACTCTTTCTTCCGGGTTTGGCGTAATTGTGGATAAAAGTCCTGTTTTGGAAATTGACATAAAAGTATTAGCTGTTTCATTAATTATGTTAAAAGCAAAGTAATATATCAATTTCGGCATATAAGTGGGGGATGTGTCAGGGAAGAAAATAGGCGTAAACCAAAACAGCATACCAAACAGAGTAAGGGGCATTTTCATCCAGATAAGATACGGTCTGAATTTTCCCCAACGGGTTCTGGTTCTGTCGACAATGGCACTGATGAAAGTGTCATTGATAATATCCCATGCTCCAGTGAACAAGGTGACAGCTGCATTGATTTTAAAGTCAATACCTACAACGTCCCAGATAAAACGGTTTTGATATTTGCCGATAGAGAAGCTGTCGGCAAAGTCCTGAGCGATGTAGGCAATAGTTTCCTTTGTTCCTACATATCGTCTGCCGTTATTAATCGGGCGGTTGGCTTTTTCGTTAGTTGCCATAATGCACCTCCTATCTTTTACTCTTTTATTTTACTTAAAGAGATAAATTAAGTCAAGTATTTAAATTAACAAGAAAGACTTGTGTTTTTTTATTCTGTTTTAATAAAATTATTGACATTTGAATTCAATTTGTTATAATGCAGTCGAACAAAAAAGTTCATAATTTTGGTTTCAAGAGGTGAGCCGTTATGAATGTAATAATCAACAAACCTATTCCCGATAATTTTGCAGATGGAGTTAATAGTCTTCTTGAAAAAGAGGATTGCTTGTTTGCTGTTGTCGGGGATTTGAATTTGAAAGGTAGATATGCCGAATCGGTTGCCGTTTTTACCGGTGAAAGGCTTGTTGCTTTTGATGAGTGTTACGAAAACGGAAGTATCACCGTAAACTATTCTGACATTGAAAAGGCTGAGGTCAGGCGCTTTTACGGTAATGCTGTTTTTAAGGTAAAACTTAAAGACGGAAAAAAGAAAATGCTTCTGCGTTTCTCTTATGCCGCTGCAGAGGTAGCTGATGCGGCTGCAGTTTTTATTAACGCAATAAACGATTCAGGCGACCTTGAGCAAGAGCTTGAAACGGTGAAATCTGTTTATCATAAGCAGCGTTGCTTCTGCCCCAAATGCGGCCGAAAATTACCTAACCCCGAAGCTGAGTGCATTAACTGCACAGGTAAAGGTAAGCTTATTACTAAATTCGGTAAATATGTGATGCCTGAAAAGAAGCAGTTGTTTGTCTGTATGCTTCTTTCTGTTGCGGCAACGTTTCTTTCACTTGTTCCGCCGTATATAACCAAGATTATGGTGGATGATGTTATCCCAAATAAAAATTCAACAATGCTTCTGCAGGTTCTTGGTGTACTATTGGGCGTATATGTTCTTCAGTATGTTATGAACGGTATAAGAGCTTATAAATTGCGACTTGCGGGTGACAGAATTACTCTGAACCTAAAAAAAGACATTTATGAAAAGGCACAGTATCTGTCTTTGAGCTTTTATGATAAAATTTCAACAGGCTCAGTTATAAACAGAGTTAACTCTGATGCAAATGTTATTCAGGCGTTTATAATGAAAGTGACTCAGGAGGCCGTTGTTCAGGGATTTACTCTTGTAGGTCTGGTTATAATTATGTTTGGTATGAGCTGGAAACTTGCTCTGTTTTCACTCATTCCTGTTCCGATTGTGGCTGTTGCGGGCAGACTTTTTGGTAAAATCATTGGGCCGAAATATATGAGGTTATGGCGAAGAAGCGCATCAATTTCTACTGTGCTTGCCAACTCAATTCCCGGTGTAAGAGTAATAAAGGCTTTTACAAACGAAAAAGATACAATTAAAAAATTTGTCCGCCATTGTGATGAATGGTATAAAGAAGATAAAAAGGTCGCGGTGCCTGCTGCAATTTTTCCGTCTCTTATCACTTTTCTTGTAACCTGCGGTTCAATTGTGGTCTGGTTCCTCGGCGGTCAGCTTGTAATCGGCGGCAGTGAAGAAATTTCACTTGGCTTGCTTGTTTCTTTTGTCTCATATGCAAGTATGTTTTATACACCAATAAACTTTTTTGCAAATATGAGTGACACTTATCAGAACACTCTTGCCTCAGCAGAGAAAATTCTTGATATTATCGATGCCGAGCCTGAACATAACTTTGGTGAAGGAAATAAACCTGAAAGAATCAAAGGTAAAATCGAGTTCAGAAACGTAAACTTTGCTTTTGACCGATCCAAAAAAGTTCTTTCCAATATTAACCTCACCATTGAACCGGGGGATGTTGTCGGTATTGTCGGTACTACCGGTTCAGGTAAATCAACTCTTATCAATCTGTTGATGCGCTATTATGATGATTACGACGGAGAAATTTTAATCGACGGTGAAAACATCAAAAATGTTGATATGGAATATTATCGTGATTCTATCGGCTACGTTCAGCAGGAACCGTTGATGTTCCGCGATACAATTTTCAACAACATAGCCTTTGGCAGTGGTAATGTTCACGTTGAGCAGGTTATTCACGCTGCAGAGGTTGCAAATGCCCACGGATTTATTTCAAAGCTTCCTGATGCTTATGATACAATGTTGGGTGAGAGAGGTGTTGGTCTTTCTGGTGGTGAAAGGCAGCGCGTTTCGATTGCAAGGGCAGTGCTTAAAAATCCGAGCATCCTTGTATTTGACGAGGCAACGGCAGCCGTTGACTCTGAAACCGAACATCTTATTCAGGGTGCTATTGAGCGTCTTATCAGCGGAAGAACAACTCTTATGATTGCTCACAGACTTTCTACACTCAGAAAGGCAAATAAAATTGTTGTTGTTGATAAGGGCGAAATAATCGAATGCGGCACACCTGAAGAGCTTCTCAGGAAAAAGGGTAAGTATTATAAGCTCGTAGAAATTCAGTCTATGGGTGAACAGCTTCAGAAACGTAAAGCTGAAGAGAATTTTGAGTGAGGTGAGTCTGAATGCCAAGATATATTGAAGGTTCCGATGTGAAAATCACAGAAAACGATAAGATTTTTGTTGATGCGGAGTTTTACACAGGCGAAAAATTCACCGAGCTTGAGCTTCACAGAATGTTTCCCATAACAGGCTTGAATAAATATATTTCTTTGCTTGATTCACAGGGTAATGAAATTGCTGTTATAAGAAATATTGATGATCTTATGCCTGAGTCAAAAGCAGTTGTGGAAAGCTGCCTTAAAGAGTATTATATGATGCCGAGAATCACAAAGTTTATCAGAATGAGTGAAAAATTCAAAATCTGGATGTGGACGGCAGAAACTGATAAGGGCGTGTGTACCTTTGAAATTCGTAATCATCTGACGGCTATAAAGCCTCTGTATGACGGCAGGGTGCTGATTAAAGATGCTAACGATAACCGTTATGAAATTCCCGATGTGAACAAACTTGATAAAAAAAGTATAAAAATGATTATGCCCAAACTTTGATAACTGAAAGGATAATATAAATGAAACTTTTGATTGCAATAGTAAATAATGATGACAGCGCAGTTGTTTCTTCATCTCTTACAAGAGAGGGCTTTACCGTAACAAAGCTTTCCACAACAGGCGGTTTTCTTATGGTTGGTAACACCACATTTCTCATCGGCGCAGATGATGATAAGGTTTCAAAGGCCAAGGAAATCATTAAAGAACGTTCTCAGAAAAGAACTATAAAAACAACCACAACAACAGGCTACGGAACAGGTCTTCGTGAGGATGATTTTGAAAACGAAGTTCCCATCGGCGGCGCAATTGTTTTCACTGTGAATGTAGAAGACGTTGATAAGTATTGATTTTTAATAAACAGATAGTTAAAAGTGTCAGCAGCTTTTGTTGACACTTTTTATCTTTTGTGATAGAATACTCGGTGTTTTATAAGGAGGATAATATATGAAAATCAAGAAAATTTTAGCATCAATTCTTTGTTTAATGCTGAGTTTAATTACTATTGTTTCAGTGTCACCGCTTAATGCTTTTGCTCAGCCGAGCACTTATGAAGCACTCAGCGAAGGCCATACACTCGTTATGTCCAGTGACCACCTTTCTGTAAGAAAAAGAAAAACAATTCAGATGACAGCAACTGTAACCAATGTTGAGCAACAGCCTGAAATTACCTGGAGCTCTTCGGACGAAAGCATCGCAACTGTTGATTCAGACGGTGTTGTTAAGGGTAAAGAAGTAGGCAGAGTTGTAATCAGAGCTCAGGCAGTTGTTGACGGTGAAACTCTCAACGGTGAGTTTGCTATCAATGTTGTAAAAAGCAGTAATCTGCTCAGAAACCTTCTTGAAGACAACCAGGTTCTCAGCTATCAGTACAGCTATGTTGACGATTATTATTACACCAACGATAAAGAAGCCTGGCAGCACAATTTCGGTTTCGGTAAAATCTATGACTTTGTTTCACCATACGTGCTTCTTGAGTACGATTACATCCGTGTTTTCTTCACTTATGAAGACAAGGATTGGATGCTTCAGATGTGGAAGGGTCAGTACGGTCTTGTAATTTACGGTGGTGAAATCGGAATATATAACAGACCTCATTCAGAAGACGGTATTGATGCATGGACTATGTTCAATTGCCCCGAGGAAAAAGACTGGCTTCAGATGGAAATGACTCTCTGGCATGAGGATATTCAGGGTAACTGGAAACGTGAGCTTACAAGAGAATACGATTACTATTGGTGGTGCACCGGCTTTAAAAACGGTCATTTAAGAAATGTTGAGCCTGCTGACGAACTTCGTCTTACCGGCCGAATTACATTCAAAGATGAAGAAATGGCAGCTCTTGTTGCAGACGGACTTGCAGAGTGCGGTCTTGAATTAGCAGCAAATGAGGATGAAATAGGTATCGATTCATTCTGCATTGACGGCAGCGATATTACTTTCAGCTGGCAGAATGTTTCAGAAGCAGAAAGCACAATGCTTATCAAAGTAGGTGCAGGAATTATCGGTTCACTTCTCGTTCTTCCCGTTGCTCCGATTCTTCTTCCCTTTGTAGGTGCATTTGCAGTTCTCGTTCTTCTTGCATCAGCAGTTCTTTGATTAAAAAGGTGGCGTAGGCATTGGCCTATTCCGCCTTTTTTGTTTTATCTATTGTAAAATACTGCATGGTTGTAATATAATCAGACTGTAGTATTTTTAAGGAGTTATGTTATGAAAAAATCTTTTTTTGACCATATAATCCACGGAGGGGATTATAACCCCGACCAATGGATCGACACCCCCGAAATCTGGGATGAAGATATGCGCCTTATGAATCTTGCCCATGTAAACAGCGCAACTGTAGGCATTTTTTCTTGGGCAATGCTTGAACCTGAAGAGGGCGTGTACAACTTTGATTTTCTTGATAAAATTCTCGATAAGCTTCACGCAGAGGGTAAAGATGTTATCCTTGCAACCCCGTCAGGTGCAAGACCTGTGTGGCTGAGTCAAAAATACCCCGAGGTGCTGCGAGTTGAAGAAACAGGTATACGCAATGAATACGGAGTGCGCCATAATCACTGTTTAACTTCACCGGTTTACAGAGAAAAGGTCCGTAATATCAACCTCCGTCTCGCACTGAGATATAAAAATCATCCTGCCGTTAAAATGTGGCATATTTCAAATGAATATTGCGGTGAATGTCATTGTGAGCTTTGTCAGGAAGCTTTCAGAGACTGGCTCAGGGTTGAATATCATAACAACCTCGATGAGCTTAACTTCAAATGGTGGAACGGTTTCTGGAGCCATCAGGTAACTGATTGGTCGCAAATCAATTCACCAAAATTCCGCGGCGAAAACCACGTTTCTGCAATGAAACTTGCGTGGCGACGTTTTGTAACTGACAGTCACATTTCCTTCTTTGAAAATGAAATTGAACCCCTTCGTGAAATTACCCCTGAAATTCCTGTCACAACCAACTTTATGAAGCTTTATAACGGTATTGATTATCAGAAATTTGCTAAGAAGCTGGATCTTGTTTCATGGGATAATTACCCCGCATGGGATAAAAGCAACAATGTTCAGGAGGCCTGCGATACAGCTTTTGTTCACGATGCATTCCGTACTATGGGCGGCGGAAAGCCGTTTTTTATGATGGAAAGCACACCGTCGCTTGTTAACTGGCATAATGTCAATAAATTGCCTCGTCCGGGCAGACAGGAGCTGTCGGCAATTCAGGCGGTAGCTCACGGAGCTGACAGTGTTCAGTATTTTCAGTGGCGCAAAAGCCGCGGCGGACACGAAAAATACCACGGTGCAGTTGTTGATCATTGCGGTCACGAAAATACAAGAGTATTCAAAGAGGTTTCCCGTCTTGGTGAAGTTCTTGAAAAGTTGAGTGATGTTGTGGGTGAAAAGTGCAACAGTCAGGTTGCGGTTATTGCCGATTGGGAAAACAGCTGGGCGGTGCAGTATTTCTGCGGTTACAATAATGATCATCGCGATTATTTTGATGAGTGTATCAAATGGTATAAGCCTTTGCGTGAAAAAGGCGTCAGCGTTGATGTGATTTCAATGGAAGATGATTTTTCAAAGTATAAGCTTGTTATTGCTCCGTTTTTGTATATGCTCAAAGACGGTACAGCTGAAAGAATTGAAGCATACATCAAAAACGGCGGTAATTTTGTTACAACATACCTTTCCTGCCTCGTTGATAAAGATGATCTTTGTTATCTTGGCGGCTTCCCTGCAGACGGACTTAAAGATGTTTTCGGTATCTGGTGTGAAGAAACTGATTCACTTCCTGACGGTATGACAAATTCTGTTACATATAACGGGAAAAGCTATAACGTTGTAAAGGTGTGCGATTTACTTCATTCAACCGGTTCCGCAGTTCTCGGTAAATATGAAGAAGATTTTTATCAAGACCGACCTGCAGTAACAGAAAATGCTTACGGTGAAGGCAAGGCTTATTATGTTGCTTTCAGAAATGACGATAACTTTGCTGCCGATTTTTGTGAAATGCTGATTAATGATGCAAATATAACTCCCGATACTCTTATTGAAGCTGATAATGGCGTAACTGTCAGAAAACGAGGCAATCTGATTTTTGTTATGAATTTTGCTGATGTTGAAAGAAAAGTCCGTCTTGATAAAGAATATTGTGATATAGTAAACGGTTCATCTGTAAACGGTGAAATCACACTTCCTGTTTGCGGATATACGATTCTTAAATAAAAATGTTAATATTTAAAGCCGCATCTCTGTCAAAAGAAATGCGGCTAATTTTTTATATTTGACTTTTATGTTTTGATAATGTATAGTTGAAATAAGAAAAATAATAAGGTGGTTATATAATGGCAATACTGAGAATTATTGTTTCTTTAATCGTTGTTATTGAAACAGCGTTTGCAGGCCTTTTTAACGGTGTTATATTAAAAACCGTAGAAATGCCTGAGCCTGAAACAGGGGAGTACACACAGTATGTTGACCCATTTATAGGTACCGGCGGAATACCCTGGGCGTGTGCTATGCTCAGCCCTGCGGCAAGTGTTCCTTTCGGCTTTGCCCGACTGGGTCCTGATACATCCTTTATCGGCGGCGCAACGCTGATTAACCTTAACCGTTCGGGTTATTATTATGATCAGCGTCATATTCTGGGTTTCAGCCATTCTCGTCTTTCCGGTACGGGTGTTACTGACTACGGTATGTTCAGAGTAACCCCCGCAATAGGCAAAAAAGATGCTAAGCCGTTACCTTATTCTCATATGAATGAAACGGCCGTGCCGGGCTATTATGCTGTTTATCTTCAGACCATTGGCTGCCTTGCAGAAATGACAGCAACAGCCCACACAGGTATTCACCGCTATACCTTTAATGAATCAAAAGATTCCCGCCTTTACATTGATGCAGGCAGTATTATTCCAGTGCGCTGGACCTCTGCGGCTTTTGTAAATTATGATGAATCGACAGGTCTGATTACCGGCGGATGTACCCTGCATGGATCTTTTTCAGACAGATATGACGGTCTTCCCGTTTATTTTGCCGCAACTGTTGATGAAAAAATTGTTTCCTATAAAATTACCGCTGAAGAAGATAAAACCGGAATTGATCTGAATTTCGGCTCAATTGAGGACGATAATGTTGAACTCAAACTTGCCATAAGCTGTGTCAGTGTTGAAAACGCAAAATTAAATCTTGAAACAGAAGCAGGCGGCCTTGATTTCGAGGCAGCGCAGAAAGCCGCCCTTAAAGAATGGGATAACCGTCTTGCTTCAATTAAAATTGATGCAGACGATGAAATCAAAACCATATTCTATACAGGTCTTTATCACAGTATGATTATGCCCACTGATTTCACCGACGTTAACGGCGAATATCTGGGCTTTGATAAAAAGGTGCATACGGCAGACGGTTACACATACCGTACAGATATGTCTATCTGGGATACTTGCCGAAACGTCCATTCTCTTTACAGTATTATTGCCCCCGATGTGCAGTCAGACTGCCTTAAAAGCCTTGTTGAAATGGCAAGATACGGCTGTGATGTAATTCCCCGTTGGCCAATGGGTGCAGGTTATACCGATTCAATGCAGGGAAGCCCCACCAATATTGTCATTACCGAAGGTTATCTTAAGGGCTATACTGATTTTGATGTTGAATATGCGCTTGATTGTATGATCAACTCATCAGAAACCAAAGTTGAAAGGGATAAAAGAGAATGGATAGATGAATATAATAAGTACGGTTATATTCCCAACGATATTTCAAACGGTGATGAATCTGTTGCAAGAACTATTGAATACTCGTGGGAAGATGCGGCAATTGCCGACCTTGCTGAAGCTCTCGGTAAAACGGAAGTGGCGCAGAAATACCGTGAAAAATCAATGTATTATAAAAATGTGTTCAATCCCGAAACACAGTATTTCCAGGCAAGAAATTCTGACGGTGAATTCATCTGGAATTTCAGCCCGTATATCACTTCTTTCTATGATGCGGTGCTGCCTGTTAAATTTGCCGCACCCTATTGCGAAGGCAGTGCAAGGCAGTGGCGTTGGAGCGTGCTTCACGACATTGACGGTATGATAGACCTCTTTGAAAGCAAAGAATACTTTATCAAAGAGCTTGACAGATTTATGAAAGACGCTTCTTTGAGAAGAGCGGGTATAGATCCCGGCAGCGGATTCTGGATCGGTAATCAGCACGATATCCATACACCATATCTTTTCTCAAATGCAGGCAGATCTGACCTTACTCAGAAATGGGTCCGCTGGACTCTTGATAACCGTTTCAGCTGTGATGTCAACGGTCTTGACGGCAACGATGACGGCGGTACAGTCAGCTCGTGGTATGTGTTCTCGTCAATGGGATTCTATCCTCTTGCAGGCAGTACGGATTATTGGCTTGGCTCACCAAATGTTGACAGCGCAGAAATTACTCTTGCAAACGGAAAAACACTTAAAGTTACCGCAAACAATCAGGGTAAAAAGAATGTTTACGTTAAGAGTGTTGCTTTCAACGGTAAAACACTTGACGGATGTTATATCACTCACGAACAGCTTATGTCAGGCGGAGAGCTTGTGTTTGAAATGACCTCAAAAGCATAAAGGAGGCAGTTATGGCTTACATTAAAGCATTTATATCTCTTATTGAAATTCTTCTTGTGTGTATGGGTATTATACCTCTGAACACCGATATAAACTACGGAGGCGGTGATTACGTTGCCCCTGTGATAAATGAACCTATGTATATTGTTGCAGACGGTGAAACTGATTTTGTTATTGCAACAGAGAATGATCCTGATGAATGTATTCTCACTGCTGCTGATGAATTGCAGACATATATCAAAAAAATCAGCGGTGCCGAGCTTGCAATTGTGACTGAAAATCAGCTCTCAGACGGCGACAAAGCTATCGTTTTAGGCGATACACAACTTGTCGAAAGCGTTGAAAAAATTGATTCTGAAGCAATTGGTGAAGACGGATTCACACTTCTGGCTGACAGTAACCGACTTTTTATTATTGGTGAAGACAGCCGCGGAACACTCTACGGTGTATACACTCTTCTTGAAGAGTATTTTGGTGTACGCTGGTTTACTCCTACTCTTGAGGTTGTTCCTGAGAGCAAAGACGTGGTTATTGACAAAAATCTTAACCGCACAGTTGAACCCTCATTCGTAATTCGCAGAAATGACTGTGGCGGCACAAACGATGCTCACCGAGCAAGAACAAAAATGAATGTTTCATTCTGGCGTGAAGCAGAAGAATACGGCGGGGCTTTGAATTATGTTCTTTGGGATGTTACTCTCGATGTCCTTGTCCCTGATGCACTTTTTTCTGAGCATCCCGAGTATTTTGCAATGAACCCTGACGGAAGCAGAACGACAGACCATGTCTGCCTTTCTCATTCTGATGTGTTGCCTATTGCTGTTGAAAATGCACGTAAGGCTATGCGTGAATGTGACAGGGAAAGCGCTGATCATATCCACATCGGTCAGAAGGATAACTCAAACTATTGCCATTGCCCCGAATGCGAAGCTTCATATGAAAAATACGGCAGTATCTGTGCTCCCACGCTGATTTTTACAAATAATTTTGCAGATGAACTTGATGAGGAGTTTCCGGATTTTACTTACACGTTTTACGCTTACGGTGAAACTGATCGCCCTCCGAAAGATATGACTCTTCGCTGTAACGACAATGTTGTACCTGTTCTTTGCGCCCTTCACAGAGCCTGCCGTAGCCATAATCTTACCGAGTGCGGTGCTGTTGACGGGCAGGAAACCTTTATGAATCTCTTTGGTGAGAATGAGCCTTATATTGCTCAGGATTTCAAAGACTGGGTACAGCTTGCCGACAGAACATATATTTATGACTACACAATCAACTTTTTGAATACAGCTCAGTTTCACTCAAACTTTGAGACACTTCAGTCCACAATGAAATATATGCACGATATCGGTATCACAGGCTATGTTTATAACTGCGGTGATGGTCATTATGCAGCATTCAATGACCTAAGAAACTACCTTCTTTGTAAGCTTCAGTGGGATGTTGACTGCGATGTTGAATATCATATGATGGACTTCATTAAGGCTTATTACGGTGAAGCTGCAGCACCTTATATCAAAGAGATAATTGATATCCAGACTGCCGGGATGAAAGCAACTTCACACGCTTTTGATTTTGACTGGCATTATCAGTCAGGTTATTTTTCACCCATTAATATAGCTAAGCTTGATATCCTCTGGAAAAAGGCGCTCAAAGCTGATATAACCGATGAACAGCGCTTTAATGTTGAGGTTGATAATCTCAGCTGGGAATATTTCAAAGCTAATCAGTTCCTTGGAAAGTATTTCTTCCTTAATCCTTTCAGGCTCAAAGCCAACGAGGATCTTTATGATGCTTTTGAAGCTCACGGAATGGACAGAGTATCATCCTTCGGAACTATTCCCGAAAAGGGCGATATCGACTTTATGTTAAGACCATTTAACTGGAAATAAAATCAGACTCCTCCTGTGAATCAGGGGGAGTCTTTTGTATCGGAACAGAAAAATGAATGTTGCATTTTAGCTTGAAATGTTATATTCTATTAACAGTTAATTTTCGGAGGAATATCTATGGCAGATTCAACTACGGCAAAGTCAATAAACTTTAATAAAAACGGAAAGCTCAGGGTAATGCATCTCACTGACACCCACCTTGAAGATGATAATATCAATGCCTCTGTGTGGCTTATGGCTGAGGCTTGTGACAGAGAAAAGCCTGATATTGTTATCATAACAGGCGATAACGTTCAGAATTGCGATGACGCATCAATAACCAAAGGCTATATAGATAGGCTTATGAACGTCTTTGAAACAAGAAAAATTCCCGTTGCAGTTACCTTCGGAAATCACGATTCAGAGGTAGGTTCTATGTCTCGCGAAGAGCTTATGGCTTATTATAACACTTATTCCTGCTCAATAAGTGTGGATGACGGTGAAGAGCTTTCAGGCTGCGGCACATACAATGTTCCCGTAATGTCAGCTGACGGGTCAAAGCTTAAGTTCAATTTGTGGGTGTTTGACTCAAATGATTACGACGGAAAGGGTCATTACGGCTGTGTTATTGCCGATCAGGTTGAATGGTATAAAAAACGCTCTGATGAGCTTACAGCTCTCAACGGCGGCAACAAGGTTTATTCTCTTGCTTTTCAGCATATGATAGTGGCTGATATCTACGATGCTCTGAAAAAGAGCGATAAAAAGAGATTTTTCTCTTATAGCCACATGTATAATAAAGATGATTATTATATGTTTGACCCTGATAAAGTGAATTTCGGAACTCTCACTGAAACCCCTTGCAGCGGCTATGAAAACTACGGTCAGTTCGATGCTATGGCAGAAAAAGGCGATGTCCTTGCGATTTATTCAGGTCACGACCATACAAACGCATTCGGAGTAAAGCATAAAGGCATTGATATCTGTAACTCATTAAGCTCACGCTATAACGGTGATGCTTTTTCTTCACAGTACGGTTACAGAATAATAGAAGTTGATGAAAAAGATACTTCTGTCTATACAAGCAGAGTAGTCCATTGGTATGATATGTTTACTCTTAAGGATGTAAAAGCGTTTAAATCAAAAGGTGATTCCTACGCAAGCAGACTTGTTTATGATGTTAAATGGAGAGGAATGTTAATGAAATCGTCACACCGCTTCGGACGATTCTGGATTTCAAAATTAACCGGCAGAAAAGTTACATATAAAGATTAAAAAAATGCGGCTTGCACTTATATTAAGTGCAAGCCGATATTTTTTATATAAGCTTATCTACATCTTCAAGCTTTAATCTTTTAGAAGCAACATATGTCTGATAGCTTCCGTCAGAGAGCTTTTTACCGAAGCAACCGTATGTAGATGTAACGATCATACCGTCATCAAAAACAACATTTCCGCAGTAGCCTGTGTCAGCGTTTGCTGGAAGATCAGGTTTTTCCTGATTTTTAAGGTAAGTGTGAGCAAGCTTGATTCTGTACTGACCCTCTTTGCCGTTTTTAAGGTCGTCATATGTTCCGACCCAGGCGACCCAGCCTTCACTGAACCATGTTTTAACAGTTTCGGGTGAATGCTTACCTGCCTTTTCTTTGTCTCTTTCAATTGAGCGGAAAGTGATGAAAAGACGTCCGTCGGGGGTGTAATCAGCTTTATGTCTTTCTCCGTTGAGAGAGGAGGGAACAAATCTTGGCTCAGACCAGGTTTTACCCTCGTCCTTTGAAAATGAAATCAAAGAGTTGTATTTTTTGTTATTGCTTCTGGCAATAAGACAAAGCTCGTCACCTTTACCGCAGTCTGAACGCACAACTTCAACTTCACACATATGTGCCTTTTTCTCAATTGCTCTGTGCTCAGAGAAATAAGGTTCAGGTGTACTCCAGACAGGTTTGCCGTTTTCAAAAGAGAGAATGGTCTTGTAATTTACAAACTTGCTATCGTGGAAAAATGCCATCCATTTATCAGCAAATTTACCGTTTTCTTTAAGACGGGTAAGGGAAGCCATTGAAACAATGGGAAGCACTGTGAATTCATCTTTTTTGGAAAAGCAGAGCTCAAATTCACTCCAGCTTTTTCCTTCATCATCAGAAAGAGAGAAGTTAAATCCGCCGATTGAACCATTGCCGTCGTGCCAATCAGGGTTTCCTGAAACGAGCAGAATTTTATCGGGAGTACCGTCAGCAAATTCAAGTCTGTAAATTGTGGGTGTTTCTCTCGATGTTTCCCATGATTTTGGCTGATTTTCAATTTCTCCTGTGTATGTAATACCACCATCAAAACTTAATCTGCTTCTGATAGCGCCTTTGCCGTGGCCTGATGGGTAAACATCAAGAATGCTGCCGTCTTTAAGAAGTATTGCGTCGGGATGACCGATATAATCAAGCCCGTCATCAACAGTTGAAAGCTTATAAAGATATTTCAACTCATCAGGTGTGTCTTCCGGCATAACATCAAGCCTGATAAGGGGGATTGAATAATCACCGGCACCGTTGCTGAAATAAATTATATCAGTAAGTTTTTTGATCATTCTGAATCACGCTCATTTTCGGGTAGGTTCGGATTTGTATTCGTCACCCTATAAAGACTCTGCAACCTTTTTCATTGCATCCCAACCATCTTTGCTCAAGGGGAGGAAAGGCTTGCGGCACGGACCCATATCGATGCCCATATGAGTAAGAACAGCCTTTTCACACTGGAAAACACCGTATTTGATCATTTCTGCTATTATAACGTTGGCTTCGTTCTGAATTTCCTGAGCCTTTTTGATGTTGCCGTTATTGAACTCATCATAAATTTTAAGGAACTTATCGCCCATAAAGTTGTATGTGCTGCCGATAGCACCGTCAGCACCCATTGAAAGGCCGCCGAGACACATTTCATCAAAGCCGTTGAATACGGTCACACCGTCGATTTTCTCTTTAAATTGCTGAAGAGTGTAAAGATCAGCTGATGTATGCTTGATTCCGCAGAAACGCTTGTCCTGGAACATTTCTGCAGCATAGTCGGCAGTGAATGTAAAGCCGTTACCGCCTGGGAAGTTATAAACAACCATAGGAATATTAACGCTGTCAACGATGTCAGTGTAATACTGTTTGATTGCAGCGGCAGGGAATGAATAATAGAAGGGTGCAACTGCAGATACTGCATTATAGCCAAGGCTTTCTGCCGTTTTTGCCATATCAATTGCAGCGTCTGTTGAAATAGCACCGCAGTGAGCTATCATAGGAACTTTATCGCCTGCAGCCTCTTTAACGATTCTGAAAACTTCTTTTCTCTCTTCGTTAGTCATAACCATACTTTCGCCTGTGCTACCGCCGACATAAAAGCCGTTGATACCTTTTTCGAGGTTAAACTCAACAAGCTTTTTAAGAGCTGATTCGTTAATTGTATAATCTTCTTTAAACGGGGTAAGAAGTGCTGTGAAAATACCTTTCATTTTGATTTCTCCTTATAATTTTGATGCAAGATATGCTGCGCCCAGTTTGTTAGCGTCATTGCCCATAAGGGCCTTAACTACCTTGACCTTGCGAAAACTTGCCATAAGCTCATTTTGCAGACGCTTGTTGATTTCTTGCGTAATATATTTTTCGTTCATTATTCCACCGCCTGCAACAATAAGTGCAGGGTTGAAAATATAAGTAAGACTTTTAAGACCGATAACGATTTCATCAATCCACAAGTCAATGGCGTTGCGGATTTCCTGATCGTCAAAGCGTTCAAAAATCTCACGGCCGTCAAGTTCTTTGCCTGTGGCTTCTTTAACTCTGCTTACAAGTGCGGTAGTAGAAGCATAAGCTTCATAACAGCCTTTACCACCGCAGGTGCAGTGTTTACCTTCGGAGTGTGTCACAATGTGACCGAATTCACCCGCAGAAAAAGAGTTGCCTGTAAATAGCTTGCCGTCAAGATAAATAGCGCCGCCGATTCCCGTTCCATAAGTGAGGCATATGAAATCGCTGCATCCTTTTGCTGCGCCGAATATTGCTTCCCCCACTGCGGCAGAGTTAACATCATTTTCGACTGCTGTGGGAATTCCAGTTTCTTTTTCAACAGTTTCTTTGATTTTAACCCCTGTATAGCCGGGGATAGTGTCTGTGGCATAAACGATTTCGCCTTTGATGCTGTTAACCTGACCTGCAGTTGAAATGCCTACACGGTCAATGTTATCAAAGGTTTTGATGATTTCAATAACACGCTCAATTATTCTTACGCCGCCCTCGTGGGCGTTTGTGGGAATTGAATTATTTTGTGTGAGATTAAACTTTTCGTCACACAGAGCATATTTGATTTCTGTTCCGCCTATGTCAAAAGCGAGAATTTTCATCTGCTTTCCTCCAACGCTTTAACAAAACGCTTTGTAATATCCATGGGTCTGGTAATGGCTGTGCCTACAACTGCGGCGTGAGCACCGCTTTCAAAAGCTTTAACCAATTCATCAGGCGCCCAGATACCGCCTTCGGCAATTACTGTCGCACCAAGGTCTTCCTTGTAACGCTTCATAAGTGTGAAATCGGGCAGAGGAGTACCTTTTGTGTAGGGAGTGTAGCCGCTCATAGTTGTGCCCAATAAATCAAAGCCCAACTCCAGAGCCAGTTTGCCTTCTTCAAAGCAAGAGGTGTCTGCCATAAAGAGCTGATCGGGGTACTTACTGCGTACTTCTTTGAAAAAGTCGCTGAAAGAAACTCCGCCGGGTCTTGTTCTGTTAGTGGCATCAAGAGCAATAATCTCGCAGCCAATTTCAACGAGTGCATCAACCTCTTTCATAGTAGGCGTGATGTAAACGTCACTGTCGGGGTATTCCTCTTTGATGATTCCGATAATCGGGAGACTGACTCTTTCTCTGATGGCGAGAATATCAACAACAGTATTTGCCCTTATTCCCACGGCACCGCCGAGAGATGCGGCATAAGCCATTTTGCTCATTATGTAGCTGTCATATAATGGCTCTGTTGACAACGCCTGGCAGGAAACAATAAGTCCGCCTTCGATTTGTTTTAAAATTTCTTTATTGTTTTTCATAGTAATAAAATTATATCACAACAAAAAAGTTAATTCAATATTTATTGATATATTGTTTGCGTTGTGTTAGTATAAATTATCTTAAAAAAGGTGAAGAATAATGAAAAATAATCGATATTTTGTTCTTGATACCCTTCGTGGGTTCGCTTTAGTAAATATGATTTTATACCACGCGTTGTGGGATGTTGTAAATATTTTTCGCGCTGATGTGCCGTGGTTTACTTCAGAGAGTGCCCATATCTGGCAGCAGTGCATTTGCCACACGTTTATCCTGCTGTCAGGTTTTTGTTGGCATTTTGGCAAAAAGAAGCTGAAAAATGCGCTTATGGTTACAGGTGCGTCTGTGATAATAACAATAGTGACAGCCGTGTTTATGAAAAACAGCATTATTCTTTTTGGTGTTCTCAGTCTTCTTGGTTTATCAATGCTTATGATGATTCCCCTTGATAAGGTTTTGAAAAAAATAAATCCGTTTTTAGGGTTTGTCCTTTTTCTTGTTTTGTTTCTTCTTACCAAAAACATATCAGACGGCTCTGTCGGGATAGGTGAGTTGGCTGTTATTGAAATCCCTGAAACTCTTTATTCAAACTATTTCACAGCTTTTCTGGGTTTTCCCTTCAGGGGATTTTATTCCGCTGATTATTTTCCGCTGATTCCGTGGTTTTTTCTTTTTACCTGCGGATATTACCTTAACCCCGTTTTTAATCGGCTTAAGCTTATGAAGTATCTTTCATCATTCAGATGCAGACCGCTTGAATTTCTTGGCAGACACTCGCTGATTTTTTATATGATACATCAACCTGTTATATATGCTGTATTGTTTATATTTTTTGAAATAATTTAAAACGTGTTTGTTACTGTTTACAAAGCGATACTATTCAATTTGTTTAAAACATAGAAAATTTAAAATCAATTTACATTGTCTTTTGAGATATGCTATAATCCTCTTGTCTTAGTTTATAAGGCAGGAGGTTTTTTATATGAAAATTACATTTATGGGTGCAGGCAGCACCGTTTTTGCAAGAAATGTTATCGGTGACTGTATGTGCTCCGAAGCTCTTCGTGACAGCGTTTTTGCCCTTTATGATATTGACGCAACACGTCTTGAAGAGAGCAGAACAATTCTTGAAGCCATGCGCGAAACAAAGGGTGGATACGGCAAAATTGAATGTTATCTTGGTGTTGAGCAGAGAAAAGATGCCCTCAGAGGTGCAGATTTTGTAGTAGATGCTATTCAGGTAGGCCTTTATGACCCTTGCACAATTATAGACTTTGAAGTGCCTAAAAAATACGGTCTTCGTCAGACAATCGGTGATACCCTCGGTATCGGCGGAATTATGCGTGCACTTCGTACAATTCCTGTTTTGAAAGACTTTGCTGATGATATGGCTGAGGTTTGCCCCGATGCGCTTTTCCTCAATTACACTAATCCTATGGCAATGCTTTCAGGCTATATGCAGAGATATACTCCCATTAACACCGTAGGCCTTTGCCACAGCGTTCAGTCCTGCTCTGAAGATCTTCTTCGTGACCTCGGTATGGAAGATAAGCTTGAAGGCAGAAAAGAGCTTATTGCAGGTATTAACCATATGGGTTGGCTTCTTGAAATCAAAGATAAAAACGGTGTTGACCTTTATCCCGAAATCAAATCAAGAGTTGACGCATACCTTGCAGACCCTGAAAAGAAAAATAAGGTCAGAATGGATTATATCAAGCACTTTGGCTATTACTGCACAGAGTCAAGCGAGCATAACTCAGAGTATAATATGTTCTATATCAAGAGCAAGTATCCCGAGCTTATTGACCGTTACAACATTCCTCTTGATGAATATCCCCGCCGTTGCGTAAATCAGATCGAAGGCTGGAAAAAGGAATATCAGGAAATGCTTGAAAACGGAGTTAAGGAACATAACCGTTCAAGCGAATATGCTTCTCATATTATGGAATCAATCGTTACAGGCAATCCTTATAAAATCGGCGGTAATGTGCTTAATACAGGTCACCTTATTACAAACCTTCCTGCAGATGCTTGCGTTGAAGTTCCTTGCCTTGTTGACGGCTACGGTGTTCATCCTTGCCACGTCGGCGCTCTTCCCGTTCAGTGTGCAGCGATGAATATGACAAACATCAATGTTCAGCTTCTCACCATTGAAGCTGCCGTCACTCTCAAGAAGGATCACATTTATCAGGCAGCAATGCTTGATCCACACACAGGCAGTGAGCTTGATATCGACACCATTAAAAAGATGGTTGATGACCTTATTGAAGCCCACGGTGACTTCCTTCCCAAATACCATTAAATTTCAAACTGCTCTGCGTTATGCAGGGCAGTTTTTTCTTGACAAAGCAACTCTGAAAGCATAGAATTAATTCGGTGATAGTATGAAAAAGTTTATCGAAAAATATATTCCGAAGGAATACCGGTTTTATATAGCTTTATATCTTGTTTTCCTCGCAGTACATCTTGTTTTGCCTCTTAATTGGGGCGATGATAAAATCTTTCTTTCGAAGTCTGCCGATGCAGGTCTTTTTGAGTTTTTGCAGGGGAGTGCAAGACCTTTCACTGACGGACTCACCTACATATTTTCCCGTTTTCACTTTTTATGGCGTATTTTAAATCCTGCAGTGTTGACGATTCTTGTCCGGGTTATTCCTAAAATCTTACCTTCATCAAATATTCATAAAGCTTTGCCTGTTCTTGCTGTTTATCCGACAATGTGTATGGTTGATGCAGGCTTTGTGGCAACAACGGTAAACTACCTCTGGCCCGTGACCTTTGGCTTGATCAGCCTTTTGCCGTTGAAAAGCTTTATTTACGGTGAATGCACAAAACTTTCTGTAAGGCTTATTGTTTTACCATTGATGCTTTATGCCACCAATATGCAGCAAATGGCAGTTGTGATGCTTGTGGCTTTGTTGGCCGGTAATATTTATTTTCTTTCAAAGCGTACGGTGAATCTTTACCTTGTTTTTCAAAATCTGATAGTTGCAGGAATGACAGCGTATTCTTATTATATCAACACCGTTGGTGAAAACAACCGTATGGTGCGTGAAACAGGAAGATATTTCCCGGAGTTTTTGTCTCTGAATATTTTTGAAAAGCTGGAGCTTGGCTTTTCTTCAACCTTTTACGGATTAACTTCTCAGATATACTTCACCATTGCAGGCTCACTGGCTTTTATGATTTTTCTTTGTATAATGTCTTTTAAGCAGGGAACAAAGCTCAGAGTGTTGTCGTTGCTGCCTCCTGTTTCCAGTGCGGTGCTTTGCTTTGCTTCACCTTATATTTTCGGTGAACTTAAGAATTACAAAATGCAAAAAGCAGTCTATTCCTTTGAACCGGTTGCGGATATAATTTTTATTATAATCGGTATTTGTGTTGTGATGAGCATATTAAGCCTTGTAAAGTCCAGCGGTAATAAAATTTACTGTCTTAGCGTTCTCACTTTAGGGCTCGGAAGCCGTATGATGATGGGCTTTTCACCAACTGTCTGGGCGTCAGGCTGCAGAACCTTTTGCATTATGCTTATATCGTTTATCTTAATAACCCTTGTGATTGTTGAGGAGAAAAATAAAAATGAAGCCTCAGTTTATATGCCATCCTGATTTTAAAAATCTTCTTCCCGTAAATGTTTTTCATAAGGAACACAGCGGAAAGAAAATGCCGAATTCTCCGAAAGAAATTCAAAACAGACATATACTTTTCAGAAAGAAATTCACATTAGAAAAATCAGATAAAGCAACCCTCAGAATAACTGCCGATGATTATTATAAGCTTTATATCAACGGTTGTTTTGTTACTCAGGGTCCTGCACCGGGTTATCCTCACGCCTATTATTATAATGAAATTGATGTTACCGATTATCTTTTAAACGGTGAAAATACAATCGCAGTGCATTGCTATTATCAGGGCTTGATCAATCGTGTGTGGGTATCAGGGGATTCAAGACAGATGATGTGGCTTCAGCTTGATGTTGACGGTGAAACCCAGCTTGTCAGTGATGAAAGCTGGCTATGTCAGAATCATACTGCATACACAGCTTTGCATACTGTCGGCTATGATACTGCATTTTGTGAGTGCTACGATAATCGTGATGAAAATGTCAACTTCTTTTCAGCAGATTTTGACGATTCTGACTGGATTAAGTCAGCAGTATATAAAAACGCAGATTATACTCTTGTGAAGCAACCGACAGAGCAACTTGTTTTTTATGACATTAAACCTAAAGAAGTCAAAAAAATTCAAGGCGGAAATTTTGTTGATTTCGGTTTGGAAGCGGTCGGCTACATTAAACTTAAAGCTAAAGGCAACAGGGGAGATACCGTAATAATCAGAGCGGGGGAAGAGCTGAATGATAACGGGTCTGTCAGGTTTGATATGAGATGCAACTGCCTTTATGAAGATAAATGGATCCTTTCAGGCGGTGAAGATGAATATAATCAGTTTGATTATAAAGCTTTCCGATATGCTGAAATTCTTTTCCCTGAAACCGTTGATGTTGAAGAGGTGCTTTTTACCGTAAGGCACTATCCTTTCAAAGAAAGATTTTTATTCAAAACAGAAGACCCTGATATTACAAAGATTCTTGAGCTTTGCAAAAATACCGTTAAATACGGAACACAGGAGTGCTATATGGACTGTCCTACAAGAGAAAAAGGACAGTATCTCGGTGACTTATCAGTCAGCGCAAGAGCTCAGGTTGCTGTAACAGGGGACACATCAATGATGAAGAAGGCTATAACGGATTTTTTAAATTCATCATTTATCTGCCCGGGGCTTATGGCAGTTTCGACCTCGTCATTTATGCAGGAGATCGCCGATTATTCATTGCAGCTTCCTGCGCAGGTGTGCTGGGTTTATTCTGTTGACGGTGATGTTGATTTTGTGCGTTTTGCCGAGCCGTATCTCACGGGAATGTATAAGCATTTTTGTCAGTATATGAATGAGGATTGTTTGCTTGACGGCGTAAAGGATAAATGGAATCTTGTTGACTGGCCTGATAATCTTCGTGACGGCTACGATTTTTCGTTAACCAAACCAATAGGTGACGGTGTGCATAACGTCATCAACGCTTTCTGGTGCGGATTTTTACAGTCAATGGACGAAATGTATTCGCTTTTAAATATGCCGCTGACAGGTATAACGGAGAAAGCTGAGAAAAGCTTTGCTGATTACTTTTATAATGAAGAAACAAATCTTTTCTGCGACAGCCGTGAAAC
The DNA here is from genome assembly GCA_045541505.1 of Acutalibacteraceae bacterium. GTDB lineage: Bacteria > Bacillota > Clostridia > Oscillospirales > Acutalibacteraceae > CAG-488. The sequence continues at coordinate 92,737 of JAZQJF010000006.1, forward strand.
ATCGCATTCTGCCGTTCATTCAAATATTCTGCCGTTACTTTTTGATATCGGTATTAATAAAAAAACAAAGCAGGCTGTAATTAACCTGCTTAAAGAAAGAAGACTTAGCTCGATGGGCGTTTATATGGCGTTTTTCGCCCTTGCAGCCTTGAAAAAGCAGGGTGAAATAAACCTTGCGAAAGAACTGACAACAGACAAAAACTGTTGGCTAAATATGCTCTCAGAGGGTGCAACCACAACCTTTGAAGCGTGGGGAAAAGAGCAGAAGAAAAACACAAGTCAGTTTCACCCGTGGGCAACTGCTCCGCTGATTATTTTCTCTGACCGTGTCAGACCATATTAATATATAACAAAAATAAGACCGTAGGATTTAACTCCTACGGTCTTTTGTTGTTTTTAGAATGTATCTGTTTTGATTACATAATAAACGATTTTGGGAAGATTAAATAAAGTTTTGATAAGCCAGTTGCCTACAGCGTAACCTGCAAGGCTGAGGAAAGAGGGAACAACGTCAAGAGCATATTCGAAAGTTGAAGTTGAGTTGTCGCCTTCAAATGTAGCTTCGTTTTCACCTGTTTCTTTGGTGATGGTCATTTCGTCAATAAGCTTGAGCTCCTGTGTTTCGTCGTTAACAACGTAAGCCTCAAATTTAAGTACGCCGCCGTCAATGCTCATTGTTGAGAATACGCCGCCGATTCTTTCGGGGTCTGTCTGATCCCAATCTTCACCGTCCCAGTAATTGCCGTAGCCGTTTTTCTGGATTGTGAGAGCATCGATGAACTCTGTCTGCATATATGTACCGGGCATAAATTCGCGAACTTCGTATCTCTTTGTGCCTGCTGTACCTGCGAGAATGTAGGTTGTACCGTTGCCGTCTTCTGCAACTGCATTATCATAAAGAGCCTTTGTGCGAAGATACTGATGGTCGTGACCTGACATAACAACGTCAACACCGCATTCGTCAAGAACGTTTGTGAGTGCTTCAGAAAGGTAGAGAGCATCAGGCCATTTGCCGTCTTTACCAAGTGTATAAGGTGACTTGTGCATGAAAACGATTTTCCAGTCAGCGTCAGTTGAGTTCATATCATTTTTGAGCCAATTGAGCTGAGCGTTTGAAATAGCAAGAAGATCGTTTGTGTTAAGCACTGCAAAGTGAGCATTGCCGTAATCAAATGAATAGTTTACGCCGTTGAGGTTCTGAACGCTTTCACTCTTATCAAGAGCAAACATATTCTCAAACCAATGCCATACACCGAGACCGTCATGGTTTCCTGAAATCGGAACGTGAGTTGTCATGTTGTTGTATTTCTGGAAATACTTGTAATAAGCATCCCATTCTTCATTTGTGCTGTCGTTAGTGTAGTCACCAAGGTTAGCAACAAAGTCAGCGTTGGGCATCTTCTTTGCAGCAGCTTCCATAACGAAAGATGCTTTTTCAAAGTTTTCTTCTGAGCTTGCCTGAACGTCTGCGATTGTAATGAAGTTGATTTTGTCATCGCCGTCGTCAGTTGTGAAAGTGCCGATACCGCTCCATTCACTGCCGTTACCTACAACGTAAGTGTAACGTGTGCCTGCTTCAAGGCCTGAAACAGTAACCTGATGCATATAGTGACCTTCAAACTCTTCACACTTAACGTCTGAAAGGGTAAGGGCGTCAGTTACATCAGCAACAGCGTTTTTGTAAATTTTGATTTCTGTTTCAGTTTCAGCTTCAGTGTACCAGGTGAAACCTCTCTGAGTAGCTGTGTCACCGTTAACAACACAAGAAACTCTTTCAACTGCTGTGCCGTCTGTTGCAAAGGCTGAAACCATACCCACTGAAAGGAGAAGGCTCAGGCAAAGAATAATGCTGACAGCTTTTCTGAATATCTTATTCATTTAAAAAACCTCCATTTAAAAGATAAATAATTATATCATATATGGCTGATTATTTGCAATATTTTTGATACTTGCATTTTGCACAAAAAGAAGTTAAATGTTTTGTTGAAATATCTCAACTTTTTTCATCGCCAGATATTGACTTTAAGGGGATATAGGTATATAATTGTGGTACATCTGGGAATAGAAAGGGAGTGAGTGTGGAATGGAATTTACAAAAAAACCTGAGCTTTTTGTCGGTAAACAGTGTACAAGAACGTTAGACGACAAAAGCAGAATTTCTTTGCCTGCTCGTTTCCGCACTCAGCTTGAACGTTCTCAGAAAGAATATGATGCTGTTTATGTTTTCTGCGCTCCCCACCGTAAAGAGATCTGCATTTACACCTATGACGGCTGGCTTCAGTTCGCTCAGCCCAAGCTTGACGCTATTGATGACCCAAAAGAACGCATAGCGATGTCAAACCGCATTTACTCTTTACTTGACGAGCAGACAGTTGACTCTCAGGGCAGACTTAAAATCGACAAAGACTTTCTCAAAGCTATCGGCGTAGAGAAAACCGTTCAACTTTCGGGCAACGGCCGAAGCCTTCTTCTCAAAGCTGCTGAGGAAGATAAGGATATCTTCAATATAACCGACAAAGAAGCTGACTTTATTGACAGCCTGTATTTCTGAGGCGGAGGATAGTTTATGGAATTTAAACACATCACCGTTTTAAGAGAACAGACAGTTGACGCCCTTAACATCAGACCTGATGGCGTTTATGTTGACTGTACGGCAGGCGGCGGCGGTCACAGTGCTCTGGCGCTTGAATCTATAAAAGACGGCAGGATGATCTGCATTGATCAGGATCCGTCGGCTATCAGAACCCTTACCGAGCGTTTTGATTCAGATGCAAGAGTTACAATAGTTCACAACAATTTTGTTAATATAGATGAAATAATGGCTTCTCTTGGTTACAGCGAAAACGGAGCCGACGGAATTATGGCAGACCTTGGTGTCAGTTCACATCAGCTTGATACAGGTGAAAGAGGATTTTCTTTTCATAAAGATGCTCCTCTTGATATGAGAATGAGTCAGCAGGGAGTTTCAGCTGCCGATCTTGTTAATTCCCTTTCTCAGCAGGAGCTTCAGCGTATTCTTTTTACTTACGGTGACGAGAAGTTCGCACCGCAGATTTCAAGAAACATTGTTAAGGCAAGGGAAACAAAGCCCATTGAAACTACTTTTGAACTCGCTGATATAATCCGCGATTCTGTTCCTGCAAAGTTCAGACGTGACGGTCACCCTGCGAGAAAAAGCTTTCAGGCATTGAGAATTCAGGTTAACGGAGAAATAGAAAAGCTTGAAACTGCACTTGATTATATGTTTGATCGTCTTAATGTGGGCGGAAGACTTGCAATAATCACGTTCCATTCTCTTGAAGACAGAGTGGTAAAAAACAAATTCAAAAAATTCTGTGAAGGATGTATCTGCCCGCCGGAATTTCCGGTATGTGTGTGCGGCAGGGTGCCGAAAGGTAAAATTCCGTTCAAACCGGTTACACCTTCAAAATATGAAATAGAGGAAAACTCGCGCTCAAGAAGTGCAAAACTCAGAGTAATTGAAAAAATAAATTTGTGATATAAAGAAAGGATGGTGCACATGGCTTCCAATAATAATTTAGCTTATGATTTTGATTTGTTTGATAATTCAATTAACAGGAAAAGTGCAGCAGCACCTAAAATTGAAACACCGGTTAAGCCATATGTTGTGCCCAAAAAACCTCGCAGCCGTTCACAGCTTAAGAAAGAGGCTCAGTATTCACGCCGTCAGGCTGTCAAAATAGCTCTCGTATCTCTTTTGCTTCTCGCTTTTCTCGGTTCATCGGTTTATTGCCGTGCAGTAGTTATGGAGCTTGATTCGAAAAAACAGTCACTTCAGACTGAAATCACAGAAGCACAAAGTGAAAACGTAAGACTCAGAAGTACGGTTGAATCAATGTACTCAATAGTAAATATTTCTGCATATGCCGAGAAGAATCTTGGTATGATTAAAAAAGACGGCTATCAGATTAACTATTATGAAGTCAATTGATGTCAGTGAAAAAGAATAATACCGGTGATAAAAATCATATTATAAAAGGGCGGATTCACATCCGCCCTTATGGTGATTTTTGAAGAAGGCTGAAATTTGCCTGATTTTATTGTTTTTTAAGGGGGGCTGCAGGTATGGCTGCAAAAAAACCGAAAAAAATATCAAGAAAAGAAACTCTTGTGAGAAGCATCGTTGTTCTTGCTGTTGTGATCATTCTTTTTCTTGTTAATATAGCATCTCTGTTTTATGTGCAGGTTATAAATGGTGATACATACAAGGCATACGCTGAAAACAATCAGCTTGAGGATACAGTGCTGTCGGCCCAGAGGGGAGTAATTTATGACTGCAATATGAATATCCTTGCAGAAAGTGCCGCTGTATGGAAGGTATATGTAAACCCAAGTAATTTTACAACATCAAAAAGTGATATTCCCGAGCATGTGCTCAAGCAGGGACTTGACGATGTAAGCGGCGAACTTGCAAAGATTTTTGAGCTTGATGCTGCTGAGCTTAAACAAAAATTTGTGAATCAGTCAGGTTACAGATACATTCTCATAAAATCCAAGGTAGAAAAAACACAGCGTGACCTTGTCAGTAACTTTATGAAAACTTATATCAAGTATAAAGATTCAGCAGGTAATGACAGACTGGTTTATTACAGCTTTTTCATCGGTATTGAGCCTGACACAAAGCGATACTATCCTGCAGGTAACCTTGCTTCAACACTCATCGGCTTTACCGGTGACGGTGATACGGGACGTTACGGTCTTGAATATGAATACAATGAGATTCTTACAGGTACCGACGGCCGTCAGATTTATTCAAACAGCGCTATGAACACAAATTCTTCCGTTGATTTTGAAACAGTGTATGAACCTGCACGTGGCTCAAGTCTTGTTCTCACAATTGACGAAACAATTCAGCGTTATCTTGAGGATGCCCTTGATCAGTGCTATAAAGATTCAAAGTGTGATACTTGTTACGGAATCGTGATGGATGTTGAAACAGGTGCAATTCTTGCTATGTCAACAAAAAATGACTATGATCCCAATGAACCGAGCAAGATTTTCAATGAATCTGTTTTTGCTCAGTTAGAAGAAATTGTTGATGAAAAACAGAAATCTGAAGCAGTTTCTGCCGCAAGACAGAACCAGTGGAGCAACAACGCAGTTTCTGATGCATATGAACCGGGTTCGGTTTTTAAGGTGTTTACTCTCGCTGCAGGTATTGAAGAAAATCAGATTATGGATAATTACACCTGCACAAGCAATATCAAAATCATTGATACCCCTTATAACTGCTTTAATTACAAAGCTCACGGACCTGAAAATCCCAAAAGAGCACTTGCTAATTCGTGTAACACTTATTTCATTACAGTCAGCCAGAAGTTAGGCATTAAAAGCTTCTGTAAATACTTTGAAGCCTTCGGCTTTACTGAAAAAACAGGCATTGATCTTCCTGGCGAAGGAAGTCCTATTTACTTCTCAGAAGAAGAAATGAGCAAGGTTAACCTTGCCAGCTGTTCTTTCGGTCAGTCTTTCGGCGTTACAGGTATTCAGATGATAACCGCAATCAACGCCATAGCAAACGGCGGTAAGCTGATGCAGCCTTATGTTGTTGATAAAATTCTTGATAACAATGGCAATGTAGTCAGTCACACTCAGCCTTATGCACGCCGTCAGGTTATTTCAGAGTCAACCTGCGAGCAGGTTCTTGACGCAATGGTTGAAACTGTAGAAACAGGCACAGCAAAAAATGCCTATGTTGCAGGTTATAACGTTGCCGGTAAAACAGGTACTTCAGATAACCTTAATAAAACAGGTCAGGTTGTTGCTTCATTTGCAGGTATAGCACCTGCCGATGACCCTGAAATCTCGATAATTATTATTGTGGATAATCCTACAGCCGGCAGTAAAACAGGCGGTGCTGTTGCAGCACCTGTTGCCGCTGAAGTTATTGAAAATACACTTACCTATCTTAACGTTAAACGTAATTATACTGCAGAAGAAGCAGACGATCTCAATGTTAATGTTGAAAACTATGTAGGCACTGACGTGGAAACTGCAGTAAATAAAGCAAAAGCTTCAGGCCTTACGGTAAAAGTGGCAGGTGAGGGCAAAAAAGTTGTTTCTCAGTGCCCTGCGTACGGTCAGTACATTCCCAGCGACGGTGTAATAATTCTCTATACAGATAAAAACACCGATACTCTCAAAGCAACTGTTCCTGATTTCACGGGGATGAGCATTTCTGCGGTTATGGGAACGGCAACACAGGCAGGCGTTAATATTAAAATTTCAGGTAACGCCTTGTCGGAATCAGGTCTTATTGCTTACCGACAAAATATTGAAAAAGGAACAGAAGTTGCTTACGGAAGCACGGTTACAGTTTATTTCAAATCAGGATCCGTCATTGCAGACGGTTAATAAAAGAGGTATTACTATGCAGACACTTTTATTAAATGAAATAGCAAAAGGCATCGGTGCATCGCTTACGGGTGATGCTGCCGTCAGCGGCATTTCGATTGACAGCCGTACGGTAAATAAAGGTGACCTTTATATTGCCATAAAAGGTGAAAATTTTGACGGACACGACTTTGCGCGCAGTGCTGTTGAAAACGGTGCCGCAGCAGTTATGTGTCATAAAGAAATTGATGTTGATTGCCCTGTATTAATGGTAGAAGATACTGAAAAAGCTTTTCTTGCTCTTGCATCATGGTACAGAAGTAAATTCACTTTTCCTGTTGTAGGTCTTACCGGCAGTGTAGGTAAAACTACAACAAAAGAAATGATTTGCGCTGCTCTTTCAAGTGAATTCAACACTCTTAAAACAGAGGGTAATCTTAATAATCAGATCGGTGTTCCCAGAACTCTTATGCGCCTTGACAGTGATCTGCAGGCAGCTGTAATTGAAATGGGTATGGATAATAAAGGGCAGATTTCAGTTCTCAGCCTTTGTGCAAAACCGACTGTTGCGGTTATTACAAATATCGGCGTGTCTCATATGGAAAATCTCGGCTCTCGTGAGGGAATTCTTGCCGCAAAGCTTGAAATTCTTGAAGGACTTGCTGAAGGTGCACCTGTTTTTCTCAACGGTGATGACCCGTACCTTATGAGCGCTCATATTGAAGACAGACCTGTTATTTATTTCGGAATCAATAATTCTGTATGTAAATATAAAGCAGAAAATATAAATTCAGATGTTACTTCAACAACTTTTGAAATTCATTATGACGAAAAAGTAACTGAGGTTGAAATTCCTGCTATCGGCAAACACAATGTATATAACGCTCTTGCAGCTTTCGCTGTTGCAACAGAACTTGGCATTTCCCCTGAGAAATCTGTAAAAGGACTTCTTGATTATCAGCCGTCAGGTATGCGTCAGCGCATAAATCAGAAATGCGGAATCACTTTTATTGAAGACTGCTATAACGCAAGCCCCGATTCCGTCAGAGCTGCCATTAACACTCTTGCTTCTTTTAAAACAGGCAGAAGGGTAGCGGTTCTCGGCGATATGCTTGAATTGGGTTCTGTAAGTGATGATGCACACCGCGATTCAGGTATGCTTGCTGCAAAAAAAGGTGTTGACGCTGTTTTCACTTACGGTGAAAAATCAGTTCTCACAGCTATGAAGGCTGAAGAGATGGGCGTAGATAAAACTTGCCACTATACTGATAAGCAGGCACTTGCCTCAGACGTTTTAAGCTATATAAAACCCGGTGATATTGTTTTATTCAAAGCAAGCCGCGGAATGAAACTTGAGGATGTAATTGAGTCAGTATATAAAAACATTGAATAAAAGGGGTATTGAGAATGAACGGTATATTTTTAATGGTAATCGCCGCTGTTGTTGCCTTTGCAGGAACTGCAGTGTTAGGTAAGTTTATGATTCCCTGGCTTCATAAGCTTAAATTCGGTCAGACAATTCTTGATATCGGCCCATCCTGGCATAAAAACAAGCAGGGCACACCGACTATGGGCGGTATCACATTTATCATTGCTATCTGCCTTGCCTGTGTGCTTGCTCTTCTTATGAATGCCGGTACAGATAATTTTCTTGATATAACAGGTGAAACCCAGACAAAACTTTGGGCAGGCCTTATTATGGCTTTGCTTTTCGGTCTCATCGGCTTTGCTGATGACTACATAAAGGTTGTTAAAAAGAGAAATCTCGGTCTTACAATTATTCAGAAAACAGTAGTTCAGGTTATTGTCTGTGCAGGTTATCTCATCAGCCTTTATCTTTCTATGGGTAAATCTCCTTATATGTATGTTCCTTTTTACGGAAATGTGCAGTTGGGAATTATCTTCTGGATTCTCGGCATATGTGTTCTTTACGGTGCGATAAATGCAGTAAACTTCACAGATGGTATTGACGGTCTTTGCTCAAGCGTAACCGTAACTTGTGCTGTCGGCTTTATTGTTATTGCAGTTCTCAATAAGTTCTTCGGTATGGGTATTCTTGCTGCTGCTCTTTGCGGCGGCTGTGCAGGCTTCCTTGTTTGGAATAAGCATCCCGCAAAAGTATTTATGGGTGATACAGGCTCAATGTTCCTTGGCGGTATGGTTGTAGCTCTTGCTTATGCCATAGACTGCCCGTGGATTCTTCTTCTTCTCGGCTTCATTTATGTTGTTGAGGCTGTTTCAGACGTAATTCAGATCGGATATTTCAAACTCACACACGGTAAAAGAATTTTCAGAATGGCACCTATCCATCATCATTTTGAAATGGGCGGCTGGAGCGAAAATAAAATCGTAACGGTATTTTCGGTTGTTAATATTATCGCTTGTGCTGTTGGTGTAGCTCTTTTATATTTCGGTAAAATAGTTTAATTTTTAAATAGTAAAGGGGGATTAGAATGACCATAGTTCAGACTCTCCAAAAAAAATTCAATGGGCGAAAAAGACTTTCTCAGATTCCCCGTATAGTTCCTAAGGCAAAGGATGTCGAAGACAAAGGCTTGTTTTCAAAAGGCGGCTTTGACATAATATTTCTTTTGCTTGTTTGTGTTCTTCTCACTATTGGTATTGTTATGATGTTTTCAGCAAGCTACATCAGCGCAAAAAATGCTGAAAACGATGCCTATTACTACCTTAAACGCCAGGCTGCATTCGGGGCTATCGGTGTTGTCGCAATGTTTGTTGTTTCCAAAATAAACGTTAACCTTATAAGAAAAGTTGCACCTGCAATTTTCTTGATTTCATTCGCATTACTTGTGATTGTTTTGTTTGCTCCTGCAACGGTTGTAGGCAAAGAGCAGTTCAAACGCTGGCTTGAAATTCCCGTTATCGGTATGAGGTTTCAGCCGTCGGAAATAGCGAAATTCGGCCTTATCGTAATTCTTGGCTGGATGTTTGAAAGGTATCAGCGCCATTTTGAATACAGAAAATGGACGATGACGGCCATTGCATTCGGAATAATCGGTTTGTTCGCAGTTCTTGTTTTTGCAGAGGATCATCTTTCAGGTGCAATTCTTATGCTTGGCATCGGCCTTATAATCTGTTTCCTCGGCGGAGTTGACTGGCGTCTTTATGCTTTTGGTGCCATAGCGGCAATAATAGTGGTTGCTGTTGTTGTTTCAAATCCCGATGAGTTCCTCAAAGGCTATATGGCAGAGCGTATTGATTCCTGGCTTGTAAAGGACTATACAGATACTGATGCAAGGTATCAGACAAACCAGTCACTTTTTGCTTTGGGATCAGGCGGATTTTTCGGTCTCGGTCTCGGTAATTCAAAACAGAAATTCCTCTATCTTCCCGAACCGCAGAATGACTTTATTTTTGCTGTTGTTGGTGAAGAACTTGGCTTTGTGGGATGCACTTTTATCGTAATTCTCTTTGCACTTCTTGTATGGCGCGGATTTACAATTGCTCTTAAAGCGCGTTCAGTTTTTGCAAGGCTTGTTACAATGGGTATAGTAATTCAGGTAGGTCTTCAGACAATACTGAATATTCTCGTTGTAACCGATATGATGCCGAATACAGGTATCAGCCTTCCGTTTTTCAGTTACGGCGGTTCATCATTAATTGTGCTTCTTGCTGAAATGGGCTTTGTGCTTTCTGTATCAAGAAGCTCAAGAATTAGCAAAAAACACTAATCGACAAAATTTCAGAAGGTGAGCGGTTATGCTTAATAATAAAAAAATCCTTTTTGCCGCCGGCGGTACAGGCGGACATATCAACCCTGCACTGGCAGTTGCAGGTTATATCAGAGAAAACTATCCCGATGCTCAGATCCTCTTTGCGGGAACACCTAACAAAATGGAAGCTAAACTTGTTCCTGCTGCAGGCTTTGATTTCACAACAATTGAAGTCAGCGGTTTTCAAAGAGATTTCAGCATCGCAGGAATTAAAGAAAATATACTCACTATTTTAAGACTTATAAAATCATTGCCTCGTGCAAAGGCAATCATCAAAGAGTTTCAGCCCGATCTTGTTATCGGCTTCGGCGGTTATGTAAGCGGTCCTGTTGTAAGAGCTGCTGCTCAGATGGGTGTTCCTACTGCAGTTCATGAGCAGAATGCATTCCCCGGGGTTACCAACAAAATGCTTGCTAAAAAGGTTGACTGTGTAATGGTAACAACCAAGGCTGCAGAAAAATATTTTGATGCTAAAAACCCTGTTGTTGTAACCGGCCTTCCCGTAAGAGGTGAAATGCTCAGAGCTGACCGTGAAATCAGCCGTGCAGAGCTTGGTATCAGCGATGATATGCCGCTTATTCTCTCAATGGGAGGAAGTCTTGGCGCTTTAGCTATCAATAAAGCTGTCAAAGAGCTTATCCTCAGCCGTTATGAAAGCAAAAAATGTGCATTTCTTCACGCTACAGGCTCAAACGGAGTTGCAATGCTTGAAGATCTTAATGAAAAAATAGATATGAGTGCCAACCCTCACGTTATGGTAAGAGAATATATTAATGATATGGATAGATGTATGTCTGCTGCAGATCTTGTTATCTGCCGTGCGGGTGCAAGCAGTCTTAGTGAGCTTCAGGTTATGGGCAAGGCTTCAATACTTGTTCCTTATCCTTACGCTTCAGAAAATCATCAGTATTTCAACGCAAAAGACCTTGCAGACAATAACGCTGCAATTATCATAGAAGAAAAAGATTTGAGCGGTGAAAAGCTTATTTCAATTGTTGATCTTCTTGTTTCAAATATGGATAAGGTCAAAGAATTCGGCGACAATGCCAAAAAAATGGCGGTAACCGATGCTTCTGCAAGAATTACAAAATGTCTTTGCGATATAGTTAAATAAAAGTAACCCTTTTACTCTGACGGCATACAATGTTAGCAGATTGTATTACCGTTAAGAGGGGTTATATGAGTTATCTTACAGTAAAAGGAAAACAAAAGCTCAGCGGTGAAATTACCGTTCACGCAGCTAAAAACAGTGCTCTTCCCATTCTCGCAGCCTGTGTTGTGACAGGTGACGAGTGCGTTGTCAAAAACTGTCCTCAGCTTTCAGATGTGAGAGCTACCGTCAATATTCTTGCAGGTCTCGGCTGTAAAGTCAGAACTGAAGGGACAACGCTGACGGTAAACTCTTCAAATATTTTGTATAACGAGATTCCTGATTTCCTGATGCGCGAGCTTCGCTCTTCGTTCATATTTATGGGAGCTTTGGTATCGGCAACGGGCAAAGCGGCTATGTGTGCCCCGGGCGGGTGTGAAATAGGTGTGAGACCCGTTGATATTCATCTGTTGGCTTTAAAGCAGATGGGATGTACGGTGAGAGAAGATACAGGCAAAATAATCTGTGAAGCTCCCGACGGACTTCACGGTGAAGAGATCAATCTCTCTTTCCCCAGTGTCGGAGCAACAGAAAACATTATTCTTGCCGCTGTGAGAGCCAAAGGAACGACTTACATAAAAAATGCCGCGGCAGAGCCTGAGATAAAAGATCTGGCAGATTTTTTGAATTTATGCGGTGCAGATATAAACGGAGCAGGAACCAGCACTGTTGTTATACACGGTAAAAATAAGCTTCACGGTGCTGAGTTTACCGTTATGCCTGATCGTATTGTTGCTGTCAGCTATCTTGCTGCAGCCGCTGTTACAGGCTCGCAGCTGCTTGTTAAAAATGTTCATTCAGAGCATATAGGAACGGTGCTTTCAGCCTTTCGTCAGGCAGGGTGCAGATTCAGACCCGGAGAAAATGAAATATTTATTTCTGCTCCTGAACGCCTTCGCAGTATGGGCACGGTGCGTACAATGCCGTATCCCGGCTTTCCGACTGACTGTCAGGCTATCGTGATGGCAATGGCATCAGTTGCTAAGGGAACAACAATAATCAATGAAAATATTTTTGAAAGCAGATTCCGTCACGTTGGTGAGCTTAACAGAATGGGAGCCGATATAACGGTAACCGGAAGAAGCGCCATAGTCAACGGAGCAGAATGCCTTTACGGTTCCTGTGTAAAGGCTACTGATCTCAGAGGCGGAATGTCATTGGTTCTTGCGGCACTTTGTGCAGAAGGCGAGAGCATAATTGAAAACGTGGAATACATCGACAGAGGATATGAAAAAATTGAGCGTGATCTGAGCCTTGTCGGCGCAGATATACACAGGAGGGAGTAAAATGGCAGGTCTTACCCAGCAGGAATTGGCCGGAATGTTGCCTGAAAGACGAAAAGCCTACGAAAAACGAAGAAAAAAAGTAAGACGCAACAGAATAATTTTTGCCTCGTTTGTGTCGGTGCTTATAATTGTTATAACTGTTCTTGTGCTTTCATTGACAGTGTTTTTTAAGATTGATACTATAACTGTTAACGGAACAAGCCGTTACGATACACAACAGATAATCACTGCTTCAGGAGTGCAGAAAGGTAAAAACCTTTTTATAACAAGCACCTCAAAAGCACAGCAGGGGATATCTTCTCAGCTTACTTATCTTTCAGAAGTAACTGTTACGAGAAAGCTTCCCTCAACCATTATTATTGAAGTAATCGGAGCAAATGCATCTTACAGCTATCAGACCTCAGGTGGATATGCTCTTACCGATAAAAACGGTAAAGTTCTTGAAATTGTAAAAGCCGAATCTGTGCCGAAAACTGCAGCTAAAATCAAATCAAACGCAGCTTTTGTGGCGATAGTCGGCGAAAAAATATCCATTAACAGTAATCTTTCGGAAGAGCAGATCAAAGCTGACGAAAAAGAGCTTGATTTACTCAATTCTGTTCTTGATGCTATTGATGAGAGTAAGCTTGATAATATAACGGAAATTGATGTAACAGTACCAACAGATCTTTGTGTTGTTTATCAGAACAGGTTCAGACTGAATCTCGGCGGCTCGTCTCAGCTTGCATATAAGCTTAAATCTGCAAAAGAAATTATCGCAAAAGAAGATGAAATCAGCCCCACAACCTCTGGTGAGATCAATCTTGATAAACCGGGCAGTGCTTATGTGTCGCCAAATGATATAAAATAAATCTCAATTTTGCGAAAATTTGCTTATTAAAAAAGAGAAAAAATATAAATAAACTATTGAATTTGATTTTTTTATATGGTAAAATACAGAAGTATTTACCTTGAGAAAATATAGATTATTAAAACGGAGGTTTACAAAATGGCATTCGGAATTGACAACGAATACGAGAGCGAAGTTCAAATAAAAGTAATAGGCGTCGGTGGCGGCGGCGGTAACGCTGTTAACACAATGATCGCTGCAGGTATGCAGGGTGCTGAGTTTATTGTTGTAAACACAGATAAGCAGGTTCTTGCAAACTCACAGGCAACTCACAAGATTCAGATCGGTGAGAAGTCAACTAAGGGTCAGGGCGCAGGCGGACGTCCCGAAGTTGGTGAAAAAGCTGCTGAAGAAAGCAGAGAAGAAATCACAGCTATCCTCAAGGGAACAGATATGGTATTTGTTACCGCAGGTATGGGTGGCGGCACAGGTACAGGTGCAGCTCCTGTTATTGCCGGTCTTGCTAAAGAGATGGGCATTCTTACAGTAGGTGTTGTTACAAAGCCATTCAAATTTGAAGGTAAAAAGCGCAGCGTTCTTGCTGAGCAGGGTATCGCTAAGCTTGCGGAAAACGTAGACAGCCTTATTGTTATCCCAAATGATCGTCTTAAGCTCCTTTCAGATCGTTGTAAGACCCTTACAGAAGCATTTATCGTTGCTGACGAAGTTCTTTCACAGGGCGTTAAGAGCATTTCAGACCTTATTAAAATCCCCGGCTTTGTTAACCTTGACTTTGCAGACGTTTGCAGCGTAATGCGTGATGCAGGCTATGCTCATATGGGCGTTGGTACAGCAAAAGGTAAGGACAAGAGCCTTCAGGCTGCTGATATCGCAACATCAAGTCCTCTTCTTGAAACATCAATTTCAGGTGCTAAGGGCGTTATCATCAGCATCACATCTTCACCTGACATCGGTCTTGAAGAAGTTGAAAATGCAGCTGAGTCAATCACAGAAAAGGCTCATCCCGATGCAAACATCACATGGGGTGTTTCATTTGATCCTAATATGGAAGATGAAATCACAATCGTTGTTGTTGCTACAGGCTTTGAAAAAGAGAATGCAACCGAGTCTTTCGGCAGCATCCCCACATTCCAGGGTCAGACAGCTTCTGCTACTCCCATGCGCGCTCAGGCTCCCATTGAACCTCCCGTTGTAGGCGGTGCAGCAGCTCCCAAAGCTCCTGCATCAAGCGGTGTAGCTGATGATGATTTCTATGTAATTCTTAATGACATCATCAAAAAGAAACCCGAATAATATAACATTAAATACCTCCACCTCGCGTGGAGGTATTTTGTTATGCCCTTTGAAACCATTAAAAGGTGATTAGATGAAAATTAGTATTGAAAACAAAACAATTACTTCTGTGGATTTTTCAGAATTTGAAACCGCTTGGAGAATAGAAGATGCATTTTTAGTTTTGTTGTATCTAAAAAAAGAAAACAAAGTTGTTTTGGGTGGAGATATTCTGACAAAAGATTTGATTCGTAATTATGACAGCTGGTATTACAATTTTGACGATAATCATAGCGAAAAATGTAATGTCGAGTTTGGATATGAAAAAGCGATTGAATATATTTCAAAGTATGTACAACTGAACGGAAAAGACTTTTATGTAATAATCGTAACAAAATAGAGGTTTAAATGCCCCTTTGGCTCCCCATATTGTTTATAGGGGGAGCTGTCACGAAGTGACTGAGGGGGTGAAGAAATAAGGTATATAATATGAAAATAAAATATTTAGGCTCAGGTGCTTCAGAGGGATTTCCTGCAATGTTTTGCACCTGTGATAATTGCAAAAGAGCAAAGCTTGCAGGGGGTAAAAATATCCGCACTCGCTCACAAACCTTGATAAATGATGATTTATTGTTGGATTTCAATCAGGATACTTATGCCCATGTGGCTTACGGCGGGCTTGATTTGTTGCCTGTAAAAAACATTTTCATCACTCATTATCACGAAGACCACCTCTGCGGCCACGAGTTTATCAACCTACGTCCGCCTTTTGCTGTTGAGGCAGAGAATATGGTAAAGCCAAATGTTTATGCTTCACAAGCAACCGTTGACTTTTTGCAAAAAGATTTGGATTATGCGTTGGTTACCGATGAATTTATTACAGTCCGTGCTATTACTCCCTTTGAAAAGGTGAAAGCAGGTAATTATGATATAACACCTCTTACCGCTAATCACGACCCCAAAACCGAGCCGCTGATTTATATTGTTTCAGACGGTGAAAAGAGCATTCTTTATGCCCACGATACAGGCTGGTTTACAGAAGAAACCTGGAATTATCTGAAAGAAAACAAGCCTTATTTCAGCCTTGTTTCTCTTGACTGCACAATAACGGGTGACAAAATTCCCAAACCAAACGGCCATATGAATCTTATGTCTTGTGACAATGCAAGAAATGAGCTGATTAAAATGGGCTGTGCGGATGAAAACACGCGTTTTGTCCTCAACCACTTTTCCCATAATGGCGGCTATACACATGATGAACTTCTTCCTGTCGCCGCAGAAATGGATTTTACCGTTACCTACGACGGCATCGAAATTGAAATATGATATAAAAATCCCCATCAGCTTACAACTGATGGGGACAAACTTTTCTTAGAACAAACCTGAAATTGTTCCGTTTTCGTCAACGTCAATTTTTTCTGCTGCGGGAACTTTGGGGAGTCCGGGCATTGTCATAATGTCACCTGTAAGGGCAACAATGAAGCCTGCACCTGCTGAGACCTTGATGTTTTTAACTGTAACAGTAAAGCCTTCGGGTGCGCCCATTTTTGCAGGGTCATCTGAGAAGCTGTACTGTGTTTTTGCCATACATACAGGCAATTTATCATAGCCAAGGTCAGTGAGCTGCTGAATCTGCTTTTTAACCTTCGGTAAGAAAGCAACACCGTCACCGCCGTAAATTCTCTTGATGATAGTGTCAATTTTTTCTTCAATGCTGAGATCAAGATCATAGCAGAATGAGAAGTCATTATCCTTTTCACAAAGACGTACAACCTCTTGAGCAAGTTCAACGCCGCCGTTGCCGCCTTCAGCCCATACATTTGAAAGCACAACGTTAACGCCCAATTCCTTGCATTTTTCAATGATGAGGCTGATTTCTGCGTCTGTGTCAGTTGGGAAACGGTTAACAGCAACAACGCTGGGAAGTTTATAGACGTTCTTGATATTTGAAACGTGACGGAGAAGGTTGGGGATACCTTTTTCAAGGGCCTCAAGGTTTTCTGCACCAAGATCTGTTTTGGCAACACCGCCGTGCATTTTAAGAGCACGTACTGTTGCAACAATAACAACTGCAGAGGGGTTAAGACCGGCATAACGGCACTTGATGTCGAGGAACTTCTCTGCACCGAGGTCAGCGCCGAAACCTGCTTCAGTAACAGCATAATCACCAAGCTTCATTGCAAGCTTAGTTGCTGTAACTGAGTTGCAGCCGTGAGCAATATTAGCGAAAGGACCGCCGTGAACGAGAGCAGGAGTGCCTTCAAGAGTCTGAACAAGGTTAGGCTTGATTGCATCTTTAAGAAGTGCTGTCATTGCGCCTGCAGCGTTGAGCTGACCTGCAGTAACAGGTTCTTCGTTATATGTGTAGCCTACAATAATTCTTGAAAGACGCTCTTTAAGGTCTGTGATAGAATTAGCAAGGCAAAGCACAGCCATAATTTCAGAAGCAACTGTAATATCATAGCCGTCTTCACGGGGTACACCGTTGATTCTTCCGCCTAAACCGTCTGTAACAAAACGGAGCTGGCGGTCATTCATATCAACACAACGCTTCCAGGTAATTCTTCTGGGGTCGATGTTAAGCTTGTTACCCTGATAAATGTGGTTATCAAGCATAGCAGCAAGAAGGTTGTTTGCAGCGCCGATAGCGTGGAAGTCACCTGTAAAATGAAGGTTGATGTCTTCCATAGGAACAACCTGAGCATAACCGCCGCCTGCGGCACCGCCTTTAACACCGAAAACCGGTCCGAGTGAAGGCTCACGAAGAGCTATTACAACATTTTTGCCGATTTTTTTAAGTCCGTCAGCAAGGCCGATAGATGTTGTTGTTTTACCTTCACCTGCAGGGGTGGGGGTGATAGCTGTAACAAGAATAAGCTTGCCGTCAGCTTTATTATTTTCTTTAAGAATGGAAAGGTCAACCTTAGCTTTATATTTGCCGTATTGTTCAAGGTATTTGTCATCAATACCGGCAATCTTTGCAATTTCGGTAATTGGCTGCATCTGCGCGCTCTGAGCAATTTCAATGTCTGTCATTTCAAAAACTCCTTTGTAGGGTAACGAGTATAATCCTAACCGTGTTTTTATCGGATTATTTCCGTCACTTCTTCGTTAAAATACTCGCAAATCCGTCAGAATTTG
The DNA here is from genome assembly GCA_045541505.1 of Acutalibacteraceae bacterium. GTDB lineage: Bacteria > Bacillota > Clostridia > Oscillospirales > Acutalibacteraceae > CAG-488. The sequence continues at coordinate 110,524 of JAZQJF010000006.1, forward strand.
CTGTGTTTTGTGCCTTGAATTACCAAAAATCCTCACGATAAAAATTCTTCGACCCGAAAGTTGAGAATTTTTAGATGATTTTTGGTTGTTGAGGGTGCCGATAGGCTAGTGCCTTTCAAACCCGAAACACCGAAAAGTGATGGAAAGGCTCACTTTTCGGGCAGGTTCGGATTAAACTCGTTACCCTAACAAAATAGGGCAGATTTCCCCGAAAGAAATCTGCCCAGACGGTCGGCTGAATGGGCATTTGCCCTTATTCCCGCTTCACGATGTTCAACATCTTTATCCGTCAGTCACGGGAACAATAGAATAATAACATTATTTTAAAATTAAATCAAGTGTTTTTTCTTTATTTGAGAAGTCTGAATGTTTTAACCTCGTGGGGCTTCATTGTAAATGAGAACTTTTTGTCGTCAACGGGAATTTCCTGCTCGTCACATTCCATAAGGTTACATTCAATAACACGGCTGTAATCAAGCTCAAATTCCATTTGAACGTCGGTTCTCCTGGTTTCAGCTTCATACACTCTGACAATTATTCCGTTGCCGTCCTGAGCGCGTTTTACAGCGTCAAGAATAACATTCTTTTTGTTGATTGAAGCAAATGAGTGACCGTAATCATTACCGCCGTTGCCTTCAAGGTAGGCTCCTTTAAGACGGATATTTTCGTTAAAGCCAAGCTTTACTGTGTCTGCCTCTCTCCAAGCACCTGAATGGGGATAAAGTGAATAACGGAAAGTGCTGATACCTTCATCAGCGGAGCCGTCAGGGTTGTTGGGTCCTCTCATAAGAGTGATTTTCATAATGTTATCGTGAACATTGTAGCCGTATTTGCAGTCGTTAAGAATACTTACGCCGTAGCCGCCCTCTGAAAGGTCAGCCCACTTGTGAGCGCAGAATTCAAACTTAGCCTGATCATAGCTTGTGTTGTAATGGGTCGGGTATTCAGCGGCACCGTGAGCAATTTCGCAGCTTGCGTTTCTGCTTCTGATGTCAACGGGGAATGCAGCTTTAAGTACCTTTTCTTTTTCCCACCAGTCAACAGTTGTATCAAAGTCAACAGTTTTCTTACCTTTTTCAATAATAATATCCTGTGTAATTGTTGATTTGTTGAATTTTCTCACAACTCTTATAATACCGCGAAGCTCGCTTGCTTCAACTACTTCAATGCTTTCAGCTGTGAGAAGCTCCCATTGTTTCATCTGATAGTCAAATTCCATGTTCCAGGCGCTTTCAATAATAGGCTTATCCATTGAAATTGTCATAAGGTTGCCTTTGCCTGTGAGAATCTGACGGTTAGCTTCTTTGTCAATTACTTTATTAAGAAGTCCGTTTTCGTCAAGCTCAACTCTGATGTATTCATTTTCAATGCTGTTAACGGTTGCCTGAACCTTGCTGAATTCAGCTTTTTCTTCACTGAGAGTGTAAATTCCGTAGCCGAGTGCAGGAACATTTTTAGCTATGAATTCAATGACATAACCGTTATCGGTTTCATTAATTGAACAGGGGAGTGCGTTGCCGTCTTTGTCACAAACACCGTTTGCTTTAAACGGAATTTCAGCTTTAACGATTCCGTCAGCAGGCCATGTGAGCATATTCCATACAATAACAGAATCTTTAGGAGCGCTGATTTTGCTTTCAAGAGTTTTCTTTGCTTTTTCAATAAGAGCGTTGCCTTCTTTGTGCATAAGAGCATATTCTTCGCGGCAAACCTCAAATACCTCGTGAATTGATGTACCGGGGAGAATATCGTGGAACTGATTTATCAAAAGAAGCTTCCAGATTTCTTCAATTTTTTCTTTCGGATATTCACCGCCTGCGAGAACGGTCAGAAGCTCAACCTCACGCATCAGATATTCACCCTGACGGTTGTTCTTTTTAACAAAAGCCTGGCTTGTGAAAGTGCCGCGGTGATTTTCGTAATACATTTCGCCGTCCCATACAGGGAGCTTATCAGAAACCTTATCAATTTCTTTGAAAAATTCAGAAACGTGGGCGTTGCGTGATTTGGGAAGACCGGGAAGCTTTTCAATTCTCTTGCCCTGCTCGATCATCTGATATGTGCATCCGCCTCCGCCGTCACCGTAGCCGAACATACCGAATGAAGTATCAACAATATTGTTCTGACGGTTTGATTTTCTCGTTCTGCGAACATAATCCGGGTCATAATCACCCTGATAATGAACCTTCTGCATATATGCCACAACCTCGTCACCGCTGTGAGCTTTCCAGCGGAAAACACTTAACGGGAACTCATTTGTGTCATTATACTGTAATTTTGAAGTGAGGAAATATTTCATACCCGAGCGCTTGATAATCTGCGGAAGAGCCCATGTAAAGCCAAAGCAGTCGGGGAGCCAGTAAGTATCGGAATCAACACCGAATTCTGTTTTGAAAAACTCTCTGCCATAAAGAAGCTGACGTATAAGAGCCTCACCGCTTGCGATGTTGGTATCAGCCTCAACCCAGGCATTACCTACGATTTCCCACTGACCGTTTTTGATTTTTTCTTTAACACGCTCATAAATATCAGGATAATGCTTTTTCATAAAATCATAAAGCACTGCCTGACTCTGCGTGAATTTAAAGTCAGGGTAATTATCCATAAGAGCAAGGTTGTTTGCAAATGTTCTTGCAGTTTTTCTTGTGATTTCTCTTACTGTCCACAGCCATGCAACGTCAAGATGGCTGTGACCGCCGACGAGAACTTCACCGGGGGTGGAATATTCAATCTTGTCAATTAATTCCCACAGCTTTACGATAGCGTTAGGCACACTTTTTCTGAAAACATCTCCGCCCATATCAAAGTCAAGCTGATGAACAGATTCATCAATGGCAATGAAAAGACGCGGTTTTATATAGTCATCATCACAATACTGATATGCCTGATGTGCGGTAGTAATATCAAACCAATAGCTTTCGGTTGCTTCATCAACTGCAACAAGCTCGGCTTTTACCATCTGATATTCCATATATTCTTTGCCTTCGTACACATTAAAAGCGCAGAATGCGGCTGTGTCAACAGTGCCTTCAATCTGAATATCAAGCTTTTCGCCGGCTTTGAGAGGTTCTTTAAATAGAATTTCACTGCGGCCTACCCAGCCTGAGTTTGCTCTTGAGCTTACGGCACCAACGATTTCACCGTTGATTCTTACGAGACTTTCGCCGCCGATATCAATATCAAGGTAAACCTTTTTACCTGCAAGATTTTCGGGAACAATAACGGTTGCTTCAAAATATCTTGTGTCGTGATAAGCAACCTTCCAACGGTCGCCAAGGCGCATAGTTGTTTTAGGCTTACTGTCAAGAACAATATTGTTAGGGCTTTCGTGAAAACCTGTATATGTGACCCATTCATCAATAACAAGAGTGTCAGTGGTTACATACGGTTTGATTTGTTTAATCTGATTTTCTAATACTCTCGGGTTTAAGGTTGGCATAGTTTACACTCCTATCTGTAGCATTCAACGAGTTTCAATTTGCCTTGAACGGTGAATTTATCTTTAGCTGAAACAGGCATAAAGAAATAATTACCTTTTTTGATTTCTTTTTTATATCCGTCAGCGATAATTTCTCCTTCGCCTTCGGTTGCAACATAAATTGCTGCTCCTTTGTTGAGGTTGAATTTACCGCCTGTAAGGGTAACTGTTTTAACATTAAAGCTTGTTGTCATTCTCTCATCAATAAGAGATTCATACTTAACTCCGTCACTCTCACTGATTGTAACCGGGGTGAGGGGAGCAGGGAAGGTCTTTTCCATATCGAAGCATTCCAATGCAGTTTTCTTATCAAGACCTAAATACATCTCGTTGTCAGAAAGCCTGTAATCACCGCACCAACGCTCAGGCTGAATGGTGAAATCCGTAGGCTCCTGAACTTCGAGTAAAAGACATCCTGCGCCGATAGCGTGTACCATTTTAGCGGGGATATAAATTACGTCACCCGTTTTAACAGGGAATGACTCAAGCAAATCTTCCATTGCTGTTGTGCTTGTTTCACTTTCTTCAATGGCTTTTTCAAACTGTTGGGGAGTAACACCTTTTTTGAAGCCGTAAAAAATCTTTGCATCAGGTCTCGTTGCGAGAATTACCCAGCTTTCTTCCTTGCCGTAGTTTGAATTGAAATGCTCTCTTGAAAAGGCTTTGTCGGGATGAGCCTGAACAGGGAGCCTGATTGCGCTGTCAAGAATTTTAGTGAGAATACCGATATCTTCTCTGTCACCGATAAGCTCATTTTTATATTCTTTTAACGCATCGTTTAAATAAAGGTCTGTGCCTTTGATTTTTGAAATGCCTTCATATTCATCTGTACTGCCTTCATTAAGGGCGTGAACGGCAGAAACAACCCATTCTTCAGGGTAGTTGCCGTCTTCAGAGTCATCTGCAAAAAAGTCAGAAAAAAGCTTACCGCCTTTATAAACTCTGAAAACTCTGTTTTTTTCAAAAAAGATAGGTTCGTTATAAAACATCAGTTATTCTCCTTCATATCTGATGAGCCCGCGTGCCTCATCAAGAGTTTTGATTTTTGCACCCGCCATCGAGGTTAATGCTGCGCCGTAAGCAGCCTCTTCCTTGTAAAAAGGCACCTGAATCTCGCAGCCGAAAGTTTTTGAAGTGATTTTTCTCAAAGCGGCATTTTTCCTGATTCCGTTGCCTGAGCAGACAAGAGAAACACATTCTTTCCCCGATGAAGCATACATACCGTAAAGCTCGTCAGTCATAGCATAAAGGGTGGAAAGGAGCATATCTTCGGGAGTGAAATTATTTTCTGTGATGCCGTAATAAGAGCCTGTAACCGACGGGTCAAGTCTTGTTCCGCAAAAACGGCTGTCAGCGTGCATTGTGGTTTCTTTCTTGCTTTCAAGAATTTTATCAATCTGAGGGTAGATCCTCTCAGGTTTTTCTCCGGTTGCAATTTCTGCTGCACGGGCCAGAAACCTTTCAACCATTGCAAAAGCTCTGCCTCCGCAAAGGGCACACCCTGCAGCAAGATATTTTTGACCGTCAAAGGGTCTTGCTTCAAGAGAAGCACCTACATCGGCGCTGTCACAGATAACTGATACCTGTGAGCCCGTGCCTACGTTAATAAGAGCTGTGTCATTATCTTTAACTGAACCTATAAAGCTTGCCTGATTGTCACCGACAGATACTGTTACGGGAATGCCGTTGTATTCACCAACTACAGAAAAATCCTTTGTGACAGGGGGGAGATAAGGCAAATCAACAGTGAAGCAGCTTTCTTTAATATCAAAGCAACCGAAAGCTGCTGCGTTGGTGATATGAATCAGAGGCTCGCTTTTTTTACAAAGCTTCATTGTTGCATAGTCACCGATGCTCATACAAAAAGCTGTGTTTTCAGGAACAAGGGAATTCACTCTGTTATAAAAATCAGTTACAAGTCCGTAACCCGCAAATCCGCCGATAGCCTCGGCATAGGTTTTACCGTCTTTGTAAATTTCATTACCTCTTACATCCTGCCAGATATAAAGCGGCGAAAGAGCGTTTCCGTCTTTGTCTGTGTATAAAATTCCGTGCATCTGATTTGAAAAACCGATTGAAACCGTGTTTTCATCAACAAGCTTTTCAACTAACTCAAAAACTTTTGCGAGTATTTTTTCACTGTCCTGAATTTTTTCAAAAGCCTTATCTGTTTCAATAAAAGAATCATTGCTGAGTGTAACAGTTTTTAAAATTTCACCGCTGTCGCAGTCAGCGCAGATTCCGCAGATGCTGGTTGTTCCTATATCAATACCAATACTGTTCATAAAATCACCTTATGCAAGCTTTGCACTGCCCGGATCAAGTCTTGTAATAATATCCTGCTGAATTGCAGGGGAGAGGTCAAGGAAGTTAACAAAAGTTCCGTGAATTCTCATAATATAAACACCGCTCGGTGCATATTTCTGCGGATTTGCAAGAACCTTTCTGAGAATTTCAGCAGTTGTAACGTTAACATAAAGATAGAAAGGTGAAACGCCGTCTTTAAGGGGGTTAAAGAAAAGGGGATTTACTATCTTATCTCTGAATTCAATTCCCTTACCCTCATAGCTGTCAGCGGTGAAGTATTTGGGGTCGACACCGAGATGTGAAGCGTAACCGCCGTTCATTTTGTTGAAGGGCATTTTCATATTTGAAAGCATACGGAAACCGAGACCGTTTTCAGCACAGCCGTAAAGAGGGTCAACACCGTAGCCAAGCATATCTCTTGATTTTCTGCCGTCAGGGGTTGCACCAACCCAGTAACCGTAAAGCAGGTGAGTTGACGGGCTTGAAAAGTCAGGGCGGAATGAATTGCCCAGATAGTTCTTTTCGCCTGCAACAATGTCAGCTACCTTTGAAGCAATTTCACCTGCTTCAAGGTCAACCTTTTCAATGTTGTTGCCGTATTTATCAGCACTGAGGAGGAATTTATGTAAATCATCGTATCCCTCAAAGTTTTTCATAAGAGCATCAACGAGCTTGTCGGCATCCTCAGGGCGTTCAGCTAAAAGTTTGTCAATTGCGCTGAAGCTGTCTGCAATAACGGTTACGCCGTGAATGAGACAGCCGCTGCCGTTGTATTTTGTGCCCTGACGCTTGATGTCACGGGCATCAATACCGTTATCCTTACCGCCCATAAGGCAAGAAAGGAAGGGAACTCTCTGAGTAGAAAGGGCAACAGAAGCACCGTTTGCAGCCTTTGCCATTTCGTCACAGAAGAACTGAACGTTTTTGAAAAATTCTTCTCTGATATTTTTGAGATCAGCCTTTTTCATATCAACAAGCTTTTCGCCTGTAACAGTTGAAACACCGCCTGTAAGTGTCATTTCAAGAATTTTGGGAAGATTCAGCCAGCTGTTGGTGGTGTTGCCGTTATCTTTACCCATAATCAACGGTTCCTGACAGCCTGCAATAGAAATATCGCAAAGGTCATTTTCGTCAGTGCCGTTTTCTTTAAGGGTTTCAAACAAAGCGTCATCATTGAAAAGTGAGGGTGTAAGCACACCGGGAGAGAAGAAGAATCTGCCCATTTCCTCATAAAGCTTCTGCGGAGTGTTTTTATGAAGCTTAACAGAGAGAATAGGCTGCGGAAGATTCATATCATAATAAGCATCAAGAAGTGCGTATGTAGTGTCATTTGTAAGGTCGTTGCCGCAAAGATCACGGCCGCTTACAATAAGATTTTGTGAAATAGCCCAGCTTCTGTCGGCAACATTATAAAATACAAGAAGGTGCTTCAACAACGCTGCGGCTTCATCACGGTTAAGATTGTTTCTGTAAGGCTCAAAAATTCTGTCAGCATTGCCGACTGAAAAAGCAAAGGGATTCGGGGTTTGTTCAAGGCACATAACCTGCCACATCAGAATGAAGCTCTGAATTGCTTCATACATATTTTCGGCAGGGTATTCGGGAACTTTTTTAAGAGTTTCTGCCATAAGTTCAAACTGCTTTTTGGTGTCACCGTCAGTTTTCTCTGCCATTTTGGTTGCCAAGGCAGAGTATCTGTGGGCAAGGTCAATAACAGCTTCCAAAGCAATGATAAATGCCTTATAACCGTCACCCTCTTTACTTTTCATTTCTTCAATCATCTGTCTTACGCCGTGACGCAAAGCATAGCGGAAGTCAGCAATAAGATGGCCGGTAACCTGTTCAACAAAGAAAATAACCTCTTTTGTATAATCTTCACATTCAGAGTAAACCTTGCTGAGTTTCTGGGCATATTCTGTTTTTTCAAACTTTGCTCTTGCAGCGGCAATTCGTTGAGCTGTGAATTCTTCGTTAGGCTCAATGTCACCAAAAACGGCAGCAGGGTCACAGTAGCCGCAAAATTCTTCAACCTTAAAGGAAGGGTTAATAAGAGCATAGCTTCTTGCAAAGGCATCGTCCTGTGTGCCTGCAAAAATCTGATTTTCGTCAAGATAAAGAGGAATATCTTTTATAATCTCTTTAAGGATGGTGGCTTTTTTGATTTCTTCATCCATACCATCAAAGCTGTTATAAATTTCAAGCTCTTTTTCTTTTGCTATGAACCAACCGTCAAGGCGCATTTTGGCTCTTTCGTGTCTGAAAAGCTCTTTTGCCATAGATGTCAGTTTTTCAGGTGTAAAAATATTATATATCATAATCAGCGCTCCTTAAGTTTTGATTAAATCTGCCACGGTGTTTATTTTTTCGGTAAAATCTGCCAATGTTTCTGCGCTGACAAAACCATCAGCAATTTCGTATTCCTCAACCCACTTGCATTTGCCGTACTCATGATAGGGGAGAATTTCAACTCTGACGTTTGTCATATCAACAGAAGAAAACAGTTTTACAAAATCATCTGCGTTTGTGTTTACGTTATTGATAAGAGGGATTCTTATAAGTAACTGTTTTCTGCTTTTTGCCAACAGCTCAAAATTTTTAAGGGTAATATCATTTGAATGAAGAGTATATTTTTTATGTATATCATTGTCAGGGCACTTGATATCCATTATTAAAAAATCAATATGCTCACTCAACTCAATAAGCCCGGGGTGAGATCCGTTAGTTTCAATGGCTGTATGTATGCCGTTGTCTTTAAGCTTTTTCAGAATCTGCCTCAGCTCATCAAACTGAACAGTCGGTTCACCGCCTGTAAAGGTTACCCCTCCGCCGTCAAAAAACATCATTTGGCTTCTGAGAGCTTCATTGACAATCTCGTCAACAGCGTATTCCTTGCATCCTTCGTAATCCAACTTTATGCTTTCAGGGTTAGAGCACCATTTACATTTGAAATTGCACCCTTGTAGGTGATAGACCAGTCTGTTTCCCGGTCCGTCCTGTGAATAATTAAAACCTTTTTGTAATACTTTCATAGCATCCCATCCTATACTTTATTATGCTATCACAAAGAAGTGGTTAATTCAATAATTAATTGTGAATTTTTCTGATTTGGTAGTGACAAAATTTAAAAAGTATGCTAAAATGAATCCACAATAAAATATGAAAGGAGTTTTACAATGAAAATGTTTAAAAGAGTAATTTCTCTTCTTCTTGTTTCATGCCTTTTATTCTGTGCAGTTCCCTCAGTGTCTGCTGCTGAATCAGAAGGTACAACAGCAACAGATGAAGAAAACATTCTTGACAATCCCATTTTCTCAGGCGCAATTACAGAAATCGTAGCAGCATTTGTTGAATCTCTTACCGAGATTTTTAACCGCTATGTTGAGATTATCAAAAATCTCCTTCTTTCACTTGAGCTTCCCGAGATGAATATTCCTACTCTTCCCGAAGTTCCCGGTGAGGGTGATGATAACTCTTCTGTTGAAGGCCCTGCAGATGACAATGGCGAAGCTGAGGGTGACAACAGCGGCGCTGACGAAGGTGCAAACGACCAGCAGGCAGCGTAATTACATACTGTTGAAGCTTACTCAAAAGAGTGTTGCTGAACAAAAAGAGGTAATACGGAAAACCGTATTACCTCTGATTTTTTTTCGAAAAGAATGTTGATTATTTTTTCTTTTTAAATATAAACAATTTACTGAAAATATAGTTCATTATAACAACAATTACGCTGAGTATGATTTTTGTGACCATTGTTCCGCTGATTTTAAGCGACAAAATATAATAAACCTTTTCGTCTGCATCAAAGAAAAACTGCGCAATCCAAAGGCCTAATTCTTCTACACCCAATGAAAAAAGTCTGGCTCCTGCAAAGGGGATAAACTCTCCTGCAAGAGTTCTGAAGTCCATACTTTTACTATGGAAAACAAAAAATTTGTTTGTCACAAAAGCAAAAATAACTGCAGCAACCCACGCAATTGCGTTTGAAATAAGCGGTATGCCTGTGCCGAAATACTTTTCGCAAAGTGCCATGGCACCCAGGTTCACAACCGTTGTCAGCACTCCGAAAAACAGATAGTCAAACATTTCACGGTTAATTATTTTTTTTGCAAGGGAATTGAGCTTTTGGTTTTTGATAAGCTTATCAATGATTTTATCTGTAAGCATAAAAATCTTATTCATCTTTTATCAGATCCTTTATAATTTCGCCTGCCATAATAAGCCCTGCCACACTGGGCACAAAAGCCACACTGCCGGGGGTCAGGCGTTTCTGATGAGCGCCGCTTTCCTCTGAACATTCAAGGGGAGTGAGAGCAGGCTCTTTTGAATACACAACCTTAAGCTTTCTGATTCCTCGTTTTTTCAGCTCACGTCTCATAACCCTTGCCAAAGGGCAGGTTTCGGTTTTATATATGTCGGTAACTTCAAACTGTGTCGGGTCAAGCTTGTTGCCTGCACCCATTGAAGAGATTACCGGAGTTCCCGATTCATTGCAGCGCATAACAATTTCTATTTTGCCTGTAACAGTGTCAATGGCATCTGCTACATAATCGTATTTTGAAAAATCAAATTCATCTGCTGTTTCGGTTGTAAAAAACTTCTGAACCGTATTGATTCTGCAATCGGGGTTCAGGTCAAGAAACCTCTCTCTTGCGGCCTCAACCTTTGGCTTACCCACAGCAGAAAAAGATGCAACAGCCTGACGGTTGATGTTTGAAACACTGACAGTATCATCATCAATAAGGTCAATTTCGCCTACACCGCTTCTTACAAGAGCCTCTGCCAGATGGCCGCCGACTCCGCCGATACCAAACACGGCAACACGGCTGCTTTTAAGTTTTTTCATACCTTCGTCACCCAGAAGAAGTCGGGTGCGCTCAAACTGTTCATTCATTTTTATCACCGTAATAATAGTCTAAAAACGTATGCTCTTCACCAAAAATTTTATAGCCGGGTAGCGTGTCGATATTTGCTGCATGAATACTGTTGAAAATATTCTTTTCAATATTGGGGTTAATCTTTTTAAGCTGAGCAATAAGTTCTTTTATCTCTTTCCGTTTTGAAAGGCTTTCGTGAGCGTTGTAATCATCTTTTGTGAATTTACATGCGCATTGAATAAAATGAAGGTCGTTGTACCTTGCCCAGGCGATAATATCTTTTTCATTAACACCGTAAAGGGGACGTATAAGTTCCATACCCTCAAAGTTTGTGCTGTGAAGCTTCGGCATCATACCCTGAATCTGTGCACCGTAAAACATACCCATAACCGTAGTTTCAATAACATCATTAAGATGGTGGCCCAGGGCGATTTTGTTGCAGCCGAGCTTCTGAGCCATTGAATAAAGATGACCTCGTCTCATTCTTGCGCAAAGATAGCAGGGATTTTTTTCTACCGAGTCGACCACACCGAAAATATCTGTTTCAAATATCTTAACGGGAATTTCAAGTGTCTTTGCATTTTCTTCAATGCGTTTACGGTTTTCGGGGTTGTAACCCGGGTCCATAACAATATATTCCACGTCAAACGGCACTTCACTTATTCTGTGAAGCTGTTTTATCACAAGAGCCATAAGCATAGAGTCTTTGCCGCCTGAAATGCAAACGGCAATTTTATCGCCGGGGAGTATCAGCTCATAGTTTTTAACAGCTCCGACGAAAGGATTCCATATTTCTTTTCTGTATTTTTTTAACACACTTCTTTGTGCGATCTGAAATTTTGTCAATTCTCTGTCCATAATAAAATACCTCAGAGCAAATTATATCATTAAAACAATAATACTTCAAGTTGTTAACTAAAATACAATGAAATTATGTTACCGCAGGTGTAAATTCCTCTTGCCAACAACGTTTCAAAATGATATAATCTAAAAAAACATTCGGAGGTAAATAATTATGGCTTCACAGCTTTCAATGCCTGCAAAAGGAGATATGGTTGCAATTATGACAACCAACAGAGGTGTAATTAAAATCAAGCTTTTCCCTGAACAGGCACCAAAAACCGTTGAGAATTTCACAACTCACGCTAAAAACGGCTATTATGAAGGTATCATTTTTCATCGCGTAATTAATGATTTTATGATTCAGGGCGGTGACCCCACAGGCACAGGCCGCGGCGGTGAAAGCATTTGGGGCAGCTCTTTTGAAGATGAATTTGATATTAATCTTCACAACCTCAACGGTGCGCTTTCAATGGCAAATGCAGGCCCCAACACCAACGGCAGTCAGTTTTTTATTGTTCAGGCTTCAAGTGTTGATTCAAGACTTCTTTCTCAGATGAAACAGATCGGTGAGCAGGGCGGATTCACTGAGCAGACTGTTGCCGATTATGAGGCTGTCGGCGGAACTCCGTGGCTTGATTTTAAACACAGTGTTTTTGGTCAGGTTTATGAGGGAATGGATGTTGTAAACGACATCGCTGCTACAAGAGTTGATATGCTTGACAAGCCCTTTGATGATGTTGTTATTGAAAAAATTGAAATCACAGAGTTTTAATTTATGAGCTGTACTTCGGTACAGCTCTTTTTTGTTGATTTTTAATGAAAAATATTGATAATTCAGTTGACTTATGATAAAATTTAACTGATTAAAACTGAAAGGAGTTTTATTTATGGGACTTATTAAAGCAGGAATCGGAGCACTCGGCGGCGTAATGGCTGACCAGTGGAAGGAGTTTTTCTACTGCGATTCACTTGAAAACGATGTATTGATGGTTAAAGGCCAGAAGCGCGTAGGCGGCCGTTCATCAAACACAAAGGGAAGCGATAATGTCATCTCCAACGGCTCAGGCATCGCTGTTGCCGACGGTCAGTGTATGATTATCGTTGAACAGGGCAAGGTTGTCGAGGTTTGTGCAGAACCCGGCGAATTTACCTATGACACATCAACAGAGCCGAGCATATTCTCAGGCAAGCTCGGTGACACTCTCAAGGAGACCTTCAAAACAGTAGGTAAGCGTTTTACATACGGCGGAGATACAGGCAAGGATCAGAGAGTTTATTATTTCAACACAAAGGAAATAATGGACAACAAGTTCGGCACACCCAATCCGTTTATGTTCGAGGTTGCCAACAAAAGACTCAATATGTACCGTTCCGTTCAGGTAAGATGTAACGGTGTATATTCATACAGAATTACAGATCCTCTTCTTTTCTACACAAAGCTTGCAGGCAACGTAAGTGATGAATACAGAAGAGAAGAAATTGACAATCAGCTCAAGACAGAGTTCATTTCAGCTCTTCAGCCTGCATTCGCAATGCTCACAGAGCTTGAGCTCAGACCTGCACAGATCCCCGCACATACAACAGAGCTTAAGGATGCACTTAACAAGGCATTGGCCATTGAGTGGACACAGCGCAGAGGTATTTCTGTTGAGTCAATCGCACTTAATCCG
>JAZQJF010000007.1:0-82042 GCA_045541505.1 Acutalibacteraceae bacterium
CATCAGCTAACTTCTTGTGGTCTTTGCCGTACTTGACGGTTATAAGATCGGCAAGATGTCCTTGTTCCCATGCTGGATCAGCATTATCAATGAACATCGAAGCGTATATTGCTTGAGCTTGCTGCTGTAAATTATCGTTTATCTTATTATTTAATTCGATTTTATCATCGATTGCAGCAAGTGTTTCAGCAATATTATCCTGTGTTTTTTTGTCAGGAATATTAACTATCAGTGTAGCAAATGTATCACGAGTAATCGTATCAAAAACCGACCCATGTGTCATTAACTTTAACTTAGCAATACTATTTTTAAGTAAATAATAGAGAAATGTACTGTTAATTTCATCCTTTGCTCGAACACCGTAGCATGACTGATTGAAAGCCATAGGGAAAGGTATCATCGCCATTTCGCCAACAGTTCCTCTGGCTGAAATAATGATATCATCTTTTTTCAGAAGCTTAGTTGAGCTATTGTTTAATCCAGCCTCTGTGATATGCTTTTCAGTTGTATACACATGGCGATAGTCGTTATTGAAGTCCTTAACAGACAGCCACGGAATATCTCCATCCCAATACTCAGCAACAGATGTTTTAGGTGTGCCGCCACCAATCAAATCGATGCAATCAATAATAGGAACTTCTTTCCATTCAGATGCCATAACCAATTGCCTCCAATTTCTGTCGGATTTCTGCCTCAAGAGTATGCGACTGAGCAAACAGTTCAGAAAGTTCGCTTGTTAATCTTGCCATCTTTTCTTCGAAAGGCTCACCATCATCTTCTTGTTCCTCAATGCCAACATAGCGACCGGGAGTGAGAATGTAATCCTGCTTAGCGATTTCTTCAGTATCAACAACAGCACAAAAGCCTTTTACATTTACAAGAGTACCGTCAGCGTATGCATTGTAAGTGTCAGCAATTTTTGCAATATCGTCATCTGTTAGTTCTCTGAGTTTTCGGGTAACCATTGCCCCCAATTTACGAGCATCAATAAACAAAGTTTTTCCCTTTTGCTTCTTGTTCTTTGCAAGGAACCAGAGGGAAACAGGAATCTGTGTCGTGTAGAAAAGCTGAGTAGGCATCGCAATAATGCACTCGACCAAATCAGCGTTGATGATATTTTTGCGGATTTCTCCTTCACCGCCGGACTGAGAAGAAAGCGAACCGTTAGCAAGAACCATACCAATTTTACCGTTTGGTGCAAGATGATGAATCATATGCTGAAGCCATGCAAAGTTGGCATTACCTGCAGGAGGCATACCATACTGCCAACGCACATCATCTGTAAGCTTGTCTGCACCCCAATCAGAAAGATTGAAAGGCGGATTAGCCATAATGTAATCTGCACGAAGTGTAGGATGGCAATCGTTAAAGAAAGTGTCTGCATTAAATTTGCCAAGATCAGCATCAATGCCACGAATGGCAAGGTTCATCTGTGCCATTTTCCAAGTGGTGGGGTTAGAGTCCTGACCATATACAGAAATATCGTTGATATTGCCACGGTGATTCTCTACAAACTTAGCAGACTGAACAAACATACCGCCTGAACCACAGCAAGGGTCATAAACACGGCCATTGTATGGCTGTAAAACTTCAACAAGTGTACGAACAACACAAGAAGGAGTATAGAATTCACCTGCAAGTTTGCCTTCCTGTTCGGCAAATTTAGAAAGACAGTATTCATAAGTTCTGCCGAGAATATCTTTACTTGAGCCTGCATCAACCATTTTAATGTTTGTAAAAAGGTCAACTACGTCACCAAGACGACGCTTATCTAATTCGGGACGAGCAAAGTTTTTCGGAAGAATATCTTTAAGACGTTTGTTTTCCTTTTCAATTGCACGCATTGCTTCATCGATAATTGTACCGATTTCAGGTGCGTGAGCATTTGAAGCAATAACATTCCAACGCGCGTTTTCCGGCACAAAGAAAATGCCTTCAGAAGTGTATTCGTCTATATCTTCTTCGAATCCGTCACCTTCAGCAACAAGCGCCTGATACTTTTCATCAAATCTGTCAGAAATATACTTGAGAAAAATAAGTCCCAGTACAACAGATTTATATTCTGATGCATCCATATTACCACGCAATACGCAGGCCGCATCCCATATTTGTTTTTCAAAGCCAATTCCGGCTGTATTATTTGTAGCCATAGTCAATTCTCCTTAATATCTACTATCTCAACAATATCATCCATTGTACATCCAAGAGCTGTACATATCTTCACAAGAACATCGCTTGAAACAACGGCGCCGTCTTTGCCCATTTTTGTAATGGTGGCAATACTGATACCTGCTTTTTCGGCGAGTTCTTTTTTCTTCATATCACGGTCGATTAGTAGTTTGAATAATTTCTTATAACTTGCAGCCATGTTACACCTCGTTTAAAATAGTTAGTATGACTTTACTATAATAAATTAGTATAGCACAAAGAACGCTTTCTCTCAATATATTTCAGCAAAAATGTGGAGATTTCAGCATTTTTCTTGTTCTCTTATATATAGATGACAAAAATAACAAAATGTAACGCTTGAAAATTAAATTTTGTCGAAACGCACAATAAAGAATCGAATTCATTGTAAACAATGACCAGTGTTTTATATCAGCTTCCCTGTGAATCATAAAAAATAAGCTAAACAGTCCCATAAAACGGA
Source organism: Acutalibacteraceae bacterium (assembly GCA_045541505.1). Classification (GTDB taxonomy): domain Bacteria; phylum Bacillota; class Clostridia; order Oscillospirales; family Acutalibacteraceae; genus CAG-488. The sequence continues at coordinate 2,651 of JAZQJF010000007.1, forward strand.
CTCTAATGGTTTGAGGGGTTGAAAAGAGAACTTTTGTTCGTTATAATTCACCTGTAATAAAAAAACGAGGTGATTAAAGTGGTGTTTCAGAAAGAGCTTTTTGAAAAGGGTTTTGACAGTAGAATCTTTGGTGAAAATATGCCGGGAAGCATTGAAGATTTGCGTAAGTATTATCGCAAAAATGATTTTACTGTTAAGTATCAGTCGTACAAGCGACCGGTAGAAAATAATGCTGAGGCAAAAGTATATGAAAAGGCTTGTGAGCAATTCAAGAGCGCATTCATCAAAGCGATATGTGATGAGAACGGCAAAAATAAACGTAAAAACCTTATGAATTTTACTAAGAACGCACCCATTGTAGTTCTTGAGGAAGCCGATGAAAAATACATCATTGGAGAGGTTATGAAAATTCTCAAAGATGAAACTGTTTTATCTGATGCAATGGAGGCCTTTTCTGATATGTGGAATTGGCAATTTGAAGAGGCTATTGCAAAGGAACTTGATAATATGGGGATTAAACCGACAGACAATCCTGATGATGTTGACTTTTCAGATGAGCTTGCACTTAAAATTCTTGACAGCGTGGCAGATATAGCTGTTGAAGAAACCGTTTCGCTTCTGCTTCAGGTGCAGAATGTTCCGGGTATTATCAGTGCCTGTGTAAAGCATCCCCAAAGAGAAGATTTTACAAATATAAAGAATAATTACGACAGGAACAATTTCCTTCGAAAATGGTACGGTGCATATAAAGATGAAAACGGCAAATGGGTTTTCCCCGAAGTGGTCGGGTTTAATGAATTGCATGACTATGAAGTTCCGTATTCTGAAAATCCTGCAACCTATACAGAGCTTCTTGATATTAAGAAGAAATTTTTACAATGCCTTTGTGAAGAGGACAGAATTATTTTCAGGCTGACGGAAGGCGGATATACACAAAAAGAAATTGCAAAGGTCCTGAACTTTAAAAGTCAGGGAACCGTTGCAAAACGAATCAGGAAAATGCAAAAGGAAATCGAATATTTCCGCAAATTCTAAATTTATATAATTTTTGAACTCCGAGAAATCGGGGTTCTTTTTTTATGTCCAAAAAACAATTTATAAAGTTTTTCAACTTTTTTCGGCTGATTGGAATATTTTTTGAAATTTATAACTGTTTATGGGTGAAGGGCGAAAAAGGCTCTTTTTTTTACAACTGAATGACCGTCCGAAAGTGATACTACGCCAAGACCTCGAAAGAGCGAGCGTGAAGACGTTGCGGTGAGAGTCCGGGGCAGGAACTATTTCGGGTGAAACGGCAAAAACCGGCTTTTGATATGTAGTTAATGAAATTACCCTGCAGACAAAATAAAACACCTTACAGAGAAAAAATTCTTCAAAAATCAACCCGAAATACTACACTAAAAGAAAGGACTGGACATATGCCGCCAATGACAAAAAAGCGAAAAGAAGAGTGGGCATTTTTTCTGAACGAAAGAAACAGAATCACCCACAACCGGCTTTGCAGAAGATGCAGGCTTATCTGTAAGCAAAGCTTCAGAGCAGAGATAATTGAGTGTCCTAATTACTATTCAAAAAGGAGTAAGAAATGATGAAGTATTATTCAAGTGCCGAAATGCAACAGCATAATTTCTATCGCATGCCTAAGGTGCTGATTTGCGATAAAAAGTATTGTGAGCTTTCAAACAATGCGAAGCTCCTTTATGCGATTATTCTCGACAGGGCAAGCTTATCTGAAAGCAACGCCTGGATTGATGAACAGAACAAAGTGGTAGTTTTTCTGACAATTGACGAAGCCTGCAAGCTGCTTAATATCGGTCACAACACAGCAACCAAGGTTTTCAAAGAACTTGACGATTACGGTTTGATTGAACGAAAAAAGCAAGGCTTCGCAAGGGCAAACATCATCTATCCGAAACTGCCTCAACCGACCGAAAAATAAACTTTCCGTATTCCGAAAAGGGGAAAGAAATAAGACTGAGAGTTAAATGAGACTGTATACTGTCCGAGAAGAAGAATATATAGCTTTAATTAAAACAAGTAATAACTTTAAGTATATAAGGCGGTGCGGATTTTGATGCGATGCGGATATGCAATCGATTTCTTCTTCGGCTCGTATAGAAAGCTTTAGGGAACAAACTGACTGAAAATGAGTACAATTTGTTCCCTAAAATTTTTGCACCTTGTAATTTTTGAAAGTGCAAATTTTGCACTTCTTTACATAAATACCGCCATAAGGCAGATTGGAGGAATGTTAATGTACCTTAATTTTAATTGCCGATATGAAAGTACGGCATAGAGAAAGGCTTACGCTGTAGGACATTGTCCTATAGTGTAACAAGCAGGGAAAATGTATAGCATTTTCCAATGGGAAGGGCGGTCCCTTAAACCCCAAATATCAAATAAAGGAGGTTTCGTATGGACGAAACAAGAAACAAGAGTATCTATGTAAGAGTTACTCAAAGAGAAAAAGAAAAGATTACTGCCAAGGCAAATAAATGCGGGCTCAGCTTATCTGAATATATCAGACAGGTATGCCTTGGCTACGAGCCGAAGGAAATTTACAGGAGGAATAAATAATGGCGACAACTTCTCTTTGGAAGGTGTCGGGCTCTCTTAAAAAGGTCTTGGACTATGCAGAGAATCCGGAAAAAACATCGCTTCAGAATGTAATCGACTATGCAAGTGATAAGGAGAAAACGGACGATAAATTGTTCGTTACCGGTATCAACTGCGAGGTTGAACGGGCCTATGAAATGATGTCAGAAACTAAACGTCAGTTCGGTAAAAAGGATAAGGTGGTAGCATATCACGGCTACCAAAGCTTCAAAGAGGGTGAGGTTACTCCCGAGGAGTGCCACGCTATCGGTGTTGAAACTGCAAAACGTTTATGGGGTGACAGGTACGAAGTTATTGTTACTACTCATCTCAACACTCAAACACATCTGCACAATCACTTTGTATTTAATTCCGTGTCCTTTGTTGATGGTGAAAAGTTCAGGCACAAAACAGAGGACATTCTCAATCTTCGTGAGGTGTCCGATGAGGTGTGCAGAGAGTTTGGTAAGAGCGTTCTTGAAAATGCACCCTTTCACGGCAGTAGCTCGGTTTATTGGGTACACAGGAACGGCGGACTAACTCAGACGGATATTGTAAAGGACGATATTGATATAGCAATTGCTCACGCTTACAGTCCGCAGTCATTTGTGCAGAATATGATTGATATGGGCTATCGCTTTAACCGAGGAATTTTCAATGAGTACCCGTCAATCTTTGTGCCGGGAAGAAATAAGCCTATAAGATTAAAGTCCTTCGGTGAGGATTACACAAGGCAGAGAATCTTAGAAAGAATTCACGCTAACCGTTACACACGTCCGCCGAAGATTAAATTCTACTTTCCGATATATAAAATTTACGGAAAACGAAAGCCCACATGGGCAGACAGCATTTTGGTGCTGTTTGAAGCGTTACTTGCAATTCTTGAGCTGATGCTGGCAAAGCCCGAGGAAAAGCAGGTCCCCATATCACCTGAACTGAGGTTCGAAATTCAAAAGCTCGATAAATATATCAAACAACAAGAGTTCCTGACAGCTTACAAGCTTGAAACTGTCGAGGAGCTCTCTTCTTTTATCGGTACTCTGCAATCAAAAATGGACGAACTTCTTGAACAAAGAAAACAGCTTGACAATAAAATACGCCGTGCAGCAACACCCGAAATTGAGGCGGAGTACAAAGCCGAAAGAAGAAAGCTTTCGGGTGAGCTTGCAGTTGTCCGCGAGGATATTGCAACTGCAAAAGACATTGAAAAAGAGTCATCAAGACTTGTTCGCATTCTCGAAAATGAGTATGCACTCGAAGTAAAACAGAAAATCAAAAACAGAGAAATGGAGAGATAAATATGAATAAAGTTAATAACATTCAGGGGTTAAGCTATGTAGGTCCCGAGGATATCGTACCCTTTGAAAACAATCCCTTTGAGGTGCGTGATGATGAGGAGATGAAAAGCCTCATTGAAAGTATACGTGAATACGGAATTCTGACACCACTGGTGGTCAGCAGACAAGGCAGACGGGGTGATGTAATTCAGTTGGTGTCAGGTCACAGAAGACTACACGCTGCCAAAGAACTCGGTCTTCAGGTAGTTCCCGTATCCTATGTCACAATGACACCTGCCGAAATAGAAATAGCGGTTGTGGACAGTAATCTGCAAAGAGAGCATATTCTGCCGAGTGAAAAGGCAAGGGCTTATAAGATGAAGCTTGACGCAATAAAACATCAAGGTAAAACTTCTGTGCCAATGGCACAGAAGTTGTCTGTAGAAGTTGTTGGCGAATCTGCGGGTGAGAGTAAAGACCAAGTTCGTAGATATATTCGGCTTAATTATCTTATTCCCGAATTACTGACGATGGTAGATGAAGAACGAATAGCATTCAGACCTGCAGTTGAGCTTTCTTATCTTACCGAAGATGAACAGAAGTGGCTTCTTGAAACTATTGAAACAGAAGAAGCGACTCCGTCACTTTCACAGGCTCAGGAGATGAAAAACCTATCTCAGGCAGGAATGTTGGATATGGACCAAATCTTTTCAATAATGGTAAAACCCAAGGCAAATCAGAAAGAGGTAATAAAAATCAAGGTTGAAGTTGTCGATAAATATCTTAAAGGCTGTACTACTCCCAAAGAGCGTGAGGATTTTCTACTCAAGGCGTGTGAGTATTACAGCCGTTTTTTACAGCGACAGAGAAATAAAGACAGAGGTGCGAGATAATTCGCACCTTTGATAAGGAGGTCAAGTATGAGTAAAATTGATATAAATGATTTAAGTAAAAATCCTGACTACTGCTTTGCGGCGTTGAAGCTGATTGAGCAGTTATTCAGGGACGGGAAAATTTCCGAGTATATGTTCCGCAATATCTTAAGCGAGTATGCGGACATTGTTGATGAAACCGAATTTGTAAAAGGAAACCACAATCAGATAAAGGAGGAATGTGCATGATAAATTCTGATTTCGGAAAGCGCAGAGTTGTAATCTATGCCCGTGTTTCTACGGAGCACGAGGCACAGATTTCGGCTCTTGAAAATCAGCTGGATTGGTATGAGCCAATCCTTGCGGCAAGACCTGAATGGGAGCTCGTCGGCAGATATATTGACGAGGGTATCACGGGTACCTCTGCCGAGAAAAGACCGCAGTTTATGAAAATGATTCGTGATGCCAAGCAGAAAAAATTTGATATGATTATCACCCGTGAGGTATCAAGATTTGCGAGAAATACTGTTGACACTTTGCAGTACACAAGAGATCTGAAAGCAAAAGGCGTTGAGGTTTTCTTCATCAATGATAACATCAAAACCTTTGACGGTGACGGAGAGCTTCGTCTTACCATTATGGCGACTCTTGCTCAGGATGAAAGCCGTAAAACCTCGGTGCGAGTGAAAAGCGGTCAGCAGACCTCGATGAATAACGGCACATTCTACGGTAACGGCAATATCTTAGGCTACAGAAGACATCAGGAGCTTTTGCCCGACAATAAGAAAAAGGTGGATTTCATTATCGACCCGGAGCAGGCGGAAACGGTCAGGCTCATATATGATATGTATCTTGCAGGCAACGGACTTACCAAGATAAAGGAAGAGCTTGAACGCCAAGGCAGAAAAACTGCTATGGGCAAAACAAGGTGGTATGAAACCGTAATAGGCCATGTGCTGAAAAACACCTTCTACTGCGGAATCATAACCTACCACAAGGAGTATACTCCTGACTATCTCACACAGAAAAAGATTAAAAATTACGGTGAGGTTGACCTGATACAAGTAAAAGGGAGACACGAGCCGATTATATCTGAAGAAGACTTTGAAAGGGTGCAATTAATTATGGCAAGTAAAACAGCTCAGATGAAAAATCTTAATACAGGCAGAAGAAGTACAACAGGCAAAAGACCGAGAACAACAGTATGGGGCAAGCTCCTTATCTGCGAATGCGGTCACAGATTCAATACGAAGCTCTGGAGAAAAGAGGGAGATAAATCCATTATCGGCTATCAATGCTATGACTCGGTGCGTACCGGGTCATACGAGAGCCGAAAGAAAAAGGGCTTACCACTTGAGGGCATCTGCCGTGTGCCTATGATTCCCGAGTGGAAGCTGCAGATGATGGCGAATTATATTTTCCGCAATTATCTCTCGGAAAAGGACAAGGTGCTGGCTCTTGCCAACTCAATGCTTGAAGCTCACATTGACGATAAAGAGGATGATGTGGATTATGAGGCTATCATCGAGAAAAAGTGCAGAGAGGTTGAAAGGCACAGAACGAAGCTCAGTAATTTCATTGATATGAGGGCAGAGGGTGAAATTGATAAAGAATCTTACACAAAGAAAACTGCCGAGGTGAAAGAAGAGATTGCAAAGCTCTCTGCAGAGATCGAAGAGCTTCAGTCGAAGCTTAACAAAAAGCCTGTAATCACAGATTACAAGGACAAGCTGACGGTGCTTCAATATGCTCTCGAGCAGTACACAAATGCTGATGAAAAAGACATCCCCGAAAGTGTGATTGAAGCCTTTGTAGTGAAGATTGTAGTAAGGCAAGACGGCTTTGATTGGTATCTTCGCTTTGACGGCGACCCGAATGACCCTCTTCACATGAAAACCGAGGGTAAAAGAAGAAAAAACAGTTCTGTTTCTGTGGTTGGCGGTAAACTGCCAACCAAGCAGAATTGCGACACAGGCAGCTATCAAAGAATCTAAGTAATTAGATTTATATGTGAAAAGGCAAACTGCCTTATAACACAATAGGCAAAAAAAAATAAAATTACGACCTTGTAGAAGAAATTCTATAGGGTCGTTTTTGCATTCTAAACCTTGCAAAATGTCGTTGAAATAGAGATTTCATGGATATTTTAGCCGAAAAACACCAATTTTCTGGAGTTATAACAGAAAAGTTGATAAAATCTCTATTTTCTGAACTTTTTCCGAAATGATAAACTGCTTTGCCTTTTTCGTGATAAAAGGTATTGCCCGAAAACATTATAACGCAAAATTATCACCCTGCCATTCTCGGCAGGGTGATTTTTATCTGTTGAAATATTCAAATAAATATGGCATAATATATTTAATAAATAAGAATTTGTAGAATATATAGGTGGAAAATATGTTTAGTTTTTTTAAAATAAAGAAAAAATCACAAACACCTTTAAACACCCTTCTGTTTTATGGAAAAGGAATTATTGATGTGACTAATTTTGACGCAATGTCTCCCGACGATTCTCTTGGGTATATGTGTGGGTGTGATGTTTCTGTTTTCATGAACGGACAGATTGAAATATATACCGATGATGAAACAAAAGATTTATTGGAAAGTTTTCCTGTTTTAGACATTATTAGAGCAAACGACAACATCAACAATTATGACCCAAACCACATTACAGACGTTTCATTGACAACAGAAAACAAGAATTTTCAAATATCATTTCAAACTAAAGAAAGCAAAGACGAATTTTGGAACGCACTTACTACTACATATGATAATCTCAAAGAAAGCAAATAATTCAATTTGCTAATTTTATAAAACAATCAATCCCCACCGATTCCTCGGTGGGGATTTTTGTTGCAGTTTCTGAATGGTAATGATATAATTCAATCAGTAACCAAGAGAGGGTGGTGTTTTATGAAAAAGGCATTCGAAAAGCATGAGACTTTATTTTGTATGCTGCTGATAATTATATACCTTGTTGTTAATTCCGTTTGTGTTCAGAGTTTCGGACATACAAGCTTTGTCAGTTTTGTTGCTAACACAATATTGTCTGTGTGCCTGATAGTTTTGATGCTGGCGTTAAAAAGAATATCATTTTACGGACTGAAAAAAGTTGAAAATGTAAGACAATATTTATATTTTATACCGCTTTTAGTTATTGTGACAGTGAATCTGTGGAATGGTTTTAATGTTAACCACTCATTAAAAGAAATAGTTTATCATATTTTAACTATGATTAATATCGGGTTTATAGAGGAGGTAATTTTCAGAGGCTTCTTATTTAAAATGATGGAAAAGAGCAACGTTAAAAGTGCAATAATTGTAAGTGCGGTCACTTTTGGCGCAGGCCATATTGTTAACCTGATAAACGGTGCAGATTTGATTCCTACTTTATTTCAGATCTGCTATGCAGCTTCAATAGGCTATTTGTTTGTTGTTATATTTTATAAAAGTAAATCACTTGTTCCGTGTATCATAACGCATTCTTTAGTGAACTCTTTGTCAATATTCAATGTTGAAAATACACTGTCGTTGTATATAGCTCCGGTGTTTTTGACGCTCATTCCTCTTGCTTATGCGATTTATATAAATAAAAGAGTAAAAGAATAATTTGAATTTTTTAAAAGAGAACGTTTCACATATTCTGCTTAATGAACTAAACTCCTCATCGAGCAATCGGTGAGGAGTTTTGCGTTTGACTATACATAAATCAAGAGTCTATTCACAAAATAAGACCTTATCAAATTGATTTTTGCGTGATATAATCACAACAGAAGCTTCGAGAAAAATGAAAAGGTGAAAACGATGAACAATATTTTCAGCGACAATCTCAAGAAATTCCGTCTTGCAAAAGGCTTGACCCAAGAGCAGGTTGCAGAAAAACTTAACGTTAATTCTCAGACTGTTTCCCGTTGGGAGTGCGGCACAACTCTGCCCGACGTTCTGACATTGCCTGAACTTGCAAAGCTCTATGAAGTAACTGTTGATGATTTCTACAAAAAGAACACCGTTGCTTACGATAACTACGCACAGCGTCTTGCTTCTGTTTTTGAAGATACACACGATATTGAAGATTTTATCCGTGCAGATGCAGAGTTTAAAAAGTTGATAAAAAACAATTCGTTAACAACATACGATATGTGGGAATACGGAATAATACATTATTTTTTAATGCACTATGGTAAAGAAAATGCTTTCTATTGGTTTGACAAAGTGTTAGACCAAGGCGAAGATGCCAATGAGTTTGCTTATTGGAAAACCCGTACGCAGAGAATGAAACTTTGCTCACAGCTCGGCAAAGACGAAGAAAACATCAAGGAACAGCAAAAGATTGTCGAGAATAACCCCGACAATGTAAATGAGTGGAGCCTTTTGCTTGCCGCATATATGTATGCAGGTCGATATGAAGAAGCATACGAAGAATTTAAGAAAGCGATTACAAAATTCCCGGATGAATGGGAACTGTATATTCACGGCGGAGATATTTCCAAGAAGCTCGGAAAATATGATGAAGCTATGGAATATTACAATAAAGCGGGTGAAATAGGCTCGTTTTTCTGCGATGAACTTTACTGCAAGGCAAGCTTATACGAAGATTTAGGTGGGTACGAAAAATCAGTTGAAATGTATATGAAAATTGCCGATATTCTCCGCCAAAGAGGCTATGATGTTGAAGCCGATATGGCAGAAAAAGATGCAGAAGAAGTTAAGCGTAAACTAAAAAACAACTAAAACACAAACCTCCTTGTAAAACGGTATCACCGAATACAAGGGGGTTGTTTTATGTTTTGTAACAAGCTGAAGCTTGCTGACATTTGATAAACCGATTACTTCTTTCCTCTTTTTTTATAATCTTCATCAAGGCTGCTTCTCCAATTGTTGCCGATGGGGGCGCACTTTCTTACATTGCTCACCGCACAGGCAACAGATTCAAAAAGCACTTTTGTGCCTTCGGCATCAGCGTTGTAATTAACGGCTCTGTCTTCATCTATTCCGTAGCATTTTGCTGTTTCCACAGCATCAATATTTGCGCCGATAAAGAGAAATTCCCATCCGTATTTTTCTTTCTGGCGTTTAATCATTTTCTTTACATGGCTGCTGTTGTATTTATGGCTTGCGTTTTCCATACCGTCAGTTGTGATAATAAACATTGTGTGCCCGGGAACATCTTCGGGGCGGGCGTACTTATGAATGTTGCCGATGTGATGAATGGCATCGCCGAGGGCATCAATAAGGGCTGTACAGCCTCTGACGGTGTATTCATTGTCAGTCATGGGCTTAATGTCAGCGAGTCTGACTCTGTCGTGAAGCACTTCGCTGATGTTATCAAAAAGAACGGTTGAAACGTAACATTCGCCGTCTTCTTTTTTCTGCTTTTCAATCATAGCGTTGAATCCGCCGATAGTGTCGCTTTCAAGCCCCGCCATTGAACCGCTTCTGTCAAGAATAAATACCAATTCTGTGTTGTTGTTTTTCATAATTATTTTACCTCCGAAAAATTAATAAAGTCAGTGTATATTTTCAGCAGTCTTTCATCGAGATAGGACACTGCCGTTTCCTTGAAATTATCTTCAATACCGTAAAAACCTTCTGCTATCGAAGCTGTTATTGCCGCTATGGTGTCACTGTCACCGCCGATGGATATTGCATTTCTCACAGCATCTTCAAAGCTATCTGATTCAAAAAAAGCCTCAAAAGCCTGAGGAACAGAATCCTGACAGGTTTCGTGAAAACCGTAAACAGGTCTCATTTCATCAAGAGTAAAATCTATTTTATAAAATCTGCTTACGTATTTTCTGATATCGTCCATTGTGCTTCCGGTACGCGCGAGATAAATTGCGCCCGCAACACTTACTGCACCTTTGATCCCCTCGGGATGATTGTGCGTTATCTCTGCTGTTGCTTTGGCTAATTTTTCTGCTTCTTCAAGAGAATGTGCATACCAACCCACAGGCGAAACCCTCATTGCCGAACCGTTTCCGTAGCTGTTATATGGTTCGTTTTTTCTGTTTCTTATCCAGTGGTAAAACCTTCCGCCGTATCCGCAGTTGGGGTATTGATTGCCCACCTCGTGCATACAGCTGATGAGAACTTTTTTGAAAGCCTCATAATCTGTAATGGTTTCAAAATTATTGAGAGCCTTTGCGACTGCCAGAGTCATAACTGTGTCATCAGTGAAAAAGCACCTTGGTGTGAATAGAGTAAAATCTTTTGTTTTGCAATTGTAAAATTCAAATCTGGAACCTACAATGTCGCCGATAATTGCACCTGTCATGGTGATTGCCTCCCATAAAAAAATAATGGCTGCAAGGTGTGTTTCAACCTTACAGCCATAGTATAGCGGATTATTAAATTGAAAAGGTCGCTCGTCGGGAGACTTTTATTTCAGCAACCAAGCAACATCTGGTCAAACTCAAAAAGAGCCTCGTTTATTACGAAAATATCATAAATTTCTTTCTGGATAAAGTAACGGATAATTTTATCAAAAGTGAAGCTGAGTGAAAGTGTAAGCCCTGCTGAGGCGAGTAAATCCTGAGTTTCATCAAGATTCAACTGCAAAGCTATGGCAAAAGCAACAGCCGTTTGCTTTGAAGGCTTATAGGTCTGGGGATTGCACTTGATTTTTGAAAAGGTTTTTTTGTCAATATTGGCTTTTTTGTAGCATTCAACGTCTGTCATTCCGCTTTTGTCGATCAAGTCAAACAGCTTATAAGCAAAAGATTTATCCATAGACTTCATATATTCTTTCAAAGAATCGTATTGTGCGATGCTGAATTCAGCTTTTTTAGGTGCAGGGGCGCTTGCGCATATGGGCGCACAGACGTTTCGTTCAAAAATATTTTTTTCGGCAAGAGGTATAGTTTCGCAGCAATCAAAAACAGGATAAGCTATATTTGACTCAGTAGTCGCAGGTTCTTTGCCTTCACCGATAAAATTGCAGATATCATCGAAAAGCTCTTTACTGAATTCATAAGAGGTACGGTCATAAATGCACAGGTAAACCATAATCTCGTGATCAAAAAGAAACTCGGTTATAACCTGAACCGCAAACCTTAACACTTTGTCTTTAGGGTATCCGTAAGCACCGGATGAAATAAGAGGGAAAGCAACAGTTTCACAGTTGTTTTCAACTGCCAGCTTCAGAGATTCTGTATAGCATGATCTCAGAATGATACTTTCGCCCTGAAGTCCGCCGTGCCATACCGGGCCGGATGTGTGAATAATATATTCAGCATCAAGACCGAATGCAGGTGTTATTACTGCAGAACCAAGAGGCAGGGGAGGAAGAGACTTGCAGAACTCGTCAAGCTCTTTACCTGCAACAGTGTGTATTGCAAGGTCCACGCCGCTGTAGCCTATCATATCTTTGTTTGTTGTGTTAACAATGGCGTCAACCTGCATTTTCGTAATGTCTTGCCTTATAATCTGAAGTGGCATTTATTTCACCGCTTTTCGTTGAAGAGTTTTTATAAATCATATCATAAGTAAAATTTAATTACAATAGAGTGATATGTTCATATAAAACTCGCTGTTGCAAAATTTCTTTCTTAAAGCTATAATAGAAATATAAAATTCCGTTTCTGCAGGTTTGCAGTGTATTAATTAAGTATTGCAGGTGATAGAATGTTTTCGCGTATAATTTCGGTATTAATGTGTGTAATATCTTTTTTTACTGCACCGTTTTCTCAGACGTTCTCTAAAATTGAGATGAAAATTGACCTCGCAAAAGGAAACTATGAAAGTCCTTATATCGTGAGAGCTCTCAGTGACATAACCGTAAACGGTGAGTCTGTTGAGGAGTTTCGTATCGTAACCCCTGACGGTGATATTTTTGCTAACGCCGCAAAGACACTTTGTGATGAAATTTACAGAGCCTGCGGTAAGAAAATTTCAGTAACCGAAAAGAAATTTTCAAAAGCTTTTGTTATTGATGAGACATTGAATGATACTGATGTTTTTAACCTGAAGGTTGAAAAGGGAAAGGTTTATGTTACAGGCAGTGATAAAGCAGGTATTTCAAGAGGCATAGTGGCTTTTGCTGATGAGGTTTTATTGAAGTCACAAGGAACTTTTGATTTTAAAGATGGTTATGAATACACCAAAACTTTCTCTGATTATGTTACTTACGAAGACTTTGGTGCAGTAGGTGACGGCAAGGCAGATGATTTTGAAGCTATAGTTAAAACCCACGAATATGCCAACGAAAACGGCCTGAATGTTTTTGCGGATGAAACGGCAACTTATTATATCGGCGGAGCCGACAAAACTGCCTATATCAAAACCTGCACAGATTGGTCAACCGCCTGCTTCATAATTGATGACACTCAGGTTGAAAACAGAAGTGCGTGGGTGTTTAATGTTGCCCCGTCGCAAAGCGGAAAAAGCATAATTGATAAGGTTTCACCGATTAAAGCCGATGCCACGGATATAGGTACAACCCTTGATGAAAAAAGCCTGGTTGTTTTGACAGATGCCAACGTTAAAAAGTATATCCGAAAAGGGGCAAACCAGAATTCAGGCAGCAGTCAGGCTGACGCGATTATTGTTGACAAAGACGGCAGTATTTCACCTGAAACCCCGCTTATCTGGGATTTTGATGCAATAACAGCCGCCACCGCTTACCCGATAGATACTGAAATTCTGAATGTAAAAGGCGGTCGATTTACTACTGTTGCAAACAGCGCTGCCTCTGAGTATAACTATTACGCAAGAGGTATTCTCGTCAGACGCTCAAACACCGTTATTGACAGAATATATCACGACATATGTAATGAGGGTAAAACCGGTGCACCTTATTCAGCATTTGTCAGCCTTTCCTGCTGTGCTGATGTTACGGTAAAAGAAAGCACTTTCACAGGCCACAAAAAATATAAAACAATCGGCTCTGCAGGAACAAGTGTAACAATGGGCACTTATGATATTGGGGCAGCAACCGCAGTAAACGCAAAGTTCATCAATTGCAAACAGACAAACGATATAACCGACAGTGACTATTGGGGAATTGCCGGCACAAACTATTGCAAAAATCTGACTTATGACGGATGCGCGTTTTCTCGCTATGATGCCCATCAGGGTGTTTTAAATGCAACGGTTAAAAATTCTGTGCTCGGCCACCACGGAATAAAGCTGATAGGCCACGGAACAGCTTTGGTTGAAAACACAACCGTCCTTTCAGGAAACTTTATTGATCTTCGCTCAGATTACGGCTCAACCTGGAATGGTGAGCTGATCATACGTAACTGCAGATTTTACCCTACAGGGGTGGAAAACTATATTATCAGTGCTGAAAATTCAGAGGACCACAATTTCGGTTATACCTGTTATCTGCCTGAAAAAATAGAAATTGACGGTTTCTATATTCACAGAATGGGAGTTAATTATATTTTCCCGAAAGTAAATCCGAATCATAAATCTGACTCTTATAATGCAGAATATCCTGTTGTACCGCCCCGAGAAATAGTTGTCAGAAATTTTGATAATTTGCTTTTCGGCAAGCTTTCTGTTTCCAAAAACAAAGCAATATTTGATGTGAAAATTTCATCTTAAAAAATTTTCATAAAGCATTGAAAAAGTTTTTCTTTAGTAATATACTGAAACTGTTATTTATATATCGGAGGTAACTCAATGGCTATTTTAGAAAGCATTAAATCAATTCTTTATCCCGGCTGGGCACTCTTCAGCGCATTTGTTATTTTTATTTCAGGTATCATAAACGCAGGGGAGATCACCTGCTCACCCAACGCTGAGCTTGTTGAAACAAATCAGTTCACTCTTGATGAAGCCCTTCTTATGAGCCAGGGTATCACTACAGACGGTGAATATTATTACACAGCAGGTTCAATTGCTGCAGTTGACCTTGTAGGTATGGCTAAATGGACAGTTGACGGCTTTGAAAAGGTAGCTTACAACCATTTTGCTATTCCGAGAGAGATTAAAAAGAAATATAACAGCGACCATATCGGCGGTATAAGCTATTATGACGGAAAAATTTATGCCGCAACTGAGGATGAAACAGATACTTACAACCTTATTCTCATTTATGATGCAGAAACACTTGAGTATACAGGCGAGTATTATGATCTGGGCACAGAATATCTTGATGACGGTATTCCTTACTGTGCAGTCGACGGTGAAAACGGGTATCTCTATACATCACCGTTCCATGAAACAGACTACGTTTTAGCTTATAACCTTGATGATATGTCTTTCTCTCATAAAATTATGCTCTCTGAACCTATCGACAGAATTCAGGGTGCAGAATATTATAACGGACTTCTTTATATGTCATATGATGTTGGAGGCTCTGCAACAGAAAAGGTTCAGACACTTGATGTTAAGACAGGTAAAGTTGAAACACTTTTTGAAAGAACCGTAAGCGGACGTGACCACGAAGCTGAAGGTCTGACTGTTTATCCTATGGAGGACGGCTCATTTATTCATATTGCAGATTACGACAAGCTTATTTCAGTAAGCATCAGACATTATTCTTTGGTAAAATAATTGCTTAAGGTTTAAACGTGATTATCAAATAAAGGAAAAAGACATTCTCTTACTTAAAAGAGAATGTCTTTTATTGTGCGGTTAAAGTGTTCCGAGAATATGAACGATGTAAAACATCGACATTCCTGTTTTAGGATTAATGGTGTATGAAATGCCGATGCCTGTGTCTGTGAATCTGCTGTCTGTCAGATGCTCGTAATGTTCCGGGCTGTTTTTAAAGTTATTGAAAATTCGGGTATACGCTTCAACAATCTGGTCATCTCTTCCCATAAACAGGTCTTTATCTTCAAAAGGTCTGTTGCCGATGTGGGTTGTTTTCTGAATGTTTTCCGCTATGTAAGAGTATGGATAAGCATTTTTATTTATAGCGGAATGGAAAGGCTTGCCGTTTGGCCTTGTGTGAGAAAAGCTTCTCGTGATTTCCTGACTTCTGGTTTTTGCCGATGCATTGAGTGAGCTATTTACAACAAGAGGCTTCAGCGAATGCTTTGCTCTTTCATGGTTTACCAGTGTGAGAAAGCCTTCTCGAATTCTCGCAAGATCGTTTTGAGTAACAACGCTGACAGCGGTTGAGGAACCTGATACAGTAGGTGAGCTTTTGGCTGTGGTTACTTTTTGGATAGTGGCTTTTGTTGTAGATTTTTTGGTAGTCGGCTTTTTAGTTGTAGTTTCTTTCTTTGTGGTTTTCTTCTTCGTGGAAGATGATTTTTCCGTGGTTGTTTTTGTGGAAACGGTTGATGCGGTTGTTTCTTCCTCAAGAGTTATTTTTGTTGACCAGACGGTCGCTTTCAGATATTCGGTGCTTTCCTGTGTTTCTTCGCTGGTAATTTCCTCAGGTGGTTTTGTTTTGATCACGTTTTCATTTGCGGTATAATTATCATGATTTGCAAAAGAGAACAAAACTGCAATAAAAACCGTAAATACAGCCACCGACACAATCAGATTCCGCTTCATCTCACCGTACTCCTTTAATATAAATCTGATATCCTTATTGTTCCATATCCATAATAACACAAATAAAACTTTATATAATTAAATAAAAGAATTAAACAGTGTATATAAAAAACTGTTTTGAGTAAGAAGTATATTGAAAAAAATATGTTTTACATTTATAATGTTGAAAGAGTAAAAAAGGGGGAGTAAATGTTGCATCAGAAGATCAGTAAATTGTCAAAAAAAGATATTTTTGTTTTTGCTCTTATGGCATGTACAGCTGTGCTGATTACCGTCGCGGGAATATATTATAAGCAAAGTTTTCTGCGAATACTTCCTCTGTATATTTCGTTGGTGATAGGTTTGTTACAGTCACGTGTAAACAGATATGCCAGCTTGCTGGGAAGCATAAATTCTCTTCTTTACGGTGTGGTTTATATTTATTATCACCTTTACGGTTCAGCGTTTTCGGCTTTTCTGTTTTCTTTCCCCATTCAGATGATTACGTTTATACGCTGGAATAAAAACAAATGGGAAGATTCTACTTTGCTGCATAAGCTTAAAACAAAGCAGAAGGTTCTGATATCGGTCGGTTTTGTTGTCGCTCTTGCTGCAATGTGGGTAATACTACCGCTTATCGGTTCACAATATGTTTTTCTTGACAGTTTTACAAATATTTTAGGAATACTCATTTATTTTCTTACGATGTTTGCTTATGTTGAATACACTTTTTTGATGATCGTCAACGGTGTAATCGGAATAGTTTTATACATTGATATGCTTAACGAAACCCCGGAAATGGCAACATATCTGATTTATGCGATTTACTCGTTTATCTGCATTGTATTCGCTTTCTTTCAGGCTAAAAAGCTTTATAATAATCAGCAGCCTGATGCTGAAAAAATTGAGTCTGATAAGTGATGCTTTCATAAAAAGCAGAAGAGGTAAAGCGGAAACTCGCTTTATAATAACTTCACAGAATAAAAGGAAGAGATTGTATGAAACAACAACAGGAAATAATTAATAAAGAGCAACGGGAACTTGCAAGACTTCAAAAAACAAAGACTGCCGGCAGGGGAAGCGGATACTTCTTGATTCTGCTTATTCTTATTGCCGTTGTAAACATTCTTGATGAAGTCACAAGCAACCTGACTGTTACGGTGCAGTCGTCTTTTATAACGGAGTTTTTTGTAAACAACCCTTTTATGGACAAATATTACACCTATGAAGACGGACTTGCTTTTCACTCAGGCATCGGTGTGTTTACTTATGTTTTAGGTATATTTACACCATTTTACAAAGCTCTTGCCGATAAGTGGGGCAGAAAACCGCTTTTCGTTTTGTCAACTCTGGGTATGGCAATAGGTCTTCTGGTAATTCACCTTTCATCAAGCTACATAATGTTCCTTGTAGGTTTTGCAATTATCAGCTTTTTTATGGGTCACGATATTCAGATTATTTACATTCTCGAAGAAGCCCCTGATAAACACAGAGCAAAAATTTACAGTTTTCTCAAAAGCTTCGGTATTTTAGGTGTTATCCTTATTCCCACTCTTCGTGATATTCTTATGGGTGATGATGCTTCAAAATGGCGCGAGATTTTTCTTGTTCCTGCGCTCATCGGCTTTGTTGCGGTTGGTCTTGTTATTCTTCTGGCTAAAGATACAAAGGTTTTTATCAACGAAAGAGTTACTTACCTTTCTCGTCCTTATGAAGAAAGGCAAAAAGAAAAAGCTCTTAAAAAGCAGCAGAAAGAGGCTCAGCGAAATCAGTCGGGCGTGTTCAACGGAGTTAAATACATCTGGGCAAATAAAGATACAAAAATGCTTATTATTGCTCACATAATTTTTGATGCCGCAATGCCTGCTATTGCGTTGTATTTCGAGTCTTCAATGCACCGTGCAGGTATGAGTACAAGCGATATAACAAAAGCTTTGTTTATGGTGCCGGTAGTTTACGCTTCAATTACTTTCTTTTCGGGAATTCTCGCAGACAAAGCAGGCAGAAAAACAACCGTTACTCTTTTTTCAATAACCTGTGTGGTCGGATATATTCTCTTTGTTGTCGGTATTCTTAAATGGTGGAACCCGTATCTTGTCGGTTCACTGGCAGGGCTTTATCAGGGTTCATATTGGATCGGCAGAGACTATATGAATGTTATGATGACAGAAAAAGTACCTACGGATATCAGAGCTTCGGTGGTTGGTGCAGAGGGACTTCTTGTTATCATCGGCCTCGCTGTCGGCTACGGCGTAACAATTCTTGGTATGATGGCAATGACTATCTGGAATGCCTGTCTTGTAGTTGCGATTCCTGCTGTTTCGGTTGCCGCAGTTATATTTATCCTTAAGGTTAAAGAAACAAAAGGTGCAAATCTTGATGAAATAAACTAGAAAAATTTTTATTTTTTTCTTTTTGCTATTTACCTTAGCGAAACACTGTGATAGAATTATTAGAGCATTTTTCAATGGAGGTATTATTATGAAAAAAATCAAGTTTGGTATATTTGGTCTCGGCCGCGGGGGCGGATTTTTTGACGGCGTAACCGCAAACAACGGTGAAGTAGTAGCTGTTTGCGATTTTGATGAAGAAAAGCTCAAAAAAGCAAAGGACAATCATCCCGATGTTACAACATATACTGATTTTGATGAATTTATAAATCACGAGGGTCTGGAAGCAGTTTTCCTTTGCAACTATTTCCATGAGCATACACCTTATGCTATCAAAGCTCTTGAAAAAGATATTCACGTTCTCAGCGAATGCACATCAAACATCTCAATGGGCGAGGGTGTTGCCCTTGTAAGAGCAGTTGAAAAGAGCAATGCATATTATATGATAGCTGAAAACTATCCTTTTATGAAATTCAATCAGGAAATGCGCAAGGTTTACCGTTCAGGCGTTCTCGGTAAGGCTTTGTTTGCTGAGGGGGAGTATAACCACCCCATCATTTCTCAGAAAGAAATTGCACACTATTGCCCCACTTCAAAGCATTGGAGATATCACATCCCCAGAATTTATTACATCACTCATTCTCTCGGACCGCTTATGTATATCACAGGTGCTTTCCCCAAGAGAGTAACAGCGATGCCCATTTTCGGACCTCTTAATGAAGAAAACGGCGGCGGCAGTCTCTACTGGCGTTTGCCTGACAGAAGTGCTGTTGTGACCTGCCTTAACGATGACGATTCTGTTTTCAGAGTAACAGGCTGGTCACACTTCGGCGGTCACGCAAATACATACCGTGTCTGCGGTGAATTAGGTCAGATCGAAAATCTTCGTAACGAAGACGGCCATGTTCTCCTTTCTTTCAATGAAGAGCATACTCCTGAAGGAATGGAAAGAGTTACCAAATATGAAGCTGACTTTGAACCCGATGCCAAAGAAGATGCTGAAAAAGCAGGTCACGGCGGCGGAGACTTCTTTATCGTAAGAGAATTCTTCAACAGTATCCGTGAAAACAGAAAGCCGATGTTTGACGAGTATTTCGCAACAACAATGGCATCTGTTGCAATTCTCGGTCACAGAAGTGCTCTTGAATATGGTACTCCTTATGATATCCCAGATTTCCGTAAGGAAGAAGACAGAGTACGTTATGAAAACGATTTCCTTACACCTTGCTATGATTCAAACGGCAATCCTCCCACAATTGCAAATACACAGAGAGCTGAATACATTCCCACAGAGGAATCTATGAAAGCTTATGATGAGGCAGTTGCCGAATACAAAGCAACTCATAAAGAATAATCACAAGCCTTCACTGAGCAGTCGGTGAAGGCTTTTATGCATTTAAAAAGGAGGAAAAGTATGAAAGTCATAATGATTCTTGTTGACGGAAT
Source organism: Acutalibacteraceae bacterium (assembly GCA_045541505.1). Taxonomy (GTDB): domain Bacteria; phylum Bacillota; class Clostridia; order Oscillospirales; family Acutalibacteraceae; genus CAG-488. The sequence goes on from JAZQJF010000007.1 coordinate 22,664, forward strand.
GCGCCCTGATTCTCTTGATACCGTTCCTGTTGCTCAAAAAATTATGAATCAGTCAGCGGTGACAATTAATGCAAAAACGGTTTTTCCGTCAGTGACATTGCCTTGTCACATTTCACTTTTTCACAGCGTGACTCCTCAGCGTCACGGTACAACTACTAATGTTTATGCCCCGCAGGTGAGGCCGATCAACGGACTTTGTGAGGTGCTCAGACAAGCTGATAAAAAGTGTGCAGTCTTTTATAACTGGGAAGAAATCCGTGACGTTTCAAGGCCGAACTCCCTTGCTCATGCCTGCTTTTATGCCGGCCGCAGAATCGGTTATAAGGAAGCAGGGGAAATGCTGACCGATTCAGCAATAAAATATCTGAAAGCTTTTGATACGGATTTTACCTTCATTTATTTCGGTCATACAGATATGGAAGGCCACCGATACGGATGGATGAGTGAAGAGTATATGAAAGCCGTTGAAGAAAGCTGGGATAACATTGATAAGCTTATGAACGAGCTTGGTGATGAATACACTTATATCATTACCGCTGACCATGGCGGACACGACAGAACACACGGCAGTGACAGTGATGAAGATATGCTCATTCCCATAATCATTAACGGAAATGGTTTTGAAAATGCAAAGCTGCCTGATGATGCCAACATTGTTGACCTTGCACCAACAGTCGCAAATTTGCTGGGCGTTGCCCCTGATTCTGAGTGGGAAGGCAGAAGCCTGATGTGATTTATTTTGTTTATTGCCAACTTGCTTAAAAATGCAAGGGTGTTTTATGAGTATTTCATTAAATCACACAGTATTTTTTCTGTTGACAAATTTCAATTTCTGATTATAATATATGTAGAGACTCAGCTTTTATGGAAAGTCTGTCAGGGAGAATGCGTCACCGACTGAAAGCGCGTTTGAGATGAGTAGTAAGCTTGGGAACACTCTGATTAGCCTCAATTTAATATTAAAAGAGGATGCTTTTTGCATCAATGCGGGTGGCACCGCGGGTGAATTTATTTACTCGTCCCGGGAATATAATTATATATTCCCGGGGCTTATTTTTTGTAGAAAACAGGAGGTACACTACAATGTATAGAACGTTAATGTGTAACGACATTCGTGATGAGCATATCGGCAAAACCGTTCAGCTTGCAGGCTGGGTTGATGTTGTCCGTGACCACGGTGGCGTTATCTTCGTAGACCTTCGCGATTACACCGGTGTAACACAGGTGGTAATCCACAATGAAGAGCTGTTAAAAAATGTTAACCGTGAAACTGTCATTTCTGTCAGCGGTGTTGTTGAAAAGCGTGATGAAGAAACAGTTAACACAAAAATCGCAACAGGTAATGTTGAATTGGTTGCTGACAGTCTTCAGGTTTTGGGCAAAAGCCGTAATATGCTTCCCTTTGAAGTAAGAAATTCAAGACTCAGCAAAGATGAGCTTCGTCTTAAATACCGTTATCTCGACCTTCGTAATCCCAAGAACCACAACAACCTTGTTATGCGTTCAAAGATTATCCGTCATCTGAGAAATAAAATGGAAGCAAAAGACTTCCTTGATATGCAGACACCGATTCTCACAGCATCTTCACCTGAGGGTGCCCGTGACTTCCTTGTTCCCAGTCGTAAGCATCCGGGTAAGTTCTATGCTCTGCCTCAGGCTCCCCAGCAGTTCAAACAGCTTCTCATGGTTTCGGGCTTTGATAAATATTTCCAGGTTGCCCCCTGCTTCCGTGATGAAGATGCACGTGCTGACCGTTCACCCGGTGAATTCTATCAGCTTGACTTTGAAATGGCATTTGCAACTCAGGAAGAGGTTCTTGATGTTTGCGAAGATGTTATTTACGATACATTCAAAACGTTTTCAGATAAAAAAGTTACTCCAAGACCTTTCCGCAGAATCACTTATGCTGATGCAATGATGACCTACGGTTCAGATAAGCCTGACCTTCGAAACCCCCTCATCATCTGTGATCTTACAGATTTCTTTGCAGGTGTTAATTTCCCTGCATTCAAGGGCAGACCTGTAAGAGGTATTGTTGCAGACTGTAAGGGCAAATCAAAGAAATTCTTTGAAGATTCACTTAAATATGCAACATCTGCAGAGGTTGGCCTTGGCGGACTCGGTTATATCACTCTCAAAGAGGGCGTTTTCGCAGGTCCCATTGCTAAGTTCCTTTCAGAGGAGCAGAAAGCAGAAATCACTGAATTGACAGGTGTTAAAGAGGGCGAAACTCTTTTCTTCATCTGTGATGATAAAAAGAATGATACAGAGAAAAAAGCAGGTCATATCCGCACCTGGCTTGCAGGTAAAGATCAGCTTGATCTTATCCGTGACGATGCTTTTGAATTCTGCTTCGTTGTTGATTTCCCGATGTATGAAAATGACGAAGAAACAGGCGACACAATCTTTACTCATAACCCGTTCTCAATGCCTCAGGGCGGTATGGAAGCTCTTCTTACCAAAGATCCCACAGAGGTTCTTGCTTATCAGTATGACCTTGTTTGTAACGGTATCGAACTTGCATCAGGTGCTGTTCGTAACCACGACATCGACATTATGAAAAAAGCATTTGAAATTGCAGGTTATGATGAAGAAGAACTCAAGTCACGTTTCAACGCTTTATATACTGCATTCCAGTACGGTGCGCCGCCCCACGCAGGTATGGCACCCGGTATTGACCGTATGGTAATGCTTCTTACCGACGAAGAAAAAATCCTTGATGTTATCGCATTCCCCCTTAACGGTAATGCACAGGATCTGCTTCTCGGCGCCCCCAGCGAGGTTACAAACCAGCAGCTTGAAGATGTTCATCTTCTTGGCAGCGGCAGTGCTCTTGCTCAGCGCGCAGCAGCAACTTCTTCAGGTAAACAGTCTTCAGGCAAACGCTCAACTTTCTCAAACGCTCAGCAGTTGAATCAGCTTTCTCTTACAGAAAGCGAAGAGGCAGTAATGCAGGGTATTTTCACCGCTATGGCTGAAAGTGAAAAGAAACTTGCCGATTGCAACACAGACGGTGTTGAAGAAATGGTTCACGTTATGCCTATGACCAACGTTCTTCGCGAAGATGTTCGTAAGCAACCATTTACAAGAGAGAGCCTTCTTGAAGGTGCTCCTGAACGCAGTGAAGACAGTTGGCAAGTACCAAGACTTGTGAAGTGAGGTGTCTAAGATGAAATATTATGCTACACAGCTTTGTGATAAAGGAACAGTAGCTGTTGATGATACAATCCTTGTAAAAGGTGCTCAGTCAGCTGCAGGTTCTAAAATGCTTGAAGGCTTCAAGCCTCTTTTCAGTGCTGAAGCAGTTACACGCCTTGAAGATAAAGGCTATATTGTTTCAGGTAAAACAAATGTTGGTGAATTCGGCCTTGACCTTATAGGTGAATTTTCATATTACGGTGAAAACGATGCTGAGCTTAAAGGCGCTGCCGCTTCACTTGTTGCAAACGGTGAAGTTAAAGCTGCTTTGGGCGTTGATATGAACGGCGCAACAAGACGTGCAGCGGCTCTTTCAGGTGTTGACTTCCTTAAGCCCACCTACGGCACGGTTTCACGTTACGGCGTGATTTCATGCGCTGCTTCAGGTGAGCAGGTTGGTGTTTATGCCAAAAATTCATCAGATGTTGCCGAGGTTATGTCTGTTATCGCAGGTCATGATGATAAAGACGGCACAAGCCTTCCTGCTGAAAGCTATGATTATTCGGTAAACGAAGAAGTTTCGGCAAAAAAAGTTTGTATCATTAAAGAGCTTTATGATAAAGCTGATGATGCTCAGAAGGCAAAGGTTGATTCTTTTGCAGAAGCTCTTAAGTCAAAGGATGTCACTGTTGAAACTGTTTCAAGTGATCTTTTTGAGCTTGCAAATACAGCATGGCAGATTCTTATGTGTGCTGAAACCTGTAACAACGTTTCCCGTTATGACGGTGTTAAATACGGCCACCGTTCATCAGACTACAGAAACATTGATGAGCTTTATGTAAATTCAAGAACTGAAGGCTTTAACTTCCTCACAAAGGCAGTTATTCTTTACGGCTCAGATGTTCTTTCCAAAAACAGATATAAAGAATGCTATGACAAATCTCTCAGAGTGCGTCGTGTTGTATCAGAAAGCTTTGCTAAGCTTATGGAAAGTTATGATGCAGTTATTACTCCCGTTTGTTCAAAGGCTTCTTATGAAGCTTATGATATTCACGAAGCATTCGGTAAGGTGTTTGATGAAAGCGTATTTACCGCAGTAGCTAACCTTATCGGCACTCCTGCCCTTGTAAGCGGCGGAGTTCAGCTTATGGGCAAGCACTTCGCTGAAAGCACACTTCTCAGCCTTGCACACATTGTTGAAAGGAAAGGTGAATGATTATGAATTATGAACTCGTCATCGGCCTTGAAACTCATGTGGAGTTAAGCACCGAATCCAAAATTTTCTGCTCTTGCGGCGGCCACTCTGCTGCAAACGAGCCTAACGATTGTGTATGCCCTGCTTGTTCAGGTATGCCGGGTATGCTCCCCGTTATGAACAAACGTGTTGTTGAACTTGCAGTTACAGCAGGTCTTATGCTCAACTGTGAAATCAGCCGTTATACAACATTTGATAAGAAAAACTATTATTATCCCGATTTGCCCTGTGCATATCAGATTACTCAGCTTAATCATCCTATCTGCACCAACGGTTGCGTAACTCTTAAGACTTCAGACGGCGCCCGTGATATCCGTATCAAGCAGATTCATATGGAAGAGGACGCAGGTAAGCTTGTTCACAGCGGTAACGCATCATTCGTTGACTTTAACCGTACAAGTGTTCCTCTTATTGAAATTGTTACTCAGCCTGATTTCCGCAGTGCTGAAGAAGTTGTAACTTACCTCAATAAGCTTAAGAATATGTTCCGTTCAGGCGGAATTTCTGAGTGTGAAGAGGGTGCGATGCGTTGTGACGTTAATATTTCTGTTCGCCCCGAAGGCAGTGAAGAGTTTGGCGTACGTACCGAAATCAAGAATATGAGCTCCTTTGAAGCTATTGAAAAGGCAATCCGTTATGAATCACAGCGTCATATTGATGCCCTTGAATATGAAACAGAAGAGCTTGTTCAGGAAACAAGACGTTTTGATGACGCAAGCGGAAAAACCTTTGCAATGCGTAACAAAGAAACAGAGGCTGACTATCGTTATTTCCCTGATGCAAACCTTATGCCCATCATCATTGACGATGAATGGCTTGAACAGATTAAGGCAAGCAAGCCTGAAGCTGTTGACGAAAAGGCAGAGCAGTACAGAGAAGCAGGAATTTCTGATAAAGAAATTGATATGCTTATTTCTAACAATAAAATCAGCAAGCTTCTTGATGACACAGTTGCTCTCGGTTGCAACGCTAAAGATGTAGCTGCATGGATTCTTACCGACTGTATGGGTATTCTCCGTAAGGCTAAGAAGACAGTAAACGAGCTTGAGGTTACTGCTGAAAACCTTGCTGAAATTATCAAAATGGTTGATGGTGGCAAGATTAACAGAAACGCAGGTAAAAAGGTTCTCATCGCTGTTATTGAAGACGGTGCAGACCCCATTGAATACTGCAAAGCAAACGGCCTTGACAAGCAGGTTGATTCATCTGCTGTTGACGGCATTGTTGATAAGGTTATCAGCGAAAATGCTCAGGCTGTTGAAGATTATAAAAACGGTAAGGTCAAAGCATTGCAGGCATTGTTCGGTGCTTGTATGCGTGAACTTAAGGGTGCAGGCGACCCCACCGTTATCAAAGAGCTTCTTGAAAACAAACTTAAATAATTATGACGGGAGTAAAGCTTTTTACTCCCGTTTTAAGGTGATATTATGACACAAAGACTTTACGAAATTGATGCCTATTGCCGTGAATTTTCAGCAACGGTTATTTCCTGTGAAAAGGTTGAGGACGGTTATCATATTGTGCTTGATAAAACAGCCTTTTATCCCGAAGGGGGAGGTCAGGCTCCCGACGAAGGAACTTTGAACGGAATCTCTGTTCTTGATGTTCAGGAAAAGGGTGAGCTTATCTGCCATAAAACAGAGTCTGAAATTCCTGCCGGTACTCAGGTTGAAGGCAAAATTGATTGGGATTTGCGTTTCAGCCGTATGCAAAGCCACGCAGGTGAGCATATTGTGGCAGGTATTGTTCACAACCTTTTTGGCTATGACAATGTGGGCTTTCATATGAGTGAAGCGGTTATGACCGTTGATTTCAGCGGACCTCTTTCTCACGAAGATATTGAAAAGGTTGAGCTTCTTGCAAACCTTGCGGTAAGAAATAACACAGCCATCACAGCGTGGTATCCTTCACCCGAAGAGCTTGCTGCAACCGAATACCGTTCAAAGCTTGACACAACTGAGGGCATCCGACTTGTTAAAATTGACGGTGTAGATTGTTGTGCCTGCTGTGCCCCTCATCCGTCAAGAACAGGCGATGTTGGTGTGATTAAAATTCTTGATTCCTGCCCGCGCAAAAAAGGAACGAGAATTGAAATGGTTGCAGGTATCCACGCTTATAAAGATTATGTTTATCTTCACAATGCAGTCAAGGCTGTTATGGGTATGCTTTCAGCTTCAAGGGACAGTATAGCTTCTGCTGTTTCAAAGCAGGCAGAGCTTATACAGGCTCTTAAGTATGAAAATCAGAAGATGTCCAAAAAACTGGCTTTCTATGATCTCAACCCAACCAAAATCGGTGATTGTGCCTATGCAATAACTGAAAATAAGTCTTATGACGATTTGATTTTCTGCGCAAATTCTTTGCTTGAAAGCGGAGTGCAGAAATGTATTTTACTTTCAAAAACAGATGAACAGAATTATATCTATGTGGTAAGTGCCACAACCAATGTTAAAGATACGGTTTCTGCTCTTAATTCAGCCCTTAACGGTAAAGGCGGCGGCAGAGATACACACGCTCAGGGTAAGGTGTCAGCTTCGTCTGTTGACGAAGTAAAATCAGTAATTGAAAATTTGCTTAAATAAATAATCCCTCTGTTACATATCTTGTGTAACAGAGGGATTATAGTTATTTCTTTTTATATGATGTGATGTTGAAATCTTTGATTTCTATGGTGCAGTCATAATTTCCGTGAATCTCAAAGCCGATGTTTGTGCCGCCAATGTAAAAATCCTCAAGGCTGACTTCTTTGCCAAAAATATTATCTTTGTTGGCAAGCTTTATTGCCTTTGCAAGATGAGGTTTCAGATTCACTTTAACTGTTGTCCATTCTTCAGAAACATATGGTTTACCAAATCTGTAAAGCGAACGTGTTCTTAATCCGTAGGTATCTTTTGTGGAAAGGCAATATATCATATTTCCGCTGCCTTTGTCATAGGACCAGTTAGTATCACTGTATCCTCTTGAATCAAACAGGTCAACGCCAAACCAGATGAATTCGTTTCCGCTGAGTCCCTGCAGATAAAAATAAGCAAGAAACTGAACAGCATTCACACCTTCAGGATTTGTAGTATGTTTGAAATCAGTCATTCTTATTTTCAGATCAAGTACAAATTCGTCAGCGGTGCAATAATAAAACTCTTTTTCTTCCTCAGTGAGTTTGTTGTAATCTGTCAGCGGTGCTTGTTCAAGAAGCAGGTGAGGCCAGTTTTCGTATGTTGCGGCAGAACCGTTGTAAACATTTGCCGCATTGAGTCGCATTGAAACACAGCCTTCTTGCGGATTGTATGTAACTGTTTTGGTTGTTCCGTCGGTTAATGTATATTCATCGCTTTCAATTCTGTCTGCCCACAGGCAAGGCCCTGAGTTCCATTGGGCAATTACCCATGACGGAACAGAATTTTCATTACAATAGGTAAAGCTTCCCAGCTTTTGTCCCTGACCGTTAACGGTTGCTTGGCTGATTACAAAAAAACCATCTGAAAAATCGTCATCACTGAAAAGCTCCATGGAGTTATATCTGTTCAAAGGCAGACAAAACAAGGAATTAAAAAGAAGATTTAGCATAAAAAAGAAAGATGCAATCTGCTGAAACATACTTGACACGTCCTTTATACCACTAATCTATGCATAGAATACAATATAAACAGTTATTTTTCAACTTAAAATTAAAAAATCAATTTCTCTTTGTGCAAAACACCAATATTTTTATTTAAACTTTATTAAATTATTGTATTGAGACTTTGACTCAATTTGTGTTAAAATTTACCTGATAACTAATTGCGAGGTGCAGTTTATGAAATTCAAAAAAATTATAAGCATTTTTCTTGTGTTAGCTATGCTGATTTCAGTTGCGTCTGTTTCAGCTATGGCAGACAGCTCTCACGTAGCAAAATATGACAGAGATACACCTGTTATTATTGTTCACGGTATGAGCCAGAATGATACATACGTTCTTGACGAAAACGGTGAACGTATCCCTGACGATACAGGTTATGTTACCGGTTGGCCTCTTGAAATTGATGTTATGGAATTAGTTAAGGTTGCGATTGTTCCCTTGATTATGTCTATTTTTACTCAGAAAGACTGCGGACTTACCGACGCTTTCAGACAGGGCGCTTACAACGGACTTCCTTATATTCATAAGGACGCCCAGGGTAATTATATTGCTGATGTTGAAGTTCCTTGTTATGAATATCCTATGAGTGAAATGAGCGAAGAACTTAAGGCTTATTATTATAATATTCTTCCCCTTCAGGGCCTTAGTGAAATAGTCGGTGAAGAAAGTGTTTATTATTTCGGTTATGATTCATTCGGCAGCGTTATGGGTGAAACAGAAAAGCTTCATCATTACATCCACGATGTTGTTCTTCCTCAGACAGGTGCAGACCAGGTTCGTCTTTGTCACATCAGCCTTGGCGGAACAATCGGTGTAAACTATCTTGAAACATATCCCGAAGATTATGATTTGATTAAAAGAATGGAATTTGTAGTTCCTGCTATTGACGGCTCAGATATTATCGGTGATATTCTCACAGGTAACATCAGCGTATTTTATAGTGATGATGTTCTTTACGGTGAGCTTCTTCCCACTCTTCTCGGTGATACATACCTTGCCTATATCCTTAATATGGTTCTCAGAGTAATTCCTGACGATGTTCTCAAGTCAGCACTCAGCGGACTTCTCGACGGTCTTGTCAATGCAGGTGTTCGTTCAACAACTCTTATCTGGGCTCTTTGTCCCACAGATTATTATGAAGAAGCAAGAGCTCTGTGGCTTGAAGATGAGGAGTATGCCGACATTGCTGCAGAAGTTGACTATTATATGAATGCAAGAGCCAACTTCCCCAAAAATATCGCAGCATTGAAAGCCTCAGGCACTCCTGTTTTTGATATTGTTTGTCACGGCGGCGGAATGTTCCCGCTTTGTAAGGATTATAACGTAACTAATGGTGACGGAATTGTTCACGCTGAATCAGCTTCAATGGGTGCTACTTTTGCAAATGTAGGCGAAACCTTAGGTGACGGCTACAAAGCAGTTGGTACATATTGCTCCAACCCCAAACACAATCATATTTCACCTGATAATACAGTTGATGCTACAACAGGTCTTCTTCCTTGCACAACCTGGTATATCAGCCATCAGGCTCACGAAAAGCTTCCGATGAATGACGTTGCTCTTAAAATGGCGTTCGAAATTATGACAGATGACAATATGGTTGATGTTTACTCAAACCCCGAGGATTATCCACAGTTCAATGAAGGCAGACTCACAAAAGAAGCTAACGAATACCTTGCTGTTTGGGAAGATGCCGATAAATCAGCCCTCACTGCTGAACAGATTAAGGCAGTTGAAAAAGCAGTTGCTGAGGTAAACAAACAGCTTGGTGAAACAGTTGTCAATAACGCAGCCTGGCTTGCAGCTGTTGAAGCTTTAAGAGTTGCTCTTGTTGAAGCAGGTGTAATTGAAGACACTTCGCCAACAGAGATTGAATCAATCTTCACTCAGATAACAAAGTATCTCAATCAGGGTGTAAATCAGATTTTCAATTTAGTTAATGCATAAAAAATCCCCTCTGTTCAGCTGAACAGAGGGGTTATTTTTATTGGTTAATCATTTCAATAAGCTGATCAAAGTTTGAAAACACGTAAACAAGGTCTTTAAAAATCCATTTAATCATATTGATTATATTGCGGAAAGGACTCTGTGTAACAACCTCAAGGTCAGTAGCATCAGATTCAACAAACTCATCTGTTTTTGTAAATTTCAGTGTGCATTCTGCCGCTGCGTGGTCAGATACGTCTTCACCTGCATCATTTTTTACCCAGGTGTATTTGAAGTCCACTACTTCAATTTCCACTCCGCCGCCGTTTTTATACAAGAATTTTTCTACTGAATCCCAATATCCCCAGTAAGAAAGACCTGATTCAAACCACTTTGTGAAATCTGAATAGTTACCTTCATTGTGATGCTCAACCCACGCATCGAGAAAACCTGCCTGCTCATGGAAAATTGAGAACATATTGCTGTTGATGTCAGGTGTTGTGTGAAGAAAATGGTTGAAGTCACCTGTGATAATAGCAGGTCGGTTATATTTTATACGGTTTTGCTCAACAAGAGCCATAATCTGGCGGTAATTGCTTTCTCTTGCAATTCTTGAACCGAGAGTATCAAATGCATCAGCGTGGATATTGTAAAAGTCGATATAAATACCGTCACCAACATAAATAACGGTGTGAATAAGTCCTTTTGGTGTGAGAAGATCGCCCTCTGCAATGTTACCGAATGAAGCTATCCACTGCTCTCTGTGTTCATTGAAAATCGGCATATCTTTAGTGAATACGTTAAGACCGTCGCCGCCTGGGATGTTGCCTGAATGGTTGGTCTGATAATCATATCCGTCAAGGTTATTAATAAGACTTGAATGATAGCTGAAATCTTCCTGAACCGCAACAATATCAAAGCCGTTTGCATTTATGTATTTTGCTATGGCTGCTGTGTTTCCGGCTCCGTCAGTGCCGCCGAATTTCGGAAGACCTGCAACATTGTAGTTGATCATTTTAACGGTCAGTGAGTCGTTTTTCTGAGTAACTTCCTGAGCATAGACAACTGAGCCAACACAGCTGAAAGTAAGAACCGATGCCAGAATAATGCTTAAAATAACTTTACATATTTTCATAATAAACCCTCCTGATTTTTTGATTTTAGCATAATAGAATATTGCAAGTCAATGAAAATGCATATTTAGAAATAAAGATGTACAAAAATCACAATTTAATAATGGCTACATATTGATTTTTGGTTATTTTTGATATAAAATATAAATAGAAAATCACAAAGGTGGTGTCTGTATGAAAAAAATAATTACTATAAGCCGTGAATTTGGCTCGGGCGGCAGAAGTATCGGTAAAGAAGTTGCCAACCGTCTGGGTTATAAATATTATGATAAAGAGCTTGTTAAACAAGTTGCAGAGGTAAGCGGCTTTGCTCCTCAATATATAGAAGAGCAAGGTGAGTATGCACCGGTTAAAAACAAATTTGCTTATGCTTTCACATCTCCCGGTACCCCCGGCATAATGGATGGTTTGTCGGCGGCAGATTTTTTATGGAATATTCAACGAAGGGTTATTCTGAAACTTGCAGAAGAAGAGCCGTGCGTTATTGTCGGTCGTTGTGCAGACTATATTTTAAAAGACCGTGAAGACTGTCTTAATGTTTTTGTTCATGCCGATAAGCAATACCGCGCTGACAGAATTGTACGTCTTTACGGCGAAAGCGAAAAGAAACCCATAAAACGCCTTGATGAAAAAGATAAAAAGCGAAAGGTGAATTATGAGCATTATACAAGCAGAGAGTGGGGTAATCCTCGTAACTATCATCTCTGTCTTGACAGCGGTCTTCTTGGCCAGGATATTTGTGTTGAAACAATTATTTCTGTTGCAACAAAGGAAGATTGATTTTTAAAAACTGACAGAGTATAAGTATCAAATAAAAACGGCTTGAGTTAATCTCAAGCCGTTTTTTCAGCATTTAATAATTGTAAGCTTGTGTAAAGCTCTTGTCGCTGCCATATAGAGATACGGTTTATTTTCTTCACCAAAAAATTCGCCGTCTTCGCTTATGATAATCACGTTGTCAAATTCAAGACCCTTGGTGTAAACCACAGGCATAATTGCTGCTTTGTTGTCAAAAATTTTATCTTTATTATCATAAAGCTTAATGTCGGTGTCAAGAATTAACCGGTTATAAATTCTGCGTGCCGTGGGTGAGGTTTTGGTAATTACACAAACAGACCCCTCGGCATTTTTTATTATAGATTTAATCTTGCTTATTTCATCTGAACCCTCAAAAATTTCGGGCTCGTCACCGTCGCGCTCAAAGGTTTCATAGTTTGCCTGAGGCAAAAGCTTCATAGCAAACGAACTTATCTGTTTGGTTGAACGGTAGCTTTTTTGCAGCTTTAAAATTTCAGCATCATAAAGCTGTGCGACTTCATTCACATCTGCGGAGTTTATTGCAGGTACAATAGCCTGATTTGAGTCTGTCAGAATGGTGAACATCGCCTTCGGATAAAGGTATCTGATTATTCTGTGCTGAAGAATTGAAAAATCCTGAGACTCGTCAATAAGAACGTGTCGCACGTTAGTCTGTTGCGGTAATTTGCCTGAACGGCAGCGTATAAACAGTATGAGCATGGCATCTTCAAACTTAACTGTTGAAAACTGTAAACCATTAACAAAATCATCTGCAAGGCTGCCGTCACCAAAGCTTTTATAAATATCGGCGAGGATTGTATAATCGCTTACGTTAAGCTCTTCACCGAGCTTTGTTTTGGCATCTTTGATTATCTGGTTTTTCATAGCCTCGATGTATTCGCCTGTGTCTTCAAGAATACTGCTTTGTTCATCCGCAACGTTATAGATTTTTTCGTAATTGTGAGAAAAATAGGTGTTGATTTTATTCTCAGCCAGGTCGCAGATAAGCTCAAGCCTGTCATCAAAGGCTGAAGTTTTAGTTCGCTTTTTCAAAAAATCAGATATCTCTTTACCGTTGTAAACCAAATCACCGTAAAGTGAAAAATCTGAAAAGCCAATGTTCATTTCTTTGATATAGCTTTCAACAAAAGCTATGAATTCAGGTGAATTTTTGATTTTTGCGGCGGATTCTCTGCCGTTTTCTTTTTCGATAATAGCTTCAGCCTGCTCATAATAATCTTTAACAGTTACATTATCGTCAAGCAGAGCGTAAAAATTGAAATCCTTGATAGGTGCTTCACCCAGTTCAGGAATAATATCTGAAACATAGCTTGCAAAAATGTCACTGCCCGTAAACATAACAACCTCTGCTGAAGAAAGGTTTTGTCTGTAACGGTAAAGCAGGTAAGCGATTCTGTGAAAACCTACCGAAGTTTTGCCTGAGCCTGCCGGTCCGCAGACGATCAGGTTTTTATCTGCGCCAAAACGAATAGCTCTGTTCTGCTCTTTCTGAATACTGTTAACAATAACCTTAAGTCTGTCGGTTGAGGTTTCACTTAGTGCCTGCTGAAGAATATAGTCATCAATTTTGATGTCACTGTCGAAGCAGTATGTAAGCTCACCGTTTTCAAATTTATATTGCCTTTTGCTTAAAATGTCACCTTCGATTCTGCCTGACGGTGCATCAAAATAAGCTTTTGAATTATCAAATTCTTCGTAAAAAAGACCTGCAACAGGAGCGCGCCAGTCATAAACATAAGGCGCAATTTCTTTTTCATCAAAAAGAGTTTTAAGACCTATATAAAATTGTTCGGCAGGATAGTCATTTTCTTTGAAATCTACTCTTGCAAAATACGGGTGGCTTTTGAGCCCTTGCAAAAAATAAGCATCCTGTTTCGCGGTTTCGCTTCGAAGCATTTTTCTTTCAATACTGTATTGAAGCTCGGTAAGGTCAATTCCGCCGTAAACTGCTCGGTAAGGGTCATCAAGTGCAAATTTTCTGCCTTCTTTTATTGCCAGTTCCTCAAGCTCTGCCGAAAGATTATTCAGCTTGACAATTTCTTTGTCCATAAATTCACGGACATTTTCAAGATAATCAAGCTCTTCTTTTTCGATTTTTGACATATAATCGCCTCGTAAAAAAGATATCTTCTTATTATCGCACATTTTTTAAAAAATTACAAGCTAAAGCTGTTTCTTGTTTTAAAACCAAGTGAATTAAAAAAGCGGAACTTCGACGAGTTCCGCTTTGATTTATTTATTTTTTTCTTTTTGTGCGATATCGTTTGTATCAATTGCGTTTCTGAAAACAAAGAATTTCTGATAAAGGAATTCTGTTGAAAGATTAATTGCCATTGTAACTGCAAGAACGAGATATTCGTTCCAATGCCAGCTTTCAGCCATAACATCGCCCCACCAGGTTGAAAGAGGAGTGAAAACAACATAAAAAGCGGCAACCTTGAGCATTGCGATGGGAACATTGTTTGCTGCCTTAAAGGTAAATTTTCTATTGACGGTAAAATTAAACAAAACAGAAAGCACCAGTGCCGGCAGATAAGCATACCAATATTCGTCTGTTACAAATTCGTTGAGCAAGGTGAAAGTAACTGTTTCAATAATTCCTGCGCCCGTTGAGAAAAGAATAAACTTCAGAGTTCTGACTATTTCTTTCTTTTTCATAAATCGCAACACCTTTCTTACTGTATGGTTCAATTATAGCTTTTTAAAAAACAGCTGTCAATAAATACTTTTTTCTTTAAAGTTGGAAAATTAACAGTAAAATGATATAATTATTAAAAGTCTTTATTTTTTCTTTACTTTTTGTGTATTTCTTTTTAAAAATTCAGTGTTTTAATATATATGCAGGGACCTGTAAAAGGAGGATGTTTATGTATCGTGTACTAGTCTGCGATGATGACACAGCAATTGTTGACTCAATTGAAATCTACCTGAAGCTTGAGGGTTATGATGTTCTCAAGGCCTATGACGGAATACAGGCTGTTAATATTGTTGAAAACAATCAGATTCATTGCCTGATTCTTGATATTATGATGCCGAAGCTTGACGGACTTATGACGGCCCACAAATTAAGGGAAAAATATAATTTCCCCATAATTATGCTTTCTGCAAAAAGTGAAGATACCGACAAAATTATGGGCCTTGACTTTGGTGCAGATGATTATGTCACAAAGCCATTTAATCCGTTGGAGCTTATGGCAAGAGTAAAATCTCAGATTCGCCGTTATGCAATGCTCGGCAGCCTGCAGGTTAAGGACAGTGTTCTTGTCAACGGAGGTATAACTCTTGATACCGATACCAAGGAGGTAACCGTTGACGGTGAACCGATTAAGCTTACCGCAAGAGAATACGGGATTCTTGAATTCCTTATGAAAAATCCCGGCAAGGTGCTTTCGAGTGCGCAGATTTATGAAGCTGTGTGGAATGAATCTGCATTCAGTGTCGAAAGAACGGTTACGGTGCACATAAAAAACATCCGCAGTAAAATTGAAATCAACCCTAAGGACCCTCAATATTTAAAGGTGGTGTATGGTCTTGGCTACAAAATGGAAAAAATCTAAACCGATAAAAATTCTTCTTGTAATAATGACTCTGGTTATGTCATTTACTCTTGCTTTTTCCACGCTTCAATGCTTTCTTGTAATTAATACCACATTGACAGGCACTTCGGCAAATGAGATAGTGGACCTGTATCACAACGGTCTGCCCGGATTTTTTGATTGCCCCTCGTTTCAGTATAGGGTGACCGGTCAGGCTTTGAAAGTTAAAAGATTGTTTGAAAATCCTGAGGATTATCTCAAAAATCTTAAAAACAAAGAAGAGAATGCTGTTAAAGAAATTACCTCTGCTTATGCTTCACAAAAAGCAGCAATTATTAAAAAAGAGCTTGAATATATCGCTCAGAATTATGAACGTCAGAATGAAGGCGAATCAATTTATAACGAAAACGGCTACAGTGAAATTCTTGATTCTCAGATTCCCGAAACCCCATATGAAAATCAGAAATATATTGTTGATCCATATGCTTCAAAAACGGTGCAGATGGTACAGAAAATTCTCAATTACGCCGAGGGTACGGAGTTTTTGAAATATGCCTCCATTGTTCGCTATGAATCCTTTAATGAAAGTGAGTTTCATTACGATTCTGATATTGGTTACGGCTTCCATTGTTATGATTTCAGCGATACTGTTGAAGAAATTGAAATCAGAGCAAGGCAAGAGGTGAATGATTATATTCAGACAGAGTATAGCATTTTTGAAGGTGATCTGAAATATGATAAAGCTCAGATTGAGGACTACACTAACCTGAAGTATTATGTAAAAAAAGGCGATGCGGTCCACACCAATCTTGATGCTCCGATAAATAATCTTAATTCGGTCAAAAACAAAGCATTTTATCTTGTTAAAGAAAACGGAAAAATGCTTTTCCATTCAGGCACTGAAACATTGGATAGCAGGAAAATAGCGAGTCTTTATAATTTCGAATCAGCTTTTAAAGATTTTGATGAGGCTGTATTTTATGTTGATGACAAAATCATAGTTGACGGCGTTGATGAAATCGGTAATTTATATTCTGAATACATAGATTTACCTGTCCGCTTCGATTTAACAGTAATAACAGCTGGTGTTTCTTTTGTTTTGCTTATTGCCTGTGTTGTGTTCATCCTTATAAGCGCAGGTCATAAAAAAGAAGCCGACGGATGCAGTATGGCAGCTATTGATAAACTCCCTGCCGATATTCACCTGGCTATATCCGGCGGTCTGATTTTTGGTTTGCTCTGTCTGTTTGTTGTTATATTTGATTATTGGAATTCTTACAACAGACTTTTTACTGTTCTTATTTCATCTAGCTTCACTATTGCTTTTGCTTTGCTTATAGAATTTATCACAAGCGTCGTGCGAATCAAAAAAGCAAAACAAAAAATCTTCAGAAACTGCATAATCATTAAGCTTTTGCTGTTTATTTTCAAAGGTGTTACAAAATTCTTCAAGTGGGTTTTCAGCGGAGTGAGAAAAGCATTCTTCGCCTACAAAATGAAGTACCTGAGCAAAAAGTTTATCCTCTTTGCCGTATTATGGATTTTAATCAATGTTGCAGGTATGTTCTTCGCTTTTGTTGGCGTATTTAATGACGGTGTTATTACTATTATCGTCAGCTTACTGTTGCTTATTTTTGACGGTGCAACAATATTCTTTGCAGCAAAATATTTAAACACTCTTGATAAAATCATCGTTGCTTCAACCGAGCACACAAGTGCCAACCTTTACGGTGAGCGTTTGCCTCAATCTTTGACAACTCTCAACGAAAGTATCAAAGTCACCAAAGAAGAAATGGATAAAGCTATTGCTCAGGCTGTTAAAAATGAACGCACAAAAACTGAGCTCATCACCAATGTTTCTCACGATTTGAAGACACCGCTCACATCAATTATTTCTTATGTTGATTTGCTTAAAAAGTGTGATATAAAAGACGAAGAAGCACTGAAATATATTGATGTTCTTTCTGATAAATCACTCAATCTCAAAAGCCTTATTGAAAATTTAATTGAAGCCTCAAAGGCATCAACAGGCAACATAAAAATAAATAAAGTTTATCTCAATCTGAAAGAGCTTGCTGCTCAGGCAATAGGTGAGTTTCAGTCAGATTTTGAGGCCAGAGATTTAGAGCTTCGCTTTAAAGAAGATTGTGAAGATGTGAGAGTGTTTGCTGACGGACCTCATACTTACAGAGTGCTTGAAAATCTGTTGTCAAATGCAAAAAAATACTCTGCGAACGGCACAAGAGTCTATGCCTCAATTCGCAGAGAAGGTAACTTTGGTATATTTGAACTTAAAAATATTTCTAAAGAGCCTCTGAATATTTCACCTGATGAGCTTACAGAACGCTTTGTCAGGGGTGATGCTTCCCGAGGAAGTGAAGAAGGCAACGGTTTAGGTCTTTCCATCGCCAAACAGCTTTGCTCACTTCAGGGAGGGGAGCTTAAGCTCTCTATCGACGGAGATTTATTTAAGGCAACGGTTTACCTGACTGTAAACTAAATTCCCAAAATTTCACAAATGGCTTTGCCTACGCCGCCCTCTTTTGCGGGGGCGGTTATTTTCGTGCAAAGAGCTTTTACCTTATCCTGAGCATCGCCTACTGCAACGGATATACCTGCAAATTCAAGCATATCAATATCGTTTGCACTGTCACCTATGGCAACACATCGTTCACGTGGAATATTACACTTCTTTAAAAGCATATCCATTCCCGTTGCCTTTGAATAGCCTTTGGGTGCATATTCAAGATAAGTCGGGTGCTGAAACGCAGTGTATTGTTTGCTCAGCTCAGCAAATTCTTCTTTTGAAAAAATATGAGGAACAAAGAATTTTGTGATTCTGTAATCAGAATACTTTTTAATATATTCTTCACCATTTTCAAGAAGAATGAAATCATCATTGCCATTAAATTTGTTTCGGAAATTCTGCGTTTCACCTTCAAGCACAACTTCTCTGCCGTCAGCGGTGAATTTATCAAACATTTCAGCAACCTCTTCGGGAGGAATAGCCACCGACAAAATCAGTTCGTTTTCATAAGTGATGTAACAGCCGATTCCCACAACATAACCGTCAAAGTCGATTTCACGCACATATTCAGGCACGTATCCCATACTTCTGCCGCTGTTTATAAAAATCTTATGGCCGAGAGCCCTTGCTTTTCTGATGGCTTCTTTGTTTTCGTCGCAAACAACACCGCCTGAAGCGAGGGTTCCGTCAATATCAAGAAAAAATGCGTATTTATCCATTTCTGATTATCCTTTTCATTTCTGCTGCAATACTTTTGGTGTCAACGGCTTCAAGCCTGTGGGCATCGGTACCGATTGTGAAAACAACACCGATTTCTTTTCCGATAAAATACATCTTTCTGATAAGCTCAGGGTCACTTGCAACATTGCCTGAGTTAAATTCCCAGGCGCACCCGCTTTGATGACCCTCAAGCATAATATCACCAAGCTCATTTTCACTCCAGGTGTTGCCAACAAGATCAGCGTCCCATCCCTTCATTCTTTTAAGGTATCTGCCTGAAAACGGGTGGGCAATTGTGTCAGCCGCCTTGTTTTTAAAAAGGTTGTGAAGCATTCTTTTGGTTACTTCTTTATAGCTTTCAGGTGTGCCGTCATCACCCTGCTGCCAGCCTGTTACGTGAAAATGGTTCTGCGCATAAAGTCGGTATTCTGTTTCAATATCAACACCGTTTAATGTGTAGTCATCTTCCTTGTAGCAGGAAAATTCACCGCCGATTAGAATTTCAATATCAGAATTCAATTCATCACGCGTTTTACGAAGTCTTGCACAGTTTTCGTTAAATTCAGGTAAGTCTTCACGCAGATAAATATGATCGGTGAGGGCAATTTTTTTAAGACCTGCTCTTTTGGCAACTCTCACAATTTCCAAAAAGTCCATTTCTTCCTTGGCACAGCCTGAAAAATTTGTGTGAATGTGAAGGTTGTTTCTTGCAAGTTCATTGATGTCATAAGTTTTTTCTGTAAAAAACATGCTTATCATCTCCGCTGTTATTTTACCAACTTATGCATAAGTTGTCAAATATCATTGACTTTTAGAATTAAAAATGTTACTCTCTAATCGTATAAAAACAGGAGGATTTGTTTATGAAAAAACTTATAAGTATTTTCCTTGTAGTTGTTCTTCTTTCCACAAGTGTATCAGCGTTTGCAGCAAAGCCTATTCCCGAATATGACCATAGCTGCCAGACTGATTGTCAGGGCAACTGTGAGTATACGCCTATTGTCGTTGTTCACGGTATTATGCAGTCACAGGTCTATGTTCAGGATAAGGAGGGCAACGATGTTCTCACAAGTGACGGATTCCCCATCGTTGAGGGTATGGATATGCAGTTTATGTTTGATATGAAAACAATAACTGATCAGATCCCTTCAATTATCATCAAGCTTATTTTAGGTGTCCTTCTCGGTGACAGAGATATTTTTGTTGACGAAGTTGTCAATGTTGTTGACTCAGCTTTCAGCTCTCATTATTTTAAGCCTGACGGAACACGTGAAAACGGCATTCACGTTGATGAATACTGGTATTCTGATGAAGTGGCAATGACAAAGCCTGATAAATCTTACGGTTATGCACAGGGCTACCGTACAGATGATGAGGGTAATACCCTTCCTTCATATAAATATGAGCATGAATATGACTTTATCAAGGCTCAGGTTGATATTACCGATTACTGCGAAAAAGCAGGTTATGACCACGCTTATTATTTTGCTTACAGCTCATTCGGTGACACTCTTGAAACAGCTGAAAGACTTGATTCTTATGTTCAGATGGTTAAAGAGCAGACAGGTCACGATAAGGTGACTATCGTTTTCATCAGCCTCGGCGGTACAATCGGCAATGCGTACCTTGCAAAGTATTGCAACCCCGATGATATTGACAGAGTGATTTATGCTGCTGCAGCAACTGACGGCTCATATCTTCTCAGTGACCTTATGAATGCTGCTCTCAGCTTTGACGATGCAGAGCTTTTCTATTCAGAAATGATCCCTCTTATTCTTCAGCTTACTGACAGCGGTATGGATTGGCTGGGCTACCTTCTTAATTTTGTAACAAGAGCAATACCTTACGGACTTTTTACTGACCATATTGATTACCTTGCAGGCAGAGTTATTCAGGAAGTTTTAGGCAACCTTCTTATGAACTGCCCGTCAATGTGGGCGCTTGTTCCAAGCGGTGAATATGAAGCTATGGCTGAAAAATATATTTCAGACGAAGCACACGCTACTTTGAAAGCGAAAACCGATGAATATTATGAAATTCAGAAAAATGCTGCCGCAACTGCCAAAAAGCTTTCAGATGAAGGTATGGATATTTTTGTAATCTGCGGTTACGGTCTTCCTCTCCCCAGTGCTATTGAAAACTGGAAATACAGCTCAGATAACATTATTCAGATTCAGTCAACATCTTTAGGTGCAACATCAGCAAAGTATGGCGAAGTTCTTCCTGAAGATTATGAACCTGCTATTGATAAAAGCTACATTTCACCGGACGGCTCACTTGATGCGGGTACCTGTGCTCTCCCTGACAGAACCTGGTTCATTCAGAATCAGAGCCATCTGAAGCTTCAGTCATCTGTTGAAGATGTTATCGCTCTTTGTGTTGACATTGCAACCAACAAATCAATTACTGATGCAAGAGTAAACAACGGTGGCTATCCTCAGTTTAATCAGTATCGTGACAACAAGGGTCTTCGTGACAGAATTTATACTTATGAGCATCTCACAGAAGAGGAGATAGCTTCAATTTCACCCGAAGACAAAGCCGAGCTTGATGCAGCTTATGAAAAAGCTGTGGCAGAGCTTAAAAAACGAGCATGGAATTACGATGAAGCAAAGGCAATTGAAATTGACCTTTACACAAAGCTTTATGACCTTGGTTTTGTGGGTGACGATCCCTTTGAAAAATATGAGCTTAACGATCTTCTTACACCGATCTTTAAAACAGCAAGCGATCTGATGCTTATGATTTACGGTGCGAGAGATTATTACCCCTTTAACTGAATAAAACAAAAGCGGTAGGTTCCCCTACCGCTTTTTTATTGCTTGTAATACGAAAGAAAATCTCTCAGCTCATCAACAGCCTTTTTAAGATGTGCTTTTTCGGGGAGATAAACAATTCTGAAATGGTCAGGCTTTTCCCAATGGAAGCCTCCGCCGTGAGTGAGCAATATTTTTTTGTCTTTTAGTAGATCAAGAACAAACTGTTCATCATCTTTTATATTAAACATTTTTGTGTCGATTTTCGGGAAAATATAAAACGCTGCTTTCGGCTTCACTGCAGAAAGCCCGGGGATAGAGTTGATTTCATTATAAACCAACTCCCTTTGTTCATAAACTCTGCCACCGGGAACGATCAGCTTTTTAGTTTCTTCGGTGTATGACAAAGCCGTTTCAATAACCGACTGTGCAGGCACATTTGAACAAAGTCGCATTGAAGAGAGAAGATTAAGCCCCTCAATGTAGCCCTTAACATTTTTCTTGTTGCCGCAAAGTGTCATCCAACCGCAACGGTAGCCTGCAATCAGGTGTGATTTTGAAAGGCCGTTATAAGTAATTGTGAGCGTATCCGGTGCAAGGGTTGCGATTGAAATATGCTCCTCATCATCCAGAACCAGTCTGTCATAAATTTCATCGGCAAAAATTATCATGCCGTTTTCGGTTGCAAGGTCAGCTATTTTCTGAAGAATATCTTTTGAATAAATTGCACCTGTAGGGTTGTTGGGGTTAATTACAACAATGCCCTTTGTGTTGGGGGTGATTTTCTTTTTTATGTCATCAATATCAGGCTGCCAGTCGGAGCTTTCATCACAGATGTAATGAACAGCCGTGCCGCCTGCAAGGGTAACGGATGCTGTCCATAACGGATAGTCAGGGGAGGGAACAAGAATTTCATCACCCTTGTTAAGAAGACCCTGCATACTCATTGTAATAAGTTCGCTGACACCGTTGCCTGTGTAAATATCGTTTGCGGTAACGCCTTCAATGCTTTTTTCTTCTTTGCAGTATTTTGCAATAGCTTCACGTGCTGAAAGAAGACCCTTTGAGGTAGAATAACCTTCGGTAGAGGTAAGGCAGTTTTCCATTTTTTTAATGATTTCTTCAGGTGCTTCAAAGCCGAATGGGGCAGGGTTGCCTATGTTGAGCTTGAGTATTTTTTTACCCAATGACTCCATTCTTTCGGCTTCGTCCATAACGGGACCTCTTATGTCATAGCATACATTGTCAAGCTTTTTTGATTTTTCAATAATTCGCATAAATTCACGCCTTTCAAACAAAAAGCCCCAAACGCATTATATGCGTTCAGGGCGAAAATATCCGTGTTACCACCTGAATTCAGAGCCGGGACTCTGCACTCTTAACCTGTAACGGAGGTTCCGTCAACGCTTAGTTGCTTTAGCTTTCTGCGTTGCCACTCAGGGATGGCTTCAGATGTGTTGTTCATAAAGACTCGCACCAACCGTCTTTTCTCTGATTTCACTTCACACTTACTCTTTCCCGTCAAAGTGTTTGCAATATGTGTGGAATTTTATCATATGTAGCGAAAAAAGTCAACCGATTTAAATGACATAATGGGGATTTTGTTGTCGACTTTTTTCTGCATATTATTGCTTTTTGCCCTGAAAATGGTATAATGACCGTCGAGGTGTTTAATATGAAAAAAGCATTAAAGGTTATTTTATCTGTATTTCTTGCAATTGTTGTAGTGTTAGGCGGCCTGCTTCTATATTTATATAACATTGTTTCAGACCCCTCTGAAATTGTGAAATATGAAACCACCAACCCCGCCATTACAGGCAAAACCCTTGTTTCTGCTCACAGAAGCGGCAGCGGCATTGCCCCGGAAGAAACAATGGTTGCTTTCAAAAACTGCATTGAAAGCGAAAACTTCAATACAAACGTTTTTGAATTTGATCTTCATATCACTAAAGATAACGTTCTCGTTCTTCTTCATGATAATACTCTTGACAGAACAAGTGACAGCGTTGAAGTTTTCGGTGAAGAAGAAGTACGCCCTGAAGATAAAACATACGAAGAACTCCGTCAGCTGAATATGGGCGCAAAGTTTGAGGATGAAAACGGCAATATGCCTTATGCAGACCTCAAGGGTGATGAAGTTCCTGATGATCTGAAAATTGTCCGCTTGGAAGATGTTCTTGATTATCTTATGTCAAACGGCGATTTTGATTATATTATTGAAGTCAAAAACGGTGATGAGCTTGGCAAAAAGGCTGTTGATGAGCTTTACAGAATCCTTGAAGAAAAAGGTTTACTTGACGATGTTTTTTTTGGCACTTTCAACGGCGAAGTAAGTGAATATGTTGACGCGACTTACCCTAAACTTCTCAGAAGCTCAACAATCAAGGAAGTTCTCAGCTTCTACGTTAAGGCAAATCTCGGCATCAAAGATCTTGATGTCAACTACGTTGCTCTTCAGATTCCTTATAAGCTCTATTGTGTAAATCTCGGCACAGCCAAGGTTATTAACTACGCTCATGAGCATAATCTTGCCGTTCAGTATTGGACAATCAACGAGGAAGAAGATATGGAATACCTTGCTTCCCTTGGTGCTGACTGCATTATGAGCGACTACCCGGACAAGGTTTATGACATTGTTAATAAATAATAGATCAAGCACTCGTTTTTACGGGTGCTTTTTGTTGAAATGTCATTGTTTTTATGCTAAAATAAGAATATAACTTTTGGAGGTTATAATATGAATGCTTTTGAAAATGTAAAAAAGAATTTCGGCTTTGGATGTATGCGCCTTCCTATGCTTGAAAATGACGAGGTGGATTACGGTCATTTCTCAAAAATGATAGATAAATTTATGAACGAAGGCTTTAACTATTTTGATACAGCTCACGGTTACATCAGCGGAAAAAGTGAAATTGCTATCAGAGAGTGCCTTGCCAAACGCTATGACAGAGAAAGCTATATTCTTACCAACAAATTGAGCGAAGGCTATTTTCAGAAGGAAGAGGATATTGTTCCTTTCTTTGAAAGTCAGCTTGAAGCCTGCGGTGTGGAATATTTTGATTTTTACCTTTTCCACGCAATTAATAAGAAATATTATAAAAAATATACAGAGTGTAACGCCTTTGAGGTTGTGAAAAAGCTCAAGGAGCAGGGCAAGGTCCGTCATATAGGTATGTCTTTCCACGATAAGGCAGAGGTGCTTGATTTGATTTTATCTGAGCATCCTGAAATTGAAACCGTGCAGATTCAGTTTAATTACCTTGACTATGAAGACGTAGGTGTTGAGGGCAGACTTTGTTATGAAGTGTGCCGTAAATACAATAAACCCATTATTGTTATGGAACCTGTAAGAGGCGGCGCTCTTGTTAATCTTCCCGACAAGGCAAAGAGTGTTCTTGAAGCATTGAACGGCGGAAGCATCGCAAGCTATGCGATCCGTTACGCTGCAGGCTTTGAGGGAATGTTTATGACTCTTTCAGGTATGAGCAATATGGAACAGATGAACGATAACCTCAGTTATATGAAAAATTTTGTTCCTCTTAATGAAAAAGAACACAGAGCAGTTGAAACTGTTTGCGCTATTCTCAAAAATGAAGATGCAATTCCCTGCACCGCCTGTAGCTATTGTGTTGAAGGTTGCCCGATGAATATTGCTATTCCTGATCTTTTCTCTTGTTATAATTCTAAAAAGCAGCACGAAGATTACAACGGCGGATGGTATTATTATCTTTATACCCTCGATAAGGGCAAGGCCAAAGATTGTATTGAATGCGGAGCTTGTGAAGAGATATGCCCGCAGAAAATAAATATCAGAGAGCAGCTTAAGGCTGTGTCAGAAATTTTTGATAAATAAGGTGATTTTATGAAAAGTAAAGAGCTTTTTAAATCGAAATTATCAGTTAAAGCTCAGACACTTGCTGTTTTGATTTCGGTTATTTCAGCTGTAGCTTTGCCTCAGCTTGCTCATCTTATCGGCGGATACGCAGGATTAGGAACATCTGTCGGTGAAATCTTCTTGCCAATGCATTTGCCTGTTATTCTTGTAGGTTTTGCCGGCGGTCCCGTTGCAGGTGCTGTTGCAGGCGTATTGGCACCGGTTATAAGCTTTGCTTTAACAGGAATGCCTGCTGCCGCTGCTCTTCCTTTTATTCTTATTGAAATCTTTACATACGGACTCGTGTCAGGTCTTATCGGTAACGTGAAGCTTAACAGCTTTGTAAAAATTCTTTTTACTCAGGTGTCAGGCAGAGTGATGAGAATTTTGGCTGTATTGCTGGCAACAACTGTTTTTGGTTTTGAAAAAATGACTGTTAACGCAGTGCTTTCGTCAATGGCAATGGGTATAGCAGGTATTGTTATTC
This sequence comes from Acutalibacteraceae bacterium, assembly GCA_045541505.1. Classification (GTDB taxonomy): domain Bacteria; phylum Bacillota; class Clostridia; order Oscillospirales; family Acutalibacteraceae; genus CAG-488. The sequence continues at coordinate 48,451 of JAZQJF010000007.1, forward strand.
AGTGGCTTGTAGTGATTTTGGTAAATAAAAAATATGAAAAATCTTTTTAAAGCCAAAGAAATTCTGAGCCGTGGCCATACCTGTGTGCTCACAAACGGTGAGGATGTTATTGTTACCGACGAGCGCGGAGTTGCCCCTCTTTTAAAATGGCTCGATGAAGAGAAAAATTTTGAAGAATATTCAGCCGCCGATAAAGTCATAGGCAAAGCAGCAGCGTATTTTTATGTTACTATGGGCATCAAGAAAATCTGGGCATCTGTTATAAGTAAGCCCGCTGCACAAGTGTTTGAAGAATATAAAATAGAGTATTGGTATGACTCAATTGTTGATGCCATTATAAACCGCAAGGGTGACGGATTCTGCCCTATGGAATCTGCAGTTATGAATATTGATAACCCTGAAGAAGCAATTGAGGTTATCAGAAACAAAGTAAACAGTATATAAAAAATAAGCACCGAGATTTTCTCTCGGTGCTTTGCTTTTGTAAATCAGATAGCCTTCAGCAATGCGGGGAGTTTAGTAAGAGCTTTGGGAATACCTGCAAGAATCTTGCAAAGGCCCTTGCCTGCTGATTCACCGTCATTGAGAATCATAAGAAGACCGTCTGCCATTTTAGGTGTGAATACGCCCATTGACATCGCAATGAAGTTACGGATAGGAATCTGGGTTGCCATAGCAGCAAGCATCTGACCGTCACCGTTTTCAGCGGAACCGAAGCCTGCCATAAGCTTGTTGATGAGTCTGCAGATTCTGCCGCCCCACTTTGTATGAATTGAGTCTTCGAGACAGCAATAAATATCAATCTTCTTTGAAGTATCTCTTTCAGGGTTGGGGAGTGCGCCGTAAAGAGCTGCAAAGTCATCTCTTGTGATATTTGCAATATCATTGTAATAGTTGGGAGCAACTGATTTGTAGTCGGGGATTTTGCAGTCAACGGTTGAGTTAACCTTAACTGTTGCTGTAAGCTTGATGTCTCTTGAAGATGCACCTACAAGAATATCAAATTCGCCGCTTTCAACACACCAGTCATTAATTTCAACGTTGAAGAAAGCAAAAGCGCGCTTACAAAGAGTGAGCTCAACTGTCTTTTCTTCACCGGGAGCAAGGAATACTTTTGTGAATTCGCGAAGCTCTTTTTCAGGGCGGAAAATGGTTGACTCTTTATCTGCTACATAGAGCTGAGCAACCTCTGCACCTGCAACGTCACCTGTGTTTTTAATCTTGAATGAAACAGTAAGCTTATCTGTGTCATTGATTTCATCAGCAGAAACTTTCAGATCGCTGTATTCAAAGGTTGTGTATGAAAGACCGTGCCCGAAGGGGAAGAGAACATTTTTCTTAGCCTTGTCATAATATCTGTAACCGATATAAACTGATTCTCTGTGCTCTGCTGTAACAGGGCTTGTGAGATAGTTACCGTATGTGGGGTTATCTTCAAAAGAAACGGGGTATGTTTCGCTTGTTTTACCTGAGGGGTTAACAATACCTGCAATGATTTTTGCTGTTGCTGTGCCGCTTGCCTGGCCGCTGAGACCGGAGTTAAGAATTGCTTTGACTTCGTTAACCCAAGGCATGGTAACAACTGAGCCGCCTGCAAGAATAACTGCTGTGTTGGGGTTAGCTTTTGCAATTTCAGAAATAAGAGCATTGTGGCTTGAGGGCATATCAATATTCTTTCTGTCGTAGCCTTCGCCTTCAAACTCTTCTGTAAGACCTGCAAAAACAAGAGCAACATCAGCTTCCTTTGCTGCTTCAACAGCTTCTGCAAACATAGCTTCGTTTCTTTCGTCTTTTTTCTTGTCATAACCCTGAGCGTAGATAACATCAACACCGAGGTTAACCAGTGCATCATAAGCGTTATCAATCTGAGTGGGGTTAATTACAGAAGAACCTGCACCTTGGAAACGGGGAGCCTTTGCCATTTCGCCGATAACAGCAACCTTCTGACCTGACTTAACAGGAAGAAGCTTGTCGTTGTTTTTAAGAAGCTGAATTGAACCCTCTGCAATTTCCATAGAAATATTGTGGTGTTCTTCTTTTGAATATGTATGCTTTTTAGCGAGAGCTTCTTTTGATTTCATAATGAGGTTGACAACGTTGTCAACGCGCTTATCAAGAACAGCTTCGTCAAGGCTGCCGTTTTTAACAGCTTCAACAATTCTGCCGGGGTTGAGGTCACCGCTTGAAGGCATTTCAAGGTCGGTACCTGCATAAAGTCCGGGGATTCTGTCAACAGATGAACCCCAGTCAGTCACGAAAAGACCTTCAAAGCCCCATTCACCGCGGGCAATTTCTTCCTGAAGGTGATTGTTTTCAGAAGCATAAACGCCGTTGATTCTGTTGTATGAGTTCATAATTGTCCAGGGCTGAGCTTCTTTAACTGCAATTTCAAAAGCTGTGAGATAAATTTCACGTAAAGCTCTTTCGTCAACAACCTCGTTCATAATCATACGGTAAGCTTCCTGGCTGTTAACTGCAAAGTGCTTAAGAGATGTACCGATACCTTTGCTCTGAACACCCTTAATCAAGGCTGCTGAGCATTTACCTGCAAGGTACGGATCTTCTGAAAAATATTCAAAGTTACGTCCGCAAGTGGGAGAACGCTTGATGTTTGTTCCGGGTCCTAAAAGAACAGAAACATCCTCCTGCAAGCATTCATTACCGAGAGCCTCGCCCTCTTTTTCTATAAGAGCAAGGTCCCAGGAGCAAGAGCTTGTTGCCGCTGTAGGGAAGCTCGTTGCGGGATAAGAGTTGCCAAGACCTACGGAATCACCGTTGGGGTTCTGTTTTCTGAGGCCGTGAGGGCCGTCGGTAACCATAATTTTCGGAAGTCCTAATTCGGAAATTTCTTCAAGATGCCAGTAGTCATAGCCTGAAACAATGTTAGCTTTTTGTTCAAGGCTCATTTTTTTAATGATATCAGAGTGCTTCATATACTTACCTCCTAAATAATCATTTTAATTATACTGTTTATAATTGAAATTTGCAAGATATTTTGTTATTTTTACATAAAAATAGTGCTGTATCCGAATTGAATACAGCACTAAAATTTATCTTTTGGCGTTAAGTTCCTTTGAAATCGGTTTTATTGATGAAAGAATCAAAGCTCCGATAACAGAAATAACAAGTTCAGGGAGCATATATGAACCGTTATAAACAAGAGAGTAAACAGCAGCAAGACCTTCGCCTGAAAAAGTGTCAATAATTTTAAGACCGAATTCGTTTGCACTGAGTGTGTCAACGGCATATTCTCTCCATACAATGAAGCCTGTTACAAAGTGACAAGCAAATCTCAGAAAAACTGAAAAACCCGCACCTAAAGCAAAAGAGACTCTGGTGTTTTTGATTTTGTTTCTGAATACACCGGAAAGACCGACAACTGCAAAAGCAACGATATAATCAAACAATAAGCAGAGCATAAAGTTGAGCATATTGTCTGTAAGGTAGGCGAGTGTACCGGATGCCCCCATAAGGCAATCAATCACGCCCCAGACTGCTCCGCAGGCCAATCCCCATTTAGTTCCGTAAGCATAGCCGACGAATATAATCGGAACCATGCTGAAAAGGGTAATTGAGCCGCCGTAAGGCATCTCAAACGGTTTGATGAATGAAAGAACTACGGACATCGCTGTCATTATTCCGCAGACAGCCAGCGTTTTTGTGTTACTTTTCATAAACACACATCCTTTGATTAAAATTCAATCAAAAACAGCTACCCACAAAATAAAAGCGTCTGTATAAAAATACAGACGCAAAAAATTTTATTTCTCAATAACTTCCTACGCCGGTATTACCCGTATCAGGTTAAAGGGTATGATCTCAGCCGAGCGTCTGCTCAGCACCCCTGTATTTGATTGTAACATTAATATACAACCGTAAAACTTATTTGTCAAGAGCTTTTTTTCCCTCGGGAGTTTCACGGTAATACTGAGTTTTGGGATTGGGGTGCTTTGTGTTTGCCCAGAGCTCATCTGCAACAGGCTGCCAGTCTTTTGCAAATTTGTCACATTTTGAGCAGAGAGTTTCAACATCCTCTTTAGTGATAAGGTCTGTTGAATCAGCACCTGTTTCACGGACCATTTTTCTCAGATAATCAGGGTTTTCAAGCATGGGGCATGGACGAAGATGATTATCGTTAAACGGCTGATTATGATAAAATGCCGTAAACAACGGTCTTTTAAGAGCTTCGAGAAGAGTATGTGTGCGGATGTTTGAATCAGAATAATGAATGAAAACACAAGGCTCAATATCACCTGCAGAGTTGATGTGGAAATATCTTCTGCCGCCTGCGATACAACCGCCGACATATTCACCGTCGTTCTGGAAGTCCATAATAAACAAAGGCTTACCTGTTTTGCCGTTTCTGATTTTGCGAAGCCAATGGTACATTTCAACTCTTTGCTCAGGGGTGGGGATAAGGTCTGTTACCGCACCGCTGCCGATTGGCATATAGTTGAAATAAAGACCGAACTTAACGCCTTTTTCAAGCATAAGATCAAGAAACTCGTCACTTGTAACAAATGGGATATTCTGACTTGTGTAACAAACTGAAATACCAAAAAGGCAACCGTTCTTTTTAAGTAAATCCATCGCCTGAAGCGTTTCGCCGTAACTGCCTTCACCTCTGCGGAAGTCGTTACTTTCTTCGCTGCCTTCAATACTCAAGGCGAGGGTAAGGTTGCCGACTCTGAGCATATCTTCGCAGAATTTCTGGTCAACAAGTGTAGCATTTGTATATGCAAGAAAAGCGCAGTCGGGGTGAGCTTCACAAAGGCGAAGAACATCATCTTTTCTCACAAGGGGTTCGCCGCCTGTGAACATATAAAAATGAGTTCCCATTTCTACACCCTGGGTGACGATACTGTCAAGCTCATCATAAGTGAGATTAAGCTTGTGACCGTATTCGGCACTCCAACAGCCCTTACACTTTTTATTGCAGGCGCTTGTGGGGTCGAGAAGAATAATCCACGGAATATTACAACCGAGCTTGTCGCGGTTTTCTCTTACCGCTTTTGTGCCGCGAAGTCCGCCGCCTACACCGAAAGCCATAATCATTTTTCTCAGTTGCTCATGGTTTACGTCGCGAAGTACGTGCTCAGCGTATTTGAACCAAACACTGTCTTCGTCAGCAATAGCTTCTTTGGCTTTCTGAAAATTTTTCTGCGGAAAGATTTTTATAAAAAGCTTTTCAGCAATGTCAGCCAGAGTTGTAAGATTTTTCTTAGGATTTTTGTGAACGTATTTCAATGTCTGTTTAACAATAAGGTTAATCGACGCCCATTGAATTTTTTCTTTAATCATCTTAAAGCTCCTTTCACAAAATGTTTACATACAAGTATATATTTTTACATAATTTTGTGTTAAAGTCAACATATACATTGATTATTATTTTTAGTAAAACACAAAAATATTAAATATTTCTGAACACATTCAATTATTTGTTGAATTTTTTTCTTCTTGAGGTTATACTACCATAGTTGATACACAGGAGGGAAATATGAAAACAAAAATTTCAAACATATTGAAAATACTGTTTGCGGCTGCATTACTTTGTGTAATTGTTCTGAATTACGAAACTCTGTCAAATCTTGATATACGTGGGCTCATAGCCTCGGCAGACAGCATTGCTCTGGCGGTAACGGTGATATTAGGGGTTTACTTCGTAAAATCCATGGTTTTCGTTGTGCCGGCTTCGCTGATATATCTTGCCGTCGGTATGGCATTTGACACGTGGCAGGCGTTTGCAATTAACACCGCAGGCATAATGATAGAAATTACCTGCACATATTTTCTCGGTAGATTTCTGGGTAAAGACGCCGTAACAAAAAAGCTCAGCTCAAATAAAGCCGGGGAAAAGCTTCTGAATATGAAATCAAAAAACAAAAATCTTATGATTTTTACTGTCCGCTTTACGGGCATACCGATTGACTTTTCAAGCTTGTTTTTCGGTGCGTTTGATTTTAAGTTTTTGCCGTATTTCTTTATGTCGCTTCTGGGCATTCTTCCCAGAGTATTTTTGCTGACCGCTGTCGGTGACAGCTTCTACGAGCTGATACCTATGAAATATCTGATTATTGCGGTAATTGTGGCAATTCCGGTTGCTACAGCGGCTTTTTTCTTAAAGAAAGTTATTGATAAAAGAAAAAGCTGATAATTATAAATATTTATAAAAAAGTATTGGCAAAATAATATATTGGTGTTATAATAAGATGATATATTATGGTAAGTATGCACTTAAGGAGGCTATAAAATGGCAAAGCCGATTTTAGAAATTAAAAATCTTAAAAAAAGCTATGGCTCTCATCAGGTTTTGCGCGGTGTTTCTTTTAACATTGAACCGGGCAAAATCGTTGGTCTTCTCGGACCTAACGGCTGCGGTAAAACCTCAATGATCAAATCAATTGTCGGTCTTATCAATGACTATGAGGGCGAAATTTTAATTAACGGGGAAAAACCCGGTGTGAATTCAAAAAATGACATCGCTTACCTCCCTGAAAAGAATTATCTTCCTGCGTGGATGACACCGAAAGCTGCTATCAACTATATGGCAGATTTCTACAAAAATTTCAATAAAGATAAGGCGTATGAAATGCTTCGTGCTTTTGATCTTGATGAAAAGCAGAAGATTAAAACTATGTCAAAAGGTCAGCAGGAAAAGGTTCAGCTTCTTCTTGTTATGAGCCGTGAAGCCAAGCTTTACATCCTTGACGAGCCTCTCGGAGGCGTTGACCCTGTTGCAAGAGATTTTATTATGGAAACAATTATGAAAAATCATCTTGCAAATTCTACAATTCTTTTGTCAACTCATCTTATTTACGATATTGAGGGCATTCTTGACAGAGTTGTTATGATCAAGGGCGGCGTCCTGGCTGCTAATACAGACGTAACAACAATCCGTAACCACGATATGACTGTTGAAGCTTTATTCAAGGAGGTGTTCCGCTATGATGCTTAAACTTCTTAAAAATGACTTTATTTCAACCGGCAGAATTATGGGTGTTATCTACATAATTGTAGCGGGTATTTCAGCCGGAACACTTGTTTCTCACTATATAAAATCAGGCGAAGATATGACTGTTGTTGAAGCATTGGGTATAGCATTACTCTTAATCGTTTCTCTTTGCCTTTTTGTCCTCACCGTTGTTTTTGTTCTTAACGATTTCCAGAAGTCCCTATACGGTGAACAGGGTTATTTAACATTTACTCTTCCCGTTAAAAGCTGGATGATTCTCACATCAAAGGTTATTGTTGCAACAGTATGGTTTGTTATTGCCCTTGTTGCTTTGCTTGCAAGCCTTTGGGTAACGGTCGTTGTTCTCAAAGAAGAAATTCTGGGTGATAATTACGACCTTGTTATGGGTATGCTTGAGCAGATTTCCACTGTTAACATTGCTTCGGTTATATTTTCAGTTGTAATCAGAATCATTCTTTATTTTGTTATGTTTGCGTTTTTTACAATCACTGTTTTCTTTACAAGCACAGTTGCAAACACAAGACATTTTCAGAAAAAGCCGATTTTCTGGACAATTGTTTTCTTTGTTCCCATTGCAGGTGTAACAACAAGAATTGCAGAGTTTATTAACAGCAAAATTGTTTTCTCTCTTTTCTTTATTGAAGGAAAGATGAGCCTTATCACTGATAATCTTGAGTATTACAGACTTCAGGCAAACGGAAATTCACCTGTTGATATAGCTTCGATTTTTGTTTATCTGATTCTCGGTGTAGGTATCTTCTTTGCCACTCATTATATTATGAGCAAAAAGGTTAATATCAGATAATGCGTATCGGAATTTTTGGCGGAACCTTCAATCCGCCCCACCAAGGACATAAAAAGCTTGCTCTTGAATTTATGAGCAGGCTTTCCCTTGAGTTAATAATGATTATTCCTACTTATACACCGCCCCATAAAACGGCGCCTGATCTGGCTTCGGGGGAGGACAGGCTTAATATGTGCAGACTTTGTTTTGACGAAGATCTTTTTGAAGTCAGCGATATTGAACTTGAAAGAAAAGGCAAAAGCTACACCGTTAACACCTTGCAGCAGATCAGACAGCAGCATCCTGATGACGAACTGTTTTTTATAATGGGTTCAGATATGCTTCTTACATTTCATCAGTGGCGTGAACCTGAAGAAATTCTGAATCTTGCTACAGTCTGTGCCGCAACGAGAGAGGAAGGTCTTACAGACGCGCTTTGCCGATATGTTGAAGAAAATTATTCTCGAAGAAAAGACAGATTTATAATCCTTGATTTTTCACCTGTTGAGGTAAGTTCTACTTTTATCAGAAATAACCCTCATATCGCTGCGAAAGAAGACCTGATCAGCGATAAGGTAGAAAAGTATATTTTTGAAAAAGGACTTTATTGCCAATGATCTGGAATGACGAAAAAATTACACAGGTCCTTCGTGAACGGCTTATAGAGTCACGGTTTGTTCACAGTATCAATGTTGCCGAAAGTGCCCGGGATCTTGCAATTATTTACGGCGCTGACGTAAAGCTGTGTTATACCGCGGGACTGTTGCACGATATAACTAAAAACGCTGACGACAGTGAGCATCTTGCTCTTTTTGAAAAAGGAGGAGTAATTCTCACTCAGGCAGAAAAGAGCAACAAAAAGCTGTGGCACGCAATATCGGGTGAACAATTTATAAAGCAAAACACCGATATTGAAAATGAAGAAATTTTTAATGCTGTCAGATATCACACAACCGGCAGATCGGGTATGAGCCTTGCGGAAAAGATAATTTATATAGCAGATTTCATTTCTGCTGAAAGAAATTATCCTGATGTTGATGTTATGCGAGCCTTGTCCGCTAAAAGTCTTGAAGAGGCAATGCTTTATTCATTGAGATATACTATTCCCGATTTAATAAAAAAAAGTCAGACTGTTCACCCTGACAGTGTTGAACTATATAACCAATTAGTGAAAGAGGTCAGATTATGACACCAAGAGAAATTGCGGAAAAAATTGTTAAAGCCCTTGACGAGAAAAAGGGTATGGATATCTGTATGATAGCAACTGCTCAGGTTACGGTTGTTGCAGATTATTTTGTTATTGTAAACGGTACTTCAAACACTCATGTCAAGTCACTTGCAGATGAGGTTGAATATGCACTCTCACAGGAAGGCAAAAATGCCACTCACATTGAGGGTAAAGCAACCGGCTGGATTCTTCTTGATTATGACAGTGTTGTTGTTCATATCTTCACAAAAGAAGCAAGAGAGTATTATAATCTCGAAAAGCTTTGGGCAGACGGTGAACAGATCGACATCTCTTCACTTGTTACCGCCGACTGATTTTCAATTTTCATATAAAGGAAGGGATTTATGATGGGTTACGATTTTAAAACGGTAGAAAAGAAATGGCAGAAGCAGTGGGAAGAAACAGGTGTTTTCCATGCAAAGCAGGATTTTACACTTCCTAAGTTTTATTGCCTCGTAGAGTTTCCTTATCCTTCAGGTCAGGGACTTCATGTAGGACATCCCCGTTCATACACAGCATTGGATGTTGTTGCAAGAAAGAAGCGTCTTGAAGGCTATAACGTTCTTTATCCTATGGGATGGGATGCATTCGGTCTTCCCACAGAGAACTTTGCTATTAAAAATCACATTCATCCTGCAGAAGTTACAAAGCAGAATGTTGCTCACTTTAAAGAGCAGCTTCAGTCTCTGGGCTTCTCATTTGACTGGAGCAGAGAAATCAACACAACTGACCCCAAATATTACAAGTGGACTCAGTGGATTTTCCTCCAGCTTTTCAAAAAAGGCCTTGCATATAAAAAAGAGATGGCTGTTAACTGGTGTACTTCATGTAAGTGCGTTCTTGCTAACGAAGAGGTTGTCAACGGCGTTTGTGAGCGTTGCGGCAGCGAAGTTGTAAGAAAGGTAAAGAGCCAGTGGATGCTCAAAATCACTGAGTATGCTCAGCGTCTTATTGACGACCTTGATGATATTGATTTCATCGAAAGAGTTAAAACTCAGCAAAGAAACTGGATCGGCCGTTCAACAGGTGCCGAGGTTGATTTTGTTGCAACAACAGGCGACGTACTTACTGTTTACACAACCCGCCCTGATACACTTTTCGGCGCAACATATATGGTAGTTTCTCCTGAACATCCTTATCTTGAAAAGTGGGCTGACAAGCTTGAAAATATGGACGAAATCCGTGCATATCAGGCAGAGGCAATGAGAAAATCTGACTTTGAAAGAACAGAGGTTAATAAAGATAAAACAGGTGTTCTTCTCAAAGGCGTTAAAGCAATCAACCCTGTTAACGGTAATGAAATTCCCATCTTCATTTCTGACTATGTTCTTGTTTCTTACGGTACAGGCGCTATTATGGCTGTTCCTGCTCACGATACAAGAGACTGGGAATTTGCAAAGAAATTCAACATCCCTATGGTTGAAGTCGTTAAGGGCGGAAATATTGAAGAAGAAGCATTCACAGACTGCGCAACAGGTGTTATGGTTAACTCAGGCTTCCTCACCGGTATGAGCGTTGAAGAAGCTAAAGAAGCTATAAAGACTTGGCTTGAAGAGAATAATAAGGGTAAAACCAAGGTTAACTTCAAACTTCGCGACTGGGTATTCTCACGTCAGAGATATTGGGGTGAACCTATTCCTCTTGTTAACTGTGAAAAGTGCGGCTGGGTAGCAATTCCCGAAACAGAGCTTCCTCTTGAGCTTCCTGATGTTGACTCTTATGAACCCACAGAAAACGGTGAATCACCTTTGGCTCCTATGACAGATTGGGTTAATACAACCTGTCCTTGCTGCGGAGGTCCTGCAAAGCGTGAAACAGATACAATGCCCCAGTGGGCAGGTTCATCCTGGTACTTCCTTCGTTACTGTGACCCTCACAATGATGAAGCTCTCGCTTCTAAAGAAGCTCTTGAATACTGGGCACCCGTTGACTGGTATAACGGTGGTATGGAGCACACAACACTCCACCTTCTTTACAGCCGTTTCTGGCATAAGTTCCTTTATGATATCGGCGTTGTTCCGTCAAAAGAGCCTTACGCAAAGCGTACAAGCCACGGTATGATCCTTGGTGAAAACGGTGAGAAGATGTCAAAATCAAGAGGCAACGTTGTTAACCCCGATGATATTGTTAATGAATACGGTGCAGATACAATGCGCCTTTATGAAATGTTTATCGGTGACTTTGAAAAAGCAGCTCCCTGGAATTCTGCAAGCATCAAGGGCTGCCGCCGCTTTGTTGAAAGATTCTGGAACCTTCAGGATATCGTAGTTGACGGTGATTCTTTCCGCGAAAGTCTTGAAACATCTTTCCACAAGACAATCAAAAAGGTAACCGAAGACATTGATAACCTTAAGGCTAACACAGCAATTGCAGCTATGATGGCACTTCTCAATGAGATAGCCGACACAGGCTCAATTACAAGAGAAGAATACAGAACATTCACTCTTCTTCTTAACCCCTTTGCTCCTCACGTAACTGAAGAAGTATGGAGTGTAATGGGCTTCGGCGGTGTTGTAACTGACCAGAAATGGCCTGCTTATGATGAAGAAAAGTGCAAAGAAAATTCAATTGAAATTGTAGCTCAGATTAATGGTAAAGTCCGTGCAAAGCTTGTTATTCCGGCTGATATTGAAGCTGACGAAGCAATTGCTCTTGCAAAGAAAGATGAAAAAATAGCAGAAGCAATTGACGGCAAGACTATCGTTAAAGAGCTTTATGTAAAGGGCAGACTTGTAAATATTGTTGTAAGATAATTTTTTCAAAAAACTCTTTACAAACACGCTTTTTCGTGTTATACTAACCATTGTGTGTTCCGCTTCTCGGATTTTGGAGTAAACTGCCAAGCAGTTGTCACCTGCCTTAACCTGAGATGCCGGGCAAATATTTAAATGAGGTGAATTAAAATGACAAAAGCAGAAAAAACAGCAATTATGCAGGAGTATGCTCTTCATGAGGGCGATACAGGTTCTCCCGAGGTTCAGATTGCAGTTCTCACAAAGAGAATCAATGACCTTACTGAGCACCTTAAAACTCATAAGAAAGACCATCACTCACGCCGCGGCCTTCTTAAAATGGTTGGTCACAGACGTAACCTTCTTGCATATCTTCAGGAAGTTGATATCGAAAGATATCGTTCTATCATTGCAAGACTTGGTATCCGTAAATAATTCAAAAAAGGGCGGGCAGTTATTTCTGCCTGCCTTGTTATCTTTATTACGCTAGTGTAATAAAGCACGTAATCTTTCGTCAGGCTGTTGGTTTTAGCAGTGAATCGACAGGTCAAGGGATTGAAATGTGGATTTATTGCTAAATCTTGCCTGACATAGAAATAAAATAAAGAGAGGTAAAGATTTATGTTTTTCAAAGATTTCAGAACATTTGAAACCACACTCGCAGGTCGTCCTCTTGTAGTTGAAGTCGGTAAAATGGCTCAGCTCGCAGGCGGCTCATGCCTTGTTCGCTACGGCGAAACAGAAGTTCTTTGTACAGCTACAATGGCTGACAAACCCAGAGAGGGCGTTGATTTCTTCCCCCTTTCAGTTGACTTTGAAGAGAAGTTGTATTCAGTAGGCCGTATTCCCGGCTCATTCCAGCGCCGTGAAGGCAGAGCAAGCGAAAAAGCTACTCTTGCTTCACGCGTTATCGACAGACCTATCCGTCCTCTTTTTCCCAAGGATATGAGAAATGACGTTGGTGTTGTTGCTACAGTTATGTCTGTTGACCCTGATTGCTCACCTGAAATCACTGCTATGATCGGTGTTTCAATTGCAATCTCAATTTCAGAAATTCCGTGGGATGGCCCCATTTCAGGCGTTTCAGTCGGTCTTGTTGACGGCAAATTCGTTATCAACCCCACAGAGGCTGAAAGAGAAGTTTCAGAAATGGCAGTTACAGTTGCTTCAACATACGACCTTGTTGCTATGATTGAAGCAGGTGCTAACGAAGTTTCAAATGATGATATGTATGACGGCATTATGTATGCTCACAAAGTAAACCAGGAAGTTGTTGAATTCATCAGAGGTATTCAGGCTGAGGTTGGTAAAGAGAAGATTGACTTCCCCTCAAACGATCCTGCTCCTGAGATGTTTGAAGCAATCAAAGAGTTTGCTATTGATGATGTTAAGGTTGCTCTTGACACTGACGACAAGCGTATCCGTGACGAAAGACTCCGTCCTATTTATGACGCTGTTCACGAAAAGTTTGATGAAGTTTATCCTGAAGAAATCGCTAAGATCGATGACTGTATGTACAAGCTTCAGAAATATATCGTAAGACGTTGGCTTCTTGACGAAGGTAAGCGTGTTGACGGCAGAGGTATTGATGAAATCCGTCCTCTTAACGCAGAGGTTGACCTTATCAGCCGTGCTCACGGTTCAGGTATGTTTACCCGCGGTCAGACTCAGGTTCTCACAGTTACAACACTCGGACCTATGAGTGATGTTCAGCTTCTTGACGGTATTGATAACGAAACCACAAAGAGATATATGCATCACTATAATTTCCCTGCATATTCAGTTGGTGAAACAAAGCCCAGCAGAGGCCCCGGCCGTCGTGAAATCGGCCACGGTGCACTTGCAGAGCGTTCACTTGTTCCTGTTCTTCCTTCAGTTGAAGAGTTCCCTTACTGCATCCGTCTTGTTTCAGAAGTTCTTTCTTCAAACGGTTCAACTTCACAGGGTTCAGTTTGCGGTTCAACTCTTTCACTTATGGCAGCGGGTGTTCCCATTAAGGCTCCTGTTGCAGGTATCTCCTGCGGTCTTGTTACAGAAGGCGATCGCTTTATGACAATGGTTGATATTCAGGGTGTTGAAGACTTCTTCGGAGATATGGACTTCAAAGTTGCCGGTACAAAGAAGGGTATTACTTCAATTCAGATGGACCTTAAAGTTCACGGTCTTACTCCTGCAATCATCCGTGAAGCTCTTGATAAGACTTACAAGGCTCGTTGCTATATCCTTGATGAGGTTATGCTTCCTGTAATAGCAGAGCCTCGCAAAGAGCTTTCAAAATACGCTCCCAAGATGGTTACAACTAAGATCGACCCCGCAAAGATCGGTGACGTTATCGGTAAGCAGGGTAAAGTTATTCAGAAGATCTGCGAAGAATGCAACTGTAAAGTTGACGTTCAGGAAGATGGTAATATCTTTGTCAGCGCAATCAACCTTGAAGACGCTCAGCGTGCATTGTTCATTATTGATACAATTGCTAAAGATCCTGAAGTTGGTGCAATCTATAAGGGTGTAGTTACAAGACTTATGGACTTCGGCGCATTCGTTGAAATTGCTCCCGGTAAAGAAGGTCTTGTTCACATCAGCCACCTTGATGTTAAGAGAACAGAAAAGGTTGAAGATGTTGTAACAGTAGGCGATGAGGTTATGGTTAAGATTCTCGGCATCGACGAGAAAGAAAGACTAAACCTTTCACGCCGTGAGGCTCTTATTGAAGTTGAAGGCCTTGTTCCCGAAAACGATCTTTCAGAGGCTCCCAGACGTCCAGCAGGCAACAGAGGCCGTGGCGGTCGCAGAGAAAAAAGAGACTAATTAATTCTAAGGGCGTTGATTTCAACGCCCTTGTGTTTTAGGTGATATAATGAAAGTTGCCACAAATTGCGAAGAATGTGCAAACTACATCTATGATGATGAGTCAGAGTGTTACTGCTGTGATGTTAATCTTGATGAGGATGAAATGATGAAATTCATTTCAGGAACCTTTTACAGTTGCCCTTACTATAATCATTACGATGAGTACAAAATTGTTAAAAAACAAAATTAGGTTGAAAAAACCGCTTCAACACTGTATAATGATGTAAAATACGGTGTTGGAGTTTTTTTATGAAAGATTTAATTATAATCGGAGCAGGCGGCTTTGGCCGTGAAGTTTCTTGGTTAGTTGAAAGAATTAATGCAGTATCACCGCAATGGAATCTTTTGGGATTTGCAGATGACTATGCAACTGAATCGAAAACAATCGATAAATATAATATTATTGGCGATGTTGACTGTGTAGCTGATTATCCCGATGCTTATGTTGTATGCTGTGTTGCCAACACACAAGTCAGAAAAAAACTGGTAGCAAGGGCTGAACCAAATCGTTTTGCGACGCTTATCGACCCGTCAGCTATTATTTCCTCAAAGGTGGAAATAGGTGAGGGCAGTGTGATTTGTGCCGGTTCAGTGATAACTGTTGATATAAAAATCGGTAAGCATAATATTATAGATGTCAACAGTATAATTGGTCACGATGCTGTTCTTGAAGATTATGTTACTCTCTATCCGTCTGTGAATGTTTCAGGCAACACTGTTATCAGAAACGGAGTTGAGCTCGGTACCGGTTCGCAGGTGATTCAGGGCCTCAGCGTAGGCGAAAATACAATTGTAGGTGCCGGTGCAGTTGTTGTCCGCGATTTGCCTGATAATTGCACTGCAGTCGGTGTACCTGCTAAGGTGATTAAAGTAAATGAAAAAAAGTGTTAGTTTTAAAAAGCGGGTTGCTGTTGGTACGTCAGCCATGCTTTTTTGTGTTATTGCCTTTTGGCAAGGGCTTACTGTCCGAGAATATAATATCTGCTCTGAAAAGCTGAATGACAGCATAAAGGTCGTTTTGATTACCGACCTTCACAGCACTTTTTACGGTGAGAATCAGCAAAAACTTGTTGGAAAAATCGATGAATACGATCCTCAAGTTATTCTGCTTGCGGGTGATATTGCTGACGATGAAGTGCCTCACGACGGAACGAAGGTACTTTTGTCGGAGATAGGCAGGAGGTATCCTTGTTATTACGTAACAGGTAACCACGAATTCTGGACTGATGAAATTGAAGCGGTCAAAGATATGATTTCGTCTTACGGTGTGAAAATCCTCAGTGGAGAAAGCTGCGTGATTACCGTAAACGGTCAGACTTTGTTGTTGGCAGGGGTTGATGATCCTGCAGGGCTTTACAGTGACAGTGAAGCTTATCTTCCGAAAGAAATTGCACCTCAGCAGTGGATAGATCAGTTAAATACCGTCTGCAAACAAAATAGTGGTGACAGTTTTTCTGTTTTACTGTCTCACAGGCCGGAGCATGCTGAGCTGTACTCAAAAAGCGGGTTTGATCTGGTAGTTTCCGGTCATGCCCACGGAGGCCAGGTGAGAATACCGTTTATAATAAACGGACTGTATGCTCCAAATCAGGGATTGTTCCCCGAGTATGCAGGTGGGCTGTATGACCTTGGTAAAACAGATATGGTAGTCAGCCGAGGACTTTGCCTTGACGAAAAGCCGAGAGTGTTTAATCCCCCTGAAATCGTTTTTATAAATATTGAGCCAAAATAAAAGGAGCAGATTAAATCTGCTCCTTATAAAGTTCTTTGATATAGTTTTCAATATCTGCCCTCGTTGCTTTCAATGCACCGGGGGTTTCCATTTTCAGCGAAACTGTTGCTGTTGCCATAAGAAGTGATGTTTTAATATCCTTGTGGCATCTTTCGTTGATATATGCGGCAAATGTTGTATCACCTCTGCCTGTTCTTCCGCTGAGATTTCTTGATTTAATGGGACAGGTATAAAAATCTTTGCCGTCATAAATCAAAACCTCAGTGTTGTGGGTGATCATAATTTCTTTTGCGCCCCACTGATAAAGAAGCTTGGCTGCTTCTTTTCTGTCAGAAAGTCCGGTGAGAATTTCTGCCTCAGCAGCATCTGTTTTAAGAAAATCAATGTATGGCAAAATTTCTTTTTTATCTGCCCAGTCTTCAAAAAACATAGTGCAGTCATCGTTTCTGTGACGCAAAAAGCCCTGAACATCAACAGCAATTTTACCCCTTTTGCTGATTTCTTTTATTACGTCACTGCCAAAGTCGCCGTAAATCAACCCGGCAAAATGATAAATATCAGCTGAAATATCTTCGGGTATATCCTCCGCAATAATTTCATCACCTCTTGAAAAGCATTTACAGTCACGCCTTTCTTTGTCAGGTGTGTAATATTTGTTATACATATAGGTTGTTTCTTTTGAGTCAAGGGCGATAATATTTTCTTTGGGAATTGTGAAATAATCAAGCAATCCCAGATCTTTTTTTGCTATTTTGGTCAAAACACAAACATTGTGGCCTAATGCATAAGCAGATGCAGATGAATAAATTACTGCACCGCCGGGGATTTTTGCTTCATTGTCAAGGTGGTCAATATTTCTGTCAAGTGAAATGTGACCGATAATGAGTGAAGAATAATTCATACTAAAAGACCCTTTCTGAATTCATCTCTTAATGATTCGATTACGTTGTTTTTGAAAAGATTCAACAAAAGAATTTCGTGAGATTTTGAATAATCTTCAGTCATAAAGTCACCGGCAACGATATTCATTTTCTTAAGCTTTTCCGGGTCAGCAGCAATGCTTCTGAGCATTGATTTAAACTGAATTCTGAGAGTCTTGTCCAGCTTTCTGGGTGTTTTGAAGCCGATATCACTGCCGACATTGGGGGTCTGCTGAGTCTGGAACCAGAAAAGACCTTCATAGTCCTTATCAAAATATTTTTTAATAGAATGAACGAATCTCTTGGGAAGAAATCCGTGAGTGGTATTATCCCAGGGTGCGTCAATTTTGCAGTTTACGGAGTATTGATATGCTTCTTCATAGTTGATAAGAAGATATCTTTTGCCTGCTTTTCTGATATCACCCATAGTGACGTCTGAAATGTTCTCAAAGTCTGTGTAAGCATATTTTGAAGGCTGAATATATTCCTCCAGCAATTCATCAACCTTTTTGGGGTCAGCGTGATACTTAAGTGTGAACGGACCTACAGGCTGGGGATAATATTCGCGAAGGTCAATTATGAGAATTTCACTGTCATTTTCTTCAAGAATTTTCTGAAACTGTTTAAGGCTGTCTTCAAGAGGTTCACCCTTCATGATACCGTGACACTGTACCACCTTGCCTTTTTTGGTATCAAGGCGCATACAATAATAGCGCACACCGTATTTGAATTGCTCATAAAGGTTACCGTCCTGACAGCAGGCGGTGGGGTTCATACCGTAGCTTCCGGTGTTATGTGAACCGGGAATAACAACATCACATAACCTTACCTCGTCTTTGATATAAGACATCCAATTTGAATAGATCATAATTTCACCTCATTATTTCAGATTATAACAGACTTTGATTTTATCAAGAAGAACCTTCTTTATATTTTCAACAGCAACAGGCATATAAATCTTGGGGTCAAAAGCATCGCAGTGTTTTTTAAACCCTTCTTTGATGCCGGCGGTGTAAGCCTGACGAAGCTCTGTTGCAAAGTTTATTTTTGAAATTCCTGCGCTGATGCATTGTCTGAGCGTTTCATCGCTGAGACCCGATGCGCCGTGAAGAACAAGCGGTGTATCAATCGCACTGTGAATTTCTTTGATTCTGTCAATATTAATTTTAGGCGTTCCTTTATAAACACCGTGAGCTGTACCGACACCGATAGCAAGTATGCTGACCTTTGTTCTTTCGGTGAATTCCACAGCTTCGCTTACTTTTGTGTAAGCGGCTTCAAGGTCAGTGTCACCCTCTTCTTTGCCGCCGATAGTGCCAAGCTCACCCTCAACAGAAACTCCGTGGGCACCGGCCATATCAACAACCTCTTTGGTGCGTTTGATATTTTCTTC
The DNA here is from genome assembly GCA_045541505.1 of Acutalibacteraceae bacterium. Taxonomy (GTDB): domain Bacteria; phylum Bacillota; class Clostridia; order Oscillospirales; family Acutalibacteraceae; genus CAG-488. The sequence goes on from JAZQJF010000007.1 coordinate 67,063, forward strand.
AAACGGGAGAGTGCTGCCGTCAAACATAACCGAAGTGAACCCGCAGTCAATGCATTTTTGGGCAATCTCAACCCCGTTACCGTGATCAAGATGCATAGCGTAATTGACATCGCAGTCAGACATAAGTGCTTTCATAATTGAAGGGTATGTGGGAATACCGCCGTAATTAAGGGTACGGGGAATTGTCTGCACAATAACAGGCAGCTTTATTTCTTTCATAACCTGAGCTACTGCCATTGCAGATTCGAGATTATCAATATTAAAAGCGGGGATAGCGTATCCGTTATCGGAAGCATCCTTCATAAGAGTATAAGTTGTAACAACAGCCATAAAACCATTCCTTAAAATAATAACCTACCCTATATTTTAACTTTATTTTTAGATTGTGTCAATATTTTGCTTTTTAAAAATTCTGATGACCGAATCCGACAGAATTACCGCCGCAATAATTTTTATAATATCAGGGACGATAAACGGAATAACGCACGCAGAAAGAATTTCTTTAAAGCTTACTGCGTTTTCAATGTAAACAAATCTGTACCATATCGCCGCAAAGAAATAGCAGACGGTTTGCCCCATAATCATTGCAAGAATTTTTGAAATTTTGTAAGATGGCAGAATTTTTATCGTTATGCCGATAATAAATGCTGCCGCTATAAAACCGATAAGATATCCGCCTGTAGGGCCGAGAAGAACGGATAAACCGCTTCTGAAGCCTGAAAAAACAGGTAATCCTGTAATTCCCAGTAAGATATAAACCAAAACGCTTATTATGCTTTTTTCGGCACCGATAACTGCCGCACAGGTGAAAACGGCAAAAGTCTGCAGCGAAAAAGGAATTCCCAAAAACGGAATGCTTATCCACGAGCAGATACAGATGATCGCTGTGAAAACAGAAATCAATGATATATCAACAGTTAAATTTTTGTTATTTTTTAAAATCAATAGGCTCAACCTCATAATTATTTTATACCATTGTAGCATCGTTTTAAAATTTTGCAAATAAAACATACTGAAATAAGAATTATTTGTTACTTTTTTGTTAATTTAGCAAATATATTATTGATTTAAGAAAAATAAAATTATATAATAAAACAGAATTTATATGTAAAAGAGGCTTTTTTATGGAGAAGAAAATGAGTAAGAAAAAGATCACTATGCTTTGCATACTTGCTACAGTAATTCTTGCGTTACTCGTGGTTGTGATCGGCTATATCGCAGGCTGGTTTGACAAGGGTTATGATGTTGATGTTGTAACCGTAGCCCAGCGTAATATCGTGGCTACTTTTGATACATCAGGAACTGTTTCTTCAAGCAGTGAAGGTGTTTTCAATGTTGTTGACGGTATCAGGGTTAAAAAGGTTAACGTCAAAGTCGGTTCAATTGTTAAAAAAGGTGATATTCTTGCCGAGTTTGATGCAAGCTCACTCAACAGCGTTCTGGCTGAAAAGAAAGATGCTCTCGACAATGCACAGAAAGCATATAAAGATTATCAGGATGCTTCTCAGTCAGCCAAAGCTCAGCTCGCTTCGTTGAAAAAGCAGGTAGCTGATGCTGAAAAGAAAGTTTCTGAGCTTGAAAAGAAAGCTGAACAAAGCGAAAAAGTTACAGACGAAGAAACAAAGCAGCAGGCACAGGATGCTGAGGATAAACTTTCTTCTCTTACAAATGATTCTTCTCTTGCAGGTAAAATAATTGATAACATTGTAAACTCAAGCGAAAGCCTTCAAAGTATCAAAAAGATGCTCGATGCAATTTCATCATTAAACAGCGGCTCAATGGGTGATATGTCTGCTCTGTTGGGCGGCATGAACGCAGGCACTGCACAGTATGAGCTTATGCAGGCACAGCTGGAGCTTGCTACTTTAAAAATGACACTTGTTTCAACTGAAGCTCAGGCTAACGGAAGCCTTGAAACAGTTTATAAATCAGTTTATGAGTCAGCTCTTGAAGGCTATAATAAAACCAGAAGCACTATTGACACTCTCAATTCAGGTTGGATTGCCGCAGAAGACGGTGTTGTAAGTGAGGTTAACATCGTTGAGGGTGAAAAAATCGTTGCCAAAGCAAATGCAATGGATTCTTCTTCATTTGATATGACTTCGATTCTCGGTGCAGTAACAGCAGGCGGTGACGTATCATCTATTGTCAGCAGCTTTTTTGCAACAGATAAAGTCGGTATGAAGGTTCAGTATTATCCTCTTGAAGTTTCATTTATGATAAACAAAGGCGACCTGGGAAGCGTTTCTGTTGGTAAAAAAGTAAATGTTGAGTCAGAAACAGGCGAAATACTTGAAGGCGAAGTATCTTTTGTTGCCGCAGTTGCAAGTGCTTCTACAGGTGTTGATATCAACGCTCTTCTCGGCGGCGGTGGCGGCTCAACCGGCGGAATCGAAACTGTTGTAACCGTTAAAAATCCTGACAGAGGAATTGTTATCGGTCTTGATGCTGATGTTTCAATTGAAACCGAAGAAAAACAGAATTGTGTAACAGTTCCCGTTGAATCAATTACTTATGACGATAAGCACGCTTACGTTTTTGTTTATGATCCGGTTGAAAAAATCATCAAACAGACAATTGTTGAAACAGGTATTCTTGACGGCACTTATTATGAAGTGGTTTCAGGCGTAAAAGAGGGCGACATTATTGTCAGAACCCCCGTTTCAACAATGCAGGACGGAGATAAGATTATCGCTCATAATGTAGATGACAAATAAGCGGAGGAATTACCGTGAGTATTTGGGAAAATATAAAAATTGCGGTTTACAGTATACGCACCAATATGATGAGGTCATTGCTTACAATGTTGGGTATCATTATCGGTGTTGCCGCTGTTATTGCAATAATCACCGTCGGTAACGGCGGCAGAGATTTTATTATAGATATGATGAGTGATATGAGCTCGGGCGCTGTAACTATCAACGTTTCTACCGATGCGGCGCAGTCAGAAAAAATTACTTCTGAAGATATTGAAGCTCTTAAAAATCTTGATGCAATTAAATATGCCACACCTATGGATTATAAAATCGGTTCGGCAGTTATCGGCGATGAGCCCTCAATGTGTATAGCTATTTCAGGCAACGAGGACCTGTCTAAGGTTATGAACATAACTATGAGAAGAGGCAGATTCTTTACCGCTGAAGAAAGTGAAAACGGAGCTAATGTGTGCATTATCACTGAAATTACTGCCTATATGATTTTCGGTGATCTTGACTGTATCGGTGAATATATAAATTATACTCTTAACGAAAAGAGCGTACGTCTTCGCATTATCGGTATCACAAATGCTGATCTTACTGCAAGCACGTCATCATCTTCATCTGTTTCCAACGTAATGAGTTCAGATGCGATGAAAAATAATCCTATGATGGCGGCAGGTCCGGGAATGTCGATGATTATTACGCCTATTACCGTAACTGATTCATTGGGCGGAACAAATTCATACATTTCTCTTTATGTTATGGCTGCAGATCAGGAACAGGCAGACACTATAGGCAATGTTGTTAAAAACATACTTTATGCCCGTCACGGCAATTTCGGTTCTGGTACTTATACCGCTATGAATATGGAAAATCTTACCGAAATGGTTGATAAAATCGTTAATGTATTTACAACTTTCGTAGCCGGAATCAGTGCAATCGCCCTTGTTGTCGGCGGTATCGGCGTTATGAATATTATGCTTGTTTCCGTTACCGAAAGAACAAGAGAAATCGGCATCAGAAAATCACTGGGCGCCAAGACTTCCACAATTATGTTCCAGTTCCTCACTGAGTCAATAATTCTTTGTGTTATCGGCGGTATAGTCGGTCTTATTCTCGGTGTCGGCATGGCGGCGGTAGTTGCCGACATAGCAGGAATTGCAATAAAGGTTGAAGTTTCAACTATAGCTATCGCTGTGGGATTTTCAAGCGCTGTAGGTATTTTCTTCGGTATTTATCCGGCAAGAAAAGCTGCAAAGATGCTTCCAATTGAAGCTCTGAGGAGGGATTAATATGAGTCTTATAGATGTTCGTAATGTTTATAAAATCTATAATCCCGGTGAAAACGAAGTAAGAGCCCTTGACGGTGTCAGCCTCAAAATTGAAAAAGGCGAATTTGTTGCAATTATCGGACAGTCAGGTTCAGGTAAATCAACTCTTATGAATATGCTGGGTCTTCTTGATGTAAGCACATCGGGTGAGTATTATATGGACGGCATAGATGTTTCTCATATGACTGACGATGAACTTTCTCAGATCCGAAACGAAAAAATTGGCTTTATTTTTCAGGGATTCAACCTGATCTCAAGCCTTACCGCCAAAGGAAATGTTGAGCTTCCCTTGGTTTACAGAGGTATGAAAAAAGCGCAGCGTGAAGAGCTTTCAGTGAAAGCACTTGAAATGGTCGGTCTTGATAAAAGAATGCATCACCGTCCGGCGCAGATGTCAGGCGGTCAGCAACAAAGAGTTGCTATTGCAAGAGCAATTGCCGCAAAGCCACCGATAATTCTTGCTGACGAGCCTACGGGTAACCTTGACTCACATTCAGGTAAAGACGTTATGGCGATTATCCATCAGCTTCACCAAGAGGGAAGAACGGTAATTCTTATCACCCACGATAATGAAATTGCCGCTGAAGCACAGCGTGTTATCAGAATTCAGGACGGCAAAATAGTTGACGATTATTTCAATAAGTAATATAATAAACACCGACCGTTTTTCGGCCGGTGTTTTTTGGAGGTAATTTTATGGTAATCAGACGAGCTTGTGAAAAAGATATAGACTCAATAAATTCACTTCTCAGGCAGGTGCTTGAGGTTCATCATAAAGGCAGATCTGATATTTTCAAGCCGGATGCAAAAAAATATACAGATGATGAGCTTAAACTTATTATTGCAGATGACTCAAAGCCTATTTTTGTAGCTGTTGAAGACGAGACGGTAAAGGGATATGCTTTTTGTATTTTTCAACAGCACATTGACAACAATATTCTCACCGATATAAAAACTATTTATATTGATGATTTATGTGTTGATGAAAACTGCCGTGGCAAACATATAGGCAAAAGCCTTTATGATTTTGTTTTGAATTTTGCTAAAGAAAATAATTGCTATAATGTAACTCTCAATGTATGGAGCTGTAACAAAAGTGCAATGAAATTTTATGAAAAATGCGGTCTGAAGCCGCAGAAAATAGGTATGGAAATAATATTATGAAAAACTTGAAATGTGCAATATTTGACCTTGACGGTACAGTCCTCGATTCAACAGATATCTGGAATCAGATTGATATTGAATTCTTTGAAGAAAGGGGATTAACAATGCCGGAGGGCTATGGCAAAAAAATTGCGCCGATGGGTTTTGAACGGGCTGCTGAATATACAGTGAATACATATGGCCTGACAGAAACACCCGAAGAGGTTGTTGCGGTGTGGCAAAGAATGTCACGTGAAAAATTTAAAAATGATATAGCGTTAAAACCCGGTGCCAAAGAGTATCTGGAGTATCTGAAAAAGCAAGGTGTCATTTTGTGTATTGCCACTGCATCTCAGGAAGATATGTTTATTCCCGCTTTGAAAAACAATGGCGTTTTTCATCTTTTTGATTATATGACCACTCTCAGTGAAGTCAGCCGCGGGAAAGGATTCCCTGATATATATCTGAAAGCAGCTGAGAAAGCGGGCTGCTCTGTTTCTCAGTGTGTTGTTTTTGAAGACTTACTTGCAGGTGTTAAAGGCGCAAAAGACGGCGGGTTTTATACTGTGGGAATGTATGATGAAAATTCTGTTTCAGATGTTGAAAAAATTAAAGAATTAAGCGATGATTTCATTTATGATTTTTTACAGCTTATAAAATAAGACGGATGAAGAGAAAATCTCTTTATCCGTCTTTTTCCTGTAATAAACAGTCTGCTTTTTCAAAAAATAACTTTGAAAAAGGTGATTGATTTGAAATATGTTTTAGCGTTTGCAATAGGCGGTCTGATCTGCGTGGCAGGCCAGATTCTCATAGACAAAACAAATCTCACCCCTGCCAGAATTCTTGTGGCTTTTGTGGTGACAGGTGTTGTGCTTCAGGGTGTAGGATTATATCAACCCCTTGTTGATTTTGCTGGGGCAGGCGCAACCGTTCCGCTTACAGGCTTTGGTTACACCCTTGCCAAAGGAACGGCGCAGGCTGTGCAGGAGCAAGGTCTTCTCGGTGCGGTAACAGGTCCGCTTACCGCAGGTGCTGCAGGTATCACTACTGCACTTTTAAGCGGTCTTATCGTTTCATTTATAACAGGCTCAAAAGACAAATAAAAAGAGCCGCTTCAAAAGAAACGGCTCTCGGTTAATTGATTTAAGCTTCTGCAGGTGCGTCAGCAACGGGAACTTCGGGTGCTACGATGGGTTCAGCATCATTTTCGAAGCAAGAGCATGAAACGTAATCACACTTGTCTTCTCCTGCAGCTTTGCATTTGGGGCAGAACTTTTTAACAAGCATATAAATTGCAACGGCAACACCTGCGATAGCAGCGATTATGCCAACGATTTTAAGAATTTTCTTAATTGTATCACACATAGGAACTTCCTCCTTTAAGTAGTACACTCATTATATTACAAAGAATATACAAAAGTCAAGCAAAAGCGCAAAATTTACTTTTTGGCAAAACAAAAGGGCGGAAATCTTCCGCCCGTAATGTTTATTGATTAGTCGTTGAGAAGCTTTGCAAGAGCTGATTTCTTTCTTGCAGCGTTGTTCTTATGAAGAAGACCTTTAGCAGCAGCCTGGTCAACCTTTTTGATTGCGAACTTAACTGCAGCTTCTTTGTCTGCTGCGTTGTTTTCTGCAGCAACGTTAGCCTTTTTAATAGCAGTTTTCAATGCTGTGTTAGCTGACTTGTTACGAGCAGCCTTTGTTCTGTTTACGAGAACACGTTTTTTAGCTGATTTAATATTGGGCATAATTGCACCTCCTTTAGTTCTTTACACAGTTACATATAATAACATCTTTTTATACAAATTGCAAGATTTTTTCGAAAAAATATTAAACTTTTTCAAATTGCAACTTATGATACTATATCTTTTACTAAAAATCAAGTGTTTTCAGTTAAAAAGGAGCTTTTTTATGAATCTGCGGACCGACCTTGCGATAGAAATAAAAGAATCTTTACAAAATCAGAGCCCGGAAGGCATAGAAACAGATACTTTCACTAAAAACGGTGTAACCGTAACAGAAATCAGAATAAAAAGCAGCGCAGGTGTCAGTGTAACAGGTAAGCCGAAAGGAACGTATATAACTGCTGAAATACCGAATCTTACAAAAAACAGCTGTACCGATTGCGAGATATTAAATCTTCTCGGCGACCTGCTGAGAAAGCTTTTGCCTGAGCAGGGTACGATTCTGACTGTCGGCTTAGGAAATGAAAATATAACCCCCGATGCATTGGGACCTATGAGCTGCTCAATGATACTTGCTACCCGTCATATCAGCGGAGAACTTGCAAAAAGCGTCGGTCTAGATTCCCTGAGATCTTCGGCAGTGCAGGCACCGGGGGTGCTGGGGCAGACAGGTGTAGAAACAGCAGAAATAATCAAAGGTATAGTCAGGCAGATTAAACCGTCGGGAGTTATTGTGATTGATGCTCTTGCGGCGAGGAGACTGTCACGCCTCGGGTGTACCGTTCAGATGTCTGATACAGGAATAATACCGGGCTCGGGTGTAGGCAATTCAAGGGCTGAAATCAGCAAAAGAACTCTGGGCGTTCCGGTTATTTCAATTGGTGTTCCCACCGTTGTTGATGCAGGAACACTGGTTAAAGATATAATCGGTGGCGAAGCAGTTGTTAATGAAGAAAATCACAGTATGATAATTACTCCGAGAGAAATTGATCTTGTGATTGACCGCGCCGCAAGGCTTGTGGGTATGGCTGTTAACAGAGCTTTGCAGCCGCAGATTTCCCCCGAAGAAATATTAATGCTTTTATAGGAGGCTCATATGTCAGTTTCAAAAAATGAATACGGTAAAATGGTAAAGGCGGCTTCACCTGATTCACCGCTGATTCTCAATTGCATAAAAGCTTTTCTGTTCGGCGGCGCAATATGCTGCTTCGGCGAATTTTTATCTTATGTTTACCGCCTTTCCGCACTCAGTGAAAACTCTGTCAAAGCACTTGTGCCTATGACGATTATTATAATAACCTCTGGTGTTACTGCTTTCGGGGTTTTTGATAAAATTGCCCGTCATGCGGGGGCGGGTACGGTTGTGCCGATAACAGGCTTTGCCAATTCCGTTGTGTGCTCTGCTATGGAATTTAAAAACCAAGGCAAAATAATGGGAGTAGGGGCAAACATTTTTTCAATTGCAGGTCCTGTTATACTTTTCGGTACGGCATCTGCTACGGTTTACGGCATAATTTTTTGGTTGGCAGAAAGGATATTAAAATGAACTGCAAAGTAATCGAGCTTAAAACAAAACCGAAGATTATATCGTTTGCTTCGGTAGTAGGTAAAAAAGAAGGGGAGGGACCTCTTTTTAATCTTTTTGATGAAGTTTATGATGACACAAAAATGGGACAGGCTTCTTGGGAAAAAGCAGAGAGTATGCTGCAAAAGAATTCAATAAAAAAAGCACTTGAAAAAGGCGGATTTAAAAAAGAAGATGCCGATATTATTTTTGCAGGGGATCTGCTTAATCAGTGCACGTCTTCAAGCTTCGGAATAAAAGATTTTTCTATTGCATATGCAGGTGTCTACGGAGCTTGCTCCACTATGGCTCTTTCGTTGTGTATGGCAGCAATGGGTGTTGATTCGGGTTACTTCAACACTGCTCTGGCTGTTACGTCGTCGCATTTCTGTTCTGCCGAAAAACAGTTCAGAAAACCTCTTGAATACGGCGGACAAAGACCGCCCTCCGCCCAATGGACAGTAACGGGTTCAGGCTGTGTTGTTTTGGGAAAAACAGGTTGCGCAACCTCACCCCAAATTGAAAAAATCGCTATCGGAAAAATCTGCGACCTGGGAATAACCGACGCTAACAATATGGGTGCTGCTATGGCACCTGTAGATGTTAAAATAGAACCATAAATTAAGCGAAAAGCAACACAAAATCTTACACAAATTTCGACACGAAAGGCGGTGAAAATGCCCTATTTTACTGGGGTTACGGACATTTTGAACTCGAAAATTTGCAGCTAAAACAATCGTCAAGAATTGCCTATTCATAATTTTTTTACAATTAGTTTTTGACACAAAAATCAGCATCATTATGCTGAATAAGAAAAAAACGAAAGGATGAATCAAATGAAAATTACATACCGTGAAGTAAATGGTTATCTTATTCCGAATCTCAAACTGCCGCCTGAAGAGGCTAAAATCAGACTTGGGAAATGGGGAATGATGCATAAATCTCATATTGAAAAACATAACAAACCACTCTTCAACTCGCTGCTTATAAAAGGTAAGCTTTATCAACACTGCGCAGAGGTTGAAAAACAGGCAAATGAAATGTTTGATATGCTTGTGGAACAAATGAAAATGGCTGAAGGTGTGACTGAGGAATTGAAAGAAGAAAATCAAATGGAGTGGGTGCAGAGAATGGGTAGTATTGAAGAGGGAGCGAGGGAAATAATAAATAAAGAAATAATATTTAAATAAAAAGTTGGCGACAAGAGAAATTACTTTTGTCGCCAACTTTTTATTTTTTGTACATGCAATTAACATTTATAGATTCGTTCATAATCAACTTATATAAGTAAGAATACACTTATTACTATTAAACAATGTATGTTATGTAAATTATAAGTTTTCCAAAAGTTTTAAAGTTCGTCTAACATAGTTTCTCAATTCAACAGTTGATATTCCTACTTCAATATAATTTGGATTACTATGGTGAAATATTTTTGAATAGTCATTAATTTCCTCAATTTCTTCAATATAATCTTTCAACTTATAAAGCGCAGAAGAAGAATCGGCATCTTTTATCAATTTTATAAAATCTCCAAGCCATTGATTGTCTGTTATATAATTAAAATATTTTATTCTAAAAAGTCCTTCAATTGTTGGTCGTATACAACGAATAACCTCTCGTAAATATATGGAGTCTTCATTTAACGGATTAGTAATAAAATTTCGTAAAGTAAGAAGATCTTTATTAAATCCTGTTAAAGTCTCCAACTGCAACTCATGTATGCATAAAGAACTGCTATTTTTATAATTTTGGATTTTTAAATTCAATGTTTCATTTTGGGTTGCTTTATTAAAATCATTTGCAAAATTAAGATCGTGGGTAAGTAAGAAAAATTGTCCAACTTTTCCTGCTAATTTTGCTAATTGTGTAATAGTTGTCATTTTTCGTTGTGAATCAAAGCTTGTGAACGGGTCGTCAACAACTACAATATAAGAATCTAAGTCAGGTAACATGTCCATTCGTGCTAAAAAGAATGAGAGTGAAAGAGCGTTTTTATCACCATCGCTTAAGTAGTATTTCAATGATGTATTACTTCGATCTTTAATTGTAATATTATGTCCATTAATCTCTATGCCATATACTAAACTTTGAATATTAGCTTTAGAATTGTGTATAAGTTTTATCTCGGATAAATGCATGGTATCACAAAACAAGTCTAAATACTTATTAATACTTTTAAAATATTTATTGCGTTGTTTTTCTGTTTTTTGTATACGTTCAACATGTAAATTTGTTATATTAACTTCTATTTCTTTTCTTCGATTAAGTAACTCAGCAATAGTGCGATCATTTTCATATGTTTTATTAATTTTTCTAAGATAATTTTTTCTGTTGGATATTTTTTTGCTAATATTTTCTCGTTCATCTTTTAATCTTACGATTTTCTGTTTAATTTCATTTATTTCATCTTTTATAGCTAACTCAAAAATATTTGCTTCAAATAAATCATCGGCAATAGAAATAGAATACAAATTATCTTCAAAATAAAAACTATCAAACACTTCGATTTTTGACATTTTTTTATTCCAACCATTATTAAACTTAAGTTCTTTGTTATCATTCAATACAAACTTTACATACGGTTTTTGCTCTGAGTCAAATGTTTGTTTTTTAAATACAATACTACTGTCGCCTTTCATCGAACTAAATAACAGTGCTAAACTTGTTTTCCCAGAACCATTTGGTGCATATATTGTATTGTTCTTTTTAAAACTTCCGTCCCAATTACTGTGCCTTATATTGAAATTTCTAAATTTACCGTAATTTTTTATTTCTATTAGTTTTTTAAACATTTTTTAATCCTTTCAGATTTTATTTAAGAATTTTAAATAACATTATAAGTGGGTTATATTATTGAGTTTTTTTATATAAAGGTATGTTTTAAAATTCATTTTTCAGCAACATCAAGTGCAATTACCGAGTTAACAAAACGATGCATTTTTACGTGAGTCGAAACATTTGTAATCACGGCTATTAATATAATAATAAGCAAGTATTTAAATGAAAATACAACAAACTCACTATAAAAGATTAATGATAAAAAGTATAAAACAAGAAATAATACTGTTTCTATAAATAAATCCCTACAAGTCAAATAATCTTTTTGGCTTTGTGAAACTTGTCCTTTTTCTTGATATCTTTTATAAATCCCATACCAATTAGAATTTTCATACTTATAACGCTCTTTTTTATCTTTCGGTATGTTAGATATTATTTCTTTATACTTTGTTTTAGCCTCAGAAATTAAAAATCTATCGTCTTTAACTGAGCCGTTATTGATGCGAGTGAAAATTGTTTCACCGGCTTTGGGAATGAAGATCAACCCCACCATTTTATCTTTCAAGTTAGTACTTAGCAAACAATCGCATATAAATGTTGCTAACGACAAGATACTTGATACAACTATGCTGCTAAAAACAGTTGTTAATGATTTATGTAACTCTATATCAGTTATATTCAATTCTTTAATCGGTGTACATAACACAACAAAAAGCAAAATAAGAATAATCATCAAATACTTTAATTCTTTCTCTCTATAATCTTTCATATTAAAACTCCCTCTTCAGAAATATTCGAAATTATTTTTCTTTTGTTTCTAATGAACCGATATAATTTCCATACAAATCATTTTTCTTTCTCTTATCTGTCAAAAAAGATTTGTCGTAATTATAACTTCCACTTGAAATATAAATATGGACCCAACCAGCTTCACATTCAAAAACAATGTCACCTGCAGAGTTTTGAGTGATAGTATTATAGCCGGCATAATAGTTTATATGTTTAGAAGGCGCTTCACCAATTATTATTAAGGATGGATTTAATTCTTTCAAAACATCTGATGGAACTTTACCCGAATCTCGACCATGGTGAGGTGCAAATAAAATATCTATTTCCGGCCAATCAACTTCGCCTTTTATCTCTTCGATAAAGTCTTTTTCTATGTCTCCCATCCACATAATTCTAACGCCATTTTCTAGAGAGTAGGTTATTATAGGGGAAAGATTATTAAATGCTTTTCCTTCTTTTGCTAAATCTAATGCCTCTTTAAATTTATCGTTATTAGTATCAGGCCATAAACAATTTATGCCTGCCGAACCATGGTCATCATTATCACTTTCATCAGATTGGTTCATCCATTTTCTTTTGCAGTTCTTATAAAGATAATAATGACTATCGCCTTCCCTTAGTTCACAATAATAATCAAAATCGTCAAAAGATTCGGCCTTCGCAGCTTCATTCTCAACACAATAAAAATTCCACAATCCAATTTGTTCATCAAGATATTTTAATCCCGTTAAGTGATCTTCATCTGGGTGTGTAGAAATAAAGCGTCTCATTCCTTTATCTTTCTTGGCTTCTCGTATTTCAGATACAATGTTTTCCTTATTTGTGTCATCCATATTACAGTCTATAATCGTAAAATTATCGCTATTATGTTTAATATAAAACATATCACCATTTCCTACTGAAAAACTTTTTACTATGCTCATAATTACATCTCCATTCTAAATAAAATAATATTTTGAAAATAGCATTGTTGTTTATAGATATACATAATTAATTATAATAATAAACAGAGAGTGAAAACAATCCACTTTACAAAAATGCTTCGTTTTTCGACAAAAACGCTTGATTTACACCAAAATCTGATACAAGAACAAAAATAAACACTCGTTCAAACCTGTACTGTTCAGTTAAGATGGAGTATTTTAATATTGGGATTTTTCTATAAATTATATTTCTCATAATTATGCATATCTACAAATTTTGAAAAATTATCATTTTAAGTGTTACTTTTTCCTGTTAACTGCACTTTATAGATATAAGAGAAATTTTATAAAACCAAGGAAAAGTAATTATGGCAGTAAAAGAAGTTAAAACAAAAGCAGAAATAATTGAGATATTAGATGCAAACGGTATAGATTTTAATATAACCACATGTGGCGGTTGTGAAAGAATCTGCATTTCATTTGATGACAAGCAAAACTGCTGTTGTAATTCTGCAATAACCGTTCAGACTTGTAACAAAGATGTACTTTGCAGAGTATATCTCAATGAGATTATGTTTATCGCAATCGAAAACAGAAAATCTGTTCTGTACCTGACTGACAAGAAAATTGAAACACACTATTCAATAGATTATTGGAAAGAGAAACTAAATGCAGATATTTTCGTCCAGCCGCATTACAGCTACATAGTAAATCTGAATTATGTTGATGAAGTGACAAAAGATTTTGTCAAAATCAAGTATGGCGACAAAGAGTATTCTGTCTATACTTCATCAAGAAAAATCGGAGCATTCAGAAAAGCTTTCTTAAAATTCGGTAAACAGTAATACAACAAACATCACCTCGGTTAGAAAAGACCGGGGTGATGTTGCTTTATTCAAACAGTTAATGTATAATGATTGTATCAAAAGCACGAGGATATAACTATGGATAAGAACGCAGCGATAAAATATATTTTAGAAAATGCACGACCTATTGATTTGGCAGTGTACAAATATTTCTTTGAAAACGGTTCAAAAGAATCTGTTATTGATGAGCTTTCAAAGTTTCGGAATGCTGATGGTGGATTCGGACATGCTCTTGAGCCTGATTTCTTTAATCCGAATTCAAGTCCTATTGCAACTAACGATGCAATCATTACCCTTTCACGTGTAAATGCACTTGACAGAGATTCTGATATGGTAAAAGGAATAGTAAGATATTTGGCATCTCACGATTCTTTTGACGAAGATAAAAAGCGTTGGCTGTTTGCAATAGACAGCAACAAGGATTATCCTCACGCAATCTGGTGGGAGAAAAAAGGCGACGGCATCAGCAAATTTAATCCGTCAGTTTCTTTGGCGGCATTTATGGTTTGCTATGGTACTCGCACTTCTCTTTATGAAGAGATTATAAAAGAAGCTGTTACATATCTCGAAAACGGAGAAGAAATCAGCGGAGATGATGTAAATTGTTATCTGCTGGCTTATGAGCTTTTAACTGCAAACAGCATTAATGATATAGTTGATTTGAATACTTTCAAAGACTTGTTATGTAAGGCTATTGAAAATTGCATTTGTAAGGATAGCACAAAATACGGGGTTGAATATGTGCCGATGCCTTCAGTTATATTTACCGGAAAATATATGAAGTTTGTCACACCTGAAATTAAATCACTAATAGTAGCGGAAAAAGATATTTTAGGAAAACTGCAAATGGAAGACGGTGGATTTGATATAACTTGGAAATGGTATACCACATATTCTGACGAATATGAACAGGCAAGAGCCTGGTGGCGTCCTCGAATTACTATTGAAAAATTACTTTTTAACGAAATTCAGATAGGATAATTTCTATGAATGCAGATTTAATCAAATCAGTTGTTGAAAAGCAAATGAACACAGAAGTCAAACAAATCCTTGCCGTTGGCAAAGGTGCAAGCGGAAGTGTTTATCTTGTAAAAATCACAACCGAACCTTATGAAATTGCCGTAAAAACAAGCAAATTCTATGATGCAATCAGTAAAGAGAAGAAAATGCTGGATTTTCTTTCGCCTAAAGTTTCA
>JAZQJF010000008.1:0-45750 GCA_045541505.1 Acutalibacteraceae bacterium
CGTTTCCGAAAATTTACTGTACGGTCAGTGTATTTCTACACCAACTTCAATTCAAAAAATCTCAGGGTTTTTCTTGTTAATCGTTGTTTAATTTTCAAGGTGCATACGCTGTCCTCGCGACAGCTTTGCTATCTTACCACAGGTTTTTTAAAAAGTCAAGCACTTTTTTAAAAAAATTTCAAAAAATTTTAAAATTTGTTTTTTTCGTTATTTTATGTCGCTTGACAAAGGGTATTACTTATAGTAAAATTCTATACAATATACTCCCGGAGGTGATAGCGTGCCAATTAAAATAGACGGCAGACTTCCTGCCAACAAAGCACTGGAGCAGGAAAACGTTTTTGTGATGACAGAGGAAAGAGCCAATACCCAGGACATCCGTCCTCTTAATATTGTAATACTTAATCTTATGCCAACCAAGATTGAAACTGAAACACAGTTACTTCGTCTTTTAAGTAACTCCCCTCTTCAGGTTGATATTACCTTATTACAGATGGCTTCCCATACCTCTAAAAACACATCTCAGGAGCATATGCTTAAATTCTACAGCTGCTTTGAAGATATAAAGGATAAAAAGTTTGACGGTATGGTTATCACCGGTGCACCTGTTGAGCACATGGACTTTGAAGAGGTTGACTATTGGGACGAGCTTTGTGAGATTTTTAAATGGAGTAAAACCAATGTTTATTCAACATTCCACATCTGCTGGGGTGCACAGGCAGGTCTTTATTATCACTACGGAATACCTAAGTATCAGTTAGACGAGAAAATGTTCGGAATTTTTCCTCACCGTTCACTCGATAACTTCCACCCTCTCCTGAGGGGACTTGATGAAACATTTTATGTTCCTCACTCAAGGCATACAGAAATCAGAATGAGCGACATTGCTCTTGTTAAAGATTTGCAGGTGTTGACTTATTCAGACATATCGGGAGTTCACTTGGTTTCTGATATGGATTGCAGAAACTTCTTTGCAACAGGTCATTCGGAATACGACAGAGACACATTGTTCAAGGAGTATTTCAGAGATAAGTCAAAGGGACTTGACATCAAGGTTCCTTATAACTACTTCCCTGACGATGACCCTACAAAGACTCCGCTGATAACATGGAGAAGTGCAGCAAACATTATTTTTTCAAACTGGCTTAACTACTTTGTTTATCAGAAAACACCATACGACCTTTCAACATTATAATAAAATAAGGATGAAAGCAGATTTAAACATCGGCTTTCATCTTTTTCTTTATATAATGTATCGACAAAAGGGAAAATATGTGATATACTGAAACGGTAACCGACCGCTTGTATGCAAGTGGAGACAAATATATTTTTACAGGAGAATGTTCTATGAAAAAACCTTCAATCAAATTTGGTGAATTCAAACAGTATGAAAAAGTGTTCATCACTGCTGCTGACGGCGTTGACATTGAAAATGTTAAGGCTGTAGCTTTTGACGGCGAAGTTCTTTATATAGCTGAGCCCGAATACCTTATTGAATATTCAAAAGGCAACCTCAAAAAGGTTCCTGCCAAAATCTCTAACCTTTTCTCAAGAAACGGCAAACTCTATGCTTCTGTAGGCAACGCTCTTGCTGAAATAAAAAAAGGTAAGATTAAGAAAATTGCAGAATTTGACACACCCGTTGCCGACATTTCAATTGCACTTGACGGCTCAATGTGGCTTATTACGGAAAACACTCTTTACCGTAACGATAACGGTGAGTTTGTTGAAATTGTTGAGCTCCCCGACCAGACTGTTTGCCTCGCAGCTCTTGATAACAAAGCAAAATACGCAGAAACAGTTTATGTCGGCTCAACAGTTGAAGGTCTTCTTTCAATGAAGGGTAAACGCCGTCACTGGGCAGAGCTTATGCCTGACGTTACAGGTGTATTGAGCAAAAAAATCAACTGTATTGCAATTGATGCTCTCGGTCATCTCTGGGTTGGTTCAGATGAAGGACTTAATATTTATGACGGTAAAAACTACTGGTTCAACGGCAATGATTTCTACTCTGTTCCCGCAGGTAAGTTCAATGACATGTTCTTTGCTGCTGACGGAAAGAAATACTTTGCAACCGATACAGGTATTGTTACACTTATTGAAGGCAAGATTTCTTACTTCTCTTTCGGTGCATGGCTTATGCATCCTACAGTTACCAAAATCACTGTTTCTGACAACGGCTCAATCGCAGCTGTTACACCCAGAGGCATCAGCCTTATTACATACTCTTATATGACACTTTCTGAAAAAGCTGCAAGAGTTGAAGAAATTTCTGAAAAGTATTTTGTAAGAAACGAAGGCTATCATGTAGGCAGAAGCTTTGAAAAATACGGTGATATGGATTCAGGTATTCTTCTTAACTCTGACAACGACGGTCTTTTCACAGGTCTTTACTGCGCAAGCCAGTGCTTCCGTTACAAAGCAACAGGCGACGAAAAAGCAAAAGCAAACGCAAAGCGCGCAGTTGAAGCTATGATTAAACTCACAGAGGTTACAGGTAAGCCCGGCTTTACAGCAAGAGCTACAAGATACTCAAACGAACCCAACTTCGGCACTGAAAGCAGAGAAGAATGGCACGTTTGCGAGGATAACCCCGATTGCGAATGGCTCGGCGAAACATCTTCTGACGAAATGACAGGTCATTACTATGCATACGGCATTTACTATGATCTTGTTGCTGACAAGAATGAAAAGAAAAAGATTGCTGAAGTTGTTAAGAAGATTACAGACCACATTATCGAAAACAACTTCCATCTCGCAGATATTGACGGCATCCCCACCACATGGGCAAACTGGGAACCTGAGCTTCTTAACAACGATGACAGATGGTTCTACGAAAGAGGAACAAACTCACTTGAGATTCTCTCATTCCTCAAAACTACTTATCACGTAACAGGTGAAAAGAAATATGATGATGTTTTCAATATGCTCATCAATAAGCATCACTATGCAATGAACCTTATGCAGTATAAGATTGAAGACGGCCACGTTGCTCACATTGATGACCAGCTTGACTTTGCAAACATCTATCCCCTTCTTATGTATACAGATAACGAAGCTCATAAAGAAATTTTCAAAATGGGTCTTACACATCATTATGATTATGAAAAGATCGAGCGTAACCCCTGGTTCAACATCACTTACGGTGCTTTGACAGGTCATAACTGTGACATTGAAAACGCTGCAAAATCACTTGCTGAAATGAACATTGATTTTGTAAGATGGCCTGCATACAACAGCTACCGTAAAGACATTGTATGGGATACAGAGCAGGAAGGCACAGGTGTTGCTCCTCAGCTCAAATATCCTGTAGAATACAGCTCAAGAGTTATGGTTCACTACGATGGCAACCCCTTCGTTTGCAACGCAGGAACAGAAGAATTTGTTGACCTTGAAAAAACAACAGCAAACCGTACAGCTGCCCTCCCCGGAACACACGCTGACGGTATGGACGGTATTATGCCTTATGTTTTCCTTCTTCCTTACTGGATGGGCAGATACCACGGTCTTATTGAAGACTGATAACAACACAGCTAAACCACGGGAGTGATTATTTTGAATAAGTTCTTATCTGCCTCACTGATGTGCGCTGATTTAACAGATCTTAAAAGTTCAATCAAAGAGCTTGAAAAAGCAAAGATAGATTACTTACATCTTGATATAATGGACGGTAGCTTTGTTCCTAATATCACTCTCGGGTTTGATCTTGTGAATGCAATTAAAAAGATCACCGACATTCCTCTCGACGTTCATATGATGGTAAATCAACCGTCAAGATTTTTGCCGATGATGAACCTGGATAGTAATGACATTCTCTGTGTTCACTACGAAAGTGATATTCATATTCACAGAACACTTGCACAAATTAAAGATAAAGGTATCAAGGCGGGATTGGCAATCAATCCCCAGACTCCCATCGAGAGCTTTGAATACCTGACAGATTACATTGATATGGCTCTTGTAATGACTGTCAGCCCAGGATTTGCAGGCCAGAAGCTTTTTGCAGGCGCTGAACGTAAAGTAACCAACGTCCGTAAGCTTCTTGATGAGCTTGGATGTAACAATATTCCTGTTGAGGTTGACGGAAACATCAGCCTTGAAAACGGCAGGAAGTTAAGCAAATGCGGAGCAGAAATTTTTGTTTTGGGAACAAGCAGTCTTTTCCTCAAAGACAAAAGTATAAGCGATGCAGCTGAAGATTTCAGAGCCGTACTTTAATTTAGGAGGTTTTTTATGTTTAAAGACATCCGCTGTGCAGTTGTGGGAAGTATCAATATGGATATAATTCTGAACACTGACAGAATTCCCCTTGAAGGTGAATCTTTGCCCGGCAACAATTATAGTTATGTATTCGGAGGCAAAGGCGCAAACCAGGCAACAGGCCTTGCCCGTCTCGGCGCACAGACCAAGATGATAGGCAAAGTCGGTGATGACCCTAACGGAAAAAAGCTTGTTGAAAATCTCAAGAAAAACAATATTGATGTTTCAGCCGTAGCAACAGACGGTTCACAGTCCGGACTTGCTGCCATTCTTCTTGAAAAAGGCGGTAAGAACAGAATAATTGTTTATGAAGGCGCAAATGCAGAAATCGACCCTGATAAATCATCAAAATGCATTGACAATACAATTGATCTGCTTCTTGTTCAGTTTGAAACAAGAGATGAAGTGGTCCTCAGTGCAGTAAACAAAGCAATTGACAACGGTATTACTACCGTTGTTGACTGCGGACCTGCAAAAAGCTTTCCCCTTGAAAAAATGCAGGGCGTTACAATTATTTCGCCGAACGAAAGCGAAACAAAAGCTCTGACAGGAATATACCCCGACGATGAAGCATCAATGATCAAAGCTTGTGAAATTCTCGTTGAAAGAAGCCGCGCGAAGTACGTTGTCTTAAAGCTCGGCTCAAGAGGCTGCGGTGTATGGGACGGTAAGCAATTAAAAGTATTACCCACCTACCCCGGTGAGGTTGTTGACACAACCGCTGCCGGTGACAGTTTCACAGCGGCAATGGCGCTTGAATATATCAGAAGCGGTGATATTTATGCCGCCTGCGATATGGGCAACAAAGCCGGTACCATTGCTGTGGGTCGTATGGGTGCAGAAGCATCAATGCCCACCGTTGACGACATTATCAATTTTAAAGCTTAATAAAGATTTAACCGCCCGATAAGCTGTCGCTTATCGGGCGGGTTTATTTAAGACTTATTTAAACTGAGTAATTTTACCTGTTGCATACTGGAGAATGCTGAGAGCGTCAGCTGAATTTGTTTTGCCGTCTTTATTTACGTCGGCTGCAGCACTGCGCTGCTGTGAGAGATTAATTTTTCCTGCTGCTGCCTGAAGCACTGTGAGAGCATCCTGAGAGTTGATTTTACCGTCAACAGCTACGTCGCCTGCCATAGGATTCAGAAGCTTAACAGTGAAATTATTGTCTTTAGCATATTTGTGACCTGCGGTGCCTTCATAACAAGAAATCTCAAAATCTTTTGCTGCAGTGCCTGTCATATCAAAACCGACTGCGCTGTTACCTATTGATGTAACAGATGCAGGGATCTCAATTTTAGTAATGCTTGTAAATTTGAATGCATTTTCACCGATTTTCTGAATACCGTTATTAAGCTTAACTTCAGTAAGATTAAAGATTTCAGCAAAAGCATTATCACCGATTTCTTTAACATTACCGGGGATATTCACGCTCTTAAGAGCTGAATTTGTAAATGCACCTGCTCCGATAGAAGAAAGGGCTTTACCGAAAGAAACCGTTTCAAGCTTTGAGCAATATGAAAATGCCGATTTACCGATTGCGGTTACACTGTCAGGGATTGAAACAGAACTAAGCTTATAGCATTCTGAAAAAGCATCATCACCGATACTTTTAAGAGTTGCGGGAAGTGTAATTTTTTCAATAGCTTTACATCCGCTGAATGCTGCATTGCCGATTGAAGTAAGTCCCTTTCCGAGGGTAACATTTTTAAGCGCTGTGCACTTTTCAAAAGCTGCTTCACCAACAGTTAACACAGAATCTGCAAGTTTAACATCTGTCAGGGCGCCGTAAGCGTTAAAGCTGCGTGAACCGACTGAGGTAATACCGCTTTTTACTACAACGGTTTTAATGCTGTTTTTATGTGAAGACCAGGGTAATACATCTTCATCAGAATAGTTTTTCATTTTACCGCTGCCTGAAATCACAAGTTCACCTTTTGAAGAATCAAAACTCCAGCTTGCTGAATCACCGCAACTGCCTCCTGCTGATGCAAGAATTGCTGAGCCTGAAACTACTGAACAAACAAGCAAAGCTGTAATTAAAGCAACTGATATCAATTTTTTGAGTTTCATATAACTACCTCCTTTCTTTAGATTATACAACAAAACTTATATATTGTCAATTTGTTATATTCGCGCATATTGTTTTAAGCATAAACAAGCCCGCCCTTGCATAGCATTGTACAAAGTAATAAGTGAATACGGAGGAATGTTTATGGCACCCACAAGCATTTACAATGATATTGCAACACGAACAGGCGGTGATATTTATATCGGTGTTGTAGGACCGGTAAGAACAGGAAAATCAACTTTTATCAAACAGTTTATGGATACTCTTGTTATTCCGAATATATCAGATTCTTCAAAAAAAGACCGCGCTACAGATGAATTGCCGCAGTCCGCTTCAGGCAGAACGATTATGACAACGGAACCGAAGTTTATTCCCGAAGAGGCAGTGGAAATTAATCTTCCGGACAACGCCTGTTTCAAAGTCAGAATGATTGACTGTGTCGGCTATATTGTCCCCAGTTCATTAGGCTACATAGAAGATAATCAACCGAGAATGGTTAAAACGCCCTGGTTTGAAAGAGAAATACCTTTTAACATGGCTGCAGAAATCGGCACACAGAAAGTTATCAGTGAACATTCAACTATCGGTCTGGTGGTAACTACAGACGGCTCAATCGGTGAAATTCCCCGAAGTGAATATGAAGAAGCAGAAGAGAGAGTTATATCTGAACTTAAAGAAATTGAGAAGCCTTTTGTGGTTATTCTTAACTGCACTGATCCCACCGCACCGGGCACGGCAGCTCTTGCAAAAGAACTTAGTGAAAAATACGGAGTTCTCGTTAAAGCTGTCAACTGTATGAAGCTTGACAATGACAGCATAACCGGAATTCTTTCTGATGTTCTTTTTGAGTTTCCGCTGAAACAGGTTCAGGTAGATCTCCCCTCCTGGCTTATGAGCTTAAATAACGATCATTGGCTTAAAAGAAACGTTTGCGACACTGTAAGAGATCTCTCATCGTCACTTAAAAAAGTAAGCGATGTAAATACGTTTATTTCCGGCCTGTCTGCCTGTGAAAATATCAGCGGTGCAAAGCTTTGCTCAATAGATCTTTCTTGCGGCAGTGCAACCGTTTGCACTGAAATTTCTTCTGAAAACTTTTATAAAGTTCTTTCAGAGAAAACAGGACTCGAAATAGAAAACGAAGAGCAGCTGATGAATAACATCAGCGAAATGGCACAGATAAAAAAACAATACCTGCGCCTTAAGGATGCTATTGACGAGGTCGAGGCTACAGGTTACGGAATCGTAATGCCGACCATTGACGAATTAAGTCTTGAAGAACCTGAAATTATGCGCCAGGGCGGACGCTATGGAGTAAGGCTGAAAGCTTCTGCACCGTCTATTCATATGATGAGGGCAAATATCAATACCGAAGTTGCGCCGATTGTCGGATCTGAATCACAGTCAGAAGAGCTTGTAATGTATCTCTTAAAAGAATTTGAAGAAAATCCGTCAAAAATCTGGGAGTCAAACATTTTCGGAAAAAGCCTTCACGAGCTGGTTAATGAAGGATTGCATAACAAACTTTACCGTATGCCTTCAAACGCAAGAATGAAGCTGCAGGAAACATTGGAAAAGGTAATCAATGAAGGCTGCAGCGGTCTTATCTGCATAATTCTTTAAGGTGACGCTATGCTGCTATCTCATCTTTTAAAAAATATCGAAAACAGCGGTTTTAATGAGAACATAAACGTGACTTCTATCATATATGCATCAGATCAGGTCACTCCCGGTTGCTTGTTTGTATGCATAAGCGGACAGAATTTTGACTCTCACCTGCTTGCCCATGAAGTTCACAGACGCGGTGCCGCGGCAGTTATTGTTCAACGCGATGTTGGTCTTGAAAGTCAGATAATTGTAAACGATACTAAAAAAGCTCTTGCGCTGATATGCTCTGAATTTTATCATAACGCTCACAAGAAGCTAAAAATTATCGGTGTCACCGGTACTAACGGCAAGACATCCACAACTTATATGATAAGGCATATCCTCGAATTCTGCGGTAAAAAGACAGGGCTTATAGGTACTGTCTCATACTCAAGCGGTAACGGACATTCTGTTGACGCAAATCTCACAACTCCCGAGCCTCAGGAGCTTCACAGAATCTTTTACGATATGCAGTCATCAGGATGTGAATACTGTGTGATGGAAGTTTCTTCTCAGGCACTTGAGCAAGAACGCTGTTACGGTATAAATTTTGACTGCGGTGTTTTCACTAATCTTACTGCTGACCATCTTGATTATCACAAAACAATGGAATGTTACTGTGAGGCTAAAGGAAAACTGTTTTCACAAAGTAAAATTTCACTTATTAATGCCGATGATGAAAACGCTCAGTTTATATTCACCCACGTAAAAGGTAAAGCATTGTTTTTTTCACTGAAAACAGATAATGCCGATTATTACGCCCACTCAATAAATCTTGAAAAGAGCAGTTGCAGTTACACTGTTAAAGATTCGAAGGTGCAAATTCCTATACCCGGCAGATTTTCGGTTTATAATTCATTGGGCGCAATCGCCTGCTGCAACACATTGGGTGTTTCGATTGAAGAATGTGTTAAAGCACTTGAAACCATATCACCGATACCGGGCAGAGCTGAAATAATAAAAACTGATACGCCATATACTGTTATGATTGACTATGCGCATACACCTGATGCAATATCTAATATTCTCTTAACTGTCAGACAGTTTGCAAAAGGAAGAGTTGTTTCACTATTCGGCTGCGGCGGAAACAGAGATAAATCCAAACGCCCTGCCATGGCAAAAGCGGCAGCAGAAAACTCGGACTACGTTATTATAACAACTGATAATCCGAGAAATGAAGTACCTGACGAAATAATTGAAGATATTCTGCCGGGTATCAAAAATATTAAGACACCTTGCGCTGTTATTCCGGACAGAACCCACGCAATTGAATATGCTCTTAAAAATGCACGAGAAAATGATATTATCATTCTTTGCGGAAAAGGACACGAAAAATATCAGATAATCGGTAACGAAAAGCATCCGTATGAAGAAAAAGAAATTATAGCGAAATATCTGGATAGTCAAGCCCAATAAAAAGCACGGCTTATGTTTTTCATAAGCCGTGTAAGTTTTACTGTTTAACAATTATGTTGAGAATTGTATCAGCAACGGTGTCACATTTGGCTGCAGCGCCGTTGAGATGGTGGTAAACCTCTTTATATTTAAGAATTATTCTGAAATCATCCTGATCATAAAGATGAGCAAGAGCAGTGTGATAAGTTGTCTTAAATTCATTTTCAAGCTTTTTAACCTTAACTGCATCTATATTTGAAATATCTTTATTATGCTCAAGATGCTGAACAGCTGAAAGAAGATCAATTGTCATCATTCTGAGCATATCACTCATTTTGAGCATTGTTTCGTCAGGAGCTATTTTATAAATTTTCATTTCCATAACAGTTGCCCAAGCGGCATCAATAACATCATCAATGTCACTTGAAAGACGGAACAAGTCTTCACGATCAATAGGAGTAATAAATGTTTTATTAATTTCAGAGATGAGCAAACGACGGGCATTGTCACCGTCAACCTCATAATTCTTAATAGCCTTACTTGATTCATCAGTGGGCTCATTACAGAATTTGCAGAACTCTGAAATACCCTCCATTGTTACCCTTGCCTGATTTTCAAGAAGTTCATAAAAGCTACCCTGTTTTTTCTTTTTATTAAAGCCGAACATAACTGTCCCTCCAAAGTGATTTCATATTATTTTATAACCCAAATAGTTTTTTGTCAATAGTTATCGTTACTGATATTATTTATTATCAAATAAAACTACTTAACTTCCCCCTGAAAAAAACCTTCCTTTTAACAGAACAAAAATATTAAAAATTATAAATTTTTTCAAAAAAGGTATTGACAAAGTTGAAAATATAATTATAATAATAGTAACGATTATCGTTATTGGAAGGAGGATATTGAATGGCAGGTATCAAACACAGCCGACAGCGTGACGCAATTATTCACGAGCTTTGTTCAAGAACAGATCACCCTACTGCTGAGACTTTATATTGGAGTCTTAAAGAAGATTTTCCTAACTTAAGCCTCGGCACTGTTTACAGGAATCTTGGTCTTTTATGTGACGACGGCTCTATAATTAAAATTTCAGTTGACGGCGCAGACAGATATGACGGTAACGCCAGACCCCACTGTCACTTTTTGTGCAGAAGCTGTAAGGAGATGACTGACGTTCATAATGTATCCCCTTTCAGTGAAACGCTCCTATCAAGCGTTGACGGCGAAATCGAAAATTACTCGCTGACACTTTTTGGTGTTTGCAAAAATTGTGTTTAATTAAATTTTATTTAAAAACGGAGGAAATTATTATGGCAAAGTTTGTTTGTATGGTATGCGGTTATGTTCACGAAGGCGATGCAGCTCCCGAAAAATGCCCACAGTGCGGTGTTCCTGCTTCTAAATTCTCAAAGCAGGATGAAGGTATGACTTGGGCAGCAGAGCACGTTGTAGGCGTAGCTCAGGGCGTTTCTGAAGATATTATCGCTGACCTTCGCGCTAACTTCAACGGTGAATGCACAGAAGTTGGTATGTACCTTGCAATGGCAAGAGTAGCTCACAGAGAGGGTTACCCCGAAATCGGTCTTTATTGGGAAAAGGCAGCTTATGAAGAAGCTGAACATGCTGCAAAATTCGCAGAGCTTCTTGGTGAAGTTGTAACTGACTCAACAAAGAAAAACCTCGAAATGCGTGTTGAAGCCGAAAACGGCGCAACTATGGGTAAGACAGACCTTGCAAAGAGAGCTAAAGAAGCAGGCCTTGACGCTATCCACGATACAGTTCATGAAATGGCTCGTGACGAAGCAAGACACGGCAAGGCATTTGAAGGTCTCCTTAAGAGATATTTTGGCTAATAAAACATTATAAAATTCAATTTAATATTCCCTGATTGCAAACAGGAGCAGAGTTTTTTAACCCTGCTCCCCTTTTTTGTTGCTTTTATTTAAAATACACCTTTCAATAGAATTGCCTCTATCATTAGTTTTGCATTAGGACGCATTTCTTTGATGCACATTGGTAAAATAATACTTGTGAAAACCTGTGTTATAAGTGATGCCAACGCTGCACCTGAGGCCCCCATTAAAGGAATTAAAGCTAAATTCAGCACCACATTTATAATCGCTGCACCACAGTACATATATTTTAAATATTTCTGCTTACCTTCAGACACTATCCACGCGTTTCGCGCCACTCCGAGATATGAAAAGGCTGTGTACCAGGTAACTATTTTCAATACAGTTCCTGCAGGAATATAAGCTTCACCATATACTAATTTGATTCCGAAGTCACCGAGCAAAAGAAATAAAACAGAAACCGCACAGGAAACATAAAACACAATTGCATAAAGCTGTTTATTTTTCTTTTTGAAACCGGCTGAATCAACAGAATATAGCTTTAATATGGTGGGATACATAGAGTCAATAATCGCTGTTAAAACAAACACCCACATTGCGCAAATGCCGGTTGCTACAGAATAATAACCGACCTCTGTTTCACTGAGCATTTCTTTCAGCATAATTTTATCTGTCTGACCGTAAATAGCAACCATTGTAGTTGATAAAATATAATGATAGCTGCTCTTTAAAAGAGATTTTGCTTTTTTCCAAGAAAAGCTAAGCGGCGGACCATTATATTTTTTATAAGCTATCCACAAAAATATTGCCATTGCAATATGATCAACAGATGTTGCAAAGGCAAACCAGCGCACATCTTTATCCAAGCTGAGCAAAATAATTTTATATACAGAAGAAGCAATGTATGCTATAACCAATGCAATTGAAGTAATTTTTGACTTATATTGAGATTGAAACCAATAATTTATAATTTCAAAAATGTTAAATATGAGTCCGGCGCTTTGCAAAGCCACAACTGCAATTGTCAGCGGCTCATTACCGTTAATCAAAAATACGCAGCCGATTACAACAACAGCCGACAGTACACTTGAAATTAAACGCAACAATACAGCTGAACCAAGGGTCTTACCGTGTTCGTCCGGATTATCAAAAAACTCTTTTACAATTATTGAATTGATTCCAAGATTACTGAATGAGCAAAAAAACGTAATCCAGGCTGTTCCGTAATGAAGCAAACCGTAATTGTCAGGCCCTAAGTATCTTGCAGACAAGACCCCGACGATCAATGAAAGTATCATCTGAACAACCTTACCTGATATCAGCCAGATTGCATTTTTAGCTTCTTTGTTTTTCAAAAAATTGAACATATTTATTAATCCTCAAAAATAGACATTTGAGCAATTCTGCGATATGAAAACATCGGTATGGCTTTATTGACTGCTATTGTTTTCATTCTTTGCAATTTATTTTTGTCTGAATATAAATCCTGTATCACAGACTTAAGTTCTTCTTTATCACAGTTGCGCAGAAGAATTGCATTTCCGCCAACATCAACGTGATGCATACCGTCCCAATCACGGAAAACACAAGGTGCTCCGCAGGCGCAAGCCTGTTCCCACAATACAGAGTGAGTTCCCGGGAAAACAACAAGGTCGGCCGCAAGAAAATAATTGTAAACATCATCAGAAGGAATCCAGCCAATATATCTTATATGCTTATCTTTGGCAAGCGATTCAATCTGTGTTTTAATCTTTTCATTTGCCTTTCCGAATACGAGAAGCTTTATGTTGTCAACGTCAAATTTCGCAACGGTCTGCATTAACACATCAATGCGTTTTTCTGAATCAATTTTTCCGCCGGTGACAATAAGAAAGTCGTTATCGGAAATATCATTTTCTTTACGTATTTTTTCTGCAATCTCTTTCTGCTGTGAAAAACAAATCTTTTCATCATCTCCGCCCATAGGCAAAAGAGAGATTTTTTCTTTTTTTATTGCATAAACGTCATTGAGATATTGGCATCTCCAGGGTGTTACACCCCAAAACATTTCGGTATATTTCTGCGCCTTACGCATCCAATGACCATAAATCATATACTGCCCGAGACGCTTTCGCAAGGAATCCACAGGCGTATTGTAATAGTCACCGTGCTGGTCTATAAAAAGTTTAACCTCAGGATTTTTTTTGCAATATCTGATAACATCTTTTAACGCAACAAACTGCCCTCCGTGGCAGAATATAACATCGGGATTAATTTCACTCAAAGACTCAAATAACCCGTCAAAATCGTTATATTTTGAAAGCGGTCCGTAACGGTTGCTTTTATCAAGTACTTTTACAGGAATTCCATATTCGTTACGATACTCTTTTTTCTCTTTTTTTGTCACTTTTCCGCTTGAATCAAAAGCAAAATCTGATGTGATAATATAAACTTCATTGTTTTCAGAATGATACTTGGGCAAAATATTTTCCTGATATCCCATTCCGTCAACATAAAAACACGAAAGACAGATATGAACTATTTTCATACATTATACCTTTCTGCAAACTCTTCGATATTCTGAAAATATTTGCTGTTTTCTCTGATCCATTCTATATCTCTGTCCCACCATTTGAAGTCCAGAAGAAAATCAATTATATCATCAGAAAACTTCTTTCTCAACGGTTTAGCAGGTACCCCGACTACAATTGTATATGGCTCAACATCGCTTGTGACCATAGATCCTGAAGCAATAACAGCCCCGTCCCCTATTACTACACCGCCGAGAATTGTGACGTCACACCCGATCCATACATCGTTACCGATATATACAGAAGTCTGTGGGTTTATAGGATTTCTGCGTTCCTCCTGAAATTTGTCTTCATCGACAAAAGTAAAGCCGCTTTGCTTTTTTGTAGAATAAAATGCAGGATGAGAAGAAACGAAACCTTTTGTAGGATGAGTACCTGAAACTATATTTACACGGTCAGAAATACAGGTAAACTTACCCACAGTTGCATTTATATAAGAATTGCGGCCAATATAACTGCCATATCCAAGTGAGCCTTTAAATTGACTTCTCTCACCAATACAGTTATAACCTTCAAAATCAGAATTCAAAGTCAGAACTTCCGCTTTTTTTCCGATTTTAAGATTGTGTTTTCTGAATTTGATTTTGTAATAAGCATTTAACATAAATGTTTTAAATGTAAACATCAGGCACCTCTTGTTTCACTCAGTAAGCAATAATTGCTCAGAATCTGCAATCCGAACATTTTTAAGTAAACCGCTGTAGAAACAGAAAGAACAAAGCATCCAGGGAACACCTTGCATAATCGGTTCCAAAAAGAACTCAGCAAGTATAGAAATAAATATGCATATCAACAGCAGTTTGAAGTTTTTGCTGACATTACCGTTTTTAATAACTCTCAATGCATTTAAAGCGGAAATAGCTACAAAAAGGATTATAGAAACATAGCCGAAAATACCTGCATCGCTATAAACATCCAGATACAGTTCATGGGCATACTCACCTAAATAGTTGCGCAAATTACCGCCACCAAGGGGATAATCAAGCATATTTGATATATATAGCCACTTATTAGTTAATCTCGAATCTTCACTTACCTGCATCAAATCAAATCGCGCTGAAAGGTTAGAACCGAGAACCCATTCTCTCAATCCGAATAAATTTTGTGTGTATGCAATGATAAATAAAGTGAGCATAATCAAAGTGGTTGCAATTATGTTAACCTTACGTTTTAAATTACTGTTTATAACCGAATAGGCCAAAGCAACACATAATATCATCGCAGATAAAACAATAAGTGTTCTGCCCGCCAACACAAGATTATATGCAAACACACCCAGCAAACCTACGGCAGATATAATTTTACTCTTTGTTGAAATCTCTGAAAACAGTGTAGCAGAAAATGCGCCGATAGCCATAATTGCCAAGCACGCCTGACCTGTTGCTAGCATTACTTCCCCTGTCCAGATATCTGTTGTGTTTCTGCTCAAGCTGCCGATATTAACAGCCATATTAAGCAAATAGTGTAAAAACGCTCCGATAGCAGGAATCAAAAAAGCCGCTTTAAGTATAGACTCACGTTTTTTCGTGTCCATTGAATCATTTTTCTCGTAATTTAAAAAGTTTATGCCCATAAGATAACACATAGGGAATATAAATCTTTTTATTATCAAGGTAACACTGCTCAGCGATTCCGGATAAAAAATCAGATAGCTGAGGGAAAAAGCAAGCAAAACAAAGAACAACTTATCTACAATAAAATGTCGAAAATTTGCAATAACAGACACCAGAAAAGCTGCAAACAGAAAATAAAAATACAAATTCAAAACATTCATGCTTGCAAGCAAAAGTAAGGTCAATATTAATATTTGTGAAATGCTAAACTTTGATTTCAGTGCAATTTTCATATTAGTCTCCTTACAAATTCTTTATAAACTGCCAAACACGGTTGCTTTGAACAACTGAATTTTTATTATCACGTATAAAACGACGAGCCTTTTCCCCTTTTGCTGACAAATCTTCATCGGTCATTTTCAAAACTTCTCTTATAACTTCTGCCAAGCATTCAGATTTATTGCTCTCTGCCATAAAAACATAGTCTCTGTATTCCTCGGGTATTCCTTTAAGGTTCGTTGTAACAAGCGGCGTTCCGGAATACATATATTCAATATTTTTAGAAGGAAAGCTGAATTTAGTAAAATCCTCTTCGGGATCTCTGGGGTTGACAAGCAACGCAGCCTTTTTTTCAAAACTCAGAATTTCCTCACGTGAAACTCGGCCAAAAAATTTGATTCTGCTGTTTCCGACCATTCTTTTTTCTATTTCTTCAACTGCGGTTCCGTCGCCGAAAATCCAAAGCTGTGTATCGCCATCAAGCAGTTCAAATGCATCAAGCAAATTAATTATACCATATTTTTCGTGTAAACGACCGGCATACATAATTGCCCTCGGTGTTGACTTTTCAGCAATATCATTTTCTGTTTCGAAGTCAGCTGCATCAAAAATGCCTTCCATAACCATATAAGGCTTTGTTGGTGCAACCACATCTTTCATATATTCCGTAAGATAAACGTAGCCGTCAAAATCACCCTGATACTTTAAAGAAGATCTGAGATATAACTGTTTCAGTTTATATTTCAGGCTGTTGTTCTGATGATTAATATACATATTCTGTGGTAAATCAGGCACAATTGCCACAGTTTTCAATTTGTACCTTTTACCAAGCATTACAATTTCTTTAGCTAAAAACGGCGGAATAGAATAAGAAAGTATTACACCGTCTCCCTTGTTTTTTTCAGCCCAGAGTCTGATTGCCTTGCGGGCATCAATTCGACGGGACATCTGCTTTAACACAGGCAGATTGACAGTATGCAACCATCTGCATCTGTAACCGCAGGAAAGATCTTCATAATTTCCGCCAAAAGAAAGTATATCACAGTCAGGGAAAGTTGGTATCATCGGAAAACTGTGAACATCAATTTCAATATTCTTGTTTTTCAGTCCTGAAAGAAGCGAGGTTTCAAATACAATTGTTGAAACACTTGCCTTTTTTTTACAATTTTGCAAAAGTTTTTCATAATTTTGCAAATCACAAACTGTTCCAAAATATAAAATATTCATTTCATTCTACCATACATATATGTTGAATTCTTTTAATTAAACTACTGATATCTCCTTGCTCAATAACATTCTCAGAAGGGACACTTTCTGCACAGCCGCCGGTTCTGTAGGTTATGCAGGGTGTGCCACAAGCCTGCGATTCAAGATTAACAGTCGGATAATTATCTTCGTATGTGAGATTGACAAAAACATCTGCCGTTGTGTATATTTCAGCCAGCTCTCTTGCAGAGTTGGTAGAAGGTATACAAACTATTTCTTTCGGAAGATTTTTTCTTGTTTTTTCATCAATACCAACCAAAACTACTTTATATGAGCCATCAAGAATCTGCGACAGCTTAACAAAATCATTAAGACCCTTTCGCTCACTCCAGGCTGAAGCAACACCCAAGACTATTTTTTTGTCAGCCAGATTATTGTTTTTTCTGAAACTGCTCAATGTCGGTTTAAACACAGCTTGATTAATTGTATTATGTTTTACTTCAACAGTATAATCTTTTAAAAAGCTTTGTTTTACCAGGTCAGCTAACCAAAAAGACGGTGTTATAACAGTCATATCTTTTACACCGCAAAAAGCTTTTTTCTTGCGGCAAAAATTTTCATATGAATTATCTTTTGAAAAGCTTTTAGGATACTCACCGGTCAGGCTGCAATTTTCGCACTGCGTTTGCCAATTATAACATTTTGCATATGAAAAATGCGCACAATGTCCTGTAAACGGCCAACAATCATGCAAGGTCCAGCAAACCTGCATACCGGGCCTTGACTTTATCCATTTAAATAATATATCTATATTAATATAATACCCGTGTAAGTTATGAAGCCATAATAAATCGGGATTATAATTATCTGCCCACTTAATAAATTTTTCGGTTTGTTTTTTTGCATTAAAGCCCTCATTATCAAAGAAACGGGCTTTAAGTGCATTTATCTTCACATCTGTTTCACTGCCGATACGATAAGATATTTTTTTATATTTTTCAGGTACGCTTTCGCGACCGTAAGCCACCATACATTCGTGACCTTGCTTAATAAAATCATCTGCTAAATCGGTTACTATTCTTCCTGTACTGCGGATTCCGCAAACAGAATTAACAAACAAAATTTTCATAAAATCTCCATACAGAGTTAAATGTTTACAGGGGACGGCCATACTTTAAGGGTATAGCCGTCCCCTTCCTAGGGGTTAGTTAAAGTATAAAAATGCTTATTTTACTTCGTATGCAATGCCGTTTTTAGCTGCGAAAGACTCAGCGTATGAGCCCGAAGCAACTGCCAAAACAAGAGAAGGACATTTGTAGAAGCTTCTTGCATAAATAAGTTTTACGCTCTGAGGAACTACTACGCTCTTCAATGCTGAACAATAAGAGAATGCATTATTGCCGATTGTTGTTACTGTTTCGGGTAATACAACCTCTGTTGTGTAAAGCATATACATAAATGCTGCTGCACCTACATATTCAAGCTTGCTGCCTTCTTCAAATGTTACGCTCTTTACGTTGTGAGCATAAGCAAATGCGAAGTTGCCTACCTTTGTGATATCTTTGCCGATTTCGATTGTCTTAATCTTAAGAAGATATGCAGCCCAAGGTGTTGCATCTTTGCTTGTGTAGTTATCCATTGCACCGCTGCCGCCGATTACCATTCTGCCGCTGTCATAGAGAGTCCATGTTGCACTCTCACCGCAGGTGCCTGTTGCTAATACAGTGTCAACAAATGCACG
Organism: Acutalibacteraceae bacterium; assembly: GCA_045541505.1. GTDB lineage: Bacteria > Bacillota > Clostridia > Oscillospirales > Acutalibacteraceae > CAG-488. The sequence goes on from JAZQJF010000008.1 coordinate 18,582, forward strand.
TGTTACGTAAGGAACGTTGTTTGACTTTGCATAGCTTTCGCCATAAGTACCTTCTGTTACGTTAATAACAAGGTTGGGGCACTTATAGAAGCTTCTTACATAGATGAGGCTTACGTTCTGAGGAACGATAATGCTTTCAAGACGAGCACCGTATGAGAAAGCATTGTTGCCGATTGTTGTTACTGTTGCAGGCAATACAACCTCAGTTGTGTAAAGCATATACATAAATGATGCTGCGCCTACATATTCAAGTTTGCTGCCTTCTTCAAATGTTACGCTCTTTACGTTATGAGCATAAGCAAATGCAAAGTTGCCTACCTTTGTGACATCCTTACCGATTTCGATTTCCTTAATATCAAGAAGATATGAAGCCCAAGGAGTTGCATCCTTGCTTGTGTAGTTATCCATTGCACCGCTGCCGCCGATTACCATTTTACCGCTCTGGTAGAATGTCCATGTAGCGTTAGCACCGCAAGTGCCTGAAGCAACTACTTTATCAACGAATTTACGATAAGTATAAGGAATATTGTAGTTCTTTGCGTATGTTTCAGCAACTGTACCTTCGAAAACATGAAGGTGGATCTTTTCCATTACAACATTCTGGTTGTTAACAAAAGCAAGCTTGTTAATTGACTTGATGTTGTAAGGTAAGTAAACATTAACGAGGTTTTTGCACATCTTAAATGCGTTCTGTGCGATTGTTTCTAATGAATCAGGGAAAGTAATTTCAGTGATTCCGTAGCAAGACAATACAGCACCGGGTCCGATATAAGTGAGCTTGCTGCCCTCTTCAAATGTAATTGTTTTTGCATAGTAAATGTCTGCAAGAGCAAACTGATTAAGAGCGGTAATATCCTTACCGATTACGATTGAACGAATGTCTTTATTAAGTTTATACCAAGGAAGATTTGCACGGGATGTGTACTTGTAAGTTGCACCTTCGCCGCCGAGAACCATACTTCCGTCAGCATAAATAATATAATTTACTTTTTCGCCCATATAACCTGCATCCACAACGTCAGCAGTTGAGCAAGATACGTATTTACCGCCTTCAAACAAGCAGGTTTCGCCGTTGATAGTATAGTTGCCGTCAAATGCGATACCGTCTGCGAAATAGTATGCTGTATCATTGATATAAGCATAAGCTTTTTCGTAGTTGTTGTTTGAGTAGAAATACATCAAACCGTCTTCGCTTTCAATAAAGCCTTCAAACATAGCTGATGGCTGATATACACCGTTATCGTCAAATGTGTAAACTACTTTATCAATAACAACCGTACCTGTTACCTTAACACCGTCTACATAGTAAGCTGTGTTATCAGCATTCCAACCGTCTGCAACAACAACACCGTTAACATATGTTTTACCATCAGTATATTCACCGCTGAAAAGTTCACCGCCGTTTACACAAGCAAGTTTGCCGTCAGCATTTACAGCCCATTCATGACCGAGTGCAGCAACAGTTGTGCCCCAATCAAGTACGGCATCGCAACCATTAGCAGAATCACAAACATGACCAAGCTTTTCTTCAGTAACACATGCACAGCCAACGCAGAAAATTCTGTTTGTGTATCCGGCTTCAGTACATGTTGCTTCTTTGCTCTGGGGTTCACCTGCTACATGAAGATGCCAACTGCTCTTATCTGCAAAGTAAACCTTATTTGCAGCTGAGCAACCCCACCATGTACCAATCATCTGTTCTGTGTCAACCTGAATTTTTTCACCTGAGAACCATTCATCAGAACCATCAACATTTACAACTTTACCGGCAATAGGGTTAACAATAACATCCATATTAGTTGTTACATATTCCTGCCAGCATTCATAGGGGTCATACATGCTGTTGCCATTAAGGTCATTATCGCCACCTGCTGAAGGAAGGTATCCGGGATAATCTTCCTCTTTCCATTCCCAAGTCTGAACAGGAATAGAAGCGATAACATTTTCTCCTGTAGCTTCAACATCGCCTGTACGTTTGATTGTGAGATAAAGAATATTCTCACGAGCAATGTCTGTTGAATATGAAGCTGTAAATCCATAAAGAGTCTCAATTCTTTCAGGAATCCATTCATTTACATTGTTGAGGTCAAGAGCAACAGTTATTTCATCAACATTTTCAACCGCTGTTGAAACAATATCAACCCAATACTGTGAACCTGTGAAAACAAGGTTGGTATTACTCTTTGGAACAACCTTAACAGTTGCATCAGATCCAGTTCCTTGAACATTAATCTTTCGAATAACAGAAGAATAATTTCCTGCATTATCGCAGATTGTAAACTTAATTGTATGAACTCCGTTTGTGAGTTCTGTGCTTGCTACAGAAAGTTTATTGCCGTTAAAATCACAATCAACTTCATTTCCGTCAATATATGCTTTAGCTGTATCAGCATCAAGACCTGTAGCATTTACACGCTCAGTATTTTCTGAAACGGCAACACTAAAACCAATATTGTTATATGTTGTTACACTTGTTTCGTTACGCTGATTGTTAAGGTATTTATCTTCAGTTGTGATCGGTTCGACATAAACAACTTCTCCGAAATTAGGAGCCTCACGGTCATCACAAGCAGATGAATAGTCAATTGTGAGGTTGTCAATGTAGAATGTGTTCACGCTCTTTACACCCGGGGTAGTAGACCAATTGTATTCGCCGCTTGAACCACCGTTAAGCTGACATGTCAATTCAATTCTAAAGCCTGAGTATCTGTTGTTATTGTTTACTTCCGCAAATGTAGGAGCTTTATTCAATATAATTGCATCATAATCACTAACATCAACGGAAACATATCTCCAACCTGATTCTTCAAAATAAAGAGAATCGCCAAAATTATGTGGAGTTACATCAATAGAGCTTTGGTTACCGTCTTTAACACCGGCTAACAAAAAGCGAACTCCAAAACTAACAGCATCTTTAGGAATATAAACCCATGCACCGATAGAGCTAACGTTTTCATAAGTAACTGTTTCATTTGCCCAATAAATAGCGGCACCTGCCCAGTTAAGTGTTGCATAAGTATTATCACTATAAACTGCTGCTGCACCATTGCCGTCATGTACCATTCCTGTTTCAGCAGTTACGGCTTCATGATCAACAAGAATATTATAATGAGATGTTTTTTCGGTTTTAGACCAATTCTTTCTTTTTTGAAGCTGTTCAACGTACCAATCGTCACCAAAACCGTTTTCAAAGTCATAAACTACTTCTGAAGCTTTACCGTAAACAACTTCCATCGTTGCTGTTACAGTAGAATCATAAGCAAGTGTTGCAGTTATAGTTCCGCCTTTAACTGAAGAATCCTCAGTAGCGGTAAGCTCATAACCGTTAAGAACACCCATTTCATCAGAACTGAGTTTAATTATAAAATCATCGCTTCTGGTTGCAACATCATAAACACCATAAAAAGCACTGATTCCAAAGCTGGTTGTCTGTCCGTTCGGTACGGTAAGTGTTGCTTGACTAAAGGAAATTTTATCAGGAACAACAATATTGATTGTGCTTTCGCCAACAACTTTTCCGTTATATGCAATCTGAGCACTGACTGAACCGGATTTACCCGTTGAAACAAATAAACCGTTCTGATCTATTGTTCCCATAGAATCATCAGAAAGCTGCCATACAGCCTCAGCAGGAATTTCTGCAAAAGCACCTGAAAGATCTGAGCCTATTGCTGTGAACTGAACCTGACTATAAGGTGTATAATACTCTCCGGTTGTTGTTTCAACGCTTGCTCGGCAGAATGTTCCGTCAGAGGGAGCTGTTGAAATGAAGAGAATACCCTGTGTTGTAGGACGAAGGCCTCCGTCAGAAGGTGAGTTTACAACTTCAAGATCTTCACCGGGACGCTGAGCGAGGAAAGTTGATGATCCACCACCGTCACAGTTAGCTGCATATACACAACCAAGATCAAGCATAACCTCTGCAAGCTCATACATTGACATACCAATGGAAAAAGGAGACTGACGACCGTCATTTTCCATGATAACTACTGTTCCGTCAGCTTTGATACCAACAACTGAACGAGGAGCAGCATCTGAATGGTTTGCAGATGTCTGCACATTTTTACCGTCTTTTACAATGTAACCGGATGAGCAAGGAATAACCTGATCTTCCCATCCGTCAAGATCTGCTGAAGACTTAATCTGTACCATTTCTACTTTTGGAATATCTGCAGGTCTTGCATTGCCTTCTGCATCAAAATCCTTATTAATTACAATAACTGTTGGGAAACCTTCACAGCCGTCCCAAAGCACTTCACCGTCAACCATAAGGAAACCGAGAGGCATACCAACCTTTTCTGCGGGATAGCCTGAATACCATGAGAGGCAAGTGTTCATACCACCCACAACATTGAGATTCCAGTTATCTTCTACCCATGCTGCCTGAACATCCATTGTTGATGTCTGATACTTAGATGTATTCATTTCAGCATAGCTACCGATAACCTTAGTGTATTCATTATTCAAATCCGCTTCCATTACGTGGATAACCTGACGACGTGTACCATCGTCATTGTTCAGAACAATTTCTGACTCAGAGATACCAGGTGCGGTATCCCAATCTTTTTTAGAAATAAGGTTGTAGTAACCATCTGTACTAGTGGTACTGTTGATAGTATAATCATTCGCAGCAAATGCTGAAAACGGAACTACTGAAAAAACAGTGAGAACCATTACAGCAGAGAGAACAAATGATACAATCTTTTTAAATGTTCTGTTCATAAAATAACTCCTTTCAGTATTTTTTGACTGTAGAGAATTACTCAAAGAGTAGCCAAACCCCTATTGAGCAGCGGTTAGTCAATTAAGTTATTACCTCCTTATTTTTTAACATATATATCTAAATTGATTGAGTTTGACAATCAAATTTGAAACGCTTTAAAAGAGTGATGTGTTTTTTGAGCTTCTTTTGGCGGGTCAAGGTGATAATTTCCGTACAAGCTGCGTAAATATAAATCATATCCTGCCGGTGCAGGAAAAGTTTCACCTTCAAAAGTTACATCAACAGTGTCTTTAAATACATCTGCAGGAATTATTTCTGCTTTACCGTAAATAGGCCACATCAGACACCCTGCATATGCTGAACCTGAAGATGTTTCTCTTTTTATAAGCTTAACAAGTCGCTCGGCAAAAAAGCTATACCCAAACAAACGGCATATATCTATAACCATACGTTTGTGGACAGGTTTGCCTTTTGAGGAAATGAATTTTGCCAATATGCAGCAATTTTGCAAAACTTTAATTTTCAGCAGTATTGACTTTTTGAATATCTGTTGTGAGCAGGTATCTAACGGAAAAATATCCATATCAACGCCAAGTTCAACACCATTGTCGATGTTGTTTTCTGCCTTAATCGTTGTAGCATCGCAAAGCTTAGCAAAGGTAAATCTGAATTTATCATCTCTTTGGGATGAAAACAACTTGAATTTTTCACTGTTTTTATAGGTTTCAATTAACCTGTCATAATCTTCTCTGGGTACAAAAACATCAATATCATCATCCCAAGGTATGAATCCACCATATTTAACAGCGCCGAGAAGTGTTCCGTTTGACAGATAAAAACTGATATTGTTTTCATTACAAAAAGATTTAAAATGCTTTAAAATTTCAAGTTCAATGGTTTTAATCTCTGACAAGGATAAATCTTTTTTCATTGTGTTCTCCGTTAGCTGTTCTTTCGAATCCAATCAGCAATATCAAAAGCAGTTTCATAGTAGCGATGGCCGCGCATATCTGCAAAAGATGTGGTAACACGGCATTGATAACGGCCCAGAAACTGTTTAATGGGAATCGCCCATTCGTATTCGGGATATTCCTTACTGACAAACATAATTTTGTTTTTATAAGGCAGCTCGTCAAACTGCTTCATACATTTATCCTGATACATTCCGTCGTGATTCGTAGCTACAATAAAAATATTATCCCACACAATTCTTGAACCGCGTTCTTTCCATTTTTCCAGGCATTCTTCCTGAGTTTTGTAATGAACAAAATTCACTTCAATGTCATCTATTTTTGCTATGGGAAAATCTCTTCCCGGCCAGGTAAAAAACTCCATATTATGGTTTAAATAATGCTTAGGATCTGAAAGAAATTTTATAAAATCTTCACCATCCATAGCAGTGTTAATCAAAGGAGATGTGAATTTTTTACCCGCATCATGATAAAATACGCCACCCAGACAATTGTTTGAGAAGATAGTAAAATCTTTTGTGTCTTTTAACTTTTCCTGTATTTCTGAATTCAATTTACTGCGATAGCGCTGAGAAGCACGTCTTCTCAAGGATAGCAAACAGCGCCAGAAAAAATTATTTTTGGTATCGCGTTTAATAGTTGTATCTGACAGCATAAAACTATCCTCTCAAAATAAATAATATGAAAATTAAAAAGCAGCCAAAAAGTATTCGTCCATTTCATCCATGAGCTGATCTTTACGGAAGTTAGCATCAAAATAACTTCTTGCATTCATAGACATTTTTGACAGGTCAGAACGAATAAGCTCTTTAATGCCCCGTGTTAATGCTGCATCGTCACCTAATCCGCAGCATAATCCGCAACCGGACTCTTCTATCAGCCGCTGTGTTTCACCGCAGGCAGCAGCAAGAATGGGCATACCGCAAGCCATATATGACTGAAGCTTTGCGGGAATTGTTTTTTCAAACAACGGATCAGGAGAAAAAGAAACAAAAGCTGCATCACAAGCGGCAAGCAAGCCTGAAATTTCTTCTGCAGGCTGACGTTCGATCATACAGAAATAATCTGCAACACCGCTTTTTCTGATTTCTTTGAGAAGTTTTTCTTTCTGCCTGCCGTCACCTATTATAACAAAAGTAACATCATCAATTGCTTCTTTTTTAAGGCGTTTTGCCGCCTTTGGTAACAACTCAAGACCTTGTGCCTTACCGATGTTACCTGTGAAAGCGATTTTAAACTTTCCGTCATCAGGAAGCTTATTTGATGAAGCCTCCGTTTTTTCAAGAGGAATATAAAAATCCTCTGCGTACTGCGGCCAATAAATAACTTTATTTTCTTCACCGGGAGTACGTTTTCTTATTTCCTGAACAAAGGACTGGGAAGTTGCAAAAATCTTGTCGCTGTTTTTGTAAATATGGTCAACCATATGGCTCAGGGGGCTTATAACAATCGGGTGTTTGATGCCTGTGATTGTTATAACATTCTCCGGCCATAAATCCTGAACATAAAGATAATGCGGAATTTTTCTTCTCTGGCTATATTTAACACCAATAAGAGCCTGTGTCATAGGTGACACCTCAAAGGTGAAAACAATGTCGGCGTTGATTTTTGTGAAACGCTGCCAGAAAAAACCTGAAAACACAAAAGAAATGTAGTTCATAACCATTCTGATTGGGCCTTTGCCTCGTGCAAATAGCGGAATTCGGATAATTTCAATTCCGTTCCAGATTTCTTTTCTTCTTTTAAACCAACCATAGCCTTTATAAAATTTTCCGCGTGGGTAATTGGGAATGCCGGTCAATACTGTGACTTTATAGCCACGTCTCACCCATTCGCAACACATATCGTTAATGCGAAAGTATTCTGGGTGAAAGTATTGACTGACAACCAAAATATGTTTTGGCTTCACTTCAACACCTCTGTCTTTTAAACTTCCGGAACTGTTAATCTCTTGGTGTATAGAACAAATCTACTACAGTTTCTTCAACATTTTTACCGTCGGCGTGAAACTCCATAAAGCTCTCGCCCTTGGTAAACTCACCTTTAAGGCTTCTGATTCCCACAAACTCATAACCGGCAATTTTTTCTGCAAGAGACTGCAGACGGTTGCCTGAACAATTTGAAACTACGTAAGGTGAAAGCTTTGATGCGGCATCTAAAATAAATCCGCTGTCCTTTGCTATACATTCCTGGGTTTTTGCGTACAATGCATCAAGATACTGTCTCTGACGTTCCATACGTCGGTTGTTTGTATCATCATCAAGACCGTAACGTGAACGAACATAATTGAGAGCATGGTCGCCTCTCAATGTCACTTTCTGGCCTTTTACAAGTGTATTGTCAATTCCACTGAAAACATCGTTAACAACTAATTCAACGCCGCCGACAAAATCATTATAAATTCCGACAGCATCCATAGTCACTGACATATAATAGTTGATTTCAACACCAAGCAACAGGTTTGATACAGCTTCAGCAGTATTGCGGCAGCTAATTTCCTTACCGTTGCCATAAGTATGAGCAAGGGCAAGCTGCTGACTGATAACCTCAACCTTATCCCCTGCTACACCAAGAATATTCATCTGGGTAACAGTATCACGGTTGATGTGTAATGCAGTACATTTTTCTGAGTCATTATCAATAACAAGAAGCATCACAAAGTCTGCCTGCATATCATTTGTGTACGCCTCTTTATCTGTCTGCTCAAATTTATCGAGACCCATAACAAGAACGGTTTCAACGTTTTCCTTAAGGTCATATTTTTTTCCGTCATAGGTAAGCGCAGAATCAGGAATAACAAAATCTTCTTTTTCAGTGTATTCCCCGGTGCGCTTGTCCCATACGCTTATGCCGAAAAAAACTCCGCAGATAACCACAACTGCCAATAAAAAGGCAGCTGCAATTTTAATTTTGTGTTTTAATTTTCTTGAAGAATGGGACTTACTCATATTTTTTCTTAAGAGTCACTGTAACAGCGGCAAGTGAAACAACACTTACAAGCACTGCAACAAAGCTGACATAGTCATATGAACCTGTATCAGGTGAAATGGCAGAGCCTTTGCTTGTATCAACAACAATTGCAAAGGGTGAGAAATCCTTAACCTTGAACTCAAGAGTTTCACCGTCAGGAAGTACTTTTGCATTATCAATAAATTCCCATGTGCCGTTGTTGTAATGCAAAAGTCCGACAAAGTTTCTCAATGTATCAGCACTCAATCTGATGCGGAAATAACCATGATAATCGTGAGTGTCACAATTATAATAGCTTACATCAAACAAATCACTAACTGCAAGGTTTGAAGCAAGAAGACCGAGACCTGCAACGAATGTTTTGAACTGAGCATTGAGAGATGTAAGGTCAACACCTGAAGCGATGATTTTATATACCTTTTCGATCTCTGCAAGTTTGTCAGCAGGGAGAGTTGCTCTGTCTTTATAAGGGGTAACTACAAGCTCTGCTGTACATTCATCATTTTCGTTTTCGCTTTCAACAATTTCAGGGCCGCTGTTGTTTGAAGGGCTCTGAACGAAGCTGCCGGGGCCTGCAAGTACGGTTATGCTGACTGCAAAAGCCATAACAAGTGCAAGGAATAACGCTAAGAATTTTTTCATTGTATATCTTCCTTTCTAAATTAAATGGTTTCTCTATTTTTACAGAAAATTTCATTTCCGTAATTAACTAAGTGCTGTAAAAAATCCTCACCGAGATTTTTTGAAATCTGATGCAAGGCTGATTCTATTTCAGGTGGTCTGTCAGAAGTATTATGACAATCCGTTCCGATGAAATGAACCATATCTGCTCCGAGAAGCTTCAAAGCCTTACGGCGGGTAAAGAAGTTTTTAATAAAAGATGCGTTGATTTGCATAAGCACTCCGCTGTTAAGCAAATCTATAAAAACATCCTTTGGCTGCATAAAAATACATCTTTCTATGTGAGCAAGAACAATAGTTATATCCCCTTTTGATGCTAATGAAAACAGCTCTTTCAGAATATAACCAGTCCATTTGTTACAAGGCATTTCAAGCAACAATAAATCTGTTCCGCTGACGCAAAGCTTTCTTAAGTCAGCGAGCCTGCTGATACCTTCGTAATATTTCACCTCTGCTCCGAGGATAATCTCAGGTATATCATCCCGAGAAAAAGACATAAGCTTTTCAGAAGAAGCCTTACGTCTGGACAGGAACTCAGTAACAGACTCACAGTTTGCATAAAAATGAGGTGTAGCCACAACTTTGGTGACGCCTTGATTTTTAAGCTCCGTGAGCATCACAAGGCTTTCTTGCTCATTTTTGCTTCCGTCGTCCATCGCCGGCAATATATGCGAGTGAAAATCAATCACACAAAAGCCTCCTTACTCGTTGGCGGTTTCTGCAGAGTCGTAATTGCCGTAAGTCTTATAGTATTTATAATAACGCTTGTATTTATATTTACCGTAAGAACCTTTGCCGTTTTTCGATTCATTAATAACACATCCGAGAACTTTAACATCAGAAAGCTTCAACTGTCTGAAACAGGTTTCAAGTTCTTTTTTCTCAGTATAATCTTCACGTATAACAACAATTACACCTGAAATAAATTTAGAAACTGTCAACGCATCGGAAACAATGTTAACCGGCGGAAGATCGATAATTATATAATCAAAACTTGCGGATAAAACCTTAAGAGAATTCTCCATTCGCTTAGAGCCAAGAAGCTCAGAAGGATTAGGCGGCAAATTTCCTGACGGCATAATATACCAGTTACTAAGCTGACTTGATTTGAATGTGCTCATCTGGATTGTTTCTTCACCTTTGAGCAAATCAGTAAGGCCGGGAGAATTGCTGAGCCTCATCTTTCTTGCAATACTTGGCAAACGCATATCACCGTCAATGAGAAGAACTCTTTTTCCGCTTTCAGCGAGAACGTATGAAAGGTTTACGGCAGTTGTGCTTTTACCCTCACCTCTCATAGCGCTTGTTACGCCAATGATGGCACATTCACTGTCTTCAGGTAAAGTGAAAGAGAGGTTTGCTCTGAGCAGTTTGTACTGCTCTGTTGCGGTAAATTTGAGATTTTTATGCAGAGTTTTTTCATTTTCTCTGACTGACAAAAACTTTTTTGATTTACTTAAAATACCCACAACTACACCCCCTTATCTTTTTTTATAATAATGGTTGTAATAATAACCGTATTTTTTATTCTGTGTTTCCAACAAGTCGGGAATCTTTGCCAATACGGGATAGTCATAGTTGTTGAGAATATACTCTTCATCGTGAATTGTATTATCAAGCAACGCTACAACTACAAAGAACATCAGTGAAAGCAAAGCACCGAGAATAAATCCGACTATGGTATAACCCGTTATATTCGGCGCTACCTTATTTGTAACAGGAACAGCGGAGTCAACAACCTCCATTGAGCTTCCTTCAACGATTTCAGAAACCCTCTGGGGCAGAACTTTCGCAATTCCGTTAGCGATTTTTGCTGCCTCATAAGGATCCTCGCTGGTAACGGTAACCTTCATAATTTCAGTTTCGTCAACAGGAGACGCCTCTATCATATAATATAAGTCTTTCCATTTATAAGACACATCAGTCTGTTCAATAACCTTTTCAAGGGTTGTGCGGTTTTTAAGAAGAACAGAGTATGTTTTAACAAGACTCTGAGCCGCACTGATTTCGGAAGAACTGATGCTGAAGCCTAAATCCCCAACAGTGAAAGAGCTGTTATTAACATACAGCATTACTGATGAAGAATAAGTAGGTGTAATTGCGAAAGATGCAACTGAAAACCCGATTGCTGCACCAATGATGCTTACAATGGCAACAATCCAGATTCTGTTCCATATTGTTTTTATAATATGAACCAGGTCTATAACCAGGTATTCCTTTGCATTAATCTTTGAACGATCCATTTTTTAACGACCCCTTGTTATCTTAAAGTACATAAAAATCCAATACTACTCCTATACTAACTATTGTATTTTATCACTAAATGCAATTTTTTTCAATCCAAAAAAGAAATATAATTATTTTTTTGCAAAAAAACGGGCAGAAATCTGAATTAATTTCTGCCCGAGGCCATTTTTGACTGTTATGCAAGTGTTATTTCGTAAAAAATTACTCCATTTGGATCAAGATCCGAAGAAAGATTTAATTCTGAACCGTTAAGTGTGTGATACTCTGTTACGGCTTCAAGACGTGAGCATTCTTCATACTTATCACGAAGCTGAGTGAAATAGATTTCTCTTGCCCACGGAGCATTGAGAGTAACAGGGCTTTCAATCTGAGGATCTTCAGGCGACCAAGCAAAGCAGTCATCGCCTATACCGTAGGTTTTTCTATCTTTCACCCATTCATCAAAGAAGTTTGCATCGTCATCCACTACATATGATGTAACCTTAACCTTTTTACCGTTAAACTGAGGTGCGTTTATATCAAAACTCAAGTCAACATCTTTTTTATAATTAACTTTGTTCTTGAAATTATAAGCCATGATGCGAAGGGTACCTGTTGACTCATCATAAGCTGAAACAGCCTCAACTTCGCCGTTATAGATATATCCCTGATCATGTTTTTCAACGCTGACACGTTTTGAGCCGGCAAAATCTGAGATACAATCGGCAACATGGTAGCTCACTGTCGGGTAACCGTCAAGAAGTCCGTTTGTAAGATAACCCCACGCTGAAAAATAATCCCCGTCAGTGTCAAAGAGCTGTTTATAAAGTCTTGCATCATAAGCTGCTTGATATGTATAACCGACTGTTCTGGTATTAAGCTGATCTGAGTCTTTACCGCTTGTGTTGCCGCAAAGAATTCTGCCTTCATCAATGCCGAAAATCAGATTATCCAGACCGGCCTCTTTTGCTGCTGACTGTAAGCACTTTATTGTTCCGGGCAAGTCATAACCACTTGTGTATTCACCGGGAGTTGAATCATAAAATGAACCTGAAAGGAAACAAATCCTTGTACCCTTCTCCCCTGTTTTATAGTTAGTGCCTTTGCCGCAGTGGAGAATAAAGCTTTCTTCATCCCATAAGCCTTCTGTAACTGTCATTGAATGGGCACCTACAAAAACATCTTCGCCGATGACATCCTGCAAAGCAGCAACTGTGTAATCGTAAAGCTTGCAATAAGCCACCGCTGTATCGCCCTTTGAACCGTTGGGTGCTTTGAACCATTGCTCATTTTCATACTCAGTCATAACGCCGAAACGCCAAGTGAGAACTTCTTCTGCACCGAATTCATCAACAAGTGCCTGAGCGAGAGCCGCCATATAATTATAATAAACATCATAATCATCAGGGGGATAAATATTGGTATCAAAATCTGAGCCTTTAACGGCATCAGTAGAATATTTGAGCGGCACGCTGCCCAATTTAAGATGGGGCTTTGCACCCAATTCAAGAATACCTTTGCAGTTACCGATAAGCTTGTCAAATTTATAATCGTCAAGAACATCATAATTCAACGGATCTTCAAACAAATCTCTTGTAGTATTACCGCCTGAGCACTGCATAAGCTGAACATACTCTACAAATTCAAATATATCATATTTCTCATTTGCTGTGGGATTGATAAATTGTGTACCCATTTCCCACACATTAACATTGCTTACAACATTGGGAAGCTCATCGCCTACCTGTGATGCATCAATTTTAAAAGAATAGTTATTAACTACATCCCCGCCCGTAAATACTATACCCGGGAAAGCAAGGATAACTGAAAACAGCCAACAAAAGAAGTAATAAATCGCATTCATTTAATCACCTCAGAAAATGCAAAGCTCCGCCGCATCGACGGAGCTCGGATTTAAGCTATTATTTTAAGAAGAATAGTTACCATCTGTGTGAGATAGAAAACTGTTCTGTCAAGAATCATTGCGTATTTGTCGCCAAGATTCTGAAGATTATTTTCAAATGATGATGTACCATAACCTTCAATAACACCGTCATTATCATGAACGCCGTCATCATCATAAGCAAAGGAGTAGAGAATCGGAGATGCAAGAGCCACAAGAGCATATTCGGCAGCTGAAACTTCACCGAAAACTGAAATTGCAAGTTTCATAATTTCTTCCGAAGCAGATCCGATACCCATATCTTCAAGGAAAGACTCTGCTATAAGGAACAATGTTTTGTCACCTACAACTGAAAACTCTGTGCGAAGAAGAAGAGCAACACTTCTGAGAAGGATTGTAACTTCAGTGCTATAAAGGTCATAATATTCACCGCCTGAATAATGGAAACCAACAAGCTCTGTTACCAGATCCCAGAGATTTTCATAATTACTGTCAGGAATCTCGAGGCCGAATTCAGCTGCTCTTTCCTGAACACTGCCCTCACCGTAAAGAGGCATTTCAAGTGTGTTGTTAAGCTCATTGACTACAGATGCAACAAGGTCATAATAAATTGCATCCTCATCAAGTCCCATGGCTTCAAGCTTAAGATCACGTCCGAGACGGTACTGAATACTTGCTTTAAAGAACTGATGGGCATAAACATCGTTCATACCCTCTTTCATAATAGCAATGTGCTCAGGGGTATAACCGTCAACAGTTGCCACAAGGGCATCAGTATCAATTGAATCAATTGATTTTGATTCATATTTGATTTCTTCCTCTGTGAGGGTAAACATTCTGTATTCAAGAGGATACATAATAAGGCTTGTATTGGCAAAGTCATAAATCTTGTTGCCGAGCAGGCTTGTAAAGGTTGCTGCGTCACTGCAATGCTCATGGCCTGAGAAAACAAGCTTGATACCGCTGTCAGCAAAAAGCTCAGCGGTGCTGTAATGCCATTTGATAATAAAGTTCTGGCTGATAATACGCTGAACAGGAAGATGGTCAAGAAGATTGTGGTGCATCATAAGAATAGGATACTTACCGTCTTCTTTAGCTTTCTTTGCCTGATCGCAAACCCACATAACTCTGTCAGTGTCCATACCGTCTTCGGTTGAAGCGGTCTCATGACAGCTGTCAAGAGCGATAAGACGGTATTTATCACTTAAATCAACAACATAAGAGATTGAATCATCGTCCATAGCAATAGCTTCGTCCCAGCCAAAATTATAATATGTCTGTTTAAAATCCTGCTGAGTGAAGTCGCCTTCGTTATAGGCTGAATCGTGGTTACCGTTGATAACATAAATCTGTTTGCCTGTTTCTTTTTCAAACTCAGCAAACTTTTCTACCATATCAAGATGCTGCTGAACTATTACACGGCCGTCGTTTACAATATCACCGGGAATGAGAACAAATTCACATGAATCATCCTCAGCACACTGACGAAGGAATTCGTCAATAATGAAACCTGCTTCATTCTGAAGCTCTGCACGGCGGTTAGCATGCCAGAAAACATCTTCATAAGTGATATTTTCTTCAAGTGTTTCTTCAGGGCAGACATAATGAAGGTCAGATGCAACAGCAAATTTAAGATCAACATCATCCTGTGCATAAACACCTACAGCAATCGCGCCCATAAAAACAGCAACTGCAAGGATTACAGCAATTATTTTTTTCATAATTATGCTCCTTTTCATTTTTTTACCTGAATATTTTAACATTACCTAAAAATTTTGTCAACTTGATGTTATTTCAGAAATTTGCTTGTGAAATTCTGTTTAAGCTTAAAGCCACCGTTTGGCGATATTTTAAGAATCGTTGTACCCTGCATCCATTCGTTTTCAGGAATTCCGAATTTATCACCCATATGATAAATCTCATAGCCTGTCATCTGAACATAAGCTAAAAGAACACCTTTATAAATCGCAGCAAAATCGTTTATATGATCGTGACCTGCAAAAAATGCAGTTGCACCCATCGCTCTTGCTCTTTCAAAAAGACCGCTGTTATATTTTGAGCAACCTACGTTTTCGTGCATTTCACCGTAAATCACTTCTCCCTTACCCGTCGGTTTACCGGTAGGAATAGGCTTTTCATTTTCATCAAAGTCCATAATCTCTTTATACTCAGGCACAGGAATATGCATAAAGAGCATCGACTTTACGTCATCCTGATTTTTCTGCAAAGCTTTAATATGATTTTCATACCAGACAATCTGATTTTCTTTAATAAAATCATATGAATTTGCATACTCTGCCGGAAGATTGTATTCTTCGCAGTAACGAGGGTAAATATCTCTGCCTGAGTCAAAAAGAGCAAGAGACTGTGAAACCTGATTATCTGAATTAAGAATGTCAATAAAGAAGTTACCGTAACCGAACAAATCAGATGGACCTATTTTGGTCAGACAGTGATCATACTTAGTAAGATTTTTGAGCATAAAATATTTATGGAACTCTTTTTCTTCTCTGGCTTCGTGATTACCGAAAACAAAAGCCCAGTAAATACCTATATCTTCCATAAATCTTGCAAACTGCACACTGTCAAGCTGCTGATAATCGGTAACAAGGAAGTCACCTGTAAAAATAACAAGATCAGGCTTAACATCTGCAATATGTTTATAAAGCATATCCATTGCCTTATAAATGAGTTTATTATCGCGGTCAACGTGCATATCGGTAGCAAGAAGAACAGTAAATTCTTTATCACTGATAGTTCCGTCAGGGTTAAACTTTGCTATAGTTGTGCTGTCATCTGTCTGACTGACTATTTTTACATCTGTTCCTATAAACGGGTGCGGAACATTCTTTGAAAAAAGATGCTCCGGGTGCTTTCCGCTTGTTATTTTATGAACAGCGCCGCCAACACCAAGCACAACTGAATTGGCGGTTTCTCTTACAAATTCTTCAATAGGTCTCATAGAAAAAACTTCCTTTCCGCGTGTAGTAAAATAATACCATACCAAAGGGATAAAAGCAATAATAATTTAGCCGCCTGAGATAAAAAAGCAGGGTGCCGAAGCACCCTGCAAAAACTTTTTATTCAGCTACAATTGTAAAGGTTTCTTCTATATCTTCCCAACCGTCTGCCGTTTTAATGCGGAAATTCACTGTATTTTCACCGACATTATACATCTTGGCAGTTACATTGAATACAGCTTCATCCTCATCAACCTGCGGACCAGAAAATGTTGCAACATATTTTCCGTTAACAACAGTCTGAACCTTGAGAACGTCAACACCTGTTTTAACAGTGAATGAGCAGAACTCAAAAGCTTTATGCTCTTCATTCTCATCGTGAGTAATTGAGCTGACCTCTTTACGCTCTGCTGAGAGTTCATAGTCAAACACAAGTGATGAATCAATATCTTCCCACTCTGCACCGTATTTTGCATGAACATAATATGATCCTGCTTTTACGGATGAGTGCACAGTCCACATTTCATAAGCAATTTCACGTGACATTTCGTCAACCTCATTGCCCTGAGCATCATAGCTGACTATTTCAGCATTTGCTCTGGTGTATGTTGCTGTAAGCGATGAGTTGTTTTTATCAACAAGCTGAATCTTGTCAGCTCTGCCGTCAACCTTAAATGTAAAATCTGTGCTGGCATAAGCTGATTTTGTATAATCAACAGAGATAACCTTTGAATCTGCTTTAGCCTTATAATCAAATGCATTTGACTGTTTAAGCGTTCCGTTTGCAAATTTAGCTACGCAATAATATTTGCCGTCTTCAGTTGCAGTAAGCTCTGCTTCTGACTGATCTTCTACAAAAGTAACAACAGATTCAGATTTATAAACTCTGATGTTTACAGGCTCATCAGCTACTGCATAGACTACATAATAGCCGGATTCAGGTATTGAAACTTCAGCTTTACCGTCAGCATCAGGTTCAGCACCAAACGAAGCACTGTCATAAAGCCAATCACTTACACCTACTTCAGAAGCAGTACCGTCAACCTCAAAAATGAGTTTATCATACGCGTTGAGTGTTACATAGAAATAACAATAATTATAGAATTCCGGACAACCGCTCCAACCTAATTCAGGGTCATAAGCACCGTATATGCCTGACTCGGTGCTGTCGTAAGTATAAGGGTCAGCATTTTCATCAGTAAACTCAACCGGATCTGTAGCATACTCGCTGATTTTATACCATTCGTAGGTTGCACCCTCACTGTCAGACAGTTCAACATAAGGCTCTTCGGTTGTTGGCTGATGAGTAATGCAGTCAGTCATTTCAAGAGTAGCACTGTATGTAGCATCATTGTCCCAAGTACTAAAACTGAAGTAGTATGTTTCACTTGCAACTGCCTCAAAAGTGCCGTCAAAGAGTAAGCTTGAGTCAGGATCATCAAGGTGTGCTATCTGAGTGTGATTTGAATCATAAACAGTTACTACGGAATCATCAGCATCGCTCAATGCAGCAGAATATAAGCGATATTCACCGGAAATGGCGGGAACAAACTTATAGTAAATTCCGATATGAGCTTCTTCAAGATAATATGTAATTGTGTCTCCTACCTTCATTTCAGGGTACGGAGCCTCAGAACCACACAAATCACAAATACCATCTAAATCATTGTGGATATGAGGACAAATTTCACCACAAGTTCCGCAAACACCGTTAACCATATCGTGACCTGTTGCAGGAATAGCTGCGCCTGAAACAAAATCATCACATTCTTCACAGAAATAACCGCCGCTTTCACTGCCGTCTTTCAAACAAGTGGGCTCACTGCCCTCGGATTTAAAATCATCCTCAGAAATATAATGCACAGTTGCATTTGTTAAAAGATCATTATCAGCTGAGCTGATATCTGTGGCTTCGAACTGTTCCTGAGTGCCGAGGTAATGAACATGAGTAAGCTTAATGTTATAAAAAGCATAATCACCTACCGACTTAACATTTGAGTCAAAGACTACGTTTTCAAGCCCTGAGTTCATAAAGCAGCCTGAATCAATTGAGGTTACAGATTCAGGAATCACAATTCTCCTGAGTGAATCACAGGAAAAAAAGCAGTTTGAAGGAAGCTCGGTTATTCCGTTTCCGAGAGAAAAATACTCAATGCATGCGCCATAGAAAGAACTCTCATTTAAAACTTTGACTGTATCGGGAACGATAAGTTTTTTAAGAGCTGTGTTAGCCTTAAACGCCCCCGCACCTATTTCGGTAACTGAAGCAGGAACTGTAAATGTATCTCCCGCTTTTGCAGAGGGATAGCAAATAAGCACTGTTTTGTCAATATTATAGAGAATTCCTAATTCCGAAGTAAAATACTCATTATCAGGTGAAACAGTAATTGTTTCAAGGCTCGCACAACTCAAAGCATCTTCATCACCGATTGACTCAACCGTTGAAGGAATTGAGAGTGTTCTAAGGTTTTCAAGCCAAACGAAAGCGGTGTCAATAATATCGGTTACACCTTCATCAATAACAACGGAGTAAACTACGTCACTATAATCATTCCAAGGCAAGTCATACCAGTATTCACCCTTTCCCATGGAGCCTGAACCGCTGATAGTGAGAACACCGTCAGAATCGATAGCCCAGCTTACGGTATCGGTAAGCTGACCGGAGTGAACAACATCTGCCGCAAAAACGAACGGCATTGATGACAAAATCATCACAACTGCCAGAGCAACGGCTAATAATCTTTTTTTCATTATAAAACCTCCTTTAAAATATCTGCTGACTCTGCAGATATTCTTTGATATAATTTTAACAAACATAAACAGACATAGTCAATAGGTTTATTGATTTTTTGTAAAAAATCAGTGTTCATTTTTATATATTTTTTCGAACATAAATTAAAAAAATCTGCATAAAGCGAAAATTAAAAACAAAACTTCAACAAAAATACCGCCGGAAAACGGCGGTACGAAAAATCAATATTTATCTTCGAGATCGTCTTTTTTCTTTCTACCCTTACCTTTTGCTTCAAGGCGGGCTTCTTTCTCTTTCTGCTGAGCAGCTTTGGCGGCTTCTCTTTCAGCAGCAAGCTTTTCGTTTGCTGTGTTATTCTGGCTGATTGACCAACGGGCAAACTTAAGCTTGTTTTTATCAGCACCTGTTTCGATGATGATAGAATCTTCTTTAACAGTAACAACACGGCCGATGATACCGCCGATTGTTGTGATTTCATCACCAATCTGGATATTGTCGCGCATTGCCTGCTCTTCTTTTTGCTTTTTCTTCTGGGGTCTTATTGTAAGGAAATACATAACTGCAACCATACCAATAAGATAAATCCAAATCATATTGCTGTTTCCACCGAACATTTTTATTACCTCCGAAAAAATATCTTTCTAAGTATAACCTAATTAAATACAAATTGCAAGTGTTTTTTTATTTATATTCTTGTATCGAGCAAATCAACATATTTGTTTTTGAACTCATCAAAAGTGCCGTTGTCAAGGTTTTCTCTGATTTTTTCCATAAGAGTGTTATAAAACCAGAGGTTATGAGTTACGCATAGGCGCATTGCAAGCATTTCTTTTGCCTTGAAAAGGTGGCGGATATATGCTTTTGAATGTTTCTGGCACGTCGGGCACTGACAGCCTTCCTCAATGGGAGTGTCGTCTTTTTCGTACTTCGCGTTGTTGATATTGATAATACCGTTCATTGTAAAAAGGTGGCCGTGGCGGGCGTTACGGCTTGGCATAACACAGTCAAAAAGGTCAACTCCCCTGCTGACAGCTTCAAGAATATTACCGGGAGTACCTACACCCATAAGATAACGTATTTTATTCTTTGGAGCATATGGTTCAACAGCCGAAATAACACGGTACATATCCTCTTTCGGCTCACCTACTGCAAGGCCTCCGATAGCATAACCGTCAAGATCAAGCTCGGCAATGCGCTGCATATGCTCAATTCTCAGATCATCGTAAACACAGCCCTGATTGATACCGAAAAGCATCTGCTTTTTATTAAGGGTATCGTGAAGAGAATTAAGACGCTCCATTTCTTCCTTACAGCGCACAAGCCAACGATAAGTACGATCACAGGAATCTTTTGAATATTTATGAGTTGCAGGGTTTGCCACACATTCATCAAAAGCCATTGCTATAGTTGAAGCGAGGTTTGACTGAATCTGCATACTTTCTTCAGGACCCATAAAAATGCGTCTGCCGTCAACGTGAGAAGAAAAAGTTACACCCTCTTCTTTGATTTTGCGAAGACCTGCAAGAGAAAAGACCTGAAATCCGCCACTGTCGGTAAGAACGGGACCGTCCCAGCCTGTGAATTTGCGGATACCGCCAAGCTCTTTGATAAGCTTGTCACCCGGTCTTACGTGAAGATGATAGGTGTTGCAAAGCTGAACCTGAGCGCGGATATTTTTAAGGTCATAGGCATCAAGACCGCCTTTTATTGCGCCGCAGGTGGCAACATTCTGAAACGCAGGTGTCTGAACAACACCGTGGGGAGTGGTAAATTCGCCTCGACGGGCCTTACCTTCGTATTTTATAACTTTAAAAGACATAAATTTCTCCTTAAGAAATCATCATTGCATCGCCGAATGAGAAGAAGCGGTAGCGTTCTTCAACAGCGGTTTTGTAAGCATTCATTGTGTTTTCATAGCCGCAAAAAGCACTTACAAGCATAATAAGAGTGCTTTCGGGCAGGTGGAAATTAGTGAGCAGGCAGTCAATGCACTTAAACTCATAGCCGGGATAAATAAAAATGCTTGTCCAGTCATCATATTCACAAACTTCTCCCTTAGCCTGACACACAGATTCAAGGGTGCGGCAGCAGGTTGTACCCACGGCAATTACTCTGCCACCGTTTTTCTTGGTTTCGTTTATAATATCAGCTGTTTCTTTCGGTATTGAATAATGCTCAGAATGCATTTTATGCTCTTCGATTTTTTCAGCTTTAACCGGTCTGAAAGTACCGATGCCCACATGAAGAGTTACGTAGCCTATTTTAACACCCATTGCCTTGATTTTTTCAAGAAGTTCAGGGGTAAAATGAAGACCTGCAGTGGGTGCGGCAGCTGAGCCTAATTCTTTGGAATAAACAGTCTGATAGCGTTCTTTATCCTCCAGCTTTTCAGTAATATAGTGAGGAAGAGGCATTTCTCCTACCCTGTCAAGAGCTTCGTAGATATTTGACGCATCATAGGTGAATTTTGCAATTCTGTTGCCGTTCGGAAGAACTTCAAGAATTTCTGCGTACATTATACCGTCACCGAAAGAAAAACGGGTACCTTCCTTTGCCCTTTTACCGGGGCCTGCAAGAACCTCCCACACATCGGTTTCTATGCAATTGAGAAGCAGAAACTCAACATTTGCTCCTGTTCCTTCTTTAACACCGTAAATTCTCGCCGGAAGAACTCTGGTATTATTGAGGATAAGGCAGTCACCCTCTTTGAGATAGTCACATATATCATAAAAACGGCGGTGCTCAACTTCTCCGTCTGTCTTGTCAACGTGCATAAGGCGTGAAGAATCTCTCGGCTCTAACGGATGCTGAGCAATAAGTTCCTGTGGTAAATCGTAGAAAAAATCGCTTGTTTTCATTAAAAATAACCTCTTGTATAAAAATAGACCTCAAAACTTGTAATATTTGTGAGAATTAACAATTTAAAATCATTGACTGAAAAAAAGAAAAATGTTAATATATTTGTTAAATTCGGCTCGTATATTATATTGTATAGTGAGCAAAAAAACAATAGTTTTTTAACAGAATAGAGGTTTTATTATGAAAAAATTTAAAGTTGGTATCATCGGTGCAACAGGTATGGTTGGCCAGAGATTCGCATCTTTGCTTGAAAATCATCCTTGGTTTGATGTTGTAGTTCTCGCTGCAAGCCCCCGTTCAGCAGGCAAAACCTATGAAGAAGCTGTCGGCGCACGTTGGTGTATGGATACAGCAATGCCCGCAAACATGAAAGACCTTGTTATTATGGACGCTACTGCTGATGTAGAAAAAATCGCAGGTATGGTTGACTTCGTATTCTGCGCTGTAGATATGAAAAAAGACGAAATCAAAGCTCTCGAAGAGCGTTATGCAAAGGCTGAGTGCCCCGTTGTTTCAAACAACAGCGCTCACAGAGGTACTCCTGACGTTCCTATGGTTGTACCTGAGCTCAACGCCTGCCACACAGACGTAATCGCTGACCAGAGAAAACGCCTCGGCACAAAGCGCGGTTTTATCGCAGTTAAATCAAACTGCTCACTTCAGAGCTATGTTCCCGCTATTTATCCTCTTGATAAAGCGGGCTTCAAGGTTAAAGATGTTCTTGTCTGCACATATCAGGCAATTTCAGGCGCAGGCAAAACTTTTGAAACATGGCCGGATATGGTTGATAACGTTATTCCCTTCATCGGCGGTGAAGAAGAAAAGAGTGAGCAGGAGCCTCTTAAAATCTGGGGTAAGGTTGAAGACGGCGTAATTAAAAACGCAAGTGAACCCAACTTCACAGCTCAGTGTATCCGCGTTCCTGTTTCAAACGGTCATATGGGTGCTGTATTTGTAAAATTTGCAGATAAAGTTCCTTCAAAAGAAGAAATGCTTAAAATCTGGGCAGAGTTCAAGGGCGAGCCTCAGGAATATGAGCTTCCCAATGCTCCTAAACAGTTCCTTCATTACTTCACTGAAGACAATATGCCTCAGACAAAGCTTCAGCGTGACCTTGAAGGCGGTATGGCAGTAAGTATCGGCCGTCTTCGTGAAGATACACAGTATGATTACAAATTTGTTTGTCTTTCACATAACACTCTCCGCGGTGCAGCAGGCGGTGCGGTTCTTCTCGCTGAGCTCCTCTGCAAGCAGGGTTACATGGACTAAGGAGGTCTTTAAATGAAAAATACAGTTTTTACCGGCGCAGCAGTTGCAATTGTTACCCCTTTTGACAGTAACAACAAAATTGATTACAACAAGCTCGCTGAACTCATTGATTATCAGATAGAAAACTCTACAGACGCTATTGTTATCTGCGGCACTACAGGCGAAGGTCCTACTCTCACTCATGAAGAGCACGCAGAGGCAATCAGATTCACCTGCAAATACACAAACAAGCGCGTTCCCGTTATTGCAGGTACGGGCAGTAACGATACAGACTACGCTGTTAAGCTTTCTAATGAAGCTGAAAAAGACGGCGCCGACGCTCTTCTTCTTGTTACTCCCTATTACAACAAAACTTCTCAGATGGGTCTTATCAAACAGTATGAGTATATTAACGACAGAGTAAGCACCCCTATTATTCTTTATAACGTTCCTTCAAGAACAGGTGTTAATATTCTCCCCGAAACATATCTTGAGCTTTCAAAGCTTTCAAATGTTGTTGCAACAAAAGAAGCTAACGGAGATATTTCTTCAATTCTTAAAACAATGAGCCTTTGCGGTGATAACTTTGATATTTACTCAGGTAACGATGACCAGATCGCTCCTATCACAGCTTTAGGCGGTAAGGGTGTTATTTCTGTTCTTTCAAACGTAGCACCTAAAATTGCTCACGATATTGCTATGGCCGGTGTCAACGGTGATGTTAAGACCAGCACAAAGATGCAGCTTGAGTACCTTGAGCTTTGCAACAACCTTTTCTGCGATGTTAACCCCATCCCCGTTAAGGAAGCAATGAATATGATGGGTATGAACGTCGGCCCCTGCAGACTTCCTCTTTATGAAATGACCGACGCTAAAAAGGCTCTTCTTAAAGACACTCTTGCAAAATATAATCTTATATAATATAATATCGGGGAGTTAAAATTTACTCCCCGATTATTTTTTGGATGTGATAAATATGACAGATATTATTTTAAGCGGATGCTGCGGAGTTATGGGTAAAAACATCGCTCAGTGCATTGACAAAAAGGATGACTGCAGAATCGTTGCAGGTATTGACATCGTTTCAGACGATAACTCCCCTTTTCCGATATATAAAAACGCTGACAACTTTACAGGCAAGGCAGACGTTATTATTGACTTTTCTCACCCGTCAGCACTTAACTCATTGCTTGATTATGCCGTAAGAACAGGTACACCTGCGGTTATTTCAACAACAGGTCTTTCCACTGAGCAGATTGCTCTTATTCACAAGGCTGCACTCAGCGTTCCGATTTTTTTCAGCGCAAATATGAGCCTCGGTGTCAGCCTTATAACAGAGCTTGCTCAGAAGGCAGTTAAAGTTCTCGGCGGCGATTTTGACATTGAAATTATCGAAAAACACCATAATCAGAAAATTGATGCACCAAGCGGTACGGCACTTATGCTCGCTGACGCTATCAATTCAGCTGCTGATGACAGCTATGATTATGAATATAACCGCCAGGCAAAACGCGAAAAAAGAAGCAAAAACGAAATCGGTATTCACGCTGTCAGAGGCGGCACTATCGTAGGTGAACACGACGTTATTTTTGCAGGTCAAGATGAGATTATCACTATCTCTCACTCTGCCCGTTCAAAGCAGATTTTTGCCGTTGGTTCAGTTAACGCTGCATTATTCATTAAAGATCTTGAACCCGGTCTTTATTCAATGAAAGATCTGGTTGCCGCAAAATAATTTTTGTGCTTTACTTTTACGGTTTAATGTGTTACAATGTGAGCGTACTTTAAACTTCGGAGGTTACTTATGCACGACAAAATTAAGGACCCAAATGTAGATTTTCTTTTCAAGGCTATTCTTGAATTAAGAGATATGGACGAATGCTATGACTTTTTTGAAGATCTTTGCACAATAACTGAGCTTAAAGCTCTTTCTCAGCGCATTGTAGTAGCAAAAATGCTCAGAGATAACAGAGTTTACAGTGATATTGTTGCTGAAACAGGCGCAAGCACAGCCACTATCAGCCGAGTTAACCGTTCTTTACGTTACGGCTGTGACGGTTATGAAAAACTTTTCATAAGGATAGACGAAAAAGAATGAGCAGTTATGACGTTTTTTCTCAGTTTTATGACAGCTTGACAGATAACGTAGATTATAAAAAGCGTGCAGAGTTTTTCCGCACGCTTCTTATTCGTTACGGTATAAAAGAAAACGCCACCGTGCTTGATATGGGTTGCGGAACAGGTAAATTTACCTGTGAAATGGCAAAATTCGGCTACGATATGATCGGCACTGACATTTCACCTGAAATGCTGTGTGAAGCAAGAGACAATATGTATGACAACGAAGTCGAAATGCTTCTTTTATGCCAGAGTATGGAGGAGCTTGATCTTTACGGCACCGTTGACTGCGCTGTGAGCACTCTTGACAGCATAAATCACCTTGACTCAGAGCAAAGTGTTAAAAAAGCTTTTTATAATACAGGGCTTTTTATGAACCCTGACGGGGTGTTCATTTTTGATATCAACACTGTTTACAAACACAGGGAAATTCTCGGCAATAACACCTTTGTTTATGACACAGACGATGTTTTCTGCGTATGGCAAAACACACTTAACAGTGATAACAGTGTTAACATTACACTTGACTTTTTTGAGCCTGACGGTGACGCATATTACAGAAGCTCAGAAGAATTCACAGAAAATGCATATCCCCTCGAAGATATAGAAAAATGGCTTAAAGAAGCCAATTTTGAAGTTTTAGATATGTTTGACGACGTTACTTTTCAACCGATAAATGACAAAACACAACGCGCGGTAATTGCCGCAAGATACACAGGAAAGAGAGATGTATAATGGGTAAACTTGTAAGATGCATTTCAGATGACGGCACACTTATTATGATGGCTGCCGACACTACAGATATGGTAAATACAGCTCAGGAGCTTCACACAACCTCTGCCGTTGTTTCAGCTGCTCTTGGCAGACTTCTCACTGCCGCAAGCTTAATGGGCAGTATGCTTAAAAATGAAGATGATTCACTCACTCTCCGTCTCAGTGCAGACGGCCCTGCCGGCACAGTTATTGCAGTATCAGACAGTGACGGCAACACAAGAGGCTACGCTGCAAACAGCGTTGTTGAAATTCCTCTTAACGCTAAAGGTAAGCTTGACGTTGCAGGCGCAGTGGGCAGAAACGGTTCACTCACTGTTATGAAAGACCTTGGTATGAAAGAGCCCTACATAGGTCAGATTCCCCTTGTAAGCGGTGAAATCGCTGAGGATATTACAAGCTATTATGCTATCAGCGAGCAGACACCCACTGTCTGCGCTCTTGGTGTGCTTGTAAACCCTGACCTTACTATCAAGGCAGCAGGCGGATTTATAATTCAGCTTCTTCCAACAGCATTTGATGACACTATTGACAAGGTTGAAAAATGTATTGAGGGTATCCCCTCTGTTACACAGATGCTCACTTCAGGGCTTTCCCCTGAGGAAATCTGCAAAAAAGTTCTTTCAGAATTCAATCTTGAAGTGCTGGATACATCAACCCCCGTATATAATTGCAACTGCTCAAAAGACAGAGTTGTCAAAGCTCTTATTTCTTTGGGCAAGGAAGATCTTGAAGAAATTGCTCAGGATGAGTTTACAGAAGTTAAATGTCAGTTCTGTAACAAGGCTTACAGATTTGCAAGAGAAGAAATTTTGGAAATTTTGAAAAAATCTTCAAAATAATTTGAAATTTTTCAAAAAAGTGTTGACAAATTCATCTTAATGGTGTATAGTATCAAAGTCGCTGTTGCGAAGCACAGTGATGAAGAAAAAAGTGTGGGAGCATAGCTCAGCTGGGAGAGCATCTGCCTTACAAGCAGAGGGTCAC
>JAZQJF010000009.1:0-281214 GCA_045541505.1 Acutalibacteraceae bacterium
CGAAATGTCCCTGCCTGTTATTTTTGCGAAAAAGCACAAATCAAATAATATTTCCAATGATGTCTATTCGGTAGAAATTGATTCCTTTACTCATGGAAACACTTATACCGCTGTTGTGGACAAGGCATTTTTAAATGAAGGGGACAAGATTTTAATTGTCGATGATTTCCTTGCAATAGGAAATGCAGTTAAAGGCCTTATTAAAATGATAAGCTCCGCAAATGCCGAAACCGTAGGTGTTGCTGTTGCAATTGAAAAAGGTTTTCAAAACGGCGGAGACCGTTTGAGAGAACAGGGAATAAGAGTTGAAGCACTGGCACTAATTGATTCTATGGACGATTCAACAGTTACGTTCAGAAAATAATATTTGTATGTAAAAAATTTACATAAATTATTTTAGCCGAAAGGCAGGAGGGTACAAAAATGAAAAAAATTCTTTCATTACTTCTCGTTGTTGTAATGCTTGCAGCATCAATGGCTATGCTTACAGCTTGCGACGGCGAGAAAACAGCTGATGATTTCAAAATCGGCTTCATCTTCTTACATGATGAAAACTCAACCTACGACAAGAACTTTATCGATGCGGCAAACGCAGCAAAAGAAGCTCTTGGCTTAACAGACGAACAGGTGCTTTTCAAGGTAAACATCCCTGAAACAGCTGACTGTTACGAAGCTGCAGCAGAGCTTGTTGATCAGGGCTGCGATCTTGTTTTCGCAGACAGCTTTGGTCACGAAGATTTCATCATCCAGGCTGCTAAAGAGTTCCCTGATGTTGTATTCTGTCACGCTACAGGTACAAAAGCTCACACAGAAAATCTTCCTAACTTCTACAATGCTTTCGCTAACATCTACGAAGGTAGATTCTTAGTTGGTGTTGCTGCAGGTTTAAAGATTAACGAAATGATTGAAAAGGGCGAAATTACTGCTGATCAGGCTAAAATGGGTTATGTAGGTGCTTATCCATATGCTGAAGTTAAGTCAGGTTATACATCATTCTACCTTGGTGCAAAATCTGTTTGCCCCACAGTAACAATGGATGTTAAATTCACAGGTTCTTGGTATGATGAACAGCTTGAAAAAGAAGCTGCTCAGGCTCTTATCGCAGGCGGTTGTGTTCTTATCAGCCAGCATGCTGACTCAATGGGTGCTCCCACAGCTTGTGAAACAGCAGGCGTTCCTAACGTTTCATATAACGGTTCAACACTTGCAGCTTGCCCCAACACTTTCATCGTTTCTTCAAGAATCGACTGGACACCTTACTTCAAGTATATGATTCAGTGTGTTATCGACGGCAAAGCTATTGATACTGATTGGACAGGTACAATAAAAACAGGTTCTGTTGTACTTACAGACATCAATGAAAAAGTTGCAGCTAAGGGCACAGCTGAAAAATTGGCTGATGTTAAAGCTAAGCTTCTTGATGGCTCAATTAAAGTGTTTGATACAGCTAACTGGACAGTTAACGGTGAAAAACTTGCCAGCTACAAAGCTGATGTTGACACAGATGCTAATTTTGAAAAAGATACCGAAGTTATTGAGGATGGCGTTTTCTATGAATCAAAATTCCGCGCTGCTCCTTACTTTGATATAAGAATTGACGGTATCAATCTTCTTGACGAAAAGTATTAATCTGATATCTTATTAATTTCTAAGGCGGGGCAACCCGCCTTAGATTGAATTTTGAAGAAATTGGTGTAACAGACTACAACAATTTCTTGAGAATTAAATGAACGGAGGTTTATTGTGACTAAACAACCTGCTATTGATTTGAAAAACATTACAAAAAGATTTGGTGCAAAGGTCATTGCCAATAATAATGTA
Source organism: Acutalibacteraceae bacterium (assembly GCA_045541505.1). GTDB lineage: Bacteria > Bacillota > Clostridia > Oscillospirales > Acutalibacteraceae > CAG-488. The sequence continues at coordinate 1,822 of JAZQJF010000009.1, forward strand.
AATCTTACTGCATACCGCGGTGAGATTCTTTCCGTTTTAGGAGAAAACGGCAGCGGTAAAACCACCCTTATGAATATTATTTCAGGTATTTATTTTCCTGATGAGGGTCAGATTTTTATCGATGGAAAAGAAGCTGTCATTACATCTCCTAAAAACGCTTTTTCTTATAAAATAGGTATGATTCATCAACACTTTAAACTTGTGGACGTATTCAGTGCGGCTGAAAATATTGTTCTCGGTCATGAAGACGGCAAATACAATCTTAAAAAATCCGTTGAAGAGATAAAAAAAATCAGTACACAGTACGGTTTCAATCTTGACCCTGAAAAGAAAATATATACAATGTCTGTTTCTGAAAAACAGACTGTTGAGATTATAAAAGTTCTTTACAGAGGTGCTGACATCCTTATTCTTGACGAACCCACAGCAGTTCTTACACCTCAGGAAACCGAGAAGCTTTTTGATATTCTTCGTAAAATGCGTGATGACGGTAAATGTATCATTATTATCACTCATAAACTTCACGAAGTTCTTTCTCTTTCGGACAGAGTTTCTGTTTTGAGAAAGGGTGAGTATGTAGGCACAGTCAACACTGCCGAAACCAGTGAGAGTGAATTGACCGAAATGATGGTCGGTAAAAAAATTGACCTTAACATTGAAAGAAATGAACCTGAAAATGTTCAGGACAGGCTTGTTGTTAAAAATATTACCTGTGTTGATAGAGTTGGTACTGTTGTTCTTGATGATGTTTCATTTACTGCAAAAAGCGGTGAAATTCTCGGTGTAGCTGGTATTGCAGGCTCAGGTCAGAGAGAACTGCTTGAATCAATTGCAGGACTTCGTAGATTGTCTTCAGGTGAGATTATTTATTATTCTCCTAAAAGCGGAAAAGAAGAGAATCTTCGAGATAAAACCCCGATGCAGATTCGAAACATGGGTGTACGTCTTTCCTTTGTTCCGGAAGACAGACTCGGTATGGGTCTTGTAGGCAATATGGATATTGTCGACAATATGATGCTCAGAAGCTACTCAAAAGGTCATTCGCTCTTCCTTAAACGCAAAAAACCAAAGGATCTTGCTATGAAAATCATCAATGACCTTGAGGTAGTCACACCAAGTGCAAGCACACCTGTACGCAGACTTTCTGGCGGTAACGTTCAGAAAGTTCTTGTAGGTCGCGAAATTGCTTCTGCACCTACAGTTCTTATGGTTGCCTATCCCGTAAGAGGTCTTGATATCAATTCATCTTATATGATTTATAACCTTCTTAATGAGCAAAAAGAAAAAGGTGTTTCTATTATTTTTGTCGGCGAAGATCTTGACGTTCTTGTTGAACTCTGCGACCGTATTATGGTAATCGGCGGTGGTCATATAAATGGTATTGTCGATGCCAGAACAACAACGAAAGAAGAAATCGGTCTTCTTATGACAAAATCAAAATATGACAGAAAGGAGAATGAAAATGACTGATGTTTCTACAGTAAAAAAGAAAAAGGAACCATTGTTTCATGTTGTTAAGCGCGATGATATGCCTGCTTGGAAAGAATGGTCAGTCCGTGTTGTAACAATTATTATCGGTCTTATTGTTGTTGGACTTTTTTCAATGCTTGTTACAGGCAAGAGCTTTTTTGAAACATATGAAATTATGTATTCCGGCGTTTTCGGAAAACTTTTTGAAGGCTATACAACAATGTTATGGAAATATCTCCAAGAAATTGCTATTCTCCTTTGCCTTGCTCTTGCACTTACTCCGGCTTTTAAAATGAAATTCTGGAACTGTGGTGCAGAAGGTCAGGCTCTTATGGGCGGTCTTGCTTCCATTTTCTGTATGATTCAGTTTGGTGAAAAACTTCCTTATGGTGTTCTCATTGCTGTTATCGCAGTTACAAGTATTCTCGCCGGTGCAATTTGGGGAATTATTCCCGCTGTTTTCAGGGCTTTGTTCAATACTAATGAAACCTTGTTTACTCTTATGATGAACTATATTGCAACTCAGATTATTGCTTATTACGTTTATATTGAAGGTGGCGGATCTAACGTTATTAACCCGGTTTCAGCCGGTAATTTCCCGCCTGTAGGTAAGAACGATTATTTTGTAAATATTGTTACAGTTGCTGTTATTACGATTCTTATGTATATTTATCTGAAATACAGCAAGCAAGGATATGAAATCTCTGTTGTTGGTGAAAGCCGTAATACTGCTAAGTATATCGGAATCAACGTTAAAAAAGTAATAATCCGCACTATGGCAATTTCAGGTGCACTTTGCGGAATTACAGGTATGTTACTCGTTGCAGGTAAGGACCACAGCATTAATACTAACCTTGTTGGAGGTCAGGGCTTTACCGCAATTCTTATGTCCTGGCTCGGTCAGTTTAATCCTTTTATAATGGTAATTATGACGGCTATTGTTGTCTTTCTGAGAATCGGTGTTTCAAAGGTTGCAGATGCTTCTTATCTCAATTCATCTTTTTCAGAAATAATGGTTGGAATTGTGATCCTTATGCTTGTTGGTTGTGAGTTCTTTATTCATTATTCTGTCAAATTCCGTAGCAGCAAAAACAAGGAGGGTAATGCATGATTATTCAATTTATTTGTCGCGCAATTCTCCTTGGTGTTCCTCTTCTTTACGGATCAACAGGTGAAATTGTTACAGAAAAATCCGGCCATCTTAATCTTGGTATTCCGGGAATAATGTATGTTGGCGGTATCAGCGGTGTTGTTGGTTCATTTATTTATGAAAATGCCTGTGGTAATGATATTGAATCAATGAATGGCTTTCTTGCTGTTATTATCCCATTAATATGTGCTTTGGCAGGTTCAGCTGTAATGGGCTTGATTTACAGCTTCTTAACAGTAACTCTTCACGCTAATCAGAATGTTACAGGTCTTGCTCTTACTACTCTTGGTATCGGTCTTGGTAACTTCCTCGGCGCATCTCTTATTAACATCACTGGCAGTGAGCTTCCTTCAATTGCTCTTACTAAAACCAGCTCGTTCTTTGCAGCAGAAATTCCTTTTGCAGATAAGCTTGGTTGGTTTGGTGAGTTGGTGTTTTCACATGATTTTCTTACTTATTTTGCGATTATCGCTGCACTTGTTACATCTTTTGTACTTAATAAAACAAGAGTGGGTCTTAATCTCAGATCAGTAGGTGAGAGCCCTGCAACCGCAGATGCTGCAGGAATTAATGTTGTAAAATACAGATACGTTGCTACTTGTATCGGTAGTGCCATTGCAGGTCTCGGAGGACTTCAGTATGTAATGGCATATGCAAATGGTGTTTGGTCAAATAATGCGTTTGGTGACAGAGGCTGGATGGCAATTGCACTTGTTATTTTTGCTTTATGGAAACCCTCATTCGCTGTTGTCGGTTCTTTCCTTTTCGGTGCTTTGTGTAATGCTAATAACTATATTCAGGGTCTCGGTACCGAAACACAGGAGCTTTTCAAAATGCTCCCGTATGTTGTTACTATTATAGTTCTTGTTATCACAAGTATGAGAAAAAAGAGAGAACATCAGCCACCTGCAGGTCTTGGACTTTCATATTTTAGAGAAGAAAGATAAAATCAGCGGGTTGCATAATTCTATGCAGCCCGTAGTTTTTTAGATTAAGCAGAGATATTAAGTGTTTTTGGAGAATAATTATGGCTATAGAGAAAGTTAGAGAGTATTTTGCTCATTTCGGAATTGAAGACAGAATACTAGAATTTGATGTTTCCAGTGCAACTGTTGATCTTGCAGCTTTAGCTCTCGGTTGTGAGCCTGCAAGAATTGCGAAATCAATTACGATGAAGGTTGACGGTAATTGTGTCATGATTATTTCAGCAGGAGACGTGAAAATTGATAATGCAAAATACAGAGCAGAGTTTTTAACTAAAGCTAAGATGCTTACAGCTGACGAAGCTCTTGAAATGACAGGTCACGCGGTGGGCGGTATATGTCCTTTTGCTATAAATGACGATTGCAAAGTTTATCTTGATGAGTCTCTAAAAAGATTTGATTTTGTGTATCCTGCTTGCGGTAGCAGCAATAGTGCTATTAAGCTCACTATTAATGAACTTGAAAAGTATTCAGGTTACATTAAATGGGTCGATGTTTGCAAAATGAAATAAGGTGTTTATATGAAAAGTTTTGACATCAAAACAAAAATATTTTTTGGAGACAGTTCTCTTGATCGTCTTGAACAGATTGATTCGTCTAAGGTTCTTATTGTTGCGGATCCATTTGTTGTGAAAAGCGGATTAGGAAACCAGATTACATCCAGACTTGAAAGAGCAAGCATAGATTACGATATATTCAGCGATGTTATTCCTGATCCTACGATTGATAAAATCACTCAAGGTGTGGCATTTCTTGTTAAGAGCTGTGCTGATACGATTGTTGCTGTTGGTGGGGGATCGGCTATCGACCAAGCTAAAGCAATGAGAGAAGTAGTCAGTAAAATGAATGACTTCAGTTGTAAGAATTTAAGGCTTATTGCTGTTCCTACTACAAGCGGTACAGGTTCTGAAGTTACTGCTTTTTCAGTAGTTTCGGATTCTGAAAGTGGCAAGAAAATTCCTCTTGTGTCGGATTCGATTTTACCTGATGAAGCTATTCTCGATGTTGAACTTGTTAAAACTGTTCCTCCTGCAATTACAGCAGACACCGGTATGGATGTTCTTACCCATGCTGTTGAAGCATATGTGAGTAAAAATAACGATGAATTTTCTGCTGCACTTGCAGAAAAGAGTGTTGAAATAATCGGATCTTTTCTTCTTCGCTCCTATCTTGATAACAACGATACTCATGCAAGAAGTAAAATGATGTGTGCTTCTTGTCTGGCTGGTATAGCTTTTAATCACGCTAATCTTGGTCTGAATCACGGTATGGCTCATCAGCTTGGTGCAAAATTTCACATTCCTCACGGAAGAGCAAATGCTATGCTTTTACCGTTAATTATTCAATACAACAGTGATATAAATAAACATTCTCGCAGTAAAAAGGATTATCCTAATCATGTGCGAAAATATGTTACGCTTGCAAGATTATTAGGCCTTCAGAATTTCAACACCATTACAACCATTCGTGCGCTTGTAAGCTGGGTTGAATTTATGGCAAAAGAAATGGATATGCCGCTTAATATTTCCTCGATGAATGTTTGTTCTCAGGAAGAATATTTCGCTGCAATTCCGGAAATGGCTGAAGCGGCACTTATAGATTCTTGTACGTCAACAAACCCGAGAACTCCTACTAAAGAGGACGTTATGAAGATTTATATTGACCTTTGGTAAAATAAATCCCCATCCATTTTGGATGGGGATTTTAGTTTAATCTTCAATTGCAGCCTTTCGAGAGTTGATTTCTTTGAAAATATTAATATCGAATTTTGGCTGACGGTCATATGTATAAAGACCGTTTTGCTCTTGTTCAACGTCATAAAGTTGTGTATAACAGAAACCAAGCATCATATAGTTGTCAAGCAAAGCATCAGTGAGGCCTTTATATCTGGCTATAAATTCTTCTTCGGTTTTGGGTGCATTACCGTAACCCCATGAAGCAGAATCCTGACTCCACTGAATACCGCCGTATTCACTGACAAAAGTGGGTTCACCATTGTAGTGCTGTTGCTCAGGGTATCGGTCATAAAGAATGCCCTCAGTCATTAATTTGTCATAATTAGCTTTGAAAATTTCAGGATCCTGTTCATAATCGTGAACATCGAAGATGTCAGTAATTACGTGGAAATTGCCGCTTGTGTCTATGCACGGGCGGGTAGGGTCGATATTTTTAGTATAGCTATAAACCAATGAAAGAACATCATCCCATTGCTTGCAGCCGTGCTTATCCCATGTTTCATTAAACGGGCACCAACCAATAATTGATGGATGGTTGAAATCACGGTTAACTTCTTCAATCCATTCAGGGAGAATTGTGAACACTGATTCCGGTCTTGAATGATCAAGTCCCAAGTTAGGATATTCTCCCCAAACGAGATATCCCATTTTATCACAGTGATAAAGAAAGCGAGGCTCAAAAATTTTCTCGTGTAATCTTGCTCCGTTGAAACCTGCGTCAAGAGAAAGCTGAATATCACGAACAAGCTCTTCTTCGCTCTGAGCTGTGTAGATACCATCAGGATAAAAGCCCTGATCCAGAACAAGTCGCTGAAATACAGATTTATTATTAAGTAAAAACTTCATCCCATCAAGATTAACATTGCGAAGACCAAAATAGCTTTGAACAATATCGTCGCAGAATTTAAGCTCAAGGTCATATAATTGACCGTCACCCACATTCCAAGGATGGTTTTCTTTTAAATCAAGGTGCAAATCAACACATCCGCCTTTTGAAAAAGCACTTGCAACACCCATAACACGGTTTTCATAAAGAGCAACAGCTTCAAATTTGCCTTCACCGTGAACAATTGCCTTTATATCAACTGAACTGTTATTGACATTTGGATAATATTTTACGCTTTTAATGTAATTCTCAGGTGTTGCTTCAAGCCAGACTGTCTGCCATATGCCTGTTGTTCTTGTGTAAAAACAACCCCATGAATTAAATCGGTAGCTTTGTTTACCTGTTGTTTGCATATATTCTCTGGTGTCATCCTGTGCATAGACAGTAATTGTGAACTCACTTTTCTTGATAAACTTAGTTATATCGAAATTAAACGATGAATAACCTCCCTTATGTGATCCGACAAATTCACCATCAATATACACTTTGGTTAAAAAGTCACATGCACCAAAATGAAGTACTATGCGTTTATTCAGAAATATTTCAGGTAAAATCACCGTTTTTTTATACCACACGCCGAGAATGAAATCTGTGTTACCTATTCCGGAAAGCTTGCTTTCAGGGCAAAAAGGTACAATTATTTTCTGGTCAAATTCATAATCGGGTTTATAGAAACCTTTAGCTTCACCGCTTGTTTCGTTATCGTATTTAAAATCCCATTCACCGTTAAGGTTCATCCATATGGAACGCTGAAACTGCGGATTTGGGTATTCTGGTCTTGGAATGTTCATCACAAACCTCCTAATTTTATTTACTTTTGAATAATATCATAAAAAAACTATATATGCAATATATATTGATGTTTTTTTCTATATATGGTATAATCCGCGAGAGGTGGTTACATGACAGAGGACGAACTTTTGATTTCACAAATCAAAGATAAATTAGTTGAGTTTGACAAAAATTCAATGCTTACTTCAACCGATTTTCTTGACTTGAGAAAGCAGAGTCTTGCTGTATCGTTTTTAAAAAAGCAAAAGAATGTCAGATGGGAGCTATATGGCGGTTATGATGATGCAGAAAGAAAGGTAATTGTTTTTCTGCCTTTTTACATTGAAAATTTTACTGAGTTTATCAAAGAAAACTCTGATGATAATCTTTTTGTCATTTTCAGAGCAGATAAAGATAATTTTTCATCTCTTACCCATAGGGATTATCTCGGCGCACTTACAGGTCTTGGAATTAAGCGTGAAAAGCTTGGTGACATAATTGTTGATGAAAAAGGTTGTTATTTTTTTGCAAAAGAAAGTATCGCCAACTTTATTAATACAAATTTTTCTTCTGCCGGACGAGGAACTATTAAAATCACTCAAATGAGCACAATACCTGATTTCAATAAAAATATCAGTATTAAAGAAATGTGTTGCTTTGTTGCATCACCTCGGCTTGATGCTGTTGTTAGCAGTGTTTTTTCTTTATCTCGAACCAAAGCAGCCGAGTTTATTGAAAAAGGGCTCACCTTTGTAAATGACGAGCAGATATTTAAACCTGATTTTAAAGTCAAAGCCGGGGATAAACTTGTCCTAAAGGGGAAAGGCAGAGCAAGAATTAAAGATGATTCTTCAAAAAGTAAAAAAGGAAGAGTAGCGCTGATTGTTGATTTATATGTATGATTGCGATTTCTTTTATAAATTTTGCGTTTGAGAAAAAAATCGTTAACGAAAAAAATAAATATATCTTGATAAATCAGTAAAAAAATGTTGTAAAATCCACAATATAATGTTATAATTACGAAGATAATAGGTATAAGTGGGGGTGTAACGATGAATGACGACATTTTGAGCGTTGGCATTGATATCGGCACTTCTACGACCCAGGTAATTTTTAGTAGAATTTTTATGGAAAACATGGCGGGATTTTTCTCTGTTCCTCATATTTCGATTGTTGATAAAGAGGTCGTTTATAAAAGTGATGTTTACATAACCCCTTTAGTTAATTCCTATTTAATTGACGGCGATAAAGTTCGGGATATTGTTGCGTCCGAGTTCAGTAAGGCGGGATTTACTCCTTCTGATACTCAGACAGGTGCAGTTATTATTACCGGTGAGAGCGCAAGAAAAGAGAATTCTGCTTTAGTTCTTGAGAAACTCAGCGATTTTGCAGGTGAATTTGTCGTTTCAACTGCGGGACCTGACCTTGAATCCGTTATTGCAGGTAAGGGTAGCGGTGCTCAGAGTTATTCTGAAGAAAATGCATGCGTTGCGGTGAACCTTGATATAGGCGGAGGAACAACTAACGTAGTTGTTTTTGACTGTGGAAAGGTAGTTGCCAAGGGTTGTGTTGATATTGGCGGAAGGCAAATAAGGCTCAGCAGTGACTATACAGTGGAGTATATTAGTCCCAGTGCCTCGCTTATTTGTGAAAGGTTGGGAGTTAATATCAGCGTCGGTAAAAAAACAGATAAAAACATATTGTTTAAAATTTGCAGTGAAATGGCACATTTGCTCGAACAGATGCTCGGAATTTATGAGCATTCAGATTTGTTAGCTGAAATTACTACTCACGGCAGTTCGCACTTTTCTTTTTCAAAACCGATAAGAGCTGTTTGCTTTTCAGGTGGAGTTGCTGATTGTATATACAACACACACAGCGAAGATCTGAAATACGGCGACATAGGTGTTCTTCTCGGTCAGGCTATTCGACAAGGTAGACTTCTCAGTGATTTCAGACTTATTCAGGCTAAGGAAACTATCCGTGCTACTGTTGTAGGTGCAGGGACTTATACAACTACAATTTCAGGAAGTACAATTTCTTATTCAGAGAATGTATTGCCGCTTAAAAACATCCCTGTTTTAAAATTATCTGATGATGAACAGCGTCGTGCTTTTTTAGGTGAAACGGAATTCCTGAAAGAAAAAATCAATTGGTTTTTGACTCAGAGTGATACAAAGCGTATGGTACTTGGTCTTAAAGGCTATCGCAATCCGAGTTATGATGACATAGCTAATCTTGCCGCTTGTATCGGTGAAGCTCTGGATGCTTCTCTTGGTGATAAAGAACCTATGATTATCATTACAGAATGTGATATCGCTAAAGCCTTGGGGCAGACAATACGCAGAAATTTTAAAAACAAAAGAGATATTATTTCTATAGACAGTATAAGTGTTGACGACGGTGATTTTGTTGATTTCGGAAAGCCTCTTATGGATGGCCTTGTTATTCCCGTTGTTGTAAAAACTTTAATTTTCGGTTAGGAGGTCATTTATTTGCGATTAAAAACCGTGATTTTAGGCAAGACATATCAGTTTAAAGATGTTAAAGAAGTTCTTGCCAAAGCAAATGAAGAAAAGTCAGGCGACATTCTTGCCGGTATTGCTGCGACGAGCGGAACCGAGAGAATTGCCGCTAAAGAGGTGCTTTCAAATCTTCTTGTCAGTGACCTTCGCGAAAACCCCGTTGTTCCTTATGAAGAGGATGATGTTACAAGAATTATTCAGGATGCCGTCAGTGAACCGATTTATAATAAAATCCGTAACTGGACGATTGGGGAGCTTCGTGAATATATCCTTGCTCACGATACTACTGAACGAGATATCCGTCACCTTTCAAGAGGACTTACCAGTGAGGTAATTGCAGGCGTATGTAAGCTTATGTCAAATCTTGATCTGGTATATGCTGCTTCAAAAGTAAGAGTGACTGCTCATTGTAATACCACAATCGGTAAAAGAGGAACATTGTCTACAAGGCTTCAGCCTAACCATCCTACCGATAATGTTGAAGGCATTACTGCTTCTCTTTTTGAGGGCTTGAGCTATGGCTGCGGCGATGCTTTGATTGGTCTTAATCCCGTTAATGATACTGTTTCAAGCCTCAGCGAAGTTTTAAAACGTTTTGATGAAGTAAAAAATGAATTTGAAATACCTACACAGATCTGTGTTCTTGCTCATATTACCGCTCAGATCGAAGCTGTCAAGCGTGGTGCTCCGTGTGATATGATTTTCCAGAGTATTGCAGGCAGCCAGAAGGGTAATGAAGCTTTTGGTTTTATCAGCGATACAGTCCGCGAAGCAAGACAGCTTATGCTTCAGCATGGAACCTCAACCGGACCAAACGTTATGTATTTTGAAACCGGTCAGGGTTCTGAGCTTTCAAGTGATGCTCATTTTGGTGCTGACCAGGTTACCATGGAAGCAAGATGCTATGGCTTTGCTAAAGAGTTTTCGCCATTTATGGTTAATACAGTTGTAGGTTTTATCGGTCCTGAATATCTCTATGATAGCCGTCAGGTTATCAGAGCAGGTCTTGAAGATCATTTTATGGGTAAACTTACAGGTATTCCTATGGGATGTGACTGCTGTTACACTAACCATATGATGGCTGATCAGAATGATATTGAAAATCTCTCACTTTTGTTAGGATCCTGTGGCGTTAACTACATTTTAGGTGTTCCGACGAGTGATGATGTTATGCTCAACTATCAGACAAATGCATATCACGATGCATCAACTATCCGTGAAATTCTCGGTCTGAGACCGATTAAAGAATTTGACGATTGGCTTGAAAAAATGGGTATCACCGAAAACGGTAAGCTTACTAAATATGCAGGTGACCCCACAATATTTCTTAAAAAGAGGGGGTAAGCTTAATGGATAATAATGCAGTAGAAAGTATTGTTCAGGCTGTTTTGAAAAAGCTTGCCCAAGATAGTAACTCTGTGAGATCAGAAACTGAAATTTCTTCAGTTGTCAGCAGTTTTGTAAATAGTGATGATAACGACAAACTTGTCGATATCACTTCAAAAGAAGTTAAAAGCGTACCTTTGCTTGAAAACTCTGCTGATGAAGAGGGCCTTCTCAGAATCATGAATAAAACTCCGGCAAGAATCGGTGTCGGCAGAGCGGGTCCTCGACTTAAAACACAGACACTTCTCGCTTTAAGAGCTGACCACGCTGCAGCAAGGGATTCAGTTTTTGCAGATGTAAATGAAGATTTAATTAAACAAATGAATCTTCCTGCGTTTACGACTTGTTGTGTCGACAGAAACGAACATCTTACAAGACCTGATTTAGGCAGAAAGTTTTCTTCTGAAACTGTTTCTGCAATTAAATCTGCCTGTACTGCAAACCCTGATGTGCAATTTATTGTTTCTGATGGCTTAAGCTCAAAGGCAATTGAAGCTAATGCAGCAAATGTACTTCCGTCAGTAATTGATGGAGTTAAAGCTCTCGGCTACAGTGTAGGTACACCATTTTTTGTGAAATTCGGCAGAGTTGGTTGTATGGACCATGCGTGTGAGATAATCGGTTCAAAGGTTACCTGTATTTTAATCGGTGAAAGACCGGGTCTCGGTACTGCTGAGAGTATGAGCGCATATATTACTTACGGTTCAAAGGTTGGTATGCCTGAAGCTAACAGAACTGTAGTTTCAAATATTCATTCAGGCGGTATTACTGCTGTTGAAGCAGGTGCTTATCTTGCCGAAGTAATTGATTTGATTATGAAAAACAAAGCAAGCGGAGTTAATCTTAAAAAATAGGAGGTGGCTTAATGAGAGGCGACAGATTAAAGACTACTGTATTGAGTGTCCAGCTGATTCCAAATGCTGATAAGGCTTTGTTATCTTCACTTAATGCTCCGGAAGATGTTCACAGTCTTGGTATTATCACAACTGATTGTGATGATGTTTCTTATGCCGCCCTTGACGAAGCCACTAAAAAGGCTAATTGTTGCGTTGTATATGCCAGAAGTATGTATGCCGGTTCTTCGAATGCATCTACCGCTCTTGCAGGTGAGTTTATCGGAATTTTGGGAGCTCCTGACCCTGCAGAAGTCAGAAGCGGCGTTAATGCAGCAGTAAGTTATATTGAAAACGATGCTGCGTTTTACAGTGCTAATAATGACGATTCTATATCGTATTTTGCTCATTGTATTTCGAGAACAGGGTCATACCTGTCGTCTCAGGTCGGAGTTCCTGAAGGAACAGCGATGGCTTATCTGATTGCTCCGCCGTCTGAGGCAATATGCGGAATTGACGATGCGCTCAAAATTGCTGATGTTGAACTGAAAGTTTTCTACGCTCCGCCGTCTGAAACTAACTTTGCAGGAGGCTTGTTGGTTGGTGAACAATCAGCTTGTAAGGCCGCCTGTGAAGCTTTTGCAGACAGAGTTTGTAAAATTGCTGATAGACCTATAGATTATGTTAAGGAGAGTACGGTATGACTTTAGACAGAGATTTACAGTCAATTCAAGAAGTTCGTGACCTTGTTGCAAACGCAAAGAAAGCTCAGAAAGAGCTCTCAAAGTTTTCACAGGAGCAGATTGACCGTATTATTTGTGAAATTGCTAAAGACTGCGCAGCTAATGCACAGACTCTTGCAAAAATGGCTGTTGAAGAAACCGGTTTTGGTGTGTGGGAAGATAAAGTGCTTAAAAATCTTCTTGGTAGCACAATTACTTATGACTACTGTAAAGATATGAAAACTGTCGGTGTAATCAAAGAAGATTGCGGTGACGGAATTATGGAAGTCGGCGTTCCTATGGGAATTGTTGCTGCACTCATTCCTTCAACTAATCCTACGTCGACAACTATGTATAAATCAATTATTTCCATTAAAGCAGGTAATGCAATTGTTATTAGTCCGCATCCCAACGCTAAAAACTGCATACTTGAAACTGTCAGAATTATTCAGTCTGCGGCAAAAAGAGCAGGTGCACCTGATAATATAGTTCAGTCTATTGCTCTTACTACTATTGAAGCAACAAATACTCTTCTTAAACACAGAGATATTGGCGTAATTCTTGCTACGGGCGGTGAAGCTATGGTAAGGGCTGCTTATTCGTCAGGTAATCCTGCTATTGGCGTAGGCCCCGGTAACGGTCCTGCTTACATAGAAAAGACAGCTGATATTCCCGCAGCGGTTAAAAGAATTTTTGATAGTAAGACTTTTGATAACGGAACAATTTGTGCTTCCGAGCAAAGCGTTGTTACTGAACATTGTATCAAAGACAAAGTTGTTGCTGAGGTTAAACGTCAGGGCGGATATTTTCTTAATGAAGAAGAAAGCAATAAAATTTCCCGTTTCATTTTAAGGGCAAACGGCACCATGAACCCAAAAATAGTTGGTAAAAGTGCAAAAGTTATTGCCGATATGGCAGGGGTTACCATCCCTGAGGGAACAAGAGTTCTTGTTTCTGAGCAGACCGAAGTCAGCAAAACTAACCCTTATTCAAGAGAAAAGCTTTGTCCGATTCTTGCTTTTTATACTGAAAACAATTGGGAAGAAGCTTGTGAAAGATGTATGGAAATTCTTTACAATGAAGGAGTTGGCCATACTATGACAATTCACTCTCAGGATAAGAATGTAATTCGTGAATTTGCTTTGAAGAAGCCTGTTTCCAGACTTCTTGTAAATACACCCGGAGCCCTGGGCGGAGTTGGAGCAACAACTAATCTTGCACCTGCTCTTACTCTTGGTTGCGGTGCTGTTGGTGGCAGTGCTACTTCTGACAATATAACACCTCTTAATCTTATCAATATTCGACGTGTCGCTTTTGGCAAAAAAGAAATTGATGATCTAAGAGGCAACAATCCGAAACCTATAAATAATGAAAATTCGGTTTCGCAATCAACTATAAAATCAAAGCCTGTTTATGGAGGTTCATTTAATGAAGCTATAAATGCAGGTTATGATGAATATATAAAACGCAGTAAAGTTCATGCAAAAAAAGATGAACTTGTTTCTGCACCCGTTCAGACAAAAGAAGAGCATAAAGCTCAATCATCTGAAATTTCACCAACCGATGTTGAAGCTATTACAAAAGAAATTTTGAAACGCTTGGCATCCAACTGAGTTTGTTAAGGCAAAAAGCCTTTACAATAAAAGAATTTTATTTAGGAGGAATTCTCATGGCAACATTACAGGCACTCGGAATGATCGAAACAAAAGGACTCGTAGGCTCAATTGAAGCAGCCGACGCAATGGTTAAGGCAGCTAACGTTAACCTTATCGGCAAGGTACACGTTGGTGGCGGTCTTGTAACCGTTATGGTAAGAGGCGACGTTGGCGCTGTTAAAGCAGCAACAGACGCAGGTGCTGCAGCAGCATCAAGAGTTGGCGAGCTCGTTTCTGTTCACGTTATTCCTCGTCCCCACAGCGAAGTTGAATTCATTCTTCCCTCACTTGATAACTGCGACCGTCAGTAATTTTGGGGGAAGTCCGGCAGTTGCCGCTGTGAATTACCTGTAGAAAGGAGGATACGCTGTGGAAATTTTGACAGAAGCTGATTTGAGAAGCTGTAAGTTTAAAATCTGCGATAATAAAGTTACAGTTAAAAAGGGTACTTTTGTGACCCCTCTTGCTAAAGAGTATCTTAAATCGAATTCTCTTGAACTGGTTTTTGAAGATACTTCTGTTTCAGGCGGAAGTTTCGGAAAAGGTATAATGAGTTATACGCCTATAAACAAATCAGGCAGTCGCAGATTTGTTGATTTTGAAAGTGGCGAAGGTTATTCTGCAAAACCGGAACATATGACTCATTTAAGAGATAATCTTCTTGTAAAAAAAGACCACCCGCGTATTCTCTTGAGAGGTAAACTTGATTCGCTTGAAGCGTTGATTATGCAGACGCAGGTAGCTGTCACAAAAGAAGGATACGGTAATATTGCTCAGGAGCTTGATGAAGTTATGAATTTTGTTCAGATTTTGTTAGCTTGTGAAGTGAAAGATGAACCTGTTCCTGAAATTAAGCTTTTAGGTATGAACAGTCAGCGGTTGAGATATGTTTCTCATCATTTGACCGAAGAATTCGGAATTGAGCACTCTGTTCCTCATTTTTCAATGGGAGAAGTATGTGTTACGCTTAATAATTTGAGAACATCTATCCGTGAAACCGAACTGATTGCTGTTACAGCCTTTACTCAGAATGATAAAGTTTCACGCCCTGACATAGTTGAGGCGCTTAATCGTCTGAGCAGTTGTGTTTATATTATGTTTTGCAAAAAAGTAGCAGGTCAATATGATTAAGGGTGATTATTATGAATGAAAATCAAATCAGAGAAATAGTGGCCCGTGTCTTATCAGGCCTGGATAATAACGAAGCATCGATTCCTATCGAAGCTTCTGCAAGGCATGTGCATTTAACTAAAGAGGCTGTAGAAACACTATTTGGTAAAGGTGCAACTCTTACTAAAAAAAGAGATTTATCCCAACCCGGTGAATTTTTAAGTGAGCAAAGAGTTAAGCTTGTTACGGCTAAAGGAGAAATATCAAATGTAGCTGTTTTAGGGCCTGAAAGAAAAGCTGTTCAGGTTGAATTATCTGTGACTGATTGCAGAGGACTTGGTATTAAAGCCCCGGTTAATCTTTCCGGCGATTTAAGCGGAGCAGGCGATGTTTATCTTGTTAGTGAAAACGGCATCTATAATGCTGTGAAAAGCGTTATTGTTGCAAAGAATCATATTCATATGACACCGTCAGATGCTGAAAAATACGGGGTTTCTGATTCTCAGAGTGTTAAGGTACGTATCGAAACTTTGCGTCCTGTTACCTTTGAAGATGTTACTATCAGAGTTAACCCTAATTTTGCTTTGGCTATGCATATTGATTTTGATGAAGCTAACGCTTGTTGTCTTGAAAAGGATTCAAAAGGCAAAATTTATTGATATAAGGATAGATTATGGAAAACGTATCATTTGATGCTTTGGTTGAATTAGTGACAAAAGAGGTCTTGAAGTCTATTTCAGACGATAAAAGGAATTCTTGTGTTTCAGGTAAGCCATATGCTTTGCTTATTGGCTCAGATGCTGATTTACCTGTTTTTGCTTCAGAAAAATACACCTTCAAAACCATTGATTCATATAATGGAGATATTTCCGGTTATGAATGTGTATTTATTTGTGAACTTACATGTTCAGAACTTGCAGATTGTGCTCTTGGCAGGGACTGCAGAACTGTGCCGTGTGCTGTTTCAAAAGCACTTCTTTCAGGCAAAAAGGTTTTTTTACTTGAATCAGCTTTACCTCACAGAAAGTACAAGGACACTGCTAACAAAGCTTTTTACTCAATGTATGAAGGCTATGTTAATACTTTGCGCTCTTTTGGTGTCGAATTCATTCGCCAACAGTGGTACGGTAAAAATTTAAACAAAGATGCTATTGCCGATAATTCAGTTGACAAAGTTATAACTGAAAAAATTGCAATTGTTCTTTGTGAGAAAGCTCAGGGTGATGTTATCCGTCTTAAAAAAGGAACAGTGATAACGCCTTCTGCAAAAGATGTATTTAATCATTCTCAATTTAAAGTTGAATTTGTTGATTAGGAGGAAGCCCCATGATAATTTGTCAGGTAATCGGCCATGTGTGGGCAACCAAAAAAGAGGAAACTCTTTCCGGCCTTAAACTAATGGTTGTTAAAGAAATCGAAACCAACAAAACTGAAGGTGACACCTTTGTTGCAGCTGATGTTGTAGGTGCAGGTGTAGGGGAAAGGGTACTTGTTGTAAGCGGAAGCACAGCAAGACGTGCGCTCGGCAAGGATGATATTGCTATTGACAGCGCAATTGTTGGAATCATTGACACTCTTGAAGTAGACAGAGAGCTTGAAAAGCTCAAAAAGCAGGTGAAGTAATTGAATTTAACCGAGAAGGTTTTTGAAGCCGGTATAGTTGGTTGTGGCGGTGCGGGTTTTCCTACCCACATTAAGTACAATGCTAAAGTAGAGCATTTAATTATAAATGCAGCTGAATGTGAACCCCTTCTTCGAACTGACAGATATATAATGTGTAATAAAGCAAGAGAGATTATTTCTGCTTGTGAGGTAATCTGTGATCATCTTGGTGCGACGGACTGTACTATTGCACTAAAAAAAGGTTATAAAGAAGAAATTGCTTCTCTTGAAGTTGCAATTCTTGCACTTGCTTCAAAGGTTAAGATTCATAAAATGGACAGCTTTTATCCTGCCGGTGACGAGCAGGTGATTGTTTGTGAAGTTACAGGTAAAGTTGTACCTGCCGGCGGTATACCTCTTGATGTCGGTTGTGTTGTATCAAACGTTGCAACTGTATGTGCAGTGTATGATGCTCTTAACGGCAAAAGTTTTACGCACAAATTTTTGACTATGACAGGTGAGGTTGGTGAACCTGTTGTTTTGAACGTTCCTTTGGGAACATCGTTTGAAGATTGTCTCCGTTTAGCCGGAGGAGCAAATATTGAAGATTATTTTGTAATCTGTGGCGGACCTATGATGGGCAAACCTATGACAAAGAAAGAAGCCCTTGGTTCTGTTGTTACCAAGACAACTTCAGGATATATTATTCTTCCTGTTAACAGCAGATTGCCTTCTATTCATCAGACTCCGGTTGAGCACACTTTAAATCGTGCAAAATCAGCATGTATTCAGTGCAATTTCTGCACACAGATGTGTCCGAGAAACATGCTTGGGCACCCGATTGAACCGCACAAAATAATGAGAAAAATCTCACGTGGTTCAATTAAAGATATGATTGATGATCCTGTAGTAGTAAATGCACTTCTTTGTTGCGAATGCGGAGTGTGTGAGCTTTATGCTTGCCCAATGCAGTTGCAGCCAAGAAAGGTTAATTCTCTTGTTAAGCAAGAGTTTGCGAAAAATGGTATTAGATATCAGAAAACAGGCGAAAGTTATTCGGTTAATGTTAACCGAGAATATAGAAAAATTCCCTCAAAACGCGCTGCAAATCGTGCAGGTGCAGGGAAATATTATGATTACACAATTAAACATTGCAAAAAATTTACCCCCGACGAGGTCAAAATTTCCGTTAAGCAGCATATTGGAATGCCCGCTGAGCCAATTGTAAAATCAGGTGATAGTGTTAAATGTGGTCAGCTTATTGCAAAATGTCCTGAAGGTAAAATGGGTGCTAATATTCATTCTTCAATAGACGGAATTGTCCAAACTGTCGGTGATGTAATTATTATAAAAAGATAGGGGTGAGGAGATATGTATGAAACAATAGGCTTTCTTGAATTAAACAGCATTGCTAAAGGTATTGAGGCCGCTGATGCCATTCTTAAAGCTGCTGACACTGATTTGATTTTTGCCAGAGCGGGTTGTCCGGGTAAATATTATATTCTCTTCACCGGTGAGGTTGCTGCTGTTAATGCTTCTTTGGAAGCAGGTGCTTTAATCGGCGGAGCAAATACTGTGGATAAATGTTTGATTCCCAGAGTACATCCTCAGGTTATATCAGCCATTAATGCCGCAGTTGAACCTGTTGATACAAACGCTTTAGGTGTTATGGAATTCTTCAGCGTTACCGCCGCAGTTTATGCATCTGATGCTGCTGTTAAGGCGGCTGACGTTAGTCTTATGGATGTCAGACTTGGCACAGGTATCGGAGGTAAGTCATTTGTTATTTTAACAGGTGAGGTTGCCGCTGTTAATGAAGCAGTTGCCTGCGGAATCAACACTGAAAATGCAGAAGGAATGGTAGTTTCAAGTGTTGTTATTCCTAATCCGAGACCTGAGATATTTAATTCATTAATGTAATGGAGTGATAAGATGTCATCAGATGCTTTTCAAGATAAAGCCAGAATAATTCAGGAATTTGTTCCCGGTAAACAGGTTACAATGGCTCATCTTATTGCTAATCCTGAAGCTGATTTATATAAGAAATTGGGTGTTGTCAGCAAAAAGCGTGGTGCTTTGGGAATTATGACAATTACTCCAAGTGAAGCCGCAATTATCGGAGCTGATGTTGCCACAAAGGCTGCAGATGTTGATATTGTTTTTGTTGACCGCTTCAGTGGTTCTCTTGTAATTTGCGGTGATGTTGCCAGTGTTGAGGCAGCGTTGAGAGATGTTCTCGACACATTGAAAAATATACTTAAATTTACTTCAACAGAAATAACAAGAACATAAATGAAAAAGAATATAATGCTTATTGGTTCCAGTACCTGCGGTAAAACAACACTTTGCCAAAGGTTAAACGGACTTAAAATTGAATATCAAAAAACACAGACTATCGGTGTTATTAACAATACAATTGATACACCGGGTGAATATCTGGAAAACCGTCAGCTATATAAGGGGCTGATTGTTACATCAGCTGACAGTGATTTAATTCTCTTTTTACAAGATGCAACTGATGAAAGATTCAGATTTTCTCCCGGTCAGGCATCGTTCTTTAATGTTCCGGTTGTAGGGATAGTAAGTAAAATAGATATTGCTACAGACGAACAGATTAAAGATGCTGTCGAGCTTCTTGAACTTGCAGGATGTGAAAGAATTTTTCTGACAAGTGCAGTTACAGGCGAGGGCACACAAGAATTGCTCAGTTTCCTTGAGGACTTTGATGAGGATAAAATCCTCATTTAAATTTAAATTACAGAAGGTGTTCATTATGAAAATTGAAAACAAAGAACAGTACAGAGGCGTTTACTCTTTGCTTCTTACCCCTTTCAATGAAGACTTAAGCATTGATTATGATGCTTATGCTACTTATGTTGAATGGCAGGCTGCTCAGAATCCACATTATCTTTTCTCAGTTTGCGGAAGCTCTGAAATGACAATGCTCACTCTTGAGGAGCGAATTAAGGTTGCTACAACTGCAGCTAAGTATTCAGGCAATGTACCTGTTTTTGCTACAGCTAACCTTGAACCTACCTGGCTTTCACAGGTTGAAGAAGTTAAAAAGATGGAGCAGACAGGTGTTGCAGGTCTTGTTTTCACTTCTAATGGTTATGGTAATGATGATGACAGAATGATTACATATATGCAGGAACTTGCTTCAAAAACAAGCCTTCCTGTTATGATTTATGAGTTCCCTGGTTTAAAAAATGCTTATATCAGCGGAAAAGCTTACGGTGAAATTGCTAAAATTGATAATATTATCGGTATCAAAGATACTACAAGCACCATGCCTAAAATTCAGGATAAAATCGATGTACAGGGCGAATCAGCTGTTCTTCAGGCTAATATCCCTTATCTTTTTGAAGCTTATAAAGCAGGTGCAAGAGGTGTTGTTGCAACTCCGTCTTCTTGCGGCGCAGGTAAAGCTATGAGAAAAATGTATGACGCGTTCTTCGTTGATAAAGATATGGAAGCGGCTCAGAAATACTTTGATCACATCTGTCTTATTGATAACGGTATTGATAGCGGATTTATGGTAAGTGCAAAATATCTTTGTATGCTTCAGGGTTTACCCTTTAAACCAATACTCAGAGACGGCAGAACTCTTTCTCCTTCAAGATGTCAGGGTCTTAAAGTGTTCTGTGATTTTGCAAAAGCTAACGGAATTTTATAATTTTTGGTGATCTTATGGGGAAGCGATATCTTATTATAAATGCAGATGACTTCGGTATGTGTTCGTCACATAATGAAGCAACTTTTGAGCTTTTTGAATGCGGCGGCATTACCTCAGCTTCGCTTATGGTACCGTGCGGTTGGTCCAAACAAGCTGTAAGATGGTGCCAGAAACATAAAGAGTATTCTGTAGGCGTTCATCTCACTTTTACTAGTGAGTGGGGCGGTTACCGCTGGGGACCTGTTGCTCCGTACGGTACAGATTCATTGCGTGACTCTGAGGGCTATTTCCATCATGAATGCGAGGCTTTTGAGGCTCAGTGTGATGTTAGTGAAGTTGGAAATGAAATCAGGGCTCAGATTAATAAAGCAAAAAATTTAGGTCTCGAAATTTCTCACCTTGATACCCATATGGCGGCACTATATGGTTTGTGCGGTAATTTTGATTTAATGCCTAAGGTTTTTGAACTTTGCAGTGAATATGGTTATCCTTTCAGAATGTATCGTTTTCCTCATGAAGACTATGTTCCCGAAGGACTTGATCTTCCTATACCGATGTATGAAAGATTCGTTCGTAGTTATTCAAATATTGCGGATATGTATAATGTGCCGATTCTTGACTATCTTATATATCCTGAATGCCCTCAGGAAGCATATAAAGATTATGACACGTTTAAAAAGTTTGTTATAAACAGACTTGTCAATATTCCTGACGGAATTAGTGAAACTTATATTCACCCTGCAATTGAAACTGATGAAATTAAAAACATCACTGCTAAGTGGTGGAGAAGAGTTTGGGAATATACTCTTTTCTCTGACCCTGAAACAAGAAAGATTCTTGAATCAGAAGGTATTGAGTTAATTAACTACAACGATTTAGTTAAAATCAGACAAGGTAACAGATAAAAAAACGGCTTGAGATTATCTCAAGCCGTTAATTTTATTTTTTTGTTTTAATAATAGCATTAAGTGCTTTGCTGACAGCAAGTCCGACAACAAGGCAAACAGCCCACTCAATTACGGAGTTTACTGTAACAATTGCAGCTACAATTTCTTTGAGGTTTTCTCCAAGCTGAAGTCCTGTGAGACTTTCAGTTGAGAAGCAAGTGATAAGAATAGCAACAAAGAATAAAGTGTTAAATAAACCTGTGCTGAGAGAAGTTACTGCATATGAAATAGTTCCTTTCTTTTTCTTAAAGGCTTTAAATATAAGACCTGAAAGAAAACCTGCAAGTATTCTCGGCACGAAGCACAGAATAAATGTGCTTATCGGATTAATTGCAAATAATGCCATACCAAAAGGTGAGGGTCTGCCGATGCCTAAGCATTGTATAAAGCTTGTAACACCAAAAACAGCACCTAAGGTTGCACCGCAACCTGGTCCGCATACAATTGCTCCGATAGCCACAGGAATAGTCAAAAACGTTATTTCAACAATTCCGATGTTCAGGTAGCCGATAGGGGTGAATGTCATCACGATTATTATTGCTGCGAGAGCTGCGGTAACAGTCAGATTTACTGTTCTGTTCCTTCGTGAAGATGGGGTGGATGAGTTTTTCATATATATTCCTCCTTGCTGCTGCTCCAATGGATACAGCGCATAATATAGCTCATCAAATATTATTTATTTTTTTCATAGATTGTCTTTAATCCTATAAAAATCAGATTTGGGTCATGTGTTATTTTTCTGTAACAATTTTTAACAATCTCTTCAGATAGTCCGCCGGTTGCAATTGTACTTACAATCTTTTTGCCGAATTCTTTTTCCATTCTGTCTGTTAATCCGTCAAGCATAGCGGCTGTTCCCAATACTGTGCCTGAAAGAATACAATCGTGAGTGTTTGTTCCGATTGCCTTTGAAGGAGCTTTTAAGCTGATTGCCGGTAACTGGGAAGTCTGGTTAGCGAGTGCATCAAGAGAAATTTTTACACCTGCGGAAATCGTACAACCGCAGAAAGTACCTTTTTCATCTATTAAAAGAATTTTTGTTGCTGTACCGAGATCAATAATAAAACAGGGCAGGGGATATCTTGAAATAGCACCGACTGAACAGGCAACAAGATCAGCGCCAACCTGTGTATGATTATCAGTTACAATGTTGAGGCCTGTTTTTACTCCCGGGCCGAGGACGATGGCATCACAGTCTGTTACAAGTTTGATGGCATTTTTTATAGCATCAGTTAATTCCGGAACAACACTACTAATAATAGCACCATCTATTTCTTTGACATTAACTGAGTATAATGCAAACATATTTAAAAGCTCAATAGCATATTGATCTTTTGTTCTGTCTCTCATTGTGGCAAGTCGTGAGGTAAATAATATGTCATCACCGTCAAAAACACCAAGTGTGATATTTGTATTTCCCATATCAATAGTAAGAAGCATATTCATCCTCCTTTCGGTTAATATTATACACTAAAAAAAGTATTAGTCAACAAAAATATTGCTTGACATACTAAATGAAATATGGTAATATATTTCTTGCGATTATAAGTTGTGCTGCTATGGCTCAGTCGGTAGAGCGCATCCTTGGTAAGGATGAGGTCACCGGTTCGATTCCGGTTAGTAGCTCCAAAATCCGGACGCAAAAGCGTTCGGATTTTTTATTATGTTATATATAAAAAGCTCCCTATTGATTAGGGAGCTTTTCGTTATTTAATGGGAGCATTATTATAAATTTCTAATAGTGCAGGGTTTATAATTGTGTCTGTAAATTCAAAGCAAGAACTGTGACCACCGCCAACAATCATCAATTCTTGAGCACCGTCAATTGCTTTAGTGATTCGCTTTGAATGAATGCGTTTAATCATATCGTGTTCTCCATAGATGTTGAGAACAGGAACTTTGATTTTGTTCAAATCTTCAAAAGTGAGATTAGGCTGATAAACCATAAGACCCTGAATATCCCGTCTGATAAGATCTGCTTCATCTTGTGTGAAAAATGCTTTTATTGCCAGACCGAGATATTTCCAGATAATACTTATCTGATCGAATGTTTTAGTTCCTAACGGGTTTATATTAGAACCCATTATTACAAGAGAATTAACTCTTTCGGGGTAATTGACAGTAAAGACCATACCAAGATTACCACCGTCACTGAAACCAAAAATATTTGTCTTTTCAATTTTAAGATAATCAAGGATTTTAATTAAATCAGCTGCCATATTTTCGAAAGTAATTCGCTCATTTCCTCTTTCTGATTTGCCTGTTCCTCTTGGCGAAACAGTAATTACCCTGTAGTGCTTAGCCATCTCAGGTAAAACGCTGTCGTCAAAACAATGCATATCACCATTATTGGGCGGTAAAAGAAGGAGAGGGTCACCATCTTCAACCCCATAAACGCCGTACTCAATATTTACATCTCCGCAGTCAATAAGGCCATATTCCTTGATTTCGGGTGTCGGTGACGATGTTCCGGCAAAACACACAGGTGAGCAGCAAATAATCATAGACAAAATCAGTAATATTGCAATTATTTTTTTCATAATATACCTCAAATTTTTTGGCTAACTTTTGACCATATAGTCTAAATATTATTCAATAGTCTTTCTTTGAGCGTTGAAAACTTCAGCTACACTCTTTTTGAAAAGAAGATAGTCATACTGCGGTTTCCACTGATCACCGCATTCAACATTTTGAAATTCATCTTCACTCATACCGATGTTAATTTCAATAACACCCTTAAGGTTACCGTCTTCTTTATAAACTGTATCCCAAAATGCATGATGACCGATATATTTTACACTGGAGGGAATGTAGACATAAGTCATTGCCTGATTATAACTAAAGGCATCTGAACCTATGTATTCAAGTCCTTCCGGAAGTGAAATATATACTTCACCTAAATCTTCCTGAGATTCAAAGTGATCGGAAATTACTTGCGAATTGGTTTTATACGAATAAATATTCTCGAGCAAGGGTATTTCATATATACCAAGAGTCTCAATTTTTTTGAGACCTTCAGGTAAATATATTTCCTGAAGATATGCATAGTTGAAAGCAAGCTCGCCGATGGTTTCAACACTTGACGGAACTACAAAAGTCAACACATCATTTTTATAGCCTTCAAATTCTTTATCACCATCTATCGGGAATGTTCTCTGACCGTTTTCATCAAACACAGGTTTGTAACCGTATTTTTCACTTAAATATGTATCTCTGTCACAAGGATGACAAATCAGCTCAGTTTTGTCTTTGTTATAGAGAACACCGTCGATGTCACAATAATATGGATTATTCTCATCAACTTCAATTCTCTGCAAAGCCCAACATGAATAAAAAGATTTTCCGTCAATTTTTTTAACATCTTTGCCAATATAAATTATTTTTACAGCTTCATCACAGTTAAGAGCGTATTCCCTGATTTCAGTTATTACTTTTGTTTCATCTTTAATAAGCTTAACGTTTTCAGGGTTTGCTTCATCAACATCAGCTATAGTCACATAGTCAATATCCAGCTCAGTAATACTTCCTGTATTACTGAATTTTGATAATTGATATGTATTGTTCTCCAAAGGTTCATACTCAAATGTTTCTTTATGTACAGTTCTTATTGTAAAAAATATTGATAGTGAAACAGCTATAATAATTACAACAGAAAAAACAATCTTTTTAAGTGTGTAATATTTGTAAGGTTTATTAATGTGGGGTGCCGCCAGTCCTTCTATCTGATAAGTCCAAATTTCTTCATCAGGTATATCAAGAACAATTGGCTCATCATTTAAATCATTTTTATTTTTCTTTTTACTCATAGTGCACCTCCTTAACCTTTATATCCGCCTGAAACAGAAATGCCTTCTTCTTTAGCTTTCTTTTCTGTTACTTCAGCACGGCGTTTAAGAACTTCCATTACCATATTTTGTTTCTTTGAGTCATAATCCCAGAAGAGATAGGGGATTGTCATCAGAAGAAAACCTACAACGTCTATCAGGAGAGGGATAGCTATAATACTTCTTCTTGAAGCATCAATAAATAAAACATCCCAGTTACTGTTAAAGCCATATTGAAGCAACATTACGGGAATTATAAGACCGACAAATGATGTGATCGGTCCTGTAAACCAACCATAAACACCTGCAAAGCTCTCAAGACGCTCTCCTGATAGATACATCTGATAGTCAGCAATACGGACATTCATATCGTGACCAGCAGTTGTAGGAACAGTCTTTGTCATTTCCATAAAGAAGAGTACAGCAACGCAGATAGTTCCGCAAAGAACAAGATTATCGCCGCAGAAAACAATTGCAAGCACTATTGCAGCGTTTCCGATAGCACGTGAAAGCTGATAGAAAATCATAATTTGTTTATATGAAAATCTCTTTAGGAAGTACGGTGAAAGCAGATCTGGAGGTGTACCTGCAAATGAAATAAGAGCTACAATGAGACTGTAGGGGAGACCGCTTAATCTGAATGTGTAGAAGTAGAGAATTGTAACAAAAGGCAGCATACCGTTACCAAGTGAATCAATAAGACCTACAACATTATTGATAAGCAAGTATTTATTTTTTAATACACCGAACATACCGTCCCAGAATTTAATCTGAACTTTTTTCTCTATGGGTGGCTGCGGTATTCTTTCTTTAACTTTACCTGCAAGAAGCATTGTTATTGCAACCGCTGTTGCGAAGGTAATCGGTATTACAAATCTGTAAACATTTATGTCAGCCCATTCGTAGCGCAATGCTCCGATGATAACAGGAAGAATAATTGCCAGAATCGAGTTGAAAATATGCGAAATCTTAATAGGATAGCTTCTAACAAGGATTCTTTCTTGTAAGTTCGGGCTGATGCTTTTGGTACATATTTCAAGATTATTAGCAAAACCGAATACATTAAAACAAGCGAAGAGAAGATTTGCCATCCAAACACGTGTGGAAACATCAGGAACATTATAAATCGGGAGCCAACCGATAAGGAAAACCATAATACACTTCGGGATAGCATCACTGTAAAGGGAGTATTTGTATCTGCCGAATTTCGGAAGAAGCTTTTTACGCCAGAAAATATTTCTTGCACCGACCCAACCAGTGTAAAGGAAGTGAGTGCCGAACACTTTGAAACATGATGTGGCCGTCATACCTTCTAAACCATTAAGATATTTTATAAACGGACTTGACGGGTCAAACAGTGTAGAGAAATCAAAGAATATAGTTGCAAGTCCGAAAATCATCATTGCAATGTAGACAATATTCAATTTTCTCTCAGTCTTTTTGGGAAGGAAACCGAGATTATCACAAACAAACCACCAGATAAGTTGTGAAATGTATGTAAGAGGAAGGTTAATGATGTTAATAACTGAAAAAGTCAGATACGGAAGTTTATAATGATGCATAATCAAGTAACATGATGATGCGAAAGTGATAAACTCAAGTGTTTTTTCACCTGCATAGTTACTTCCTACAGCAAAGACAATGTCTTTATACTCTTTATATGGAACATATTTACCCTCGGCAGGGGTGTCCCAGTGGGTTTTGATTTCTGTAAACAAGGATTTGGCTTTATCCATTAAGCCTGTTTTACCGTTATCACTCATTTACATACCTCCTTCTTTTATAATAATTTTATTTTATCACATATTATTTAAAATCACAACGTTTTAAATGAAAAAAATAATAATTGTTTACTAAGTTTTGTTAAATTTGCAAAAAACAGTCTGCAAAGTAATTGCAGACTGAAATAATTAATTATAACCTGTTATAAGACCGATCATAAGCAGTGAAGATGTAAGAATAAAGACGGCAAGTTGGAATTTCCAGGTCCATTTGAACCATTTAGCATAGCTGATTCCTGACAGTCCAAGGCTGATCAAAAGAACAGGATTTGTTGGATATAATACATTTGAAAAACCGTCACCAAAAGCAAAAGCTGTAACACAAAGTTGTGATGAAATATCAAATATCTGTGCTAACGGAACGATTAGCGGCATCAATAAAAATGCTTTTGCAGAGCCTGAGCTTATAAAGAAATTCATAATAAGTACTATAAAATAGATAAATATAATAACAAGCTCTTTTGGTATTGTTTCTGCTACACCTACTGCATAATAAAGTATCGTGTCAAGAACGTTTCCTTCGTCAAGAGTGTATTTTATTGAACTTGCCATTAATATCATTAAAACTGCAGGTAAAATGCTTATCAAACCGTGGAAGAATGTAGATCCGATCTTTTTGCCATTCATTCCTGAGACAATAACCGAGACGATACCTGCTACAAGGAACATTACGGCTACAATAATCATTGTGTAGTCCTGCAGTGCTTTAATAAATACAGAGCTAATCACACATGCAATTCCCGCACCTAAAATTGAAGCAAAAGCAATAAGACCTTTATCCATTTTTTTGTCAGGTATAAAGCTGTTATTCATACCGCTTTCAGTAAGAGGCTTTTCTACTTTTTTTGCATGGTGTCTTATAAAACTAAGCAATAAAAAATAAATTATTATAAAACCGATGGCTCTGAAGCCTATGCCTGAAAAAATCGGAACACCTGCCAATTCTTGAGCCACACCAACAGTAAATGGGTTGCAGATACCGGCAGCAAATCCGCAACCGGCAGCCAAGAGGCTGATTCCAAGGCCTGTTAGCTCGTCCCACCCAAGTGTTACGCAAAGTGCAACGACAATAGGTACAAGCGGAACACACTCTTCAAATGAACCGATAAATGAACCGAGAGACATAAAAAACAGAATAATTATTGCCATAAGCTTATATCGCGCTTTGCCGAACTTATTAACTATTCTGTCAAGCATATATTTAATTAATCCGCTTTTCTCAAGGGAATTAAAAACACCACCTATAACAAGCAAAAAAGCAATAATTGCGGCTATTGTACCGCCACCGTCTGCTGTCAAGGTCAGCACAGGCGAACATACCCATTTTAAAAAAGACATTTCACCATCAACATATAAAAAACCGCTCTGTGTGTCAATAATTTCAGTGCCGTCAGCGGTAACTGTTCTGGCGAATTCACCACCTGGAATTACAAATGTTAAACCGTATGAAACACACATTAAAGCAAATATTATTGCAATAGCCGCTATAAATGATTTAGCGCTTATATTCAGACCTTTTTTAGTATTTTGAGTTACCATAATCAACTTCCTGAAAAAATTTTTATAAAGTATATCATAATGCAAATATTAAATCAACCTATATTTATCTTAATTATTGAACGGAAAGTTAAAGCTGACTCCGGTATTTTTACAGAGTCAGCTTTTGTTTATTCAATTTCAAAGTGAGACCCACAATCCTTAAGCTTTTTAAAAGCAGGTCTCTCATATAAAGTCTGATTCGGTGTATGATAGGTGAGAATAAGATCGTCATCTTTTTTAAATATCATCCCGTGTCCGCCATCGTTTTTAATTAGAGGCTCAAGGTGTTCAAAATCTTTTCCGATTTCACCTGATTTAAATCTGACCATACATTCTGCGTATTTGCTGTTAATAAAAGTTGACCAAATCATTATTAACTCATCAGTTTTTGTCCTGTATAAAAACGGACCGTCTGTTACATAGCTTTCTCCTGCAGGTTTATTATCTGCCCAAGATGGGGAAGAAGCTGAAAAAAGCGTAACAATTTCACCGGTAATGCCGCTAAGATCTTCGTTTAATTGCGCATAACATATTGTCCCGTCAACGATTTGAACGTGCTCGTGGCAAAAGACTATATAGGGCTTGTTGTCACGGCTTAAATAAAAGGTGCCGTCAAGTGCTATCCAGTCATCAGGTGTTACAGCACCGTCTGAATGAGGAATAAAAGGACCGCAAGGATTATCGGCTTTTAAAATATGGGTTCCTCTCATTTCATTTTTATCGGTAAAAGTTGCAAACATATAATAACTGTTATTGTATCTGTGAACTTCAGGGGCCCAGTTTACCTGTCGGTTAAGACCGAATTTTGCGGAATCAAAGCATTCTTTCGGTTCACTCCAGTTTTCGAGATCTGTTGAAGTGTATACATCAAATCCACCAACTTTTGTGCCGAAATCTTTCGCTCTTGTTCCGTAAAGATAATAAATACCATTTTCAAAAAGAATAAAAGGATCTCTAATGTTAATATCTTCTTTTTTCATTGAATCACCTTA
This sequence comes from Acutalibacteraceae bacterium, assembly GCA_045541505.1. Lineage (GTDB taxonomy): Bacteria > Bacillota > Clostridia > Oscillospirales > Acutalibacteraceae > CAG-488. The sequence continues at coordinate 31,410 of JAZQJF010000009.1, forward strand.
TTTATTTCAGATATTTAATAATCAATGCAATTATCACTATTATTGCAGGAATTGCAAGGAATTTAAACGCTTTGTAAAAAGCCTCATAAACATTTGTAGGCATAAGCTGAAATAATACGAACCGAACCTTTTCCTGAACTTGTTTGCCAACAAGATCTCTGTAACGTAAATCATAAGTTTCAAAAGTACCATCGCAATTCAGGTTAATCATTCTGACTCCTCGGTCAAGTCCGGGTCCGTATACATGAAAGCCTGCACCCTGAGTGTATCCAATATCAATTCCTTTTACTTTTCCGTTAAAAGAGTTAATGTGGTCGTGTCCAAAGTATATTCCGACAACATCGCCTTTTTCGGCCATTGCATCAAATTGACCTCCATTTTTCATAGGGTCAGCGGGTGATTCTTTCATAAATCCGTTTGAGTTAACTTTATCGTTATCGAGAATGTACCACTTGCCGGCGTGATTTCTGAATCCTTGTACAGCTCCTTTAGTTCCTTTTTTTACTTCTTTGAGCAATTCAAGAACTTCAGGTACGGGTATATGCTGAATTACAATTGATGGTATAATTTTACCTAACTTGTTTTCATAACTGTCTCTTGTATTTCGGTACCATTCAATCTGATTTTTATGTACGTGATCATATCCGATCTTAAGACTTGTGTGGCTGTCAATACAGTAAAGCAAAAATTTAATTTCTTCATCAAGTGAAATTTCAATTACGTGATTTGCGCATCCGTCTATTCCGTCAACATTATAACCGACAAAGTAGGGGATTGATTTGTAAATTTCAAGCTGTTCTTCATTTGAAACACCAACTTGTCTGTCGTGATTACCAAAGCATATAGTAAAAGGAATACCTTTTGAGTGTGCAGGTTTAGTAAGTTTGTATAATACTTCTCTGACTGTATCTTTATTTCCTTTAAAACTTGCTATATTCCATATCTGATCACCGGAATAAACAACAAGATCAGGCATCTCTTTTTCAATCGCTGCATTTAAAAGATTTATGGTGTCGGGGCTGACGTTTTTTCCTTCTTGTGTGTCAGCTACCTGCATAATTTTAAATTGTTTGTTTATAAATTTAAGTTGCATACTGTCACCTTAATTATTTGCAGAAGTTTTTGCTCTTTTTTCTGAAATAAAGTCATGAATTTCATTACGGAGTTCACCGTGAATTTTGAATTTAGTTCTAAAAATCAAAAGAGAAATTAAAAGCAAAACGGGAGGAATAGCAAAGCAAATAATTCCGATAGCTGATTTTGTTTCGTCGTTTACGGAACCTCCGAGAATCTGATCATTATAATTCATTATACCAAGTCCTCCGAAAAGGAAGATCGTCTGAATGGTATATGCCATTTTTTGAAGAAAGCCCTTCATGGAGAAAGTAATGCTTTCGTTTCTTGTTCCTGTTTTGAATTCACCATAATCAACTATATCTGCTAAGAAAATTGTCTGAGCAACAAACATTGAACCTATGCCGATGCTTGCCAAAGTGTAGCTCAGATCGAGTGCAAGTGTTATTCCGAGAATCGGCCCGAAAATGAACATTAACACATAGCCGAGCATTGCAATACCGAGAGATATCTGATAAACAACCCTGTTGGAAAATTTCTTACCAAGGACCGGAATGACAAGTAAACCTAAGGCTGAACCGACTGCGCCTATTGTTGAGAAGAGACTCTGTGCAGTTGGTTGACCCAATACGTCGTTAAAATAATAAACAGCAGTTCCGCTTGTTAGATACCAACCTGCGTTTGAAATCATAGCAAAAATCATAAATACTACAAGCTGGTCGTTGCCTTTGATTACTTTAAAAACTTTTCTGAAGCTGAATTTATCGTCATTATATATAACGTGACGTTCTTTGGTAGAAAATACAGAAATGGCTGCGAACACTACCAAAGCAATTCCGCAAATCATTGCCCATCTTGAAAAACCGCCTGCACTGTAACCTTTGTCGGTTGTTTCCATCCCTTCAGAGAGGAGCGGAAGAATCATGGGGGTCAGAATGCTGATTAATCCCTGACCGATACCGCTGAAAGTACGTGCAACTGTTGCAACAAGATTTCGGTCTTTGGGGTCGTTTGTGAAGCTGGGAACCATTGACCAGTAAGGAATATCAGCCATTGTGTTTGTCATTCCCCAAAGAATGTACATAACTGCAATATAGATATAAAGCTTTGTTCCGCTCATGCCGAAAGAAGTAAATAATAAGCTTAGAACAATGGCATTTGAAATTGTTCCTATAAGAATCCATGGTCGGTATTTGCCCATTTTTGTTTTTGTTGAGTCAACGATACTTCCCATCATCGGGTCATTAATGCCGTCCCATATTCTTGCAATAGGGGTGAGAATGAGTAAAAATCCTTCAGTAAGACCAAGAACACTGGAAAGATAATAAGAAAGATATGAGTAAAAAAGACCGTATGAAAGGTCAAGGCCGACAGCGCCGACACCGTAACCAAGCTTTTCTCGCCAGGTTGTTTTATAATCGCCCATATAAACACTCCTAAATTTTTTTATAATTATATCACAGTTATATCTTAAAATCAAAGATTCTGAGATAAATGTTTAACAGATTAATTAAATCATTGAATTTTAATAATTTAATATGTATAATGAATTTAAGATTTAGTTCAGAGGTGTTAATATGCTCAGAAAACGTCAGATTCATCTTGATTTTCACACTAACGGTACTTTGAAAGTCGGAGACAGATTTTTGAAAGAACAATTTCAGTCAGCCCTTAAAGCAGGGTGTGTTGATTCAATAACTGTTTTTTCAAAATGTCATCACGGTTGGTCCTATCATCCCACACAAGCAAATGAAATGCATCCGGAACTTGACTTTGATTTGCTTGCTGCTCAGCTTGAAGCCTGCAAAGAGATTAATGTAAATGCCCCTGTGTATATTTCGGCAGGTTATGATGAAAAAGACTACGAGAGAAGACCTGACTGGCGATATGTGTGGTCACTTAATAAAGATGAACAGCAAGATTATGAAAACGGTGTTCATTTTCACCTTCTTTGCTTCAATACTGGTTATCTTGATGTGTTGTGTTCTCAGATTGAGGAAGTTATGGTTAAGTATAATCCTTGCGGAATCTTTCTCGACATAATTTCTCCGAAAATTTGTTATTGTGATAAATGTCTTGCAGATATGAAGTCATTGGGTCTTGATTATAAAAATGACAAAGACTGTGAAAGTTTTTCAAGGCTTACTTTTGATAAGTACCTTAAAGCTACTAATGAAGCAGTAAGAAAACATAGTGAAACTGCTACAATTTTCCATAATAGCGGTCATATTCCGAAGGGTGATCATCATTTTATCAAAAGCAATACTCATCTTGAACTGGAAAGCTTACCTACAGGAGGTTGGGGTTACGATCATTTTCCGCTTTCCGCAGCATATGTCCGTTCTCTCAAAAATACAGAGTTTTTAGGCATGACAGGAAAATTTCACGAGAGCTGGGGTGAATTTGGTGGTTTCAAACATCCAAATGCGTTGATTTATGAAACCTCACTTAGTGTTGCAAGCGGCGGAGGTTGCTCAATAGGCGACCAGTTGCATCCTAATGGTGAAATGAATATGGCAACTTATTCACTTGTCGGCAAAGCTTATTCGTTAATTAAAGAGAAAGAGCCGTGGCTTGTTGATGCAGTAAATTTTGCTGATATCGCAGTGCTGAGTGTTGAATCAATAACAGGTAGGGGAACTGCTGATGCAGATGTAGGCGCTAACAGAATGCTTCTTGAAGAAAAATGCCTTTATAATTATATTGATATGACAATGGATATTTCTGATTACAAGCTTCTTATTTTACCTGAAACGTCCGGATTAAATGATGATTTTGTTTCTAGACTCAATGAATATGTTCAAAATGGCGGAAAAGTAATTGCCGCAGGTGAAGGCTTGATTAAAGACGGCAAATTTATTCTTGACATAGGTGCAGATTATATTGGAGAGAATGAGTTTACGCCAACATATCTTATTCCTGAATTTACGACGGTAAACGGAGTAAGTGAATATGTAATGAGATGTAAATCTTATAAATTCAGAAGCATTGATTGTGAGGCTTTTGCAAAAGTTCAGAATCCGTATTTTAACAGAACATCAGAAAATTTTTGCTCACACATGCACGCACCTAATAATCCTGACACAACGGCTGATGCGGCTGTCATTAAAGGAAACGTTGCATATATTGGCTGGGATATTTTTTCTGCATATGCAACTCACGGTCATATTTATTTAAAAGAATTGTTTTCTTATATACTTAAAAGACTAATTGACGATGAGATGACAGTTAAAACTGAGTTACCGGACAGAGGTGTCGTGACTTATACTCAGCAGAAAAGTGAAAACAGAAATATTTTACATCTTCTTTATGCTCACACAACTCTCCGAGGAAAGAAAACGGAAGTAATTGAAGACGTTGTTCCTCTTTTTATTGTTACGTGTGAAGTTAAAGTTAATTCTGTTACAAAAAGAGTTTTATTAGTTCCTTCAGGTGAAAATATAGAATTTGAGCAAAAAGACGGAGTTGTGAAGTTTACTGTTCCTGTTGTAAATATTCATCAGATGGTTTCAATTGAATTTTAATATAAAAGGCTTTGGCTGTTTCAGCCAAAGCCTTTTACTTGTTTGGAATTATAATTTTCTTGCCTTAAAAACAATTGAAAGTGGAAAATGTTTTGCTTTGAAATCTGCATAATAACCGGATGAAAATTCTGCAGATTTTTCCAAAACTTTTGAATTAGTTTCTTCCACAACTTTTTCTACTGCAAATCCCGCTTCAGCAAGAGCGTTGATATATGATGATATTTTTCTGTTTTGTAATGTAAGCGGATTGCCATTTTTCTCAAATGTATAATAATCTTCTTCAAGATAATTACCATTGAAAATTATTCGTTCTTCAGTTACTTTTGTCCTGTTGCCACCTGAAATAGCAATGCTCTCCAAATCAACACAGTGTAAAAGCGGATGATCCCAGGAGAAAATGTATATTCCGCCTTGTTTTAAATATGAGGCTGCATTTCGTATTGTCTTTTTAAGGTCGGTAGTCCAACCGATAGCATATATAGAGTAAACTATATCAAAGTAATTCTGAGGAATGTTCGAATTATCTTCCATTGGTTGGTGGAAGAGTGTGCAGGAATATCCGTTGCTTTCAAGTAATATCTTTGCAGTATTAATTTGCTGCCAGGAAATATCAATACCAAAAAGTTCAGCTGCTCCGTGTTCGGCACACCATTTCAGAGAATGACCACTACCGCAACCTATTTCTAAAACTGCTTTTCCGTTGAGATCGGGAAACAAATGCAAATCATCTTCTGTTGGAATTGAGCAACCAAGAACCGGTAATGCTGTTACACCGAAAAAATCTTCTGCCAACTTATTCCAACTATTTTCATTTTGTTTTAAAATATCTGATGTCATTTTATCACCTGATTCTAACTTTAAATTTGAGTAAAAAAATTGAGTATTCACAGGTCAAATCCCTTATGAATACTCAATTGGTGCGGATGACGGGACTTGAACCCACATGATATTGCTATCACTAGAACCTGAATCTAGCGCGTCTGCCGATTTCGCCACATCCGCAAAAGTTTGCTTAAGTAGTTTACTATATTTAATATTTTTTGTCAAGATTTATATCAAAGTTATTGACATTAAATTTTACTTTTTGTAAACTAAATTCAAGGAGGTTGTTTTATGAAAACTAATTTTTTCATTATTGCTAACGCACATCTTGATCCTGTATGGCAATGGCGAGTTCCGGAGGGTTTATCACTTGTGAAATCAACTTTTCGTTCTGCTCTCGACAGAATGAAAGAGTACCCCGATTATACCTTTACAACTGCGTGTGCAGGTTATTATAAATGGATTAAAATTTCGGAACCGGATATGTTTGAAGAAATCAAATCCCGTGTTAAAGAAGGGCGTTGGGCAGTTGTTGGCGGTATGTGGGTTCAGCCTGACTGCAATATACCTTCAGGTGAGGCTTTTTGCCGACATTTTTTGTATTCACAGAAATTTTTCAAAGAAAACTTTGGCGCTCCTGTTAAAACAGGTTATAACGTTGACTCATTCGGTCATAACGGTATGATGCCTCAGTTGTTAAAAAAATCCGGCATTGATAATTATGTATATCACAGACCTGATAATAACACTGAAAAACCAAATCTTCCGTTTGAAAGCCTTCATTATTGGCAAAGCCCTGACGGTAGTGTAGTTAAAGCTTTCAGGATACCTGACGGATATGGCGGAGATATTTTTGATGAAAGGCTCATAGATCATTATTATAATAAAAATCAGCCGATGATGGTGTTTATCGGTATTGGTAATCACGGTGGAGGTCCCTCAAAGGTTCACCTTAAACACGCTGAAGAATTCATAAATAAAGGCGGCTTTAAATTTTCTTCTCCTGATGAATACTTTGCAAATACTGATATTGATAATATACCTTGGGTAAAAGAAGATTTACAGCATCATGCCAGCGGTTGCTACAGTGCTAACAGTAAAATAAAAGAATACAACAGACGAGCTGAAACTCAGCTTGTTGCTGCTGAAAAACTTGACGTACTTGCTAATCTGCTTACCGGTTCTGTTCTTCATACAAAACAGCTTGAATCAGCCTGGGAAAGAGTAATGTTTAATCAGTTTCATGATATTCTTGCAGGCTGTTCTATTAAAGAAGCTTATACTGATGCTTATAATTCATTCGGATATTCCCGTGAAGTAGCACTTGATATTGACACTTTTGCCGCTCAAAGAATATCCTGGAGAATTAAAACAACTGATTTCCTCGATGCTGATGTGTCTGAGATGAGATGCAGAATGTGGTACAGAGAGGGCGAAGGCTCACCTATGGTAGTGTTTAACCCCCATTCTTTCCCTGTTAAATCTATTGCACAGTTTGGTGATCAGGGTATTGCAAAAGTTCTTGACAGCAAGGGTAATATTGTTCCTCATCAGCTGGTCAGAGCTTCCTACACTGACGGTGATCACGTTAAAAAATGTATTTTCGAAGTTGAAGTTCCTGCCTACGGTTATGCAGTTTATTATGTTTATCACCGTGAAGTTATTAAAACAGATGCTGAACACAATACAGATCTTGTTGCGTCTGATTCAGTCTTGGAAAACGACAAAGTTAAAATTGTTTTTGACAAACATATGGGTTCAATTGCTTCTTATGTATTAAAGTCTGACAACTCAGAATTTGCATCAGGTGAGCTAGGCAAAGCAATTGTCTGTGACGATTCTGAGAATGATACGTGGGGTCATAAGATTTATGATTACAATATTGAAATCGGTTCTTTCACTGACGGAACACTTGAACTTGTGGAAAACGGACCAATAAGAGCAACTGTTAAATCCGTAGTTAAATACGGAAATTCTGTGCTGAAGAGATATTATTCTCTTTACAAAAACAGTGAAAAATTAACTGTAAGATCAGTACTTGATTTTGATGAAGAGTATAAATCTGTTAAACTTTCTTTTAAAGCAAATATAGAAGACCCCTCGGTAACATATTCAATGCCTTATGGTTTTATTACCAAAGAAACTAACGGACAGGAAGAACCTTGTCACGGCTGGTGTGATGTACATAATAAACAGGGGAGAGGTCTCGCTCTTATCAACAATTCCAAATACAGTTTTTGCTCAATCGGTAATGATTTAAGAATGATGATTGCGAGAGGTTGCGCATATCTTGATCACTACGGTCAGCGCAGCAGAGACGGTGAAATGGAATTTCTTGACAAAGGTGAGCAAGAATTTATTTATGAAATTGTTCCTCACACCCACTTTATTAATTCAGATTTGTTTAAAGAATCTGAGCTTCTTAACAGTCCTTTGCAGACACATCAGGAAACACATCATGACGGCACTTTAGATCAGACTTATTGCGGTATCGAAGTTGATAATGATTCAGTTGTTGTCACTTCGATAAAAGGTGCAGAAGATTCTGATGGATATATTCTTCGAATTTTAGAAACTAACGGAGAGAGTGCCACCGCAAAAATTTCTCTTAATGCTTTAAATGCTGATTTTGAACTCAATTTTAAACCTCAGGAAATTAAGACGGTAAGAATAAATTCACAGGGTGAAATTACTGAATGTCTTATTACTGAATATTAATTTTTTAGTTGTATTTTAATAAAATTTGTGTTATCATACTTTAGAAACAGGAAACTGTAAACAAATTTGAAAGGATTTGATTAAAATGGCAGAAAATAGATTTTTGAATGACTATCCTGTTATCGGTATCCGTCCGGTTATCGATGCCAGAAGAGGTCCTCTTGGTGTTAGACAGTCCCTTGAAGATCAGTCAATGGGAATGGCTAAAGCAGCAGCTAAGCTTTTCACAGAAAATCTTAAATATTCAAACGGTGAGCCCGTAAAGGTTGTTATTTCTGACACAACTATCGGCCGTGTTGCTGAAACTGCAGCTTGTGCTGACCAGTTCAAAAAAGCAGGCGTTGATATTACTCTTACTGTTACTCCTTGCTGGTGCTATGGCTCAGAAACTATGGATATGGATCCTAATACTATCAAGGGCGTTTGGGGCTTTAATGCTACAGAAAGACCCGGTGCTGTATATCTTGCATCAGTTCTTGCAGCTCACGCACAGAAAGGACTTCCTGCTTTCGGTATTTACGGCCGTGAAGTTCAGGAAGCTGATGAATCAGCCAACATTCCTGATGACGTTAAAGAGAAGCTTCTCCGTTTTGCACGCGCAGCTGTTGCTGTTGCAACAATGAGAGGTAAGTCATATCTTCAGATTGGTTCAATCTGCATGGGTATTGCAGGTTCTTCAATTGACCCTGATTTCCTTGAAGAATATCTTGGACTTCGCGTAGAATCTGTTGATGAAGTTGAAATTCTTCGCCGAATGGAAGAAAACATCTATGATGAGGAAGAATTCCAGAAAGCACTTGCATGGACTAAAGCTAAATGCAAAGAAGGTTTTGATAAGAACCCTGATTTTGTTAAAAAATCAGACGAACAGAAAGAAAAAGACTGGGAATTTGTTGTTAAGATGATGGTAATCATCAAGGATCTTATGAACGGCAATGACAAACTTCCTGAAGGTTGTGAGGAAGAAGCTCTCGGTCATAATGCTATTGCAGCCGGTTTCCAGGGTCAGCGTCAGTGGACTGACCATTGGCCTAACGGTGACTTCGCAGAAGCTCTTCTCAGCTCTTCATTTGACTGGAACGGCGCAAGAGAGCCATATGTTCTTGCTACAGAAAACGACGTACTTAACGGTATTTCAATGCTTTTCCAGAAGCTTCTTACAAATCAGCCCTCAATGTTCTCAGACGTTCGTACTCACTGGAGTACTGAGTCAGTTAAGAGAGTTACAGGCTACGAACTTCAGGGCGTGGCTAAAGAAGCAGGCGGTATTATTCATCTTATCAACTCAGGTGCTTCTTGCCTTGATGCTTGTGGTGAGCTCCGTAATGAAAACGGTGAACCTTGCATGAAGAAATGGTATGATGTTACCGATGAAGATATTGACAAGATGCTTGAAGCAACAACATGGAATGCTGCAGATAACGGTTACTTCAGAGGCGGCGGATATTCTTCACGCTTCCTTACAAGAGCTGAAATGCCTGCTACAATGATCAGAATTAACCTTGTTAAAGGCCTTGGACCAACAATTCAGATTTGCGAAGGTTATTATGTAAATCTTCCTGATGATGTTTCTGATACACTTTGGAAGAGAACTGACTATACATGGCCCTGCACATGGTTTGCTCCAAGACTTACAGGTGAAGGTGCTTTCAAATCAGCTTATGATCTTATGAATAACTGGGGTGCAAACCATGGTGCTTCAACTTACGGTCATATTGGCGCTGACCTTATTACACTTTGCTCAATGCTCAGAATCCCTGTTTCTCTTCATAACGTTCCTGAAGAGAAGGTTTTCCGTCCTGCTTGTTGGAATGCATTCGGTATGGATAAAGAAGGTCAGGATTATCGTGCATGTGCTACATATGGTCCTCTTTATAAATAATTTGATATAAAGTTTTACGGCTTGTTCATTTTCAGAACAAGCCGTATTTTTTGTTGCAATTATAAATTATAAAACTTTTTAATTTCGTTTGTCAGACCATACATCTGATCAATTTCAAGCTGGCGGTTTCTAGTGAATTCTTTTGCGTCGCGAACTCTGCAATTATAAGAAATGTCGACTCCGTCAAGTCCCATATAATATTTAGCGTTTACGGGATACATCTGACATTCTGCAACTGAGAAAAAGCCTACAAGATCTTCGAGCTTTTTTGCTCTCTCAGGATCTTTGTCAAAACAGTTGCAAAGCTCCACATAAATTTCAGGGTGGAAGTTAGCCATAACACCGGAGTATCCTGCTGCACCTATTTCAAGTGTTTCAAGAAGTGTGGCTGCGTTAGCATTATAAATCTTGAAATCGGTTCCTTTAACTGCATCAAGCTTTCTTTCAATTTCTTTGGTATCGCAGCAAGTATCTTTTAAAAATCTGAAAGGACCTATTTTTATTAGCTCTTTCATCACTTCAGGAGTAAGCAATCTCTTATAAGGATACGGGCATTCATAAATTCCGAGAGCAATTTCAGGTATGTTTTTCACAACATATTCAGCATTTTTTAAGAAAACAGAATCATCTTCATCAGCTTTAGCAAATCTGTTGGAAATAAAAACATAGGCATCTATACCTTGTTCAATAAATCTATTTGCTTCAAGAATCTGAGTGTCAAGGTCATCTGCTGTGTGACCAGATGCAACAATGCTCATTCCTTTAGGGGCATTTTTTACAATAAATTTGAGAAGTTCAAGTCTTTCTTCAAATGAGAGATAAAAAATTTCACTTGACTGGCATATTGCAAATATTCCTGCGACACCTTTTTTTTCATACCATTGAAGAATTTGCTCAACACCATTGTAATCAACTTTGTTGTCTGAAGTGAATGGCGTAACCATTGTCGGAAATACGCCGTTTGGAATTGTTTTAATCATTTTAATCGTCCTACCTTTTTAAATAATTTGTCGGATTTGCATAAGATCCGTTATATATAATTTCAAAATGCAAATGCGGTCCGGTTGAATTTCCTGTGCTTCCGATTTTTGCAATCATCTGCCCCTGGACTACGCTCTGACCAACATTTACACATATTGACCCTGCCTTACAGTGCGCATATCTGGTTTTAATTCCGTTACCGTGATCAATTAAAACACAGTGACCGTAACCCGTACTGCTTCTGCTTATCTTTTCTACTACACCGTCAGCGGATGCAATTACAGGCCTACCACTTGCACCTGATCCTGCAATATCAATGCCTCTGTGAAAAGATGTTGACCCATAAAGATATCTATAGCCAAAACCTGAAGTCACGGTGTTAGCACCGATTGTAGGCCAGATAAATACGCCGCTTTGATTACCATAGATTGAAATGTTGTTTGGTATTGGTTTAGTGCCGACATAAACTTTTTTCTCAACAGGCTTTTTGACTATTAATGAACTTATTTGTTTTCGCGCTGTTTCTTTGTTATTAACATAAGTAATCAGTGTTGTTGTTTCAACTTCACCATCAACACCATCGGTAATCACTTTTTCAACACCACGATAGAGTGAATCTGTTTCGATTTTAACAGTGTTGTATTTTAAGGTTTCTCTTTTAGTTTGCATTTTTGAAACCGAAACATTAATAAAAGGAACACTGCTCAGAATATTAACTGAAGTACCATTTTTGATTTTCTCATTCTGATTTAATCCGGGATTAATAGCAAAAAATTGATCCAGCGAAAGATTATTTGCCTGACAAATTGATTGAGCTGTTTCATTTGTAGTCATAGTATGTTTAACTATTTCACTTTTAGAGTGCGTCTGCAGATATTCACGCAGATCATCCGAATCCATTAAAGTGTTTTCTGAATAGAGACCTTGAACGTATGATACTTTTTCAACTAAGTCAAGAATGACCTGTGAATTATCAGGATCAATATTGTTGGAGCGACAATATGCTGAAATGTATGATTTGAAGACAGATGATGCATCTGATTCGTTTTTTACACTTCCTATGAATTTATTGTCTACGTATATTCCGCAAGCAGTTGTAAGTCCACTGTCAGAATTCTGAATGAGTTGTTCGCAGATATCGTTTGAGTCTGACAACTCATTTAAATTAACAATTGCAATCTTGTATTCAGGTTGGGATATTGCGGTGATATCGTAATCTTCACCGCTAATCTCAAGGCGTTGTTCAAGCAGTTCTTTTGCATGCCTGAAAACATTTTCGTTTTCAATATAACCGATATGATTATTATTATAATTAACTGCAAGCGCAAAGTTGATATTTGAAAAGCTGCCCACAACTATAAAAAACACAATTAAACATAAAGAGGGAACAATATAGTTTGACACTCGTTTAAAAAACTGTTTGTGTTTAATTAGAGCTATTTTGAAAAACTTTCTCAGAAGTTTTATGTTGCTTTCTTTCTGATGCTTGTTTGCTTGTATATTCTGATTCACAAGTAATTTCGCAACTTTGAGGTCATTAAAAAAGAAATCAGCTTCTTTAATTATATTCTTATTTGCTCTGATTAAAAAATCTAAGAAGAAATTAAAAACAAAGCGCATAAAATCCCAAAAAGTTTTAAAAGGGAAGAAAACTATCTTAATTAAAGATAAAAATAGAACTTTAGTGTTAATACCTAATAGTGATATATAGCTGTAAATAAGGTCAGCAGGTGACATCTTACGTGTATGTACAGAATTAATCTGAGAACTTTCATCTTTATTGCTGATTATTTCATTATCCACTTTGTCACCTCCTTAGTTCTAAATGCCTTTACTTTTGGGGATATATTAAATTTTCTACGGTCCAGTTTTCCAGAACGGGAATCATTGCTTCCGCTTCTTTTATTGCTCCTTCAAGGTTATGATCACGGTAATTTCCGCATTCGATTTCTGATGAACCGGGTATTTCGCCTTTGAAGTTAAAAATAAAATCAAATGTCTTTTGTACAAGTTCGATCGCCTGAGTTTTTGAAACAGAGTCTCTAGTTAAAAAATAAAATCCCGTTCTGCATCCCATAGGACCAAAATAAATAATTTTATCTGCATGCTTGCTGTTTCTGACAAAAGTTGCAAAAAGGTGCTCAATTGTGTGCATAGCTCCGTTTTCCATTACTTCTTCCTTATTAGGAAGTCGCATTCTTATGTCATAGGTAATAACGTCACCATCAACACGTGAAGTATACATTCCTTTTGGTAAAATAGTGTGGTCAATTTCAAAACTTGCAATTTTTTTCATAATATTACTCCTAATTAAAACTAGTATTTTTATTGAAAAGGTTTCTTACTGCGTTTCTCAATGCAGGATGATTTGCTAAATTAAAATCATCATTTAAAAGTTTTACTGCATAAGAATTTGCTTCTTTTAAAGTAAATGAGTCGGTGAGCATTGCTATTTTCAGTTCCGGTAAGCCATGTTGTTTATCTCCAAAAAAGTCACCGGGACCTCTTAATTTAAGGTCTTCGTCTGCAATCTTGAAGCCGTCGGACGTGTTTTTCATAATTTTTAGTCTTTTAAGCGCATTTTCATTCTTTGCATCTGAGATAAGAATACAAGTAGATTTAGTTTTGCCGCGTCCTACACGTCCTCTGAGCTGATGCAATTGGGAAAGACCAAATCTTTCTGCATTTTCTATGAGCATAATCACAGAATTCGGAACATCCACACCAACTTCAATAACTGTTGTAGAAACAAGAAGCTGAATTTCGCCTGTAACAAATGCAGACATAACCAGGTCCTTTTCTTTTGGCTTCATTTTACCATGTAAAAGACCAACTTTATAATCTTTAAATTGATCATCAGTCAATTCCTGTGCATAATTTACTGCTGAAGCAAGGTCTTCGCTTCCTTCTTCAACCAAAGGACATACAATATAGGCCTGTAATCCGTCATCAAGATGTTTTTTAACATAATTATATGCTCTTTGTCTTTTCGATGAATCAATGTAATATGTTTCAACAGGCTGTCTGCCGGGTGGTAATTCATCAAGAACAGAAATATCAAGGTCACCAAAAATCATTAACGCAAGTGTTCTCGGTATTGGTGTTGCAGACATAACAAGGGTATGTGGGTTAGAACCTTTTTCTGTTAATTTATTTCTTTGCTTAACGCCAAATCTATGCTGTTCATCAGTTATTACAAGACCGATTTTTTGAAATTCTACATCAGATTGAATTAATGCGTGAGTTCCGATAACAACATCAGTGTTTCCGTTTTTAATTGAGTTTTTTACAAGCAATTTCTCTTTAGAGCTCATTGATCCTGTTAAAATTGAAACATTGAAACCAAACGGTTTGAAAAATTCAGTAATTGATTTGAAATGTTGGTTGGCAAGAATTTCTGTTGGTGCCATAAAAGCTGCTTGATACCCGTTTTTAATTATGTTAAAAATTAAAGCAGCGGCAACCATTGTTTTTCCTGAACCTACATCACCCTGAAGAAGTCTGTTCATACAATAGCCTGATTTTATTTGCATTATACAATCATTTACTGATTTTATCTGAGCCTTGGTAGGCGAGAAGGGGAGCGTTGAATAAAACTCATCTGTATAATTATGTTTAAGTATGACTTCTGTAGATTCTTTTCCGTGGCCTTTTAATTTCATAAGACCTATCTGTAAAACGAATAATTCCTCAAAAATTAGCCTTCTTTTTGCTTCTGCAAGGTAGTCTGCATTAGTGGGAAAATGTATTTCACTGATAGCCTGATTGATTTCCATTAAACACAATTCTTCTCTGATGTCATTTGGAATAACTTCTTCGAGAATTTTGTTGTTTGATTCAAGTGCTGTTTTAACAAGTTTAGAAATATATTTAGAATTAATTCCTTGTGTTAAAGGATAAATCGGCGAAATATTATCACCTTTATCTGTCGGATGAAGTTCAGTTACGTTTATTTCTTTTGAATAGAAATTACCTGAAACTTTACCGTAAAAATAATATTCTCTGCCTTGCTCTATACTTTGGGCAAGATATTTATTGTTGAAAACAGTAATTTTAACAAGGTCTTTTCCATCTGTTGCTTCGGTTTTGAAAATTGTAAGCCCCTGTCTGATTTTAGCACCTTTTGGTGGCTTTCCTGCTATAGCTTTGATGCAACAAGTTTCACCAATTACAGCTTCACTGATGCTTACATAATTACCCCAGTTTCTGTATGATCTTGGATAATGACGCAACAAATCAACAACGGTGAAAATTTCAAGTTTTGAAAGCAGCTTTGCTCTTTTTTCACCGACACCTTTAAGAAATTTGATGTTTGTGCTTTGATCAATCATTTACACTCTTCCATTTATCAATATTACTGTAATAATCAGATATAGTTGAACTGCAAGATACAGCCATACCTGAGTTTGAATTTACACTTGCACAACGATACAAAACAGGTATAAATGGTAATTCAGAATTGAATTCAGTCAGAAAAGTACTTATATCTGCCTCATTGTTGATAAACTCGCTGTAAGCCTTACGGCTATTGCAATCATCCGAAATTCCGCAGGAAACTGAATTCCCTGATTCAAAAAACACATTCAGATCTAAACTATTGTTAAGCTTACATTCACCGAGATACATATCAAACTTTCCGTTGCTTACCGTTTTGAGAAAATCTTCCTGAGTATAAAGCTTAAGATTTATAAGTATGTTTATTTCTGCCAATTGATCTTTAATTTTGTATGCGGCACTTAATTTAAAGGGGTTATCTTTATTAACTGCAAGATTAAATTCAAGAATTTTTCCATCGTTATGTCTGAAATTATATTTAGTGTTAATTTCAGAGAATCCAACTGAATCCAGTATTTGTTTTGAAAAATCAACATTATGTTTTAAATTTGTCACATCGTAATTTTTAAAACGGTAATAATCAGGATGAAATGGAGTATATGCGGCTTTGCCGAAGTTAATGAAAGAAAAATTTACAATATCTTCTCTGTCAATAGCGAGACTTATTGCTTTCTTAATATTGGGATCTTTGAGAATATCATTTTCTGAATTGCAAACAAGATAAACGATATTCGATAAGTTGTGCTTATTTGAAGCTCCTATATATTTTTGAAAAACACCATCAGAATATGAATCTATAAGAACATTAGTATGCCCCAAAGAAAAAGAAGATGCAGCTGAATCTTCACTGCCTGATGCAATTAAACCGATGTTCTTATAAATAGGAGTATATTTTCCGTGAAAATTCTGATTAGCCGTAAGATATAGTTCACTGTTTTCTGTTTTAGTCAAAATATATCGTCCGCTTCCGAGGGGAATATCTGCGTTGCTTTGCGTGGTAAGATCTGAACCTACCTTTATAACCGGAAAAGTTAAAAGTGAACATAAATCAGCATTATTGTATTTTACATCAAAAACTACGGTATATGTTCCGTCAGCTTTAGCAGATGTAATTGAACTAAGCGCGCTTTTGTATCTATCGGATTTAATGGCTTGCTCAAAAGAAAAAACAATATCATCTGCCGACAATCCTGATGTATCTGAAAATTTAAGATTATTTTTAATATTCACTATGAGCTGATTATCCTTAACAGAAAAAGTTTTTGCAATGGAAGGTACAGCTTTAAAGTCATTGTCTACAGTAAAGAGTGAGTCATAAATAAGAGTTGTGAGACTTTGATTAATTTCGCTTTTGCTGAAAAATGGATTAAGTGTATCAGATGTCAGATATGGCAGATTTAATTTAATACCTTGCGTTAAAACGACTTGTTCTTCATTAGTTGTTGAAGTTACACAATCAGCCGTTTCGTCTATATATGAATAATCGAAACATCCTGTTAGTGTTATGAGTAAAGATATTACAGTGATTATTGCTGTAAATCTCGAAAGTATTTTCATTGTGGTCACCTTAGTTTTAAACTTTTAACATTAATTGTTCTTACACTTTTTGTCATAAAAGTGTTATCGTCAATTTCAAAAATGCAACCATTGATAAAACAAGGGTTATTTGACGTTTTAAATCTCTGAGGCATTCCGGTTTTTAAGTGTCTGATGATAATTTCACTTTCAACACCTAATACAGAATCAGACGGTCCGCACATACCAACGTCTGTTATATATCCTGTTCTTTTTGGTAATATACAACAGTCGGCAGTCTGCACGTGAGTATGAGTACCGAAAACAGCAGAAACTCGGCCATCCAGATAAAAGCCTAAAGCTCTTTTTTCTCCTGTTGCTTCAGCATGAAAATCTAAAATTTTAATTTTACAGTCTGAAAGCTCGTTAATTGCTTTATCAGCAGCATCAAAAGGATTATCAGCGCCTGACATAAAAGCGTTACCCAATAAATTAATTACACCAATTTTGACTCGTCCCATATCAATTTTACCTATACCTGAGCCCGGTGTTGAGGTATGCATATTATATGGACGGATAACTCTATCTGTTTCTTCAAGGTATGAATATACATCACTCTTTCTGAACACGTGATTTCCGGTTGTAATAAAGTCAACCCCGCTTGAAAGAAGATGCTCTGCAGAATGTTGTGTAATTCCGTTTCCGTCAGCTGAGTTTTCTCCGTTAGCTATGCAGACATCGATATTATTTTCTTTCTTAATGCGCTGTAAATTATCTCTTACAAATTGACAGCCTGCTTCACCAATGACGTCACCAAGCACGAGAATATTCATACTTAACCTCCAAATTACAGATAATTAATTATACACTGTTTACACATTATTTTCAACACTAAATAATCACTAATTATATAAAAATAAGAGGTACCGACGGTACCTCTTAAGATTATTCTCTGATATTCTTTGTGCCAGCAGATTCAATAAGATTTTCAACCTTATCTATTTTCTCCCAGGGAAGTTCAATATCTGTTCTTCCGATATGGCCGTATGCAGCGGTCTGACGGTAAATTGGTCTGCGAAGATCAAGTTTTTCAATAATTGCTGCAGGTCTGAGGTCAAAGTTTTCTTCAACGATTTCAGCAAGAACTTCATCGTCAAGAACACCTGTGCCGAAAGTATCAACCATAACTGAAACAGGTTTAGCAACACCAATCGCATAAGCAAGTTGAATTTCACACTTTTTTGCAAGTTTAGCTGCAACAATATTTTTAGCAATATAACGGCATGCATATGCTGCTGAGCGGTCAACCTTTGTCGGGTCTTTTCCGCTGAATGCACCGCCGCCGTGACGTGCATAACCGCCGTATGTATCAACGATGATTTTTCTGCCAGTAAGTCCGCTGTCACCCTGAGGGCCGCCGGTTACGAATCTGCCTGTAGGGTTAATATAAATCTTGGTTTTATTATCAATAAGGTCAGCATCTATAATAGGATAAATTACGTGCTGGATGATATCGGCTCTGATCTGATCAAGCTCAACATCAGCACTGTGCTGAGATGAAATTACAATTGTATCGATACCGACAACCTCATCATTTTCATCATACTCGACTGTAACCTGAGTTTTACCGTCAGCGCGGAGATAGGGGAGAGTGCCGTCTTTTCTAACCTGTGTAAGTCTGAGAGCAAGTTTGTGAGCGAGAGCAATAGGCATTGGCATAAGCTCAGGTGTCTCATTACAAGCGAAACCAAACATCATACCCTGATCACCGGCACCGTGCTGATTATAAGGATCATCTTTACCTTCTTTAAGTTCAAAAGAGTTGTTTACACCAAGTGCGATGTCAGGTGACTGCTTATCAAGAGCGGTGATGACTGCACAAGTGTTACCGTCAAAACCCTTTGATGCATCATCATATCCGATATCGCAAATAACTTTACGTGCAATAGAAGCTATGTCAATATGAGCGGTTGTGGAAATTTCACCCATAACAAGCACGAGACCTGTTGTGCAACAGGTTTCACAAGCGACTCTGCCCATTGGATCCTGTTTTAAAATTTCGTCAAGAACTGCGTCTGAAATCTGATCACAGATTTTATCGGGATGACCGCATGTAACTGACTCTGATGTGAATAAATAATTAGCCATTTAAAAATCCTCCGTTATTTTTCCGTAAAAAAGCCCGTGGATAACCACGGGCGATTACACCTTATCTTTCGGTTATTCCGCAGGAATTAGCACCTTGCAAATGCAGGTTGCCGAGCTTCACAGGGCCTGATCCCTCAGCTACTCTTAATAAGGAAATATTTAATTCTCATATATAATATACTATCATTCATTGAATGTCAATACTAAATTTTTCCACCTTTGATAATCGGGGATATTTTTTTGTATATAAGAAAGGTGATTGCTGTGTTAGCCATACCTTTCAAGAAAGTGAAGGGAATATTAAAAATTACAAGGGCGTGGAAAAGATCTTTTACTCCGGGGTATATAGCTTTATACATTCCTACGATTGCTTCCAAAGGCATAAAATTCATATAAATCGGGTAAACGATATAGTAGTTTGAAAATAATCCGATCACAGCCATAAGTGCTGCTCCGACAGTTGCTCCGATTAAAGCACCTGTACGGTTCTTTTTATGTTTATATATAATACCTGCCGTAAATACAAAAGCGCTTCCGATTATAAAGTTTGAAAGTTCTCCGACTCCGCCTGTAGATGTCTGAAACAGATTAACAAGGTTTTTTACAAGACAAACAAGAACTCCGTACCAAGGCCCCATAGTAAAAGATGCGATTAGAGCCGGAAGTTCTGAAAAGTCAACTTTTATAAAACTCGGCATAATAGGAATACTGAAATTTATAAACATCAATACACTAGACATTGCTGCAAGAATTGCTGTTACCGCAATTTTTCTTATAGCTGATTTTTTCATAAACATCCTCCGTTTCTGGGGAAATGAAAATCCCCGTACGAATAAGTACGGGGTGAGATACATTATTATATCTTCTTTCATCCGGACTTTACCGTCGGCTTCGGAATTTCACCGAATCAGCTTACGCTCGCGGGCTATACCGCCGGTGGGGAATTTCACCCCGCCCCAAAGATAAATTTTACAGATTTATTATAGCACTTGTAGTTGATTTGTCAACATAAAAACTTAATGAATTTTCATTGACAAGAATAAATGATAGTTATATAATTAAAACTCAAGTTTATATTGAAAAGAGTACAGATATGAGAAATCAAATTTTGAAGAAAATAATAGCATCAGTTTTATCTTTTGTAATGATACTTCTGATTATTTCAAGTAACATTTTGAATACTTCAGCCGCTCCGTTTTATGGTGATGTGGATAACAGCGGTGAAATCAATTCTTCTGATGCCCTTTGTGTTTTGCAAATGGCAGTCGGTGTACTGGAAAAAACTGAGGAAAGAGTTAATTATGCTGATCTTGATATCAGCGGTACGGTAAGTTCTGCTGACGCACTTTTAATTCTTCAGAAAGCTGTCGGAATATCAATAAAATTAAAAGATTTTTCACTTAACTCAGGGGATAAAACTGTTATTGTTGGTAGTAAACTTAAGCTTAATGCCTTTGATTTTAATCCTCGTATTGCTGAAAACACTGATATTGAATGGCTTTCTTCAGACAACAGTATTGCCGCTATAGATAAAAACGGTGAAGTTAAAACCATGAAATCAGGCAAGGTAAAGTTAACAGCACAATCAATTGATAATCCTGAACTGAAAAAATCAATTACTCTTACTGTTGCTTCACCGGTTACTTCAGTTAAGTTAGAAAAAACCTCTGTTACTCTCGCGCAAGGTTCAAAATATTCACAGAAGGTTATCGTTACGCCTTCTGATGCAATTAATACTATGACCTGGACTTCATCTGATAAGAGTGTTGCCCAGGTTGATTCCAAAGGTGTTATTCAGGGCAAAAAAATCGGCACTGCAACAATTACAGGTACTACTACTGACGGATCAAAGAAAACTGTAACATGTAAGGTAACAGTTACTGCAATGAATATTCCGTATGTTAGTCAGTTGCCCAAATATCCTACAGGTTGTGAAGCTGCATCGTGTTGTATGCTTTTAAAATACTACGGTCTTTCAATTAATATTGATCAGATGATCAATATTATCCCTCGAAAAAATCTTTATAAGAAGAACGGAAAAACGTATGGTCCTGACATAAATGAAATGTTTGTCGGTGATCCGAGATGTACATATACAAGCTCTACTCCCGGTTACGGAGTGTTTTCTCCTGCAGTTACTAAAGCATTACAAAAAGCAATTAATGAGCGTGGCGGAGGATACACAGCGGTTAAGATCAGCGGCTGTTCTTTTGATGAATTGAAGAGTTATATAAGTAACGGTTCGCCTGCAATTGTCTGGGCAACATATAAAATGAAGGTGCCGACTCAGGTTAACGCTTGGTATATTGAAAGTACTGGTAAATATTTTGAATATCCTCGCGGAACTCATGTAATGATTCTTTCCGGTTTTTCTTCAGATAAGGTAACTACTGTTGATCCGTATGACAACGGTGTTCTAACATTTGATATTAACACTTTTAAAGACAGATGGGAACTTCTGGGAAAACAAGCGATTATTTTGGTAAAAAACAAATAACTGAAAAAATTAAGGCTGATACATTATACGTATCAGCCTTTAAATTTTGTTGATTATACTTCTTCAAATGGGGTTGAGATAGCGCTTCGACGTGCCTCTTGCGGCCCTCGGTCAACTGAAGAACGATATACACTTAAAACGAGTCCTATAGAAAAATAAATACACATATTAGCAGAGCCGCCTGCGCTGATAAAAGGAAGTGTAATACCAATTACGGGGAGGACTTTAAGACACATACCAACATTAATGATAGTTTGCGCTGCAACCATTAGTGCAACAGCATAACACATATACTTGCCGGTTGTATTTATAGATTTTTTGCCTATTGAAATTATTTTGAATACAACAAGAAGTATTGCAATTAAAAGTGCTATGCAACCGACAAAACCTAATTCTTCACCGACAACGGTAAAAATCATATCACTTTCTGCTACAGGAACAAGACCGTTTTGCGTATAGTCACCCTTAAAAAGTCCTGTGCCCCATATCCGGCCGGAACCGATAGCACTGAGACCTTGCTTCTGTTGGAAAATATTGTTTTCATAAGCTGATCTCGTAAGACTTTCAGGGTTATAAACTGCAAGAAACCTCTGTTTTTGGAAGTCAGCAAGAAACTCAAACCAGATAATAGGTGCTGCAACACAAACTGCTGCAATTGCCATTGCGAAGTAGCGAAGCTGAACCCCGGCAATAAACATAAGACCTATAAACATAACCATAAATACAAGTGCTGATCCAAGGTCTCCGGTTAAAATAACTAAAATTATTGCAAGTCCTCCGTGAAGTGCAAGATAAAATATGTTTTTAAATTTATCAAGGTCATCTTTAACGGTGTCAAGATGAACGGAGAATGTTACAGAAAACGCGAATTTCAACAACTCAGATGGCTGAAAATAGAAAAATCCGAGATCTATCCATGAAATTGCGTCATCTCGTCCTTCAGGAGAGGTGCCTATTACAAAAAGAGAAAGCATAAGACCGAGACTGGCGAATCCGATAACCGGCCAAAGCCTGGAAATTACATCATGTCCGAATGCAGAAATAATAAGACCGCCAATGATTCCGACAATAAATGAAGCAACCATTGTAATTACGCTACGTGATATAACTGCATCTTCAGTAAGTGTATATAGTGTGGAGGAGTGAACCATAAGAGTGCCGAAAAGAGACAAGGTGATGCACATAAATAACAAAGTCATATTTGTTTCTTTGATGAATAGCCATATTTTATTTAAAGTTGCTCTCAAAATGTCACCTCCTAAAAACCGTTAATAATTATAATCTAAATTAATTATAATTTCAAGCCTAAAAGCGGTTTACAAGATAAAAAAGTATGGTATAATATCACTAATAATTTATTTAGTGGGAGTGTGCTTAATGTCGGTTTTTATCAGCAACAGCCCTGAAGAGACACGGGAAATTGCATTTAAATTTGGTCAATCACTTTCTTCCGGTGATGTTGTTGCTATGTTTGGCGGTATGGGAATGGGAAAAACAGCTTTTACTCACGGCCTTGCTGCCGGAATGGGGATTGATGATAAACAAGTAAGCAGTCCGACATTTGCTCTTGTTCATGAATATGGCGAAAAAATGAAGATGTATCATTTTGATATGTACCGTATTGAATCCTGGGATGATCTGTATTCAACAGGTTTTTTTGATTATCTGGATTCCGGCGGTGTTCTTGCTGTTGAATGGAGCGAAAATATTATTAACGCTTTACCTGAAAATTATATTCGCGTCAATTTTGAAAGAGGCGAAAATGAAAATCAACGAATTATAACTATCGGAGGTGATGAAGGTTGAAAATTCTCTCTTTAGATTCTTCCTCCAAACCGGCTAGTGCAAGTGTTACTTGCGACGGCAAAGTTCTATGCGAAGTTTTTGTGAATAACGGACTGACTCACAGCAGTACTCTTATGCCTGTCATCAAAAGTGTACTTGAACGTTCGGAAACATCTTTAAAAGAGATTGATCTTTTGTCTGTTGTAACAGGACCCGGATCTTTCACAGGGGTCAGAATAGGCGTAGCCACAGCCAAAGGTCTTTGTTTTAATTTTGAAATACCTTGTGTTGGCATTTCAACACTTGAAGCTATGGCGTACAACTTGTCGTGCGTTAAAGGTTATGTATGCGCTGTTATGGACGCCAGATGCTCACAGGTATATACTGCTACTTTTAAATGCGGTGACAGTGTTGAGCGTTTAACTGAAGACAGAGCCATCAGCATTGATGACCTTATCAGCCATCTCGGTGAGCTTGATGGTGATGTTTATTTGTTGGGTGATGGTGCAGCACTTGTTTATTCTAAAATTTCTTCTTTGGATGAATTAAATAACATTGTTCTTGTAAATGAGAATAATCGTTATCAAAAAAGTTCCTCAGCAGCCGCGTGTGCTATTAAAAAAAGTTGTGGGGATTATGTTAAGGCTGATGAGCTTGTTCCTGTATATCTCAGGTTACCGCAAGCTGAAAGAGAATTGAAAAATAAATTGAAATAAAAGGTGATTATGATGAAAGTAGTTTTAGGTGCAGACCACGGCGGATTTGAGTTGAAAGAAGCTATTAAAGCTCATCTTATTGAAAAGGGTTATGAAATTGTTGATATGGGTACCAACACTCCTGATTCAATAGATTATGCCCCTATTGCTGAAAATGTAGGTGAGTATGCCGTTAAAGAAAACATTCTCGGTATTCTTTGTTGCGGCACAGGAATCGGTATTAGTATTGCTGCAAATAAGGTTAAGGGTATTCGAGCTGCGTGCTGCTCAGATTATTTCAGTGCTCGTATGACAAGAGCGCACAATAATGCAAATATTCTTTGTATGGGTGGCAGAGTTATAGGTGTAGGCATTGCACTTGATCTTGTAGATGTTTTCCTTACAACTGAGTTTGAAGGCGGCAGACATCAAAGAAGAATTGATCAGATTACGGCTATTGAAAATAAATAATCGGAGGAAAATATAATGAGTAATGTAGTTATTACAAATCATCCACTTATTCAGCATAAGCTTTCTATTCTCAGAAGAGTTGAAACAAGTTCAAAAGAGTTCCGTTCACTTATCAGAGAAATCGCAATGCTTCTTTGTTATGAGGCAACGAGAGATCTGCATCTTAAAGATATTGAAATTGAAACACCGATCTGCAAAACAAAAGCTAAAACCATTGACGGTAAAAAACTTGCTATTGTTCCGATCCTTCGTGCAGGTCTCGGTATGGTTGACGGTATGCTTGAACTTATTCCTTCAGCGCGAGTAGGTCATATCGGTTTATATCGTGATCACGAAACACTTATGCCTGTTGAATATTATTGCAAATTACCTGCCGATATCAGTGAACGAGATGTTTTTGTTGTTGATCCGATGCTCGCTACAGGCGGATCAGCAATTGATGCAATTTCACAGATTAAACTCCGCAAACCGAGAAGTATCAAGTTTATTTGTATAATCAGTGCTCCTGAGGGTATAGAAGCTCTTCAGAAAGCTCATCCTGATGTTGAAATTTTCTGCGCCGGTATGGACGAAAAATTAAATGAACACGGATACATTGTTCCCGGTCTCGGTGATGCAGGTGACAGAATTTTCGGAACAAAATAATTGAGGTTATCTATGAAAGTACCACAGTCAGTATATGACAGAATAGAAAAATATTCTAACAAGTTCAAAAATCGCCCCGATATTGTTAAGCTTTACAGAAATTGTTATCCAAATACTCTTGAAACTACTGTTGAACTGATGGATGATGATTCAGTTTTTGTATTGACAGGCGATATACCCGCAATGTGGCTTCGTGATTCCACAGCTCAGGTTTCACATTATCTACCGTTAGCAGCTGAGGATGAAGAAATCAGAAATATAATTAAGGGTGTAATTAAATCACAGCTTAAATTCATAAGGATTGATCCTTATGCCAATTCGTTTAACTCCCAGCCGAATGATCACGGACATATTGATGATTTACCTAAAAAGTCACCTTGGGTTTGGGAGTGTAAATATGAAATCGATTCACTTTGTTATCCGATAAGACTTTCTTATCTTTATTGGAAGAAAACAGGTGACTCAAGTATTTTTGATGATGATTTTAAGAAAACTGCAGAGATAATTGTTGATTTATGGATTCTTGAACAAAATCATTTTGAAAACTCATCTTACAGATTTACCCGTTCAGGTTGCCCTTGGCAAGATACTTTGCATAATGATGGCAAGGGCATGCCTGTCACTTATACCGGAATGACTTGGTCGGGATTCAGACCAAGTGATGATGCTTGTGTTTTCGGCTATCTTATTCCGTCAAATATGTTCGCTGTTGTTGCTTTAAAATATCTTATTGAGATAAACGATACTTATTTTAAAGACAGCGAATTATCCAATAAGTGCAAGGTTTTAAAGGAAGAAATCGAACACGGTATTGATATTTACGGAACATATGATCATCCGAAATACGGCAGAATATATGCTTGTGAAACGGACGGAATGGGTAATCGCAGACTGTTTGATGACGCTAATGTTCCTTCACTTCTTTCGATACCTTATCTTGGCTTTGCTGACAAAAATGACCCCATGTATCAGCGTACCAGAAAATTCATTTTGAGCAAGGATAATCCATATTATTATGAAGGTAAATTTGGTGAAGGTATTGGAAGTCCTCACACTCCTGAAGGCTATATATGGCATATTGCTTTGTCAATGCAAGGTCTTACATCAGATAACACTGATGAAATAAGAAGAGTTATTGATATTCTTGCTTCTACTGATGCAGGTACAGGTTATATGCATGAAGGATTTAACGCAGATAATCCTTCAGAATTTTCACGAGAGTGGTTTGCATGGTCAAATTCACTGTTTGCCGAACTTATTGAATACGCTGCAGACAATAACATTATATAAAAGCAGGATGTAAAATGAAGCTTAATAAAATTACAAAGATTCTTACTGTTTTACTTTGTATCGCTCTTGTTTTTGGATGTATAAATGCTTTTAAAGATAAGAATGAAAACAAAGAGGTTCAGAATGCTGATGCAACTGTAGCTCAGACTACAACAAAAACCGGTTATACTCAAGCAAATCTTCTTTGCGCCGGTGATAATCTTATTCATGAAGCAATTTTCAAACAAGCTAATCAAAGAGCAGGGGGTACTGGATATGATTTTTCCTATGCTTATGAAAATGTTGCTGATATTGTTAAATCGGCAGATTTAGCTTTTTTGAATCAGGAAACCATTATTGTACCTTCAAAACCTGCATCTTCATATCCGTTGTTTAACTCACCGCCTCAGCTTCTCGATGAAATGATTGAAATTGGCTTTGATGTATTTAATCAGTCGACTAATCATACTATGGATAAGCATTTAAGCGGTGCTCTTGAAGATTATGAACTTTTTCAATCAAAAGAAAACATTCTTTTGACAGGACTTTATAAAACATGGGATGATATGTTCATTCCCCAGACTGTTACTAAGAATGACATTACATTTTCTTTTATTGGTTTCACTGAGTTCTTAAACGGTTTGAAGGTTCCTTCAGACTCAGATTTAGGTCTTGTTTATTTAACTGACACAAGACGTACTCAGTCAGAGCTTTATGATACTATGCAAAGAATGATTGATGCGGGGAAAAAAGCATCTGACATTGTTTGTGTTTCAATGCATTGGCAAACTGAGGATATTACAGCACCTGATGAGTCTCAAAAAGAAATCGCTCAGAAGCTTGTTGATATGGGAGCTGATATAATTATAGGAACAGGCCCCCACGTTCTTCAGCCTATTGAATTTGTTGAGCGTGATGACGGCAGCAAGGCTCTCATTATCTGGTCTTTAGGTAATTTAATATCTACTCAGCAAAATGATCCGAATCTTCTTGGCGGTTTTGCTGATATAACTGTCAGGAAAGATTATGCTACCGGTGAAGTTACTATCAGCAATGTAGGCTTTATTCCTACTGTTACTCACTATGGTGTCGGACGTTCAAATGTAAGAATTATACCTTTTAAAGATTATAATGAATCTCTTGCCGCTGCACACGGTGCAGGAACCACATTTTCTTTTATGAAAAACTTTTATGAAGATATGTTTGGTGATTATCTTATAATGAATTAAGTTAACCCCTTGCTCCGTTTGGAGCAAGGGTTTTTTTATACTGTTCCGGTTACGGTAATTGTTGCTGTTCCCGGAGTAACTGTTACAGCACCTGTTTCAGGATCTTGCGTATAAGTTGCAGCGGGTACGGTTATCTGACCCGGGATACTCACAAATTCACCTGTTGTTTCATTATAAGTGTAATTTGTTCCTTCTGTCCAGTTTTCACCATTAAGAGTAACAGTTAAATCTGAAAGTATGGGGTCAAACATATCTGTTATAGTTACATTATCAGTCGCTACAGCAGGAGTATTGCCTGTGTTTTGAATAACAAACGTGTAGGTTATCTGTCCGTTTTCGACTATTGTTGATGGGCTGATTGCTTTACTGATGGAAAGTTGTGCTTCATCCTGCGCGTTAATAGTACTTTTAACAATTACAGGGGTAGATATTGTTGTTCCCGTTATTGTTGCTGTATTTGTAATTGTACCGTCAGAGTCTGACGGTGCAAATTCATTTACTTGAGCCTGATAAGCTACAAGAGTATTTCCGTTTGCGGGTACTGTAATTCCGGTTATTGATAATTGAGCATCTGTTGTGACAGCCGGAGCAGGTTGTAAAATACCGTTTATAAAGTATTTTACAGATCCATCTACATAGCTGAGGGGTGTTAAAGTTAAATTATTAAAATTATATGAACCTAAATCATCGCTGATAGAGATTCCGTTTATTTGTGTTGCCCCTGAGTTAATGATATTTATTAAATAGGTTACTGATTCATCTGAAGAGTATTCACTTTTTACTGCCGTTTTACTTGCGCTTAAAACTTCTATAATTTCACCTGAAACAATATTTGAATTTGTGGTTGTATCATTATAGGTTAACGTTGCCTGATTGAAAAATACTGCCATAATTACCTCCTTCATATTTGGGAAAGATCCCACTTCATTCTATGAAGCAAGTGGTCGTAATGACACAAAAAAGCCGCTCAAAGGCGGCTTTTTCATTATTTCTGCATATATTTTCTCACAATTTTAAGAGTTGTTGTTTTGGGGAATTCATTATCGCGAACAACAATTTTAGAAATATTTTTGAAAAGGGGAGATGTTCTGTTGTATTCGGCAATATCACCATTGATTCTTTGTCTTGCATCAGGATAATCTTCTTCATTAAGGAAAACTTCACAAACGATTTTTCCGTCTTCATCATAAACAAGTACTTCCTGAACATAGTCGATTGAAGAGATTTTATCTTCAATTTCCTCAGGAGAAACATTTTTGCCGTTTGAAAGAATAATTAAGTTTTTAATACGACCTACAATGAAAAGGAAACCATCTTCGTCAATTCTGCCGAAGTCCCCGGTCTTGAACCATTCGCCATCAAAGGAAGCAGCGGTTGCTTCAGGTTCATTGTAATATCCTTTCATAACGTTTTTACCGCGTACATAAATTTCACCAACACCGTCTTCGTCGGGATTGTTGATTTTGATTTCACAACAGTCAAGAGGAACACCCACACTGCCTGATTTATGTTTATCAGGTCTGTTACAGGTGACTGCGGGTGAACATTCTGTAATACCGTAGCCGTTGATTACTTCAATACCGAAATCTCTCATACCTTCTTCGTATTTAGGGTCGAGATAAGCACCGCCGCAGATAATCATATAGAGATTTCCGCCAAGGTTGTCAATGATTGTTTTGAAGATTTTTCTTCTCTTGTCTATGCCGAATTTAAGGAGAAGTTTGCTGATTTTAAGACCTTTTTCAAGAACTTCTTTTCTTCCAGATTTTTCAGCTGTTTTCCATATTCTGTTATAAATTGTTTCAACAACAAGAGGAACACCGGAAAAGTTGTATGGCTGATACTTCTGAAGGTCCTTCTGGATTTCTCTGGTGCTTCGGCACATATAACCCCATTCGCTGAGGAGATAAGATGCAAACAATGCACTAACCCAGGCATATGTATGGTTAAGAGGAAGGAAACCGATTGCATGCTTACCGTTAAGAGCCCTTGTGGAAGAAACACAGTTACTGGCAACATTGCGATGTGTAAGCATAACACCTTTACTTTTGCCTGTGGTACCTGAAGTATATACAATACAAGCCAGATCTTCGGGATTTACTTCAGCATCAACAAAATCTCTGTCACCACTGTCATATATTTTGTAACCGATTTTCTTATACTCTTCAAATTCATCTATAGGGAAGTAGTGCTTTATTGGCATATCTGGATTTGCTTTAAAACCTTCAACCATTTTATCATAATGGTGAGAGTACACGAGTGCATCACATTCGCAGCGGATAAGCTGATCACCTAAATCTTCTGCTGAAAGTTTGCAATCCATAGGAACAGTGATGTTTCCGCCTACAAGTGTAGCGTAGTAAGCAACAACCCAGTCAAAAGAGTTTTCGCCGATGATTGCTATTTTAGCGCCGTTTTTTAAACCTTTTGAGTTAAAGTAGCAACCAATTCCGCATGTTTCTCTCCAAGTGTCATTAAATGAACGAACACATTCCTGATGCTTTTTATTAAGGAATACATACTGACGTTTGTCTCCTCCTTTTTTAGTTCCTTCAACAATGATTTCTTTAAGAGTTGCGTATTCGGGGATGTTTTTATTACCAACATAAAATTTATCCATTTTTAAACTCCTGTGTATTTATTATGCTTATAAAAAAATATTTAGGCTATTATAACATAAGATAGCATATATTACTACTATTTTTTAGAATTAAATCAATTTTTGAAAATATGCCTTGCTACGTGAACACCGCTTGCTGAAGCATGTGAAAGTGAATGAGTTATTCCGCTGCAATCGCCGATAACATAAAGTCCTTTATGGTTTGTTTGCAAATTCTCATCAAGCGCTACTTCCATATTATAGAATTTAACTTCAACTCCGTAAAGAAGAGTGTCATCGTTAGCTGTACCCGGTGCAATTTTATCAAGAGCATATATCATTTCAATTATGCCGTCGAGTATTCGTTTTGGAATTACAAGACTAAGGTCTCCGGGTGTAGCAGCAAGAGTTGCTCTTGTAAAAGACTCTTTAATTCTGTCGGGTGTACTTCTGTGTCCGGTAATAAGATCTCCGAATCTTTGAACTATAACACCGCCGCCCAACATATTGCTCAGTCTTGCAATTGATTCACCGTAACCGTTAGAATCCTTGAATGGCTCAGAGAAATGTTTTGCTACAAGTAAAGCAAAGTTTGTGTTTTCAGTTTGTTTTTCGGGGTCTTCATAACTGTGTCCGTTTACAGTTACAATTCCGTTAGTGTTTTCATTAACTACACTGCCTTTGGGATTCATACAGAAGGTTCTTACAAGATCACCGTATTTTTCAGTTCTGTAAACAATTTTGCTTTCGTAAAGCTCGTCTGTAAGATGAGAAAATACTTCAGCCGGCAACTCAACGCGCACTCCGATATCTACTCGGTTGCTTTTGGTAGGAATATCAAGATCCTCACAAACCGATTCCATCCATTTGCTTCCGCTTCTGCCTGCAGAAATGATACATTTTTTACCTTTAAATAAATCACCTTTATCAGTAATTATCTCAAAACCATCTGTTGTATTATTAACTTTGACTGCAGGTGTGTTAAAAAAGAATTCAACTTTGTTTTTAAGGTGATTATAAAGATTTTCTAAGACAATATAATTAATATCAGTTCCAAGATGACGTACGGAAGCGTCAAGGAGATGAAGACCGTTCTGAAGACATTTCTTTTTGATACTGGTGTTCGCTGTTGAATATAGTTTTGTACCTTCACCGCCAAAACAGAGATTGATTTTGTCAACATAATGCATCAGTTCAAGCGCTTCTTCTTTGCCAATATATTCATAAAGAGTACCGCCAAACTGATTTGTAATATTATATTTTCCGTCAGAGAAGGCCCCTGCACCTCCGAAACCATTCATAATTGAACAAGGCTTACAACCGATACAGCTCTTTATTCTTTTGCCGTCAATCGGGCATTTACGTTTGTTCAGAGGATTGCCGCTTTCCAATACAGCAATTTTAATTTCAGGATAAAGCTTTATTAATTCATATGCAGAAAAAATCCCGCCGGGACCTGCACCGATAATCATTACATCGTATTTCAAAATATCAACTCCAAAATAATATAGTTTAATTCTAATTTATTTTAAAAGTTTTGTCAAATCATATTGCATAAATAATGCCGGGAACCCCAGATAAGGCTCCCGGCAGATTTATAAGATTAATAGGTGAGTTCTACATCATCCCAAAGAGATGCATAGCTGAGTACATAATTATATGAGCTTCCGTCGTATGTTGTAAATATTTCTGTTAC
Organism: Acutalibacteraceae bacterium; assembly: GCA_045541505.1. GTDB lineage: Bacteria > Bacillota > Clostridia > Oscillospirales > Acutalibacteraceae > CAG-488. The sequence goes on from JAZQJF010000009.1 coordinate 63,295, forward strand.
GTCATAGTCGATTCTTATTGACTCTTCATTACTGTAGATATAAAGGTCGCCTTTTTCACTCTTAGTAGAGTAGTTCTGGTAATAAAGAATATCACCGTTTTCAAGAACTACGGCTTTATGTACTTCTTCAGCAATTTTTGTTTTTTCACCATTTTTATATATATTGAGAATTCCGAAGTCAAAATCTTCATCGAGTTCAGTATAATAAATTATACTTCCGTCGTTGTAACAAATATTGTATCTGCCAACATCATACTCAATAAGTTGTTTACTTAAATAGAGATCGTATGTACCTTCTTTGTAATCTTTAACATAAACAATCTCTTCACCATCAATAAGAGAAGGTGTTACATTGCATGAAACTTCACTATCGTAAACTTCACTGCTCTCAACAGCACCGTCTTTAAGAGTAATGATCATAAGATCGCCGTATTCTTTTTCAGCATCATAATTGTCAATGTAATAAACCTTGTTACCGTCACTGTTTATCGAGTAACTGTTGTTAGTTCCCTTAGTATCTATTTCAATTGTTTTGCCATTTTGAATAACGTAAGTTGTAACATCAGATTCCATAGCACCGGTAACTATTTTTGCAAATTCATCAAAATAGTCGTAATCTTTAAATTCGTAAGCATATAAAGAAATACCGTTTTCAGCATTCTTTTTAAAGTTATACTTTTTCTCAAGCGCTGTAACAAAATCATCAATACCGATTGTTTTTATATTAACTTTATCATAACTGTTGAAAATGAGTGTATTAGCAGCACTGTTGCCGGTCTGGTAATCTACATAAGATGAATTTACGAGTTCATTTGTTTCGCCATTGAAGTAATAAAGAGAATCCACTGTTTCAATTTCAGTTTGTTCCAAAACCTCCATTGACCATGTGCGATACAGAGCCTCATTTCTTGCTCGCCAATTATCATTGTAATAGTCATCAATTAAAGCTTCATCTTTTTTCTGTAAATCTTCCGGATATTTAACATAATCCATTAAAGTACCGGTTCCTTTTTCTTCGTTTTCTTTGGTGTAATAAACGCCGCCGTTTTCGCACATAAGAACAACATCAAGAATATCTGAATCGATTTTGATTTTTTCAGCATCTGCTTTTTTGATATATAAGTCTTGATCCTTATAATAATATATGCAATCTAAATTATCATTAACGCTGTGTACAGATGTTACATCAGAATCAATTTTGTCTTTTTCGCCGCCAATTTGCTGAATATACAAACCGCCATCTTCGAGTAAATAAAGAACACTCTGGCAATCCATAGAAACCCACATATTTTCAGCTTCAGAAATTACTTTACTGCGTTCTTCTAAATTATGAGTATATAACTCACCGTGTTTGTCAAGATATATAACATTCTTACCTTTTTCGTCTACAACGAAAGCAACTACATCTTCGGCGAGTTTAACGGGTTCTTCGTCAGGTTTGTTAAGCATTCTATAGAAAAGAGAGAAGCTATCTTCTTTGGTATCAATCTTTTCACCATAGAATACTTTGTTACCTTTTTGCTTAAATTCTACTGAATTCATAACCAAAAGCTTAGAAGTGTCTTCATCATCTTCATCGTCATAAAATTTGTCAGTAATTAAAATAGGTGTATTATCGTCGGGGTTAATATAGTAGAGACTGTTGTCCTTAACAAATAAAGCACGTTCTACATATTCATTGCCAGAACCGCCTAAACCAAATAAAATTAAAGCTAAAGCGGCAACGCCAACCAATACTGCAGCAACAACAGCAATTATAATAATCTTACCTTTGTTGCTCTTTTTAGCAGGCTGTTCAGTGGGTGCTGTATAAACATTATGCGGAACTGCCTCAGGTTGTGTGTTGGAAAAAACAGGAGTTTCAGGTGTTTCATTAACTGCGGCAGCAGGAGCAGTAGATGTAACTTCTGTGACTGTATTTTCTTCTGTTTTTTTCTCCTCGTCTTGAACAGGAGCTTCTTCGTACCCGCAATTAGGGCAAATTTTTTCTTCGCCCATATCGGCATTACATTTTGGACAATTCATAATTAGCCTCCTTGTCTTTGAATTGTAACAATATTATTACATAACAAAAGTAAAAAAACAAGCAAATTTCTACATTTTTATACATATTTTTACATAATTTCTGAAAAAGAAAAACTAGCTATTTCGCAGAAATAGCTAGTATAAGTTGGTGGACCTGAAGGGGATTGAACCCTCGACCTTTCGATTGCGAACCGAACGCTCTCCCTGCTGAGCTACAGGCCCGGTTTTAAATTGAAATCATATTTTAATAAATAATAAAACTATAATTACGATATGCAGTAAAATTTCTAAAGGAAGACCAAACATAAATTTTAAATGCTTAGTTTTATGCCTTATTTTTTTCATTGTTACAAGCATAGTAAAAGCTCCGCCCAAAAGCCCGAATAACATTAAAATATTCTCGGGGACACGCCACTGTTTTTTCTTTGCAGCTTTTTTATCTTTAATTGTTAAATAAACAGATGCTATACTTATTGCTGACAAATACAAAATAAGGGGCAATATGTAATCTTTCATAACGACTCCTAATATAATTAAATGGTGATTTTATGTATAAGGTAACTTATATTTTAATTATAATTTTATTGTTAACTTCTTGTTCAAGTCAAGAAACACAATTAAATAAAAAAGAAAACACATCAAATAAAAGCATCATTAAAGCCGTGTGGATTTATTACGATGAGATTTCATTTGAAGATGAAGATAATTTAAACGAAGAAAGATTTAAAAGCAAAATAAGCGATATGTTTTTAAATTGCAGTAATTTTGGTTTAAACACTGTTTTTGTGCATATACGTCCGTTTGCAGATTCTTTTTACCCTTCAAAATTCTTCCCATGGAGCAAATATCTTACGGGAAAGCAGGGGAATGGGGTATTATTTGATCCGCTTGCAATAATGATAACTGAAGCTCATAAATATAATCTTTCGTTTCACGCATGGATTAACCCGTTCAGAGTATCTCATAAAAATGATTTTGAAGAATTAAGTCAGGATAATCCTGCAATTAAATTGAAAGATTCTGACAATATTTTTTGCTGTGACAAAGGTATATATTTTAACCCTGCCAGCTTTATAACTCAAAAATTGATTATTGACGGAGTTAAAGAAATTGCTGAAAACTATGATGTTGACGGAATTCATATTGACGATTATTTTTATCCGGTTACAGATACAATGATTGACAAAATTCAATATGAGAAGTACTTGAAAAACGGAGGAGATTTAAATCTTGATAAATGGAGATTCGAAACCGTTAACGCATTTATCAGCAGAATGTATTCATCTATTAAAAATATAAATAAAGAAATTATATTATCAATCAGTCCTGCAGGAAATATTGATAATAATTATAAACAATTGTATGCTGATGTAAAACTATGGTCAAGCACTGAAGGATATTGTGATATGATTATACCGCAATTATATTTCGGTTTCAACAACAAATATTTACCCTTTGAAAAAGCTTTTGCAAACTGGGAAGATATGAATAAAAATGAGCACATCGATTTAATTTGCGGAATAGGTGCATATAAATCTTTAGAATCAGGGGAAGATGAGTGGAAATCAACAGATGTTATAAGGCGTCAGACCGAAAAAGCCCTTAATTCAACTATCTACGACGGATATGCATTGTTTTCGTATTCCAGTCTTATTAAGCTCTCTTCTGATAAATTCAGCAACGAATGCAGCCGGAATTGAAATAAAAAACCAACCGATTGAAAACGCAAGGCAAATCTGCCCATATAAATTGAAGGCTTTCTGCGAATAATCCCAAACATTCATATTAAATATAATATTTATCCCCACGCCTGTCAAAAATTCAACTGTGGTTATAATTGCACAACCTAATGTGCATTTCATAAACCAATGACCATTTCCGATATAATTGAATAAATAATAAATAATTGTAAAAATGAGACCGCCGGCAATTAACATGGAAATATGGGTGTATCCTCTGAATAAAATCTCTATTAAACAATAAATTATGCCGCCTGCACCGAAAATAATGATTAAATCAATAAGTTTCAAAATATCACCGATATTAGTGTTTCCAAAATAAATAGTTAAAAACAAAAAAAGCGGCAAATTTGCCGCTTAATTTTCGTCGTTTATGCAATATATACCGGAAGCCAACAAAGCATATTCCTTTTCTCCGACACGGAAATATTTATAGACCGGTTCATTGAATACAGCGTAATCTTTAACTGCATAATCCTCAAGGCGAATTGTTCTGATTTTGTAATTGCCTTCATTACAGATATAAAGCTTGTCATTTGCTTTAGTTATAGAAATCGGTCTATTAAATGCGGTTGACGAACCACCGCCGATTCTGAGCAAAACTCTTTTTTCGACAGGTGAATACCTGATTATTGCATTCTTTTCAGGAACTGTACTCCAAAAACAGTTACCGTCAACAGCTATATCTTTAGGAGCTGAACCTTGATAAATCAGCTCACCGGACCAGAACAAGGCACCTTCTTCATCAAAAAAAGAAATTTCACCGTTATTATAAAGAGTAACCACTCCGCCGCTTTTAAATAAGGCTGTGTTGCATGTGATGTAATCACCTAAAGCTGTGGCTATATTTCTGTATTGAGCACCAAACTTGCATTCAAGGTATGTATTGATTTTAATCGGTAGAATTCTTGCGCCTTCCTGATCATATACAAATGTTGCAACAGTTGCTTCACCGGTTGGTAAAACTTCTTTAGTCGCAATTATAAAACCGATTTCAATCGGTAATATATCTAAAATGTCCGCAGACAATATTCTTGTCATATAAAACTCAATTCCTTTCAAATATGGGAAAATCTGAACCCCACCAAGCCGGTTGCTGCCGATAGTAACCTGCGTTTAAAAGCAGGTGGGTTGCCTCCCGATACATTTGTGCTCCCAACGTCCGGTAAAACCGGGAGGTCTGCATCCCTGTAACGGAGAAAGGCTCCCGAAAATAAAATTGTAGGGTTAATATAGACAGCAGTTATCGAACTGAGCAGGGTATTCGATAATTATTCTTCTTCAAAAAATAGATCCTGCAAACGTTCTTCAAAAATCTGACCGATTTCATTGAATACTTTTTCATCCTCAATTGGTGCAAGGTAAATTTCTCCGTTTTCTTCTTCAACCTGCAAAATAATTAATTCACCGTCTTCATCTAAAATCTCTTCAGCTTCATTAACAACAGGAAGAAGAGCTATATAACGACCATTGTCGGTTTCAATGCGATCAAGTTCCTCAAAAATATGCTCTACGCCATCCTCGTCGATGACACTTACAAGATCGGGGTTAAATTCTTCTGACATTTCATAATCCTCCACTAGTTATCTAATATTTTAACTTCTATTATTTTAACTTTAATTAGCTTAATAGTCAATATATAAAAATTACAATAGTAAAAATTTATGTTACCTGTTATTTGTACTTAATCAATAATATTATTAAATTGTAAATTTTAACTAATATTCTAAATTTTCATTTACAATTAAATCTTAATGTGATAAAATTATTTGGATTACAATTCTGAGGTGTATATATGATTACTAAATTATCTAAGTGGGTTGTTAAAAATCCTGCTTTAATTATTATAATAGTTGTTACTCTTCTTATTCCTTGTATTATCAGCTATTTTCTTACTCCGGTAAACTATGATATTCTTTCCTTCTTGCCTGAGCAGTCCGAACCCGGGGACATTGAAGATTCTAATGCTGTATACGGAATCGGAGTAGTAGGTGACAGCGCCACAATATCTGTAGTGATTATGGAAGATCTTTCACCAAAAGAAATGGACAGGATCTGTGAAAATGTCAATGAAGTCAAGGGCGTTGCCAGCGCAGTGTGGGTTGGTTCTGTTGCTGATATAGGTATTCCGGAATCTATGTACCCTGATGTTCTTAAAGATATGCTTTACGCTGAGACTAAAGACGGCAAAAAATCTACTCTCATGCTTGTTCAATATGAACCTGATGATAAAGAAGATCCTAGATATGACTCTATTGCAAAAGTAAATGCTGTCAAGGAGCAGTTAAATGAGAATTGTTATGTATTTGGTCTTCCTGCAGTTATGGCAGATACCAAAGAAATTATAGAGTCTGAAATGTTTGTATACATAGGTATTGCTGTAGGACTTGCTTCCTTAATCATTCTTGCAACAACAAAACATGTTCTCGTTACAGGAGTAATTATTGCTGCATTAGGTGCCGGTGTTTTACTTAATATGGGTACAAACTTTGTGTTCGGAAGTATTTCATATTTAACCCAGGCGATTGCTGCAATTTTGCAGATGGCGGTTACGATAGACTATGCTATTATTCTTCTTGACCGCTTTGAAGAAGAATGCGAAAAGACAAATAATGTAAAAAAAGCTATGGCTAAAGCTGTTAAATTTTCATTTACGTCATTATTTGGCGGTGCTTCCACAACATTTTTTGGTTTTATAGCTCTTTGTTTCATGAGTCTTACAATAGGCTTACAGATCGGTCTTGTTATGGCTAAAGGCGTTGTGTTCGGTTTGCTGTCAGTTCTTATCTTTATGCCCGCAATTGTAATTAAGTTTTACAAACAGATTTATGTAACTCAGCACAAATGCTTTGTTCCGTCATTTGATAAGATTATTGATTTTATCATCAAACACAAAAAAGCTTTTGTAGTTGTTTTCTTTGTTTTATTTATTCCTGTTTATCTGTTAAATGCCAATGTTCCTACATATACTGACCTTAACGGCAGAATGCCGCCGGAGAGCCCGTCGTTGATAGCTTCTAAAAAGCTTAAGGAAGACTTTGGTATCTCTTCAATGAACTTTGCTCTTGTCAGCGCCGATATCCCCGCCGGTGATATGTCGCAGTTGATTAAAGACATGGAAAAAGTTGATGGTGTTGAGACTGTTGTTGCCCTTAACAGTTTTATCGGAGGGGCAATACCAACTGACATTTTGCCGGACATGGTTAAGTCAATTATAGAAAAAGAAGTGGAAGTTAACGGTGAAAACAAAAAATATACCTTAATGGCTGTATTCGGCAATGTAGGTCTTGAAGACGAAGCTGTTTTCAGAAATATGAAAAAAGAGCTGACTGCAGTTGTTAAAGCGTGTGACCCCGTAGGTTGCGTAACAGGCGAAGCAATAATGTACGATGAACTTGTTGACATCGCTGAGGTTGACCTCGTTGTTACGAGTTTCATCAGTATTCTTACAGTTGCTCTTTTGGTTGCATTCACATTTAAATCGATTCTTGTCCCTGTAATTCTGGTTGCGGGTGTACAGTTTGCTATTTATCTTAATCTGGCAATTTCAACGATTATGAATGATTCTGTTGTTTTCCTTGCTCCGATTGTTCTTGGCTGTGTTCAACTTGGTGCAACAATCGATTATGCTATTCTTCTCACCAACAGATATCAGGAAGAACTCAGAAAGGGAAAAGAGAAGCATGAAGCAATGAGTATCGGCGCTAAGGCTGCAAGCCGTTCGATTTTCCAGAGCGCAATGACTTTCTTCTCTGCTACAATCGGCATTGTAATTGTGGGCAAAGTTGAGCTTGTTACTGATTTATGTGTTCTTATGGCCAGAGGTGCTTTGATAAGCTCAGTTGTTGTTGTTTGCTTTATTACACCTATGCTTTTATGTTTTGATAAACTAATTGAAAAGACAACTTTCGGTTGGAGAGAAGAAAAAGAATTTAATTTCAAGAAAGGTTTAGATTTTATGAAGAAAAATAAGAAGATTACAAAATCTGCTTTATCAATATTTCTTTGTCTTTGCCTTACTTTAGGCTTTGCAGGCTGCTCAAAAGAAGATGATAATCAGGATCAGGAAAACATTAATATTACTTCTTATGAAAATACAGCGAAGCATGTAACAAAAAGCGAAAGTGTTTTTGTTAATATGAACGCAATGGGCGGGGTTATTAAAACAACTGTTACCGACTGGATCCACACAGATACACCGGAAGTAAGAGTATATGATGTTACCGACCTTGATTCTTCACTGATTCAGAATGTTAAAGATGATACTTTACCGATTATTAATAAAAATAACAATAAAGAGATGATGTGGAATCTCGGTTCAACTGACTTATATTACACTGCGATAACCAAGAAACAGGTTCCCATTAAAATCTCTATAAACTATTATCTTAACGGTCAGCCGATTTCTGCAGAAGATATTGCAGGTCAGAGCGGTAATGTTAAAATTGAGTTCGAGTTTGAAAACACCTATACCAAAGCAATTAAAGTTGACGGTGTTACCAGAAAAATGTATTTACCTATGGTTGTAGTTGGCGGTACAATTCTTCCTGAAGATCATTTCTCAGCTATTGAAACAAGAAATGGTATGTCTTTGGGTGACGGCACCAATGAACTTGTAGGTGTTTTCAGCGTTCCCGGTTTAAGTGAAAGCCTTGGAATCGGTTCTGAAGATCTTCAGGGTTATGGTGACATTCAGCTTAATAATAAAGCTTCCATATCTGCTACAACCGACTGTTTTGAACTTGGAAATATGTATTTTGCAGCGATTCCTGTAGCATCACTTGATCTTGATTTCGATGCATCAAATCAGGTTGACAGTCTTCAGGGAACACTTAATATTTTAAAAACACTTATGGGAAGCCTTAAAAATATCGATATTCAGGGACTTCTCAACACGCTTTCATCTAACAGCACAAATCTTTCAGGTCTTGCCCGTGTACTTAATGATGCTATATATGTGTATGAGAGCAATCAGGCTGCTCTTGAAAAAATTATGGGTGTTCTTACAACCGAAAATATGAACGCTCTTTCAGATTTGCTTGTTGAACTTGAAAAACCTGAAAATAAAGAAGCTATTTCTATGCTTACCAATTCAGGTCTCATTCAGAGTCTTATGAATATTCAGGATCTTGCGAAAGCACTAAAAAAAGCTCAGCCGGTAATGCAGGAACTTTCTGCAGTAATGAACGACCCTGAGGTTAAGGCAACTCTTAATAATCTTGACTCAACTATGGCTGTGCTGGATAAATTACAGAGCGAAATTGATAAAAATCAGAATCTTATAAATGTGCTCACTGATCTTTTATCTGATTCAAATCTTGATTCAATATCAGATATTTCATCTGTTCTTGCAAATTCTGATGTAGATCTTTCTGATTACGGCATTATTGTAGATGATACAGATGCATTTGTAGCAAATTGCGAAGCTTGGATCCAGGTAGGTAAAGATTACAGAATTTTTACTGATGCTCATAAGAGTATGGATACCAATGTTGCTTTTATTTATATGACAGAAAGCATCACTCACAACTATGAAGCAACACCTTCATTAGAGGAAACTGAAGCAACTACGCTTCCATGGTATAAGCGACTTTTAGGATAAGGTATTCGGGGCTGTAGCAATACAGCTCCGAATAATTGCGTTTTAATGAAATTTTTAAGGAGAATAAATTGATGAAAGGTAAACTCATTGTTATCGAAGGTCTTGACGGAAGCGGAAAATCTACTCAGATAAACCGTCTTGTTGAGGTTTTAAAGAATAATGGAATTAATAATCTTATGCAGATTAAGCTTCCGGATTATGAAAATGAATCAAGCTCACTTGTTAGGATGTATCTTAAAGGTGATTTCGGCAAAAATCCCGGTGATGTTAATGCCTATGCTGCCTCAGCCTTTTATGCCGTTGACCGTTTTGCAAATTTTAAAACGAAATGGATGAATAGCTATGAAAACGGAACATTAATTTTGGCTGACAGATATACAACTTCCAACGCATATCATCAGGCAACAAAACTGCCACAGAATATGTGGCCTGAATATTTCGACTGGCTTGAAGACTTTGAATATAATAAACTTGAAATCCCGAAACCTGATGCAGTTATTTATCTTGATATGCCTATTGAAATTTCTCAGAAAATGATGACTTCCAGATATTCCGGTGATGAAAGCAAGAAAGATATTCACGAGGCCGATACATCTTACCTTAACAGCTGCCGTACTGCTGCTGTTGCTGCTGCGAAAAAAATGGGATGGTTTATAATTGAATGCAGTGAAAACGGTGAGCCGCGCAGTATAGAAGATATAGGTAATGAAATAGAAAAAATTGTTTTAAAATTAATTTTTTAATAATAAGTTCTTAACATTTCCTATTTACATTTATTTATAAATGGTGTAAACTTAATTTAAGTATATATGCAAATTTGCAGGTGATTAAATGATTTACGTTTTTTTGGCCAAAGGATTTGAAGAAGTAGAAGCTATTGCAACAATAGATGTTATAAAAAGAGCGGAGCTTGACGTCTGCACCGTAGGTGTAGGTTCCAAGCTTATTTGTGGTTCACATAATATACCCGTTTTTTGCGATTATGAAGAAAATGAAATATCGGTTAATGAAGATTTAGAAGCAGTTATTCTTCCCGGAGGTATGCCGGGCACACTAAATCTTGAAAAAAATTCAACCGTAAATAAATTCATTGATTATGCCGTTGAAAACAATAAGCTTATTGCAGCTATTTGCGCTGCGCCGTCTATACTTGGTCATAAAGGGTTATTAAACGGAAAAAAGGCTACTTGTTTTCCTGGGTTTGAAAATGAGCTTGATGGTGCTTTGTTAAGTGAAAATTATGTTGTTATTGACGGAAATTACATTACAGCAAAGGGAATGGGCAGTGCTATTGATTTAGGACTCGCAATTTCTGAATATTTTATTGGTAAAGATGAAGCTTTAAGGCTTAAAAATACTTTACAATGTCCACAATAAAAGATGAAATGCGCATTACTTTTTTAAAAAACAGAGATAAGTATATGCGTAATATTGAAAATAAATTTTTGTGTGAAGATGCTTTCGTTAAAAGTGTTTATTACAGAGAGCATGATGTTTTATTATTGTACTCGTCGATAAAGTCCGAACCTGATACATTTGTTTTGATAAAAAAAGCTTTGAATGATAATAAAAAAGTTTATCTGCCTAAAGTAAACGGTGTAGACCTTATATTTTGTTTAGTTAAAAGACTGGACGAGCTGAAAACAGGTAAATTCGGAATACTTGAGCCTTCATCTGATTCAAAACATTATTCAGGAGAGAAAGCTTTATGCGTAGTGCCTGCGATGTCATTTGACGAGAATGGCCACCGTTTAGGTTACGGCAAAGGATATTATGATAGATTTCTTTCTTCAAACAAAAATCTTTTCAAAATTGGTTTTTGTGCAGGATGCAACTTTATTAAAGAATTACCTTATGAAGAGTTTGATATTCCAGTTGATTTAATTTTTGTTGATAATACGATTTTTAGTATATAAAGGAGGATTATAAATGGATGATAAGAAAAAAGAGTTCAATGCTGACATTGATCTTGATTCATTGATTTCATATTTTAATGAAGATGAACCTAAGACTCGTCGCTCTGAGGATTTAAGCATTGATAAAAACGTCATTAAGAATAATTCTCAAGTTAAGAAGAAGTTTGTTGTTCATATTGATGAGAATGAGTTGAATTATTCTGATACAATTGATAATAAACCTTCTGACAATTCTTCTGTTTATTTTTCCAACTATCCGAAAAGAAAACAGGGGTCTGTAAAAAAGACTGAACCTGTAAAAAAACAAACAGCTTCGGCAGTTAAGAAAAAAGTTAAATCTGTCGGTGAAAATTTTGCAGTTATTCTTTTTGCATTAATACTGGTATTTACATCAGTTTCATCTTACATTTCAATATCCGGTATTAATGATATTTTGGCTATCAACACTTCTGAAGAAGTAGTGAAGGTTGAAATTCCCGAAAATCCTACTTATTCAGATATTCTTGATATCTTGCACGATAACGGGTTGATAAAGCAAAAATATATATGCAATGTTTTTGCAAAATTCAGACATTTTGATGATGAAGACAATAAATATCTCAGCGGTGTATACTATCTTGACCGCAGCATGGGTATTGAAGGTATGCTTAATAAGTGTATGGCGGCACCGGAAAGTGCTGATACAGTTACACTCGGTTTTCCTGAAGGTTGGACAATTAAACAAATCTTTGAAAAACTTGAAAAATACGATGTTTGCAAAACTGACAGACTTTATACTGCTTTAAATGATGCAAATTTTGAGTTTACTTTTATTGATACACTTGCTGAAGATGAAGCACGTTATCAGCTACTTGAAGGTTACGTTTTCCCTGATACTTATGATTTTTATCTCGACGCCGATGCTAACTACGTATTAAGAAAATTCCTTTCAAACTTTAATGACCGTTGGACCGATGAATATCAGGCAAGAGCTGATAAGCTTGGCTATACAATGGATGAAATTATAATAATTGCTTCAATAATTCAGAAAGAAGCCGCCAACAGCTCACAGATGAAGGCTGTATCTTCCGTAATCCACAACAGACTCAGTAACTCTGTTAAATTTCCGACACTTGGCTGTGACTCAACTGCAATATATGTCAGCAACTATGTAAAACCCGTCGTCGGAGGATCAAGAGGTAATTACTATCTGAGTAAATATGATACTGCAGCCAATAAAGGTCTTCCTCCGGGACCGATTTGTAACCCCGGTATTGATGCTATTGAAGCTGCTCTTTACCCGTCAAATACTGACTACTACTATTTCTTGCATGATAACTCAGGTAAGATTTATATGGCTAAAACACAAAAAGAACACGAAAGTAACTATGTATTGGCTCTCAAAGCTAATAACGCAGATTGATTTATGAATGATTTTAAATTTAAAGTTCCGGAGCTGTTAGCTCCTGCAGGTGACAGAGAAAGATTTGATAAAGCGCTTGAATTCGGTGCTGATGCAATTTACGTTGGCGGTGCTGAATTCGGAATGAGAGCTGCACCATCAAATTTCACTTTTGATCAGCTCGCTGATGCTGTTAAAGCTGCTCACAAGAAAAATGTTAAGGTTTATCTTACGGTTAATACAGTACCGAATAATGATGAAATCAGAAAACTTCCTGATTTTATAAGTCAGGCACAACAGTGCGGTGTAGATGCATTTATCATTTCTGATCTGGGAACGATGAACATTGCCAAAAAATACGCGCCTGATACAGAGATTCATATTTCTACTCAGGCAGGAATAACTAATTTCGAAACGGCAAATGTTTATTACTCTTTGGGAGCCAAGAGAATTGTCACTGCACGTGAGCTTTCTCTTGAAACAATTGCTGATATTCGGGCAAATATTCCTTCCGATATGGACATTGAATGCTTTGTACATGGAGCAATGTGTATGTCTTTTTCCGGCAGATGTCTGATATCCAACTACCTAACTGCCAGAGATGCGAATAAAGGTGACTGTGCTCAACCTTGTCGCTGGAAATATCATCTTATGGAAGAAACCAGACCCGGAGAATATTTTCCTGTTTTTGAGGATGAACACGGTAGCTATATTATGAATTCCCGTGATATGTGTATGATTGAACATATCCCCGAAATGGTGAAAGCAGGTATCACAAGCTTTAAAATTGAAGGCAGAGCTAAATCTGCATATTATACCGCAGTAATTACTAATGCTTACAGAGCTGCAATTGACGGTTATTTGAAAAATCCTTGTGACAGCTATGTTCCTGAACAATGGATAATTGATGAAGTAAGAAAAGTCAGTTACAGAGAATATTGTACAGGTTTTTATTACGGACGACCTCAGGATGATGCCCAGATGTTTTATGACGGCGGATATAAGCGAGAATGGAACGTTGCAGCTGAAATCATTGAGTCCGACGGTAAAACCGTTACTGGCATCCTCAGAAACAGATTTTTTGAAGGCGATGAGCTTGAAGTGATGCAGCTCAATCAAAAACCGTTTAATGTTAAAGTATTTAATCTCACTGATGAAAATGGTGAGAAAATCGATAATGCACCTCATCCTATGATGAAGTTTACTTTTGAATGTGAAGGTGTAAATAAAGGTGCTATTCTTCGTAAGAAACTTTAATCCTTTTTAAGGAGGTAAGAAAATTGGCAACAGCAACTAAAGCAAAAAAGAAAAAGAATAAAAATTCTATGTCAACAACAGGTGCAATTTTAATATCAATTATCGCTGTAATTATGTTTACCGGTATTATTGTGCTTGGTTATGTCGGTATTAATTTGTTGACTTTTGTTAACGGTGATGCTGCGATAACACTTTCAAGCATAAAAAGCAGCCTTAATCAAACTACGTTTCTTTATGCAACAGATTCTGAAGGGCAGACGATTGAGCTTACCCGTTTACATGGTACCGAAAACCGTGTATGGATCGACCTTGAAGATATAAGTGAAGATATGCAGAATGCCTTTGTTGCTCTTGAAGATAAGAGATTTTACAAACACAATGGTGTTGACTGGAAGAGAACTATCGGCGTTTTTCTTAAAAACAACGATCAGGGCGGTTCAACAATAACCCAGCAGTTAATTAAAAACATAACGGGCAAAAATGAAGTTACTTATGTACGTAAGTATCACGAAATTCTGACTGCATTAAATATTGAAAAAGCCTATGCTGCAGAAGGTTATAATTCAAAAGAAGTTATACTTGAAGCTTATTTGAATACCGTTTATCTTGGCAAGGGATGTTATGGTGTCAAAACTGCAGCAGAAAAATATTTTGGCAAAGATGTCAGCGAACTCAATATCGCTGAATGCGCAACAATAGCTGCGGTTACCAAAAACCCCTATTCATCTGACCCTATTGCCAATCCTGAGAAAAACAGAGAACGTATGGAATATTGCCTTGAATGTATGCTCAGTGAAGGCTACATTACTCAGGAAGAATATGATGAAGCAATGGCTTTTGAATTAATTCTTACTAACAGTAAAGATTATGTCTCTGATGACAATGATAATGAAGAGGAGCAAGGAAAAGAGGAAGATACAGCAATTCAGAGTTTCTATGTGGATTTTGTTATTTCACAGGTAATTGACGACTTGATGGAAACCCAGAACTGTTCGTATTCAGAAGCTTCCGGTCTTATCTATGGCGGCGGTCTTCAGATTTATACAGCTGTCGATCTTGAAATTCAGGAAATCCTTGAAGATGTTTATGTAAACAAAAAATCATTTGCTGATAAAAAGAATGCTCAGTCTTCAATGACTATTATGGATTATGAAGGCAGAGTTGTTGGTATTATTGGTCAGGCAGGTAAAAAGGAAGGTAACCGAGTTCTGAACAGAGCTGTTGACTCACCGAGACCTGCAGGTTCAACCATCAAGCCTCTTTCTTCTTACGGACCTGCACTTGAAAGCGATGAAATAACCTGGTCAACTGCAATTCTTGATAAATCTTGTACAACAATTAATGGCAGACCATGGCCAAAAAACTACAGTGGTAATTTTGGCAGCGGCGGTCACGTAACTGTACAGAATGCTCTCGCAAGATCTCTTAATACAATTCCAGCAAGAATTATCAAAGATAAAATCGGTGTAAGTACTTCATATAAGTATTTAACTGAAAAAATGGGCTTTACCACACTCACCGATGATGATGAAGATCTTGCACGTCTTTCTATTGGTTCTCTTTCTTACGGTATGACTACTCTTGAAATGACTGCAGCTTATTGTGCTTACGGTAACGGCGGTAAATATTACAAGCCGTACTCATACTATAAAGTTACTGATTCAAGCGGTGATGTTTTACTTGACAACACCTCTAATTCAGGTGAGCAGATTTTCTCAGCGGCTACAGCTGAGATTATGCGCGAGATGATGAAAACGGTTATCACTTCATCTATAGGTACAGGCCGTGGTCATGGAGTAAAAGGGTTTGAAACATTCGCTAAAACCGGTACAACTGACGATTATAAAGACAGATGGTTTGCCGGTGGTACACCTTATTATTTTGCTACTGTATGGTATGGTTATGACCAACCAAAGGCAATTAATGCAAGTGGTAACCCGGCAGGTGATATTTATAAAACAGTAATGGACAGAGTTCACAAAAATCTCGCCGAGAAGAAATTTGAGTTTACAAGTGATATAGTTAAAAAGTATTATTGCTCAAGTTGCGGCAAGCTTGCATCCTCTTCAACGGTTTCAAGTATGGCTGGTTGGTATAAACCTGATAACTTACCGGGTTATTGCGGCGGTCATGCATCAACACCGTCAACTGAAGATACTACAACTTCACAAGGCGATAACAATGGTGGAACTATAATTGGTGACGGCTCAATAAACATTGGCGGTGTAGAGATTCCGGTAACGCCTATTGTTCCTCCGGAAGCTCCGACTCTTGAATAACAGTGAGGTTCATATGGTTATTTTAAGTGTAGATTACGGTGATGCACGTACGGGTATAGCTGTTTGTGACGCTCTTGAAATGCTTGCCTCACCGGTTGAAGTTATTCATTCTGACTATGAACCAAAGGTTATTGATCGTATTGCGAAGCTTTGTGAAATATATAAGCCTGAATGTATCGTTGTCGGTCTTCCTAAAAATATGAATGCTTCTTGTGGCGAGAGAGCGGAAAAATGTACTTCTTTTGCTAAAAAGCTCGAGAGCAAAGTTAATATTAAAACTGAAATGTGGGATGAACGTCTTACAACGGTTTCAGCTCACAGCTACCTTAATATGACTAATACCAGAGGTAAAAAGCGTAAAGATGTAGTTGATGCAGTTGCTGCAACAATAATTTTGGAAGATTATTTGTCTTTTAAAAAGAATAATAAATAAGAATAAATAGCCATAACATTTCTGCTATGGCTATTTTGTCATCTTTTTTTATAATCAGATATTAGTTCTCTTGCACCCAAAATAATCAGTGCAATACCAAAAAATTTGGCTAACCATTCGTTACTGATTATTGTTGTCAGGTAAAGCCCTGTAATTACACCCGGAATTGCAGAAATAAGATAGGGGAGAACCTTTTTAATATTCAGAAGTCCGTGCTTACGGTGAAGAATCAATCCAATTATTGCACATGGTATAAAAAACAGTAAATTAATTCCTTGCGCGGCAACTTGTTCATACCCCAGAAACAAAGTTAGGTATAGTATTAATATTCCGCCTCCGCCAAACCCCATTGAACCGAGAAAACCCGAAAATAGCGAAGATATAAAATTTAATATTATCATCTTATTATCATCCTGATACCTGCCCAGATAATTAAAACTGCAAACACCTTTTTAATTATTTTTTGTGGAATTTTAGGTAACAAAATTCCTCCGGTAACCGCACCCACAATTCCTCCCGGAAAGTAAATTAACGCATCACTAAAATCAGTATATCCCTTATATAAATAATATATACTGCTGATTATTGTTACCGGTAATATTACTGCTACTGCATTTGCGTGTGCTTCGCGTTGCTCAAAACCTTCTTTTTTTAAGGCTGCAACACTAAGTATGCCGCCACACGCACCCAAAAGTGAATTAATCAAACCAATCATATAACCAAATATAAATTTTGAAGCTCTTTTCATACGAAATTCATTCCTGCATAATAGTTATTGTGGGGGTGAGTTCTTGAAAAAATTCAATATTACAATTCTTATTATTGTCTTTATATTCATTTTTATTATTTCGTTTCTTGTTTTTTATACCGATCTTAGAAATTCCGATTATATTTACGCCTCGTCCGGAGTGGCTGAAATTAAAACAATTATTCTTGATGCAGGTCATGGTGGCGCAGATGGTGGTGCAGTTGCTTTTGATAATACTCAAGAGAAACATATCAACCTGCAAATTACTTTAAAAATTAAATCAGTGCTTGAACTAAGCGGATACGATGTAATTCTCACTCGCACTTCTGATGATTCAATCCATAGTAAGGATGCCGTAACATTACGACAGAAAAAAGTATCAGATATTAAGAATCGTGAAAAAATTATAAATAATAATCCTGATGCTATATTTATAAGCATTCATCAAAATAAATTTTATGATAAAAATGTTCATGGCGCTCAGGTTTTTTATTCAGGAAACAATCCTGAGAGCACAGTACTTGCACAAAAAATTAATGATTCAATTATAAATACAGTCCAGACAAATAACCCGCGTCAAATAAAAAAATCAGGAACCGAGATATATTTGCTGTATAATTCTCAGATTCCGTCAGTTATGGTAGAATGTGGGTTTTTATCTAATTCAGATGATTTAAATAAGTTAAAAGATGATAAATTTCAAAAAAAAATAGCTTTGAGTATTAGTCAAGGAATTATAAATTTTATTGAAGGAAGCTGATAATATGGCTGCAAAAAACAAAAGTGTGTTCATCTGCTCTCAATGCGGATATGAAAGCGCAAAATGGTATGGTCAATGTCCTGGATGCGGTGAATGGAATACAATGACTGAAGAAATTAAAACATTAAATAACATTTCTGCTTCTTCCGCTAAAGTCAGAAATGTTAAAGCTACAAAGCTTAATTCATTATTACCTCAGGATGAAATACGATATACAACAGGTATGAATGAACTTGACAGAGTTCTCGGCGGAGGCATTGTAAAAGGATCTCTTGTTCTGTTAAGCGGCGATCCGGGTATAGGTAAATCTACTATTTTATTACAGATTTGTCAGCATATCGGTAAAAACCATAAAATATTATATGTTTCAGGTGAAGAATCAGCTAACCAGATTAAGCTCAGGGCAGACAGACTTGGTGTCAATACTCCTAATCTTGAATTACTATGCGATATTGATATGGAGGCAATATGTGAAAATATTCGCTCTGAAAAACCAAATCTTGTAATTGTTGATTCAATTCAGACAGTAGGAATTCCCGGACTTTCTTCCTCATCAGGAAGCGTAACTCAAATAAGAGAATGTACAAATATGCTTATGATGACTGTAAAAAGTCTTGATATCCCTGCAATTATAGTAGGGCATGTTAATAAAGACGGAAACATTGCAGGCCCGAAAGTTCTCGAACATATTGTTGATGCGGTTTTATATTTTGAAGGTGAACGGCATATGTCCTACAGGTTATTAAGAGCTGTCAAAAACAGATATGGTTCTACAAACGAAATTGGTGTTTTCGAAATGCTTGATTCAGGACTTCAGGATGTTGAAAATCCATCGTTGATGCTGATATCAGGCAGGCCTAAAAACACTTCCGGATCCTGTGTTGCTTGTGTTATGGAGGGTTCAAGACCAATTCTGGCGGAAGTTCAGGCATTGGTAACAACAACAAATTTCGGTATTCCCAGAAGAATGGCAAACGGATTTGATCATAACAGACTAAATCTTCTGATAGCTGTGCTTGAAAAAAGAGCCGGATACTTCTTTGGAAACACTGATACTTATATAAATATTGCAGGTGGACTCAGAATAGATGAACCTGCCTCAGATTTATCTGTATCACTTGCATTGATCTCAAGCCTTAAAGATATGCCTATCAGCGAAGATGTTATTGCATTTGGCGAAGTAGGTTTAGGTGGTGAGATCAGAGGTATTGGGAACTGCGAACAACGTATTAAAGAAGCCGAACGCCTCGGATTTAAAAAATGCATTATTCCATATCACAATTTTAAATCTCTTTCTTTTAAACATAGTAAAATTGAAATTGTACCTGTACGTACAATAAGAGCGGCTTTTGAGGCAGCTGAGTGAAAGGGGAGAGTTGATGGAAATTCCGTTAAATAACCCAAATCTTCCCGATAGCAGAGTTACGGTTGTTGCTGTCAGCGGCTGCTGTGAAGCTTTAAATAAAAAGCTAAAAGAGCTCAAAATTGAAGTAATTGAAACAGTTAATAACAAAAACATAAATGTAATAAGTAATCACACCGATTTGTCTATGCTGAATATCAGCAAAGGAATAATATATATTGATGAAAGTCAGAGAAGTAATATTGTTAATTTTTTAACAAAAGGGTATGAAGTTAAAGTTTTGAAAAATAAAATAACTTCGCCATATCCGAGGGATTGCGGATTAAACTGTGTTTTCATCGGTGATAAAGTTATTTTGAATAAAAAAAGTGCTTGTAAAGAAGTATATGAGTATGTTGTAAATAACAACAATAAAATCATTTATGTTAATCAAGGATATACTAAATGCTCAGTTTCATTAATTAATGACAAAGCTTTAATCACTGACGATGAATCTATATATGAAGCTTGCTATTATAATGAAATTGATTCAATTTTAATTAGTAAAGGTTCAATTAAATTAAAAGGATTTGATTATGGTTTTATAGGTGGATGCACAGGTCTGATTGACAAAAATAAAATATTATTTAATGGCGACATTAATTATCATAAAGATTGTAACAAAATACTTGATTTTCTTGATAAATATAAAATAGAACCGGTTATCATTGAAAATGAACCGTTATCAGATATAGGATCTATTATTCCTATTTGCGAGAAAAAGACAATTCTTTATAAAAATTAACTTATTATGTCCTCTCAATTATACAAAATATTAATTTTGTATAATTACTTGCATAATTCTAAGATATGTATTATAATGTTAATATTCCCTGTTTTAAAATATTGGTGGTGATTTTTTGAAAAAAAATGAGTTAAAAGAGTTCCCTCAGATTATGCAGGATTATTTCGATTATCAGTTAGGTTCAAAAAACAGATCTATACTCACCGTTTTGGAATATGCTTCAGATCTCAGAAGCTTTTTCAGGTATATGAAAATCCGCACCGGTCTTGTTGATGACAATGTTCCTTTTAATGAAATTAAAATTTCTGATATTACTATAGATTTTATTTTAAAAGTAACAGATGAAGATGCTGACTCTTTTTTAGGCTTTTGTAATTACGAATTAAATAACAATGCTAAAACCCGTTCAAGAAAAGCCTCATCTCTCCGTTCCTTTTATAAGTGGATTACTTTTAAAAAACATTTGCTTTCAAATAATCCTATGGAGTATATTGAATCACCTAAGACTAAGAAGGCTTTGCCTAAATATCTTACTCTTGATGACAGCATCAATTTGCTTAAATCAATTGACGGAACAAATAAAGAACGTGATTATTGTATTATAACTTTCTTCTTGAACTGCGGTCTTCGTTTATCTGAATTAGTTTCTCTTGATTACAACGATATTCGATCAGACAACACTATGGTTGTAACCGGCAAAGGCAATAAAGAAAGAACAATATATCTTAATAAAGCATGTATTGATGCTTTTGAAGCATATATGAAAGTTAGACCAAATGAAGGCCTTAAAGATAAGAATGCACTTTTTATCAGCAGAAATAAAAACAGAATCAGCAATAAAACAGTGCAGCATATTGTTTATACTTTGCTTGATAAAGCCGGTCTATCAGGAATGGGTCTTTCAACACATAAGTTAAGACACACAGCTGCAACATTAATGTATCAGCACGGCAATACAGATATAATGCTAATTAAAGAAATTCTTGGGCATGAAAATCTCGGCACTACGCAAATTTACACTCATGTTGTTAATTCACAGCTGAAACAAGCTGCAGACTCAAATCCATTATGCAATTTTAAGTCTGATTCCAAATCAGAAGACAAATAATTTTGAAAATAAATAAAATAGAATTGTGCCAATAGTCGCTGATAATAAGCAAATTAGCACAAAAATCAGAAACCTTGAGCAATATGTTTTATAGGTTAAATTCTGTGCGACTCTCCCCTGCGACAACAAAATAACCATATTTTTTGACATTAATATGCTTTCCTTGCAGGAATATATAATTGCTAATATAGAAATTACAACCGTAGGAAACAATATAACTGCGCAGAAACCAAGCCCTTTTAATAAATATTCTTCGTATGTATATCCTGATATTATACCGGTTACTGTTCCGTATAATAATGGGATCAAAGTAGCAAACGGTATTCCTGTTGCACTAAGACCATTAAAGAAGTTGAATGTTACTCCGGTAACTGACAGTAAGAATATTCTTAAAAATATTGCCAAATTTGTGTAGTTGTTTTTTGTTTTAAGAAACGATTCGTATATACCAATAATTTTATACATAATTACATTTTCACTGTTTTTAACTGACAAAGAGCCTAAAAATAACCCTGTGAGAAAAAAGATCAACATTATTGTTGTAATAATGTTAAAATTCAGATTAATTTTCTTGATTTTCAGCTTTCTCAAATCATATAACGAAGTTTTCAAAACATTCTACTCCCCTGCTTTTTTAAAAAATATATGCAGACAAGCCGTATTAAATTACACAAAAATTAACCGCCCGAAAAATCGGGCGGTTTTACATTATTTATTTCTGTTAAAAATCTTTCTGAGATTATTTACACTGATCTCAGTAGATTCGTAAATATCCATATCAGTAGAATCCTGCTCAATGATTATATATTTTACACCGGTGTTTTTACAGGCAGTATAGCATTCGTCAAGGTCAAGATTTCCGGTACCGATTTCAGCAAAGCAGCGTTCGTTATTGACAATCTTATAATCTTTAAAATGACATACATTCATCCTGCCTGCAACCTTTTCAATATATTTAGCAGGGTTGCATCCACCTGTCTGAACCCAATGAGTGTCAATAATAAAATTGAATAATTCAGGCTCTGAATCTTCAATAATAATGTCCATACCGCGTCTTCCGTCATACTTTTCAAACTCAAAAGCATGGTTATGATAATTAAACCGCATACCTGCATCTTTAATCTTCTGAGCCGGAACACTGAATTCCTCTATGAATCGTTTATACCCTTCTGTACCTCTGTAGTCTTCACCGATATAACCGATTCCGATATTATTGCAGCCCAATAATCTATGTTCTTCAATAAGAGCATCAGTATCATTTAATAATCTTTCGGGAGAATTATGTGTAAGACATACCTCAAGATTATATTTTTTGCAATACCGTGCTACGTCTGCATAAGCAAGATGACCAATTCCCGATACCTGTACACAGTCGATTTCAAGTTTGTTCAAAAAATCAAGAACATGATCAAGATCATCAAGAGTTTTAATCTCTCTATGAAAATTAAATAAAGTAACACCAAGCTTCATAAAATATAACCTCTTTCTTATATTGTTTTTATAAATTCCCCTGTATCACGCCAAGCTTTTACTGAAGATTCAGCGTTGACTGTTACAGTCTGGAAACTATGAAACATATTATCATAACATATTATTTTAGAATCAATTCCGGCACTTGTTGCAAGTGTGTGAACCATTTGAGAGTCTGATAGTAGCATCTCATTGCTGCAGCATTGAATTAACACAGGCGGTAATCCGTTATAATCCTTATGAAATACAGGAGAAAGATAAGGATCGGTTTTATCTGCCTCAGAGGCATATAGAGTGATATAATCTTTATCTTTAGTTGTACAAAGATAACCAAACATAGGGTCTTTGTTGAAATTTTTGACATAAGACTCACCGCTGTTGGTAAAATCAACCCACGGTGAAATCAAGATAATCCCATCAAGCAGTTTTTTATGATTATCATTCAAATACAGAGCCAGCGATAAAGCAAGATTACCTCCCGAACTATCGCCTGCTGCAATAATTTTGCTGTGAGAATAATCAGGATTAATTCTTATAGATTCAACAACATTATAAGCATCCTCATGAGCAGCAGGATATTTATATTCAGGAGCAGTTCTGTAATCAACCACAATGACGGTATCTGCATCACTGTTTCTTAAAAATAATTCTCCGACAATTCTATGTGTATCGGTTGTTCCTGATACAAAAGCGCCGAGATGAAAATATAATATAACCTTGTTATTTTTACTATCTTTTCTTTTAATAATATCACAATGGACGTTTCCTATAAGCTCTGAATAAAACATGTTGCCCTCATCCGGCTTAAATTTAACAGGTCTCTTAGACATGCTATTACTGACACCTATAACTCCAAATCTTTTGATCAGAGGGTTTTTAAGCAAGAATTCAAGATTATTCAGCGCCTTGGCATCAGAAATTATTCCTTTGTTTTTACTCATATCAATTACTTTCCATTTCTTCAATTTGAATCTGAAGAGTTTCCCACTCTTCGTAAAGAGCTTCTCTTTTGGTAGTCAAAGACTCTAATATGTTTGTTGATTCGATGAGCCTTTCATAATCAGACTGTGTATCCGGTTGATTTAATTCTTGTTGAACACTTTCCAACTGAAATTCTATAGTTTCAATTTCGTTTTCTAAATTAGAAAGAGCGGTTTTTGCTTTTCTCAGATTTGAAGCTAATTCCTTCTTTAATTTATAATCGTTTATTTTTTTAGGTTTAACTTCCTTAATTTGAGAATTTTCATCAATCCGTGTTTCTCTCTTGTGAGAAACATAATAATCATAATTGCCCAGATACTCTTCAATTCCGTTTTCAGTTAAAACAAGAATTCTGGAAGCAAGTTTATTTATGAAATATCTGTCATGAGAAATTATAAATAATGTTCCGTCAAAATCAAGCAAAGTATTCTCCAGCGCTTCTCTTGAAAATGAATCAAGGTGATTCGTAGGTTCGTCAAGTAAAAGGAAGTTATCACCCGCAAGCATAAGCTTAAGTAATTCTACTCTTGCTATTTCACCACCGCTACAATCAGCGAGATGTTTAAACACATCATCGCCCTTAAACAAGAAGGCTGCCAGAGCATTTCTGACAGTTGTCTGATTGAGTCCCCGATATTTATTCCAAACATCATCAATAACTGTTCTGGAATCAGCAGGAATCTTCTTGATCTGTTCATAATAGCCTTTATAAACGTTTTCTCCCCACAAAACATAACCGCTGTCAGAAGCATATTCACCCATTAAAATTCTGAAAAGTGTAGTTTTACCACATCCGTTATTACCAAGTAAAAAAATGCGTTCACCTTTTTTGATTTCAAAATTTATATTATCAAATAAATGGTTAGAGCCGAATGATTTTGCTAGTCCTTTGCAGGATACGACATCATTTCCGCTTTCAGCTTTAGGATGGAAGTCAAAACGTATTTTTTCAACTGCACTGTCAGGTACTACAAGCTGTTCTTTAATCCTCTCAATCTGTTTAAGCTTACTTTCGGCAGTTTTAATATTTCTCTCACGGTTCCACTGCCTTTGCTGAGCTACTATTCCTTCAATTCTGGTAATTTCCTGCATATCACTGCGGTATTTATTTTCAATTGCACGTTGCATAGACTCTTTTTTATGCAAAAATTCAGAATAGTTTCCGGTAAAAGAATAACATTTTTTATTTTCAATCTGAATTGTTTTATTTGTAACCCTGTCAAGAAAATATCTGTCGTGAGAAATAACAATTATATTGCCTTTAAAATTTAAAATAAAATCTTCAAGCCACTCTATAGATGAAATATCAAGATGGTTTGTTGGTTCGTCAAGTAATAAAATATCAGAGTTTGATAAAAGAAGCTTCGCTAATGTAAGTTTGGAACGTTGTCCACCACTTAATTTTTGGGTAGAAACATTGAATTCATCTTCAGTAAAACCAAGACCCAGTAAAGCACTTCTTGTTCTGCTTTTATAAGTAAGTCCCCCGTTTTTTTCAAATTCATCATGAAGACGGGACTGAAGAAGAATATTATTTTCAATATCAATTCCTTTTTCAAGAAGTGAATTCACTTCATCAAGCTGATCCTCAATATCCACAAGATATGAAAATACGCTGATCAGTTCTTCGTAAATACTTCTGTTAAGTGTAGAACATGTATGCTGTTCCATATACCCGACTTTAATATTCTTAGATATAAATACGGCCCCGGAATCGGGAGTGTATTCACCTGTCAAAATTTTAAATAAAGAGGTTTTTCCGGCACCGTTAACACCCACGAGACCTATCTTTTCATCATTTTTAACATCAAAAGAAAGAGAAGAAAAAATAATTTCCTCCCCAAAACTTAAAGATAGATTTTGTGCACTGATAACTACCATAAATATTCTCCGTATATTTTTCTATATTCTAACATAAACTTATATTTATTTCAATATTAAAAGTATTCAGTGTTGTAAATTATGAGATAATATGATAACATATTCAGGTCAAAATGGTTTTCAGGTGATAAATATGTATTTCAGTGGCTTTCAAAAACTTACATTGTTAGATTATCCCGGCAAAATTGCGTGTCTGTTGTTTACTTCCGGATGTAATTTCAGATGTCCGTTTTGCCATAATGCTTCTTTAGTTACTCATATAGATAACAATATTTTTTACAGTGACAATGAAATTTTAGAGTATCTAAAAAAAAGAAAAGGTATACTTGAAGGGGTGTGCATTTCCGGTGGTGAACCTCTCCTGCATAAGGAGCTTATTGTTTTTATTAAAAAAGTCAAAGAATTAGGATTTCCTGTGAAGTTAGATACCAACGGCTCAAAGCCGGATGAACTTAACACTCTCATCAACAATAAACTTATTGATTATGTAGCTATGGATATAAAAAATTCAAGGGAAAAATATTCTTTGACAACAGGTGTTGAAAATATTGATTTATCACAGATAGAAAAAAGTATTGATATACTTCTCAGTTCGGATATTGAGTATGAATTCAGAACTACAATTGTTAACGAATATCATACATTGGAAGATATTGAATCAATTGGAAAACTAATTTCTGGCGCAAAGAGATATTTTTTACAGAATTTTATTGATTCTGGTGACCTGATCGGCAATAACATGTCTGCGGTTGAGACAACTGTAATTAAAAATATGCAAAAAACAGCATCAAAATATGTACAAAATGTAGAAGTAAGAGGTTTGTAGCACAATATATTGTGCTTTTGTATTGACATAGCTCAAAATAAGGGATATAATGTGTCTGTTCGTTTATTTGACAATCGCAAAATAGCGAAGCAGCCATTATATCTTTTTTATTTTGCGAAAAAATTTGAAGGAGGAAGTTTATGTATAACGTAGTAAAAAGAGACAGCAAAATTGTAGATTTTAATTTATCCAAAATCAGCGACGCAATTCAGCAGGCATTTGAAGCTTGTCAGAAAGAATTCAATCAAGACATTATCGATTTCCTTGCATTAAAAGTAACAGCAGATTTTTCCTCAAAAATTGAAGACGGTAAAATTTCCGTTGAGCATATCCAGGACAGTGTTGAGTCCGTTCTCATCAAAGCCGGATACGACGATGTAGCCAAAGCTTACATCATCTATCGTCGTCAGCGTGAAAAAATCCGTAATATCAACGCTACAATGGTTGACTATAAAGCTATTGTTGATAACTACCTTAACATTAATGACTGGCGAGTTAAAGAAAACTCAACAGTTACTTACTCAGTAGGCGGTCTTATTCTCAGCAACTCAGGCGCTGTTACAGCCAACTATTGGCTTTCAGAGATTTATGATGATGAAATCGGCAACGCACACCGCAATGCTGACATCCATATTCATGACCTTTCAATGCTTACCGGCTACTGTGCAGGTTGGTCATTGAAACAGCTCATTCAGGAAGGTCTTGGCGGAGTTTCAGGTAAAATTACTTCTGCTCCTGCACGTCACCTTTCATCATTGTGCAATCAGATGGTTAACTTCCTTGGTATTATGCAGAATGAATGGGCAGGTGCTCAGGCTTTTTCTTCTTTTGACACATACCTTGCTCCTTTCGTTAAAGTTGATAACCTCACTTATTCACAGGTTAAAAAATGCATTGAATCATTCATTTACGGTGTAAACACTCCAAGCCGTTGGGGCACTCAGTCTCCTTTCACTAACATTACTCTCGACTGGGTTGTTCCTAACGACCTTGCAGAGCTTAACTGCATTATCGGCGGCAAAGAGGCTGATTTCAAGTATAAAGACTGTCAGAAAGAAATGGATATGATCAACAAAGCCTTCATTGAAATTATGATCGAAGGTGATGCAAACGGCCGCGGATTCCAGTATCCTATTCCCACCTATTCTATCACTAAGAATTTTGACTGGTCTGAAACAGAAAACAATAAACTTCTTTTTGAGATGACTTCCAAATACGGTACTCCTTATTTTTCAAACTATATCAACAGTGATATGGAGCCAAGTGATGTAAGAAGTATGTGCTGCCGTCTTCGTCTTGACCTTCGTGAACTTCGCAAAAAGTCAGGCGGTTACTTCGGCAGTGGTGAATCAACAGGTTCTGTTGGCGTTGTAACAATCAATATGCCAAGAATTGCATATCTTGCAAAAGATGAAGCTGATTTCTATGTACGTCTTGACCGTATGATGGACATTTCAGCTCGTTCACTTAAAGTTAAACGTACTGTTATAACTAAGCTTCTTGATGCAGGTCTTTATCCTTATACCAAACGTTATCTCGGTTCATTCAACAACCATTTCTCAACCATCGGTCTTGTAGGTATGAACGAGGTTGGTCTTAACGCAAATTGGCTTAAAGCAGACCTTACTGATGAAAAAACACAGAAATTTACTCAGAATGTTCTTAATCATATGCGTGAAAGACTTTCTGATTATCAGGTAGAATACGGTGATCTTTATAACCTTGAAGCTACACCTGCAGAGTCTACTGCTTATCGTCTTGCTAAGCATGACCTTAAACACTATCCTAACATTATTACCGCAGGCAGAGGCGAAGGTGAAACACCTTATTATACTAACAGCTCACATCTTCCGGTTGGCTATACAGAAGATATTTTTACAGCTCTTGATGTTCAGGATGAACTTCAGACTCTCTATACATCAGGTACTGTATTCCACGCTTTCCTCGGCGAAAAACTCCCTGATTGGAAAGCAGCGGCTAACCTTGTAAGAAAGATCGCTGAAAATTACCGTCTCCCCTATTATACACTTTCACCCACATATTCAGTATGCCGTAATCACGGTTACATTGCAGGTGAAGTTTACACTTGCCCTGATTGTGGAGAAAAGACTGAAGTGTACAGCCGTATCACAGGTTACTACCGCCCTGTTCAGAACTGGAATGACGGTAAATCGCAGGAATTCAGTGACAGAAAAGTTTACAACATTGCTAAATCTGTTCTTTCTGAAAAGAAAATTTCCGAAGTTCCTGAAGCAGCTGAACAGAAAGCTGATTCAAACACCATTGCTGACGGCAATTATCTTTTCACAACAGCAACGTGTCCTAACTGTAAAATTGCTTGCTCACTTCTCGATAAAGCAGGCATCAGCTACGAAAAACTTCTTGCTAATGAAAATGCAGAGCTTGCAACAAAGCTCGGTATCAAACAGGCTCCTACACTTGTTATTGTAAACAACGGCGAAATCAGTAAACATGCAGGTGTTTCTGATATCAAAAAAATCATTTAATCAGGGTGAACTTTATGTATGACATCATAGTAATCGGCGGTGGTCCTGCAGGGCTTACCGCCGCTCTGTATGCTTGCAGGGCAAATAAAACTGTTCTTGTTATTGAAAAGGCCAGCTTTGGCGGTCAGATTACTTATTCTCCCCGTGTAGAAAACATACCGGGTTTTCTGGATGTAACAGGAAATGAGTTTGCAGAAAAACTC
Organism: Acutalibacteraceae bacterium; assembly: GCA_045541505.1. GTDB lineage: Bacteria > Bacillota > Clostridia > Oscillospirales > Acutalibacteraceae > CAG-488. Next base: position 92,558 of record JAZQJF010000009.1, read on the forward strand.
GTAGAACAAGTTCTTGCGCAGAATGCTGAAGTGGAATGTGCTGAAGTACTTAAAATAACTGATAACAGCGAATTTAAGACTGTTTTAACTGATAGCGGAGAATTTACATGTAAATCAGTAATCATTGCTACAGGTGCTAAACACAGACTTTTAGGCCTTGATCGTGAAGAAGAGTTTATCGGTGAAGGAATATCTTTTTGCGCTGTCTGCGACGGTGCATTTTATGAAAATAAGACAGTTGCGGTTATAGGCGGTGGCAATTCTGCCTTGCAGGAAGCTATTTTACTTTCAGAATTAGCCCAAAAAGTTATTGTTATTCAGAATCTTGACTTTTTCACAGGTGAAGAAAAACTTGTAAATCAGCTTAAAATGAAAGATAATGTCGAGATTTTACTCGGCACCGTTGTTGAATCGATTATCGGAGATGCTGAATTCAACGGAATCACAGTTAAAACGGTTGCCGATAATACAATTAACGAAATAAGACTTGACGGTATGTTTGTTGCCATTGGTCTTGTTCCGCAAAATGATGCTTTTTCCGATTTGATCACTCTGGACACCAGAGGTTATGCTGACTCAGGAGAAAACTGCACAACAAATACTGGTGGTATTTTTGTTGCAGGAGATTGCCGTACGAAAAAAATCAGACAAGTAACTACTGCTGTCGCAGACGGTGCTGTTGCAGCTCTTGCGGCTTGTGAATATATTGACAGATAGAATAAAAGCTATGAGATTAAAGTCTCATAGCTTTTTTATTTTAATAAATATCCTGATAGTATCAGATGTGATTGTTAATGATTAAATTGAGAATATTAAATTCAATTTTAATGATTATTTTTAAAAAAGAGCATATATATTTAAGGGTGATTTAATGTTTGATATTTTTTTAAATTTCTTTTCAGATTTTCTGTTTTTCATTCTGCACGTTAGTCCTTTTAATTCCTTCCCTCCTGCACTCTCTAAAGGCGAAGAAGAAAGACTGCTAAAATTATCCGACAACGGCGATAAAACAGCTAAAAACAAGCTTGTAGAGCATAATTTACGCCTTGTAGCGCACGTTATAAAAAAATATTATTCTGCAACTACTCAACAGGAAGATTTAATCTCAATCGGTACAATTGGCTTGATCAAAGCAATTGATTCTTTCAATAGTGATAAAGGTACACGTCTTGCTACTTATGCAGCAAGGTGTATTGAAAACGAAATTCTTATGTATTTCAGAGCACAAAAGAAAACCTCTCAAGATATTTCAGTAAATGAACCTATTGATATAGACAGTGAGGGCAATCCGTTAACATTAATTGATATTATAGCTACAGAAGACACTATACTCGATGACATTTACTTATCTTCAATGAGCAAAAAAATGTACCGATACATATCAGAAATTAAAGACAAACGAGAAAAAGAGATAATAATTCTACGCTACGGATTAAATAATCAAAAACCGCTATCCCAAAGGGAAGTAGCTGATATTTTGCACATTTCACGTTCATATGTTTCGAGAATTGAAAAGAAAGCATTAGCTAAGCTTAAAGAGAGATTTGAGGAAAACGTATTATGAAGAAAGTGTTAGCGGTCACATTATTACTGATTTTGACAACAGCTTGCAGTAAAAGTCCAAATTCAGATTTGTCAGAATTTCAAGAAAACATCAACGATTTATTTAATTCTGAAATCATGACAAGCAATGATATAACAATATTAAACGAAAATAATGAAATAGTCGCTCATTGGACAGTTCCCGATAAGAAAATATACTGTTCATTTTATCTTGAAGAGAATACCTGTATTATAAAAAAATATACCGTTTCTGCCAGGAGTGATAATAAATATTTCTTGAATTTTCTAAAAACTTTTGAAAAAAATGTTTACATAAATAATAAAGATATAAGAAAAACATCATACTCCAGTGACGGTTACATTATTGTTGTGTTTGATGATATCAGATATAAAAAACACACAACAGCTTTATCTTTAAAACACAGTGATAATAGTAACCAAAAAACAAAGTAAATCATTAATTCTGTATTGAAATTAAATTATATAGGGTGTATAATTTCAAGGAAGGATTGGTGATTTTATGAGCAGATTCCTAATTGAAACACATTCCCATACAGCAGAAACCAGTAATTGCGGCAATATGCCCGCTGCCGACATGGTTAAACTCTACCATTCAAAAGGTTATAATGGGCTTGTAATTACCGATCATTTGCATAATTATACTTTTAAAACATTAAAAAAGCTTAATCCTGATCCCACATGGGAAGAAAAGATTGAATACTTTTTAAAGGGTTATAATGAAGCCGTCAATGTAGCAGAAAAATACCCAAATTTAAAGGTGTACCTTGGCGCAGAACTCAGATTTGATAAAAATGACAATGATTATCTGATTTTTGGACTTGACGTTAATAAACTTATGAAACTTGAAGGCGTTATCGAAATGCGACCGGAAAAAGGATTAGAGCTCATTAAGTCTCTCGGCTGTGCCGTTATACAAGCTCATCCGTTCAGAGATGACTGTGTTGTTATGAAATCAGGTATATGCCATGGGGTTGAAACTTATAACGGTCACTCAGCTGAGTCGAGAAATGACATTGCTTTTGCTTGGGCAGAAAGATTTGATTATATCAAAACATCCGGTTCAGATTTTCACGGAGGAACTGATCCGAACGCAGGCATAATTTCTGAATATTTACCAAAAGATGAATATGAACTAAGAGATCTTATTTTGAGTGGTAATTTTCAATTAAAAACAAACGGAGAAGTATAATGAGAAGGTTTTTAATAGACATTCATTGTCATACAAGTGAAGTTAGTAATTGCGGTCAGACTCCTGCCGCTGAAACAGTACAGCTTTATTACTCGATGGGATACAAAGGTATAATGATTTCGGATCATTTTAAATCTGATTATTTGCTGACTGATAAACCTGATGCGACCTGGAAAGAAAAAGTTGAATACTTTTTGAGTGGATATAAAAACGCTTGTGCTGAAGCAGAAAAACTTGGTAATTTCAAAGTTTACCTCGGTGCAGAACTTCGATTTGATGAAGCAGACAACGATTACCTTATTTTTGGTCTAAGCAGAGACAAGCTTCAGAAAATGGAAAAACTTCCTGAGATGACTATTGAAGATGGCGTTAAGCTTATTCACGATCTTGATTGTATTATTATTCATGCTCATCCTTTCAGAAAAGGGTGCACTATCATAAAACCGGGTACAGTTGATGGCATTGAAGTATTTAATGGTCACAAAGGTCACGATTCCAGTAACGATATAGCTTTAAAATGGGCAAAAAAATTCGGATACATTATGACATCCGGAACTGATTTTCATGGAGAACATGACCCCACATCCGGAATATACGTTGATAATATACCCGAAAACGAAGACGAACTTCGAGATTTAATTTTAAGCGGAAATTACGACATTAAACACAACGGTACCCTTGATTTATAATAAAATCGGTTGTATCTGTTCCCCTCTTAAAGCACACTCTATTGTTTCTGGTATTCTTTCAAAATTGCATACCATAGATCTTGGTTTGCTTTTGCTGTCGTCCTGACTGAATGGTACCAGATACACATTTTTTCGGTTCAGAAGTATACCTATGTTTTTACTGCTTGTACTTAATGCGTCATTTGACGATACTCCTATAACTAACGGTCTTTCGTTTCTAAGATGAGCTTTTGCCGCCATAGTTACACTTGTATCAGTAATTCCCATTGCCAGTTTGCTTAATGTATTTCCTGTACACGGGGCTATAACAATTACATCGAGCATCTTCTTAGGTCCTATTGGTTCAGCTTGTGAAATTGTGCAAATTGATTTTCTTTCACAAATATCCTCAACCTTATTTACATAATCATTTGCATTGAAAAAACGAGTATCTGTTTTATAAGCAAACTCTGAAAATATAGGATAAATATCATAATTCAAATTTTTTAATTCTATTATTTGATTCAGTGCCTTAGAAAAGGTGCAGAACGATCCGCAAATTGCATAACCTAGCTTAATTTTCTCCATATTTCCCCTCCTCTATTATGTTTCTTATTGTATCTGCGATAATTATGCCTGCAGTTTCCGGAAAATACCGTCCGGGAATTGAAGGAAGTAAAGTGATTTTTTTTCCAAGTTTTTTTGCATATTCATAATCAAACCCGTATGGTGGGGATGAAATATCAATAATAATAGATTTTAAAGGTATTTTTTCTAAAAAATCTTTATTGAGTATTTTTTCAGGGACGGTGTTTATAATCACATCAGCATCACGTATTTCTCTGTCAAGATTTTTGATTAAACAACCGTTTATACCGTTTGATTCAGCATCAGCAACGGTTAAATACCTTCTTGAAGCTGCAGTTACGTTTGCCCCCAAACCTTTAAAAACTCTGCCAATTGCCCGTGCACATTTGCCGTAACCAATAATCAACACATTTATCTTATTCAAAGTGCATTGCATATAATTCAAAATATATAACAATACACCTAATGCTGTAGGTTCAGCGTTTTTCAAAGCAAATTCATCGCGCAAATAATAATCACAATAACTTATATTATGATTTTTCAATAAAAGCTTTGCTTCTTCATTAAATTTTCCACCGAAAATTATTTGATCATTTTTAATTTTATTTATTAAATCAGTAAATTTAATATCAGAATTGTTAATATAAATCCTATCTAAGCTTACAGGCAGAGGTAACAAAAAAGCATCGTAAAAATCTATGTTATCGTCTATAATTTTTAAATCATCTACATTATAACCGTATTCACACAGCTTTAAGTTTGTATATTTTTGTCGGCTGTCACCGCCGATTGATGCAATATTATTAATTAAGCCCATCAAAACACCTCATTTGCATTATACTAAATATTATGTAATTAGGCTTTTTGATGTGATTATAAAGGAGAAAAAAGTTATGTCAGTAATCAGTGAATTGTTAAAAAAAATTAAAAGAGTTCATTTTATAGGCATAGGCGGTTCAGGCATGTGTCCCCTTGCAGAAATACTTTATGCTCAAGGGTACGAGCTTTCGGGTTCAGATAATAATGAGAGCGATACACTTTCAAGAATTAAGTCTATGGGAATTCCTGTTGCTATGGGGCAGAGAGCAGAAAATATTGAAGGAGCTGAAATGATAGTTTATACAGCAGCTCTTTTAAAAGATAACCCTGAGCTTGTAGCAGCAAAGAATTCAGGCATACCTACTTTTGAAAGATCTGAAATGCTGGGAGCTATTACAGATATGTTTAATAATTGTATCTGCGTGTGCGGTACCCATGGTAAAACAACAGTTTCTTCAATGCTTACTCAGATTCTTATTGAAAACGAACAGGATCCGTCTGCAGTTATCGGCGGTAAACTTCCGTTAATAAACAGTAACGGCAGAGTCGGCAAAACCGAAAATATGGTATGCGAAGCTTGTGAATTTGTTGATACATTTTTGAAACTTTCACCGGATGTTGCAGTTATCCTTAATATAGATGAAGATCACCTTGATTACTTCAAGACACTTGAAAATATTATTAAATCGTTTAACAAGTTTGCTAATATGGCAACCAAAGCGTTGATAGTCAATGGTGATGATTCTAATTCTTTAAAAGCAATTGAAGGTATAAATAATAAAAAAATTATTACATTCGGTAAAAGTGAAAACAATGATTTTTATGCAACCAACATAGAAATTAAAAATGCTTTCCCCTGTTTTGATTTTTACAATAAAAAGAATTTTCTTGGTCGCATAAATCTCAATGTTCCCGGAGAACACAACATATATAACGCCCTGGCAGCTCTTACAGCCGCAGTTTATAACGGTGTTGATGCAGATGACGCCATTAACGCTTTAGAGCATTTTGGCGGCGCAGGAAGAAGATTTGAGCGCCTTGCAACCTGCAACGGAATTGATATTGCTGACGACTATGCTCATCACCCTGCAGAACTTAAAGTAACACTTGAGGCAGCAATGAAAATGGGTTATAAAAAAGTTTGGGCAGTTTTTCAACCCTTTACTTTTTCCAGAACAGCGCTTTTAATGGATGATTTTGCAAAAGTACTGAGCATACCTGATAGATGTGTTATGACAGAAATAATGGGTTCCCGCGAAGTGAATACTTATAATGTTTACACATCTCAGCTTGCAGATAAAATACCGGGAAGTGTCTGGTTCAACACTTTTGAAGAAGTTTCCGAGCATATTTATAATAATGCGGAAAAAGGAGATTTAGTAATTACTCTTGGTTGCGGAGATATTTATAAAGCAGCAAAAATTCTTATTAAAATGTATAATGAAAAAACCGAGGAATAATCCTCGGTTTTTTATTTACAGATAACACTTGCTAAGGTCATCTCACTGTATTGAGTTGAAATGATTTCTGTTTTTGAAACTCTTGAATAAATCCCTCGGAAATTGCCGTTATATAAAAACAAGCCTGTCAGATTGCAGCAATTATATTCATTTTCATAATCAGTATTTTTAGTTGTAAACGGACTAACGAATTCTTGTAAAATGTATCCTTTGTCAGTAGCTTCTTTAACGTAATCTATCCACTCATTGTCGTTTTCACACTCAACGCCTGCGTGAACACCATATGAAGCATATGAATCAATTGGTTTAATAATCCAGTTGTTTTTAAATTTATACACATTGTCAAAATTAATTAACTTGTTATCACTTCTGAGTTCGTATGTTTTTGGAAAATGTTTTTCTACAAACTCTTTTTCATCATCAGTTAAAAAATCAAGAAGTGAAGAATCAGACAGAACTTTAAAAAGAATCTTACTGTGAACAATCTGTGTTCGGAAAGAGCCGATAAAGCAAACCGCACAATCCCTCACAGCTGCAATAAAATCAGTAACTTCATTGATCTTATCCATAATATCACAAGTAACCGCCCTTCTGTACACAGCATCAATTTTTATGCCGTTTTTAGAAAGCAAAATATTGTTATCATATTTCAATTCGCGAATATCACAGATTTCACACTGATATCCTGCTCTTTCAAAAGCCAACCTGAACTGCTCAAATTCATTTACTGTGCCATGGTCAAGAAAATCAACAATAGCAACATTGGGCTTTTCTTTTTTATTTTTATAAGAAGAATATATATTTTCAAAATCACGGACAAAAGAATCAAATAGTTCGAAAGAATAAAAACCGAATTTATCTTTTAATGAATTATAAACATCTGTTACTTTTAAAGAATTATTAAGCTCACGGTCTTCGTTCATCGCGCTGGAGCCGTCAGTATTAATTTCGCAGAATTTAAACTCTCTGTTATCTTCATTATAAAAAATATCTACTCTAGCAACCGGTAGCAAACAGTCATAGCCTGCATCAGTTAAAATCAATTTATTAAGTTCAGGCTCAAAAGCAAAATATTTTCGAAAACTTTCCTTTTTCAGATATTCACTTATAACCTTTGTCAAGATCTTATGTGTTGTTTCTGCAATTTTTTTAAAATCATCAACAGTGTCTTTATCAAAAACTTTGGGTAAAGCAAGTGTTCTGACAACACGACCGTGATACTTGGCAGTTGAATTTTTAATGTAATCAATCTGTTTATCAAAATCTGCTTTATTTGCTTGTAAATCAGAAAATATCTTATTGGTATATTCCTGTATTGCTTCGTTCATTTAATAACCACCTCCGCCTTGAGAAGCTCTTTTGGCGTTAAATGATTTAACGCGCTGTTTTTCAAAGTATCTAAATATTTCTTCTCATTATCACAAAGAGTATTTTCTGCAAAATCAAATATCTTTTCAAGAATATCTGAAAAATCAAAATTATAAAACTTTGCTTTATACCCAAGTTCACGAATTCTTTTAATTTGTAAATTTATATCATCAACACTGATGTCAATAAATAAATTATAAAAATAGTCAACAGCAGCGGTATTATAAAATAATCCTTTAATTAACGAAGCATATGACATCATATACTCACAAGGCATACTGTCCCCTGCTCGTATTTCAATAAATTGCTTAACCCTAACATTAGGAAAAACCATAGACAAAATATGTTTTATTTCATCTTCTGTAATCTGCTTATTTTCAAATATTTTTTCGTTTGATTTTAGGCCACAAAATATTTCTTTATTATTATCAATAATAAAAATAGGATTTGTTGAATAAAGCCATTTAGCATAATCTTCAAATGAATCGCAGGCAACACATCCGCACCTTGAGTTATCAACGTTTTCCCATGTTAATGAACGAGCGGAGTAACCAGAGTATTTTTTACCTTCAAAAAATTCAGCATTATCAGTTATCAGATAAAATAAAGGTGTTAGAACATTGGCTACTTTTAACTTTTTAATGAAATCTGTTTCACTGAAATAATCAATATTTATCTGAACTGAAGCACTGCCTCTCATCATATATCTTGCTTTATTCCCCAATGAAAGAAAATATGAATCCATAAATTCATATCTTTGCTTTGGTATAAGTATTAAATCATCAGCTTTATCGGACGGATTATATCCACAGTTAGTCATTTTATATTCATACTCTGCTAAAATATTATTAATTCTATCAAAAAATGTTTTATATAATTCTTCAATTTCTTCAATATTTTTCAAAGGTACGATGCTTACTTCTATTTGAGAGGCAGGTTCAAGTGTAATAAAAACTTGTCCGTCATTTAGTCCCACAAGATACTCACCCGAATATGTTCTTTCATTATAAAAAACTGATAATTTATTTAAAATAGCTTCAACACCATTTTCACCGTAAAACGAGACAGCATTGTTATTTTTATCAAGAATAAAATGCTCACACTCAACACCTATTTTTTCACTTTTTATATTCTTGATTCCATCAGTAATAAAATTTTTGATTTTATCAATATTTATTGATTTAAAGTCTGCCATATTTTCACTCTTTCGTATTTCTTATTCAAAAATTATCATAATATTACAGGTGATTGTATGCTTGTAACTCTGACAAGAGGAATAATTTTATATATTGTTATAACCGTTTTTATGCGATTTATGGGTAAACGGCAATTAGGCGAACTTCAACCTTCAGAACTCGTAGTCACGATTCTGTTGTCTGAAATTGTCTCCGTTCCAATGGAAAGTAACGGTGCACCATTCTTAGGCCCTCTGTTAGCCAGCGGAGCATTAGTTTGTCTTGAAATAATCAGTTCCGTGGTGAATATGAAATTTCCGACAATCAGCACCGTAATACAAGGCAAACCTGCCGTAATCATAAATAACGGTAAATTGAACCAAAAAAAGTTAAAAAGCCTTCGATTTACTGCAGAAGATGTTCTTGAACAGTTAAGACAAAAAGATATATTTAATATAAGTGAAGTAGAACACGCAGTTGTTGAAACAAACGGAAGTCTCAGTGTAAAAAAGAAACCACAGTATGAAACTTTAACAGCAGGTCAGTTTGGAATAAAAAAAGGCCAAAGCAACATACAAACACTTATTATCAACGATGGCAAGTTAATTAAAAGAGCTATGAAAGAACAAAATATAAGTCTTTCAGGGTTAGAAAGCATTCTCATCAAAGAGGGTGTTAATATAACCGATGTTCTTATTTTGACAATTAACGATATCAATAACTATACCCTAATTAAAAAGGAGAAAAAATGAGACGATTTTTTTGCGCGATTATTCTATTAACTTCTATAATATTCACATCAGTTTATTTAAACTATAAACTTAATGAGAAGGCTGATGAATTAATTCAAATAGTAAGTAATGAATCGGATGCTCAAATAATCTACTCTTGGTGGGAAAGAAATGATATTTGGTTTGAAGCTGTAGTTGATGAGGAAATGACAAAATCTATCTATATCAACGTGCTTAATTTAAAAAATAATTGCGAACCTGATAAAGCTATTAAAAAAATCATAATCAACACACAAAGAGTAAAAGACTCACTGATTCTCAACGCTGACAACATTCTCTAATTAAAATCAGAAAATTTATCTCTCGCCGTTTCATCAGCTTCAGCAAATCCGCCAAATCTGAACACTATGCTACCTGAACTCTTAAATAGAGTGTAAACGATTCTCTTAATCCAATAAAAAGGCAGTAAAAAAGGTAATTTCTCTAACATATGATACCTTGCTTTCATATAAGCAATATCAGGAAAAACAACACTAAGATAATATTTAAACTTTTCCTTTTTATAATTTGAATCTGTGCTTCTTTGTAAAAACCTGTTTAGCTCAAGATTCATAAAACTACCGTGAACGCTGCACGATAAAATATATTCTTCCACCGGATCATTAAATGAAACCATTTTATGGCTAAACCATTTATCGGCAATAGATTCAATATGCTTTGAAAACTTCAAAATCCCTATCTTTTCAAGTTCATGATAAATATAATCAAAATTTAATTCTCTATGGCTTTTAATATAAACATAGATATCAACAACATCCCTTAATCCGGTGCCTGTGCTTTTAAAATGTTTAGCCATATGAGTGAGCATAAAAATATAAAAATCTTCATCTGATAATTGATATCTTGAATTATAACCATCAACCGGCTGACTCTTTTCAAAACCAGTTTGGAAATATTCATAGAGTTGATTTAATTCTTCATCAAAAAGAGAACTGTGTATTTCAAAGTTTAAAAACGGTTTTTTAAAATAACAGTCGTGTAAATTAGCTCTCTCTTTCAATTGAAATCCGTTGGCTGACATAATTTCCTTTGCTTCATCAAGCTGATTGCCAACTAAAATATCAACATCACTCATAGATCGCATATCAGGTTGCGGATAAAAATTTTTAATAACCGCCCCTTTAAGAAGCAAATGAGATATGGATTTATTCTCAAATTCATCCAAAATCAGCTGTGTTTCAATTTCTACACGTGCTTCTTTAGCAACAGATTGAAAGATAATATCTTTGAAATATGCCTTAATTTCAGTAGGAATATTGTCACTGTCAAAACAGCTACAATAAGCTAATAAATTACTTACACAGTGTCTGTCGCAGAATTTCTTGAATTCAAGCCAATCAATGTTATCCGGCACAGAAGAAAAGTCAGATTTATTCAATACATCAGAAATCATAGAAAGAGCTAATTTTGAACATATTTCTTTTTGCATAATAAACCTCCTTTTCTAAACCACAGACTATTTTATAATATTTATTCAGATTTGTAAACTCTTTTGTTAAATTCACTTGACTTTGTTCTGTTTAAAATGTAAAATTAATTGAAATAAATTTGTGAGGTGAGTTTTCTTGAACAGCGACAGTAGTCCCGTTCCATTATGTAATTTCTTTAAAAAAATAAGTGAAAGTGTTTGGGCTGTTCAGGAGAATTAATTTTCTGTTCGGTTATTTTGCCCTTGCGCTTTTGCGGAAAGGGCGTTTTTTTATGGATAATCAATCATTAACAGAAATTATAACTAAAATGCTGACTAACAATAAATTTTCAGCTTTAAAAGACATTCTTAGTGAAATGAATGTGGTTGATATAGCGCAGGCTATGGAGGAAATGGAGCCTGAAAATCAGGTCAGAATTTTCCGACTTTTGCCTAAAGATTCATCAGCAGAAGTCTTCTCATACCTTGATTCAGATATTCAGGAATATATTGTTGCAACAATTACCGGTGCTGAACTCAAGTTTCTTATGGATGATATGTTCATTGACGATGCAGTTGACTTCCTTGAAGAAGTTCCCGCAAACGTAGTAACTAGAGTGCTTGCGCACACAAACCCCGAAACAAGAAATCTGATTAACAAATTTTTAAAATATCCTGAAAACTCTGCAGGCAGCATTATGACAATTGAAATGGCTTCTTTTCCTGAGAGCTACACTGTAAACAGAGCCATTTCGGAATTGAGAAAAACTGCGTTAGACAAAGAAACAATTTATACCTGTTACTGTACTGATTCACAAAGAAAGCTTGTCGGCTCAGTTGCATTAAGAAGGCTCATTGTTTCACCCGAAGATACAATAATCAAAGACATTATGTACGATGATGAGCAGTTAATTTATGTTAACACTCTCGACGACCAGGAAACAGTTGCAGATATTGCCAGAAAATACGACTTGCTTTCAGTTCCCGTTGTCGACAACGAAAAAAGACTTGTAGGTATTATCACTATCGACGATATCGTTGACGTTATTGAAGAAGAAAATACCGAAGACTTTGAAAAAATGGCTTTACTTCTCCCCTCTGAGGATGAATACTTAAAAACAGGGGTTTTTACACTCACCAAAAACAGAATTGTATGGTTAATTATACTTATGCTCGCTGCAACATTTACAGGGCAAATAATTGAAGGTTATGAAGATAAGCTTTCTGCTTTTGCGGGTCTTACAGCTTGTATCCCTATGATTATGGGTACCGGCGGTAACTCAGGTAACCAGACTTCAACGCTTATTATTCGTGGTTTGTCACTCGGCACAATCAAAATTAAAGATTATTTTAGTGTATTGTGGAAAGAATTAAGGGTTGCTATTATTTGTGGTATTATTCTTGCGATTGCCAACTTTGGCAGGATGTTTATCATTCGTGAGATTACAGGTAATGATATTACAAATTCAGTTTTTATTGTAGTATGTCTTGCGATGTTATTTGCAGTTGTAATTGCTAAAACTTTAGGATGCACGTTACCGATTCTTGCAAAGATACTTCATCTTGACCCGGCGTTGATGGCAGGTCCCTTGATTACCACACTTGTAGACACGATAACCCTTTTAGTTTATTTTGCTATCGCAAATGCCATTTTAACAATATAGACTAATTAACAAAAACAACTTCAAAATATAGGATTATGGTGAGGTAAAAATGAATAAACAATATGAAGCTTATTATTCACCAAAATGGGCTCGATTGTGGTTAGTTCTTTTTATAATCTTTACTATAGGAGCTTTATTTATAACTTTCCTTTTTTCAACATTTGAATCTATTGCTATTTTAATAATGATTTCTATAGCTTTTATTGTATGTGATTTTTCCTTCTTTTTAATGTTTTTTAAAACAAAAAGCAAGACAGGTGTTGCAGTTGAAATTAAAGATGATGTTCTTATTCTGCACAAAAAAGAATCAATATCAATTCCTTTAAAAGAAATTAAAAGAATTGATATACATGATGGTTATGGTTCGTTTGATATTATTGTTAAAACTGCAGAAAAGAAAGTTTCTCTTCATTGCTTTATACAAAATGAACGCGAAAAGAAAAAATTATTAATTGATATATTAAAAAATATAGGTATAAACGTATCAACATATAATTTGTCATAACAAAAGGCTTGACCGGTTAAGGTCAAGCCTTTTTACATTAATGAAGTGATTTAAATACTGTACTATATGTTTGAGTATTAAAGACTTGTAACTAAAGCTTTAAGTGTATCAACAATATCATATATAACTTCAAAAATTACATAGTACTCACCCATGTAATTACGGAGGATTCGGTCAATAGCATTAGTTTTAAGAAGTCCGTCTTCTGCGTCAGTATCGTCATAGTCATTATTTGTTTTTTCAATGGTATAATAATCGATGACGTTTCCGTCTAAATCATAGGTATTGAGCGAGAATGTATCTTCATCAAACTCAACAGTGCTGTAAGTGAGTTCTTCTGACATATATTCAAAGCAAAGCCACTCGTAATCAAATGGTTCATCATACATACGGTTTCTTCCGCCGGCACTTGAAGCTGTAAAATAAAGTGTACCCTCAGGATCTACAGCTTTATGCTGAGTATAATCCATATCTATAACCTTATCATCATACATAAAATATGAGCGTCCATAACAATGCTCATGACCTGTAAGACAAATGTCAATATCAAACTCGTCGCAAATTGTAGAATAAATTGCTGAAAGAAGCTTTGTATCATTATCACCTGCATGATGGCCAGGTCCGTAAATATCGTGATGGAACATAACAACACGCCATTTTGCGTCAAGATTTTCCGAAACCGCTTTCTCTACAAAATCGTATTCGTTAAAAACATTATAGTTAGTTGAGCAGAGGTTTATAAACAAAACATCGCCATATCTGAAGTAATATTCATCACCGTCAGGTGTTGTTGAAATTGCTTTATTAGCATTAGGAAGATTTACAAAATATTTGTATGTATCACCTTTTCTGTCATGGTTACCGTAAGTAGCTGTTGTAGGAAGGTGCCTGAGTGCCTCAGGTGCCATTGTAGCAGCCCACTCGAAATTACTTTCACCTGAATTGGTCATATCACCGCAGTTGAGTATAAATGAAATATCATCATTTGCATCAAGAGCTGTATTTAAAACTTTATTCCAGCAAGTGGCATTATATGTAGCATATTCACTGTTATCGTCTATACCCGCCTGAACATCACTGATATAAAGAGCCTTAAAACTCTCTGCATTCAGAGTTCGGTAAACAACAGGCGCAGAAAATTCACCATTGCCTGCAGAATATGAATAATAATAAGTTCTGTCAGATTCGAAACCGGTAGCTGTAACGTAGTTAGCTTGCCATTCACCATGTTTTTTAAAGGTTCCTTCAAATTCAGAATAAACCTCCATCTTTTCACTCAAGCCAATTCTTACTACCGGTTTTTCTCCCGTACTTTCGCTATGCCAGCATAAATTCAATTCTGACTCATCTGCACCAACATAAAGCTGCATCTGAAAGAAATTATCTTTATTATTTTCCCAATACTCAGCCCATTGAGTATCAGTCGAAGCTGAAGCAGAAGATGTAAAGCAGAATACTGAACAAAACATCACGACAGACATAAAAACTGAAAAACACCTTTTTAACATATATACACACTCCTTTTTCTTAATTATAAATAAGAAAAAAATTTAGTCAATGAAATATTAACTTTTAGAAAGCTTGGCAAAGTTAGCCATTAATTTCTTTGTACCTGCTTTTTCAAAGGCAATTTCAAGCAATGTATCATTTGCTACAGGTTGAACCGAAAGCACAACTCCTGTTCCGAACACTCTGTGTTTAACAGTATCACCGATTGAATAAGTTTCAGTACAAACAGGTTTTGATGGTTTAGATATACTGCTTTGTTTTGAATAAGTACTAACAGGTTTTCTGCTTTGATCAAACAAATTATCCGATGAAAAATCATTATTTGATCTTCGCTCGCTTGAGCTGAAACCTGAAGCAAGTGTGGAGGCACCTGTGTGTTCAATAAGGCTCTCGGGAATTTCTCTCAAAAATCTCGACTGAGAGTTTCTCGATGTAGACCCAAAAAGAAGTCTTGTTCTGGCTGTAGAAATATAAAGTTTTTCTTTGGCTCTTGTAATTCCTACATATGCAAGACGTCTTTCTTCCTCAATATCACCGGGGTTATACATAGACTGAAGACCCGGAAAAATACCCTCTTCCATACCGGGGATAAATACTACAGGAAATTCAAGGCCTTTAGCAGAATGAAGAGTCATCATTGTTACGGTTTCATTTGATTCATTGTAATTATCAATATCTGTCATCAAAGCAATTTCTTCAAGGAAACCATTCAAATCACCGTCCGGATAATCATTAGAATATCTGACAAGGTTATTCTTTAACTCCGCAAGGTTTTCTTTTCTATCATCTGCAGTATCTTTATCAGCTTCGAGAGAAGCATAATAACCGCTTTTTTTCAAAAGTTTTTCCAACAATTGATCAAGTTCAAGCTCAGATGCCTCAGTTCGGATTTCATTTATGAAAGATGTAAACTCAATAAGCTTTTTAGATGCTCTGCTTAATGCAGGATATGATTCAGCATTAGATATAACTTCAAAAATACTTGTTCCGAGACCTGCAGCAATTTCTGCAGCATGGTTAAGTGTTGTATCGCCGATTCCCCTCTTAGGTTCATTAATTATGCGTCGTAGTCTTACATCGTCATTTACATTATTAATAACAGTAAGATAAGCTAATGCATCTTTAATTTCTTTTCGCTCATAGAAACGCAAACCACCGATTATCCGATACGGCACACCTGCTCTTATAAACGCATTTTCAATGTTGTTTGACTGTGCATTCATTCTGTAGAGAACAGCAAAATCGTTCCAGGAATTTCCGTCAGCCACCATACCTGATATTGTATCAGCAATATACCTTGCCTCATCATTTTCATCATATGCAGTGTTAACTGTAATCAAATCGCCTTCTCCGTTGGAAGTCCAAAGATTTTTACCTTTTCGTTGAGTATTATTGGCTATAACTGCATTTGCTGCATCAAGAATATTCTGAGTAGAACGATAATTCTGCTCAAGTCTTATTACCTTAGCATTATTATACTGATTTTCAAAACTAAGAATATTTTCAATAGTCGCACCACGGAAACGATAAATACTCTGATCATCATCACCTACTACACAAATATTTTTATATTTACCTGCAAGAAGCGATGTCAATCTATACTGTGCGTGGTTAGTATCCTGATACTCATCAACCATTACGTATTTGAATTTATTTTGATAATAATTACGAACCTCATCATTTGACTCAAGAAGAAAAACAGTGTTATAAATCATATCATCAAAATCCATTGCATCAGCTGATTTAAGCTGTTTTTGATAAAGTCTGTATGCTTCTCCTATTTTCTTTAATCTATAATCGTTGCCGGCCTGTTCAAGATATTCATCAGGAGAAATAAGCTGATCCTTCGCATTGCTGATTTCTTTTAAAATAACCTTATGAGAAAGCATCTTATCTTCAATATTAAGAAGTCTCTGAACCTGTTTCATCACACGTTTAGAATCGTCGGTATCATAAATAGTAAAATGATTTGAATAGCCTATTGATTCACCAAAACGTCTGAGGATTTTTGCACAAGTTGAATGGAAAGTACTTGCCCAGATATCAATAGCACTGTCACCGAGCAATTTAGACAGTCTTTCTTTAAGCTCATTTGCAGCTTTATTTGTGAAGGTAATAGCAAGAATTTCCCACGGTCTTGCAGCTTTAACGCTTAATAAATCATAAACATCAAAAAGATCTACTGAATCATCATTGAGATAGGCCTTCATTAAATCAACATCAGACTGTGTAGGTTCAAACTCTGAAAAATCTGAATAATAAGCTTGTCCGTACTTTATTAAATTTGCTATACGGTTAACAAGAACCGTAGTTTTCCCGCTACCTGCACCAGCAAGAAGCAGCAAGGGGCCTTCTGTTGTAAAAATAGCCTCTTGCTGCTTATCATTCATTCTTTGAAAGTCTTTTGCTATTATGCAGCGGCGAAGTTCAAGAAATTCGTCTTTTAACATAATAAGTCCTTTTAAAAAATTATATTGAAATTTCGTGTGCGATTTTATATACTTCGAGATCGATGCTCTTTTTCATATTAAGAGCTTCAAAAATATCGAAGTCAACAATCTTTTCTTTCTGCATTGCAACTACTCTGTTGCCGATACCCTGAATAAGAAGCTGTACAGCATAATAACCCATTTTGCTGCCGACAACTCTGTCTTTAACTGAGGGCGAACCACCTCTCTGAACATGGCCGAGGATTGTAGCACGTGACTCAACGCCTGTTTCAGCTTCAATGCGTTTTGCAAGTTCTTCAACACCGCCGATACCCTCAGCAACAACAATAACGAAGTGCATTTTACCTGTTTTCTGTGTTCTGCGGATTCTGTCAATTACGTCGTGCTGGAAATCATATTCCACTTCAGGAATAAGTATAGAAGTTGCACCGCAAGCCATGCCTGCATTAAGAGCAAGATAACCTGCTCTTCTGCCCATAACTTCGATTACAGAACAACGGTCATGAGATGCAGTTGTATCACGAATACGGTCAACCATCTGCATAATTGTGTTAAGACAAGTATCATAACCAATTGTATAGTCACAGCAAGCAATGTCATTATCAATTGTGCCGGGAATACCGATACAAGGAATACCTCTTAATGAAAGGTCTCGAGCGCCTCTGAATGAGCCGTCACCACCAATAACAACAAGGCCCTCAATTCCATTCTTTTTGCATACATTAATAGCACTCTGCATACCTTCTTCGGTTGCAAATCTGGGGCTTCTTGCAGAATAAAGCTTTGTACCGCCACGGTTAATAATATCAGATACGCTTCTTAAATCCATAAGCTCCATCTTATCATTCATAAGACCTTCATAGCCATGGTCAATACCAAAAACTTCAAGTCCGCTTTCACAACCTGCTCTGACAACTGCTCTAACAGCAGCATTCATGCCCGGAGCATCTCCTCCGCTGGTAAGAACACCAATTCTTTTCATGTGAATATCCTCCTTGGATCCCATTTATACATAACAGCCTACATTTTACATCATTTGAAATAATATGTCAATTATTTTAGCTTATTTTGTCAAAAAAGTTTACTGATTATTGTGTTGCAACGCCATTTTCGCCTAAAAGATTTTTAAGCTCATTTATAAGCGGATCGTTTAATGCAACATATTTAGAATTTGGTTGTAAAACATACTTTTTTGTGTCATTGAAATAATAGTAAACAGGTGTGTTTCCGTCAAAAATAAGCAAATACTTTTCTGCTCTTGAGATTCTCGGGTCGTTTTCATTTTCAAATTTCAGAAAAAGGCCATGTCTTTTTTTCTTTTGAACAGAATTATTAGAAGAAGATTTATTTACAGCTTGATCAGGTTTTTCAACACTGTCACAAATCATCTTAGGTTCTTCATCTTCCCTAATACTTACTCTGCCGTTAAAAACAAAAATTTCACCATCTTTAATAATATGAGCATAACCATCATATGTCTTAGGGAACATCAATATTTCCACAGATCCGTAAGTATCCTCAACAACCAGATAAGCCATAGTTGTATCATTTTTAGTTATTTTTTTCTTATAAGAGGTTATTATTCCCATAATCTTAATTCTGTCACCATCAGATAAATTTTTATCTTCATCAAACAACCTGTTTATAGGTGTACAGCTTAAAGATTCTGCTTTTTCAGTATATGCCAGCATCGGGTGACCCGTTAAGAACAATCCTGTCGTCTCTTTTTCCATACTAAGAAGCTCTGATGAAGAGTATTCAGTAAGAACAGGTAAATCGGGTTCAGCATTTTCAATATCGGAATTACCTATATCAAACAAACCTAACTGACCATCAATATTTTTTCTTTTACTATCATCAAGAGATGACAAAATTTCATTCATACCTGAAAGCATACTGCGCCTGTTAGATCCGAGAGAATCAAGTGCGCCGCATCGAATAAGACTTTCAACAGCTCTTTTATTAAGATCTGAACCATGAATTCGCTTACAAAAATTATAAAATGAAGTAAATTTTCCGTTTTTTCTTTCTGAAATAATTCTCGAAATTAAGCCTCTGCCAAGATTTTTAACTGCAAGTAAACCAAAACGGATATTACCGTCTTTAACAGTAAATCGCTCAAAACTTTCATTTACATCAGGAGGAAGTACTTTAATACCCATACGTAAGCAGTCATTTGTATATTGAGCTACCTTACCTGCATTATCAAGCACACTGCTTAAAAGTGCAGCCATAAATTCGCATGGATAGTGACACTTTAAATATGCAGTCTGATAAATAACATGGGCATAAGCTGCGGCATGAGATTTATTAAAAGCATATGATGCAAATGAAGTCATATCATCAAAAATCGCATTTGCAACCTCTGGTGAAATATTATTATTCGAGCAACCTTCTACAAAGGCTCCCCTTTCATGTTCCATAACATCGTGCTTTTTCTTTGACATAGCACGCCTAACGATATCAGCATGTCCAAAGGAATAGCCGGCAAGAGTTCGGAAAATTTCCATAATCTGCTCCTGATACACCATACATCCGTTAGTAATATCAAGGATTGGTTTGAGCATAGGTGTCCTGTAATGAACATCCTGAGGATTGTGCCTGTTGTGAATGTATGTGTCAATCGAATCCATCGGACCGGGTCTGTAAAGCGCACTGACAGCAATAATATCTTCAATATTTTCAGGCCTGAGACCAATCAACACGTTCTTCATTCCGTTTGATTCCAGCTGAAAAACTCCGTCAGTAAGTCCCTTGGAAATCATAGCAAAGGTAGCTTTATCATCCATTGGAATACTGTTTATATCGAAACCGTTGATTTTATTACAAACCATTTTTACAGCATCAGAAATAACGGTTAATGTACGAAGACCCAGAAAATCAATCTTCAAAAGACCGAGTTCTTCAATAGTAGTCATTGTATATTGAGTAACCGGGACATTGTCATTTACAGCAAGCGGCACATAAGTAGCTACGGGATTTTTTGTAACAACAACACCTGCAGCGTGGGTTGATGTGTGTCTTGGCATTCCCTCTACCTTTCGCGCAGTATCAATAAGCTCTTTTATTTCATCAGACGAATCATAAAGAGCTTTGAATTCAGCACTTTTTTTAAGAGCTGAATCGAGAGTTATATTAAGTTCTCTCGGAACAGCTTTCGATACAGCATCAGTTACGCTATAGGAAACACCTAATGCTCTGCCAACATCTTTGATAGCCGCCTTGGCAGCAAGTGTACCAAATGTAACAATCTGAGCAACGTGATCTTCACCATATTTTCTGTTAACATATTCAATAACTTCGTTTCGTCTTTCATAACAGAAATCAACATCAAAGTCAGGCATACTTACCCTTTCAGGGTTAAGAAAACGTTCAAACATTAAATTGTACTTCATCGGATCAATGCCTGTGATTCCAAGACAATAAGCAGCAATACTGCCTGCACCGGAACCTCGGCCGGGTCCGACAGGTATTTTATTGTTTTTTGCGTAATCAATAAAATCACTTACAATAAGATAATAATCCGTGTAACCCATTTTATTAATTACTTCAAGTTCATAATTCAATCTGTCTACATATTCACAAGGGCAGTTTTCACCATATCTTTTAACCAACCCATTATGACATCTTTCTTTGAACCATTTAAAATGATCTTTACCGTTGGGAACATCGAAGTTTGGAAGTTTAGTGTTACCGAACTCAAAATCAATATTACATCTGTCTGCAATTATCTGAGTGTTATCAACAGCCTGAGGAATATCTCTGAAAACAGCGCGCATCTCATCTTCGCTTTTTACGTAAAACTCCTCTGTCTCAAAATCAAGCCCTGTTGCTTCATTGATTGTTTTATTAGTTTGAATACAAATAAGAACCTTCTGGATCTTACTGTCTTCTTTATTAATATAATGAGCATCATTTGTTGCAACAAGAGGTATGCCCGTTTCTTCTGACAGACGAATCATTGAAGCTTCAATTGAAAGCTGTTCTTTAAGACCGTGGTTCTGGATTTCGAGATAAAAATTGCCTTGACCAAAAACATCGCGATACCATATGGCAGTTTCTTTTGCCTGCTCATAATCACCTCGCATCAGAGCTTTCGGTATTTCACCTGCAAGGCAGCCGGATAATGCAATGAGCCCTTCGTTATATTTCTGAAGCAACTCTTTATCAACTCTCGGTTTCGTGTAAAAACCGTTGATCCAGGCTTCAGAAACCATTGCTGTCAGATTTTCATAACCCTTATTATTTTTGCACAAAAGAACAAGGTGATATCTTTCTGAATCAAGAGCGTGTACCTTATCAAATCTTGTTCGGGCCGCGACATATACTTCGCAACCGATAATTGGTTTAACACCTTTCGCTTTTGCTTTTTTATAAAAATCGACCGCGCCGTACATTACGCCGTGGTCGGTTATAGCCATAGATGTCTGACCGAGCTCAACAGCTCGGTCAATAAGTTTATCTAGTCTGCAAGCACCGTCAAGTAAGCTGTATTCGGTATGCAAATGTAAATGTGTGAAGCCACCCATAAGCTCACTCCTTACTTTTTAAGCTTATCAGCTATATCAAGAATTTTATCAAGTCTGTGCTTTACTCCTGAACGGGAAAGCGGAGTTGAAAGAGCCTCACCCAGCTGTTTTAACGACATATCAGGATTATCAAGTCTTAATAAAGCAAGCTCTTTAATTTCCTCAGGTAGAGTATCAATACCCTGACGCTTAATAATAAGATTAATAGCCTCAACCTGGGCCATACCTGCCTTAACAGATCTTTCAATGTTTGCACATTCAAAATTTACCTGACGGTTAATTTTGTTTCTCATATCTTTTTGAATTTTGATGCTCATAAGCTCAAGAGTTGAGCGCTGAGCACCTATAAGAGTTAAAATATCTTCAATATTTTCACTATCTTTAATATAGACAACATTAGTGCCTTTTCTGACAACTGTTTTTGAACTTATACCTGCATCCGTAACGATTTTAAAAAAATCCTGACTAAGTTTTTTGAAGGGAATAACAAATTCAAGGTGATATGTTTTATTGGGGTCAGTCACCGTTCCGCAAGCAAGAAAAGCGCCTTTTATAAAACAGGCCAAACAACAGTCATCAGCAAGATTAGCTCTATTGATTCTCAGGTTAAGCTGTTTTTTCTCATGACCAAAAAAATCATATACCTTTTTAATCTTTTCTGGCTGATTAATAACTAACTTATATTTGCTTTTACTTTTTTCTTTGTCAAAAAGCTGTTCATCAAAACAATACTCAAATAAATTGCAAATATGTTCAGCAACATAATCATATTCAGTTGAAAAAACAATTTCTCTTGAAGAAAATGACTTACCTAAAAGCAAAGCACCGTAACATTCAGCTACTAAGCAACAATCATTAATTTCATCAAGAGCTGTTTCGCATATCTCTTTTTTAACTTCCCCTGAAAATGACACAAAAGCACCTTCCGTTATTTTTTGATATCTCTGTGAGCAACAGTGAGATTTAATTTATCATTACCATTAAGATAATTATACATATTTTCAGCAAAACATACAGAGCGATGGCGACCGCCTGTACATCCGAAACCAATTACGAGCTGACTCTTACGCTCTCTGATATAAAGAGGGATAAGAAAATCAATCATATCATAAAGTTTTTTAATAAGTTCCTTAGTTTCAGGAAACTGCATAACATAATTTTTTACCGGTTCTTCAAGACCGGTGTGTTCCTTGAGTTCAGGAATATAAAAAGGATTCGGGAGACATCTTACATCAAAAACAAGATCGCAATCCCCCGGAGCACCATATTTGAAACCAAATGACATACAATGAACATTGAGTTTCAATCCACTATCTCCGGTAAGCATCTGAGAAATTCTCGCTTTACATTCAGCAGCAGAAAAATTACTTGAATCAAGATAATAATCAGCTATTCCCCTTATTCCGCTGAGTTTCTCGCGTTCCTTAGCGATGCTTTCCGAAAGAGAACCATCTGTTTCAGAAAGCATCGGATGATTTCTTCGGGTTTCTTTATATCGCCTGACAAGAACAGTATCATTTGCATCAATGAATAATATTTTATATGAATATCCTGCAATTTTAAGCTCTTTAAGATACTCAAATATGCTTTCAAAATCTCTGCCTGAACGAATATCAGATACGACCGCAACCTTTGAATAAGGCTGAGAAGACTTTTCCAAAAGCTGAGTAAACGTAGGTAAAAGCTTAGGAGGAAGGTTGTCAATACAGAAATATCCAAGATCCTCCACTGCATCAACAACAACCGATTTACCTGCGCCGGACATTCCGGTAATTATCAGCAATTCCATTTTATAATCACCCGTTTAACTAAATATCTTTATCTCGGGCTCAAGTTTAACGCCTGAGTCATTGTAAACTTTATTTTGAATATATTCAACCAGGTCAATAACATCCTTAGCGGTAGCATCGCCTTTATTAATAACAAAGCCTGCATGCTTTTCGCTAACCTGTGCACCGCCTATACTAAAGCCCTTTAATCCGCTTTGTTCTATCAGAGCACCTGCAAAATAGCCGACAGGTCTTTTAAAAGTACTGCCAGCACTCGGATATTCAAGAGGCTGTTTAGATTTACGACGTGATAAAAAGTCATTCATTCGGTCTTTTATTAAAGCTTTATCGTCTTTAGTAAGATTAAAATAAGCCCCGGTAATGACAAAATTATTTTCATTAAAAATACTGATTCTGTAACCGAGTTTCATTTCATCTTTTGACATAGAATGCAAAAATCCGTCTGAAGTCATATAATCGCATTTAGTAATAACATCCTTTATTTCTCCGCCATAGGCTCCTGCATTCATATAAACTGCACCGCCTACTGAACCCGGAATACCAAAAGCAAATTCAAGACCGGATAAACCGTTTTCCAAAGCAAAACGGCACACTTTGGTAAGTGAAACACCTGCATCGCAATAAATAGTTGTTTCATCTACAAGACAAATTTCACCGTTTTCTCTTAAAGTAAGAATTACAACAGCATCTATTCCTTCATCAGAAACCAACAAATTGCTGCCATTTCCGACAATTACGGTTCTTACCTTTTCTTCATTACATTTCTTTAAAATCGCGGATAATCCTTCATCGCTTTCGGGAGTAACCAAAAGAGCCGCATTTCCACCGATTTTAAAAGAAGTATGCTTCTTCAGTGGCTCATTTAATACTGCAGTACAACCATTTTTTATAGCAAAGTCATAAATTGAATTATAATCTGACATTATATTCACCACTCAGCTGTTAAGCATGGCGGCGCCGATAACACCTGCATCATTGCCGAGTTCAGCTTTGCAGATAACAGTCTGTTTCTTAGTGTATTTGGAATATCTTTCTTCTTCACAGAAAGCACGAAGCGGTGCAAGAAGAGTTTCACCTTCGTTACAGATACCGCCACCGATGCAAAGAACATCAGGCTGAAAAACATTGATAATATTAATTACACCAACTGCAACATAATAAATATATTTATCTACAACGTCTTTAGCGATTTCATCGCCCATTCTCATTGCATCAAAAGCAGTTCTGCCGTTTACGTTCTCAAGTTTACCGCCGGCACAATTCCACATCTTACTGTCAGGATATTCTTCCATAGCGTTTTTAGTCTGAGCAATAAGTGCTGTAGCAGATGCATAACGTTCCCAACAACCGTTTCTTCCGCAGTTACAGGGTTCTCCGTTAACGTTAATAACCGTATGACCAATTTCACCGCCTGCTGAATTGGCGCCGCGGAAAATTTTACCGTCGATCACAATTCCGCTGCCTACACCTGTACCGAGAGTAACGGCAATAAGATTCTGCTTACCTTTACCTGCACCGGCATAAAGCTCACCAAGAGCAGCACAGCTTGCATCATTCGCAAAGAAACAGGGCTTACCTGTAATTGCTTCAAGCATTTCTTTTGCGGGAACTTTATCAAATTTAAGATTATTTGAATAATCAATATAACCTGTTTCGTTATCTACTGAACCCGGAGTACCAACACCGATAACACTGATGTCATCATAAGTAATACCTGCATCATCAATCGCAAGTTCAATAGCTTTAGCAATATCAGCAAAAATCTCTTCAGCCGGTCTGGGAGCGTTTGTCTTTACTTTACCTCTTCCGATAATATTAAATTCGTTATCAACAACACCCACTGAAATGTTTGTTCCGCCTAAATCTACACCTATACGATACATAATAAATCCTCCTAAATATTAAAAATCATGCCAGATTTCAAGTTCTTTTTGTTCAGGTACGATATCATCAGTCATACCGAGATTATGAAGAAGCTGACGTGCAGCGTTGTAACCCATCTTCTTCTGACGGTTATTCATAGCAGCCGCTTCTATGATAATTGATAAGTTTCTGCCCGGTTGAACAGGAACCACAGATATAGGAACCTCAATACCTAGAATATTTGTGTATTCACTGTCAATTCCCAGTCTTTCGTAAGTTTTTCCTTCTTCCCAGGGTTCGAGCTGAATAACCATGTCTATTTTTTCTGTAAGCTTAACAGCACCAACACCGAAAATTCTTCTGGCATTGATAATACCTACGCCGCGAAGCTCAATAAAATGCCTTATGTTATCAGGGGCTGAACCAACAATTGTTCTTGAAGAAGTACGTCTGATTTCAACAGCATCATCAGCAATAAGCCTGTGACCTCTTTTAATAAGCTCAAGTGCTGTTTCACTTTTACCTACACCGCTTTCACCGAGTATCAATACACCTTCACCGTGAACTTCAACAAAAACGCCGTGACGAGTAATTCTCGGAGCAAGTTCGATATTAAGATAAGAAATCAAAGTTGACATACAGTTTGATGTAGAATCCTTTGATTTAAGCAACGGAACTTCAAACTCCTTTGCGAATTCATAAAAGGCGTCAGGAAACTCCTGGTCTCTTGTAAGAAGCACAGCTACCGGTTTCAACGACATCAAAAGCTCCACTTTGGTTCTTACATCTTCAGGAGAAAACATTTTAAGATAAGTCATCTCCTGAGCACCGAGAAACTGAATACGGTGTGAATCAAAGAACTTATCAAAACCCGAAAAAATAAGTCCGGGTCTGTTAACATCAGGTGAAATTACAGCTCTGTTTTGCAAATCATCAGGAGCATATGCAATTTCAAAACCGTGTGTCTCAATAATCTTATTCAAGGATACGGAATATTGTGTGTCCATAGTATCCTCCTCTCAACTTCGCTTGATGTGATCATACAACATCAGCATATTTATTATATAACATATTTCTAATTCTTCCAAGTGTATTTTCGAAAAATTAAGAAAATATTTACAAAAAATCATGGCATACAGAGAAAATGTACGCCATGATTTTTTATTCAATGTTTTTAAGTGCTTCAAGTTCCTCTTTATAAACCTGAATCTTCTTATCTTTAATAATTTTGACATCCTTTTTATTAAATGAAGCGGGAGCGGCATCAGCTCTTCTGTCAAGCTGAACCTTAAGATTACCTCTTAAAAGATTAACTTCAACAACTTTACCTCTGCCTTCTGCTGTTTCAACAATAGCTCCAACTTTAGGGGTAATTCTTAAAAGATGTTCATATGCATCCTGTTCATACTTAAGACAACACATCAATCTCCCGCAAACACCACTGATTTTAGTAGGATTGAGAGAAAGGCCCTGTTCTTTTGCCATTTTAACAGTAACAGGCTGAAAATCTCCCAAAAAACTTCCGCAACAAAACGGACGTCCGCAAATACCAATTCCGCCGAGCATCTTTGACTCATCTCTTACGCCAATCTGGCGAAGCTCAATTCTGGTATGAAAAACACCCGCAAGATCTTTAACAAGCTCTCTGAAATCAACACGACCGTCAGCTGTAAAATAAAAGAGAATTTTGCTGTTATCAAAGGTATACTCAATATCTACGAGTTTCATATCAATTTTGTGCTTTTCTATCTTTTTCTCGCAGATTTCAAAAGCCTTTTTCTCTTTTTCTTTATTCTCAGCAACTTTTTTAAGATCTTCTTCAGTTGCAATTCTCAAAAGTTTTTTTAATGGTTTGACAATTTCTTCGTCATTTACTTCGCGATTATCCATTGCAACTTCGCCGCATTCAACACCTCTGGCGGTTTCAACAATAACCTTCTCGCCTTTTTTTAATGTTTGTCCGTCAGGATCAAAATAATATACTTTACCGACTTCTTTAAATCTTACGCCGATCACTTCTGACATAATTACTCCTATCCCCTCGCGGCTTGCCTGAGAACAGATGAAAATCTCGTTAACAGTAAATTGAGGTTAGCATTTTTATTTATTGAATCATTAAATTCATTACATATATTTATAAGATTAATTAAATTTCGCGTTCCAAGACCCGAAGCTAATCTAATAGAAACATCGTTGTCTGTAGAAAGTGAAGAACTACCGTTTTTAACAGCAAGGGCATCACGAAACAAAATCTGCATTTTTCCTATAACTGAGCAAAAGAGCTGTTTATCTTTTTCAAACAATGACGTTTTAGACAAAAACTCAAATTCATTCACACTTAATAAAGAAACAGCAAAATCAACAGATAATTCTTCCGCTTTGATTTCATCCTCAGATTTTTTTAAATCGGACTGCAAAGAATAAACAGTTGCTCTGGAACGAATTGTTTCAAGTAAGGCTGTAGAACTGTCACTGCAAAGAATAAAAATAACACCCTTCGGCGGCTCCTCAAAAATTTTGAGCAATGCATTCTGTGCGCTGACATTCATAGTCTCAGCGTCTTTGATTATGAAGACTTTTCCGTTAGCTTCATTCGGTTTTATATAAGCATCAGGCTTAATAAAATCTCTTATTATTTTTACAGAAAATTCTTTTTTATCTTTTTCTCGTTCAAACAACTTAACATCAGGATGAATATAATCAAAAATCTTCCTGCAGTTTTTACACTCACCGCAAGGCCTTACATTACTTTCATTCTCACATAAATATGATGCTGAAAGATACAAAGCAAAATCAACTCTTGATTGATAATCACCTGATGAAATTAATATAGCATGTGGCAATCGTCTCGTGCTCACAGCAAATTCAACTTCAGAACGCAACGATTCATTTAAATTAAAACAATTTATATTTTTCATCACATTTTATGAAACTGCTCAATATCAAGCACAAAAACAGTTGCACCGCCAACAGTAATTTTTACAGGTACAGACTGCATAATTTCAGTAACATAACCGGGTAAAGCTGTTGTGATTTCCTCTCTTTTTGAACAGTTGTCTCTCAAAATATCAAGAGTCTCATCAAGACGCTCATCTTCTACACCCATAATAAGTGTGAGATTACCTGCTTTAAGAAAGCTACCGGTTGTTGAAAGCTTGGTCGCATAAATACCGGCTCTGGCGATTTCTGAAAGAACCTTCTGAGAGTCATCGTTATTAATAATCGCAATAACAAGTTTCATATTAAACATCCTTTCTAATACGATTCAACCTGCAAAAGTTGAAACAAAAGCAATAATGAATGGCATTGTAATAATTGACAAGAAACTTACAACCGAAACAGTCTGTGAGGCAATACCTGTATCTTTGCCATATTTTGCACTGAACATAACAGTATTATTCGCTGAAGGGGCACAGGAAGAAATCATCAAAGCGCAAATCAACGTACCGGTGAGTCCAAACAACTTATAAATTACAAACATAACAGCTGGAAGTAAAACAAGCTTTAAAAATGCAGTAATAAAAATATTCTTATTTTTAAATATTGTTTTCAAATCCGAATTAGCAAGATAAGTACCAAAAATTATCATCGCAACCGGAGTCTGAACGGCATCAATATATGCTACAGGGGCGGTAATAAGTTCCGGTAAATCAATATTAAACAAATAAAACGGTAAACCGATAACAACTCCGATAACACCGGGATTCAAAAAAAGCTTTTTAAAATCAAACTTTCTGCTCTCAGTATCCATAAGAATTATACCGTGAGTAAAGCACATAACGTTAAATGCCATTACAACACCGGCACAGTAAAAAACGCCCTCACTACCAAGAACAGCACTCGTTAAAGGTAAAGTAAGGTAACCGACATTACCGTAAATAGCACCGTATTTATATATCACATTTTCATCAAGATTTCCTTTACTGAAAAATGGCTTAGTGATGATGATCGCTACAAAATGAAGCAGAAAGCCGCAGCCTACAGAAATCAAAAGATTTGTTGCAGATTCTTTTGAAAATTCCGTAGTAAAAAAAGAGTTAATAATAACACCCGGAGTAATAATATAAAATAGAAGATCAGTGCATTTTTTTGCAGTGCTTTCGGTAAAAATCTTAGCTTTATCTGCAACAACACCAACCAGGGCAAGTAAATATAAAATACCCACCTGTTTTGCAGCTATCATTACATTTGACAAAAACAAAGAATAATCCTCAAACATGCCTAAACCTCAATAAATTATTTATTAGCGGACTTCAAAGAAACTTTAGAAATAAGAACCGAGAGAATCAATAATGCAATTGTAAAATCGCATATAACAGGTGTATAACCGTCTGCCATAAGATCCTGATGACCAATAACACTCAATACCGCTCTCGGAACAAAGCACGCTAAACCGAAAACAGCAGCAGGAACACCGTATGCAAATATCTTCCAGTAATTCTCGCCTTTGTCAACCTTTGAAAAGGTCTGAGCCAGCGCAAAGAAAAACATCATTATAAATACAACTGCAAATAATTCAAGGAACAATTCAGAAACATTAGTAAAACTGATTGTTGATTTAAATCTGAAAAGTAAGCGCATTGCCGCCCATAACGAAGGGGCAAGTGCAATTAATTTAAGTGAAGGAGCATTATCTTTTCCAGTAAAAACACCGATTGCAAGTACTAAGAAATATAAAGAAGAAATCATAGCAAACATAGCCTGCAGAAAGAATATAACTCCGCCCTCTTTGGAAATATATTGAAAAATGCTTTGCTTAAAATTATGGATGTAGGAGTTATATATATCAATAAAACTAATTGCTTTATCTGCCGCATCAGCCAAAAAACCAAGCGAAGCAACGATGAAAACAGCAGCATTGGACTTAGTAAAAGTACAATTATTATTGATTAAAGACTTTTTATTTATCAAAGAAACAACTATGCTGAAAACTATCACAATTAACATCAAAGCATAAACGAGATAAACAGAAAAATCTTTTTCTGAGTAAAACCCTGTCTCAGGTTCCAATATTTCAAAATATTGATATATTCTTAAAGGCAAAATCAATAATATAGATACTGCAGCAACAATGAAAAAAGTTAAAAAAGGAAAATCTTTTTTTGCTTTCATATAATTCACCAGCTTATTTAATAATTCTTTCAAATGCAGGAACATAACTGCTGTCAAGATCAGATAAACTCTTCCTGTCAGCTATTTTTATGTACTTACTGGGCCTTGCAACACTCTTATATGCCGGTCTGATAATTTTATTGCTTGTTGTTATTTCTTCAATTCTGTGAGCACACCAACCGGCTACTCTGGCTATAGAGAATAAAGGTGCATACAAATCTGAAGGAATACCGAGAAGCTTATATATAAAACCTGAATATAAGTCGACATTTGCGCAAATAGGTTTGTTGATTCCTTTAACTTCTGAAAATACTTTAGGGGTTAATTTTTCAACAGTATCCATAAGATTAAACTCATCCATCATACCAACCTGCTGAGCAAACTTTCTTGCTTCTTCTTTAAGAATTACAGCTCTGGGGTCAGAAAGAGTATAAACAGCATGACCCATACCGTAAATAAGGCCTGAATGATCGTTAGCTTCTTTCTTGATAATCTTAACAAGATAATCTTCAATATCAGCTTCATTAGTCCAGTCTTTACAATTTGCTTTAATATCTTCAAACATTGCAGGAACTTTAAGACTTGCACCGCCGTGGCGAGGACCTTTAAGAGAACCGATACCCGCAGAAATCGCCGCATATGTATCAGTACCGCTTGAAGTAAGCACTCGTGTAGCAAAGCTTGAGTTATTGCCGCCTCCGTGCTCAGCGTGAATCATAAGACAAGTATCAAGAAGCAATGCTTCCTCGCGAGTAAACTTTCTGTCAGAACGAATTGAATTGAGTATACATTCAGCAGTTCTCTGATGTGGTTTAATCGGATGAATATACATACTCTTACCGTAATAATGACGGCGCTTAACCTGATATGAATAAGACATAATAGCAGGAAGTCTGGCAATAAGCTGAATCGACTGTCTTATTACATTTTCAAGCGAAATATCGTCAGGGTTATCATCGTAAGAATAAAGAGCAAGTACGCTTCTGGCAAGCTTGTTCATAATATCCTTAGACGGAGCTTTCATAATCATATCTTCGCTGAAATCCTCAGGTAATTCACGGCATTGACCAAGAATTTCCATAAACATATCAAGCTGTTCCCTTGTGGGTAAAAAGCCAAAAACAAGAAGCCAGACAACTTCTTCAAAGCCAAAACGGCCTTCTTCCTGAGCATTTTTAACAAGATCGCTTATTTCATATCCTCGATAAAACAGATGACCTTCATGAGGAACTTTTTCGCCATCGAGAATATGATATCCGTCAACAGAACATATTCTTGTAAGACCGGCCATAACGCCTGTACCGTCGGCATTACGAAGCCCTTTTTTTACACTGTATTTTTCAAAATATGCAGGGTTAATAGGGTCCACTTTTTTTATATTGTTCAAGAGAAATTCCATATTCTCTTTAGTAAGCGGAGTTGAATTGGAAATCATAATTACACCACCTTAATAATTACAGTAAATTATACTACAGATTGATAGGTCAAGTCAAGAATTATCTTACCTTTTAATTAAAGTGCTTTCATCAAATTTTAATACTAAACATTAATCGTCAATAAATTAACACAGGCGCTATGCTTTAAAACATAACGCCCAAAATTATTATTTTCTTTTAAACATACGTACAACCAATCTATGGAACCTAAGTTTATATTTTACTGCAATCATTGACATTGCTCGGTCATAAATAAGAAAAGCGGCAAGTCCAAAAATCAAAAGAATCGGAAGCGTTATTTTATTAATATCTTCAAGAAGTTCAGCTGCTATTCCGAACACCTTTATCATAATAAAATATACACCTGAAACAGCAACCCCAAAAAACAAGCTTTTAACAATGTAACTTAAAACTTTTGGTAATTTGTCCACATAAAATTTAACAATAGGATAAATTCCGAATAGTGCGATATACATACCAACAGCCTCTTTGTTAGGCACAATAAGAATTCCGAGAAGGGTTGTTGCTGCATATACAGCTACAGCCCATCCAACATTTAACTCAATAATAATAAACAGAACCATAAAACCTGCAAAAGCAGGAATCGCATACTCAAGAGTAGGTATGGCGGATGCGAGGAGCATAACTATAGTACCAAAAGCAACAGCCATACCGCTGAGAGCGGTTTTAGAAGAATTTTTCATCAGCAACACCTAATAAGATCTCCGCCGAAGCATTCACAGCAACAGTCGGCACAGATCAATCCCGAACATATTTTACACGGAGAATCGCAACAACCCTTATTGCGTTCAGATTCTCTTTCAAATCTGAAGTTTCCGTTTCTTGCATTAATCACATTATTATATGCCTTTTGGTATTCATCGTTTGAGGGCTCGGCTTCTGATGCTTTTTGAAAACATTCTGCTGCACTTTCAAGCCAGCCTCTGCGCTGGTGAATTGAACCTTTCAGAAAATACCACTCCCCGCTTCTGCGCTGGTGAGGTATTCCGTCAAGGAGCATCTCTGCATCATCAATTCTACCGGCATTAAGCTTAGCTCTGATATCACCAAGATCATCATTTGAACCGGAATTGTACGAATAAGATGTTCCGCCTTCTGAGTGTCTTAACATTATTATTGTATCGTATGCCCAGTTGATTTCTTCCATTCTTTTGC
The DNA here is from genome assembly GCA_045541505.1 of Acutalibacteraceae bacterium. Lineage (GTDB taxonomy): Bacteria > Bacillota > Clostridia > Oscillospirales > Acutalibacteraceae > CAG-488. Next base: position 125,642 of record JAZQJF010000009.1, read on the forward strand.
TGTCAGTTGCAAATTCACCTGCTTTAAGACGATATGCGTTTTTAATTTCATCCTCTGTTGCAGATGACGTTAAACCTAAAATTTCATACGGATTTTTCATAATTATTCCTTTCAATGACAGATTTCATCGATGAGTACAAGCCATCATAAAGTATGTTATAAATTATTTTTTCATATCTGTTAACACTGATCCGATTAAATGCTTCAACACACTCAGATGCAGTATAATTCAGCTTTTCACAAGCTGTTTTACTATTGTATTCTCCGGAAAACAAAAATGGATTAAAATTACTATTTCTTTTGTCATTATTATAATCATCAATTGCATCAATCAGATATACCCATCTGCCGACAAGATAACCGAATTTATACAAAAACTCTTTTTGATCGTCTGATTTTTTATACTCAAGAAGTTTGCCGAGAGCTTCTGCAGAAGGATGACAGGCTCGATCAATATTTCCGTCAAAATTAGTTTCAATATCAACTTGTTTTAAACTCATTTGACTTAAGATTTCATTAATTTCAGGGTTTCTTTTAATCGCTTTTTTCTTGATGGAATTGAAAAAAGGTGTCATAAAGTGAAGAAAAAACTTTTTCATACCTTTGCTATCCTGAAGATTATCAACAAATTTATAGTATACCATTAGCATTGAAACATCAGCCGTATATTCAAGATCATCGTTGGTGAGATCAATCTGCAGACATTTTTTACAAGGGTTAAAACTGCAATGTGACTTTTTAAATTCATTGCACTGCTCGTTAACACTCATTCTTACAAGTGCAAAAAACACCAAATCATAAGAAAGTGTCATTCTTGATAAAAAGCCATAGTTCTTACCAATCACTTTACACAAAGAACAGTAAACACCTTTATAAATATCATACTGAGAAAAAGTCAAATCTGGTTTATAAGCCCTTACGTAGCCAAGCATAATCTCACCCCCTTTAGACAATTATACACTAATACATCAAAACTATATTAACAATGTGTAAATTTTATCATAATTAACCGTTACAGTCAAACGGTAACTAAATTTTACTTTTTTAATAAAATATAACAAGTGATAAGGAGGAATTTCCGTATGAAATATAAATTAAACAATCTGGCTGAGGGAAAATCAGCTATTGTCATTTCAGTCGAAAACAAAAATCTTATAAATTTAGGTTTGACAGAAAAAACTTTAATAAAATGTATAAAGAAAAACCAAAAAATTGCTGCTTATTTTTTTCGAGGTAAAATCATGGCCATAAGAGACTTAGACAGCGAAAACATAATTGTAGAAAGCAGTGAAGATCATGAATAATATCACCCTTGCGGGTAATCCGAATGTTGGTAAAAGCACTATTTTCAATAAACTTACCGGACTGCATCAGCACACAGGCAATTGGTCCGGAAAAACAGTTGAAGTGGTGTCCGGTTTTTTTACTTATAAAAAAAATAAATTCAAAGTAACTGATCTGCCCGGCATTTATTCATTCACAGGAAAATCAGCAGATGAGGAAGAAGCTTTAGATTATTTAAACAATAACGTTGATGACATCACAATAGTAGTTTGTGATGCCACAGCTGTTGAACGAGGAGTAACTCTCGCGCTTCAATGCTTAGATATATGCAAAAAGGTAATTTTCTGCATAAATATGATAGATGAAGCTCAAAAAAGAGGTATTATCATAGATACTGAATTATTAAAACAAAGGATGGACATACCAATAATCATAACAGATATAAAAGATAACCATCTCAAAAAAAAGTTTTTTAATGCTATAGAATCTATCAAAGAAAATCAAACAATTAATCATCTTAAAGAATATTCAGATTACATAGAAAATGCAGAGAATTTATGCCATAATGTAATAACACTAAAACACAAAAAAACCAAAACAACAGAAGAAAAAATCGATTCGATTGTTTTAGGTAAATATACATCTGTACCAATTCTTTTAATTTTACTTTCCCTGATATTTTATCTTACCGTTTCTTTTGCATCGTATCCGTCAGAAATATTATCAGAAATGTTATTCTCTTTTTTAGATATGATAAGAGGCTTTTTAAACGAAACAGGTTTGAATCACACTATAACATCGGTCATATGTGATGGTGCACTATGTGTGCTTTTCTGGGTAGTATCTGTAATGCTTCCGCCTATGAGCATGTTTTTTCCCTTATTCACATTACTTGAAGATTCAGGATATTTGCCGAGAGTTTCATTTTTATTGGACAATAAGCTACAAAAATGCGGTTCATGCGGCAGTCAGGCTTTAACAATGTGTATGGGTCTTGGGTGCACATGCGCAGGAGTAACAGGCTGCAGAATTATATCATCAAAAAAATCAAAAATAATATCAATCGTAACTAATTCATTAACCCCATGTAACGGCAAATTTCCGACCATTTTCGCGATAATTTCAATATTTTTCATTGGAACTGACAAAACACTACTAAACAATTTCAGGGGCACCTTAATATTTTTATGTGTTATTATGTTGAGTGTAATTATGACAGTTTTAAGTTCTTCAGTTATAAACAAATCTATCAGTATAAACTATAAAGATAATTATTTTATTGAGTTGCCTCCGTACAGGATACCAAACATCAGAAAAGCTATAAGTTATAGCATATTTAACAAAGTATTAAAAATATTATTAAGAGCAATAACGGTTGCAATACCGTCTGGAATTATTATCTGGACTCTCACGCATATTGACATAAGTGGTAGAAGTTTGTTTAAAATATTCACAGATTTTTTAGATCCGATAGGAAACATTTTTGGTCTTGACGGCTCTGTTTTCTCAGGTTTTATACTCGGTTTGCCTGCAAATGAAATAGTATTACCGATAACTGTAATGAGTTATAACGCAAAAAATACTCTCGTAGAATATTCTTCATTAAATGAACTTAAGAATATATTAGATATAAACGGTTGGAATTACTTAACAGCAATAAATATGATTATTTTTACTCTTTTTCACTGGCCGTGTTCAACTGCAATTCTTACAATAAAAAAAGAAACCGCAAGTCTTAAATGGACTGCGATTTCAATTTTGCTTCCAACTATAATAGGTCTTTCACTATGTTTGATTACCAATTTGTTATTTAAAGTAATTGTTTTCTTAACAAGCTGAGAATTTTCTTTTCACGTCTGCTCACCTGTACTTGCGTGGTTCCGATAATTTCCGCTGTTTTAGTCTGATTCATTTCATCAAAATATCTGCATTTTATCAGAAGTTTATCTATTTCATCAAGATTATCAATTAACTGACTTAAAGCGACTTTTTCTGTGATTCTTTTATCATACGATTCAACAGGTACACTGAATTCATACTGTCCGTCTTCGTCTTCAACGGTCAAAGAAAAAACAGGCATCACTGCATTTAATGCAACAGCAATATCTTCTTTTGAAGCACCTGTTTTTTCAGATAATTCACTTAAAGTAGGTTCTCTGCCGTTTAATGAAAAAAAATCTTCACGTAAAGAGTTAACTTTTTTCCCCAACTCTTTATATGCTCTGCTGACTTTTACAGTTCCGTCATCTCTGAAATACTGTCTGATTTCGCCTAAAATTACAGGAACGGCATAAGTTGAAAAAGAGTACCCGAGATTTTCATCAAAGTTATCAACAGCTTTTATAAGTCCAACAGAACCTATCTGAACCAGATCTTCAAAATCAACACCTTTGCCTTTAAATCTATTTGCAATTGAATAAACCAAGCCCAAGTTCTCTTTAATTTTGTCTTCTCTTTCGGTGTTAAACATCAGTTTTACCGCCGATATGTTTAATCAATGTAACAGTTGTTCCTGTTCCTTTTTTTGAACGAACATAAACTTTATCACAAAAGCTCTCCATAACAGCAAAACCAAGACCTGCACGTTCACCGGAAGATGTAGTAAACAAAGGTGTTCTTGCAAGTTTTATATCTTCGATGCCACATCCCCTGTCACGAATTTTGATTTTAATTTTACTATTATCACAAATTGCTGCAGTTATGTAAATTTTTCCAACGCAGTCAGCGTAAGCATGTACAATACAGTTTGTTACAGCTTCACTGACTGCCGTTTTTATATCTGAAATTTCTTCAATATTAGGGTCAAGCTGTGCTGCAAACGACGATACAACACTTCTTGCAAAAGATTCGTTAACAGATTTACTCTCAATAGTTAATTTAAATTCATTTAATATTTTATCCATTACTGTTCTCCTTTTTTGCTTATATTTGCAATTTTTTCAAGTCCTGATAATTTCATAATTTTGTAAAGTTGATGCGAGAGATTGCTTACAACCAATTTGCCGGAATATGATGAAATTGTTCTGTATCTGCCCATAACCAAACCTATTCCCGAGGAATCCATAAAAGTAACACTGTCAAAATCAATATTCAGAACCTCCGGTTTGTTTAACATAACAGAATTATCAATTTCTTCCCTAATAAATACAGCATTATGATGATCAATTTCACCATCAAGATAAGCAGTCATTTTATGTTGTGACGATACTATTTTTACACCCATATTGACCTCCAAAAAAATAATCCTTTACCCAAAGGATAAAGGATTAAATATAAATATTATGTTGAAATAAGTAATTTATGACTGTTTTTTTAACTGAAACACTTCTGAAGCAAGATAAAGTGAACCGCAGATAAGAAGCATTTCGTCGTCTTTGATTTCTTTAATTGAAGAAACAGCTTTTTTCAGAGAATCAAATGAAGTAACGTTAGGGGTATAATTTAAAAATAAGTCTTTAAGCTCCTCACCAGTCAGACTTCTTGGGTTATCAACAGTAACCGTAAGAATCTGCTCACAATACGTGGCCAGCATTTCAGCGATTTTACTTACATCTTTATCTGCCATCATACCAACAACAGCCGTGATTTTTTTTGAAGCAAAAATTGTTCTCAGATTTTTGCAAAGAGCAGTTACACCGTCAGGATTATGACCTCCGTCAACTACAACTAACGGTTTTTCACTGATAATCTGAGTACGTGCAGCAATACCGGCATATTTTATACCGTACAATATATCATCAATAGTTAATTTTACTCCGCACTCAGACAAAGCTAAACCTGTCTCAAAAGCTGTGACAGCATTCAAAACCTGATGTTCACCGATAAGTGAAACTTCGACTTTGTTTCCCTTATAATTAAAATCAGAGCCGTTCATATCAGTTCTGAGAGTCAGAACATCGCTTTTTTTAACAGTATAAAGTTTACAATTTTTGTCTTTTGCAGCAGTATATATTATATTTTCAGCTTCTTTATAAAGCTGGGGATAAACAACAACCGAAGTATTATCTTTAATTATGCCGCTTTTCTGGTAAGCAATTTCCTCAATTGAATTACCAAGAATATGGGTGTGATCATAAGAGACGGAAGTGATTACGCTTACAAGTGGATTTTTAATAATGTTCGTTGAATCACAAAGACCGCCTAAACCAACCTCAAGCACAACATAATCACAATTTTGTCTGTAGTAATAAACTAAGGAAACAACAGTAAGAACTTCGAATTCAGTGGGGGTAATTCCCTGCTTATCAAGAGACTGTACTAAAGGAATTATCTCTTCAACAATTGAAGCAAATTCATCAGGATCGATCATTTCACTGTTGATCTGAATTCTTTCACGGAAATCAATGACATACGGTGAAGTAAAAAGACCGGTTTTATATCCTGCGTGCTGTAGCATCTCAGAAATCATCGAGCAAGTAGAGCCCTTACCATTAGTTCCTCCGACATGAATAAAGTTTAATTTATCCTGAGGATTATCAACAAGATTACACAGTGCCTTAATTCGTTCAAGTCCGGGAATAGAGCCGAATTTCAACCTAGAATATAGATATTCAATTGCCTGTTCACAAGTCATAATTTCACACCCAATTAAGTTGGCGACAGAAAAACCTGCCGCCAAAATAAATAATATACACTTTAAGAAAGTTTTGCAATGCTATCGTCAAGCATATTAAGCTTATCCTGAAGTTTAGCTGCTGCCTCACGCTGACCCTGAACAACAGCCTCAGGAGCTTTGGATACAAAGCCTGGATTATTGAGCTTTTTATTTATAAAATCAAGATCTTTAAGAACTTTCTCTTTCTCTTTATTGAGTCTTGCTTTTTCAGCTTCAAAGTCAATAAGTTCGCCCATAGGGATATAAATCTTAGCATCAGCTGTAACAATAGCTACAGAACCTTCAATATCAAAAGCTTCGCCAATTTCAACTTCAGAGGCACTTGCAAGTCTCTGCATAAATACACCCGCTGCTTCAAAAGTTGATTTCGCATTTGTAGCAATAAAATACTTGGCTTTTCTTGACGGAGGAACATTCATTTCAGCTCTGCGGTTACGGATAGCTCTTACAGCCTCCATAATGCTTTCCATTTCAGCTTCTTCACCTGCAAAAGCAAACTCATCACTGAACTCAGGCCACTTAGAAATCATAATAGAGTCACCGTCATGGGGAAGTGTAAGCCAGATTTCTTCAGTAATAAACGGCATGAAAGGATGAAGAAGTTTCAATGTATTTGAAAGAACATATACAAGAACTGCTTTCGCTGTTTCAGCTGCTTCACCGCCTGCCTGCAAGCGAATTTTTGAAATTTCAATATACCAGTCACAGAATACATCCCAGATAAAATCATAGAGTTTCTGAACGGCGATACCCAACTCAAATTTTTCGAAGTTATCGGTAACTTCTTTAACAAGGGTATTATATTTTGAAAGAATCCATTTATCTTCAAGTGCAAGTTCATCAGGAACATAAGGAGCCGGTTCATTTTCGCCAAGGTTCATAAGAATATAACGGGCAGCATTCCAGAGTTTATTGGCGAAGTTACGGCTTGCGCTGACTTTATCATCAGAGAATCTCATATCATTTCCGGGGCTGTTGCCTGTAGCAAGTGTAAATCTCAAAGCGTCTGCTCCATACTGATCAATAACCTCAAGAGGATCAATACCATTGCCGAGAGACTTAGACATCTTGCGACCGAGAGCATCTCGAACAAGACCGTGAATAAGCACTGTGTCAAAAGGTGCTTTACCTGTCTGTTCAATACCGGAGAACATCATTCTCATAACCCAGAAAGGAATAATATCATAGCCTGTTACAAGAGTGTTTGTTGGATAGAAATGACTGAGATCCTCAGTTTCTTCGGGCCAGCCGAGAGTAGAGAACGGCCAGAGAGCTGAAGAGAACCATGTATCAAGAGTATCGGGATCCTGAGAAATATTCTTGCTCTTACAATGAGCACATTCATCAGGAGCTGTACGTGCAACAGTGATCTCACCGCAGTCAGCACAATACCATGCAGGGATTCTGTGACCCCACCAAAGCTGACGGGAAATACACCAGTCACGGATATTTTCAAGCCAATGGAAGTAAATCTTCTCAAAACGCTGAGGAACAAACTTTGTCTGTCCGTCTTTAACAGCGTCAATAGCAGGACCTGCAAGAGGTTTCATTTTAACAAACCACTGCTTTGAAACCTTAGGTTCAATAGATGTATGACAACGATAGCAAGTGCCGACGTTATGTGAATATGCCTCAGTTTTAACTAAAGCACCTTCTTTTTCAAGATCTTCAACAATAGCTTTTCTTGCCTGAAGTCTGTCTAATCCTGAGTATCTTCCGTAACCCTCAACTATGTGAGCGTCATCAGTGAAAGTGTCAATAACAGGAAGATCGTGACGAAGACCAACTTCAAAGTCATTGGGGTCGTGAGCAGGTGTAATTTTAACACAACCTGTTCCGAAATCCATTTCAACATATTCATCTGCAACAACAGGGATTTCACGATGAACAAGAGGAAGAATAAGCATCTTACCAACAAGATCTTTGTATCTTTCGTCATCAGGATGGACTGCTACAGCAGTATCGCCGAGCATTGTTTCGGGACGGGTTGTTGCAACCTCAAGATAACCGCTGCCGTCTTTGAAAGGATAACGAAGATGCCAGAATGAACCGGCCTGTTCTTCATACTCAACTTCTGCATCAGAAATTGATGTAAGACAAACCGGGCACCAGTTAACAATTCTTTCGCCTCTGTAAATAAGTCCTTTTTCATAAAGGCGTACAAAAACTTCATTAACAGCTTTATTACAGCCTTCATCAAGTGTAAAACGTTCTCTATCCCAATCGCAGGAAGAGCCCAATTTTTTAAGCTGCTCAATAATTCTGCCGCCGTACTGTGCCTTCCAAGCCCAGGCTCTTTCAAGAAAACCGTCACGACCGAGATCTTCTTTTGTAAGACCTTCTTTTTTCATTGATTCAACAATTTTTGCTTCGGTAGCAATAGAAGCATGGTCTGTTCCGGGAAGCCACAAAGCATCATAACCCTGCATTCTTCTCCAACGAATAATGGCATCCTGCAAAGTATTATCAAGGGCATGACCCATATGAAGCTGACCCGTAATATTGGGTGGAGGCATAACTATTGTGTAAGGTTTAAGATCCTTATCACACTTGGCTGAAAAATATTTATTTTCAAGCCAGACGGCATACATTTTATCTTCAACCTCTTTAGGGTCGTAGATTTTCGCTAAATCTTTAGCCATTTTTTTAACTCCTTTAAACTCCTGTATTAAAGCACTAAGCATTGAGAACCGCGAAAACGCGCTCCTCAATGCCAAACAGTAAAACTGTAAAAATTAATTATAACTGACCTGCATTGAATTTATCGATCAATGCATGAATCTTGTCTGCGGGTGCAAGAAGTTTGCATACAGACATGTCATGGTTAAGAGTATCTGTGAAAAGAGCAATGTACTTATATGTGTTAACTTCACAGTACCAGTCTCTTTCTTTAAGCTCTTTAGTTCTGTAAATAAGGTTAGTGGTAAATACCTTATCAAAAATGCCGTCTGCATATGCCTGATCAAAAACTTCAAGACCGTTACAGAAAAGGCCGAATGTTGCAACAAGGAAAATGCGCTTTGCACCAAGTTCTCTGAGCTTGCTTGCAACTTCAATCATAGATTCACCTGAAGAAATCATATCGTCAACGATAACAACATCCATACCTTCAACGCTGTCACCAAGGAATTCGTGGGCAATAATAGGGTTTCTGCCGTCAACAATTCTTGAGAAATCTCTTCTCTTATAAAACATACCAAGTTCAACACCAAGAATGTTTGAGAAGTAGATACATCTGCCCATACCGCCTTCATCAGGTGATATAATCATAAGGTGTTCTTTGTCAATTTTAATGTCAGGAATGTTTTTAACCATTGACTTAATAAGCTGATATGAAGGCTGAATGCATTCAAAGCCCTTAAGAGGAATAGCATTCTGAACTCTCGGGTCATGTGCGTCGAAAGTAAGAATATTATCAACGCCCATATTTGAAAGTTCCTGGAGTGCCTGAGCACAGTCAAGTGATTCACGGCTTGAACGTTTATGCTGTCTGCCTTCATAAAGCATAGGCATAAGAACAGTAATACGGCGTGCTTTACCTTCAATAGCACTGATAGCTCTCTTAAGGTTAGCAAAATGATCGTCCGGGCTCATAGGAACTTCCATACCGTACATCTTATATCTGACACCGTAATTAAAGCAGTCACAAAGAATAAATACATCATAGCCTCTGACAGTATGATTAAGGCTTGCTTTACCTTCGCCTGAACCAAATCTCGGGAAAGAAATATCAATGATATAGGAATCTTTCTCATAACCTGCAAAAGCAAGAGGATCTTTAGCCATTATACCTCTTTCTTTACGCCAGGAAACGATGTATTTGTCAATACTTTCAGCCATCTCTTCGCAACCCGGCAAAGCAATGATACCCAACTGACCTACAGGTACGCTGAGCATCTCATCAAGCACTTTGTTATCACTCATTTTTAAAACCACCTTTTACTTTTAACAATGATTGTCTATATAATACTATAAAACAACTCATTTGAAAAGTCAAAACACGATTTTTGTCGTTTAAATTTTGAAGAATATTTTCAAGAAATTTTGTTTAGTTTATACAAAGCTGTGCTCTACAGTAATAACACAACAATACATTGGATTGTGTTTTTTGACTTTATCTGCCACAATATCTGCAATTTCCTGCCTGGACTGTTTATGACCGTAAGGTATAACTAGATCGAAAATAAGATTTGTATGAGAGGGGCTTTCCACCATTCTGAAATCGTGAACAGAATATTCGGGATTAACATCTTTCACAACGGATGTAACCATTTCTCTGGTTTTATTCACTTTTTCTTCATTTACTTCAAGCGGATCAAGGTGAATAACTAGCAAAACACCCATTTCTTCATAAATTTCTTTCTCAATATTATCAATGATATCATGAGAAATATTAATATCTACATCCGAAGCTACTTCAACGTGGACACTGCCGAAAAGTCTGCCGGGACCGTAGTCATGAAGCATAAGATCGTGAATTCCCATTACTCCGTCATAAGATAAAAGCTTTTCCTGGAATTCTCTAACAAATTCTTTTGTAGGCGGCTTTCCCAGAAGTGTACCGGTTGCTTCTCGCAGAATACTGAAACCTGCCCAGAATACAAAAAGAGAAACAAATACGCCAAGATAACCGTCAATAGGCAAATCTGTATATTTTGAAACAATAAGAGCTATAAGTGTAGCGGCAGTTGCAGCAATATCACCGATACTGTCTTTAACAACAGCCATCATAGCAGCCGAATCAATTTTTTTACCGAGTTTTCTGTTAAAAACAGCAAGCCAGACTTTACCTAATATTGAAATTCCGATTACTATGGCTGAAACTGTAGTGAATTTAACAGGCTCGGGAGTAATAATTTTTTCCACAGAGGAAATGGCGAGCTCAAAGCTCATAAAAAGAACAACAAAAGAAACTATAAGAGAAGTTATGTATTCAACCCTTCCGTGACCGAATGGGTGTTCTTCGTCAGCAGGTTTATTGGAAATCTTAAAACCAAAAAGAGTAACTGCTGATGACCCTGCATCTGAAAGGTTATTGATAGCATCAGCAGTAATAGCTATACTGCCCGTAATAAAACCGACAAAAAATTTAACTGCACAGATAATTGTGTTAAGAACTATTCCGACCACACCGCTTAAAACTCCGTACGAAGTTCTGACATCAGTGTTTTTTACATCATCTGGGTTTTTAATAAATAGTTTAACTAATAATGAAGTCATAAAACAAACTCACTTTTCTTTAATATGCACATCAAGCTGCTCAAAAGGAATAGTAATTCCATTTGCATCAAAAGCATATTTTACTGCTTCCTGCGTTGTAAAATATGCATCCCAATAATCTTCACTGTTACACCAGATCTGACATACAAGATTTATGCTGTGGCTTCCGTGCTCTTTAACACCCACATAAGGCTTCGGTGTTTCAAGTACATAAGGATTTTCAGACGCAGTCTTATATAAAACCTCTTTAGCTTTTGAAATATCTTGTTCATAGCTTACCGAATAAACTAAATCAATCCGTCGGGTAGGCAATGAAGAATAATTTATCAGATCATTTGCTGTAATATGATTGTTAGGGATAACAATTTTTCTGTTATCAAAAGTTATAAGTGTAGTATTCATAAAATGAATATCTTCAACAGTTCCCTTAAGTCCGTCAATCTCAACAAAATCACCACTGTTGAACGGTTTATTGAATAATATCTGTATTCCGCTTGCAAACTGAGAAATGCTGTCTTTAAGACCAAGACCGGCAGTGATGCCTGCAGCACCGAGAGCGGCAACAAAAGAACTTATATCAAAACCTAAATTAGAAAGTGCCATAACCACAAAAATTATTCTGATAAAAATATCAGTAAATCTGCTGAGAAAGTGATGAACTGATTTATCAACATTTCGGCTGATTAAAATCTTGATTACGATTTTTCCGGCCAGTTTACCGATCCAGATACCAAAAATAATTATGACTACGGACCACAAAATACTTGGAAGCATCTCATATATCTTTTCAGGTAAAGAATCAAGATACATTGTTTTGAATGAATTTAAAATATATATCTCCCCTTTCAACTTTTAATTGTACTATAAACACAAGTTGTTTGCAAGAAAAATTATACAACAAATGCACTTAAAAATTAGCAATAGTTACAGTTTTTATTTTTTTAAAAGAATATAATTGAATTTGATAAAAAAAAGGAATAAAATAATCTAGTTAAAACATAATGAGGAGTGTTAAAATGAAGAAATTGGTTAAGGTAATGTCATGCTTATTGGCAATGATCCTTTTATTATCTACTTTCACTGTTTCATTTTCTGCTTTTGCTAAAGGTAACAACATTATAGGTGATTATGACTTCACAATTGTTGATAACCCTTATGAAAACATTCAATGGGACAACAGCACCTTACATGCCTTTAAGGCTTCGACTCACGCACATACTGTTCGCAGTGACGGTGATATCGAGCTTAACGATACCATCTGGTATCATTATATGTCAGGTTATGAAGCATTATCTCTCACAGACCACGGTACAGTCAACGGTTATGATATTGAACATAACGGCACCGTAACAGGAGTAACAGGTGTAAACGGTGTGGACTGCGGCTGGACTCTGGACCAGACGAGATGCACTCTCTACGGTTATCAGTCTTTTGTTCACGGTAATGTTGACGAAATATCATCAGGTGACTATAACAATATCATAAATGGTCTTCAAGTCGGCACTTACGGTGACAGACCTCAGGAACTCGTAGATACTAAAAGAGGTATGTTCAATATGCCTCTCGGTAACGAAGTTAATGCAATGTCAAGCAACAAATGTCACGTTAACACATATAATGTTTCTTTCGGACACGGAGCTAACAAATCTGCATCATGGCCTGAAAGTACCGTTAACGATTCATATAATGCAGGTGCTTTTTCAAGAATTAATCACGTCGGCGAATGGACTGACGGTAACGGTGATCCCAGTGTATATGATGAATCATGGGTCAATGACTTTGTAAGTATTTTTGAAAAATACTGCCCTAACAGAACAACATATACTGAGAATGACTCAAAGTGGAATCATACCAATATAACAGGTCAACAGGTTAAAAGAGGCGTAATTGGCATCGAGCTTGTTAATACTTCTGATAACCGTACACGTAATGACCGATTCTATGTTTATGACGCAAGTCTTAAACAGCTGGCTCCCCAGGGAATCAATATGTATGGTTTTTGTGAAGATGACTCTCATGAAGAATCTGACATCAATAAAAACGCTCAGTATTTCCTTGTTAACGACGGTAATGCCTGGTCTGAGGAAGATAAAGAGTTTTACGGTAATGCTTATCCGAATGCAGTAACCCCCTGGTATGGCTACACCGGTAATCTTATCAAAAGTATGACTAACGGTGAATTTTTTGCTTGTTCAGTAAACTCCAAAAATCCATATGAACTCGGTGACGGTTTCGTAGCTTCAGGAGCTTATCCTTCAGTAAATTATTTTGATTTTGATGACGAAACCGATCAGTTCCATATCAGCGTTAACAATGCGCAGAAAGTTCGTATTGTAGCAGACGGCGTCATTCTTGATACAATAACTTTAGATCAGAGTGATTCATACGAAACAGCTGTTTTCGACCTTAACGGCTACGAAAATCAAATTAACAGCTATATACGTATTTATATCACAGGTCAGGGCGGTATCACATATCTTCAGCCTGTTCTTCTCAATAAAACAGAAAGCAAAATTTCAACTGTTGAATTTAACATCCCCTCTACAGATACAATTGTTAGTGTTTATGATGCAAGCAGTACACTTATTTCACCCGAAAATAATCAGGTATACGTTCTCACTGCCGGAAATTATACATACGTAGCATCAAGACCCGGTTACCTTACAACCGATCCGATTTCATTTACCGTTACACAAGCTCAGATAGATAACGGAGATAAAATATTTATTGACGTAAACCTGGAAAAGAACAAAGATATTGTACATACAAAATTCTTCGTTCCAGAAACAATATATCTTAACCCGTCAGACTTAAAAACTTTTCAGTATTATGTTGACAGAGATAACAACGAAGACGGAAAACTGAAATCAGATATTTCAACAACAGGCAACGTTTATTTCTATCGAGAAGATGCAACAGATCTTACCATTGATTTCAGGGTTATAGATGGATCAACACTGAACAACCTTGAACATTCTGTTGAGTCTCTTTCAGGCAACGAAGTTGCTGCTAAAATAACTTCAGGTTCGCTTGTTTCTGAACTTAGTTCAGGCGGTAGTGCAACTCTCGAATGGACCGCCAGCTATAAAGTAAACGGTCAGTCATTTGAATCTAAAGCATACTCATATATTTATGCTCCTCTTCGCGGTGCGGGTTCAGTAGCTGCTGCAGGCGGATTTGCTCAAACAAAGAAAGCTGCTGGCTGGCTTCATTCAACAATGGATGTAACAGGAACAGTATGGCTTTCAGGTGTTCACTCAGTTTCAGGCGGCTCAGCAGCCTATAGATTCGCACCTTATGGCGGAGAAGCCGTTACTAATGCCTCAGGAACAGTTAACATTACAATTAACGGCGTAGGTATGAGCACATCTTCAGACAATTCCAGCGGCGGTTCGGTTACAGTATATCCACAAGGCTCATCAGGAACACTTGCTATCGATACAAGCCGCTATACAAACTTTAATCAGATACCGGGATTATCTGTAGGTCTAGATATGAATAGTGCAAATTCCTGTGACTCTGTAAGTGACAGCACTGTTCAGTATCTCAATTTCGGCAGTCTCAGTCTTTATAATCTCAGCGGTGTTGCAGCAAACACACTCGGCGGTCAGCGTTTGTTTATGTCAGATAACACCTCTGCCGACAAAGACATTGATATGGCAATTGATACATCAGTGCCTTCAATTACAATCACAGGTCAAGTATCAGGATACAAATCAAGCCGAAACGATAAGGTTATAGGTTCTGTAACTCTTAATCTGAATTATGTTAACAAGGCCCCCCTTCGTCAACAGGTTGAAAATGCAATCAGTAGTGCACTTCAGAGAGGTTGGTTTGAAAATCCTTCCGAATATGATTCATATATGACAGCAATTAAAACCGCATCACTTACTCTCGGCAATCCTGCTGCATCCCAGACTGAAATTACAAATGCAACAAATTCAATTAAGGATACTACTGAAAACATCAGCTTCAAAAAAGGTACTGCTACAGTAAATTATATTGATAATAACAGCGGTATTATAATTGAATCATTGACATATGAGTTTAAAATTACAGACACCATTGTATTCACAGCTGAAAAAGTTGAAGGATATGATTATGGTAATTCATGGGAATGCATTATTGATTCAAACGTTGCCAAAACTGGAACTGACAGTTTTGCAACTATTATGTCTACTTTTGAAAACTGCATCTTTAACTTTTACTATGAACCCAATAAATATGATGTAACAATAAACTCCTGGAGTGAAAATTACAAACCGATTGGCGGCACAGGTACTACTGCAACACTTAATGCAGACTATTATCTTCCCTTAAATGCTCCTGAAATTCCCGGATATACATTCAAAGGCTGGCATTTTGATTTAACTGACAGCATATATCCCGCAGACTCAATAATCAAATGGGAATTCTATGAATCAGGTACTTTCTCCGCTACCTTTGAAGCTAATACTTACACAGCTTTCGTAGACCTTGACGGCGGCTATGATTTCGATATTACATCTTTCAGTTGTAGGTATAATGACTTCTTTGACATTCCTTTGACTACTCCTAAAAAGGATGGATATACCTTTGCAGGCTGGCAAGCAACAACTGTCAGCGGTGTTTATTTAGGCACACATGTTCCCAGCGGACGCTTTACTTGGAACGCATCTGAAAATGTTGTTTTCAAGGCATTATGGACTGTTGTAGATTTTAATGTTAATTTTGAAACTAACGGCGGTAATCTTGATACAGAAGCCATCACAGTTTCATTTAATGAAGAATACGGAACACTCCCCAGCCCCACACGTGACGGTTATGTCTTTGCCGGATGGTATCTTGACAAAACACTTACTAAGGCTGTTAATAAATCAACAATCGTAGAAACAGCAGAAGATCATACCCTTTACGCTAAATGGACCGTTGGAAAATACTCAATCACCTATTATGTTGACGGCGAAATATACACCACTGAAAATTATGACTTTGGCGCAGATATTACACCTGTTCTTCCGCCTCAGAAGACAGGTCATACATTCTCGGGCTGGAGCGAAATTCCGTCAAAAATGCCATCAGAAAACATTACCGTAAACGGAACTTTCTCAGCGAACAAATATACTGCTACATATAACATTGATGACGAGGTATTTACGACCAAATCTTTCAAATACGGCGAAAAGGTTGTTTCGCCCGAAGTTTCCGAAAAAGAAGGCTATACCTTCTCAGGATGGCAGAACGCACCTGAAACAATGCCTGCTAACGACATCGTAATATCCGGTTACTACGATGTTAACTCGTATAAAGTTTTCTATTATGTAGACGGTTCACTGTATACCACATCTACTTACGATTACGGCGAGAAAATCAATCATTTAGCCGAACCTACTAAAAATGGCTATACTTTCTCAGGATGGCAAAATGTTCCTGAAACAATGCCTGCTGAAAATGTAATAGTCACAGGTTCTTTCACCGGCATCCCCTACACAATTACTTATTACGTTGACGGGGTTGAGTATAAATCCGAAACATATGGCTACGGAGACGCCATAACCCCCATTGCCGCTCCTGAAAAGCCCGGCTATACCTTCTCAGGATGGACGGCTATCCCTGCTACAATGCCTTTGAGAAACGTTAAAGTTAACGGCATTTTCACTGCAAACACTTATACATATAAGTTCGTTCTTGACGGCGTTGAACAAAAGGCTTGGGAAATTAAAGCTAAATGCGGTGAATCTGTTACAGCTCCCGTTCCTGAATGTGATGAAAATTATAGATTCAGCGGTTGGTCACCGGATTTCCCGTCAACAATGGGAACAGAATCTTTAACATTCTACGGCTCAACAATTAAAGCGTACAGTGTTTATACATTTGATATTAATTCAGCAACAGGAAGTGCACCGACAGCCCAAAAATACGAAATCGGAATCGAAGTTGATTTACCAGAAAACACCACTTTCACAAAAACAGGTTATGATTTCAAAGGATGGTCAGAAGACAAAAATTCCACAGTTGGTGTAATGAGCACAACAGTTAAAGAAAATGACACTACTCTCTATGCTGTCTGGTCAATGAAGAGCGTGTATATCGAGCCGGCAGACGAATCTACTACAGTAATCGACTCCATACACAAATTCATTTACGGCATTGCACAGAAGTTAACAACAGAAGCTTTTGAACAGGATTATATTGTGCTTGTCGGTCAGAATGGTGATATCAGCTATGAAACCGGGCTTGGTTTTGGTACAGATACAAAAGTAATTGTCAAGTCAAACGATTCTGTTACATCAACTTATACCGTTGTAATTTATGGCGACGTTGACGGTGACGGCGCTGCAGACGGACAGGACGTAATGCTCGCACAAATGCTCTCAGACGGTATTCTTACTAAAGATAATGTGTCCCCCGCTGTATTTGAAGCTGCAGATTGCGACCATGACGGTGAAATTACCGAAAACGATGTTAAACTCATAATTTCTTCCGGTATATATACAGCTGAAATTGTTCAGACAAAATAAAATGTAAGTGAGGCTATATTTATGAAAAAAACCACTCCCGAAACTCTTAAATATATGGTTGACGGCATTAAGTATGTATGTGAAAATTACAAAAAACGTTCACCTGGTTCTCAATCAGAAAGAGATGCTCAGGACTTCTTTAAAAAGGAGTTAGCAAAATATTCTGATGAAGTATATTCAGAAGACTTTACACTGCACCCTCATGCTTTTATGGGTTTCATTTTCTATTCTGCAGGATTTTCACTTATCGGAATCATTTGTTACTGGTTAAGTTCAGTAAGTTCCGTTTTACCTATTGTCGGAACAATACTTACATTGCTTGCAGTGTTAATGTTCCTTTTTGAATTTCTCTTTTATGGTGAATTTGTTGATTTCCTTTTCCCCAAAAGAGTTTCAAGAAACGTTTTCGCAACAAGAAAACCTTCTGGCGAAGTTAAAAGACGTATTATCTTTGGAGGTCATACCGATGCTTCTCCCGAGTGGACGTTTTCCCTTCACGGCGGTTTACCGATGCTTGCTACCGCTATTGCCGGCTCAATAATCAGTATGTTTATTATTTTCGGCTCAAACATTGCTATTTTTGTTAAGTCACTTATGGTTGATGAAATCGTACTTGAAGGTTTCTGGAAAGTTTTGGGTATCATAAATATCTGCACTATTCCTTTCCTCATCCTCATTGCTTTCTTCATTAACTGGAGAGTAATTGTAGACGGCGCAAATGACAACCTCAGTGCTAACTATATTTCAATGGCTGTTTTAAAAGAAATGGCCGAAAATGATTTCAGATTTGAAAACACTGAAGTTTGTTGTCTTCTTTCAGGTTCTGAAGAAGCCGGTCTTCGCGGAGCAAAAGCTTTCGCAAAAAAACACCGTAAAGAAATGCTTGATACCGAGACCGTTTTCATCTCTCTTGACACTATGAGAGAAATTAAAGAATTCAGAATCAATACAATTGGCTGTACAGGTACCGTCCACAGTAATGAAGCTGTTGGCGATCTTCTCCACGAGGCCGGAATGAACTGCGGAGTTGATATTCCCCGTTCTGAGTTATATCCCGGAGCGGTAGATGCAGACGGTTTCACAAAATACGGAATTCGTGCCTGCGGATTCTGTGGTGTAAGCCACGACCCACAGACATATTATCATACCCGCGAAGATTCATGGGGCAACATCAGTGAAGAATGCATTGAACTCAGCCTCGACATCTGCCGTGAAGCAGCAAGACTTTATGATGAAAACGGCGGAATAAACAAATACGAAAATGCACGAAAATAAATTAATAAATTTTGTAAAAAGTGTAGATTTTTTGTAAACAGTATGTTATAATCTTTCAGTATAAAAACTTTGGAGGATTCTAAAATGGGTAAAACAGTTAAAAGCAGATTATTCTTTTCAATAACATCTATCATTTGTGTTATTGCTCTTTGCATTATTGCTAACAGCAGTATCCCCTCTCTCTATGAGAGCCATGCTCAGAAGGTTGCAGCTCAGGAAGCAGCAACAAGAACAACTAAACAGGTTGTTACAGTTGCTCCCACAACAACAGTTTCACCTGAAACTACAGTAACACAGGAATCTATTGTTTACGAAATTGAAGAAACAACAACACCTGTTGTTGAAGACAGCGTAGATGAAGAAGTTTCAGAAGAAGAAATCACAGATGCTGACGAACAGCCCGCTGAAGAAAGCATTCTTGATAAAATTCTCAACTTCCTTACTTCAATTTTTGATATGATTTTCTCAGGTGAGATTTTCGCAAAATTAGGTGAGTTATTCTCAGGTCTTCTCGGCATCTTTGGTCTTTAATCAATCACTAAACGGCAACCGTTCGGTTGCCGTTATATTTTTATTTAATATCAAAAAATAACCCTATACCAAAAAGGAATATGGCTATTGCTTGAGTTTTCCTAAGGGATTATGATTTATATTTACTTTTGTTTTCATTATGTTATTTTTAGTATCAAGCGAGGTGTTTATATGACATTAGATGAAATTTATGAATCATTTATTTGGGATGCATCATACACTGACGAAGAGTATGAATCTAAGATTGCTGTTGGTATAAATGAAGCCAAAAATTATAAATACCTTTATCCATTTATCAACCAATAATTCCCGAAAAATCAAAATGCATATGGGAACCATGTGCAAGAATTGTTGCATTAAAATCAGATGAAGAACTGAAGCCATATTTGCATTTGTTATTTGAGTGGTTACAAGATTTGAATTGGCCTGGCGCTCATGTAATTTTTGAGAGATTATTAAAAATACCTTTTTCATTATTGGAGAATGAATTAAATCATTGTAAATGGCGAGCCGAAAGAGAAAACGATAAGTTGTGGTTGATGACTCTTGTAGATTTCAGCCAACAAATAAAGCAATAATAAAAAACAAAACCCACTTAGACATCTTTTCAATAAAGCTGAAAGTGTCATAGTGGGTTATATACTTTTGTATGAAAATAAAAAAATTGAGTATTCACAGGTCAAATCCCTTATGAATACTCAATTGGTGCTGGTGACCGGACTTGAACCGGTACGGTGTCGCCACCGAGGGATTTTAAGTCCCTTGCGTCTGCCTATTTCGCCACACCAGCAAACTAACGACTTGATTATAATATTACAAATAAACTGAAAAGTCAAGTGATATTTAAAAAATATTAAATAAAAGCGGAGCATTTATATGCTCCGCTGATTATTAAAACATTACAGGTTTACCTGACTTAGCTGATTCATAAATTGCTTCAAGAATCTGAGTAACAACATAAGCCTGTTCGGGCTTAGTAACAACTTCTTTATCATTGACAACAGCATCGATCCATGCTCTACATTCCATTTCTGCGGGGTCGTCTGCATCGCCTTCAAAGAAAG
Organism: Acutalibacteraceae bacterium; assembly: GCA_045541505.1. Classification (GTDB taxonomy): domain Bacteria; phylum Bacillota; class Clostridia; order Oscillospirales; family Acutalibacteraceae; genus CAG-488. Next base: position 146,131 of record JAZQJF010000009.1, read on the forward strand.
CTACTCCGCCAACCTCAAGGTTTGGTGTTTCAACAACCTGAAGATTATTTTTAACATAATTAAGACGAAGACCGTCACGCATATCAGCACCGGCTTTTGTACCGCAAAGTGATGTTGATGCCTCAATAACATCAAGAGTATTAAGTGCCCAGCTTGATTCAAGGCTGATTGTAGCACCGTTTTCCATAACTATGTAACCGAAAGCAGAGTCTTCAACGGTGAATTTTTCAGGATCCCAATCGCCCCATGCATTTGCTGTTCCTGTCTGCTTACCAAGCTTTTTAAAAACACTGCCTACAACCATCTTTGGTTTATAGTTATTCATCATCCAAAGTGTAAGATCAAGAGCATGTGTTCCGATATCGATCAAAGGACCGCCGCCCTGCTCATATTCATTAAGAAAAACGCCCCAGGTAGGAACAGCTCTTCTTCTGACAGCATGAGCCTTGGCATAATAAATTTCACCGAGTTCATCATTTTCGCAGCAAAGTTTAAGATACTGAGAATCTTTTCTAAATCTGCTCTGATATCCGATAGTAAGCTTCTTACCTGTTTCTTTAGATGCTTCAAGCATAGCAAGAGCTTCTTTAGAGTTAATTGCCATCGGCTTTTCGCACATTACGTGTTTGCCTGCATGAAGGGCATCAACCGTAATAAAGCTATGAGAACGGTTCGGAGTACAAACATGAACGATATCAATACTCTCATCTTTTAAAAGCTCTTTATAATCTATATAAACTTTTGCATCTTCTGTTCCGAATTTTTTACAGGACTTTACTGCTCTTTCTTCAATAATGTCGCAAAAAGCTACAACTTCAACATTATCAATTGCTTCAAGTGCAGGAAGATGCTTACTATTACCGATACCACCGCAACCGATAATACCGACTCTTACTTTTTTATCCATTTTTAACACTCACTTTCATTATTAAAGCTTGATGTTATTATAAACTCATTTTAAGAGTAAATCAACACCAAGCTTTAATTTTATTTAACTTTTTATAGAATTTCCTGTATATAACTGATAATATTTACCCTGTTGCTCTAAAAGCTGATCATGAGTACCGCGTTCTATAATTCTGCCTTGTTCAAGAACCATAATACAGTCACTGTTTTTAACTGTAGATAATCGGTGGGCAATAACAAAGGTTGTTCTGCCTTTCATCAGGTTATCCATACCATCCTGAACAATTCTTTCTGTACGAGTATCGATTGAGCTTGTTGCTTCATCAAGGATAAGAACCGGAGGATCAGCTACAGCAGCTCTCGCAATTGCAAGAAGCTGACGTTGACCTTGACTGAGATTTGCACCATCTCCTGTCAGAACTGTATTATAGCCGTCAGGAAGATGACGTATAAATCCATCAGCGTTCGCAAGCTTTGCTGCCGCAATAACTTCATCATCAGTTGCATCAAGCTTACCGTAACGGATATTTTCCATAATTGTATCAGTAAATAAGTGTGTATCTTGTAAAACAATTCCGAGAGAACGGCGCAAATCAGCTTTTTTAATCTTATTGATGTTTATTCCGTCGTAGCGGATTTTTCCGTCCTGAATATCATAAAAACGGTTTATAAGATTAGTAATTGTTGTTTTACCTGCACCTGTTGAACCGACAAAAGCAATTTTCTGACCGGGTTCAGCGTACATATCAACATTGTGAAGAACAATCTTATCCTCCTTGTAGCCAAAATCGACATCATCAAAAACAACATTGCCCTTAAGTTCAATATAGTCCACTGTACCGTCTTGCTGATGCACGTGTTTCCACGCCCATAAGCCTGTACGTTCTGTTGTTTCTATGATTTTACCATCTACCTTTTCAGCTCTGACAAGTGTAACATAACCATCATCAGTTTCAGGCTTTTCATCAAGAAGACCAAAAACGCGTTCGCAACCTGCAAGCGCCATAACTATTGAGTTAAACTGCTGACTCACCTGATTAATCGGCATACTGAAACTTTTATTAAATGTCAGAAAACTTGCAAGACCGCCAACAGTTAACCCTGTAGTACTTACAAGTATTCCACCTGCAATTGCACAGATAACATAGCTCATATTTCCTAACTGAGCATTGACCGGCCCAAGAACGTTTGAGAATTTTGTAGCATTATTAGCGCTGTCAAATAAAGCATCGTTCAATTCTTTGAACTGATCAGTGTTCTTCTTTTCGTGACAAAATACCTTTACAACCTTCTGACCTTCCATCATTTCTTCAATAAAGCCATTGACTTTACCAAGATCTTTTTGCTGCTTTACAAAATATTTACCGCTTTTACCTGCAAGAGTTTTTGCACAAAACAACATAATTACAACCATAACAATTGACAGCAATGTAAGCGGAATGCTTATTGTAATCATACAATAAAGAACAGATACTATTGTAAACACGCTGTTGATAAGCTGCGGGATGCTCTGACTCACCATTTGACGTAAAGTATCAATATCATTAGTATAAATTGACATAATATCGCCGTGGGCATGAGTATCAAAGTATTTTATAGGAAGACTTTCCATATGAACAAACATATCATCTCTTAAAGATTTCAGAGTGCCTTGGGTTATAATAACCATTAAACGTCCCTGCACATAAGAAGCAATTATTCCAAGCACGTAAAATCCTGCTACTCTTCCGATTGCAGCAGCCAACGGTTTGAAATCAGGTTCTGAAGCAAGTACCAGCGGTTTAATATAATCATCAATAAGAGTCTGAAGAAACATAGTACCCTGTACCATTGCAAGAACGTTAACAATAATACAAATAAAAACAATTATGCAATGGGGCGTATATGCCTTAAAAACATATGACATAAGCCGTTTAAAAAGCTTACCGGGATTTTTGACTTTCTGCTTCGGGCCTTGCATTCTTCTGCCCGGACCTCGCATCTGTTTTTGCTGAGCCATTATAAATCCCCCCTGTTTTCATCAAAGTCACCGCTGCCGCCTATCTGAGACTCATACACGTCACGATAAATATCATTATACTTCACAAGTTCATCATGGGTGCCGATTCCGTTAATCTCGCCGTATTCCATAACAAATATTCTGTCCGCGTGCTGAACACTTGAGATTCTCTGAGCAATAATTATTTTTGTTGTATCAGGAATTCTTTCGACAAAAGCTCTGCGGATTTTTTCATCAGTCGCCGTATCAACCGCACTTGTGCTGTCATCAAGAATTAATATCTTCGGTTTTTTCAGAAGTGCTCTCGCAATACAAAGCCTCTGACGCTGACCTCCCGAAACATTTGTGCCGCCCTGCTCAATGAAAGTATTATATTTTTCAGGCATTTTCTCGATGAATTCATCTGCACAAGCCAGCTTACACGCTTCTTTACACTCATCCTCAGTGGCATTCTCATCGCCCCAACGCAAGTTATCAAGCACAGTTCCGCTGAACAATACATTTTTCTGAAGTACAACGGAAACATTATTTCTCAGGGCCTCAAGATCGTACTCTTTTACGTTTTTGCCTGCTACCAGAACTTCGCCTTCAGTTGCATCATAAAGTCGGCTGATAAGGCTCACAAGCGTTGATTTTGAGCTTCCAGTACCACCGATAATACCAATTGTTTCACCGCTGTTTATTTTGAAATTAATATTATTTAAAACCGGCTCGCCTTCGCAAGTATCATACTTAAAAGAAACATTTCTAAATTCAATGCTTCCATCCTCAATATTATAATCAGGCTCTTCAGGATTCTTAATTGACGGCTCTTCGTTAATAATCTCTGCAATTCTTTTTGCGCCCGCATGGCTCATAGAAACCATAACAAAAATCATTGAAAGCATCATAAGGCTCATAAGAATATTGAGACAGTAAGTGAGAAGACTCATAAGCTCACCTGTTGTCATAGCGTCCTGAACTATCATCTTTGCCCCAAGCCAGCTGATAAGTAAAATACAGGTATAAATTGTTATTTGCATAACCGGTGATGCAAGTATAGTAAGGTTTTCAGCTCTTAAAAACAGCTTATACACATTTTCACTTGCTTTTTTGAACTTAGAGTTTTCGTGATCTTCACGAACATATGCTTTAACAACTCTGACAGCTGAAACATTTTCCTGAATTGAAGCATTAAGTGTATCATACTTTTTAAAAACATCAGCAAAATACTTTGCAACTCTTTTAAGAGCAAAACCGAGAATAATTGAAAGAAAAATAACAGCACCGAGATAAATACACGCAAGCTTAGCGTTGATAGTAAATGCCATAACCATCGCGAATATCAGTGTTGACGGTGAACGGACAAACATTCTTAAAATCATCTGATATGCATGTTGAACATTTGTCACATCGGTTGTAAGTCTTGTAATAAGACCGGCTGTACTGTATTTGTCAATATTGGAGAATGAATATGTCTGAATCTTTTCAAACATTGTCTGCCTGAGATTTCTTGCAAGACCAGTTGATGCGCTTGCAGCATATTTGCCGCCAAGAAGACCTGTTAAAAGGCTCAGCGCAGCAGCAACAACCATATAACATCCGACGGTTATAATGTGATCAACGTCCCCTTTTTCTACACCGTCATCAATAATCGATGCCATCATCAAAGGAATAATCATCTCAAGTATAACTTCGAAGATCATCATTATTGGTGTAATAATTGAATCTTTCCTGAATTCTTTAACATTTGATAAAATTGTTTTAAGCATATAATCATCACCCCTCAAGATTACTCAAAATTTTACTCAATAAGTATTCCAGTTGCTCACATTCTTCTTGGGAAAAACCGTTAAAAAACATATTATACATATTCTTTCTGTTTTCTTCCATAACTTCAACCATGTGAAGAGCATTTTCAGTAAGACGAACACAATTACAACGTGCATTTTCCCGATTTACAAATCTCTGAATTAATTTCTTGTTTTCAAGTCGTTTTAATACATCTATTAAAGATGTATGCTTAACTTTAAGAAACTCACAAATATCTTTTTGAGAAACATCTCTTTGACTATTATGATATAAAAAAACTAAAATTTTCAGCTGAGTAAAAGTAATATCAAGCTCACGCAACCGATCATTCATATTACTTTCGAGCATATTATTAATCTGTTTTATACAAAGAAAGGAATCCACAAAACCACCGCCTTATGTAGTGTCCTACATATTATACATTATTTTTCTTTTTTGTCAACATAATATGCATATAAATTAAAAAGCCGACTCAAAAATGAGATCGGCCTTTAATTGAAATTTTGGTTATAACGCTCACAAATAAGAGAAAAACAAGTATCCCTGTAAATCCGCCTGCAGAATCAATAAGAACATCAACAAAACTACACGCCCTTTGCGGCACAAACAACTGATGAATCTCATCACTTACCGCATAAAGAACAGTAATTATAAGCGGCAACAGAATTTTTCGCTTAGCGTAGAAAAAATATGCTGACCCACATAAAAAGAATCCAAGTGCTGCAAACTCAGAAAAGTGAGCTATTTTTCTGAAAATACTATGAGTAACAAAATCAAAACCTGTGAAATTTATAAACAATGAATACAGTGACATACTAGTCTGAGAAGATTGCTCTGCTGCCTGGAAAGAAAACATAAATATAAGTATCATTACTGCAACTGAAAAAACGAAAAAGACAGCAAAACCAACTTTATTACCCTTAATTTTCATCATCAATTCTCCACGCAGCAAAGTCAATTCGTTCTAATCCCGGCAAAGCAAAAACCTCAGAAAGATCTTTAGTCAGAAAAGCAGTTTCTCCATGAGTGTAAACAGGATAAAAAACGCCATCATCTATAAGCATCTGCTCACATTGAACACATTTTTTCACAATTTCTGAACCAGAATAAGTATTTTTACAACCATTGATAATGTCATCATAACGCTTATTCTGATAGAAAGAAAGGTCGCTTTCACTCTCTGTTGTAAATCTGTTTAAAAAAGGAATAACATTACCGTCATCGCAGGCAAGTGAAGTAAAAGCTATCTGATACTCCCCTTTTTCAACAGCTGCTTTAAGCTCATCCGAATCAACACTGTCAACACTGACTGTTATTGCTAGACCAAAAATCTTTTCCCACTTCTGAATAGTTCTTATAATCGGTATTCTGAAAATTTCTTCACAGATTATTGAAACATTTATATTTGTGATATCAAGCTCTTTGACTCCGTCTTTAAAAAATTCTAAAGCCTTATCTTGATTAAGGGCAAGTATTTTTGCCGTTCCGGCAGATTCTCTGTATGACTTATCAGCCCACATACAAGAATCAGGAACAACACCTGATGCCTTAGAATAAGGAATATCATCCTTATACATATCTCTGATATCCGTTGCCAATAACAAAGCTTTTCTGATGCTTGTTTCAGATAAAACAGGATCTGAACAATTAAACATAAACCCGTAAACACTGTTGACAGATGAAAGAGTCATAATATCATCATTAACATTGACAAGGTTCATATTTTCATGCGAAACACTCATGATATTATAGTCGCCCTGATTAAACTTGGTAATATACTGCTGTTCATTATTATTTACATACAAGTAAACAGCATTTGTATTGAAAGCAGTATAACCAACATAATCTTCATTTTTATAAAGAGTCAATGAACCGTCATCAACCCATCGACCGACATAATAAGGGCCGTTACAAAGAGTATATTTTAGCTCAAGACCGTACTTTGCACCTGTTGCTTGAAAAAACGCTTCATCACAAGGCATACACATAGGTTCAGTCAAAATCCGAAGAAAATCAGGGTAAGCTCTTTCAAGGTGTATTACAAGTGTTGAATCATTAACAACATTAATTCCAAGCTGATTTCTGTCGACTTCGCCATTATTGAATTTTTCTGCATTTTTAATTGCAAAAAGCAGATAAGCATTTTCAGCTTTAGTTTCAGGTCTCAATGCTCTTTCAATTCCAAAAGCACAGTCAGCGGCAACAACTTTCTTGCTGAAGGCTGTCTCGTAATCTTCACCAAGTACTTTTTCATGAGACTTAAGCATCTGCCAACAAGCATTGTCTCTTATGTCGAAAGTATAGGTAAGTCCGTCTGCAGAAACACTCCAACTTTCAGCAACTCCCGGTAAAATGCTTCCGTCTGCACCGACACGAACAAGACCTTCCATACAATTGGTAACTATAAGCTTTGCAGAAGGATTTTCGGCAATCTGAGGATCAAGACACTCAGGGTCAGCACTGATCGGATAGATAGCATTAATCTCCTCATCCTCAGAGCATCCGCAAAAGGATAAAGTAATTATGCACAATATTAAAAATAAAGCAACAAATTTTTTTGCCATAATTAAACCTCACAGAATATTCTTTCTAGATTATATCAAATTACAATAAAAAAATCTACAGAAAAATAACTAAACATATATTAAAAATCTTAAATTTATGTTATAATTCTTGGATAAGGAGGTTATCATATGGAAATTTATATTATTTCAGCAATTGTTATTATATTGCAGATTATTATTATTGTGATATGTGTTAAAAACAGTAATTCCAAATCAAACAACACAACTGAGGAAAAATTAATTGAGCTTAAAGCTCAGAATGATGCTCTCGCAAGAACACTGGGTTCTGAATTTGAACGAAACAGCCGTGAAACTATCTCTTTCCAAAACAGAGTAACTGACGAGCTGAGTAAGAATTCAAAATCAATTACAGAATCTTTAAATAAAATGACCACTTCAAACTATGAGAGCCTCATTAAAATAAACGAAAACACTACGAACTCGCTTAATACTATTAAAGAATCGATGCTTTCTCAAAACGATAAACAAACTAAGGTCATTGAAGCTTCAATTTCAAAAATGCAGGAAAGTAACGAGAAAAAGCTTGATCAGATGAGAGCAACTGTTGATGAAAAGCTTAACGAAACACTTACAACAAGGCTTGATTCATCATTTAAAACTGTTTCTCAGCAGCTTGAAAACGTTTATAAATCTTTAGGTGAAATGAAAGAGCTTTCAAACGGAGTTACAACAAATGTAACAACACTTAACAGAGTTTTGACTAACGTTAAAGCAAGAGGCACTTGGGCTGAAATTCAGCTTGAAGGTATTCTTGATCAGACAATACCTAATATGTATGTAAAAAACTTCGCAACAGTTGAGGGCTCACTTAAAAGGGTCGAGTTTGCAGTTAAAATCCCTTCAGGAGATAACAGTGACAGAGATGTATATCTACCTATCGACTCAAAATTTCCAATGGAAGACTACATAAGGCTTTGCGATGCGGCTGATAACGCTGATGCCGAATCACTGAAAGCAGCGAGAAAAGCATTGGAAGACCGTGTTCTTGCTGAAGGTAAAGAAATTACTAAATACATTAATGTTCCTGTCACGACTCCGTTTGCCATTCTTTATCTTGCGACCGAAGGTCTTTATGCAGAAATCGCATCATCAAGAAACGGCATTGCCGAAAAGCTTCAGAGTGATTATAACATTATGATAGCCGGCCCCACAACAATCACGGCTCTTCTGAATTCACTTTCAATGGGATTCAAAGCAGTTGCAATAAATGAAAAAGCAAATGAGGTACGACAGCTTCTGGGTGTTACAAAGGCTCAGTATGAGAAGTTTGGTGTTGTTCTCGAAAAAGCCGGCAAGAAAATAGAAGAAGCAGGAAAAACGCTTGACGATGCAAGAAAAAGAAATGACATTATCAGAAGAAAGCTTAAAACAATTGACTCCCCCACCGCTGATGAAGCTGATAAGCTTCTGGGTATTGAAGAAGGAACAGAATAAAACAAAAACACTCTCAGTAATTGCTGAGAGTGTTTATTTCTTTTTACTGATAAGCTCTGTAAGTTTTTTAAGATGTGATGGTATGGATGTCCACAATTTACCAGCTGCAAGTTCGATAAGCTTTGACGTGGAAACAAGCGAACCGCCATGAAACAGCATAATAATATATGCCTCACAAACTTCGTTATATTTTGCATCACCGTAACAACCATCGCAAATCCACATTCTGATATACATAATAAGCGCTAACGACTGATACTGAGAAATTGTATCAAGTGTAACTATCGGACTGTCACTTTCAAAATTAACAGATTCATATGCCTTCTTGAAAAGTTTTGACAGCTCTTTAGCAAGTATTTCTTCAAATCCATTCTGTCCGTCAATCAGGAAAGCTTTTTTATAAAATTCTTTATCATCTTCAATACTTTTAAAAACCTTTTGAAAAGCTTCAAAATAAGATTCATTTAAAACGTAAGGATTAATTCTATCATATATATCATTCTTAACGATCCATTCAAGAATCTCATACTTATCCTGAAAATAATTATAAAAAGTTGATCGCATAAAACCGGATTCAGCAGCAATCATTTTAACAGTAATTTTCTTGAAATCTTTTTTAATAAGTAAGCTTTTAAATGAATCGGCGATTAATTCATTTGTAAGACGCTTGGTATCCATAACACACCTCCTTTTTTCTTATACTACACTATTTTAAAAATAAATGCAAGTTTTAAATAATTATTTAACATTTTCCAATTATATTATCGTCAAAAATTCAAATGATAATATCGGAGGTGGAAAATGAAAACTTTTTCAAAAGTTCTGAGTTTATTAGTATTTATGTGTTGCACTGTAATCCTGATGTTGATTTCAATCGGGTACTCGAGAATCCCTGACGAAATAACCATAAAGGAATATGACACGCTGTCTTCAGGAGGTACTTATATGTGCCGGCCAATAAATATTTCAGCAAACGCAACCGTTGATAACTCAGATGAGTACGAAACCTCCGTCAAACTGTTCAACATTTTTCCGATAAAATCTGCCAAAGTAAACGTGAGCGACAGAAAATACGTTGTCCCCGGCGGCGACGTTTTCGGCATCAGACTTTACACCAAAGGAGTTATGATAGTAAAAATTGACTCCGTAAAAACAACCGACGGTGAGATATCACCCGGATATAAAGCAGGACTTAAAACAGGTGATATAATATTGAAAGTCAATTCAGTTGAAATTGACAGTAACAAAGCTTTATCTTCAATAATATCATCGTCCAAGGGTAAGCCTATTAAACTTGAAATAAAACGCGGTGATAAAACTCTAAGTTTAAATTTCAAAGCCGTAAAAAGCAATGTTGACTCAAAGTATAAAGGCGGGTTATGGATTCGCGACAGCTCTGCAGGAATAGGAACAATGACTTATTATGACAGACTGTCGGGAGTCTTTGCAGGCCTCGGTCACGCAGTCTGCGATGTTGATACAGGTGAAATAATGCCGTTATCGGGCGGAGATGCTGTTGATGCCACTATTAAGGGATGCTATAAAGGTGAAAAAGGTACTCCCGGAGAGTTATGCGGTATTTTCAGCGGTGAAACAAAAGGAGATCTGATGATTAACGACAGCACTGGTGTTTTTGGTGTTTTGTCCAGTTATAACAAAAAAGCACAGGTAATTCCTGTTGCTTTACCGTCAGAAGTCAATGAAGGTTCTGCTCAGATTATAAGCACGGTTGACGAAAACGGACCACAGTATTATTCTGTTGAAATCACCAAGGTTAACTCTGATTCAACAGATCTTCACAACCTGATTTTAAAGATCACTGATAAAGATCTCATCAACAAAACAGGCGGAATTGTTCAGGGAATGAGCGGAAGTCCTATCATTCAGAACGGAAAACTCGTTGGTGCAGTTACCCATGTTTTTGTTGATAACGCAACTGAGGGTTACGGTATTTTAGCACAGAATATGATTGAAACTCAGATGAATCTTGAAAAATCGCTCGCCCGTGAGATAGCGGGATAAAAAAAGCCGTTTCGCAAAAGCGAGGCGGCTTGACTTTGTTGACAATGTAAGCAATAATCTGTATAATTCAGTCAAGGAGTGATTAGTATGATTTCATTTGCAACCAGATTAATGAGAGTATTTGTAGCGATTTTAATGGTTATCTCCCCTAACCTGCCTCACTTGCTTGATCTTCCGTCTATCCCTAAAGGGCAGGATCTAAATTTAGAGGAGCGTTTCGAACTTAAGTGGAGTGACGAATTTAACGGCGACTCATTAGACATGTCAAAGTGGAGTTATAATTGGTGGGAAACAGAGCGTAAAGGCGGTTATTGGCACGAAGATATGGTTGATGTTGCGAACGGCAATCTTGTAATAACAACTGCATATATGAGCGAACCTCTCCCCAATTATTACGAAGATTATTTTTCACAAAGACATGATTTCAAACCGTATAAAGAAGGTTGGTATACAGGCTGTATAACCGGAATAAATAAGGTTGATCATCTTTATGGCTATTTTGAATGCAGAGCAATCTTGCCAAAATCAACAGGCATGTGGTCAGCTTTCTGGATGATGGGTCATAATGTTAATAATGTTGACGGATCCGGAAAAGACGGCACAGAAGTTGATATCTTTGAATCAATGTATTATAAAGATGTCTGGTGGGGTGCCGGTGACCGAATAATCAGCGGAATCGTTTATGACGGTTACGGTGAAGACTCCAAGGGTGACAGTATCGGCAGTTGGTTCGCTAACAACCCTTATGAAGAGTTTAACACCTACGGGCTTGAATGGACACCTGAAGAATATATTTTCTACATAAACGGAGTTGAAACCGGAAGACTTTCAACCGGCGGAGTATCACAAAACCCAGAGTATATTCTGCTTTCTTGCGAAGTTGCCGGTGAGAACGGCATTGCTCACGCAGACAGACACGGCACCGGGAAAATAAATATGGAGCCTGGTGATACTGCAGAGTTTATAGTTGACTATGTAAGAGTTTATCAGCATAAATAAAATTAAGCTGCTTTACGTTTGTAAAGCAGCTATTTTTATTATATATCCTTTTCTGTGATTCTGCCCATGGTGAGAATACGTTCATAAGTATCAAGTACACACTGAACAACAGCATTTCTGAAACCGTTTTTCTCAAGACTTACAACACCGGCAATAGTAGAACCGCCTGGTGAACAGACTTCATCTTTAAGCTTTTCAGGATGCTTGCCTGTTTTATCAATAAGAGCCGCAGTTCCTAATATTGTATCAACAGCAAACTTCTGAGCCTGTGCTCTTGTAAGACCTGTCATAACACCACCATCTGCAAGAGCTTCGATAAACATACTTACAAATGCCGGTCCGCATCCTGTAATTGCACTGCCCGCATACATTTTATTTTCTTCAAGAAGTTCAAATGAACCCGATAACCTGAGAATGTCTTTATACTCATTAAACATATCATCAGTAACATTTTCACTACATGAGCAAATAGTAATACATTTCCCTACTTCAGCAGCAACATTCGGCAAGGTTCTGATAACAGGCACATCAACATTAATATCAAGCATCTCTTTAATCTGCTGAATACTGATGCTGACCATAATGGAAACAATAACTTTCTCTTCGCCGTTATTTATACATTCTTCAATAACGGGAGCAATTTCTGCAAGTACAGATGAAGCTACCTGAGGTTTAACAGCCAAAAGAATATACTTACTTGCTCTTACAGCCTGCTCGTTTGTTTCAACAAAAGTTGCTCCGGTTTGCAAAGCAAGATGTTTTGCTTTCTCTTTATCAAAATCAGTTACAACTATTTCTGAAGGTACGCAACCGCTGCAAGCGGCTTTTGCAATAGCTGACCCCATAACTCCTGTTCCGATAAAAGACATTTTTTTCATAGTTTTTCTCCTAAATTATAAACTTGTTATATGTATTATCGAGTTTTTTACTAACTCCGTTATAATAAAACTCAGCAACCTTGCTTTGTGGCAATTCAATGGTAAACTCTGTTTTTCCGTCAGCTTTCTGATATGCAACAGAAATTTTGCCTACCGGGGTTGTAATATGTCCTTGCGCAAAATCAAGGGAGTCAATTACAGCGGGTGAAATAATAATATTTTCATACGCAACCGAATCTTCAGCCTGACGGATACCAAGAACTCCTTCAAACAAATACTGAACACTTGCGCCGAACATAGGGTGATTATGAGATGCTTCGCCATTCCAGTTTTCCCAAAGGGTTGTTGCACCATTTGTTCTCATATGTTCAAAAGAAACTTCATTTTTATTGGATATGAGTTTAAAAGCAAGATCACCTTCACCTTTATCAAAAAGAACTCCGTTGAGAATATAAGTTGCAAATATTCCTGTATCATACATCATCAATGATGAGTATTTATTCTTAATAGTTTCAAGTGTCCGGTCATCACCAATTCCGCAACTGACTGCAAAAGCGTCAGCACCCTGAACACCGTTCAAGAAGCTTCCGTCATCAGATACACCATATGTTTTAACCAAAGCATCTTCATGAATTTTCGCAAGTTTTTCGGTATCCGAAGAATCTATACCCATTGCCTTTTCTACAAAAGCAAGCATCTTTAACTGAGAAACATACATTGTTGTATTAACATACGGTTCAGGAATCTGAACTTTTTCAGGCGGGCACCAATCACCGAGACACCATCCTTTTTCTTCTTCTTTAACGATGATACCGTTTTCACATCTTGATTCAATGTATCCTACAAATTTTTTCATATAAGGATAACATTCTTTCACAAAGTCAAGATCACCGAATAGTTTTAAATAATAATAAGGTACACTTAAAATTGCACCGCCCCAACCGATAGGACCGCCTCCTCCGCCGCCAAACGGAGCTGTATGCTGAACGTGACCGCTTGATTTATCCTGACAATCAATGATATCATAAATCCACTTTTTATAAAGCTCAGATGAATCAAAAGACAGCATACCCGCCATAGCACAAAGCTGACCGTCTCCTGTATACCCAAGACGTTCTCTGTGCGGGCAGTCAGTGATAACGCCGCTGTGAGTATTACAACGCTGAGTATGAATAAAGGTATCATAATACCAATTGACAGTATCGTCAGAGCATCTGAAAGATGAGCTTATATTCAAGCTTGAAAAAATCTCCTTAACTTCAACAGGTTCAGCGTTATTAGTAAGGGTAAAATAGCGAAAACCGTGCCAAAGGAAATACGGATGAAGATATTGTGTAATTCCATCTGTTATGTATTCATCACAGGCAATTTGTTCAGAATAACCTGCTGAATCATAATTAAGCGTTCCGTCTTCATTTAAATTTTCAGCATGTTTAATAATTACTTTTTCGTTTGGATTTTCACATTTTACCACTACATATCCGGTAGTGTTGATTCCGGTATCATAAACAGAATAACTGCCTAAATCTGCAATTTTAACCGGTGTATATGTTTTGTTCAATTTATCAGTTTCAACATTCTGAAAATACATTGGAATATTTTTCATTTCTTCGCAAACAGCAGGACTGTTCCAATCGTCGTGCGATGCGTCAAGAGTATTCCATTTATAATCAAATCCGTTATAATCGTGAATTTCGCCATAATACAAAGAAGACTTTTTAATGAAAGACGGTTTGTATAATACAGACTCATCACTTGAGAAACAGTAGTTTCCGTTAGAAATCTTAAAGCAAAGACGTATATTTCCGTAATCCATCAAACCTTCAGCCTTGCGTTCAAACTGATGAAAATATCCGCCTCCGAGCATTACACCTATAACATTTTTACCCTTATGTACATAAGAAGAAATGTCATAGTGAAGGCAATATATTCTGTTATCCATAACGTCCGTGAGAGGATATACAAGATTCATTTTTTCCCTGACACGAGGTATATAATCAGAATACGCAGGGACAAATTCATCGTCACAAACGCGTTTTCCGTTAATGTACAAAATAAAATATCCGAGACCGCAGATATTGATTTCAGTAGGCAATGCGGTATCTTCAACATCAAAAACTGCCCTGAAAACAGCAGCAGTCATATCTTCTTTCGGCATAATCCATTGAGCGTTTCCGAAAATTTCTGAATGGTTCATTATTACTCACCTCCGATAAAATATAACATAGTTTTTTAATTTATACAACATATTTTAACATAAGTATTGAATTTTAACAGTGAAAAAGTTAAAATAATAAAAAGATTTTTCCTGAGGTTAATATGATTGATTATGAGTTAAAAAGAAGCAATAAAAAAAATATTTCCGTTCAGGTCACACCAAACGGAAAGGTTCTTGTTAAAGCGCCGCCGTTTGCATCAAAATGGTTTATTAACAGCTTTGTAAAGAAAAATTCTGATTGGATCAACGAACAGCTGAAAATGCTCAGGGATCAAATGGCAAAAGCACAGCCAGAACTCACTGAAGAAGAAATTAACAACCTTAAAAACCAAGCAAGAGAATATATTATACCAAAAGTTCGGGAATATGCTGAAATTATGGGACTTGAATACGGTAACATAAAAATTACTTCCGCTAAAAAAAGATTCGGTTCATGCCACACGGGAACACACAATCTTTGTTTTTCTTACTTCCTTATTCAAAAACCCAAATATGCTGTTGACTATGTTATTGTTCACGAATTAGCGCACATTGTACATCCGAATCACAGCAAATCTTTCTATGATTATATAGAAAAATTTATGCCTGACTATAAAGAAAGAATTAAATTATTAAAATGCAAGGAGGAAATATGAGTATGAATGTTTATGATTTTGATAATACAATCTATGACGGTGAAAGCACCTTGCACCTGTTTTTCTTCTATTTAAAGAAAAATTCGGGATTATTAAAATATATGCCTAAAGTTTTAAATGCTTTTGCGAGATATAAAAAGGGCCTTGTAAGTGTGGAAGATATGCTTAACATCTATGCTCCTTTGATTGAAAGTATGGTTGATGATGTGGTAGACTTTGATCGTGACCCTGTGGAATTCTGGGATAAACATATAAAAAACATAAAGCCCTTTTATAAAGAAATTCAGGAAGATGACGATCTTATTATTACTGCCTCACCCGACTTCACTATAAGTGAAATTTGCAAAAGACTCGGAATCAGGCATTTTCTGTCTACAACTTATAATAAAGAAACAGGAAAAATTGACCGCATATGCCTTAAACATAATAAGGTCAAGGCATTTTTCGAGGCCTTCCCTGACTGTGAAATTGAAAAATTTTATACGGATTCTCCTGAAAACGACGGTCCTCTTATTGAAATTTCAAAACATGCATTTGTAGTTGATAAAAATAAAATTACTCAAGTAAAATAACTTTATACGACAAAAATTACAACCTCTGTGAATTACAATTTCACAGAGGTGATTTTTATGCCTGTTTATGCGGATGTTTTATTTGTAATCAATGGATTTATAAATTACCTGCTTTTATTACTTGCAAGAAAATTTCTGAAAGTTCAAACTTCAAGATTGCGGATGCTGTTTGGTGCTGCAGCAGGAAGTATATTTTCGTTAAAAATTTTCTTACCACCTTTAAATACATTTTTAGAAACATTTATTAGAATCTTATTTGCATTAATAATAGTGATTGTATCGTTCAAAATCAATTCAATAAAAAAACTTATTAAACATTTCTTTTGTTTTTTGACAGTAAACTGCTGCTTCTCCGGAATTATTATAGCTGTAATCTATTTTGTTAATCCACCGGATCTTATCTATAACAACGGAATTTACTATTATAATATAAGTTTTATAAAAACAATTTGCTTATCTGTGATATGTTTTGTTGTTATTTCATTAGCAGAAAAAATTCTGAGAAAAAAGACAATAGACAATTATATATATAATACAACTGTTTTTTTAAACAATAAAGCCGTATCAGGTGAAGGATTTGCCGATACCGGTAATAATCTCAGAGAGCCTTTCAGTTCAAATCCTGTAATTATAGCTGATCAAAAAGTAATCAGAAGTATTTTTCCTGAAGCAACAGATATAAACTCTATAAAAAAAGATATTGATCTATACATAAATAATAAAATCAGACTGATTCCGATAAAAACGCTTAATGGAGAAAATATTTTACCTGCGTTTAAATCGGATAAGATTATTTTAAACAGTTCAACCGGAATCAAAGAATTTTCTGATGTTTTTGTAGCAATTTCGGATAAAGAACTATTTAACGGCGAATTTGATTTCATTTTGAATAACAGCATTCTGGAGGTAGAATAAATTGAAAATAATAAAAGAATTAATTTATAATTTAATATCAAAATTTAAAAATCAACACAATTTATATTACATAAACGGACCGGAAACACTTCCTCCGCCGCTTTCCAAAGAAGAAGAAAATAAAATTCTAAGCGAAATAAATGAAGGAAACAACTCGTCAAGAGATAAATTGATTATACATAATCTTCGCCTGGTAGTTTATATAGCAAAAAAATTTGAAAACACCGGAACGAGTCTTGAGGATATCATATCTATAGGTACTATAGGTTTAATTAAAGCAGTTAAAACCTTCTGCCCCTCAAAAAACATTAAACTGGCTACATATGCATCAAGATGCATAGAAAACGAAATATTAATGTTCCTCAGAAAAACAAGTTCATTAAAAAATGAGGTTTCAATCGATGAACCGTTAAATGTAGATTGGGACGGTAATGAACTGCTGCTATCGGATGTTCTCGGGAGCGATCCTGATGTGGTAAACAGAAACATTGAATTTGAAGATCAAAAAAGCATAGTTTATAAAACTATTGACAGTTTGCAGGAGCGAGAAAAAAGGATTATGTATATGCGTTTCGGAATAGGTAACGAAAAAGAATACACACAAAAAGAAGTAGCTGATATTCTTGGTATTTCACAAAGCTATATATCAAGGCTTGAAAAAAGAATAATTTCTAAGCTTAAAAAAACAGTAGAAAAAACTTAAAATTTATTAAAAGATGTAGAAATTTATAATAAAATATGTTATTATAGTCAGGAAATCAAATAAGAGGTGTTATATATGAAAAAAACAATAATCAAAAGCATAGTTTCTATTTTATGCACTATTGCAATTTGCGTAACTCTTGCTGTCTGTTTAAGTAATGAAAAGCAAGATTTTACCCCTGACTATATGAGCGAAACTCAGGCTGCTGAATATCTTGGTATCAGTACCGAAAGACTTGTTATCATGCGCAAAAACCTTAAATATCTTGAAGGCGCTTACGTTTCTTTTTCTTATGAAGGAGATAATGGAATTGAAACAATTTATGTATATTCAAAACAGGCTCTTAACGACACGATGGCTGAGCTTATGAATGACAATGCTAAGAAAAATATCAACTTCAAATACATTGAAGAAATTCTTGAAGAACAGAAATAATATCTGATTTTGGCTGCCTTTTAAAGGCAGCCTATTTATTAAGGTGCTTTATGAATCAACTTATCTGCCCGAAGTGTAAAGAAAAGCTAAATATTGAAAATAACAGCTACAGGTGTATAAACTCTCATTGTTATGACATATCAAAAGAAGGTTATGTTAATCTGCTTATTTCAAACAAAAACGGATCTTTAATCGGAGACAACCGTGATATGGCATCTTCAAGAAGAGATTTTTTAAACAAGGGATATTTTTCGTCTCTTGCATATGCTCTTGAAGAAGAAATAAATAAACTTAATAATCCGGAGCCTATTGTCCTTGATATCTGTTGCGGTGAAGGCTATTATTCATCTTACCTAAGAGAAAAATGTAACGGTGATTTTTACGGCTTTGATATATCAAAAGAAATGATACGATTAGCAGCAAAAAGAAAATCAGGTGTAAAATATTTTGTTTCAAATATGACAGATATACCAATAGACGATAACAGTGTCGACTTTGCATTCCAGTTATTTGCTCCTTTTTATGAAAAAGAGTTTTACAGAATTTTGAAGCCCGGCGGAATTCTTATTACTGCAATCCCGGGAGCCAAACATTTATTTTCTCTTAAAGAAATTCTTTACGATACACCTTATATAAATGACGAAGCTCTGCCTGAAATATCTAAGTTAAATCTTATTTTACAGAGAAGAATCTTGAATGAAATTGAATTAAAAAGTAATGAAGAAATATTATCTCTTTTTAAAATGACACCATATTATTATCACACTGACACTTCTAATAAAAGTCGACTTGATAATATTAATCATATGAAAACACAAACAGACTTTTTAATCAACATTTATTCAAAGTAACAGTTTTATTCATTCTTGTCAAAAAGGTTTAGTGTTGACATAATCAACGGTTTGTTATAAAATAAAATGTAGTATTTTACGAAAGGAAAATTGTAATGAAATATTATATCGGTGTTGACGGTGGCGGCACTAAAACCGCTTACGCACTCTTTAATGAAAACAAAGAAATGGTTGCAATGGTTAAAGGTCCCGGAAGTAACCACGAAAACTATGAAGGCGGAATGGAATACGCTTCTCAGCTCGTTTGGAACGGGATCAATGACCTCCTTAAAAAAGCAGGAGTAAAGCTTGATGATATCGGCTTCACTCTTATGGGTCTCGCAGGTATTGATCATCAGTATCAGCATGATGATATGTTTGAAAGACTCAGCGCTTTCGGTCTTAAAAATTTTGAGATTTATAACGATGGATTTATCGTTGTTAAAGCAGGTTCAACAGGCGCAGCTGCAATAGGTTATAACGCAGGTACGGGTACTTGCTGTAACGCTATCGATTCAGACGGTAAGATGCTTCAGCTTGCAGGTCTCGGTGAGTTTTCAGGTGACGAAGGAAACGGACACTGGATAGCTATGATGACCTATAAAACAATTTATGATGATGTTTATCTTGGTCTTGGCGAAACAGCACTTACAAAAATGTTTTATGACGAGTACTCTATCTCAACAAGAGAAGAATTCCTTGGTATGGTTTCAAAATTTGAAGAAGACGACGCTGACACATTCATTATGAGATTAATTGACTTCTTCTTTGATGCCGCAAAACTTGGTGACAAAAAAGTTCTTGATATTATTGAAGAAATGGCCGACAGAGGCTCTTCACTTATTGCTGCTCATGCAAAACAGCTTAACTTCACTGATGAAGTTATTGAGGTTGTACTTTCAGGCTCAATTCACACAAAACTTCCTTCTGAGATCTATATCAACAGACTTATGGAGCTTTGCGTTGAAAAAAGCGGCAGACAGATGAAATTCAACAAACTCACAGAGCCACCCGTTGTAGGATGTATTAACTGGATTTTCCAGCAGTATGTATAAAGGAGATAATGTTATGAAAGAAATTACACTTGCCGTAATCGGTTCAGGCAGTACATATTGCCCCGAGCTTATCGACGGATTCCTCAAAGCAAGAGATTCACTTAAGCTCAAAAAAGTATCTTTTATGGATATTGATGAAAGAAAGAGAACAATCGTTGGTAATCTTTGCGTAAGGATGCTTAAAGCTGCAGGAGTTGACTGTGAAGTTGTTATGACAGATGATGTTGACACAGCTCTTCAGGGTGCAGATTTCGTTGTAACTCAGATGCGTATCGGTAAGCTTCAGGCTCGTCATCTTGATGAAAGCATTCCTAAGAAGTACGGTCTCATTGGTCAGGAAACAACCGGTATCGGCGGCTGCTTTAAAGCTCTCCGTACTATCCCTGTAATAAAGCATGTTTGTGACAGAATTGAAGCTATCTGCCCTGATGCATGGCTCATCAACTTCACAAACCCATCAGGTATTCTTACTGAATTTATTCTCAACCATACAAACGTTAAAAACATCGGTCTTTGCAATGTTCCTATTGATATGATTGACGATGTCAAAGAAATCACAGGTGAAGACAGTGAGATTACTTATCTTGGCCTTAATCACCTCAGCTGGATCACTTCAGTAAAGAAAGACGGCAAAGAGCTTCTTCCCGGTCTTATTGAAGATGGTTTTTCACCAAAGGTAATGGCTAACATCAAAGATGATGGTTTTGATATTGAATGCCTTAAATCCGTTCAGGGTCTCCCCTCTTCATATCTTCAGTATTTCTATTGCCGTGAGGCAAAGCTTGAACATCAGCGCACTGACGAAAAAACAAGAGCTGAAGTATGCATGGAGATTGAAGAAAGCCTTCTTGAAATGTATCAGAATGAAGAGCTTTGCATCAAGCCCGCACTTCTTGACAAACGCGGCGGTCATAAATATTCTCTTGCCGCTGTTTCACTTATTGATTCTATCGCCAATGACAAGCAGGATGTTCATGTTGTAAATATTAAGAATAACGGTACTCTTGATTTTATGGCTGATGATGATATCGTTGAAATCGCTGCAGTTATCGGTAAAGACGGTGCAACACCTGTTAAAATTGACAAAGTTGAAAACAAACACATTATCGCTCTTATGAGAGTTATCAAAGCTTATGAAAAATACACTGTTGAAGGCGCTATTAACGGCGACGAACAGGCAGTAATCAACGGTCTTCTTATTCATCCTCTTGTTGGAGACTGGGAAAAGACAACAAAGTGCTTTGAAGAGCTTAAACAGGCTCATAAGGATTATCTTCCTGAATTCAAATTCTGATAAAAAAGCCTCCGATATCGGAGGCTTTTTCTTTAAGTATTTTCTATTCCTAGACTGACTGAAAGTGCCTGATTCACCCTGTTCATATCACTTTCATCCAGATTTCCCATTTTTTCTTTTAATCTTTTTTTATCAAGAGTTCTTACCTGTTCCAGTAAAACAATTGAATCTTTTGCGAGTCCGCAACCATGGGCATTAACTTGTATATGAGTCGGCAAAGATGTTTTAAAGCGCTGACTTGTGATTGCAGCTGCAATTACCGTCGGGCTGAATTTGTTGCCTATATCATTCTGTACTATCAGTACAGGTCTTATTCCCCCTTGTTCGGAACCGACAACGGGACTAAGATCAGCATAATAAATATCTCCCCGTTTAACTGTCATTTTATCACTCTCCGTAATTTAATCAGCAAAAATATTTTTGCCGATTACAGGCACATTTAAACACACATTTCAAAAAATATGCCTAATATATTTTATTCCGGAAAGTAATACGGTTGACTATCGAACCATAATCAACTCAGCATCTTTTGTCTTTATCAATAATAAATTTCCATATTGATCGATTAACGCCTTAAATAAGGCGTTTTTGTATTCAAATCGATTGTTTACATATTCAAATTTTTCTACCGCCAGAAGGCTCTCTAAAGCATTGCAAATGGCAACAATTTGTTTTTTCTCAGAGAAAACAAATTCAGTTGTTATATCATCAAAACCAGCACCGAAAGTATTTTCATACACAAAAAACTTAATACCGGATATTTCTTGCGGATGGGTAAAATCAAATTCAAACCGATTATTTTTGTAACTGATATTCCCTTTGTAAGATTTATCATTAAATTTTAAAATAAAAGCAGTGTTCAATGAATCAACATTCATTCGGACACCGCTTTTTATAACATCTTGACCGCAACCGGAGAAAGTAAACACTATCAAAATTAAAACACTTACTAATCGTCTCAACTCAATCAACCTTGTTTTCATAATTTGAAAACAGTTCAGGCAACATTTCTGTCATCGAAGACGGTGTAAGGCCTGTAAAAGACAGCTTCTTAACTCCTTTGTCCCCACATTCTCCGTGAATATAAGCACCGGAGACAGCACTTTCAAAACAAGAAACGCCTTGCGCAAGAAATGAACCGATTATACCGGAAAGCACATCACCGCTTCCCCCCTTGGCCATACCCTGATTTCCTGTTGGGTTAATAAAGACTCTGCTGCCGCCACTAATAACGGTATTACTGCCTTTTAAAAGAACAACAGCCCCTGTTTTACTGCTGAGTTCTTTACAAGCAGAAATACGGTCACGCTGAATATCAGATATATTTTTCTTAATTAACCGTGACATTTCACCGGGATGAGGAGTGAGAACAACCGTTGCATCAACTGATTTCAATATATCTGTATTCTCACTTAAAATATTTAGACCATCAGCATCAATAATTACAGGACATTTTGCGTTCTTTATAACAAAATCAAAAACTTTACGGGTTCCGTCAGTAACGCCCAAGCCACACCCGATAACTACAGCAGTTGCAGATGTAAGATTTACTTTAATTTCTTCAATAGCTTCTTCGGTTAAAAAACCGTTTTCATCATCTTTAAGCGGCAACATCAAAGGTTCAGTAAGCTTAGAGGCAATAGCACTGTAAGCTTTAACGGGAAAAGCAGAAATAACAATCCCTGCACCAGAATTAACCGCCGCTTTTGAACAAAGAACTGCGGCTCCCTGCATTCTCATACTGCCGCAAATGCACAAAAGTTTACCGTATGTTCCTTTATTTGAATCTGTTTTTCTCAAAGGTAATGCTTTAGAAATGTACTCATAATCTGCACATTCAAAGGCGCAACCGTCCGCTAAATTATAACAATCACTTGAAAAACCTATATCAAGTACAATCACTTTTCCGCAATAATCAGCTGCCGGCTTTAAAACGTGGGCAGGTTTTTTGCAAGTTACAGCCAAAGTATAATCCGATTTGAAAGGTTCACCATCAACCAAAGGCGCATCACCTTTCAAGCCGCTTGGTATGTCAACTGAAATTTTTAACGCTTTACTGTTTGAATTGATAAATGAAACCAGAGATTGCGTGTTTTCTCTGAGTTGTCCTTTAAAACCTATACCGAAAATACAGTCAACAATAACCCCACTGCAGGATAAGACTTTCTTAATTTCAGTATCATATTTTAAATTATCAAAATGGTATATTTCGACACCGTCAAGCAAAGAATACATATACTCAGCTTCAGCGGCTTTCGGCATTCCGCAAACAAGAATAACCTTAACATCATAACCTTTATTTTTAAGCAGACGTGCTATAACAAAGCCGTCACCGCCGTTTTTACCACTGCCGCATAAAACGACAACCGGTTTAAAAATATCATCAGTTAACTCAGCAATTTTTTCGTGACATGAAAAACCTGCGTTTTCCATCATAGTAATATAAGACATGCCTTGCATATAAGCATTTTCTTCAATCTTTCTCATTTGCTCACAAGAATAAACCTTCATAAGTCACCTCGCACAAATATTATCCATATTATATCATACAAGGAAGTAAAAACCAACAACAAATACAAAAAAGTTCAAAATACCCCTTGTTAAATTAATCAAAATAGTTTATAATAGTAAAATGATTACGGAGGTGTTTGCAATGACTGATAAAACAATAAAGTTTTCGATTAAAGAAGATCACGAAAATGAAATGCGTGTTGCCTTACAGACTGTTTACAATGCATTAAAAGAAAAAGGATATAATCCGATCAACCAGATCGTAGGTTACGTTCTTTCAGAAGACCCAACATATATCACAACATATAACAATGCTCGCAGTATTATCCTTAAGCTTGACCGCGATGAGTTATTGCAGTCACTGGTAAAAAATTATCTTGACTTATAATTCGGAGGTACTGTTATGGCTAAAAAGAATGAAGTAAAGTTTTTAACATACAAAGGTAAACCATTGGTCAGAAGCGGCAATACAATTTACTACGGCAATATGAACGACCCGTTTGTCATCATGCTTTCCATCACAAGCACAAAAACTTTTAAAGATATGGAAGTTGCTGACAGAGTTGTTGTTCAGATGCTTAACACAGACCCTGATTGCAGACCAAGAGAGCGCATTGTTAAAAAAGCTGAGAAAAAAGGTCTTTGGAATGCAATGGATATCGGCTCAATCTGGCTTCACAGAGCTTTGGAAAAAGGAAACGCATAATCTTACAGTCGGATTTAATCCGGCTGTTTTTTTATACAAAAATGCCTGCACGTTTTTTGTGCAGGCATTAAATATCAGAATGACTGATTTAAAAGATCAAATGGATTAACGTTATCCATATCAACAGGTTTTAGTCTGAATGTAAAGTTAACCTTATCTTCCGTAAAGTTATATTGTTTGGAAGCAATAGGTCCGCAGGATCCTGAGCCGATGCCTTCTTGACGGTAATCAAGGCAAACAACAGTTTCCTTCACCGGAATGAGTTCATGATCATGAGCAGTTTTATCAAGGTGATCAACAGTATAATGTGATGCATTAACCGAGAAACTGTCAAGACCATATCCGGACATAAAGAGACCATAGCCCATTTCTTCACCGACCATAGCCCATTTAGTGCCAAAGTGAGAAGAATTTTCCTGAGGACGGATATAATGCTCAAAGTTGTCGGTAACTGTGGAAGTATACATATCAACTAAAGCAGCATTTTTCTTGTCACAATAAGTTTCCATCGGTCCGTAACCAAAATACTCAAACTTTTCATTTTTTTCAGGCATTTCAAAGGTAATTCCGACACGGGGAATGTATCTGATAGTTTCAATGTCAATATCGCCGTTAACATTTATAATCAAATCGCCCGTTGACTGAATGATATAAGTCACTTTAGCCTTGATTGCCGGGTTTAACATAATCGGAGCGTAAGAAATATCAGCAACAATCGCAAGAGCATTATTTTCTTTTGCTAACTGTACCGAGTAAGTTTTCTGAATAAGTCTGTCTAAGCCTCTTTCTATCCACTCATCACGGATCCAGCGATCATTGTCTGTTGTAGCTCTGAAAAGATTGAGTTTGATCGGAGCTGAAATCATTTCACGGTTTTTATAAGTAATTGTGTCCATAACACCAAAATACTTATCAAATCTGTAGACACAGTCCCCTGCAGTAACAGTAATAAATCTTTCATCTTCAAGATGAGTCACTTCACCATCACTGACTTTAACAAGCTCAGCCTTAGCCGTATTAAGTTTAAACTGACAATTACCGCATTCATAGCCGCTTGGTGCCCAGACATTATCTTTGGTATTGAAAAAGCGTAATGTAAGATATGCTTCACCGTAAACAGAAATCTCTCTTGCACTAAACAAAGTGAACTTCTGTTTGGTTCTCGGCATAATCATGAGACCTGAGATTTCGCCATTGGCAATTTTTTCACCATTGCATTTAATTTCCCATTTAAGACCGATGTCGTCTAGACCTTTAAAGAAACGTTTATTAAAAATCAAAACATTACCTTTACCGTCATATTCAACACCGAAAGGCTGATAAAGCTTTTTAGCTTCAAGGAAACCGGTATGAATTCTTCTGTCAGGATAAACAAGACCATCGACACAGAACTCACCGTCATTAGGTTTATCTCCAAAGTCACCGCCGTAAGTATAATGAACTTCACCGTTTTCACCTGTTACAGCAACAGAATGATCGGTAAATTCCCAGATACAACCGCCTACAAAATTATCATTTGCTTCAATAACATCCCAGTACTCCTTGAGGTTTCCCGGTCCATTACCCATAGCGTGGCAGTATTCACAAAGATACAATGGCTTTTTCTTTGCGTTTTTCATGTGAGTTACGCATTCTTCAGCTTTAGGATACATAAAACTTTCAACATCCGAGATATCAGAAAGTTTCATTTTGAATCTCTTAGCGTACTCCTGATTTGCGCCTTCATAATGAACAATAGCATCAGGGTTGCGACCCTTTATATATTTTCTCATTGCGCGGTGGTTATCACCTGCACCGGATTCATTACCAAGCGACCAGAAAATAACACAGGGATGGTTTTTATCTCTTTCATAAAGACGTTTTGCTCTGTCAACATATGATTTTTCCCAATCGGGATGCTGCGAAAGGTAATGCCATGAATATTCATTACTCGAACCCTCAGCACGAACACCCATACCATGAGTTTCAAGATCAGCTTCATTAATAACAAGGAAGCCAAGTTCATCACACATACCATAAAAACGCGGATCATTTGGATAGTGAGATGTTCTGACAGCATTAACGTTATGACGTTTCATTATGTAAAGATCTTCCAACATATGTTCATAAGGAACATAGTGACCGTATTCAGGGTGTGAATCATGGCGGTTTACACCGTAAATTTTAACCTTCTGACCATTAAGAAGAACGCAGGAAGATTTAATTCTTATATCTCTCATACCAACGGGGAAACAAATAACTTCATCATGGCAATAAAGATATAATTTATAAAGCTGAGGAATCTCATCACTCCATAAAAGCGGGTACTCAAGCTTAACTGAAATCTTACCGTCATTTATTGCGCCTTCTGAAGTAACAGTACCATCCGGAGAAAGCAGGCAATATTTAACATCACAACTTCCGTTCAAAGAAAGAGATATGTTAAAATCACATTTGGTTAGCTTTTTATTAAAGTTCGTTTTAATATCAACGTCACGGATGTGACCGACCGGGTTACGGGCGAGAATATAAACTTCACGGAAAATACCGCTCAAACGCCAGAAATCCTGGTCTTCAAGGTAAGTACCGTCACACCATTTCAAAACAAGAAGAGAAATCTTATTTTTACCGGCATAAATGTAATTTGTTATATTGAATTCACTTGTTCCGTGGCTTACCTGGCTGTAACCAACAAAAGCTCCGTTTATCCAAAGATAGAAACAAGAGTCAACACCTTCAAAATTTAAATAAAGCTGTCTTCCAAGCATATCATCGGTAACTTCAAATACTCTTGAGTATGCACCGCAAGGATTGTTATCAGGAACATAAGGCGGATCATTCGGAATAGGATATCTGACATTAGTATACTGAGGTACGTCATATCCCCTGCCGAGACACATCTGCCAGTTCATCGGAACAGTGATTTTATCAAAAGAATCTGTGCTATAGTCAGCTGCCCAGAAAGAATCTTCTATTTCAGTAAGATTATTGAAATATTTAAAATCCCACTGTCCGCAAAGTGAAGTGAAATAAGCTGAATTTTCTCTGCGCTTATTTGACTTCTCCATATTTTCAAAAGGTACGAAATATGCACGAGGCTCTTCCGTGCCCAGATGTAAGACATTTAGATTTTCATAATATTTTTCTAAACGAATCATAATATGGCTCCTTTATTAAATCTTGGAGTATTAAAGAAGGTTTTCAGCAAGTTTTCCGCCGTAAGCTTCAGCTACATCAGCAAGTCTGTCTTCAGGAATAGTCTGGAGCATAGGTTTGCCCATACTGAGCATTCTTACATAAATCTCTGCACTCTTTTCGACTGTGTGCATAAGACCGAAAGCTGAATCAAAGTCATTACCCATAACAAAAAGACCGTGATGTGCCCATACAACAATGTCGTATTTTTTCATAAGTTCACTTGTTTTAAGAGCGATTTCAGCACCGCCGGGAATCATCCATTCAACAACGCCTACACCCTTGGGGAAAACAACAGGACACTCAGTCATGCTCTGCCAAAGAATTTTTGAAAATTCTGAATCAGTAAGAGGAAGAACAAATGTCATAGCTATAATATTTGTGGGATGAGCATGGTAAATTACACGTGCTGCACCGTTTGTTTCAGCAACTTTAACGCTGTGATTAAGGAAATGGCTGGGGAATTCACTGGTGGGACCGCCGCCGTTAACAAGACCCCAAACGATTCTGTAGCTGTCACCTGCTTCGTTGATTTCAAGAATACAGATATTCTCTTCAGGTGCAAGAATCATATTACGGAAATATTTACCTGTGCCTGTTGACATAAAATATTCACCGGCAAGATTTTCAGCCTTAACACCCATATTAATCCAAGGTTTATCATAAGTAAACTCAGCCTTACACTCCTCAACCTCTTCTTTGGTCATACGATATGTAAGATTACCGCCGTTTCTTTCATGCCAGCCCTGATTCCAACCGTCATTACAAACGCGGACAAAACCATTTAATACTTTACTTTCTAAAACTCCCATATTTTACCTCTCCAATTAATTCTTTTTGTAAGGAGCCTTATTCAAGGCTCCTTATTATATCACTTTATTTTATAACTTAACGTCTATAAAGTCAAGATATTTAACCCTGTATTGCTGTCAAAGAGATGAATTTTTTCTTCCTCAAGAGCGAGCTTGATCTCCTGACCGATTTTATAATCAACATCTGAATATACTTTACAAATGAGTCTTTGCGAGCCGAAATTAACATACAGATATGTTTCACTACCCATAGGCTCGATTACTTCAATTGTAACATTAAGACACAACTCCGGATGGGCTGATATATATTTGCTGTCTGCAATAAGATTTTCAGGTCTGACACCGAGAATCAATTTCTTATCTTTAATCTTAGAAACAGCTGAAACATATGACTCACTTACAGGTAATTTACCATCTGATAATTTTAAAAAACCACCTTCAAACGAGCAATCAATAAAATTCATCGCCGGTGAGCCTATAAAGCCTGCAACAAACACGTTATCAGGTCTGTTATAAAGATTTTGCGGAGTATCAACTTGCTGAATAACACCATCTTTCATAACAACTATTCTGTCTGCCATCGTCATAGCTTCAGTCTGGTCATGGGTTACATAAACAAAAGTTGTACCAAGCTTTCTGTGTAGATTTGTAATTTCGGCTCTCATTGCTGTTCTTAATTTTGCATCAAGGTTTGATAAAGGTTCGTCAAGTAAAAAAACTTCAGGAGATCTGACCATAGCCCTGCCCAGTGCAACGCGCTGCCGCTGACCGCCTGACAATGCTTTTGGCTTTCTTTTTAACAGATGCTCAATATCAAGTATTCTTGCAGCCTCAGTTACACGTTTTTTAATTTCTTCATCAGGCATTTTTCGAAGTTCTAATCCAAATGCCATATTTTTATAAACGCTCATATGAGGATAGAGAGCATAACTCTGAAATACCATTGCAATGTTTCTGTCTTTTGGAGCAAGTGAATTCACTACTCTTTTACCAATTTTCAGTTCACCACTGCTGATATCTTCAAGCCCTGCTATCATTCTGAGTGTTGTCGATTTTCCGCAACCTGATGGACCGACAAGTATTATAAATTCCTTATCGTTAATTTCAAGATTCAGATTGTTAACTGCAACCGTACCATCTGAATAAACCTTAGATATATCTTTTAACGAAATTTCAGCCATATCATTACCCTTTCACCGCACCTGCAACGACGCCTTTTATAATATATTTTTGAGAAAACAGATAAAAAACAACAATCGGAATAACAGCTAATACAAGCATAGCCATCATTGCTCCCATATCAATGGAACCATAACCGCCTTTCAGATATTGAACTGCTATAGGAATAGTTTTATACTCACTTCCTATAAGAAGATACGGTAAAAGATAATCATTCCATATCCACATAGCATTCAATATTGCAACTGTGATGCTTGTAGGTTTCAAAACCGGAAAAATCACTTTAAAAAACAGTTGCAGCGGTGAGCATCCGTCAATCATTGCTGCCTCTTCAATTTCTTTAGGAATGGATTTTACAAACCCTGAAAAAAGAAAAACTGATAGACCGCTACCGAATCCCAGATAAATAAATATAATACCTAACGGATTATCAAGGTTAAGCATATTAGCAGTTTTAGTAAGAGTAAACATTACCATCTGAAAAGGAACAATCATTGAAAAAACAAAAAAGTAATATAAAAAGGTTGAAAATCTGCTATTACTTCTGACTATAAACCAGGCTGTCATTGATGTAAGAAGAACAATAACACAAACTGAAAGCAATGTAATAAATACAGACCAACCAAATGCTGAAATAAAATCAGTTTTCTGAATTCCCGAAACATAGTTTTCAATTCCGGCAAAAGTCTCGCTATCAGGCAAGTCAAAAGGTGCATCACTGATGAAAAAACGGCTTTTAAATGAGTTTATTATTACTATCAAAATCGGAGAAATAAAAATTAAACAAGCCACTGCAAGCAATATATACGTTAAAGAGTTTGACAATATACCTTTTTTCATTAATGTACCACCTCTTTTTTTCTCGTTATAACCAATTGAGTGAAAGAAATTAATGCAACAATTATGAAAAACACTACGCCTTTTGCCTGACCGACACCTTCCCAACCGATTTTGGAATAAAAGGTATTATATATATCAAGAGCGAGCAAAGCTGTTTTTTGTGACGGTGCACCGGCTGTCAACGCAAGATTCTGATCAAAAAGTTTAAATGAATTTGTAAGTGTCAGAAAAGTGCATATTGTAATACTTGGTGCCACAAGCGGCAACTTTACGTTTTTCAAGATTTGCCAACGGTTTGCACCGTCTACCTTTGCAGCTTCAATTAAATCACCGGGCACATTTTGTAAACCTGCTATATAAATAACCATCATATAACCTATCAATTGCCAGTTCAAAAGAATTACAAGTCCCCAGAACCCGTATTTGGGGTCATAGGTTACGGTTACTCCGAAGGTTTGTAAAAATCCGTTTATAATAAGCTGCCATATATAACCCAGAACTATTCCGCCGATAAGATTTGGCATAAAGAAAACTGTTCTGAAAAAATTTGTACCTTTAAGACCTTTGGTCAGCAAATTAGCAAGTGTAAATGAAAAAACATTTATCGTCAAAACCGATACAACGGTGAATTTAATTGTAAACCATAACGCATTTAAAAAATCTTCATTAGAAAACGCTTTAATATAGTTACTTAAACCTACCCATTCAGCATCAAGAATCGTTGTAAACTCTGTAAATGACAAATATACACCGAGTAAAAACGGTATTACAAAAGCAATTACAAACGCCACAAGAGTAGGCAACACAAATACCGGAAAGTACTTATTTATCTTCATAAATTCACCGCCGCATAAAGTTATGATCTTTCTTTTTTCCAGGAATCAGTTACTGTTTTTTTGACATAATCCCAATCACGAGTTCCCTGAATATATTCCAAAACTGAGTCAGAAAAGGAATTTTTAAACTCTTGACTTGGAAAAGAGCTAAAAGTCCATTCAACTGTTTCAACATCTTTATCCATCCACCTGTAAACATCTTTAATCAGTGGGTCATTTGGAATTTCTTTTTCACTAAAAGTGCTGAACGGTGTAATAAATCCAAGTTTTTCAGTTACATATTTTTTACCTGTTTCACTTGAAAACAACCATTCAAGGAAAGCAATTGATGCTTTTTGTTTTTCGGAAGACACTTTGGAATTGATTGCAAAATAGTTTTCTGTACCTATGCAAATACCCTGCTTTTCTTCACCGTCGATACCCATATACAGCGGAAGATAACCCACTTTACTCTCATTAACTTTATTACCGCTTACTTTGGAAATTTCTGACCAAGCCCATGTTCCGTTCTGAACCATTGCCACTTTGCCCAAAGCAAACTCAGACATTGAGTCATTAACTGACTTACCCGAAAGTAATCCTTTTTCGCTAACTGAGTTGTTAACATAAAGATCAAGTAATTTCTTGTAATTTTCGTTATATTTAAATTCAATTTCTTTTGCATCAAAGGCTGTAGATAATGTGCTAACAGAATCATCCACGTCTTTCATTTCATAATAAAAAGGTACGCTTGCTAAATGTGAATCCCATCGCCACGTTTCACCGCCTGCCATAGATGTTGAAGCAAATACTCCGTCAATACCGAGCTTTTCCTTGTTTTTTGTCATATCTTCAACAACAGCTTTTAACGTATTAAAATTGTTTATTTCATCTACAGAATCAATTCTTACCGATTTAGTATCAAGTGCAAAATATTTTTCCATTATTTCGCCGTTATATATTATCCCATAACCTTCTATAACATAAGGAATACCGTAAATTGCATCACCTTCACGCACAGCAAGGTCTTTATCAATAAGATTGGAATACAACTTAGTGTCTTTCAAATCAAGGCAATAATTTTTCCATGATTGAAATCCAACAGGACCGTTTATCTGAAAAATTGTAGGTGCTTCACTTTTAGCAATTTCTGACTTCAATGTTGTTTCATAAGTGTCGCTGGCAGCAGTAACCACTTTAACTTTAACACCCGTTTCTTTTTCATAAGCTTTTGCTATTTCATCATAAACCTGAGACACTTCAGGCTTAAAATTCAAATAATATATTTCTGTGCTCTTTTTATCTGCTTCATTAGTTACCGTATCTTTTTTCGTGCATGAAGCAAAACCAAATAATAATATGAAGCAAAGAGAAAATGTGATAATTCTTTTCATAATTACCTCCGATGTAATATAATTTGCAATTGCATAATTATTCTGTTATAATATTTCAAAAATATACAACGAAAGGTTAATATCTATGATTAAACACATAGTTTTCTGGAAAATCCGTGATAATGAAGACAAACAAAGCAATATGGAACATATCAGAAAAATTCTTACAGATTTAGTTGGTATTGTTCCTGGTCTTATAAGCGCAGAAGTTGGTTTCAACTATAATCCTGCAGGATTTGACATAGCTCTTTACTCAGTTTTTGAAAGCAAAGAAGCTCTTGAAGATTATCAAGTGCATCCCGCACACCTTGAAGTAAAAAAATTCGTTCATTCAGTGATTACTGAAAGAGCTGTAGCAGATTACGAGATATAAAAAATAATGAACCGATTCAATAATTTGAATCGGTTCATTTTATTAATAATTAAATTATTCTTCTTCAGGCATTTCCCAGTTGTGCCATACAGCCTGAACATCATCATTATCTTCAAACATTTCAAGCATTTTATTCATATTCTTGATGTCATCAGCACTTTCAAGCTTAGTATATGTGCTGGGTACATACTCAACTTCAGCAGAAAGGAAAGAATAACCTTTTTCTTCAAGAGCATCTCTGATTGCGCCCAAATCATTAGGTTCAGTTCTGATGTCAAAAATACCATCATCTGTAAGGAAATCAGTAGCACCGGCTTCAAGAGCATCTTCCATAAGCTTTTCTTCATCTACGTCTTCTGCTTCAATAGTAATAACACCCTGACGTGTAAACATAAATGAAACGCAACCGGTCTGACCCATATTTCCGCCGTACTTATCAAAATAATGGCGAACATCGCCTGCAGTACGGTTACGGTTATCTGTAAGAGTTTCTACAATTACAGCAATACCTGAAGGACCATAGCCTTCATATACGATATCTTCGTAGTTATCTGTGCTGCCTTCACCTGCTGCCTTTTTGATAATTCTTTCAATATTATCATTAGGAACGTTATTTGACTTGGCTTTAGCAATAATATCTTTGAGTTTTGTGTTTACTGAAGGATCAGGTCCGCCTGCCTTAACAGCAACGGCAATTTCACGGCCGATTTTTGTAAAAATTTTGGCACGCTGATTGTCGGTTTTTTCTTTCTTTCTTTTAATTGTACTCCATTTTGAATGTCCTGACATAAAATCACCATTTCATATAAATTTAACTTTGATATTATATAACAATAATCCCCGAGTGTCAAGCACTCAGGGATATCATAATTAAGAATCAGATGCAGGCGGAGCTTTAAATCCCTCACCAAAAATTTCTCTTGCCTCAGTTATGACTGTAAACGTATGAGGATCAGCCTTTTTAATTATGCCTCTTACTCTGGAAACCTCATGGCTACGAAGAACGATTATAAGCATATTTTTCTTTTCGCCTGTATATCCGCCTTCAACAGGAACAATGGATACACCTCTTGTCATCTGAGAAGTAATCGCGTGGGTAATATCGTGTGCATTATCTGTAAAAACAAGCAACATCTTACCATTACCCGCACCATAGGTTACATAGTCAACAACTTTTGAACTTACAAAAATCAGTATAGCTGCATACAGAGCGCTTTCTGCACTATTAAATACAATAGCAGCAGCAATAACAACCAAAGCATCAAAAATCATTATGAGCTTACCCATTGAATAATGAGGTAAAATCAGTTTAAAAAGACGCATTATTATATCTGTACCGCCTGTGGTAGAGTCTCTTAAAAAAGCCATTGAAAGTCCAAATCCACACAATGTACCACAGAAAATACAAGCAAGCAGCGTGTCACCCTCATAGGTCGGGATTATCCCTTTGTTGATTAAGTTAGTCATTCCGTCCATTACAAGTGACAATACTGTTGTTACCCATAATGTTTTGAGAGTGAATTTTTTGCCTATAAATATCCAGGCAAGGATAAAAAGAGGTATATTCAAAACAAAATTTGTGATACCGATAGGTGTATTAATCAGATAGTTAATAATAATTGCAACACCTGTCATGCCACTCTGCGCAATGTTATTTGGCACAGCAAAAATGGTAACACCCGCTGCATATGAAACACAGCCCACAAGCCAAAAGATGTTATCCACAATCAAAGAAACTATCTTTTGCTTTTTTTCAGTCATCACTATCGCACCTCTTAATAAGTTCATAAAGCTCTAAAATGCGTTCAATCTGATTGGTTAAATATAAATATCCGAACAAAGCTTCAAGGCCTGTCGCTTTATGATAATCACTTGTAGTGGCATTTTTAGCAATATGACCGGATTTCGCATTTCTTCCCCGTTTAAAAACTGCTGTTTCCTTATCAGAAAGCATCGGAAGAATTCCGGTAATCGCCTCAGCCTGAGCAGATGCTTTTACTTTTTTAACAGCAAGTGAATGAAGATCATTTGCAGGTCTGTTTGCATCACAGATTATTTCTTCTCTGACCAACAAATCGTAAACCGTATCACCGATAAAGGCAAGTGTAAGAGGACTCAGCGAATCTGCATCAACGTTTGTTTGTGACAAAAATCTTTCCATTATTTTCTTCCTTAAGGTACAAAATCAAATTCCAAATCATAAATAGAAACTGTATCGCCTTCCTGAATACCTTTTTCAACAAGAGCGTCAATTATACCTGTTGACTGCAAAACTCGTTGGAAATACTGCAAAGATTCATAGTCATCAAGGTCTGTTCTCTGAAGAATTTTGAGAAGCCACTCAGCTTCAACATAATATACATCTTCATCAACGACAATATTAAACTTACCGTTATTATTCTTTTCAATAAACTCTGCAGGAATTTCTTCCTTTTCAAATCGCTTAATAGGCGGCAAGGTTGCAAGCTTTGCAGCAACAGCATTAATTATTTCCTGTGTACCTTCAACAATAGGTGCACACATAGTGAAGTACATATATCCCTTTTCGGTAAAATACTTCTCAAGTTTTTCAAGCTGCTCATCAGTTGCAAGATCGATTTTATTACCTACAACAATCTGCTCCCGCTGTGCAAGTTCAGGATTGAATTTTACAAGCTCATTATTTATTTTTTCAAAATCTTCAATGGGGTCTCTTCCTTCGCTGCCTGCGGCATCAATGATGTGCACAAGCAAACGGCATCTTTCAACGTGCTTCAAAAACTCGTGACCGAGACCGATACCTTCACTTGCGCCTTCTATAAGACCAGGAATATCAGCCATAACGAATGAATTGCCTTCACCGAGACTTATAACACCAAGAACAGGGGTAAGAGTAGTAAAATGATAATCGGCAATAATCGGTTTAGCCTGACTTACAACTGAAATAAAAGTTGATTTACCAACATTCGGGAAACCGAGTAGACCGACATCTGCAAGAAGCTTCAATTCAAGTGAAACTTCCCATTCTTCACCGGGAGTTCCGTTTTTTGCAAAACGCGGAGCTTGTCTTGTAGGAGTTGCAAAATGAGGGTTTCCCCAACCGCCTTTA
The DNA here is from genome assembly GCA_045541505.1 of Acutalibacteraceae bacterium. Lineage (GTDB taxonomy): Bacteria > Bacillota > Clostridia > Oscillospirales > Acutalibacteraceae > CAG-488. The sequence goes on from JAZQJF010000009.1 coordinate 182,294, forward strand.
CCGCCTTTTGCAGCAACAAACACATCATCATCAGACATATCAGCCATAATTTTTCCGCTTGTAACCTCACGAATAACAGTTCCGCGGGGTACAAGAATCACAAGGTCCTCACCTTTTCTGCCGTGACGTCTACCTGTAGAACCGTTTTCACCGTTTGGAGCCTTATATTTTCGCTTATAGCGAAAATCTGCCAATGTGGCAAGGTTATCATCAACTTTAAAAACGATATCTCCGCCTTTGCCGCCATCGCCGCCATCAGGACCGCCTGAGGCTACATATTTTTCACGGTGGAATGCAACAGCACCGTTACCTCCGTCGCCCGCTTTAATTTTAATTTTCGCTATATCAACGAACATAACTTTTACCTTTCAAAATTATAATTTTGCTCTTGCTTCTTTAATATTTGCAACAAATTTCTTTGCTGTTTCAGTAATAAGAGCATAGTCGCCTGTCTTAGCTCCTGCAGTAAGAGAGCCGCCGGCTCCGACAGCCACTGCACCGGCTTTGATCCATTCACCTACGTTTTCAGCGGTAACACCGCCTGTAGGCATCATTTTTGCATAAGGAATAGGACCTTTAATATCTTTAATAATCTTTGGTCCATACAAGTCACCGGGGAACACCTTAAGAATGTCAGCACCTGCTTCCATAGCCATGACACCCTCACGTACCGTCATAATTCCGGGCATTACAGCAGTTCTGTAACGGTTACACATTTTAACCGTTTCCAAATCAAAATAAGGACTTACAATGTAATTAGCGCCACTGAGCATTGCAATTCTCGCTGTTGGTGCATCCATAACAGTACCTGCACCGAGGATTATATCTTCAGGGCTGTATTTTTTAGCTAAAGCTTCAATAACTTTATCTGCATGAGGAACAGTAAAAGTAAGTTCGATAGCGGCTACTCCGCCTTCCATACACGCATCAACAATTCTCTCTGCCTCATCTGTTGTTTCTGCTCTTACAACTGCAACAATGCCACAGTCCTGAATTCTTGTTAAAATTTGTTCTTTATCCATAATTCGTAAACCTTTCAACAAAATCTAATTTATCGCTGAACTCTTGCACCGGCACCGCCGACTATTCTTTCAACCTCAGCTTTTGATGCCATTGATGTGTCACCCGGTGTTGTCATAGCAAGTGCACCGTGAACCACACCGTAATTAACTGCCTGTTGGGGATCATCAAGTTCCATAAGACCGTAAACAAGGCCTGAAGCAAAGCTGTCACCACCGCCTACACGGTCAAGTATCTCAAGGCCGGGCATTTCAAGTCCGTTATAGATTTTACCTTCTGACCAGCATATAGCACTCCAGTCATTAACAGTTGCTGTTTTAACCGTACGAAGCGTAGTTGCGATAACTTTAAAATTCGGATATACCTTAACAGCATTTTCAACCATTTTGTAGTAACCGTCAATATTAAGCTCTTTAAGGTTTTCATCATTACCTTCAACTTCAAGGCCCAGACAAGCTGTAAAATCCTCTTCATTGCCGATCATTACATCAATATATTTTGCGATTTCTTTATTAACAGTCTGAGCTCTCTCCTTACCGCCAATATCATTCCATAAAGACGGACGGTAGTTAAGATCGTATGAAACTATTGTTCCGTATTTTTTAGCGCACTTTACAGCTTCAATTACAACCTCAGATGTTGTATCCGAAAGTGCAGCAAAAATACCACCGGTATGAAGCCAACGGACACCGAGTGTACCGAAAATATATTCCCAGTCAATATCACCAACTTTAAGCTGTGAAGCAGCAGTATTACCGCGATCAGAAACACCGACAGCACCACGGATACCAAAGCCGCGCTCTGTGAAATTAAGACCATTTCGCACACTTCTGCCAATGCCGTCATACTTAACCCATTTAACCAGAGAAGTATCAACTCCGCCCTGAAGCATAAAATCTTCAACAAGTCTGCCGATTTCATTGTCAGCCAAAGCTGTAACAACCGCTGTTTTCAATCCAAAGCATCTGCGAAGGCCTCGGGCAACATTGTACTCTCCGCCGCCCTCCCAGACTCTGAAACTGCGGGCATTTTTTATACGACCTTCACCCGGATCAAGTCTCAGCATAACTTCACCAAGTGAAAGCATATCAAATGTGCAATCTTCTCTTTTTTTAATATTCAAATTCATAATAACACTCCTTAATACAATTCATACGGTATGCTATTTTCAACGGCATATTCTTCAGCTGACGAATCTGCCTGAACATAAAGAACAACTTTATCCGGATGATTCTCATCATAAACACTTACAATTTCTTTTCCGAATTCCTTAACTGACGGAGGAATTGTTATGTCTGTGAAATTATCCATATCATAAAAAGCATGATCTTTAATAGTTGTTACACTCATGGGCAATTCAATATAAACAAGATATGCACTTTCTCTGAATGCATCTTTACCGATTGAAGTAACTCCTTCAGGAACAGTAAAGTCAAATACACCGTCACAGCACCTGAATGCACCGTCAGGAATTTCTGTTATTGTATTATCAGGGATCTGTATGCTTTCAACTGAAACACAGTTTGAAAAACAATACTCACCGATAGTTGTAAGCGCTTTATGAAGTTTAATCTCAGTCAATCTGGCAGCCATATAGAAACCATATTTGCCGATTGTTTTTAAAGACTCAGGAAATTTAACATCTGTTAAAAATTCTGCATTTGCAAAAGCATAATCTTTAATATGCTCTGTTCCTTCAGGTATTGTGTAAGAGACTAAAGAATTACCACAAGGATAGGCAACCAAAGTCTTCTTATCGGATGTGAAAAGCACATCATTAACCGATACAAATTTATCAGAACCGGAAATTTTGTATCCTGAAATCTTTTTGCAGTGGTTAAAAGCAGTTGAAGAAATTTCTTTGAGGGATGATGGAAGCTGAACTGCAAGGATTTTATCACGGTTAGCAAATGCATAATTGCCTATTTTTTCAACGTTTGAAAAATCAACAGAACTGATATAATCTGCAAATTCAGCATCAGTCTTTGCATCATCTTTATAAAAAGCGTAAGACCTGATTGACTTAACAGAATTATTGATTTTAATTTTTTCCTGAATCTTTCCGTAAGGATAATCAATAAGCTCAGAACCGTCTGCTGAATATAAAATACCATCAGAAATTCTGTATCTCAAATTGCCCGGGCCAATTTCGAACTCGTCAAGCATAAGGCATCCGGTAAAAACACGATATCCGTATTTTTCAAGTGAAGCGGGAAGCTCGATATCAGAAAGGCTTTTACAACGCATAAAAGCACCGTCACCGATTTCAACAACAGAGTCAGGAACATCAATTTCTTTAACTGAAATGCAATAGTCAAAAGCATGTTCACCTATAGATTTCAATGTTGACGGTAATTTAATTTCCGGCAATGAAGAACATTCATAACAGGCATAATCTTCAATTTTTGTTATACCTTCCGGAAAGTTAAGTTTATTAAGCTTGTCGCATCCGTCAAAAGCATGCTCTTTAATCTCTTTAACACTTGACGGCAATTTAATGCTTACAACATCTTCATTGTTGGCAAAAGCATATCCGCCGATTGTTTCAATTCCATCTGAAACAGTAATAGATTTTTCCAAACGTCCTGAGGGATAATGAAGAAGGCTTTTACCGTCTTTAGAATATATTACACCGTCTTCACTTTTATATACAGGATTGTTCTGAGCAACTGTATATATAGTTGTTGTGGTGCAGCCTGAAAAAGCAGAAGGACTGATATATACAACTGATTTCGGAATATCAACTATATCAATTGCAAGTCTGCTAACTCCGATAGCATTGTCACCTATGCCTTTAACAGGTTTTCCTCCGAGGTGTGAAGGAAGAGAAACTCTGAAATCTTCGCCAAAATATTCAGTTATAATCGCATAGTCCTCATAAACTTCATAACGGAAATTATCATTTCTTTCTTCAGAAATAAACACTGATTCTTCCAAACCTGTTCCGTCATAAGAATTATCTGTACAGGCACATAACCCTGCTAAAAGTGTTAAGCAAAGTATCAGAGACAAAATTCTTTTGAAAGTTTTCATTACATCAATCCTTTTGGCTATCAGCCTTATGTTTTCTTCTGTTTTTGTAAAAATCCATCATTGTGGGGTCTGTAATCAATCTTGCAAGCTCATATAAAAAACGGGAGTAAAAAAATACAACAAACTCAACTTTTTGTCTAAATTTTATATTTTTGCTTTTAAGCATAAAGCTTATCCATTTATGGCCAATTATTTTGCATTCACTGTTAATGTCTGAATAACAATCAAGGCCGTAACTCTGAGTTCTGACAGCAAGAATGAACTTAAATAAATATAACAGAATCATATCTAACATCTTACATCTGTTTTCACATAATAAAAGATCGCAAAGATTTGAAAATGCTTTTAAAGTATTTCTTTTTTTTACTTTAAATTCAGTTCTGGTAGCAGATCCTTCCCGATGATAGTAATAATAAAGATCAGTATTAATAATGCCTATTGTATTATGCCTTAATAATACATTAAACACAAAAATCGTATCTTCTGAATAAATTAGATTTTCATCAAATAATAAGTTTTCAACCGTTTTAGCTGAATAAAGCTTACCGCAAGATGACATCAAGCCGTTATAACTATCATTAAACATCAGGTCATCAGAAGCAACAGAAACAAAATCAAACTTTTCAATGGTATCAAAGCTAAGATCAATTGAATTTGCAGTTCCGATGCCTGCGCAAGCAATATCGCACCCTGTTTTATCAGTACAATCAACTAATATCTCAACTGCCTGAGGATGAAGATAATCGTCACCGTCAACAAACGTAACATAATCGCCCTTAAAAAGATCAAGACCCATATTCCTTGCCGATGATACTCCGCTGTTTTCTTTTTTTACATATATGATTCTCTTGTCTTTTTCAGCATAAGACGTTATAATTTCACTGCTTGCATCAGTGCTTCCGTCATCAATACAGAGAATTTCAATGTTGCGGTAAGTCTGATTCACAAGGCTTTTAAGACAATTATCAAGATATCCCTCAAGATTATAAACAGGAACAATTATACTTACCAGGGATTTCACAAAACCACCTCAAATTATACTCCTGAATAGGCGTTGAAGCCGCCATCAACAGCAATTGTTGTTCCGGTAACAAAGCCTGAGTAGTCTTTGTCACAAAGAAAAAGCAATGCACCTGAAAGCTCTTCAGGCTCACCAAAGCGCTTCATTGGGGTCGCTGCAAGAATTTTTCCTGTTCTTGCTGTGGGTGTTCCGTCCTCATTCCAAAGAAGAGCTTTATTTTGCTGAGTTGAGAAAAATCCCGGAGCAATTGCGTTAACCCTGATACCCATATCAGCAAAATGAACTGCCATAAACTGAGTAAAGTTTGCAACAGCAGCTTTAGCTGCAGAATAAGCAGGAATCTTCGTAAGAGGTCTGAAAGCATTCATAGAAGTAACCATAATAATACAACTGTCATCTTTCAAGGCCATATCTTTTGCAAAAACCTGAGTAGGAATAAGAGTACCGAGGAAATTAAGATTAAATACAAATTCAATACCCTTGGGATCAAGATCGAAGAAGGTCTTAACATCATCATTCTTTTCAATAAGATCGATCTCTTCAAGAGTTTCTTTTGTTGTTGTTCCTCTGGGATTATTACCGCCTGCACCATTGAGAAGGATATCACAGGTACCCAGCTTTTCGTTAATAATTTCTCTGGCTGCGTTCATACTGTCGGTATCAAGAACATTACAACCAACCGCAATTGCATTGCCGCCATCAGCAACTATTTCATCAGCAACAGCCTGGGCAGCCTGCTCATTGAGGTCAAGAACGGCTACTTTTACGCCCTGCTTAGCAAGAGTCTTTGCAAAACCGCTGCAAAGGACACCGCCTCCGCCTGTTACAACAGCTACTTTATTTTTAAGATTTTCATGAACGAACATAATCTAATTCCTTTCAATTATCTTGATTTTTCACAGGCTTCCCACAAACCGTTAAGGTAGGCAGCGCCTAAAGCTCTGTCAAAAAGACCGTAACCCGGACGGGCTACCTCGCCCCAGATCATCCTGCCATGGTCAGGCCTGATATAACCGTCAAAACCTGAATCCTGCAAAGCTTTTACGATTGCATACATATCAAGTGAACCGGCTTCGGAAAGATGGGCTGTTTCATTAAACCAGCTTTCTCTGATTTTCACATTACGAAGGTGAGCAAAATAAATTCTGTCCCCTACTTCCCTGATCATAGCAGGTAAATCATTTGATGCACTTGCGCCTAATGAGCCTGTACAGAATGTGAGGCCGTTATAAGGACTGTCAACCAACTTAAGGAAGCGTCTTATATCTTCAATGTTTTTAATAATTCTCGGAAGACCGAAAATATCCCATGGCGGATCATCAGGATGAATTGCCATTCTGACATCGCACTCTTCACAAACGGGGATAATTTCCTCAAGGAAATGCTTCAGATTATTCCATAAATCATCAGCAGTGATACCTTTATATTTTTCAAAAAGTTCCTTGATTTCACCCATACGCTCTGTTTCCCAACCGGGCATAGCGTAACCATTTGAATTATTGTCAATTTCTCGGAACATATCTTCAGGACTTTTACCTTCAATTTGCTTTCCGTTATAGCAAAGACATGTTGAACCGTCGCCCATATCCATTGCAAGATCAGTTCTTGTCCAGTCAAAAACAGGCATAAAGTTATAGCAGATAACCTTAACACCGGCCTTTGCGAGATTTCTTATACAAACTTTATAGTTCTCAATATACTTTTCAGCACTGGGAAGCCCTAACTTAATATCTTCATGAACATTAACACTTTCTATGCATTCCATTGTAAGACCTGCAGCCTCAATTTCCTTTTTCATATCCATAATCATATCAAGAGGCCAAACCTCACCTGCAGGAAGCTTGTGCAAGGCAGGAACAACGCCGGCAACACCGGGAATCTGTTTAATCTGTTCAAGGGTAACGGTGTCTTTTCCGGCACCGAACCAACGGATTGTCATTTGCATTAAAGAATCATCCTTTCAAATTATTTTATAAAGTCTTTCATTACAATAGTTTTGCCTGTTTTAGATGATTCATATACCGCAAGCAATTCACAAACTGCTCGTCCTGCTTCTTTTGAGTTGATCAAAAACTCTTTATTTTCAGCAACACAATCATAGAAATCAGAAATCAGATGAGTATGACTGTCTCCCCATTCAGTTTTACCAACAAAAGAAGTTGCTTCATTTTTTGAAAAAACAAGCTCAACCGAATCACCTATTTTATAAACACAGTTGCCTTCAACACGAATAACCGCATCTTCACAGGTAACTTCAATAATCGGATTAGAATTAGACCCTGCAGCAGTCGTAGCAAAATATACAGCCCTGGAACCATCATCATAAGTAAAATACACTTGAGCCATATCTTCAACTTCGATCGCATCTTTAAGGTGATAATTAGAAATGTGACCATCTACAGTTTCAGTTGTTTTTCCGTAAAGATACTGTAACAAATCATGAGTATGAATCGCCTGGTTTATCAGCACTCCGCCGCATTCCTCTTTCCAGGTACCGCGCCATAAATCAGCATTATAGTAATCTTCATCACGTCGCCACGTAACAAAAGCCCTGCCGCATTTAACTGCACCGAATTTTTTGCTGTCAATCAACTCTTTGGCAAACACAACAGACGGATTATATCTGTTTTGAAAACATACCGCTACCTTGCCTTCGGATTTATTTTCAGCTTCAATTAAACGTTTTAAACCGTCAACTGAAGTTGCACAAGGCTTTTCAAGTACAACATTAATATTTCGGTTAAGCGCCTCAACTGCCATATCGACATGAAGATAATGCGGTGTGCAGATGTGAACGATATCCGGCTTTTCGCATTCAAGCATATCAATATAATTGTAATAAGCTTTACAGTTCATCTCTATGGCAGTATTGTCTGCTCTTTCAGGAATAATATCTGCAACAGCAGAAAGAACTATGTTTTTATTTTTTAATACTTTAATGGCATTCAGGTGGCATTTTGAAATACCACCGCAGCCAACAAGATTTACTTTCATAAAACCACCTGATCAGAAAGTGCTGCTCATATCACTGACAACAGTTTCAACAACATTTTCCTTAGCTTTAGAAGTTGCAACACGTTTTTGAAGCTCAGCATAAAAAACATCTTCATCAACAGGAAGTGTTACCGCATCACCTGTCCAGCTTGAAAGGTGGGCTGCATTTGAAATCATCAGACCTCTGATACCTTCGGTTCCGTCAGCAACAAGAGGAGTACCATTGAGTATATGAGAAGAAAATGCATTAAGTACGCCTGAATGCTGCTCATTAAGCCCGTCAGTTTCAACCTCAATTGTTGTAGTAGCGATATCTGTAAAACCTTTATCACAGTTTTTACAGTTTTCACTGATTGGTGTTTCAAGAACCGTGAGAGTAAGTGAATCTGAATTCTCACAAACAAGTTTAGCTTTATCCATAGTGATTTCAAAACGATTGCTGCCGGGGTAATCACCTGTAGTGGTAATAAATACACCTGTTGCGCCATTCGGATATTCAGCGTAAATAGTTACGTCATCTTCGACCTCAATGTCATGCCACTTACCGTTATGGCAAAAAGCACGGATTTTTGAAGGCATACCGCAGATCCACTGCCATAAGTCAAGCTGATGAGGGCTCTGATTAAGAAGAACTCCGCCGCCTTCACCTGACCAGGTTGCACGCCATCCGCCTGAATTGTAATAGGCCTGAGTTCTGTACCAGTCAGTAATAATCCAGTTGACTCTGCGGATTTCACCATATTCTCCGCTGTCAACAATTTCTTTAATCTTTCTGTAGACACAGTTAGTTCTCTGATTAAACATCATTGCAAAAACTTTATCGCTTTTTTCAGCAACTTCGTTCATTTCGCGAACCTGCTTAGTATAAACACCTGCGGGTTTTTCAGAAACAACGTGAAGATTTTTGCTTAATGCCTCAATAACAAGCGGCGGATGGAAATAGTGAGGAGTACAAATAACAACTGCATCAACTTCACCACTGTCCATAAGCTCAGAGGCAGAATTATATCTCTTTGCCCAAGGAAGATTTTCTTCAGCCCATTCAAGTTTTTCGGGAACGATATCAGCAACAGCTGTTATACGCATATCTTTAATTTTACCATCGAGAAAATTCTTTGCGTGAGATGTTCCCATATTACCCATACCGATAATGCCGAATCTGATGGGCTGGGCCTCTTCGGCAACTTTATGCATTGCATCTGCAGCTGCTTTGAAGGATTCAGCGTGAGAAGCATAAACATTCTTTTCCATCATCTTTTCTGTAGCATCATCGGCTTCAAGATTTGAAAGTCCGTCAAACACTTTGAGATGCGGTTCAAGAGAAAGAACTTTAATACCATCTTTCTGAGCAAACATTTTAAGAAGGGCAAGTACATTACCGTCACCTTCACCTGAAGGAACAACAGTTCCGGTTTCAAAAAGAGCATCTTTTACGTGGAAATATTCAATCTTATCACCTATAAGCTCATATGCTTTCAATGTATCAACACCGCACTGAACAAAATTTGAAGGGTCAAATACCCCAAGAAGATTATCGCAGGCACGAAGAACATCGTTCATTCTTTCTGCTGTATCTCCATATACATCTTTTTCATTTTCAAGGCAAGGAATAATTCCCTGCTCAACAGCATAATCTGCCATCGCCTTAACACGGCGTATAACTTCATCTCTATATTCTTCGTGGCTTTCGTCTTTTGTGAAGAAAAAGGAAAAAATTCTGATATATTTTGCATCAAGAGCTTTGCCAACAGCAACTGTATTTTTAAATTTTTCAAAGTGAGGTTCGAAATCATCAGTAATTTCGATTTTACCGTATCCTGAGCCGATTGAAGCAACCTTCATACCCTGATCATCGATTTCTTTTTTCATTGCGATTGCTTCTTCAACAGTGAAATCATTAATGGATCTGTCACCAAAACCGCGAAGCTCCATATGAGTTATTCCGTTTGCTTTGCATGCAGCCATCTGTCCTCCGATAGTTGTTTCACCGGATTCATCACAAAAGGCTGAAAAAATAAAATGTGCCATTACAAATCTCTCCCTTTAGGGCAAATTTATAGCCATAGCTATATACGATAATATAATATCACAGTCAGATCAAAAATGGAATAGAAAATACAAACATTTATCATATTTTTTTAATTAACTAAAACAAAAAACCGACACATGTGTGTCGGTTTTTATTATAAAAATTCTTTATAATTGACTCTGATATAATCTGCTGCTGTTTTTAAAACAATATCTTTTTCAATTCTCATAAACTCGCAAAAACTGTTATCAAGTTCTGCAATTTCATTTACATCAAAAGACACTGTTTCATCATTATCATCAAACATAGCAAACATTTTTGAAAACAAAACGCTGAATTCACCGCCGATAATTCTTTCCGCTGCGCGATTTGCAATTGTAGTCAGCGGTTCTCCGTTTGCATTGAAAAAATCAGAAAGAGAAATATACTTGCTGTCTTCAAAAACGTAGCTTAACGCATATACATTCTGTTTTACTTCACTGAGTGAAAGGAACACTTCATTCATATTGTCAAGCTTTTCAATTGACATCTGTATATTTGCGGCAATACCGAAAACAAGTCTCTCATCATCAATTGATTTATCGAAAAACATACCTTCAACAATAACCCTGAACTGATTGCGAAGTGCCTTTTCTTTTTCAAGCTGAGCTATTATTTTTTCTCGTTCTTCTTTTCTTTTCTGCCCGGAAACAATCGCCTTTACCCACATAAAAACAGTAAGTGCAATCAACACAATAAATATCGGAATCAAATACCAATGATCAGTAAGATAACTAAAAAAATCAGACATATTCCCCTCCTGTATTATAACAAAGACTTATATATATCGCCTTTTTTAAATCCTGTAAGTTTAGCCGCATTTTTTGCAGCTTCGCTTGTACTCATGCCGCTTTCTACACTTTTCTTCGCAAGTTCAACAGCATCATCAAGTGTATACTCATCAGCCTTAGTGTCTCGGTCCATTCCCTTGATTATCAAAACTATTTCGCCTTTAAGTCCGCCATTGCCATACAAGCTGGCAGCTTCATCAAGTGTTGTTTTGATTACCTGTTCATGAATTTTGGTAAGTTCTCTTATAATTGCAATTTCTCGGTTACCAAAAGCTTTATTCATATCTTTTAAGGTTGCTCCGAGTTTATGTGGAGCTTCATAAAAAATCATTGTTCTGGTTTCATTTCTCAGAGAATTAAGATGTTCTGTTCTTCCGGGTTTATTTACACTTAAAAAACCTTCAAAAGTAAATCTGCCTGAAGGCATACCCGAAATAGCAAGTGCAGTTGCGAATGCACAAGGACCGGGAACAGATTCAACAGTTATACCTTTTTCGTGACATTGACGAACAAGATCCTCTCCGGGATCAGATATAGCAGGCATACCTGCATCTGTAACAAGTGCACAGATCTTACCGCTCAGAATTTCTGCTATGATTTTTTCTCCGCTTTCTCTGATATTATGCTCAAAATAGCTGACCATAGTTTTTTTTATATCAAAGTGATTAAGAAGTTTAAGAGTCACTCTGGTGTCTTCAGCTGCGATAAAATCACATTCACTAAGCACACGAATCGCTCTTGGAGAAAGGTCTTCAAGATTCCCTATCGGGGTACCGACAACAAAAAGTTTACTCATTTATAATTCTCCTTATATTCTCCGTAAATATTAATAACTTCTTCACTAAGCTCACCGTTATAATCATAAAGCACAAGCGGAGCTTCAACCTTCATAAACGGTTTTGAACCCTTTTTTCCTTCTATCATAAAAAGCCATGGAGGTGTATCAGACTTTTTTGAAACAAATCGAAGTCGTTTCGGTTCAATCCCGGCATTTCTCATACTGACAATAGTATCACTTAAACGTTCCGGACGGTTGCATAGGCAAAGTTTTCCGCCAAAATTAAGCAAATGTGATGCTGCAGCGGTTACATCATCTACAGTACACGCAACCTCATGTCGCGCAATTCTTGCTGACTTATCCTTACTTTCCAAACCGCCGTTTGCAGCTTTATAAGGAGGATTCATAATTACAACATTAAAAATACCGTGAGGAAGAAGTTCTTTGATATTTTTGATATCACCGTTAATAATTTCAACTTTATTTTCAGCTTTGCTGAGTTTCACAGATTCAAGAGCTTGTTCATATCCGTTTTGTTGAATTTCGATACCTGTTATATTCTTGCCTTTGTTGTTTCTGCAAAGAAGCATCGGAATAATACCACATCCCGTACCCATATCACAAACCAAATCATTTTTATTCGGTGATGCAAAATCAGCAAGTAATACAGCATCTGTACCAAAAGTGTGTTCATTGCTGACGGCAACATAATACCCGCCGCCAAGATGCTCTGTCTTTAAAGTGCTCATAATACCTCCGTACAAAGAAAAAGCAGGGCAGTGAAACCGCCCTGCAATAACGCTTAAATTAAGCTTTAATTATGCCTCGTGAGGAGCCTCAACAGGGCAAGCATCTGCACAAGCGCCGCAAGAAATGCAAGCGTCTGCATCGATAACATACTTTCCGTCGCCTTCAGAAATAGCTTCAACGGGACATTCAGCTTCGCAAGCGCCACAAGCGATGCAATCATCAGAAATAACAAATGCCATTGTGTCTTCCTCCTTTAATATGATACATTCATTCTAACACAATGATTTATTTTTTCAATAGTTTTTTGAAAATTTCATAGAAAATTTTTAACTTTTTAATATTTTTAAATCTGTACCGGGATAATAATGATACAATATTTCATCATATCCCGCTCCTTGCCTAGCCATATAGTCTGCGCCATACTGACTCATACCCACAAAGTGTCCGTTACCGCGGCAAGATATGACAACATTTTCTTTATTTATGTTGATATCAAAATCCGTACTTCTTAAAGAGAATTTTTTTCTGAAATCTGTTCCGCTGATTTTAACATCTTCAATCACAACTTCATTAGCATATCCCGATTTAAAACGAGTGATTTTAACTTCAGAGTCTTCATTTATTTCATTTGTTTTCAAAATAGAATTAAATTTTTCAATAGATAATTTATTATCTGAAAAATATTCAGGTGACAGCTTATCGCCATCACTCACTACTGATATAAGATAAGGAAATTTTTTACCCCAGACATTTTCAGCACTTTCGGTAACTCCTGAAGAAATATTATGATAAACCGTCATCGCAGGTTCATTTTCATAGGAAAGGTAAGAAAATATCACTTCATCAACAATAGCAGAAATTTTATTCTCATTTTTTTCAAAATCACTACCCCATTTTTCTTTTCTTTTATTTTTATCAATATATGACTGGTAAACTGAGCTGTCATCCGAAATATCAGCTCCGCCAAGAATATCAGCATCACGTTTTGAAATATATTTTGCATATGTATAGCAAGCTACTGTTTGCGCTTTAAGTGCTTCAGAATGATAAGATACAGGCATTTCCCCTGCCACACAGCCAATCAGATATTCCCTGATTTCAATAGAACGTATAAAGCCATTTTCACTTGACATTACCTTAATGGTATCAAATGTTGTATTATATTCAGAATCAACTGATGAATTTTCAATTCTTTTATATTCAACAGATACCAAAGGGGTCATTAACAAAGCACCCCACAGCAAAACTATAATTAGTATATATTTTCTCATAACATTCCCCCTACTTGTCCTTAAATACTATGCAAGTAAGGGTAAATAAATACAAAAAATCTCCGTATAAAACGGAGATTAATTATGTAGCTTCAGTTTTATCTAAAAATTTTGTTGAAAAACCTTTGAGGTTCCCCTGAAAATTCAATGTTAATTCAGATATCTTTTTAAAGTCTCTCGGCAAATATAAGGCTGTATTTTTCTTTAAAGGGATAGCGTTGGATTCTTTTAAAACATGGGCAACAAAATGCGAGCAGAAAAACTAGTATTTTCTTTGACGGGGAATCGCAAAAAGTCCGCTAATGAACCCAAGCTTAGTGTAACGATAAAGTTTCCTGTTAAGTTTAAAGTCGTTTATAATTCTTTTAATATCGTCATATACTTCCTGTGAAACCTCAATTTCATAAAGCTGACAAGGAAATGGCTTAAACCTTGAACGAAGAAACCTTGACACATCTTCTTCAACAAAACCGCTGACCATAAAGCTATAGAACTTATTCATATCTTCTTCCAATCCAATGGATGAATGGGTATAATAACAAGTTGCAAAAAAGCCTGCAACTCTGGAACCGAAGTCGTGCAATCTAGTCAGTAAAATATAAACTTTTCTTGTTTTTTTGTTCCATAATAACTCCTATAAACTCAAGGTTAAGGCTATTTTTTAAATAATTTTCTGATCTTTAAAAAAGGTAAAAGCAGCTTATACATAAGAGAGCTGTTTAAGGAAAACTGTCTGAATCTAGATTTAAACGAATTTGATTTACGGTTACTTGCTTTCTTTAAAAAATCGTCGTAGATTTTGGCTGAATAAACCCTTGAACGTCTGTACGCCTGCTCTAACGGTTGATCAAAAATTGAAACTATGAAGTTTTCTAAATTGCTGATTGTTTTTTCAACATATTTCGGATCAACAAATACAGGCTGTCTGAGCATTTCAAGATATTTTTCATCATCATTATCAAGTTCGATTATTTTTTCGATAACAGCATCAAAGCTTTCATAATCTGAACAATTTATAAAAGCTTTTGGATTAAATATATCGGTAACGGTTGAGCTTCCGTAATATACAGGTATTGTGTCACTATAAAAAGCGTCAGTAATTTTTTCTGTGATAAAACCTTCATGCTTTGTACTTTCAAAACATAAAGTAAACTTACACTTGCGCTGAAAGTCTGTTTTACTGGAATTAAAGAAAGAGACAACCTTGGAATCAGGCATATTATTAAGGTAACTGCCGGGAGATTCAACCCGCTTATAGTTACTTAACTTTTTGAAAAAATCACCACGGATATTATACTCGGACTCGTGACTGGCAATGAAATTTGCAAAATACGGTTTCTCATCAAGAATCGAAGCCGGATAATCACGGTTTTTATTTTGTAAACTAATCATCTGATTGAAATTTCCTAAGAAAACAGGGCGATAACAACTTCTGTCCAAAAACTCAACCGGATAAGGGCAGATAGCATAGTCTACTACATTAAAATCAGGAACGTAGTTTTCGCCGGAATACATTATACGAACCTGAGGATAATTGCAATATTCATAAGGGGTACCAAACATACTGCATATAATATAATCCGCTTCATCGGTTATAACTACATTGTAGTGATCCTTTAGAATTTTATAAACAATATTTAAGTTAGGATCAAAACTTTCCCAGAAGCCTACGAACTTAATTTTTACAGTTTTCATAGCGAACCTCTATAAAACAGATTTAAGAAAAAACCACTTAAATAATTCTACAATTTATGTGTGAGAGTGTCAAGAAAAACTTACAAACTTAAAACAGTGATACTGACTGCAGCTATAATCATACCCAAAATTGTGGCTACACCCGGTTTTTCCTTAAAGAATATAAACGAATACACTGCCGAAAGAAATAAAACACCGCCATTTTCAACGGTATACAATACAGCTGTGTTTACCATAGGAATTACCAGAACAAGAATGTTAATTGCAAGAGCAGCGCTGGCAAGACATAAAACAAGAGGTAAAACAGCTTTCTTCGTCATTTTAAATGCACTGAAAGTATCTTTCTTTTCTTTAACTGCCAATTGAACAAAAGCAATTATTCCCATTATACCATATGTAAGAATAATCATTTCGTTTTTTTGATTGACATTATAGTCAGACTGCATTTTAAGCAATGTACCATACATACCGTTGCATATAAAAAGTAAAGCACAGAAAACATAGTAAGACCAGTGAGTATTTTTAAGCTTCATTTCTTTATAATTCATAAGAATAAAAGAAACAAGCATAAAACATATTGCAAGATACTGATACCATTTAAGGTTGTCACCAAGAAAAACAGTTGTATAAAGCAAAGGAACAATAATACCGCCAAAGAGCAAAGAAACATTCATGAAGGCATACGAACCTTTTGAGCCCGCTTTGATAAGTGAAGTATTATAGCCATAAAGTGCTACAGCATTAAGAACACCAAAAAGCAGGGTCATCGGTGATAATTCAAATTTAAAACCGATCCAAGCCCATGTAAACAAGGCAATAGCGATACTTTCAAGAATACAGAATACAGGTGAAGCATTCTCCTTTTTTCCTGTATACTTATTGTTGAACAAAGTACAAAACAGTGTCTGGAAACTGTATAGAAAAACGATTGCCAGAATCAAAAGAGCTGAAGTCATAAGTAAATTCCTTTCAGATTTATTTACAGTAAAAAACGACCTTATCTAAAGACAAGGTCGTTCTGGTGCCGGTGACCGGGGTCGAACCGGTACGGTATCGCTACCACTGGATTTTGAGTCCAGCACGTCTGCCAATTCCATCACACCGGCACATAACACTCGATATTATACCGATTCATACCATAAAAGTCAAGAGCTATTTAAAAATTATTTCTATATCTTTCGGAAAGCCGTAATATTCACAAAACCGATTGAGAAACTTCTTATTTTTCGATTCATCATCCATTCCGTGAGCAAAAAAATAAAGGTCTGTATGTTCAAGAATAATCACTTTTTCACCTGCAGATACCGCAGAATTAATCTTTTCAATTTTATTTTGATTTGAAATATATATTATTCCATATATAGCAAAATCCAAACATAATATAACTGCAAAAGCTACTTTAACAATTTTATGAACATCAACATTCTTTGTGAGCATCTGAATTATGAGAAGTAAAATCAAATTCACCCCAATAAAACATCTTGTGCCGATAGGTCCGACAATGCAAAACGGTAATGATAAACCTGCAATTAACAGAATATATACTGTCATTTTCATTTTATCAACACGTATAAATGAATATTTTCTGTTTATTAACAGTAACGCTACGATTATTACCGCTGACGGTATACAAGCGTATAGCACATATCGGGGCACAAGTAAAAAAAGATTTTTAATAGCGGTAAGACAATCTGCTTTTGATTGATATTTGTCTTCCCCATCCAAAATCTCACTGTAAGCTGAATTTGAAAACATTATCGTTGCACCTATTACACAGGATATAAAATATGACATAAAAACAGCAATATTTTTCTTCTGAATTAATTTAATCAGCAAAACCGTTAAAGAAACGCCTAAGGTGACAAGCGTATAAGTTTCCATAAACAACTGACCTGCTAAGCCTAAAATAAAAATTATCGGAACATATCGGACATCAGGCTTTTTAAAAAGAATATAAAAGCACGGAATAATAAAACAAAGTGAAAAAGTGTAATTAAAAAATCCCGCAGACCACACTATTGACTGAATAAACGGTGAATATGGCACCAATAAAACAGTGGCAACAATCAAAACAAACTGCTCATTTCCGCTTACTGACTTCTTCAACATATACATTATAAATACCAATGAAGCAGATTTTATAACAGTACGTAAAAAATCATATCTAGTAAAAAACATTGCACTTAAATTCCCGAGATATCGACCGTTATAACCATCAAACCAGTTGTTTAAAAGATTCATACCGTCACTTGTTGCCCAGCCCAAATCATCACCTGATAACGGAAACAGAGAAAACAGTACAGAAAGAATTATAAATAGCAATATATAAACTCTGTTCTCTTTCAACGTCTTCATGTTTCTCCCTCTTACTTCAGATTGTCACAAATTGCTTGTGCTATCGCCTTGGCATATGCATCAATGTTTTTATCAAAATTCTCATTATCTTTTTCGTTACTTATAAACCCAACTTCAACAAGGCAGGATGGCATATTAGTGTTGGCGTTAACATAATAATTGTTTCCCGATGAATCGCGGTAGCCTTTTTTAAGTCCTCTTTCGGTCAACTCAGACACATTAACTAAAGACTTCAGTATATCTTCCCCCAGCTTTTCCTCATCTGCAGACGGTTTATCTTTTATCCAGACCTCAATACCGGTTCCGTCGGATGAACTGTTCCTGTGAAGAGAAACAAAAATATCTGCTCGTCCTCTGTTTGCAGTCTTACATCTGTCTTTTAAGGAAATATATGTATCATCCTCTCTGGTCATGATAACCTTCACATCCATTTTTTCCAGTTCCGTTTTCACTTTTAATGCAAGAGTAAGGTTATCGTTCTTTTCAAGGCGCGATTTTGATTTATATGTTGCCCCCACATCATTGCCGCCGTGACCGGGATCAAGACAAACGATTTTTATATTATCAAACACTATTGTTGTTATTGATGAAAGTGCTTTCAAAGCTATTAAAAAGCATATGAGTATAGCAACTAAGCCAATAACAAGCTGTTTATTCACTGACTTTTTTATCTTAAATCACCTCACAGAATAACATTATTATTCTATTATTCTCAAAATAAAAATATGATTGACAGTTGCTCAAACCGAGAGTATAATTTTATATTATGATAAAGCTGTTTTTATAAAAAGTAAACAGCCAAAGTCAATAATTTATATTATCTTTACTTTTCATTAAGAATTGGAGCGTTTATTATGTCAAACGAGAATTTCAAACCGATTATCCGTTTTATTGCGATGAGTGATGTTCATCTCAGAGACGAGCATTCACGCGAACACGACAGACTTGTAAAAGCCATTAACGATGCTTATAAAATCGCTGAGGGTCATCCGGAATATAAAAGTATCGACGCTTTAGTTGTTGCCGGTGACATTGCAACCAGCGGTTCAGAAGCACAGTTCCAGCGTGCAAAAGAGATTTTCGATTCAAATCTCAAGGATGAAACCAAAACAATTATTTCAATAGCAAGCCACGAGTTTCACAGTGCGGGTGTTGAGCCTGCTTATGAAAAGCTCAAAAGAATTCTCAACAGTGATGGAGATACTCATGAAATTATCAATGGTTTCCACTTTGTTGCAGTTTCACCTTCAAGCGGCGTAAGTGTTAATGATGAAAAGAAAGCTTGGGTCAGAGAACAGCTTACTGCTGCCCATAAAGACGATGCGAAAAAGCCTGTATTTATGTTTCAGCATCCTCATGTTTCAGGCACAGTTTACGGAGCCACCAACTGGGGCGAAGATGAGCTTAACATTGTCTACAATGACTTTCCTCAGATTCTTGTATTTTCAGGTCATTCACATGCTCCAATCAACGACCCACGTTCAATTCATCAGCAGCACTATACCTGCCTTGGAACAGGTTCTCTGAGTTATTTTGAGCTTGACGAGTTTGATAAGGCCTGTAACACAATCCCCGAAAATTCTGAGAACTGTGCTCAGATGCTTATAGTTGAAGCAGATGCTCAGAACAGAGTGAGAATTTATCCTTATGACATACTTACAGGTAACTTCTTCCAGTATGTATGGAAAATTGATGAACCCTCAGACCCTGAAACCTTTATTTATACAGATGCAAAGAGATATAAAGAAGCTCTTGCTCCGTATTTTAAAGATGGTGCAGAAGCAACGGTTTCAGAAGTAACCGACTGTGGTGCAAAAATAACCTTCCCGCAGGCCACTTGCGACGACCAACCTTTTGTTAACAGCTATGATATTGTTATTCGCAGAAAAGATAATAATGTTATCGAAAGTCAGAAAAGCATCTGGTCCGAATACTATTTCTATAATATGCCGGAAACAAGAAGCATCGATTTTGACCTTCTTGATTCAGATACTGAATACGTTGCTAAAATCACTGCGAAAGGATTTTTCCACAACAAATCAAGCAACTGTCTTACAGTTGAATTCAAAACGAAATAAGGCGATTTGATGAAAAAATTTAAAGAATTTTTAAAACGCAAAGATATAGAATTTACAGCAAAAAGATATGGAATAGATGCCTTGGGTGCAATGGCACAAGGTCTTTTCGCTTCTCTTTTAGTGGGCACAATTCTTTCCACCTTGGGCTCACAGTTCAACATCGCAATTTTTAACGAGCTTGGTGATTTTGCTAAAGCAGTTGCAGGTCCGGCGATGGCAGTAGCTATCGGTTACGCACTTAAAGCTCCTCCTCTGGTACTGTTTTCATTAGTTGCAGTTGGCTGGGCATCAAACAGTCTCGGCGGAGCCGGAGGTCCATTAGCTGTTTTGCTCATAACAATTGTAGCAGCTGAGCTTGGCAAAGCAGTCAGCAAAGAAACCAAAATTGATATATTGGTTACTCCGCTTACAGTTATTATTTCAGGAGGATTGCTTGCGCATTTCTGTGCACCTGCTATCGGCGTTGCATCAAGCTATGTAGGCAACATCATAATGTGGGCAACAGAGCAACAACCGTTTATAATGGGTGTTATAGTTTCTGTAATTGTCGGCGTTGCTCTTACGTTACCTATCAGCAGTGCGGCTATCTGCGCTGCACTTAGTCTCACAGGTCTTGCCGGCGGAGCTGCTGTTGCAGGCTGCTGCGCTCAGATGGTAGGCTTTGCAGTAATGAGCTTTAAAGAAAACCGTTGGGGCGGTCTTGTAGCACAGGGCATCGGTACAAGTATGCTTCAGATGGGTAATATTGTTAAAAACCCAAAAATCTGGATTGCCCCCACACTTGCATCAGCAATCACAGGTCCCATTGCTACCTGCATTTTCAAAATGGAAATGAACGGTGCAGCTATTTCATCGGGCATGGGCACTTGCGGTTTTGTAGGTCAGATCGGTGTTTATACAGGCTGGCTTAATGATGTTGCAAGCGGCGCTAAAGAAGCGATAACAGCTTTTGACTGGGTAGGTCTTGTGCTTATTTGTTTCGTATTGCCTGCCGTTATTACTCCTCTTATCGCACTCCCCTTGCGTAAAATCGGCTGGATAAAAGAAAATGATTTGAAACTTGATTTATAATTTAAAGGGATAGCTGTGCTATCCCTTAATTTTTGAGAGGTAAAATTATGCCATATTTGTCAGTTCATTTTAAAGAAAAAATCACCCCTGACGGCGAACAGGTTTATTTCGGTATAAGCAAAGACGGATTCAAATGGGAACAAGTCAATAACGGCAATCCGGTTCTTACTGCAAAACTTGGTGAGAAAGGATGCCGTGACATTGAAATTATCCGTCTTCATACCGGCGGATTTGTGATTTTCACAACGGATCTTTGTATAGCCTATCGGTTTGACGAAAATTATAACATCAACTGGAAAGAGGTTAACTCTCACGGCAGCAAATGCCTCAGAATGTGGAAAACAGATGATTTCACCTCATTCAGTGAAGAAAAACTTATCCATTTCGGAAGAGACGATTTTGGCTGTATGTGGGCTCCCGAAATATTTTTTGATGATATCAACGAAGAATATCTAATTCATTGGGGTTCTACGGTTGCAGAAGATAACTTTAAACATATGTCTATTTACTGCTCGAGAACCAAAGATTTTAAAACATTTTCAAAACCCGAACTTTTCTTTACAAAAGAAAATGAGATTCTGGACTCTCACATATTGAAAATTGATGATACATACCACCTTTATTACAAAAACGCTCACAATCCCGGAATGAATATGCACTCAACTTCATCTTGCCTTTACGGGCCGTATAAACACGATGACGAATTCCAGACTCTTATGGAAACACTTGACGGACCCGGTGCATACGAAGGACCTACTACCTATAGACTTCCTGACGGCAGATGGTGCCTTATGCTTGATTTTTTTGGTTGTGAAAAATCTAAAATGGGATACGTACCTTTTGTTTCAGCAACACAAGAACACAAAGATTTTAAAATGTGCAAAGAAGATTTCACTTTCCCATATGGCTTCAAGCACGGCAAATTTATTGAGATTACCCAGCAGGAATATGACATTTTAAAAAGCATAAATTTATAAGAAAAACCACTGCCGATCGATCAGCAGTGGTTTAACTTTTCCATATATCAACACGTTAACGAAACAGTTAAAGAATATATTCTTTTATATATATCATAATTTCTTCCCGGCAATTTTTAATTTCACCCTGAGAAACCTTATCAAGTATCTTTTTAAGAGTTTCGCCAACTTCCTTGCCTTTAATTCCAATGTTTACCAAATCATTACCATTTACCGACAGATCTTGTGCTTTTAAACAAATTTTTTCCTGAAGAAGTTTATGAATAATCTGCTCAGTACAGTTAATCTCGCGCATCGTCTTTGCTAAAAACTCAGGGCTTTGCGCCATAGCATCTGCTTTAAAAACAGGAATTAAACGAAAAAGAAATTCCGGTGTAATTGCTACACAAAGTCTTATTGTTTCTTCTCTTTCGCCTTTCGGATGTAAGTCATTATAAAGTATCAGCTTAGATATTTCTTCCTGCTCTGCCTTTGAAAAACGAAGTCTTTTTAAAATATCAAGAGCTTTTTCATAGCTTACAGTCTGATGCTGTTTAAAATGGGAAATACCGTTTACATCTACAGTATGCATCTGCGGTTTTCCTATATCGTGAAGCAACATGGTCATTCTCAAAATAGGGTCATTTTCTATTTCACTTACAGCTTTGACAGTATGACGCCATACATCATGGATATGATACGGTGTATTCTGAGGGAAATTATACATACATTCAAGCTCAGGTATAATTTCAAAAAAGACAACCGCAAAATCATGCAGTATTTTTTCCACTCTGATTCCGCAAATAAGCTTTAAGAGCTCGACTCTTATTCGTTCTTTTGCAACATTATTAAGAAGAGCTTTGTTTTTCAAAATGCTTTCTGCCGTGTCTGGCGAAATATCAAAATTCAGTGTGCAGGCAAATCTTAAAGCTCGCATAATTCTCAAAGCATCTTCATTAAAGCGGCGGTCCGGGTTGCCGACACAACGGATAATCTTTCGTTCGATATCACCTTTTCCGTCAAACGGGTCAATAAGTCCTGTTTTCGGATTATAGGCCATAGCATTAACAGTAAAATCACGCCTTGAAAGATCTTTGTGAATATCACACGTGAATTCGACAGAATCAGGATGACGGTTATCAGTGTAATCACCGTCAACTCGCATAGTGGTTATTTCTATTGCCTCACCATCCACGATAATGCTTAATGTTCCGTGTTTTATACCGGTCTCGATAACTTTGAAATCAGAAAAGACGGCTTTCATTTGTTCGGGAGTGGCAGATGTTGTGATATCCCAATCGTTAGGTTCTTTATTAAGATAAGCATCGCGTACACAACCGCCGACAACATACGCATCGTATCCGTCATCGGTTAAAATATTCAAAGCTTTTAAAATATTAGTCGGAATACTTATTTTCATAAACTCACCTGCCTCTTTACAATTTTAACACCTTAGGATATAATTATCAAGAAGAAAGGAAGATTTTATGAACATTCAGATATACGGAAAATCAAAATGCTTTGATACAAAAAAAGCGGAGCGTTATTTTAAAGAAAGAAAAATAAAATATCAATTTATTGATCTTGCAAAATTCGGTATGAGCAAAGGCGAATATAACAATATTCTCAAAGCCGTAGGAAGCTTCGATGCTTTGCTTGATAAAAACTCAAAGGCATATGAATCAAGTTTTATAGAATATCTTGCATCTCAGGAAGCAAAAGAAGAAAAGCTTCTTGAAAATCAGATTATTTTTAAAACTCCTATTGTAAGAAACGGTAAACAGGCAACCGTTGGTTATCAGCCTAATATATGGAAAACATGGGAATAATGAGGTGCCCGATGAAAATTGCTTTTTATACTCTTGGTTGTAAAGTTAATCAATATGAAACCAATTGGTTAAGCGAAACTGCGGAGAAAAACGGATTCACCGTTGTTAATCACAGCGATGATGCTGATGTTTATGTTATTAACTCCTGCACTGTTACCGGTGAAAGTGACAGAAAAACAAGACAAACTGTCAGACGCTTTAAGCGTTCGCATCCCGGAAGTATTGTAATTCTGACCGGATGTATGCCTCAGGCTTTCCCTGAAGATGCCGAAAAATTAATTGAAGCAGATATTGTTATCGGTAATAAAAACAATCATATGCTTTTTAATATGCTTGATAATTACATTTCAACAAATAACAGAATCATTAATGTTGATCCCCATAAGACAGGCGATGATTTTGTACCTTGTAAAATCAGAAATTTTGAGGGCAGAACAAGGGCAATTGTAAAGATAGAAGACGGTTGTGACAGATTTTGTTCTTATTGCATTATTCCTTATTCAAGAGGTAGAGTTCGTTCAAAAAAGCTTATTGACCTTAAAGAAGAATTTGAAGCTCTTTATGACAAAGGTTTTTGTGAGGTTGTGCTTGTAGGTATCAATCTTTCTTCATACGGTAAAGACACAGGTGACAGCATGTGTGATGTTGTTGAACTGGCAGACAAAATCGGTTTCAAACGTATCCGTCTCGGCTCTCTTGAACCTGATCATATAACTGACGAAGTTATCGAAAGGCTTTCAAAGGTTAAATCATTCTGCCCGCAATTTCATATTTCACTTCAAAGCGGTTGTAATAAAACCCTTAAGACTATGAACAGACACTACACGGTGGAAGAATACTATGACCTGTGTCAGAAGCTTCGCTCATCATTCAGCAATACCAGTCTGACTACTGATATTATGGTAGGTTTCCCCGATGAGAGTGAAGATGATTTTGAAGAATCAGCCTCTTTTGCAGAAAAAATCGGCTTTGAAAAAGTTCACGTTTTCCCCTATTCACCACGTGAAGGAACCAAAGCAGCAAAAATGAAACAGCTTGAAAAGAGTATCAAAGAGCAACGAAGCCGCGAAATGATCAAAAGAACCAATAAAATCAGAAACAACTACCTTTTATCACAGATCGGCAATGAGGTAAACGTACTCTTTGAAACAAAAAGCGCTGACGGGTATACAGAAGGTTACACAGAAAATTATACACCTGTAAAGGTTAAAGGAATTGTGGCGTGTAACGAAATCAAAAAAGTTAAAATCACTGGTATCTGCGGTGATTTTTGTGTTGGAGATATAATATGACTAAAATCCCCGAGTATACTTACTCGGGGATTTCTTATTC
Source organism: Acutalibacteraceae bacterium (assembly GCA_045541505.1). Classification (GTDB taxonomy): domain Bacteria; phylum Bacillota; class Clostridia; order Oscillospirales; family Acutalibacteraceae; genus CAG-488. Next base: position 207,336 of record JAZQJF010000009.1, read on the forward strand.
AAAGATGATATCGAATTTTTGAAGCCAGTAGTTAAATTGAATAAAGTACGCAATCGTTTGCGGAGTTGTCATAAGCTGACCGTACCAAGGTTGCGGATTATCTGCCTTGAGCAACTCTTCAAGCTTCTCTTTTTTAACAAAATTCAAAATTGGTGAAGTTTTATCATTTATAATTTCAGTGAGAATATCACAGACTGCTGTAAGATAATTAGGATTATGTGTTTTCGGATAAGGACTTTTCTTTCGCCACAAAACTTCATCAGGTAAAATTCCCCTCATAGCGTAACGCAAGAGCCCTTTTTCATAATTATTGTAATCTTTATATTCCCAGGGAACACTGTAAAGATACTCTACAATTCTGTAATCGCAAAACGGAACTCTAACTTCAAGAGAAGAATACATGCTCATTCTGTCTTTGCGCTCAAGAAGATTCTGCATAAACCAATCCAGATTCAGATGAAGCATCTCTGCCATTCTGCAATCCGTTTCATTTTTTAAAAAGCATTTATCTGTATAATCAACTGTTTTCTTATATCTTGAATACACATAATCATCAGCATTTATCTGAGCTGCAAATTCATCTTTTAAGAATGAATAGCGATAAGCCGTTGACTGTGCCCACGGGAAACCGTCAGTATCTCTTATTTCTTTATCGCGATACCAGGGATAACCGCCAAAAATTTCATCAGCACATTCGCCTGAAAGAGCAACAGTGCCATGCTCTTTAATAGCCTTACATAGCAGAAGCATAGATGAATCAACGTCTGCCATTCCAGGTAAATCTCTGGCATCTACAGCTGTATATAACGCATCTACCAACTCAGGCGTATCAATATAAACCCAATGATGCTCACACTCAAGGTGGCTGCTCATAACATTTATAAAGTACGGATCGCTGTTTGGCTGAAATTTACTTGCCTTAAAATATTTGGCATTGTCTACATAATCAACAGAAAAAGTTTTAAGAGTTTCCCCCCTGTCCTTGAAAACTGAATTTGCAACCGAAGTTATCAGACTGGAGTCCAGTCCTCCTGATAAAAAAGTACATACAGGCACATCGGAAACCAACTGTCGTTTAATTGAATCAGTCACAAGAAAACGCACTTTTTCTGCAGTTTGTTCAAAGTTATCTGTATGGTCACAGCTTAACAACTGCCAATACGGGCGTATTTTCAAACCGTTGTCATTAAAAACTCCGCAATGCCCCGGACATACTTCTTCAACGCCTCTAAAAACCCCATATCCCGGCGTTCTTCCCGGTCCGATCAACATAATTTCCACAAGTGAATTAAGATTAATAACAGCTTTTGCTTCACTATGCGCTAATATAGCTTTGATTTCTGACGCAAAAATCAAGCTATCATTTTGAACAGTATAAAATAAAGGCTTAACACCCATACGGTCACGTGCAAAAAACAGCTCTTTTTTATTTTCCTGCCAGATTGCAAATGCAAAAATACCGTTAAATTTATTCACTGCATATTCACCAAAATGAGCAAATGCTTTCAGAACTACCTCAGTATCTGAATATGAATAAAATTTCACACCTTTAATTACCAATTCTTCTCTGATTTCATCTGTATTATAAAGCTCACCATTATAAACAATTACGTACTTTTCTTCACCAAACGAGTATTCCATAGGCTGAATTCCTTTTTCAATATCAATAACGCTCAGTCTTCTATGGGCAAGTAGCGCCTGATTCGAAACAAATTCTCCGTGTTGATCAGGGCCTCGTCTCCTTAACGTCTCAGACATCCTCATTATATCGTTTTTTAAATTCAGCAAATCTCTGCTTAAAGATACCTGGCCTGCAATTCCGCACATAAAAACACCCCCCTGATATTTTATGTATCACCAAGATTTTTATACTTTTGTTTCGTAGCAAGACCGCCTCTGATGTGACGTTGAGCTTTGTTGACATCAAGAACACATCTCACTTTTTCATAAAGAACAGGGTCAATATCAGGTAACCTTTTTGTAACATCTATATGAACTGTTGATTTAGAAATAAAAAACGCTTTTGCGGCAGACCTGACCGTTGCTTCATTATCAACTATGTATTTACCCAACTCAACAGCCCGTATATCAACTGCGTCACGCAAAAAAATCCCCTCCCGATTATCTGTAATTAATAGATATGAAGATTTGTTTGCGTTTATTCACACATAAAACAACCGTCTGTATTGTTAATTTTGCTAATTGACACACAATTATTATAAATATATAATTTTTATATAACAATTGATTGGTGGGTGTTAAATGAAACTTATTGAAAAGCTTAAATCCACTCCGGCCGGATGGGAAACCACTTCCCCTGAAAGAAAGAATTATTATCTTTACTTTGCGGGTCAGAATGCAATTTATTTTTTACTTGCTAACTATCTGACTACATACCTTATGTTCCTTGGTATCAACCCTATTAAATCTGCGGCCGTTATGCTTGCTGTTAAAATCTGGGATGCTGTCAACGATGCACTTTTCGGTGTAATTTTTGATTCAGTTAAATTTAAAAGCGGCAAAAAATATCTGCCATGGATCAAGATTTCTACTATCCTTATTCCGTTGACTACTATATTCCTTTTCTGCATTCCCGCTGCAGCAGGTGAAACATTAAAGCTTTTGTGGTTTGCCGTCGGGTATATAATCTGGGATACAGCATACACCCTTTGTGACGTTCCAATTTACGGTGCAATTACAGCTATGACCAGAAATATTGATGAAAGAAATTCAATGCTTTCGTATAAAAGCATCTGGGCAGGTGTCGGAATTGCTTTTATTACCGTTGCAGGCACCGTTCTTGTCAGTGAACACGTTGGTGCGAGCTATGCGTTGGTAGCTATAGTTACCGGTTTATTTGCTTTCTTTACTATGTTACCCGTAAATAAGTCTCTTAACGAAAGGCACGTTCCTGAAGAAGAGGAAGCTTTTACAATCAGAAGAATGTTCAGCTACCTTTTTAAAAACAAATATCTTCTTATTTATTATTTCGGATATTTCTTCTACTCCGCAGCGAACATCAGCGGTGCTTTGACTCTTTTCGTTTCATTCTATCTTTTCAATGATTCTTTGATTGCATTGATTGTTAACGCTTGCGGAACTGTTCCTTCACTTGTTTGTTCTTTATTGGTTCCAGGTATGCTAAAGAAAATCGATAAAATGAAGCTTTATAAGATTTGCTGTGTTCTTATGGTTGTGCTCAGCCTTGCAATGTGGCTTGCAGGATATGAAAATCTTATACTTCACATCGTACTTTATGTTCTTCGTTCAATTCCCCTTTCAATTATCGGTGTTATTATGTTTATATTCACACCTGACTGTGCAGAATACGGAAAACACAACTCAGGTGTTGAAGCAAAAGGTATCACATTTGCCATTCAGACATTTATGGTTAAACTTACCGCTGCTGTTTCAGGCGCTTTGGGAATGTTCATTCTTGGTCTCAAGTCAACAGGCTGGATCACTGTTGAGGTTAAGAGCTTTGAAGAGCTACAAACACTTGGTATCGTTCAGAGCGAGCACGCACTTGATGTATTATGGTTCAGTTATGTTATGGTTCCTGCAATCGGTTGCTTTATTGCCTATTTAATCTGGAACTTCTATAAACTTAATGACAAGGATGTTCAGATTATGGCAGACTGCAACACAGGCAAAATTACCCGTGAAGAAGCAGAGAATAAACTTAGCAGAAAATATTGATTACAGGAGGTATAGAAAATGAACAAAATCATTACAATCGGCAGAGAATTTGGTAGCGGCGGAGCAGAAATTGCTCAGAAGCTTGCAAAGAAGCTCAACATCCCTTGCTACGACAAAGATATTATAGGCAAAACTGCTGTTGAGACCGGTCTTGTTGAAGCGGATGTTGAAAAACGCGAAGAATATTTATCAACAGCCAGCAAATTGATTTCTCATTTCACTCTTTATAATCTCTACAGCAATATGACAAAGGATGATAAAATTTTCTTTGCTCAGGAAAAAATCATAAAGCAATTTGCTCAGGAAGGACCTTGCGTAATTGTAGGTCGCTGTGCCGATTATATTCTTCGTGACAGAGATGACGTAATCAATGTTTTCATCTGTTCAGACTTGGAGAAAAGAGTTGAAAGAATAAAAGGGTTAGGTGTCACCGATGACCCTGAATTTTTCATCAGAGAAAAGGATGAACAGCGTGAAGATTACTACAACCACTTCACTGAAATGGATTGGGGCGAACCGCATCACTATGACATCTGCCTTAACAGCGGTGCTCTTGGAATTGACAAGTGTGTAGAAATACTCAGCACTCTTTAATAATATACAAAAAGGACAGGGTCTCCCCTGTCCTTTAATTATTCACTGCTAATATCACCGTGAAGGATTATTTCTTAGGTTTTTTAACGTTGTTGAGTATAGCATTGATTTCAAGAATCTGCTCTTTTGAGAACTTACCGCCAATCATTGAGAAAACACGTTTAACAGTAAAACCTTTTGCCATACCGTAAATGTTTTTAATCATACTCATATTTATTTTAAAGCCGGCAACCTCAAAGCCTGCAACAGATGCTTTATCGTCACCATTTTTTCCGCCGCCTAAAGCACTCTTTAGCTTAAGCAAGATTTTGATAAATGCAATTTTACCACCAGCTGTTGACATAATATCACCGATTGTATCATTAATTGAGAAACGACCATCGGGAGTATTGATCTCAAACCAGTTGATTACATCGCCCTCTTCTTTCATAATATATGCTTCATTGGGCTTATCAACCTTGCGAATTATTGATGAATCTTCAAGTTCACCTGCTTTTGCAGTAAGGGTGGTTTCACCAGCATTTTTAACCTCAAAATAGAAGAACGGATACTTGCCTTTAGTCTGCTTTCCTACGCTTTCACCGTTAGCAAAAAGCTCAACCTCATCACAGTTTGAATAAACAGTTACTTTAGTTACGTCTTCAACTCTGTCAACGTATCTCTTTGCGCAGATATGAAGCATCGGTTTATCAGAAAGCCATGCCTGATATGCATAGAATGAATCCTTTTTATACTTTCTGTCAAAAGTTACAAGACCTTTATGATTCATACCGTTTTCTCCGCCTTCAGCACGGGCATCAGCGGCAAAATCAAACATGTTCCATACATGGGTTGCCCAGAGATACGGTCTTTCTGCGATTTGCTTTATAAGCTCTTCGTGGTAATATGCCTGATATTCTTCTGTATAGTCGCCCTGAACAGGGTTAGAAGTATGCCAGTCAAGAGCTTCACAGCCGTATTCACTAAGACCGATTGGTTTATTGGGATATTTCTTGTGGAAATCATCAAACCACGGACCGTTCATATCTGTTGAACCGCCGTACCAACCGAAATAGTGGTTATAAGAAAGAACATCACTGATATGAACGTACTCTGAATCAATTGAGCACATAGTAACACTTGCAATTGTTGTAAGACGAGTGCTGTCCATCTCATGGCAAAGATCATTGAGCTTTTTATGGTTTCTGATAAGATCCGGATCTGCAGCACCTGCAATAGTGATCTCATTCGAAAGACCCCAAACTACAATTGACGGATGATTATAATTCTGGCTGACAAGCTCTTTCATTTGGCTGATTGTATTGTCATAGCCATTTGGCATATGTCTTGAAATGTAAGGAATTTCTGCCCAGAGAACAAGACCGGCTTCATCACAAAGGTCATAGAAAACCTGAGAATGCTGATAATGAGCAAGGCGTATAGTGTTAGCGCCCATTTCTAAAATAAGCTCAAGGTCTTCTTTATGATGCTCAGGTAAAAGAGCGTTACCGATATCAGGTCTGTCCTGATGGCGTGAAACACCGCGAAGAGGATATTCTCTGCCGTTTAAGATAAAGCCCTTTTGCGGGTCAATTTTAAAGCTGCGGCAACCGAAACGGGTTGAAACTTCATCAATAGCTTCACCGTTTTCAATAAGCGTAGCCTTTGCTGTATAAAGATACGGATCACGAAGACCATCCCAAAGATGAACATTTTCAATTTTGATTTTCGCCTTGTCATCACCGTCTTCTTCACAAGAAGCAACCACTTCACCGTCAGCATAGATTTCATATTTAACTTTGCAATTATCATCATCTTTAATAAAAGTTTTGATTTTTACCAAAGCATCGTTACCCTGAATTTCAGGTGTTACCATGATTGCAGGTGAACCGTAATAATCAAGATCAAAATGATTTTTACCTACGCCGATTACACTTACATCTCGGTATATTCCGCCGTAAAAAGTGAAGTCTGCATTCTGAGGATAAACCTTATCATTAGCTGAATTGTCAACAGCGACACAGAGAAGATTTTCTTCTTTAATATCTTCAACCATAACTCTGAAAGTTGAATAGCCGCCGTGGTGTTCGGTAACTTTTTTACCGTTCCAATAAACCTCACAAGAGGAATTAACACCGTCAAACTGAAAATAAACCTCTTCACCCTCAGGCAAATCTGAAGCTTTGATTTCTTTTGCAAACCAGCAGGTGCCCCTGTAATAGTCATTACCGCCATCCTGACCGTCCTTACCGTTCCAGGTGAAGGGAAGATTTAAGCTTTCCCAATCTTGAGGACATACAGTCGGGGCGGATTTTGCGTTTTTGGAAAACAGCCAATCTGAATTTATAACTTTGATGTTTCTCATAATAACCTCCAAAGCAAAATTTACTTTCACATTATAACGCAAAAGTGATAATTTTTCAACTAATTGTTGTAAAAGAAAACCACTCACGAGGAGTGGTTTAAATTACAGCTTAGAAAATCCGTGGCTGTTAATCAAAGCGTCAAGCTTAACACCTGATTTGCACAACGGACATTCGTGAGAGGGGTAGGAATGATAATTGTCAAGGTCCTTGGGGTCAAACACCGAGCGCACGGGGAAGCCGCCGCACTCCTCTTCTGTTGAGAAAATTGCAGAAACACCCGCTACAATACCACCATAATATTTAACGGCATCAATTGCTGCCTGTGCAGTTTTACCTGAAGAAACAGAAACGCCTAAAATCATAACGTGTTTACCCGCAATCATCGGAACAATATTATCACGGAAAAGAATCTGACCGCTGCCGATAATTTCAGGGGTAACAACGTAAATGGATTTATGTGCATTCATATTTACAAAGTCTTCTTTAGAAAGGCTGTCTGCAAGGCAGGCACCGATAACCTCAGTACCGTCAAGACAAAGAATTGTATCTACAACTGTGTCGGCATAATAGTAAGAACACAATTCCTCAGCGACAGCTCTCGCCTCAGACATACGTGATTTCTGAGTAACAACATCAATATAATAGTTACTGTGTCGGTTATTGGTAGCAAAATGCCCCATAGCAACACGTAAAAAGAGATTTTTTCGCTTTGTAGCATATTTCATTATATGTAAAGTTGGCATAAGATTTCCTCCCTGCAAAGTTATGTTAGCATTATATACCAAAAACAACACCAACGCAAGAGGAAATTTATATATTTTTACACAAGATATAGCAAAATTTCCTGAATAAACGATTGCGATGGATTTTTGCAGATATAAACATAATGCTTTTCAAAGTCTTCGTATTCCTTATTGTCCCCGTTTTCCTTTTCCGCGACAATCGTATCAGTATAATCTTCTACCAACCAAAGGTATTGATTTCCCTCGTCATCTTCAAAAATCTGCACCATATCATCCTGCATTGACTGATCCCATTTAGAAAGACCGTCTGTTCGTGAGTTTTCCCATATCTGACCGCCAAAAAATAAAATCGGCTCTGCTTCCTCAGGTAAATCATTAATCCTTGTGTAGACATCGTCATAGTATGTAATCGTTGAATAATCAGTTGCTACCAGAAACGGTCTTTCACTATTAACAAAAAGAGTCGAAAATACAAAAGCATCTAACAAAAACCAAAGAGTAAAAATCAAAGCTAAAATTCCCAAAGCCCCAAAGCAACCAATTTTTTTATTATATTTACTGCGTCTTTCTGATTTTTTCTTAAATTCTTCTGCATTTATTATATTCTTCTTAATGGTATGAGGTTTACAAAGGTGCTTAAGATATATTTTTCTGATAGGATACATCAGGATCATCCACCCAAAATCTATTGCAGAATCCCCGAATGCTCCCCAGAATTTCATACTCTTTACAGCTTTTTTAATATTTACTCCGCGTGCATTCATCAGTTCAATACGAGCATTACAGTCTGATACAATTTTGGGATAAAACATTATAAACAATTCAGGCAGAAGAAATTCATTATAGATTTCAATATCATCTACATCAATTACAAAAACAGAATCCGGCTGAAAGTTTGTAATTCTGTAAGAGCAATCAACCTGTAATGCCGCATTTAATAGGCTTTTAGTAGCCTTCTCTATAAACCCGGCTGTTATTTTTTCTATCCAGCCGGTGCTTTCTTCACGAAGTTCATCAAATGCTTCATCTGTTATAAGTTCGCCTGAAACCTTTACATTAAGTGTTTTTTCTGTTACTTCTACCCATTTGCTCTCTTCAGTATAAATAGTGTGAAACTTACCGTTAACATTTAACTGCAAGGTATATGAATATTCGTTTGTAAAGCAAACCCTGGTTACTCCGTCTTTACTTGCTGAGAAAATATCTTCAACAGTTGTATTTAAAGTCTGAGCAAGTTTTTCAAATGTTTCTATTCTGGGAAAGGCTTGTCCGTTTTCCCACTTTGAAACAGATTTATCCGAAACATCAAGAACTTTCGCAAGATCAGCCTGAGTCATATTCTGCTCTTCTCTTAATTTGCAAATATAGTTTCCGAATTTGTACATATTCATCAAATCACCTCTGTAATGATGATAACAATATTACCCGCTCTTTGCAATAAAAAGCGGGTAGAATTAAAGTAGAAATTGATTATAATTCGTAATTAACAATATAAATCTTCTGCCAAAGCAGATCACAGTTAGTCACTTTTTCTTTTCAGGTATTACAAAAATAAACAAAAGAGAGCTAAGAAGCAGAATCATAGGATAATATAGGTTTGAAATAATTTCAAACGCAGAAAGTTTACAGCCAAGCGTATTTGCAGCAGAAATTGCAACAAGAATCTGTGCACCGTATGGCAAAAATCCCTGAAAAATGCAAGAAAATGTATCAAGAATTGAAGCTGCTTTTTTATTGGAAATATTATAGTCTTCGGACATTTCTTTTGCAATTGGATTAGCCATAACAATTGCTACGGTATTATTTGCTGTTGCGATATCCATTATACCAACCAGAAGGCCCATTCCAAGCTGACCGCCTTTTTTACCTTTGAAAATTCGGCGAATTCCGTTAAGCAAAGCATCAAATCCGCCATTATGCTTTATTAAAGCACAAAGCGCAGCAACGAGTATGGCAACCATTGAAGTTTCAAACATACCTGAAGCACCCTCTCCCATTCCGGAAAGAAGCGACGGAAAATCAACGCCGCCTGTTGAGAGCATTATGATGCTTCCTGAAATAATACCTATAAGCAAAGTAACAAATACGTTTATTCCGATAATTCCGCTGACAAGAACAAGAATGTAAGGAATAATCTGAATCATATCATACTCCTTGCTTATTTCTTCAATAATTTCAGTGCGGAAAGAAAGAGCCAGAATTATTCCCAAAGTGACAATTGCGGCAGGCAAAACTATTAAGAAATTTGTGCGGAACTTATCTTTCATCTGACAACCCTGACCATTGCAGGCAGCTATAGTTGTATCAGAGATAAAAGAAAGATTGTCACCAAACATTGCGCCGCCCACAACAGTTCCCACACAAAGCGGCAATGAAAAGCCCGAACCTGTTGAAACCGCAACAGCAATTGGTGTTATAAGCGTAATAGTACCGACAGAAGTTCCCATTGCAGTTGATACAAAACAACTTATAATAAATAAAACTACCACCGTTAATCTTGGCGGTGTTATTGAAAGCATAAAATAAGCTACGCTTTCTGCCGAGCCTCTGCCAACAACGCCCACAAAAATACCGGCAAGTAAGAAAATAATCAGCATAGTGATTATATTTTTATCTCCGATACCCTTTCCCATAATCTCAAATTTCTTATCAAGAGTTATATTTCTAGTCTGCACAACGGCTACCAGTAATGCAAAGAGAAAAGCTACAACAACAGGTACGTTATAAAAGCCCATAGGAATTTTCATAACATATTCAAATATTATTCCTAACGAAAGATAAAAAACCGTAAACACTCCCATAGGAAGCAATGCGGCAACATTTGATTTTTTCATATTTCTGCTCTCTTTTCAATTATTTAAGAGATTATAACATATTCAATCAAAAAACACAAACCGGAAGTTGCATTTGAACAAAAACTATGATAAACTAACCCAAAAGCGGAGGAAATGGTTTTATGAAAAAGTTTAAAATCGGTATTTTGGGAGCAGGCAGAGGCATCGATATTGCTAAAAATCTTATGCTTCTTAATTGCGACATAGTGGCTCTTTGTGACTTTAACGAAGAAAGACTTCAAAAAGGGCTTAAAAAATTAGGAATTGATGTTCCGACTTTTGAAAATTTTGATACTTTTTTAAAGCAAGATATGGATGCAGTGGTTTTAGCTAACTATTTCCACGAACACACACCTTTTGCTGTAAAATGCTTTGAAAAAGGCATTCATGTTTTTTGTGAATGCATCAGCAACGGTACAATGGCCGAGGGTGTCGAGTTGTTACGGGCTTATGAAAAAAGTGACAGCATTTTTATGCTTGCAGAAAACTACCCGCAAATGAAATTTAACAGAGAAATCAAACGTATATGCGACGGCGGAACCCTTGGAAAAATTATTTATGCTGAGGGGGAATATAATCATCCGGTTTCTCCTGATGACACTTCTTTTTATAAAGACTGTATTTATTTTACAGAACATTGGAGAAACTATCTTCCACGAAGTTACTATATCACTCATTCACTCGCTCCCCTTATGTGGTCAACAGGAGCAACTCCGAAAAGAGTCAGTGCTGCGCCTGTATTTGCTCCATTTGAAAACAAAGCGCATGCGAGATTTGCAGGTGACAGAGCGTCAATAATAACCACGGTTAATGATGATAAATCAGTTTTTAAAGTTACCGGTTGTGCGGCATTCGGTGCTCATCATAATGCATACCGCGTTTGCGGAACTGAAGGGCAGATAGAAAACCTTCGCGGCATGGGTGATAAAATAATGCTCAGATACAGCGAATGGTCAATTCCAGAAGGGATGGAAGAGATTAATCTCTATTCACCTAAATGGAACGATAAAGACGAAGATTTCATCGAACAAAGCGGTCACGGCGGCGGTGACTTTATTGTTGCAAGAATGTTTATTGAATGCCTTACCGAACACAAAGAACCCGAGCATCCTTATGATATTCATTCTGCTGTTACAATGTCATCTGTTGCAATACTTGCCCATCGTTCTGTACTTAACAATGGTGCAGTCTACGATATTCCTGATTTTCATTTTGAAGAAAAGAGAGCTGAATACGAAAATGACAGAGAAACTCCTTTCTGGGGTTCTGACGGTTCAGCGCCTAATATTCCCTGCTGTTCAAAAACAGACTATAAGCCTACCGATGAACAAATTAATGCTTTTCTTGATTCTCTTAAATAAAGCCTTTTATCATTTAAATTAATTTTTACACAAAAAACGACCTCCTGTCGGAGGTCGTTTTTTTTAAAAGAATTTTGAAAGAATTATACCCGGAATTTCTGAGAAACCGTTAGTTCCGAAATTATCATAAAGCCAGAGACTTGCCTTTGTGAAAAAGGTGGACGGTTCTTCTTCAACTTCAGGCTGTCTTGCATTAACTTTAACAAGTATAGCTATGAGTCTGTTTTCTATTTCTTCCTGCTGACCGTCATAGCAATAAGTACTGTTTACAAACGCTTCTGCCTGAGCAATTGCTGCAGCAAGTTCGGCTGCATCTTCAGCGCTGAGAAATGAAGTATCAACTGCCTTGGCTTGGGGAATGTAATTATTTTTAAGATCACGAGGATCTCTTCTGCCGCTGAACTGAGGATAATCGGGAGTTGAATAAACGTCCTTGATATCGTCAGTGGAAAGCAGTTTTGTTGCAAGTGAAATGATAGCATCATTTCTTGCTGTCTGCTCGTGATTCTGGCCGTCAAAATAGAAAGTATGATCAGGAAGCAAACCTGTTGAAGCGTCAACAACGCCGTCAGGTGAAATATGGTTATGTGTTTTATCAGAGCAGTTTTTGCTTGTATTAGCCTGTTTATAACCTGCACCCAATGTTTCACCAACAATTGCGCTCTTAACGCCCATAGCGGTTGAAGAAAGATGAATTACGCCGTCAGCATTATCATCATTCCATGAATTTCCGATAACATATAAAGGTACGTCATAGTCAACGATATTGAAAACTTCTACACCTTCATCAACAAGAGTCTGAATGTTTGCAAGTGAATCAACCTGAGCCTGATAGAACATATCTGTCTGACGTTTGATTTCAGGTTTAGATTCAAGCAGGTCAGCTGCTGCCTGAGGATAATATTCCTTCGGACAGAGACCCCAGAGACTTGTAATGTTGGCAGCAACATCTTCTACAAGGCAGTCAGCAACATTTCTGAGTACGCCTGAAAGAACTTCATCAGGGAAAATTCTTGCAATAACTTCAATCATTCTTGCCTCTTCTTCATCCATAAGAGCTTCAAGGAAACCGTTGTAAAGGAAGTCTGTGTCAAAGAAGGCAAGGTTCTTTGTATAAAGGTCACCTACGATTGTTGATCCATTAAGAGCGGGAACGATATAAACAACCTTATCGAGAGAATCCATAACATCAGGATAATATTCAAGAAGACCGTTCGCAATAGAACCGCCCATACTGATGGGGATGATATTTACTTTATCGTGACCTGTTTCTTTTTTAACCATCTGAATGAACTCATAAAGCTCTTTTACAGTATCATAATTGTTACCAAATGAGTTGTAAGCAAAATAATAAAGATGATCCTCACCGGCTGCATCTGTAAAAGCCTGAAGAGGGATGTTGTCATAAATCTGCTCTTTTTCATAATCAGAGCATTCAGCAACAGAATAAGGATACTTTTCAACCTCAATATTGCCTGTGTTTTTACCGTTTTCATCACAGAGGTTCACATCAAAGGCATCACGAACAACACTGCAAAGTGCATCTGAAAGTCCGATATCTTTCTGAGTAAAAAGTGAAAGAATCAACGGAATAACTGCTTTAAAAACAATAGATTCAACATCAAAAATTGCAGGGAAACAGCTGACACGGTTACCGTCATCGTCTAATAAATAATCGCCGTTATCATCAAGAGCCCATACTTTAGACTGACCAATACCCGGCACAACGATTGAAGGACTGATATCGCATTCACCATTACATTCTGTTTTAGTTCCTGCAAATGCACCGATTGAAAAAACAGAAAAAAGTAAAGATAAAACAAGAATACACGAAAGAACTTTTTTCATAAAAATACCACCTTATCTCTATTGCAAACATTTTGTTTTGAAAATTATACCATAGATGTTTTTGAGTTTCAATACCGAAATATTCAAAACGTGATTATGTTACATTGCAAGAGTTTTTTCAGCTATTTCACGAAGGCAAAACCCCGTTAAAATTACTGCATCAGAATTATATCTGTTAAGTAAATCTGCCAGGCAACTTTTCTTCTCAGGTGAGTTATCTTTCCAGACGGCGAGGATTGCATCAAGCAGATCACAGCACATTGAAAATTTTCGCACCCATTTCTGAATTTCATAAAAAAGTTCTACCGAAGTATCACTAACAAGCTCGAGGCAATTTCTCATAGCTTTGTTATATTCTGCAAATTCATCAATAGCTTTCTGTTTTTCTCCGATAGAAAGAAGAAAATTCAAACGAGACAAAACATCTCCCATTAACGCAGAACCATAGCGTGAAACACAAGATACGCAAAGATGATCAGCAATATATTTAAAAACATCTGCTTTTTCCTCAAGAATTTCGCGCTGTGCGTTATCAAGAGACTTATCACTGTCATAAGCTAACGGATTCCACAGATAATCAGCAATGGTCATAAGAGGAATTTTGGAACATTCCGCATATTCCATAACATTAGATATAAGCCCTTCACTATGCAAATAAAGCTCTTTATCTCTTCCTTTAACTGCACCCATATGCATTTCCTGAAACATTTCAGTATCATTAACGGGATAGTTATCCCAATATAACGGCTTATGAGAGGTGGAAAGCAAAAAGTCATCTGCTTCACGACAGGTAAGGAATGTTGAACATATCTCTCGTCCTGTCCAGAAAATTTTCACTTCTTCAGGTAATTCTCTTCCTAAATTGCGGATGTAATTGTCATCTGCTTCACCAAAATACTGAGTTGGACAGACAGTGAGTGTTATTGACCCATCAAACTCTTTAAGAGATGTAAATACCTTATTAATAAGTGAAACGTGAGCTGCAACAACGCTTTCAAACTCAGCCGCATCTTCCTCATACTGAAAATTATTCGGAATATCGTCAAGCAACAAACCAAAATTTCTGACACCGATAGAATATACATTTTTATATTTATCTAAAAGATCATTAAAATCAGTTTCACTTGTGTATTTATATGTGAGACCCGGTCCGACACACCAGCAAACATCAAGCTCGTTTTCTTTTGCAGTATCAAAAAGAACTTTTAGTTCATCCAGCTCTTTCTCAGGATAAGCTTCACGCCATTTGGCTCTGTGATACTCATCATCTTTAGGCGCATAATAAAAGCAATTCATACCGTATTTTGCCATCAGGTGCATAACTGAAATGCGTTTTTCCTGTCTCCATGTTGGTCCGTAGAAACCTTCTATATAGCCTCTGCGTTCAAATAAAGGAAAATCTTCAATAATGCCTTCCCTCAGTTCATTTTTAACAATAAGCTTTGCAAGAGTATGAAGCGCACGAAAAACGCCTCTCTTGCAAGAAGCTTCAATCAGAATTTTATCAGCATTAACGGTTAAATAGTATTTTTCATCTATTTTGCGGGAATTAACATTTATATAAGTAACACGTTCGCTGTCATTAACTTCAATTTCAATGTTAATCCCCTCACCGAATGAAATACCGTACTCTGAAAGAACACGGCAAGCGAGAGATTTATATTCACCCTCAACGTTTAATGAAGCTACATTGATTAATTCACCGGTAAGATTATTTATTTGCGGTACAGGATAAATCACAGATGCTTTATCTCCTTTTTGTATTTTTCAATGAGTCTGTTGTTGATTTCGTCCCCACCCTCAATATTTGAGCTTGAATAGTGGTCAGGGCAAAAACCGCGTTTTGCACATATATCAACACACTGAGCAATAGCGGCGTTGAGAATCATTGCACCGCAAACAGTTGAGGTGGGACAGATTTTTCCGTTTATATTCTCAATCTCTATGCAGGCGTCACCCAGACAGCCGCCGTTATCAAGAACGATGTCTGCAACTTCACAAAGTCTTTTTCTGCTTTTATGACGTGATACGCTTGAAAGAGAATGTTCAAGATTTGTAAGAGCAACAACATTAACACCTTTTTCTTTACAAAGCAGAGCCATATCAATAACCACTCCGTTTCTGCCGGAGTTAGAAATAATCACTATGGTATCATCTTTTTTTATTGAATACTCATCAAAGATTTTATCAGCTATTCCTTCTTCTCTTTCCGCAATTGTACTGCCTGAAGCAGAAATATGAAGCATAAGAGAATCTATAAGAATTGGTTGTATATTTACAAGTCCGCCTGCTCTGTAAAACAGTTCTTCAGCCAACATATGGGAATGACCTGTACCAAAGAGAAAAATTCTTCTTCCGCTGATCAGGGTATCTGCAAAAATTTCTGCTGTTTTTTCAATAGTTTCAGCACCGTCAGTTGATATTTTTTCTATGATCAACTTAATGTTTTCTATATATTCCAAATATTTTTTCATAATAATCCCCTCGCCAACTCCGCCGCGCGCTCTTCAGGCGGAATATCAAGAGCCTTAATGGTTAAATCAGGATATCGTGATTTAATTTCTTTAACAAAACAAGTTGTAAAAAACTCATTATGCTGAAATAATCCGCCATACAGACCAAGTACAGAACAGCTTTTAATTTCATCAAGTAACATAATGACTGTTTTTGAAAATTTACGCGCTTCATTTAAAATAATATATTTTGCCGTTTCATCTCCACTATCAGCCAGCATACCTACTTTTTCTGAAAAACCTGCCAAAACGTCTTTGCTAGTTTCAGGTGAATATATTATATCAATGGCCTTGCGAAAATCCTCAACGCCAAAATAACATTCAGCATTCCTGAGTAACGGATGTTCTTCTCCCCCGTCATAAAATGCACAACAGCTTTTCAGAGCTTCTACAGCAATACTGTACCCTGATCCCTCGTCACCGATAATATGCCCCCATCCGCCTTTTACACGAATATTTCCGTTGATATCTTCAGCTATTGCCATTGAACCTGTTCCGCATATAGCGACACACGGACATTCAACCTTTCCGACGGACTTAAGGGCGATATAAACGTCACTGTTCATTTTAATTTTACGCGCATTTATTACGCCGTCGCAAAGCTCATTAATAAGCTTGTCGTCAGCTTCACCGTCAAGAGCAGAGCAACCTATAAACACACTTTCAAAGCCTTTGATTTTCAATGAAGAATATATTTCATTGACAACTGCCGCAAGATTTTCTTTTGCTGTCTTCATTCCTACAGAATAAAAATTTATACTCTTACCTGTAGCTTTAATTGAAAGTTTACCTTCTTCATTTAAAACCGCTGCAACAGTTTTAGTTCCGCCGCCGTCAATACCAAGATAGTATTTCATAATTAATACGCTCCCTTTTTGGCTGAATATAATTGTTTTTTAGCCGTTTATTTTATGCTACAAATAAGATTTTGCATTGAGTCAAGAAGTGTTCGGGCTGTTTCCGGTCCGGTTGAGTTTGTTTCTTCATAATGACCGCGACCAAACCGATCCTTACCGGAGTCAATATACGGAGTTCTTTCATTAAGATAAAAATCATTGTCGGGAATTATGTACCCCAATTCATCATTGCAAAGACCGATAACGAATGTATGTTTCGCGTCACTCTGATTTTTAAGAATTTTGTAATCAGCTGTTGCCCCGTTAGCAGATTCTTCAGCCGAGAGAAAATCGCCCGTATAAAGTTCAGGAAAAAGCTCACCCGGAATCAAAAATACACCGATATCTTTGTCGCCAAGCTCAAGATAACCGATTTCAGAAAATATGTAGGCTTCTTTTTTCTTTTTGTCACGTTTAATATCATTATTAAGTACTTTCAGAAACCTTGCCAAAATAAGAACTAAATTATCGGCTTTAATTTCAACGGGAACTGACTTTACGTTTAAAATCGGTACAATCTCTTTTTCGTCTGTCAGTGAGTTTACTTCAACACCAAGATTTCTGCCGAAATCCTTTGTATATTCTTCGCAATCAAATTCATTACGGTAAACCATTTTGATTTCTTTTGCAGAAATCATTCCGCCTATGGCGCCATTAAAAAAGACAGCGTTGCAATTATTCTGCTTTTCAATTTCTTTTATCATATAAGCAGGAAAATCCGCACTGATATTTTTTGTTTTGCTTCCCATTAGCTCTGCGTGAGAAGCGAAGTTAACAATAAATATATTATTTTTGCCGTCAAATGATTCAAAACGGATTCGTGTGAGATTGGAGTCAAATGTGTCCGGTGTACGGCAGTCAAACTGCAAACCTTCGGTGTTTTTAACACTGTAAAACAGCTTACCGTCCGATCTGTTTTCATAGGCTTCAACTATCGCTTTTGCAGTAAGGTTATGCAACTTTTTCATAAAGCCGTCATTTCTGCCGCATTTATATATTTTTTCTCCCCACAAGCCTTGAGTATCAACCGCAGAATGAGTGTGGGTAGCACAAATATTAATTGACTTAAGGTGTGATATTTTACCGCTTTTTATTACAATTTTTCTGATTTCATTTATATCTTTACGGCTCAGCCCCACAGCATCAACACAGCACAGAATAATACCGCCCGACCCCGTATTGTCATCAAGGTAAACGGCTCTTGCAAACATATCGTCAAGAACTCCGGTTGCGGGATTATTTGAATCATAACCTGCAATAAAATATTTACTGTCGGAAATATCATCAGGGGTTAAAATGCTCCTTGAAAAGCCACAAGTAAAATATTTCCCACGAATCCGATTAAACTTGTTATCACCGGAAAGCATATATTTATCGGCTTCTTTTCCGTCAGTAAAATAGCTTTTCGGCATAGATGAAATTATTATTTTTGATAGCAAATTAATCGATTTCCCCACAAATTTATCCATGTTCAAAGAGACTCACCTCCTACTATAGTAAAATTATACACTAATTTTTCTTTTTTTCAATTATTTTAACTTAATAACGTTAAAACCGTTGATTTTTAATTATTTTTCTTATATCATAATATTGTTAATTTAATGAAAGAGGATTATCAGATAATGAATATAAGAAAATTTGAAGACAAAGATTTTGATGACGTACGTTTTGTTTGTCTTAACAGTGACGATCCGATTGATGGTGAGTTCGGAGAATTCATACTTCATACTTTTTGTGACTATTATATTGAGCACGAGCCCGATAATTGCTTCGTTCTTGACGACAACGGAAAGGCTGTAGGATATATAATCTGTGCTGAAAATTATGATATTTACAAAGATATTTTTGATAAAGAGTATCTGCCGCTGACAAAACCCCTTGGTGATGAAAATTACAAATGGGCAGTGGAATCAACAATTCTTCAAGAGAAATATAAAGAAGATTACCCTGCTCATCTTCACATAGATATCCTTCCACCTTATCACCGTCAGGGCTGGGGCGGCAAATTGCTTAATGCTTTGTTTGAGCATTTACGTTCAAAGGGTATAAAAGGTGTTATTCTTACCGCAGGTAAAGACAATATTAATGCAGCTAACTTCTATAAAAAGAACGGCTTTGACCTGATAGAAATATACAACACAGATGTCGCTTTCGGAATGAAGCTTATGTAACAAAAAACCATCCTAACGGATGGTTTTTTATTTTTATACTTACAATAAAATTAAACACAGTTGAAACATTTAAACAGAATAGACGTTAAACAATTTTATATAACAAAGCAACAAACAATGAGCATCCAACGAATGGAAACATTAACAACACAGCAATTACATATTGCTTTACAAAATCTTCTTTTCTTCTTCCTTTCAAAAAAACAACGCATATTCTAATAATTTCATAAAATATATAACTAAATAAAACTCCTGTAAATGAAAAGCACAAACAAAAAGACAACAAAGACATTCCAATAAATACAAATATTTCCAATAACAAAGGAAAAACCGGTATCCGGGTTCCGCAATATTTGCATTTTCCTTTGCAGATAATATAAGAAATTATCGGCAATTGTAGAAAAAAGGGAATCTTTTTGCCACATGAATCACAAATGCAACTTTTTGAATATACAGGCAGTGTATTACCCGCTGTCAGCCTAAGAATATTTGTTGTAGAAAGGCCGGATATATGATAATATATCAAACATAAAGAAATTATAATAATATATTTATTGAACATTTTCCCAATCCTTACTAAAAATTTAAATGCAATCTAATATCAATTAAAATTACAATTATATATTATAGATTACAATATTACTATCACTAAATCAAGATGTTCTGAATTAATTTAACTGATTAATAATTCACTTTTTTAAAACTTTATTTAAAACTCTTTTAAAAATTTAAAAAGCACAAACGGATTACCGCTTGTGCTTTTTAATTATACGTCATTCAAAGAATCAGAATTGTTCTTGGTTCTCATCATCTTTACGTCTCTTAACAATTATCAAAACAATGCTAAGAGCAACTATAGATGCCAGTGCACCCACAGCTGAGAAAACTACTATTCTGTTAGAAAGTAATGCAACAAGCCTACTGGTTGTAATGGTAAACTCATCAATAGAAACAGTATGAGTATTTCCTGCATTGTCAACAGCAATAACTTTCAAAGAATGCTTAGATTCACTAAGTGATGTTGAACCTTTTACATAAAATGAATAGTCATATCCATCAATTTCGGGAGTAATTTCTGCTCCATCAAGGAAAATTGATACATTTGAGAGACTTAAGTCAGATACATTGATGACTACTCTATAATAGGATTCAACCTCTTCAACGCTATTATTTTCAAGATTAGTTATATTAATCTTCGGCTTGGTCGCGTCAATACCAAATTCTAATCTTTGATTTTTAGTATCAAGGGTGTTCTGAGCAACATTGCCTGCTTCATCAAGGGATGAAATATCAATTGAATAAAATCCTTCTTCAGTAAAGTTTTTCTTGAAGATTGTGTAAGTATATGTATACCAAGAACCATTACCACCGGTAACTTCAACTTTATAATCTTCATTCTCAACTAATTCAATAGCTGAAGAACCACCTTTATAAATTATAATCTTCTGATTACTAAGCTTATTGGGGTTAATTTCTTGGATTACAACATCATTGGCCTGCTTAACAACCTTTCCGTTCATAGCCAAAACATCACTGCTTACGAGGTAAGTTGAACCAAATCTGTTAACTGAAAATCTAAATTGATTTTCCTTAATCTGCATAGACTTTCCGTTTGCATCAAATGCTGTTATAAACTTATTGGTTCGACCGGCCATATCCGTTGCAACTACAGATAATGTATAGATATCATCATTTTCTTTCTCTTTTTCAATGTTATCAAAAGTGAAAATGTAACCATTATGAGGATTCTCTATTTTACCTACGCAAGCAACCTGACCCCTCTTGTTTCCGACTAAAGTTACACTAACATTACTATAATCAATATTAGTGTCTGTCACCTTAATTACAGGAGCAACTTTGTCCTTATTAGCAGAAGAAGGAACAATATTTGTTACTACAACTTCAGGATCAATATTGTCAATGCAAAATTCCTGTTCAGGGAATTCATCAGCGGTATTGTCTGCTAAGTCAACACTTGATGCAGTAATCTTATATACAGCATCATTTGTAAAGTTAACAACTGCAGAATATACATCAGGTTCAATATTTTTCCAAGAAGACGGTGTTGGTATCGCAACTTGAGTACCATCATTATTTGCACTCATAATTACAAGTGATTTTGAAGGAATAAAATTATGTTCGCGAATTACGATAGTAGCAGATCTGGAAGAATTATAATAATTTCCGTTCAAAGCATTATTATTGTTAAAACTAATTTCTCGAATTACCGGTTTAGTTTTATCAATAGTAAATTTAGTTGCTGCAACACTATTATTGTAATTAACACCCTTATTCTTATTCTGAGCAAGGTCAGTATAGGAAACATCAAATGTATAATCACCATCAGTTGCAAAAGCAATTTTTACTGAATGATTTATATTATCGTGTTTCCAACTATCCGCTGACGGGATAATCGCAGTATATGGTGATCCATCTCTTGTAATTGTGAAAATAACGTCTTCAACATCAAAGTTAAGTTCTTCAATCGTAACTGTAGCAACACGGTTGGCATTGAAATAAAGCTCATTAGCTGACTTGTTGTTATCATATGTCACAGAGATAACCGGATCAGTCACGTCTATTTTGTAGTTAACCTGGAAAGTCTGCTTGGTCTGATGTGGGTTTCCTGCATTGTCAACATAGGAAACAAAAACTTCAACCTTGTTGTTATTGTTGCTTGCAGCATTAACAACCAAATCCTGAGTCCAAACATATGTTACATCTTTTTCGTCAAGGAAATCTACCTGGACAGCATCAGAAGATCCAACTTTATATGTTAAATTATGAATACCTGAATAATTATCCTTAACAGTGAATGTAATCGGCAGATCAGCATTATAGAAACCGTTTTCGTTAGGTTCTACATTTGCTTTAATATCCATCTCAAGTGTTTCCTTATGCTTATTAGCATCTTCTATAACAACACCAATTGATTTTGTAAAGCCATCATCAGAATCTGAATCAGACTTATTGAATGAATAGTCCGTTGCCTGAGCATAAATATTACCTTTGAAGCTTGCGGGCAGTACAAATGAATATTTAACTTCTCTCTGTCCTTCAACAAAATTTTTGCTTGATGGATTAAATTCTACTTTTTTGCCTGCAGCATCGTCAGAATAATCAATACCATACAAGGAAATTTCCTGGATACCGGAAGTAATATCTTTGGCGAATATTTCAACTGTTGTATCGCCATTGCTGAAGTATTTATAACTGCTAAATGTTGTGCTTTCGAAACTATCAATATCTTCCTTATTTTCAGAGAAAACGATACCTGTAATTTCCGGAAGAGTAGTATCAATAACAAAGTATTCAGTAGAATGAGCTGTATTGTTTTTAGCTAAGTCCGTAGTCTGAACATCAAGTGTATATATTGCATCTTCAGAGAATACAACCTGAGCTGTATGAACATTATTTTCATTTGTAGTCCATGATCCAAGTACAGGAACTTTTACTGAATTTCCACTAATATCCTTAGCGGTAATTTGAATATCTTCTTTTTGCCAATTAAAGTTATGTTCAGTAATTGCAATTGTTGCTGTCACAACTTTATTATAATAGTGATTTTCTGTTTCTTTGTTAATAAAAACAGCCTCAGCATCATATGTTATGTCGATTACCGGTGCAGTTTTATCAATTGTGAAATTAACAGACTCTTCTTTGGCAACATTACCGGATCTGTCTGAATATTTAACAGTTACTTTATAATCACCATCTACATCAAACAGAATACTCTTAGAGTAAACATCACTATCTGTTCTCTGCCATGTAGTAAAGTAGTAGGTATTTGGCTCATTTTCTACAGGAACAAGATCTTGATCCAAGTCAGTAATGGCTTTACCTAAGTCATCTTTGGTTTCAATTACAATCTTAACATCTTCAGCAAAGAAGTTTGCTTCATTTACCTCAATAATAACTGTCTGATCAGTATTGTAATATGTACCATTTGAAATATTACTCTTTTTCTCAATATCGCTGATTACAGGTGCAGTATTATCAACTATCACTGTTTCATTCTCAGCTGAACCAAGATTATTTGCAAGTGAAGAATTTGTGGCTTCTGAATAAATTCCTGCATAATCTGTTACTTTAACAAGAAGTGTACCTCTAAATTGAGCAGGAATTACAAAAGATGCCTGATATTCACTATTTTTATTTTTCGCATCATCTTTTTCTTCAAAAGTAATTGACTCTTCAAAGCTCTTGTTTACTGAACTTGCATTTTCTTCAAGAATGCCAAGAAGTTTAATCTGCTTAATGCCAGCTGTCATATCAACTACATCAACAGTAACCTCAGCTGTATCTTTAAAGAACACGCCAAATGTAACTGCATTGATAAGGGATCTGAATACACTGTTCTCATAAGTTAATTCAATGATTTCTGAACCTGTTTTATCAATTACAATTTCCTCTGTGTCATATACAGTATTATTTCCTGATTTATCTGTATTTTGAACATCAATGGTGTAAATAGCATCATCCCTAAGTTCAATCTCTGCTGTGTGAACATTAATACTTTCATCGCTAAACCACGCACCAAGAGTAGGAACTTCTATCTTATTACCATTAATATCTGTTGCAGTTATAATAAAATCAGTTTTTGGATCCCAATTAAAATTGTGTTCAGTAATCTTTACAGTAGCAACTGTAGCATCGCCAAAATACTTCTTACCTGTTTTTTCACTTTCAAAAACCGGTTCTCTGTTATAAGAAACCTCAATTAAAGGAGCAGTGTTATCAATTGTAAAACTAATTTCTTTACTTTCTGCAACATTCCCGGATTTATCTGTGTATTCTACCGTTAACGAATAATCACCGTCTTTAGTGAATGTAATTTCAGCATAGTGATTTCCGTTATTATCCACAAACCATTCTTCTGCCTTGTAAGACTTTCCTGTTGCATCAGAACTGTCGAGATAAAGATCTTTCGACGGTAGCTTGATTTCCTTTCCGTTGTCATCGGCAGAATCAACCTTAATTACAACATCATCTCCAAAGAAATTATCTTCTTCAATAATAACAGCAACGGTTTTTTCACCCTGATAATGTGTGCCCGCTGTTATACCACTGTTTGAACCAAGATCTTTGATAACAGGTGCAACATTATCTACAATGATTACTTCTTTTCCATCGGAAGGAACATCATCTGAGATTTCAGAGTTCGTAACAGAGATCACATTGCCAACATAATCAATAACTTCTACTGCAAGTTCGCCACGGAAAAGCGCATCAATAGTAAAATTAGCCTTGGAAGCGCTATTTCCTTCTTTAATGTCGAATTTTTCTTCATAAGTCTGGATTTTTTCAAAAGCAATGGTTCCATCTTCAAGGAAACCTTTAAGAACAACAGATTTCACGCCAGTTGTTACATCTTTGACATTAACGATTACTTCTGCTGTATCTTTAAAGAATACACCAAATGTAAGATTACTTATAAGAGGTCTGACAATTTTATTAGCATATCTAATAGAAACTACATCAGCACTTGTTGTATCAACAACAATCTTTTCAGTTTCATAAGTTGTAGTATTTAGAGCTTTGTCTGTTGTTTTAACGTCTATTGAATAAATAGCGTCAGGAAGTCTGAGCGTAGCTGTATGAACATTGTTATCAGCACTGTTTTTCCATGCACTTAATTTTGGAAGTTTTACTGATTTGCCATTAATGTCAGTTGCAGTTATAGTAAAATCAGTGCCACTGTTCCACTCAAAATTGTGCTCAACAACCTCAATTGTCATTGTAGTCGGTTTTGCAAAAAACTTCTTACCAGATACTTCATCAACGCGCGTTTCAGTTGAGCTATAAGAAACATTGATCACAGGGGCTACACTGTCAATTGTAAACATTGCAGTTTTCTTTTCAGCAATGTTCAATGATCTGTCTGTATAACTAACTCTTACACCGTAATCGCCATCTTCAGTAAACGTAATATAATTCACATAAGTAGAAATTGTACCATCTTTTTTAGTCCAATTTGAAAGTGTATAGGTATCTGATCTTCCATCTACTGCAATCAAATCACTGTCTAAAGTTTCAATAGATTTGCCGTTATCGTCAGTGGCAGAGATTTTAATCATAACATCTTCTGCCATGAAATTGGCTTCCGTAACTTCAAGTCTTATTGTTTTTTCATTATCATTATGGAAACCTTCTGCAGGTGTTCCATCATCAAAAACAATAGAATTAATGATAGGAGCAACACGATCAACTATAACAACTTCAGTTCTATTTGATGTTTCACTGTTAGTTGCTTCTGACACATTGTTAGCATTATCAGTAACTATAACTTTGAGTGTTCCTTTGAAGGTTGCTTCAGGTATATTGAATTTTGCAACCTGACTACCCAAACTGTCAGTAATACTATCCGCATCTACAGAGAAATCATTCTCACCGCTATCACTAATGCCTTCAAGAGTTATTTTTGATGCCCCTGAAAGAGAGTCTTTGACTACAACTTTAACACTTGCTGTTTGCTTAAAGAAAATTGCAAATGTTATGTTGTCAATAAAGCTTGCACTTACGTTGTTTACATATTTAATTTCTTCAATAACCGCAGCTGTTTTGTCAAGTTTTACAGTTGACTCTACCTGTTCTGATTCTTCTTTATTCTCAGCGATTACTTTGAACAAGTAAGTAGTTTCACATTCTTCTTCTACTTTAAACTGGACTTTATCCTCAGCTACATCTTCCTGGATTGTAATCCAAGTCTTACCATCATCAACAGAATACTGATATGTCTCTTTACCAAGACAAGTCTCAGCTTTGCTGTTGGAAAGAATAAAGCTTACATAGCCCTCATTTATCCACTTACCAGAATAATCTTGCTCATTTTCACCAACAATATGCTGAGCAACTACATCAAGTGTAGGATCTTCAGTGTTAACAAGAATAGCATTAAACTGTACTTCCTTTTCAACACCGGCATTATTTGTAGCAATAAATGTATAAACCTTGCTCTCGTTAACGGCATAAAGATATTCACCATTATTATTCTCAGTTAAGACTACTCTATTGGCGTTATCATCTATAACTTCAAGAGACTTAAGGCCTGAGCAACCAACTGTTGGGGTAACACTTAATATTTTTTCAATCTGGTAAGTTGAGTCATCATGCTTATCATCAACAAAATACTTAACATCAATTTCAGGTTCTTCATCATCTACTATCAAAACGCATGAATCAACACTGGTAATACCATATTTGTTAGAAATCTCTGTTGAAAAAGCATATGATCCGTTCTTCAACTTCAAATTACCATTAGAAATTTCCATTCCAGAAAAATCTGTTGCAGGGTTATTTGCAAGGAAAGTTTCAAATGTATCTTTGTTAATAACAAATCCATTTACTGAATCATATGTTGCACCGATATCATACGGCTGGCCATCATTATACCTAACAGTAACCTTGCCAGAATCTGTAACAACATCAGACTGTGAGCCTTCACCAGCTATAACTGCTTTAATTTCAAAATTATCATTACTGAGATAATTTGTGCTTCCACTCTCAATGCTTTCAGCATTAAGTTGCAAATCAAAAGTCGCAACCTTGTTATTTACTTCAAGGCCTTTTTCATTATCAGCCTCGGCAGATGCAACAAATTTTAACTCAGTAACATTGCCCATAGCATCGGTAACCATAAGATAAATTGAATACAATCCATCAATTTGAGGCGCATCAAGAGATTCCTCTACCAAAATCGGGAAAGATGCATCTTGTTTTTTACAGTCTATGCTCTGCCAATCGATCATTTCATCGTTGGCACCATCAATAACATATTTATATTGAATAGATGCAATACCGCTTCCATCTTTATCGTCGGATGCTTTATCATATGCTTTAATATCAACTTTTGTAGTTGAATTGATCTTAATTAAACCAAAAGTGATATCCTCTATTGCTGATGCAATAATTTCCGAATGTACACTGATTTCAGCAACAGGAGCTGTTGCATCAACTTTAATTTTGAAGTTATTTGCTACCGAAATATTTCCTGCAGTGTCCACTGCCCAAAGATAGAAATCAGGAGCATCAGTTGTATCGCTATTAATTGAAAAACTGCAATTGCCTTCAGCATCAAACTCTACTTCAGTAGACGGTGCATCAGGAGTGTTTTCTTTGGTATAATAAACTCTTTTGATTCCTGAACCTTCTTCTGAAACTGTAAAGTTAATTGTTGCATTGCTAAACCAAGACTCTTCATTAAACTCAGGCATGTAATTAATAACAGGAGCATCTTTATCAATTTTTGCAACTACACCGCCAAAATCAATAACTTCTATTATATTTTCGTCTTTATCAAGTTTATAAACACGAAGTCTGATATTCTGATTGCTTTCAGAAATAGAAACCGAATTAACAGTCGCGTTTGAAAAATACGGAACTGTATCATCTTCAGAATAAGAGAAGCAATACTTTTCATCATTCTCTGTAATAAGATCCTTCAAATCAATCTGGACATCCGTTCCGCTCCACTTTTCAGAATCATATTCTCCGAATTCTTCTTCGCTATTATATTTGAAAACAAAATAATCCTTAATATCTTTATCTGTGACAACAATAACACTTACAAGATACTTGGCTACAATACTCTCATCACTTTCATTTTCTTTTGAAAGAGACTTAGCGACAACATAAAAAGAATCCTCTGTTGTAGCATCTGATCCTATTTTAAGAATTCCGTTTGATTTTATTGTGGCGATTTTTGCATCTAAAGGCTGACCGTCTACAGACTCAAGAGACCACTCAACTTCTTTAATTTTTGCATTTTCAGGTACTATCTTTGCTGTAAAAGAATGCTGGCTTTCAGGATAAAAGTTTCCGGCATTACTTTGAGTTTCAATAACAAGTGAAGAAACATAAATTTCAGCAAACTTTGCATTTACTTTAATGGCTCCGGTGATACCACTAATCTCTGCACCGATTATGTCGCCATCTGAGTTCAAAATGTTGTTTAAAGATGTATAATTTCCTTCAGAAATATCAAAACCGATACATTTGTAACCGTCATCAGGTTTTGCAGCGAAAGTAACGCTTTCGTTGTGGTTTACAATTGCATTAGGAAGAAGTACACTCTCATCATCAGGAGATGTAACTCCTGCAACACCATTTTCTGCCGGAACAAAAGTTACATCATACTTAGCAATATCCTTAGTAAGAGTATATGATTCCGGAGCGCTGATTGAGTCAACATTAAAAGTAGAAGAATTGATTACACTACTAGAACCAAATCTATCATCTACTGTTGTAAATACCTTGCCTTCCCCTGCACTTACAGAGAAAGATTCACCACTTTTAACATAAGAAACAAACTGTTCACTTTCAGTTCCATTTTCAATTTCTTTCCACGAAACCAGGTGATAGAGTCCACCGTTAGTAATATTTTTCAATGCATTCAACAAATTTACATCATTACTATGGTTATAAACTTTACCATTATACATTGAAACAATTTTATCAGTAGATTCTTCAGAAAAGCAAACGTCTTTACCGATTGTAAGGATATCTTTGGTGCCAACAATAAAAGGACGGTTGGTTTTGATGGTAGTAGAGGTGCCTTCTGTCGAACTATCAATTACGATAGCACTACCCTCTCCATCATTTGTACTGATAGTTACAACAGATAAATTATCAAGAAGAACACAAGGAACCAGAGGCGTTGAGCCAATTCCTGTTTCCTGTTTCAAATCAATCTCATCATAACCAAAAACAGGATAACTACCTCTTACAAAAGCACCGCCTCCAACATCTTCCAGCTGTTCGCCTTCTTCGGGTACGCCTTTTTTAATGACTATTTTTCCTATTTGATCTTCGTTTTTCTCTGTCAAAACTTCAGAATTGGCTCCTTTAAGCCAAACAGTACCGTAGACATTAACGGTTATATCGTATGGAATATAAAGATTACCTGATTCAACAATAACAATAAAATCCTCAGGGATATCCGCTTTAATAATTGCATCCTCAGTAATTCTGACAATATGCTTACCGTCAACCACTTCATCACTTGTCCATGAAGTAATTGTTTCTGTCAAAGCAAAAGTTGTCACAGGAACTGTAGAAAAAATCATTACCAATGCAATAACAACGGCAAGTAATTTCTTGTAAATACCTGTATGTTTCATCTTTTACCCTCCTTAAAATTTTTCCTATTTATAGCCTTGAAAGTTCTGTAAACTGTACCATTAAAGACACAATGAAAATAGAACCCAAGTAAAGTCCCAAACAAACCTAACACTTCAACGGTTGGGGTTTTAGCTAAAAAGCAAAGAACTACAGATATAACAAAAACTATTTCTGCAATAATCGCTTCTATGTTTTTGCCAATGTTTAAAAATCCAATTCGGCCATTTTCTTTTTCATTAATATTTTTCTTTAAATTAGAAGCTAAAATAATAAATACAAGGCCAAGAATCAAGCCAAGCCAGAATAAAACACCTGACATAATAGAAATTGTTTTGCTTCCCTGATAGGGATCGAAAGAAGATGACCATGGAGTCAAAACAACAGAAACTGCTGATAGGAAAAATCCAACAACAGATATCAAAGTAAATATGCTAAACTTTTTATGCACTACTGTCACCTCAACTTATAATTTCATTTGTGTGAACAAAGACTATATCTTCAATCATAACGATATTACTTTGAATCGCATTCTCTAATGTAGAAACATGATCATCATTAAGTTGTTCTTGAGCGTGATTGCTAAGAATAGTTGTTTCATTCGGAGTACCGAGTATTGTTGTTTCATTCGGCGCACTGAGTATTGTTGTTTCATTCGGTGCACTGAGTATTGTTGTTTCATTCGGTGTGCCAAGTACAGTTGTCTCGTTTTGAGCCCCAAGTACAGTCGTATTTTCGTCAAATGAGTGTGTATTTTGTAACAATGTGGTTTCATCATTTGGAGCAGAATCAATCTTTTCTGTCTCAAACATTGTGCCAAGTCCACCAGAGTTATAATCCTCTACAACACCATTGTCATTAATTTTCGCTGTCAATTTCCCTCTTGCTTGATTAACAGGGCTAGGTTTATAAGATTTGCCTCCGCTCTGGGTATTCTTTGATCTAATATTTTCGATTTCACGTCTGGCAGTTCTACCCGTAAGATCACCGAAAACACGCGAAATGTTTAAATAGAAAAATAAAACCACAGCCGCTATCAAAAATAAACCTGCAACACCAAAGCAAACAAATTTAATTGTTCCTAAAGTTTCAATCATATTCATTACATGCACCTCATTTCATCAAGCATCAGTTTCAAATGAGCGTCGAATATTCTCATAGACTCGTTCAAATACTTTTTGAGCTTCTAATTTTTCTCTGTCTGTGTCACATAATCTGAGTGTTCTTTTTTCCATTTCCTGACAAATTTTCAACATGCTATCCTGATTAATGCCTTTAACATTATGTTTGAAATCAGTAGCATACTGCTGGAAAAATTCAGCACCGGATTTATAAAAACTTTGAGCTGCAAATTTCAATGAGTTATCTTCCTCGATCTCTTTCATAAAATCATCGTCTTTAAGTAAATCATTCCAGGTTTTCCAAAAACCGCTATAACAGTTTTCGTCACTCATATCAAGTTCATTATCAACACTTTCACTATTAACGTGTAAATTTGCTGTAATTTCTTTATGATACTTACTTATGTTCTTATAAATTTCAGCTCCACTCTTTTTATAAAGAGTAAAGTTGGCATCCTCATCATCAACTTCTTCTGCAATTTGAATAGCTTTTTCAAACCACGCCTGCGACAATTGAATGCCAGCAAAACCACCAGACACTTTTCCGTCTTCACTATAAAAGCTAAAAATAAGCTTTCCGCCGTAATAATAAATATCTGCCGCGGAAACAGGGTCAAGTTCATCGATGTATTGACCGATATCTGTCATCTCATCAAATTCACTTTTTAAATTTTTAGCTTTCTCTTCCTCAGTATTAACGTGTGATAACATCTTATCTTCTTTATAATAAAGATCCATTAACAGATTAAAGGCTTCAGACTTGTCTTCATAATCTGTATTTTGAATGGCTTTGACAAGATTTACTCTTTTTTCTTCAACACTTTTTGAAATATTCTGACCTTCTAAAACATATGACTCATAGAGTTTTTTAGTTTCATTATTAGCTATAAAACCACATAATAATCCACTTATTAAAAAAAGTACCGACATCGCTAAAGTTGAGGCAAAGATAGTAAATTTTTTCTTTTGTGCATTTCTATAGAAATCATCAATTTCCTCGTAATGATCAAGTGCATACATTAATTCTGCGCACGACTGATATCTATCTTCAGGATTGCGTTGTGTGCATTTAATAATAATTCTTTCGAGACCGCTTGATAACTGCGGATTAATAGAACGAATCGGTAGAATTTCGTAAGGCGGCTCACAAGGATTGCACCCGGTAACCAAGTGATACAAGGTCGCGCCGAGACAATAAATATCTGTACGAGCATCAGTCTGACCCATACCTCCAAATTGCTCAGGAGCAGCATAACCGACAGTACCCAAACAGGTTGTATCTGCAAGATTCTTTTCTTTATATTCACGTGCAGTACCAAAGTCAATAAGTGTTACATTTCCATCCGGCTTTAACATAACATTTGCCGGTTTCATATCTCTATAAATAATGGTAGGTGTTCGTGTATGTAGATATTCAAGAACATCACAAAGTTGTTTTGCCCACTCAATAACATATTCCTGAGGCTGCGCACCATATTCTTCAAGAGCCTTGCTCAACGGATTACCTTCAATATAATCCATAACAATAAGCAAT
The DNA here is from genome assembly GCA_045541505.1 of Acutalibacteraceae bacterium. Classification (GTDB taxonomy): domain Bacteria; phylum Bacillota; class Clostridia; order Oscillospirales; family Acutalibacteraceae; genus CAG-488. Next base: position 239,111 of record JAZQJF010000009.1, read on the forward strand.
GTATCTTCATTCTCTATAACATCAACAATACTAGGAAGATTGGGATGATTTAATCTCTTTAACAATTCAGTTTCGACAATAAGACCCTGGCGAACAACTTCGAAATCCTTAACGCCATCTTTTCTAACTTCTTTAATCGCCCATGTTTTATTGGCTTTTTCATTAATTGCCATATAAACAACGCTCATACCGCCGCGACCGATTTCACTCAGGACTCGATATTTTCCTTCTACTAGTGAACCTATTTTAAGCATTATTTCTCCTCCCAGAAAGTCGATTGATGTATCTATACAATAAAATACATAAATATACATTTTAATTTAAAAATTTACATTTTATTATAACATATGATTTTTTCGTTGTCAATAAAACATAGCTTTTATTGGAAAAATTGTGAAAAGATAATTGTACTTTTTCCAAATTAAAAATTAAACATTTCTAAGCATTTGTGAACTGTCTCAAATCATAATATCAAGAGCAAAACATAGAAAAAGTATATTAGTTGACCCTTTTTATCATTTTTTCTTTAATCATCTTTTAAGCGCCAATAGCTTAATAAAAATAACAATCTCCTATGGTAGTTTTACAATTATACCATAGGAGATTCTTCCTGATTTTCAGTTTTTAGCTAAACTTGCTCAAATTTCGAAAAACTAAAAATCACATCATTTCTTCGTTACGAAGCTTATCTATAACCTCATCAATCTTTAACTTGAAGGCTAATTGCTCTGCATCCTGATATCCAAGAGCATAAATTTGTTCAATCTGCTCGTTATCGAACATAAACATTTTATCAGCAGCAAAAAAACCTTCAGGAAAAATTACACCTGTATAATCCCAAATTTTATCCGGTTCAGAAGCACCCTTTTGGCAAACGCCTACAATCATAACTCTCTTTTCGCTATCCTTAAGAAGAACAACTGACCCAATAGGTAATAATCCTTTAAACATAATTATGACCTCCATAACTTTATAGTTTTATTATAAATAATATTTAAATTAAAAACAAGATTTAACAATCAAAATAGCAGAAATAATTAAGAAAACAACACCAAACAACACCAAACACTTATAAACTTTCATATGGTTAGAAGCTACAGGTACTAAATCGTCATCAAAAACCATAATAAGTTTATTTTTTTCTGTTTGATCATATTTAATCTTAATAAAATCTCCTTTTTGATACTTTCCCTCTGTTTGAGAGTAATGGCAGGTTTTTCTACAATGTTTAATACCGTTGTATTCAAACTCAACCTCATATCTGGTAGTCGCTCCGTCATGAGTAACTTGCAATACTCTGCCATCAAGTATAATCATTTGCTCTTCCGCAATTTTTTTTCTTTCTGCGCCATTTTTTATTGCAAAGCCTAATATGATTAAAAAAATCGACAAAATTGTGATAGGTAAATACTTCATTTAACTAAACCATCCTTTAATGCCATTCCAAGCCGAAGAAGCTGCATCAGCGACAGTATTAACCATACCCCCAACGTCAACTTCAACCGCCAACGAAAAACCTACACCCAAAGATGCACCGATGTCGCATTTAACAACACCATCTTTTATACCAAGTTCAGCATGTGCGCCAACGCCAACATTAACTCCGCCTTTTACGCCAACCTCACCGCCAAGTATATTGGCACCTACGCTACCTTCAATTTCAGCTGCAATCAACTCAGCTTCAGCTTCTACATTAGCCTGAATATCAACCTTACCGTTTTCGCCCAAGAACTGAATTTCAGTTTTTGCTTCAGCACCAGCCTTTCCGACAGTAAGCTCTACATCAGCATTTGCACCTAACATTTCATTTCCAATGAGTTGTTGCTCCCATTTCCCCTCAAAAGCAGTAGCACTTACACCAATTTCAGCTGAAACACCCGGACTAAAGACTCTATTTTTACCATCAGCGCTTAATACATATAAACCAGCTGCCGCAGAGCCATGAATCTCTGCTTCACCAACCTTAGCACTTACTTTACCGCTTCCGTAATCGTATTCTCCGGCCCAAATACTAACGGATTCTTTTTTTTCATATTCTAATTCTGCGATTGTTGCTTCACGATCCCTGAAACCGGATTTCTCTTTAGAAATCTCTTTGCCGTCTTTATCGAAGTATGCCTCATCTTTATCTTCTTTTCTCCAGCCTTTATTTTCAGCCCAGTCTTCAGCGGCTTTTTCCCATTCCTTAATCTTGCCGCCTTTATATCCGGCGTTACCTTTAAAACCTTTTGTAAGTTCATAATATTTAAAAGGATATTTACCGTTGAACACATTACCTAAAATGAATGCAGGTAAAATAAATTGAGGTCCCATCATAATAGCTAAATACTTTGAAAAATCAAGACCAAGAACTTGATACTTATTTCCGCCATTTAATATTTCTGCTATTTTCAGATAGGGAGAATAAAACCTTCCATTTTCAGAAAACAAATCTTTATATTTGCCTTCATATCCATTTACAGGATCATCCATTTTCTTTAAATTAACATTTACTTTAGTTTTTGCTTTTGCCGGAGTACCTGATTTCCAATCATTTCCTTTAACAGCAGAAGCTTTTCTTCTAAGCTGTTTATCAATATTCTGATAGCTGTTTGCACAACTGTCTACAACCTGCCTTAGTCTCTGCATTCTGCTTGTTGCTGAAGACAGACTATTAGATACATTATTCAAACGACTGTTTATGCTATTGCTGTTTCTGATTCGAGAATCAATCTGATTCTGAGTAGATCTCACAGAATATCTGGCATTAGACACCTTTTGGATTGCATCATTAATGTTTGACCCTGCAGCAACTACCCTTCTAACATCAATTTTAATTACAGCCACTCGTTATCACTTCCTTTATTGTTGAACGCTGTTACTGTCTCGGAGTTCCGCACCTGGGACAGCACCACTGTGAAGCATCGTACTCCATAGAACATTTCTGACAATAAACCTTCTGATTTGCATAAGGATTCATTCCACCGCCAACATTCATCTGTCCGCCAAAATAACTCTGATCATTAGTTTGCGCAAAATTATTATTTGTCGAAGAGAATCCGCTACCGTTTTCGTTATATATCTTTACAAGCAAGAATATAACTGCTCCCAAAGCAAGCAAAATCAAAGTCAACAAAATTATCATTATAACGTATTCTGGGTAAATACTATGCATATGAAAAACTCCTGATTAATTATTATGTTTACGATGTAAAAAACACAAAATCCTCATCAGCAAGTCGGATTTTTGTTCCTGACCAAATTTCTATATTCGCATCCGGAGGAATTTCCGAATCATTTACAAATGTTTTGTTTGTAGAATTTTTATCTACAATAAAATAATGATTATTATAACTAATAATTTCCGCATGTGCTCTGCTTATCGCAGTATTTCCTATAATAGAATAATCGCAATGCTGCTTATCTTTTCCTAAAAGAAATCTTGTTTTATTAATCGGTATCTTCTCACCATTTTTCTTACGAACCAAATAAATCCCTTTTAGTATGGAATCGGAAAACGGGTTTACTTGTTCTTTTGGCAAATTGGGTGATTTTTCGACACTGCTCTGATAAACATCATTATAAGATAAATCTTGGCAGCTTTCTTGATTAAATCCCGACGATACATATGAATTACCACCGGCCGGATCATAGATTGCACTGCGTTTTTGAGTTCTCTGTTCGAGAATTTTAGTGCCACAGTCTAAACAATAGGTCATTCCTTTAGGTATGATATTATTACATCTTGGGCAAACAACTTTTTGTACATTTACACCTTTTCCTACGCCTGATGAAATTGAGTTAATGTACTCCTCCAGTTCAAAAACCGAAAAATTAATTCCACTGTTTATTATACGAATATAATCGCGAACATATGAATTATCTTCCATATTTGAGAAAGTAGCATTTTTAATTATTTCAGTTAAAAGTTCTTTCAAAGATGTGTGTGTGTCAAAAGACTGAATCGGAACATAAATGAAATACACTTTATTTGTTGAAGGGTTTACAAGCACTCTGTTTATATCAAGCAAAACATACTGATAATTAAAATAGGCTTGTTGCAAAGAATTAATATTATCAATAATGCTTTTCAACAATAAAGCAAAGGTTTGCTTATTGAGAGGATTCCTTAAGAATCCTCTCAATGTCATATAACCTGTCAAATCATAATAAAGTTTAAATCCGCTTTTTCTTCTTTCAATCGAACATCTTAATAGGCCATCTACAATACCGGTGTTTATTTCATAAACTTCTCTCTCATTAAGCTGTTGACCTTTTTGACTTTTGATCACGAACTGGGCTGTTCCATTTTTTTTGGAAATCTTGCCTATATTCATATTTCATCTACCTTTTTGCCGCATTCAGTTCATTGACACATTGGTTATAATATCTCTGTGCACTATCAATACGGGGGTGTATTTTAGCAAGTTTATTAATGTAATACTGTCTTTCTTCATCAGACTGGGAAGCATAATAAAGCCTATTCAGATTGGTTCTTTCTTTTTTAAGAAGATTCAAGCTATTATAAGCGTTATTTACAGCCTTCTGTGCAGCATTTATTCTGGCAATTTCCTGATCGCGTATTTTTTGTGCAGTGCGTCTTACATCCGAACCAATAGCATCTAATTCATTCATTGCTCTAATTAACTGAGATCGTATTCCGGCTATTTCATTTAATATGTAACCAACCTCAATACTTTTGTAATTAGATTGAATTATAACTTTGTAATTATCCAGATTAGATACCGCTCTTGCTATATCTGTGCGATATGACGAAAGTTGACTTGCCTGTCGATTCGCCTGAGAAACATTCATCGCCATATACACAACACCTCCTATTTAAACTTAATTAATTCAGAGAGCTATCAACCGATAACTGTACCTGGTGCTACAACGTTGATAGTACAGGTAACACTAAATTTATTATCACTTGTCTTAACATTAATTACAACTGTACCCTCTGATTTACCATATACTCTACCGGAAGCATCAACTGTTGCAACTGAATTATCCTCTGATTCATAAACAATATCAGAATTACTGTATCCTTCAGGTAAAGATTCAATCTTTACAGTTTCACTACCACCGGCCACTACATTTACGTAGTAATCTTCAACCTGAAGAATGTTTGTACCGGTATATTCCTCTGTAGTTGTTTCAGGCTCCGTAGTTGTTTCAACCTCTGTAAACTGTCTTGTACACGAGCCAACTCTCTTACCATCCTCAAAATGGAAACAAAGGGAATCAATAATTCCTTCTTCCGGACCGCCCCAAACTTTTTCTGCATTAAGCTTGAGAATTTTTGCAACTTTACATCCACTGTCAAGGCCTGCCCAGATTTTCCAATAAGTTTTTATATCAGAGCAGACATAACATTTAAGCTTTACAGTACCGTATTTTTCGTGTTGATACTCAACTCCGTCAAGGTCATTACAAATCCTTTCCGCTATATCGGAGTTGGATTTTTCTAAAACTTCTGTTGCGTACAGTCGATTTTCTGAGTCAGACATGTGAGCTTTAACATCAACTATCATACCAATGCTAAACTCAAAACCACCACCGAGAATATTCAAGGATGTTCCAAAAGCAAAAAGTCCGGCACCGATATAAATTCCTGCCTCAGCCTGACCATGAGCCTCTAAATCATTTTCGCGGCTTTCATCTTTAATAAATTTTACACCTTCGCCTTTTCTATAATCAAAACCATAGAGATTATTTTGAGTTACGGTAAGTGTAACATGTCCGCTGACACTAATATGAACCTCAACAACAAGTCTTACACTTGCAAGAGTGTTGCCAAAAGCTGTAATATTACATACTTTAATATTTTTGGCACCTTTCGCCTCTGAGTCTTTAAGAATGGCACGCTTGAAATTTGACGGAAATTTGCCGTTACCATTCGTATGTTCAGGTGCAAAAGTTCCGCTTTTTTCATAACTGAAATCAAGTTTTGTCGTGTCTGTTGTTTTATATTTTAAATTCATATAAGCATACTGCAGTGAAAAACCTTTAAAATCATGATCTTTATCAACATGCAAATCTGAAATATTATAGCTCTTATGTAAAGTCATAGAACCATTCTGTGTTTTAGAAAGTGTTCCATCAAGTGAAAAATTAACAGACCATTTACCTTCTGAATTCTCCTGGAAGCCGCCTTTTACCTTGATACCATCAACCTCAAAATCAATAACATTGAAATCTACGTCTTTGGTATCGGCATCTGAAACATCAGAACCGATATAGCCGACTGAAGGTGATTCGAAACTATTCATATTCTGAGCATTAGACTTAACCGTTATCGGGTTACCAAGACCATCGGTAATCACAGCTTTTGAAAAGTCAACATCAAATGAATCTTGACATTCCATATTCTCAAGAACAGACTCGATTTCAGCATCAGTAGCCTGTTTATAAGTAATAACAGCATAATCATCTGTAAGCTGAACATTTGTCGCTTTTAAAGCCTGCATCGGTAAGCCACTAGTGGGCGGCATAATAAAGATCTCGCCCTTCTGCACGCCATCAGAACCAGAAATAATTTCATTATATTTCTCTCTCGAAATACCAATTTTATTATTTTCAAGATTATAGATATCACTGTCAGCTAAAGCTTCAAAATCAGTTACTCCATCTTTCCACTTGATTTCCTGAACAGGTTCATAATTTCTGTTTGTCCAAATATAAAACGATGCATCAAGGGATTCATCTATTTCCTGAGTCAGAACTTCTCTTTCATTATCAGTTCTTCCTCTGTAATCAAACATAATATAACCGTTATCTGCTGCAAACTGAGCGATATCATCATAAGTCATTGACTCTGTATCAGCAAAGCCCACAGCTTTAACAAGTGTATTGGCAACAAAGCCTTTATTGGCAACAGCATTCAAATCTAAATCACTATCATCAATTAATTTATGCTCGTAAGCCATCTGTACAACTTCAAAAAACTCATTTTCTTCAGTTATACTTTCAATGTGTGGTTCATTAGTCTGATATGAAATCATACCAAATTTATCGACAACCTTAGTAAGATACTGACCGATAGTAAGTGTTTTTGTGTTATTAGAACAACCGGAAAAACCAATTAAAAGGCCTGAAAGCATACATAACGCAAGAATTATCGATAATATTCTTTTAAAAAATCTCATAATTTAAACCCCTTTACCTTTTGAGATGCAGACAGGACTGCTTTGTCTGCATCTTCACTAACAATTTACCGCACTTAGATAAACTCTCCGGTAGTTGTTGCATTCTGTTTGTTTGTTGCTTCAGTTGCTTCATAGCTCTCAGCTGTTGTGTTAAGATAAGTAACATAACTGTCAACAACTGCTGAATAATTATCAAACTTGGGTTTTAAAGCATTGATGCCATTCATAGTTTCGGTACTTGCTTCGCTTTCCCATGACTCCTGAAGGTTTGTAACTTTTGTTGCAAATTCATTAAGAATATTAATGATTTCGCCTCTAAGAGTTGAAATTTTTGTCGCAGTATCTCTTATTTCTTGAGTATTTATTCTCATTTCTGCCATGATGATTTTCCTCCTTAACCGTTGTAGTTACCGCTAAGTGCTCTAGCACGGTTAGCTGCTTCCTGCTGAGTATTTCTATAGTTAGCAGCTGCATTTCTAAGATGCTGTGCATATTCGTTCATTTCATTGAAAAGTTTTGTAAAGTCATCACGGAACTCTTCCATCTTTGTTGAATATGCATCATTGTCTGCGCCTAACCATGAGCTTTTAAGGTTATTAACTGCATCATAAAAAGCGGCAACCTTACCATCAAAAGCTTCAGAGTAACCATCAATTTCGTTTGCTGCAAAATCAAGTGCATCGGGTTCTACTCTAATAATTGTAGCCATTTAAAATTCCTCCAGTAATTCAAGTTATATTAACATCAGTTTTGAACCATTGTGCAGTCCAAGTTCATAAACTGATAAATTAATATTGATTATAGTTCCATCAATACGATTACATAAAGCAGTGCTGTCATTGGCTACATATAAGCCATCAGCCATATCTGTAACTGCTTTTTTAATTAAATTCAAAACCTCATACATTCTCGATTTTAAGGGAATAAAAATATCAAAACTTTTGCCTAAAGTCGGAACATATACTTCAACTAAAATTTTCTCCATACTATTCCTCCTCTTCGTGAGCTGTAAGAAGTTTTACAAGAGTCGGTTTATTTCTCAACAATACATAACCATATTCTTCACCGACATCTTCATAAAGATCACTTGTAAGTTTATTGAGTTTAAAGGTATACTGATCAGCAATACCATCACCAATCCATAAAGCATCACCACCGGACACATGCTTTTTATACCATGCCTCATACGAATAAGTTGCAAACATAGAAATCGCATCAAAAATAACAAAATGAACTTTATATATTGCTTCTCCTTTTTCAAGAAGCGTTGCAAGTCTGGTCTTGTTTTCAGCTGATACCTGCTCGAACAGCTTCTTCATACCAATAATAGCATACACCTTTTCATCGAAATCTTCAAGAGACTTCAGATCCATTTTGGCTTTTTTATAGGTATTATTTCTTTCTACCATTTCGGCATAAAGTGAATCAACAAATGAATCGGCATCATCATATAAAACTTCAGCTTTTCCGGCATCGCCGTTGATTAACATTTCTGCATCAAAAACGCAAGTGGTTTTAACCTCAGCCAAACTCTTAACCAAACCTTTTGCAAAAGAGCTGCAAATAAATATATCCTGAGATGCAACCGGATATATTAGCTTGTTTGCAATATTAATGGTTGCAACATCAAGCGATTTTTTTGCAATACCCACAGGAACACTTGACATACCCGAAAAGGCCTCGCGAACGTGAGAAAGAGTAACTGTTTCCGGTAGAACTGGTATTTTCCTTGCAAAAGAGCTTGTACTCTGATAAAGTTCTTTGCAGAATGATCTTATAAAATCCGATGTATCATATACATCCTTACAATATGCAGTTTGGAATTCATACACTTTTCCAAGATTAACAAGTCCTCTTCCTTTAAACTTAGAAGGAATAAGACCTTCAGTACGTCCGACAGTTATCGGATATTCTGAAATATCATTAAGCTGCATTGTGAGTACAGTTTTAAAGTTTTGTGCTGTCCTGTATCTTACGGCACCGGTACTATTTGCTGTAATAACAAAATAAATACCAAATTTCACACCATCACGTGACAGAAGATTAAATGATTCATATAAATTCTCATACTGCTCAGTAAAACCGGCAAAATTGTTAATAACCACAACAATATTGGGTACGATTTTACCTGAATTCTTGCAATAACTGGTGTAATCTCCACCAAATTCAGAAAACAAACCTCTTCTCCTATCTAACTCTTTGAAAAGCATTTTGAAAAGATTGATTGTTTTTTCTTCGTCCGAAGCAGTAATAACTCCGCCAACTTGCGGGGCTTTTTCAAAACACTTCATTGTTTCAGAACCAAAGTCCGCAATATATAAATTCAATTCTTCTGCTGTGTGATTTTTCAATAATGAATAACACAGAGTCGTAACAAAAGTTGTTTTACCATTACCAATTGCACCGTAAACCAAACAGTTGCCTTCATCCGAAAACGGAACAGTAAGAACACCCTGACGTTGATTGAACGGATCATCGTATTCACCGACAACCGGATTAAGATAGGTTTTAATATCATTTGTAGAGTATTTTCTTTCAAGATCTTCAACAAAAATCCTATCAGAAATCGGATCAAGCCAAAGGGGTTTGACACTTATGCTTTCTTCATGCGCAATATCTGAAAGATATTTCACAATAGCAACTATCTGTTTAACCTTGCTTCCGGATAAAACTTTTTTCTTTTCAGGTTTTACATTCATAAGAACTCGACCGAGATGATCGACAACCTGAATGCTATTATCCACAGTTTTTTCAACTTCATCTGTTGGTATATATTCTGCGCCACACCATGCAGATTGGCCGAGTGCAAAGAACTCATTGAAACCGACCTGAAGATAGAATCGTCCTGTTTGAGACAATTCCGCTGCATCCGGTCGCTTAATCATATCTTGGCTATCGGCCTTATCCTGGACTTTGAGACAAACTCTAAACTTACTGTTACTCCAAATCTGATCATCAACAACACCACTCGGTTTCTGTGTTGCCAAAATCAAATGAACGCCAAGACTTCGTCCTATACGGGCAGTACTGATCAACTGCTCCATAAATTCAGGTTGCTGCGTCTTAAGTTCAGCAAACTCGTCCGATATGATAAAGAGATGAGGAACAGGCTCTGATACAATTTTATCTCGATAGAGTTGCTGATATTTGTATATATCCATTGTTCCTTCATTGGAAATTTTTCTCGCTTCATTAAATATCGCCTGACGACGACGAAGCTCACTTTGAATTGATATCAATGAACGTTGAATAGCTGCGCCATCGAGGTTCGTAATAGTTCCGGCAAGATGAGGCAATTTAATGCCACGATCACTATCCTCGAATGCGCCTGTCAAACCACCACCCTTATAGTCGATAAGTATAAACGCAACTTCATCAGGATGATAATTCACTGCCAAAGATAAAATGTATGTAATAATAAATTCAGACTTACCGGAACCGGTCATACCTGCCACAAGGCCATGAGGTCCGTGATATTTTTCATGAAGGTCCAAATAGAATGAATCGCCTTGCGTGTCCACACCAATCGGCGCCTGAAGCGAAATTGTTGGATTATTTTCTTTCCATCTCGACAAAATATTAAGGTGTTCCATTTTACTGACATTAAACATTTCAAGGAAAGTTAACATACTTGGAAGATCATATCTTTGACTACTTAAATCAAGTTCAATATTGGCTATATCTTCAGACAGACCATTCAACATAGCTTCATTAAACATTTCCAAAGAGAAAGCAAGCTTTTCACCACTAGTATCATCTTTATCAAACACTTCGGATTCAGCACCGTTAACTTTAACAACAATTTTAGTTTCTTTCGGTAAATCTTTTAATTCTTCTGCAAGAATTACTACGCTAAATCCGCAATTATTCTCATAGTTAAGAAGCTGTTGGATTGCTTCGCATTTCTTTTGAAGTTTAATGTTTGTGGAGATAACTACATAATATGGAGTATTATCAGAATATTCACCATTCTTATTGTCAGGTCTAGATAAAATATTCTTCTCAATGTACGAAGAAAGCTCTTTTACTTCATCATTATTAGTAGCAAAAAAGCGTGTTTCTTTATTATCATCCCAAAAATGAGGTATCCATTTAATGAAATCCCATTCACTTGAACTGTTTTCATCGGTGATTAGCATAATCTTTAATTCATTATAGCTGTGTAATGCCATCATCTGAAGGATAAACGATTTCACAAGATTAATGGACTGGCCATAATGACCAAAAATACCAACATAATTAGTATCTGTCAAAGATATGCTGATTGGTACATTAACAAGCTGTTTTGGTTCACTGCCAAGTGAAAACATTGCATCTTGCAGATTATCATCATCCATCGAAAATTTCTTTTCAGAATAACTAACCTCAGCATCAAGCGGCAATGTCCCAACGCCCAATCTTAGTCTCATAAAGTCCTTCTGACCAATTACTCTTTCCCATAAATTAGGTTTTGCCTGAGCAATTCTCTGTGCGCATTCTTCAATTGAAATAATATTACTGTTAAGAATATCACTCTGTTCTTTACTTTTTCTGCGAATAGTATCTCTAATTTCATCGAGATAAGCAAGATATTTGTTCTGTCTCTTGCTTTCGTTGATCGCTTTAACCTTTTTTTCATGTCTTTTAGTCAATATCGGCCAAAGAACCGTTCCCGCAAGCATACTGACAGACATCATTAACGTTGGGAAAATACGTGATAAATCTCCACCACTTTCTAACGCATTCATAACAGTAAATATACCAGTTCCCATTGAAGCCATACCCATAGTCAGAGACGGTCCAAGCATAAAAGCTAAAGGAACAGTTTCCTCTTTTTGTCGCTGTGGAGGTGGATCAATCTTAATTTTAACGTGTTCAACTTCTCTGTGGAAACGCGGTGATCTGAAAAAATACTGTTTAGGCGGAAGTTCAAAATCACTATCAAATGATAATTCAGCTTTTTGTGGTAAATACTCTGCTAAATTTCTTGCGTTAATAGAAAGCTGACCATCCGGATTATTAACCGCAATAAAATTGTACCCAACTACAATTTTAAGACCCATAATATAAAGAAGATCTCCGGCATCAAGATTTTGGGAATCAACACGATAACCATTGACAAAAGTGCCATTGGTACTTCCCATATCAATGACTGACCAATTCCTTCCGTCGTATGAAAGCCTTGCGTGTTTACCTGAAATAAACTGATTTCTAATACAAAGATTATTATCAGGATTTCTTCCTATATCAAGCGTCATAGCTTCTCTTATAACTATTTTTGTGAAGTTCTGTCTTGAAGCATCCAAGCTCTCAGCAAAAAGAACAATTCGTTCGTTGCTACCCACAAGACTCACATTAAAAAAGCTCATCGAATTTAAACAAACCTCGTCTAAAACCTGATTATTTGAGCCTTTGATCATAACTAAACTATTACTTTTGGCATACCACTGACCATTAACGGCCTCAATTCTGACAAGATTTCGTGGTTTACCGGATTTATCTATGTCCGTCAACCAATACTGACCTTGAATTTTATTTGGTAAAGTCACACTAAACATCTGCTGTGATTTAATAAGATTGACAACCACTTTCTATCACCTCAAGTATAACATTTCTTATACATCATAACACTACACTTCAGCTGCGTAATATTTTTTAATTAAATATTATCAGGTGTGAAACTTAAAATGTTCGAACAAGAATAACTGAAATGTTATCATTTTCCATTCTCTGTTTGTTTAACTCAATAAGATATTGTGAATTGTTGTACATAGCATCTCGAGTTAATAAAGCATTAGGTTGGAAACACTGATATATCTCTGTCGGAGTAATCACGTGTCTGAAGCCGTCGGAACAAAGCATATAAACAGCGTTCTCTTTTGTTTCTCCATAAAAAATATCAGGATAAACCTTATCTGAAGCACCGCAACATTGCAATAAAACACTTCTTCTCGGATCGTTTTCCGCCTGCTCCGGAGTCAGATTTCCTAATTCTATCTCACGGGCAACAACAGTATGATCCTTCGTTAACTGATAAACGTTATCAGTAATTTCATAAACTCTAGTGTCACCAATATTGAGAATAAACATCTGTCTTTGAGTGAGTAGCAAAGCACAAACTGTTGTTCCAAGTTTAATGCCTCTTCTGCTACCATAGTCTTTAATTTTTTCATTCATCTCTATAATAATCTTGGTCCACTGTTTCTCAACCGCTTCTCTGGTTATTTCTGTTTGGCAAAGAATTTGAAAATCTGTGGAAAGCCAGTGATTAAAAGCATTAATAACACTGGCACTGGCAATTTCGCCACTTGCCAAACCACCCATTCCGTCACATAAAAGTGCAAAAGTCATTGTTCCTTGTGGGGTGTCAAAAGTTTTGACAGTAAGACTATCCTGATTTGTTTCTTTTCTTATACCTATATCTGTATTTGCCGAAACAATGAAATTCATTGTTCTTCCTCCTTTTGGTGTTTCAAATAAACAACCTAACAATTAACAATGAAAGGTAAATTCCTCATTGGCGAGGCGAATTTTATCACCCTCATTTATTTTAACTTTCTGGTTGCCGGTAATCATAGCACCATTAACAAAAGTGTGATTTGTTGAATTCATATCCTCAACAAAAAATTCACCCTGTTCAGAAATAATATTGGCATGGCTTCTGCTGATAGCTGTATTATCAGAAATAAAATAATCAACATAACTCTTCTCTTTACCAATTCTAAATACAGGTTTATTGATAATGATCTGCTCCTGATTCTTTGTTCTGATAAGAAACGGCTCGCCGGGTTTTGGTACAACAGCTGAAAGAACAGTTGTTTCTCCTATAGAATTATCAAGTACAGTTGTTGAATTAAACTGATTCTGTACAGATGCGTAAGGCATTCCGCCTGACATTCCGGCAGGCATTCCACCAGGTATTCCACCTGACATTCCACCAGGCATTCCGGCAGGCATTCCACCTGACATTCCGGCAGGCATTCCACCTGACATTCCACCAGGCATTCCACCTGACATTCCACCAGGCATTCCACCTGACATTCCACCAGGCATTCCTCCGGGTGTTCTACCCTGCATTCCAGAAGGAATTGCTCCTGGAATATTGGGTACAGGAGAATTTGTACCTTTAGATTTCTTCTTACTTTCTTTATTTGTCTTAGCAGAGGCTTTTTGGGCTTTATATAACTCGTGGTTTTCCTTACTATAATGAGAAAGTAAACCCAAAAATGTCATTTTTTTCTCCCCGCCATCTGCAGGTGCCGAACCATTAGGCGTTCCGGGGTTAGCAGTTCCCATAGGAGCTTTACCCGGAATACTCGGAATATTAACAGAAGAACTCTTTGCAGCATGCACATTATTTTTACCCGGAATAGCAAATGCCTTTTTTTCTTCAACAGGGTTAAAAGAGGGTTGCGAATTCAATTTGTTAATTCCATTTTGAACACCATGATTATTTTTGTTGGAAGCAAAGCCAACAGTATGACCTTTTGTACCACCGTTTCCGCTCGGCATAGATTTTTGGGGAATTTGAGGTGACTGATTAACAGGCATAGAACCAGCTGAATTGTGTTCCTGGGTTCCCCATGAATTTCTTTCGTTATTCGGTTTGTTCGCTGCAGATAAATCCACCCCAAGCATACCCGGCGCATCTTTAATAGATATTGTAGCATCAAATCCAGACACAGAATTAATACTATTGTTGCTTACACCGCCGTTAATAACCGGTGACAAGGGATTTGGAGAAGGAACTGCGGGCCCATTAACAGAAATCTGAGGAACGGGTACAGCAGTCTGACTTTGGAAACTACTGTTTTTCTCTTCCTGAATTGCTCCAAGGAATCCATAAATATTAAAAGAAGCTTCATTACTGAGGTAGGAACTAAGTTTCGGGAAACGAATTTCACCCTCAGAACCGGATTTGTTAAGCAAAGTTTTAAAAAGATCAATAATCAATAAATTTGCATTTGCGTTACGTTGAATCGGAATACAAATCAAAGATACCTCGTAGCTTGATACATTCAAATATACATGTTCCGGCTCTAATGCAAAGCAAGACTGATCAATCATATAGTCATCTGCAGTGCACAAGCTGTTTGCAATATTAGTAAAAGCATCAAGTACTTTTTCTTTAGCAACTTCGCCAACAAAGAAATTATCAGCTGTAATTTTTGCCGATACATTATATTTTAAAAACTTTTGTCCATTTAACTCAGTATAAAGAACCGGAGCTAAACCAACAATATGATTATTTGTGATCATACCAAGAGTCAAAGTATCAACACTTTCATTAGGCTCAAGTTCACATACCAAATATGTAGCAGGACCAAGCGTTTCATAATTAAATTTCATATTAATATACTCCTTATTGATTAACAGTTAGAGACAATAATGCATATGGTTTTTCAGGAACAGGGAAGAAAACATAATCGCCATCAGCTCCACCTGGATGTATAACATATCCGACATCGTTAGATTTGTTTGTTCCATGCATTACACGATTATTATTACCGGTCGTACTTTTAATTGAAGCTTTACCGGAGGTTGTCTCCCCGGGGTGAATAACAGTTTGATTTGATAAATCGCCAAATAACAATAATCTGTAGTGTGCACCAAAACTTTTGTTATTGTTACCTAAGGCACCATCCCAATTACCTGAAAGCCAATACCTCTGTCCAAAACCACTCTTATTGCTAACATAATAATGTTCTAATAGTCTTCTTGAATTCAAAGTTGCAACAGTTTTGTACTCAACGCCTTCAACGGTAACAGTCGCAGTAATTTGGGCTTCCCCCGCACCTGTTAACGTCACATCACCTTTTGAATTAACAGTAGCAACTGAAGTATTGTTTGAACTGTATTTGACAGTTGCTCCATTCGTTCCTTTTGTAACAACGCCGAGGTTAAATGTTGAAACATAATTATTTATTTCTGCTGCACGTCTACTATTATTAATTTTTTTACCAGAGTAGAACATAGGTATATGAACCATACTGCTCCAATCAGTAGAATGAGAGTAATTTGAATACGTAATTTTAATAGAAGGTGCTAACTTGAATACAGCAGTAAGAACCATATCACCATCAACTTTTATACTGCGTGAATTTTGTTTCTTGTCTGAATCTGCAATGCCGTCTCCATCATCATCCCAACCAACAAAAAGATAACCTTCTTTGGGGGCAACAGTGACAGTAGCAATCTCATTAAGTTGAAAAGCTCTGTTAATTCCGCTCGCCGTACCTGCATTATTTGGAATATAATTGACTTTTACGCCATAATTCTCTTTTTCAAAATAAGCAATAAACTTCTTATCACTGCTAATATTTGAAATTGTTCTTGGATTCTGATTATTACCATCATGCCATTTAACAAATTTATATCCCCACTCCGGGTTCGCCGAAATGACAGTACTTTGGTTTTGTTTAACCTTAACAGTACCGCTTGTGCTGCCGTGTTCATCATTATCTGAAAGCACCTCAACAATATAAGTAAGCGCTCCGAGGTTTTTAACTTTTGCCGCTTTAGTTAAATCAATTTCCTTTACACCAAAGAGCGGAAACTGCAATTCAACAGTATATCTGGCAAAAATTATAGTTTCGTCATTTGCTGTTTTCAAACTGGACTGACTGAAATCTACACCCGCAAGACCATCTTTGACACCAACACTTTGCAGTATTATGTTAGACTCTGTTGCATCCTCTGCAACAACCGCAGTAAACTTATCTTTAGCAAGTTTAGCAAAATTAATTTTTTTCAAGCTTTTGAGTGAATCAGAAGAAACCATATCTCCACCATACATGTGGTTTGACACAAATTGAACATCGTGAAACAAATCTTCTGTTGTGTTTTCTCTAAGATATGACTCAGTGCTAATTGAATCTGCAGCCTGTAAAACAGCGTGACTTACAATACTCTGAGCCTGATAAACCCTTCCGAAACTCAAGAAGAACAAGACAAACATTGTGAAAAAAGTAAGGACAATTGAAGCTTCAATTGTTAAAATACCTTTATTGTTTTTCATAATAACCCTACCTTAATAACCTACAAACTTAACAGTATCGAACTTTAACGCACCCATTGAAGTTCCATCAGTTCCGCCAAGTGAAACAATCGGAAGAATCGAATTGAACTTAGCGGTGACATTAGCCCTACAGTAAGTGTTTTGGTTTCTCATAAGAAATGTTACCGATTCGTTAGTAACATACTTTTGTCTATATCGCATTTCTAATTGAATAAGATCTGAAATTCTCAACATCTTATCTGTATTAGGCACAAACCACAAAGCGATTGAAATATAGTCAGTATAATTTGAAAAATTGTTTCCTGACACCGATATCAGTTCAGTTTTATCGGTACTCAACCTTTTCGCCTTAATTGTTGAGCCAATCGCCTTTAACGAATTTTCGATAACAGTAAGATTTGAAAAATTAGAAGCTATTGCTCCTGCTTTTTCCAATGGGAGAAATAAACTGTTTTTTTCCATTGGAACAAGTCCTTTATGAGTAGTAAGAACTTCTAAGTCTACAAGAGACTCATAAAATGCCCAGGTCAAACCGGTAAAAGCATTAACATTATAATGCTGTGAAATATAATAAATATTATCTATCAATCTGATATAAAAGATAAGCCAATATGCATTTTTTTGATTTTCAGCTTCATTGTTGCTTCCTGCAAAAATATACTCGGCACAAGCAGCTGAAAAATTAGTTGCATCTTTAGTGCCTCGTCCGGGATTAACTGAACCGTTAGCCAATCTTGACCTGTTGGAAAATGTAGAAGAAATGTAAGAATTCACAAGCATATTAGTCTGCGCATTTTCATTTGTTCCCAAAGCGGATGAAACTGATACCATTTCTTCGATCGCTTTGATTGCCAAACTCTTTAAATCTGAAATATTATTGGTTTTTCCTGATACTATGTTCGACATATGAGTACGCGTTTGCTTAAGATCTGTCTTAACGCCGAAACCTGTTTCTTCAAGCAATACACCATCATCAACATCATTAATTGAACCAGCATATTCACCTGCCAAACTTTTTGCTTCATTAATAGTACTTTGAATTCTATTTATTTCTTCTTCAGGAATAACATCAGTCACAGTTCCAGTTCTTGTTGGGAGAAGTGACACTTCCGAAGCCGGAATCTTGACTATGCAATTTTTATCGTAATCATAAATACCGGAAAAGGCGTTATTAACAGACTTCAATGCAGATACGTAACTACCATCAATTGTTCCTGTTGTGCTCACACCCTGAACATAATGCCTTACTACCTGACACTTATTTCTAAAATTCGGCCAAAAAGACGAAAGAGTATCTGTGTTTATAGGATAGGTATAAACAGATTTGATATACTTTGTTTTGGAAAGTATTTGTCGTTTCATAACGGACGGATATGTCATATTATATATTCCATCCATTTCAACAGTTGCCAGATTATAAAGTCTTGTAACATTATTACCCTTATATGTTGAATCTAAATCAGAATTAAATGACAGATAGTCATTAAAGTCACCTTTTGCATCCGCATTATCTTCAAATGCCATTATTCCAAATCGATCGTTTAATGTTAAATCATAATTAGAAATAAGTGAAGTTCCGGAACTTACAATAGCTTCATTAAGCTGAGTTCTTGCGCTCTGTAAACGTCCTGCCTCAAGAACCAATGATCCTATTGAAAGAATAGATACAAGCATTAAGGAAATAAAAACAGTAATTCCGCCGTTTTCCCTGCTTTTAAAAAAGTTCATAATTATTATCCTTCCTTAGAACTTTTAGTTTTTCGAAGATGAATAATCAATCATAACGTCAAAGTTCTCAAAGCCTGAAATATCATAATATTTTGATACTTTTGCACCCAAAATGTAAGGCGACGGCAAATAAACATCCATCGTTAAAATTGAACCCGAACTATCTTTCGCTGTGTATTGAAGTGTTGAATATCGTTTCAATACACCTTCATAATGATCCTGTGGGTATTCATCAGTAAAATATTTGTCGTCATACGCTAAAACGTTAAAGCCTTCAAATGCCTCCGCACCTAAAAGTGTTCCGAAAGCCTTCCTCACCTTCATATCAAAAGTTTTAATATCACCCGATGTAAGATCAAAGTTTTCATCAGGATTATCAAAAAAACTCACATCAATATGCTCTACCTTATCATCATTCAAATAATAAGTAGCCGTACCATCATACCCAAAAGTATCAACAAAATAAACCGAAACACTTCCGTCTGAATTTGAAGCCGAAGTGTACTTTTCATCAGATATTAATTTATTGAGTTCAGATTCAGTTTTAACTGATAAAAATCTATTTAGTTCAGTGTAATCAATATCTGCCGACTCAACAGCACCTACAGACTCTTCTTTATTCTCATTTTTATCGGAATTTTTATTATTAAAAATAACAGCCACTGTTATACCGGCAGCAATCAGGGCTAAAATAAGCACACTGATTACAATAATTATAAGTTTTTTCTTCATTTAATCACCTTGATATAAATATAAACTTAGCTTGTAGGTGTGTAGTCATATACTTTGTTATTGATCTGATGTTTGGCGACCTTTATATAGTCAATAGCGCCGGCCGGACATGGTTTCTTTGCAATACCTTTATCGACCACCGCATCATGACCTCTTACACCACACCAAATATTTGCTCGTGCCATAGTATAGTACGTAATCTTATTTTTTGAGTCTATATATCTGAATGTTCGTTTAGCTCTGGTTGTATCTTCCATTCCGCATTTTGAGCAGAGCTTGTGATAATAGGTACCGAAACAATGATATTTATTTCCTCCACCAGCTGAACAAAAAGACCACTGAATATTTGATGGGAATGTATGATTCTTTCCTGATTGATCACAGGCAACAGAAAAATTGTGAGCACCTCCGGGAGTTCTGTTTGTTGTTCGGCCTCCGCAAACACCACATTCGCTCACTACCGTTTTAGCCCCGCAACCATCCCACTTTGCATCATTTGCACTGGCACTTACCTGAAAATATTGGTGCTGATGGGACCAATTTACATATACGTTTAAATTAGCACTAACAGTAGTATCTTTTGTAACTACTGAACCGTAATAATCAGTCCAAACAAGTGTATATGAGTATCCCTTATGTACACCATCTTTACTTAACGACGGGAATTGTTCACCTATTTTACTTCCGGCCTCAAGTGTTATAGATTTGAGAGTTTTATTTTTATCGATAAAGCTAACTTTACATGACCATTTAGCTGTCAGAACCAGATCACTATTTACTGTCATAAGACCAGAATATTTGGTTCCGCCTGAATACCAGCCGGCAAATTGGCAACCTAATCTTATTGGCGTCGGGGCAGTATTTGAAAAGTCGAATTGTGAATTTGGGTTTACCTGATACACAGAAAAGTCTTTTCCTTGTACTATTCCACCATTTGCTTTAAATGTAATTACATAATTCCAAACAGCATGAGCTTTAATTGGTCTTGTAACTTTTGTGTTACTGTTAATCGGATTTCCGCTATCATCTTCCCAGCGATAAAACGTTCTTCCATTTTTAACTGGGTTCAACAAAGGATTAAATACGGACCCTATAGTATTATTTTCAATTACCGTATTCTTTGCCACTTCTTTTGAATCTACTACAAATGTCACATTATACTTCCATCTGGCCTTTAACTTCAAATCCGATTTGACCGTTGAACCATTTTTGAATAAGGTTCCGTCTTCGGTATACCATCCGTCAAATATTGCATCTTTTTTTGTCGGCGTAGGAAGATTTGAAACCGCTTCATACTTATCTACCCAAATAGATGCAGGATTTACCTGGCCATTGTTAGGATCCAAATCTATTTTATAACGCCATACCGGATAAACATCCACATTTGAAACAACAGTTGTATTTTCAGTAAATGGTTCGCCATTTGGCATTGCCCAACAATGAAAATGCGCCCCTGTCGGATCAATCGGAGTTGCCGGAAAACCCTTATATTTATTTGGATTAAATTTTTGGGTAACAGCTATCGAAGTGTTTTGCATTACTTCGCGTGTTTGATAAACTTCACTGCTTTTTTTATCTTTATAAAAAGTAATTATGTAGTTTTCTGTAATATCAATCTTGTCAATGCTGCCATCATCCGGTGACGACGGTGACGCCAATACATCCACCGTATTCTTGTAATCTAACAAATCAAAACAATCCGCTCTACCGGTAGCTTTGATCTTCATTTCACCATCAGAGTCAAAAAATCCGGCTAAAGGCAAAACGAACTGATCTTCTATTGTCACAACTACTTGTGCTTTCATAAGTTCACTGGGTTTTGCGACAATTTCAACATTTACTATCGGATCGCCGGTATTAAGCATTTTGAATCTTCTTAAGCGATACTGAGAAAACCACTGTGCTTTTTCCTCAATAACATCCCTATATGCTTCATCTTTCATTTTAGTAATCATACCGGAGTTATTGAGACTTGAAGCATCAATATAGCCCGTAAAAGGATCTTTCACCTCATTACTATAAACCTGAGCAATATTTGCCGCAGCCTGATTGGCAATTACCGACACCAGTGTTCTCTGGTATATCATAATTCCCATATAAATCATCATAAGTAAAAACAAAACTACTATTGTTACTACTATGGTTGATTCAATAACAACTTCACCTTTGTTTTTCTTCAAAAACTTTTTCATGTATTAGTTCACTCCTCGACGTAATACATCTTAAGACTAGTCCAATAGCCTTCCTCTTTTACGAAGCACATACCTGATTTACTGAGATATCCTGCATCTTCGTATTCACCATCAATTACAACTTTTGTTGATTTATCAATAAATTTCCAAGTACTGTTAATGCAAACGGCTGCAATCCCATTAGAAAAAGACTTAGCATCTTCATACTGAGGTTCTATTACCACTTTACCGGTTGAATCAACAAATCCCCATTTATCACCGGATTTAAAAGCGGCCAAATCATCAACAAATGCTTTCGCACCATCACAAGAAAAATTACCGATTTTTTTAAGTTCTGTATCATAAATACAATACTTGTCTTTTTCAGCAGCGATTATGAAGCCTTTCGGAGCACAATCACCAAACTCATTTAAAACAACATCAGTGAACACGGTATTAGTAATAAACTTTCCTTCAGCATTTAAAAACTTCCACTGATTATCCCCTACCTGGACAGCTGCAACGTTATTTCTGAAACGACCAGCATACATATACTTATCATATAACGGTTGTCCTTTCATATCATAGTATTGATATGTGCCATTTATCTGACAAGCAATAAGCAAAATGTCATTGCCTTTTTCGTCTTTACCCTTTCCTACTCCTGTGCTGTCAACTATTCCGTTATTAAAGTAGGCCTGTCTAATTCCTTCGCTATTTACAAGATAAGTCTCTGTAACACCTTCAGGATTAATCTTTTTTACGAGAGAATAACCCTCTGAAAATGGCGTAGCAAATGATAAGCCGTTATCCACAATTGAAGAACCATTTTCATCTACAAACCTGAATTCACCATCATCATCTACAAGATATTTACCATCATATTCGGGGTAAACATTTGTATACATTGAATATTTACGGCTATACATATATCGTACAGACTCAAGAGTCTTTTTAAGCCCTTCAGAACTAAGATTAAGAGCCTTTGCTTTATTCAACAACTCAACACAATCTTCGTATTGTTCATATTTAGCTAAGAAAGAAGTCACAATCTCGTACATCTTTATATCTTCAGGATACACTTCGAGCATATCAATTACTTCATTTACAATTTCATACTGATTGGAAAATTCACCGTTATCCAAACCTTTTCCGAAAGTTTCAACCATTTCTTTTCTTATTTCAACTGTATCTTTGATAGACACAACTTCATTATAGGCCTCTATAGCCTTTGAGCAAAGATTGCTTTCTGAAAAGCTACGAGCTTCTGCCAAGGCATCGTTATATTCACTATTACCGTTAAATATATCTTGACCAACCATTATGCATGAAATTAAGTTTAAAAAAACAACCATTACAATTACTAAAACTTTATTGTTTTTCATAGTTGAACACTCCTTTAATAACTTTTCAATAACAAAACCAGAATATATCCGATTATTATACAGGGTCCAAAGGGGATTTTATCTTTTTTATTTTTTTTACCTGTTATAAGAAGAATAATTGAAGCTATAGCGGAAACGATTAAACTTGCAAAAAGAGTACTGTATGTACAAAATGATCCGCCGATCAAACCAATTATACCAAATAACTTAACATCGCCAAAACCAATACCTTGTTTCGTTATAATAGAAACAACTGCTAAAATACCAAACCCTATTGCAAAGCCAATCAAATCATTAGTTACGATGCTTTTTAAATCTTCAGCTTTAAATATCTCATAAGAATATATTCCTAATCTGAAAATCAAACCAACAACAATAATCAAATTCGGAATAATCTTCTTTTTAAAATCTATAACTGAAGCTAAAAGAATCAAAACATATAGTCCATATAGTTTAACAAAATTTATTGGCGAATTATCTATACTTAATGAAATCTGCAAGCCAAACGAAAGGACCAAGCAGACAATTATAATCAAAATCACGGATACACCTTTAAAGGGCGTAATTTCATCATTTTTATATTTTGAGCTCTTCGGTATTTTAATACCTGTCTCAAAAACTCCAACATGAGAACAATATAAAAATTCAACAGCACATGTAATAAGTGCCAAAGCTGTAAAAAATAAATAATTCATATTAAAATCCTTTTTGTTTGAGGTCCGGGCTTATCGCCTTTCGACGATAAGCCCAAATGACAATTAATAGTTTTGTGTGGCAGAGTTAGTATCGCCTATGATACCTGCCCAAATGCTCTCGAACAAATCACCAATTGCTTCTCTAAAAACGATTGCAAGAGCAACAACAATTGCAATAACAAGAATAATTGCAACGATATTGGCTTCACCATCTTCTTTAGTTAACATTGCTTTAAGAGCATTCTTAGCATCTACACCTTTTGCAAACAATGCATTAAACAATTCCATTATCTTTTCCTCCTTTTTAAATTTTTATGTATAAAGGACTTGCATCCTTTAAATACCTAAATTGGTCATAATCGGACCCATAATCATAATAAGAACACCAACAAACATAATCATTAACGGAATCAACAACTTACTTGCAGCCATATCACCTTTCTGCAGCGTGAGTTGCTTTTTATTCTCCCAAAGTTCATCTGTCTGATTCTTCAGGGCATCGGCAAGATCTTTACTACCTTTTTCCAGACCCTGAACTATAAAAGAAGTGAATTTTTTAATTTCAGGAGTTACGCATCTGTTGGCAAATGCATAAAGAGCATCAGCCTCAGAAACACCATTGTCAATATCATCGTTGACTTTTCGCATTTCAAAATATAAAAGATTCTCTCCTGAGAAAGAGACTTCTCTCCATGCTTCTCTAAGAATCATACCGGAGTTTACCAAAAGAGCAATTGTTGAAACTGCATTGGGAAACTCCAAAAGAAATGTTTCGCTTCTTTTTTTAATCTGATTTTCCGGTAATTTTGTGAAATAATAATATACAACACCGGCTACAACAACAGCAATTCCTAAAATTGCAAACTTATCTGTACCGGAAGCTAAGGAGCTTATTGCACACATCACTGATAACATCAAAAAAGTGAGGCTGATTTTTTGCGCATAGTATACTCTTAAATAAAAATCTGCATACTTCTCGCCATAAAGTATTGTTATTTGTTCGTATGTTTCTCGTGCCGTCTTGTTCTTATAATCAAACTTAAACATATCAAGTAGTTTAAAACCCACGCCATAGATTTCACAAAACATAAACTCTTTCGAATCCAACGGTTCAATATATTCATCATATTTACTTGATGAAAGTAACATAACAAGGAAAAATGCACCTATCCCTAAAGATACTGCTAAAAAAATAATATCAAATACCATTTTTTACACCTCAACATTCAGGATCTTTTTGCCAATAAAATATGCAGCTACAAAAATGACAATTGCTATAGTGGTTGACAAAACACCTGTTGGAGTTGAGAAGTTCTTAGAGAAATCTCCACCCGCAAACTTCATCATTGCAATCATTATTACAGGCATAATCAACATAATATTCTGTTCGTTTTTGGTTGAAGCAACTTTTGTTTCAATTTCTACTTCAATCTGGCTCTTATTACTTAATATCATATGACTGTTTCTTACAACATCTTTAAGATTTGCGCCCTTAGCGTGAGCTGTTTCAAATACGCGACCAAATGTCTTAATGTCTTTAATTCCGCTTCTTTCGCCAAAATTTACAAGCATGCTGCCAACATCAATGTTATTGCGTATACCATTTATTATATTATCAATTTCCTGGATAATATATGAGTCTTCCTTGTACTGTATCGACAAGTCTTCCCGGGCTGTGCTGAAAGCATTAGGAACATTTTTACCGGCAGCAATTGAAGTAGCAAGAGAATCAAGTAAAGCAACAAACTGTTGACGTAATTCCTTTTTTCGTTTAGCGATTATCTGTTCTGTTCTTATGGGAATAAAAATCTTACCTGTAAGAAAACCTATCAAAGCCATAATAACTATATCTAAAATAATAGTTAATACTGTCGGATTTCCAAATTCGTCTTTACCGATTCCGCCATAAAACAAATATCCTACCAGTGCACCAACTACAAAAGCAATTGAAAAGTAAACAAGCTTTTCATTTTTGGTCATTTTATAGACCTTATAGTTAAGCATAGGCTGATTGGTTCCGGATATTTCGAATAAAACCTCTTCAACTTTTTCTTTCTTTTTAAACATTTGTATCTCCTCCGAATTACAATAACTGATCAAAAACATTAGACAGTGACAGCTGTCTTGCTAACTGAGAAGAGGCAACGCTCTCATACCTCGGGAAAGTACCCAAGAGCCTTATCTCGTTTTGCTCAAGCTCGTTAATATTCAGAGCCTTATTTTTAATCAGAGATGTTCTGGGCTGTATTGAAAATTCAGATTGTGCATCAATAACCTGTATACCTCTTATTGCACTGGATATTTTACTTTCAGCATCAAAAGAACCGTCCGTAACAAATACTACAGAATTACAATGTTCCAAGAAATGGTACTCATCTCTTGTCTTTGGAAAATCCAAATCAACTACAACATAGTCGTACTGACCCAGAAGTTGAATCTCATTTTGTAAAGAAATATAATCTTCTGTTGTCATTTCCATCATATCCAAAGGAATTTTCACTGAAGAATAATAATAAACTCCGGTTGCGTCCTGCTTAACAGTACTTTGCAACTTCATAGCCTTATTTGTCTTGTAACTTTTAATCGCATATATAACGTCACTAAAATCAAATTGACCGTCACAAGAGAAAAAGTTATCTGCGGATCCATATGTTTCTAAATTTAAATATAAAGTTCTTAATCCCTTTGAGGCAAATGAAATTGCACATGCGGCCGCACAAGTAGATGTTCCTGTTCCCCCGGCTGGAGAAGTAAAAGCAATGGTTTTAATTGCTCCGACGTTTTCATTACTAATACCAATTATGTTTGGAATTTGCTCTGAATATATACTTAAAATCTGTTTATATATGAGTTCACATTTTTGAAACTTGCATATAGTTTTCTTACCATTAATCTTGTCAATATCAAGCGTTTCAACTAAATATGCAAACCCACATTTTCCGGGAATTTGTGAGAAATCTATTAAAAATGACTCATTGGCGAGAAAAACATCTATTTTCTTTTCGTCCAAACAATTCAGCGCCGGAGAAACATCTGTAAAAGAATAAATCTCTAAATCGCTTCCGTATTTATTGTTAAAAACAGACACTATTCGTTGAAGATAGTTTGTGTCGTTTTCCAGAATAGCTAATCTAATCTTCATTTTTTATCTCCTCATAATTCATTAAATATCAATTTTATAACCCGACAACTGAAGTTTTAAAGTATTCTTCAAAGGATTTTTTGTTCTTTTAAGTGACCCCGAGACTTTTTCCATCGTAGAAAACTCATCTTCTTCAAAAACATATAACGGATTAAGTAAAATCTCGCCATTTTTATAACCGACAATTTCTGTAATCTCCATCGTTTTTCTTGATTTATCTCTTAATCTCGAAAGATGAATGATAATATCAACAGCCGAAGCTATTTGTTGACGAATTGCTTGTAACGGAAGACCTGCCGAACCTTGCAAAACCATTGTTTCTAATCGGCTGATCATATCTTCGGTTGAGTTTGCGTGACCAGTTGAAAGCGAACCATCGTGTCCGGTGTTCATTGCCTGAAGCATATCCAACGCCTCTCCGCCACGGACCTCACCTACAACAATTCTTTCAGGTCTCATTCTCAATGAAGTTTTAATAAGATCTTTGATAGAAATTTCACCAACACCGGATGTGTTTGCGTTTCTCGTTTCCATGCTAACAAGGTTTTTTATACCGGTAATCTGAAGCTCTGCTGAGTCCTCAATGGTTATAACTCGTTCATCCTTAGGAATAAAATTTGACAGTGCGTTTAAAAATGTAGTTTTACCTGAACCGGTACCGCCACTTATAAAAATGTTATATTTAGATTTTACAAGTATTTCAAGAACATCAGCTATTTCTTTTGTTATTGATCCATACTGAATAAGTTTCTCCACAGTCATAGGTGTCTTTGAAAACTTACGGATAGTAAGAGTGGGGCCGCAAAGAGCGATCGGTGGTAAAACAACATTTACACGTGAACCATCCGGCAATCTGGTATCACAAATCGGGTTAGATTGGTTTACCTCTCGTCCCGCTTGTCCAACTATTCTTTGTATTACATCTTCAAGACGCTTCTGATTTTCAAAATGTGCATCAAGCTTTTTCAAACGGCCGTCTTTTTCAATAAAAATATTATCAGGTCCATTAATCATTACTTCAGTAATCGTATCATCA
This sequence comes from Acutalibacteraceae bacterium, assembly GCA_045541505.1. GTDB lineage: Bacteria > Bacillota > Clostridia > Oscillospirales > Acutalibacteraceae > CAG-488. Next base: position 267,124 of record JAZQJF010000009.1, read on the forward strand.
CTAATGATAGAATCCAAAACACCAAAGCCACGAATAGAGCTATAAACCTGCTGAACAAGTTGAACCTTCATATTGATTGGAAAATACTGTCCTTGAGTTTGTTCATCAACAATAAGTTCTATTTGTTCCATCAATTCTTCGTCGCTCAGAGTACTCAAAGGAAGATTATCAGTAACAATACGCCTAATATTGTTAATCATTTGCTCCATATCTATATTCAAAGTTCACACCTCATTCAACTTTAATTAAAATTAACGTTGCGTTGTCCTCTCCGTTCTTGAGTTCAACATCATCAAGAATAAGTTTAACAATCAGAGAAATATCTGACTCACTTTTTAATCGCGAATATAATTCTTCAATACTGACTGTATCCGTAACGCCATCACTACATAAAACATATATATCGTTTTTTTGCAATTCACCTTTTGAGATAAAAGGTTCGATTGTCATTTCACTTTGATGAATCCCTAAATACTGAAGTAAAGACGGCTTCTTGTCAGAACCTATTGCTTTAAGAATTTTTTCATCAGTATGATCCTCAGAGAGTTGGACTAAACAATCATCTCTTAATCGATAGATTTTGCTGTCACCTATGTTGCAAGCATATATCTCTTCATTAGACAAGAAAAGAGATGCTACAGTTGTCCCCATGCTTCTCACATTTTTTTCGTCCATCATCTTGCATATTTTTTGGTTTGTATGTTGACATGCATTAATAAAAAATTCTTTTCCGGAAACTATTATGTCTTTTAATTGTCTTGTTTCCGCAAGAAAGCTCTCAGCCGCACACCCGGAAGCTTCTTCTCCATATGAAGCTCCACCAAGTCCATCAAAAACAGCAAAAACAATATTTTCATCTGTTTTTGTTTCATAAAACAAAGGTTTTTTTATACCTCTGTTATTTGGGCTAAGATATTTATCTGCGAACAAAAGATTATCCTCATTGTTTTCACGCAAAGTCCCTATAAAACTTCCGCATGATGCTTTTAAATTAAATACCATTTAACTCATCCTAATTGACATAATAGAAAAACAAGCTTAATGCCGTGGTAACAAGCGTAATTGCAACACAGATTATTTTAAATATTTTTCCGTATATTCCTGTTTTTTTAGAGCTATCATATCCATAAGCCCATAAAGTTGCAGAACAAAGTGTTACAACAATTGAGATCGATGATAAAAGTTCTGTCCCTTGTTCTTTACACAAAACAACATATATCACTGATATGACTGCGCCATATAAGAGGAGTGTTCCACCAAGTCTGACTTCTTTCTGCAGACAAAATGATAATCCTCCGAATAAAGCCATTAATAAACCTAAAAGACAGGCTATTGCTTTTAAATCAACACTCAACAATGCAGAAATGTTTTCTGAATCAAAGCAAGAAATAATCTGCGGTAATGAATGTACTATTACAGCCAATCCCATTGCTATGCGGCTATTTCCCCACAAAGAGTTCAACGCGATTGCCGAAACCGAAAACAAACCAAAAGCTTCATTTTCATACCCTTTGGCAAAACAAATCATTTGTAGAATTAAACCTATAACAGCAACAGGTATTGACAGAATTCTGCAAAGCTTACTGTTTTTCTGTGGAGGCTTATAATAATCAGTAACACTACTTGTATTACTGTTTTTATTATCAGAAACAAACGTCTGATCTTGTTGTGGATAATTATAAGAATCCAATACAGTTGTATTCTGATTATAGCCATCAACCACTACTCTACCATGAAGAGTCATGTCATTTGTGGTATTTTCAAAACCGTAACCACCGTCTGATGCATAAGAATTACTATCAATGGTAGGGATACCTGATACGTTTCCGCTCGCAATCAAACTATTCCATTCGCGCATAAGTGCATTTTTAAAATCCGTTGCATTTTGATATCTGTCTTCAGGTCTGAATGCACAGGCTCTCACTATTGCTTCACCCAGTGACCTGGAAGCATTACACGGCAAATCCATTTTTTCGCCTGAAAGTCTTTTTGTAAGAGCGATCTCATTATCTTTGAATGTTATTGGCTGTGGGTACTGGGGTAGAAATGGGACCCTGTTATTATTTAAAAGAGAATATAAAACTAAGCCTAATGAATAGAGATCCACATTCTGACCGTATGCATCACCACGATACACCTCAGGGGCCATATAATTAAGCGTACCTTTCCTGGAAAGGTTAGCATTTGCTTTATCTAATTGTCTTGCTATTCCGAAATCGCCAAGTTTATATTCACCAAATTTAGATACAAAAATATTATCCGGTTTAATATCTCGATGTACGATCTGATTACGTTCACACATTTCAAGTGCAGTACAAATATCAATACCTAATTTAATTACGTCAGATTGTGAAAACTCAGGATTTGTTGCAAAACTGTCAAATGGAGTAAGCAACTCCATTCTAATGAAAATCTCCCACCCGATCTCCCCGGGTTTCTTAATAATTTTGTAATCATCAATTCCAACAACATTTGTTGCGCCTTTTAAGTTATCCATCATAACAATCTCATTGACGAGGTCATCAACAAATCCTTCAAAGTATGCATATATCTCCGCATCATTCATACCTTGTGCACGAGCCTGTTTGATTTCTTGAGAACTTTTCGGAACAGTAAGAACTTTAACAGCTGAGAAAAAAACTTTATTTCTTTCCACTCGCTTAACACGGTATACCTTGCCAAAAGAACCTTCACCCAACACACAATCCTCATGCCACTCCGGCCAAACTTGTTCAATATTCAAGATAATCACCCCTGAATAACTAAATTAATTAAATATATACAACATTGACGCATTTATTAAGCATTTTTTTAATATGCATAAATAAACATTTGTTGCTAAAATTAATGTATATCAGACAAAAAAATACAATAAGACATATTATTTATCAATATAACATTCTATATAAAAAAATTTAATTTGTCAATGATTTTTATGTTTGTTTTTTTACACTAAAATATTATAAGTTCATACCATTTCTTGATCAAATCTGTTTTTAATAACTAATTTAATGCAAACTTAATAAATAATTGTTTTTTATTTCTCAATACGCATATTAAAAACTTATTTATCATAAAACTGAAATAAAGAATTCAGATTAAATAAAGCTGTTTAATTTGCAAACCCCGGGATTTTCAGAATCCCGGGGTTTTGTCTGATTATATAGTTTTGGCAAGGGTTGGTTTTTTGGTAGTGATGTTATCAGGTGCATATGACAGAATACGTTGAAAATCTGATTTATTGTTCACAGTCCATATTGAAACAAGCAGATCATTTTTATGGAACGTATCTACAAGTTCTTTTGAAGCGTTGGTATAGTTGAAATTGATGCCTACTGCTCCGTGTTTCTTAACCCTTTGAACCAAGGATAACAAATAATCCTCTGTATGATTTTTGGGAGGTAAAACATCAGTGATGTTTAAATAATAAGAAATTTCAGGGCTGTCTTTTTTTACAGCATCAACGAAATGCTCAAAAACTCCTGTATAGAAAACTCTGTCAAGCAGATCATACTTTTTAACAAGGGTCTGAATCTCTTTCAGATTATCAGTACATTTGATATCAATATTAGCCTTAAGGTTTTCGTGTTTGCTCAGTTCCTGCAGCGCCTGTTCAAAAGTAACATCATTACCCTTAGGCTCATCGTGAGAAAGAATCGGTGTTCCGTTTTTATCAAACCTTACATCAAATTCCACAACATCTGCTGCGCATTCAACACCCTTCAAAATTGATTCCAATGAATTTGCAGGTGTTTTTTCGCAACCTGTGTGTGCTGTAATCGTAAAGTTTTTCGGCAAAGAAACCGCACGTGAAATCAGAAGCGGCATTTCTGTCATTCTGAGTCTTGTACATCCGTATGGGTTAAGTTCAATTTCTTTCACACCTGAAATCGGTTCTATTGATTTCGGAGTCTTGCGGCTGATAGATTTATACGGAAATTTAAGTCCCCAGTTAATCTGCATCAGTTTTGCCTTTATAGTAAGCGGAGGATTTTCCTGAGAGAAAGGAATATCGCCCGATTCATTGTAAACTATTTCAAAAGAATCGTCTGCATAACCATAATTCCAGGGTGTTTGCGGTATAAACTGATAGTCACAATAAGGATATTTTCTTTCGACGCCTTTTTTGGTATATTCTCTCATCTGCTTTTCATAAGAAACAGGAACAGAGAAAAGTAAAGAGCCCATCTGCAAAGCATAAAGATTATTCGGTCTCTTTTTCAAATAAGGAGAAGCTTCAAAAGTTACTTCAATTTCTGTTTTACCTTGTGATATTTCAAACTGAAAATCTTTGACTTCTAGATTTTCACCATTAACTTTAATATTTTTTGCAAATGAAGGAATGCGAATTTTAAAGTTGAAAGCTTTATCGGTGTCTATGAAATAATGCATTTTATTATTAAAGGGATAATCGGTTTCGAGCCTGATGGTAACATCCTTATCTTTCAGAACAGAGGGAAGCATAACTGAGTTAATAATTGAATTACCTTTATGCATAAATGCTGACAGAGCAAATTTAGGCCATCCTTGGTTAAAGTTTGCTGTGCAACAACCAAAATTAGGCTCAAGGCCGAAGGTATGTGCATACGGACCGTTTGTACTCCACGGTGCCATAATCATCGTTTTCTGACAGGCAGTCTGATTTACCTGCTGAACATACTGATGAGTCCACATATCCTCACTGAGCGTTGCAGGAAGAGCGTTGAAAGCAAGAACCTCCAACCTTTCTGCCCATTTATTATCACCTGTGTGAGCAAATATTTCTTCATAAGAATACATCTGCTCAACAATTGCACAGCATTCTGTTCCTCTTGTTGGGTCAAGGCCTGAAAGCACTTCGTCACCTGTAAAGCCTTCAAAAGCAGTGCCGTTGTATTTATCAAGAATCAGGCGCAGTTTTTCAGCATTATCTGTATATTCTTCACCTAACAATTCATGAGAAACAGCTTCACTTTTAAGCATCATTGCTATGTTTACAATATGTGTTTTTCTAAGCCACATATGGCTTGGTTTTTTCCACGAATCAATAGCAAGATTATAGTCATAACCTTGCTCTTTAATTATTTTGGCAAAGTCTTTTATCCAGTCCTCCTGATACTTTTCATAAATGAAATTAATCGAAATAAATGACTCAAACCATCTGTATTTTGCCCAGCCAAACAAATTAATTTTGCCGCTTTTAAGCAGTTCATAGTAGTTTTTGAGCACTTTATAAATAACGTCAGGAATTCTTTCATCGCCTGAGCAATCGTAGTAAACTTTAAGTGTTTTACATATGAGCTGAATTGCCCAAGTATCATATTTTGCTCTTTTGTTTTTGGGGCAAGGGCAAATCCAACCGTCATCCTCCTGAGCAGAAATAATTGCATCAATATATTTTTTCGCAGTTGCAATCAACTCTTCATCTTTAAGAAGATATGCAAGAGGAATAAAACCGTCAAGCCAATAAGGTACTCGTTCCCAGCCTTCACGGTTTCCGCCAATCCAGGCACTGTCACGTATATCAGGCCAGATTTTATGAAGATTTCCGCTTAAACCTTTAGCCTGAATTTCAAGCTGACGGCGCAGCCAACCTTCGGGTATTATTTCTTTTGATGTATAAAAGTTCCATTTACTCATATTTTTTACCTCACGCTGCTTTTTTCAATTTCCTGCGAACCGGTTTCTTCTAAATCAAAACCTTTTTTAAGAAGGAAATAAAGAGGAATCATCGCAAAAATGCAAACAATGCCTGCCCACAAAAACATATCCTTTGCAGGTACAATTACCTCTGCATTAACTTCATTGAGGATAGTCTGAGCAGCATGCTGACACGCCATATCGCCAATATAAGGGCCTACGATCATAGGAAGCATAACAGAAAATATCATTCTTATTCCCTGGAAAAGACCTGCCTTACCCTCAGGAATAAAATCCTTGACGGTAGCACCAAACAAAATGTTAACAAGGGCATTACCGATAACAACAGGTACGATGCTTACAAGAATAACATAAATGCTTGTGCTTGTTGAAAGAAGTAAAAATCCTAAGGTCAACACAATAACACCTGTTACAAGGCAGAATCCTCTTTTTTGGGTTGAATGTTTAAGAAGTATTACAATACTTGCAAGTGTGATAATAACAACTATAACAGCAGTAATAATTACTGATGGTTTAAGAATATTTTCTACACCGCCATTATCAGGAATCACTACATACTGAACATATGTAAGAAGATAGGGATAGAAAACCTGGAACGCAACAATTGCAAAACAAAAGGAAGCCAATGAAAGATAAAGTCTTGAATTTTCTTTTATGACCGAAGGTCTGAAACCGTACAAAAGATCTGACAAATAGCCGGATGAACTTTCTGTCTTCAACGTATGGGGTGGATCTTTAATAAGAAAAAGTCCTACCACACCGCACAAGGTTACCACCATACCTAACCCTACAAAGAAGATCTTATAACTGATGGTGCCTGCCTGAGCGAAACTTCCCACACCGGTAACCGCAAAAGAAGATATAGTACCGACAACAGAAAGAACTGTTTCAACAATCGGTCTTTGCTTTGGTACGGTGACATCCGTCACCCAGGCCTGGAATGCTGCATCATTACTTGTAGAGCCCATAAAAGTCATAACAATATCCATCAGGATAACAAACCAGACTGTGCAACCGAGAATTTTAGCTTCATCAGTGAGGTTAAAAAGATTTGCAACATTTTCTTTTGTGATAAAACCAAACATTGCTGTAACTATACCCCAGAGAATATAGCCGACAGAAATAAACATCTTACGGTTTTTAAGCTTATCACTGAGAGCGCCCATAATAAATGTAGTTACCACTGCAGCAATAGCAGAAAGAGCCACCATTCTTGCAACTGCAGTTGTTGCTTCCATTGAACCTCTTATAGCAGCTTGTGATACATCAGCATAAATTTCATTGGTGATAAAAGTATTGAAATACATATTTTCTGTATTCCACGCAATACCGCCCATAAAACAGAATAGAGTTATAATAAACCAATTCTTTTTACTTAGTTTTTCTTTATTCATACTTTCTCAAATCCTTTATCTATAATTTTTACTCGGGTAAAACCTGATAAGTTACATCTTCAAACTGCATTGTAACTTCTTCTCTTTCAAAACCTTCAAGATTATATCTGTCTGAATAAAAATTATATTTATCAATTGAAAATGTTGTGTCAGGCTTACATGTAATCATAGTACAGCCTCGCTGTGAACCTAATTCGTCGATACCTGAATAAGCAAAGTAGTCAACACTGTAGCCGTAACTGAACTGAATACCTTTATATTCAAATGTTGTGTTGTTAACGTGGTCGTGACCGTTAAACATAGCCTTTGTTGAGCCTAATTCAAGCATTTTTTCAAAAAGATCATCTTCACCGTAACCGCAGCATACCTGTCTGCCTGTTTCACCGATCATACCTTCTATATATTTGAAATCTTCCGTATCCTTATATCCGTTTTCCTTAAATTCATTCCAGGCATCATCCATTTCTACCAAAGGAATATGGAAGAATGCCAGTGACTTAACTGTTCCGAAGTCCTTGAATAAACCACCGTTTACATCACCCTGAACAGCTTTTATTGCTTCACTGTTTTCTTTATTCATTCTCTGAATTTCAGACTCATACCACTCAACCTGATTGGGGTGAATGTTATCATATGTACCTTTGATGCTTTCAATGATGCTATCTTTAAAATAAGCCTGTGAGTCGATTAAAATTATAGCCTGAGTGATAATTCCCTTTGAATTTTTAACTTTAATAGTATGGTTGCCGTAACCGTCAACATCTTCAGGACCTGATTGGAACAAACAGTATTTGTAATCTTCATTTTCATAAAACGAACCCATTGCTTCTCTGTCAAAATACGAATAAGCTTCTGCATCGTGATTTCCGAAGGTCACATCCCAATAAACACCGAGACTTTCCATAAGATTAGCAAAAGCTTTTGCTCCGCTTTGGTTATTGAAGGTACCTGCTCTGTATGGTACAGGAAATGCAATATCACCTGTTGCAATAACAAGGTCAGGTTTTTCTTTGGTAATCATAGCTGCCATCGCATTGAGAGCTTTTTCATCAACAGTTTTGGTCATAAAACCGCCGCCGATATGAATATCAGTAAGCTGCATCACCTTAAAATCACCATCGGTTGTAAAATACCAGTTACCGTTTTCATCCTTTTCAGGAACAAGCTGATTTTCAAACTCAACTTTACTGTATGAACTTCCTGTTTTTAAAAGATTATTTACAGACAAAATGTTAATGCCGGTAACTGAAACAGCAATAACCATTATTATCAAAACAGAAATCAGAAAAAAGTTTATAATCTTTTTATTTTTTTCTTTTGTCATAACAGACCACTCCTTAATTTATAGAATGATACTTATCACCTTTGGCTATTATATCATATATCAAAAATTAAAAGCAATGATTTCATTAATGTATTCACTTTCTTTTTGCACTTGAAATTTACCCGGTAAGCATTGACACAGATAATCGGGTTATATATAATTATCATACATTGCAACGGAGGTGTTTTTTTGAATATTAACTTAATCGGATCTCCAAAAGTAGTTATGACAAACACAGAAAGTGACCATGCATATTTTGCATGGCCTACTATTGCAAAGCTTCAGAACGGAAGAATCTGTGTCGGCGCTTCAGGTTACAGGGTCGAACATATATGTCCTTTCGGAAAAGGTGTTTTGGCATTCAGCGATGATAACGGAGAAACATATTCTCAGCCAAAAGCTGTTATTGACACCGTTCTTGATGACAGAGATGTGGGTCTTACTGTTTTTGGTGAAAGCGGTCTTATTGTCACTTCATTTAATAACACTCTTGAATTTCAGCGAGAAAATATGCCACAGACAAAAGAATGCTTTGACTATATAAATTCAGTTTCTGCAGAGGATGAAGCCGAAGCTCTTGGCATCAGTTTCAGAATAAGCAAAGATTTTGGTGAAACTTTCAGTAAAATATATAAATCCCCTGTTTCTTCACCCCACGGACCTGCCGTTCTGAATGACGGTACAGTTTTGTGGGTTGGCCGAAGGCTTGGCATTCACAACCATATTGAGGCGCATACCATAGACACCGAAACCGGAGAAATGCATTTAAGAAGCAAATTTAATATTTATGAATATGAGGATTTCAAAGATATTTATTTTTATGAGCCTGATATTATTCAACTCGACGACGGTAAAATAATATGCCATCTGCGAGCAGAAAGCGAAGACGAGACATTCCTTACTCTTTATCAGAGTGTTTCACTTGATAACGGTGTAACCTGGAGTAAACCCAAGCAGATTATAAGCGATGACAGCGGTGCTCCCGGTCACTTGTTTATGCATTCTTCAGGGGTGTTGATTTCCACCTTTTCTCACAGAATGAAGCCATACGGAATCCGAGCTATATTCAGCACTGACGGCGGTGAAACCTGGAGTGACGAAAAAGTTATCTTTGAGGGACAAGATACTGATGATTTAGGGTACCCCTCAACTATTGAACTTGACAACGGGGATATGATTACCGCTTTTTATACGAGAGAGAATGACTATGTTCCAGCTGTGATAGTACAGCAAAAATGGTCATTGGATAAATAAAAAGAAACCATCCGTATGGGTGGTTTCTTTTTGTTTTGTTTATTTCCTTATATATCTGCATTTTAAAATAAATTCAAATTGACCAGAAACTGTCTGTAAAGCGTGTTGCCCTATGAGGAAAAGCTCTGAAGAAATCATCGGCACTGTTTTTAAGTTCAACGCCGTTTATATATGCAGCAGTTTGTGCAGTATGGCCTTCCCCTGCCAAAAGAAGTCTTGCAGCAGCAGGAGCTGTGAGTGAAATGTCATATTCTCCGTCTTTTCTGAGTGAGACAGTCCCTTTTCCGTCTTGATATTCAACGTCAAAAATGCCCTGATTCTGTTCAAAATCATCAATGCTCAGTATACTGAATTTTCCGTATTGTTTGGGATACGCATTGTTTTCAAGCAGCTTTTTAAGATTATATATTCTGCCGGCATAACCGCCTTTATTTATATAACTCACACCATCAATCCGGTCAGCAAGCAAAGTGAACGGAGAGCCCTGATATTGCTTTTTTACAACAAGAGTCTTTACAATTCCGTCATAATTGCGAAGAAAACCGATAATTCCTTTAAGGGCATCGGGTGTCAGCACAAACAGCTCTTCTGCAATAAGCTCATCAGGACGTTTGACATTGAAACGCACATAACCGTCTGCTTCGCCGGAACTATTACGGTGAATATAGGTATAATCTGCTTCTTCAAGCGGGTTGTTGCAGAAGTGTTTTTCATCTTCTCTGAGTGTAATAAGATTTTCCTGAAATGCGCATTTATTATGTAACTCGCACAATTCCCCAAGTTGTTCACCTGTGTAAAGCTCAACCTTATTATCGTGAGGTATATGTATAAGATTTTTAAAAGGAACGCTTACCGTAAAAAGACAGTTAAGATTTGAATAGCCGAATTTTTCATAATATTCAATTGAAAACGGTGAAAGGAAACCTGCAACAATATCTTTTTCAACAGCAGACCTGCCCACTTCTTCAAAAATTGCCCTTACAGCACCCATACCGCGATATTCAGGCTGGCTGCAAACACCGCTGAGAACAAGTGTATTGATTAAATTCCCGCAATAATTACACTTAAAATCAAACAGTTCAACACCGGCTATAAGATTTTTTTCATTGAAAGCACCAAGAATAGGTACTTCCAGTTTATTGTCTTCATCTTTATTAAATTTCCATATAAAAGATGCCGCTGATATTTTATGATAATCTATGGCTTCTTCCGGCTTAATCAATCTAATTTCCATAGCAATTCTCCAAAAAATTTGTAGTTGTTATATTATATCATTCAAAAAGAATAATTCAACACTTTTAATTATCTTAACTGTTGGGATCAAAGGTCATTTTACAATTGACTCCGTTAAATATCTTTCTTTTTATTACCAAGCTGATAAAAAGCAACTGCAGAAGCAGCAGCAACATTAAGTGAATCAACACCGTGATACATAGGTATTTTAACTGTATAGTCACAGTCATATATGGTCTTATCAGAAAGTCCGTCACCTTCTGTTCCCATAACGATAGCAAGCTTCTCTTCATTAACCAATCTGGGGTCATCAATAGAAACAGAGTTATCCTTAAGAGCCATAGCTACCGTTTTAAACCCGAGAGATTTTATTTCATCAAGACTATCATCAGATAAAAATGTCCAGTCAATCTGAAACACTGTTCCCATACTGACTCTCGCTGCACGTCTATATAAAGGATCAGAGCACCCCGGGGTGAGAACAACAGCATCCATTCCCAAAGCCGCAGCTGAACGGATTATAGCACCCACATTTGTCGGATTCATAACCTTATCCAATATGACAATTCTGCTTTTGGCTTTACATACTTCTTTTACTTCAGGCAAAGGCTTACGCTTCATTGCGCACAGCATTCCCCGGGTCAGTTTAAATCCGGTAAGCTGAGTCAGAACATCAAATTCTGCACAAAAAATCGGAACATCTTTAATTCTGTTAAGAATCAGCTTGCCCTCACCGTCAATATGCTTTTTTTCCATAAGGCAAGAAATCGGTTCATAACCTGCATCAAGAGCACGTTCAATAACCTTTGGACTTTCAGCAATAAACAAGCCTTTATCAGGGAATTCTCTGTTTAACAGCTGAACCTCGGTTAACCGAGCATAAATATCTAATTCGGGTGCCAGAAAATCTTTTATTTCAATAATATTACTCATACAATTCTCCAAAAGGTATTTACAAAAAATCAAACACCAAAGATGGCATAATTATTTTCGGAGCAGGATTTGGCGATATAGTCGCTTTTAATAAGTCCGTTTTTCTTTACTTTGTATGATTTGAGAATTTCTCTGCTCATATTTGTTAAATCATCCCGTTCAAGTACATCGTCTACGCTCAAAAGTAAAACTTCACTGTTTTCATAACCATCTGATTTTGCAGCACCTGAAATATAATCTAATGTAAATACGGCACACCACTGCTCCGGCTTAAACTGAACTGAATAAAGGTCTTTTGCTTTTGAATAAACTCCTGTTTCTTCAAATATTTCTCTTTCAATCGCCTCTGTCGTGAGTTCGTTTTCTTTAACATATCCACCCGGTAAAAGAATTCTGTCTTTCGCCACTCCGTAGGTATGGCGGACAAGTAAAACTTTATTATCAATCTCAACTATACCGCAAACAGCAAAACACTTGTTGTTTTTATCAGACTTAGTTTTTTTAATAAACTCATCAGCTCACATCCTATGTTATGATTATACTATAAAAACAAAATTAAATCAATCAGAATAAAACAGCGTAAGCCCCAACTTTTTACAGTAGTTCTGATATGTTTTTATAACAAAAATGTGCAGTTTTAAGCAAATTCAAGTCAAAAGAAAAACCATCCGAACGGATGGTTATATTTATCTTTATAAAACAAGATGCTTTTCAATTATGAATTACAACAACATCACCGTTTATTGTATTAAGTGATATTCTTTCATAATAATGAACTTTATCCTTACCAAACAATGCAAATTTATATTCACCGATTATGTCTTCACTTACATTCAGACCGTTGTTTGATGACGGTATTTCCTTCTCTACTCCGAATGGTACAGCAAAACCGAATTCCGAACAGTTATTATCTTTTCGTTCAATGTCAAAGACATACCCCTCATAGATAACTTCGTTACCGTTCATTATTTTATCATTAAGCGGGTAATCAAAATCATATACACACCAATTGTTTCCTAAATCTATTTTCTTATAAGCTACCCCTCGGCCGTTTTTCCAATCAGAAAGTGTTATCTTTTCTTTATTGCAATAATCAATAAAATCGTTCTGAGTCTCAAATGTAATTTCGTTTTCTGAGCTCAAATCAAAAACAACAAACTTATCATCTTCCGAATCTTCAAATTGATTATAAACACAATGAAAGGCAATTATACTTTTCCCGTCAGAAGAGTATTTAATAATATTTTCCCATTGATTAACAATATACTTTTGTTGTACCGACTTATCGTCATCAGGATAGTAGTATATGCTTTGCATATTATCATCTAAATCTTCGATATAACAACCATCGACAATTTTAGTTTCAACAATACCAAATACTTTTTCATCATCGAAACATGATGCAAAAGTAAAACAAATAATCGCTGTTAATAATACAGTAATTGCTTTTTTCATAACAATACATCACCTTGATTCAATTATACTTTTTTTGGCTTTACAGGACGGAATTACACCCCTGTGCATAATTAATTCCAATAAAACTCCACATAATCAACGGCCAATTCAAGCCGAAATGTGGTTGAGGCACACATTTCAATTATTAAAGATTGATACGCAACATAATGATAGAGATATTCTAATTTGTATTTCGTCAAAGCCAACTTAAACAATTCTGAGCTATCAATACATTTATAAAAACCTTCATCTGCAAAAAATTTTATGGGCTTATGCCACTTATAAAGACTAAAATATTCATCCACTAAATGAAATTTTATCACAAGCGATTCAGCATCAGGCTTAATATTCTTGATAGAATCATGATAACAGATATTATGTTCAAATGTGAAAATTATGTACTGATTTTCAATAGTTATATTTTCTAAAACACAATCGTGAGGAACAGGAATAGTTGGTAGTGTATCACCATTAAGAAAATATTTTTCCATAATTAATTTTCCCTTTCATATTATAAACATTGGCATTCCAAAAATAAATAGTTCTATCTCAGCAGTAAACTTATGAATATTTCTAAAAAAATATACTCAATAATTATACAAAAGTCAAGTCATCGGTTCGAGTCCTATTAGTCCTAAAAGGGGTCTATAGAAGCCAAAACTATATATTTCAGGATAAAATGAAGACAAACCTTAAAAAATCAAGGGCTTATGTGAAATTCAACACCAATGACCGACCTCTTGCGGTGCCCAAAATTTGCTAACCGCTTGAAGCGCGGGCAAATTTTGACCGCTGCGCCATCCTCGCCTCGCTTCATCTCGCACTGCGAGCGCTTCGGCGAGGATGCAGTTAACAGCC
>JAZQJF010000010.1:0-13322 GCA_045541505.1 Acutalibacteraceae bacterium
AACCGAACATTTCAGCAAGAGGTACAAGAGCATTGATGCTCTGTGAACCGTTGTTTGCTTCCATACCCTGAATAAGACCACGACGTGAGTTGAGGTCACCCATAACGTCGCCCATGTACTCCTCAGGAACGATTGCAACAACCTTCATAACAGGCTCGAGAAGGACGGGATCTGCCTTGCGGACAGCTTCCTTGATAGCCATTGAACCTGCAATCTTAAATGCCATTTCAGAAGAGTCAACTTCATGATATGAACCATCATAAAGAGTAACCTTAACGTCAACTACAGGGTAACCTGCAAGAACACCTGTCTGCATTGCACCCTTAACACCTGCTTCAACAGCAGGGATGTATTCCTTAGGAATAACACCACCGACAATTGAGTTAACAAACTCAAAGCCTTTTTCGGGGTTGGGTTCAACCTTGATCTTAACATGACCGTACTGACCACGACCACCGGACTGACGAGAATACTTGCAGTCAACATCTGCAGGAGCAGTGATTGTTTCTCTGTAAGCAACCTGAGGCTGACCTACGTTAGCTTCAACTTTGAATTCACGAAGCATTCTGTCAACGATGATTTCAAGGTGAAGCTCACCCATACCTGCGATAATTGTCTGGCCTGTTTCTTCGTCTGTATAGCAACGGAATGTGGGGTCTTCTTCTGCAAGCTTTGCAAGAGCGATACCCATCTTTTCCTGACCTGCTTTAGTTTTGGGTTCAACAGCAACACGGATAACAGGCTCCGGGAATTCCATTGATTCAAGAATTACGGGGTGCTTTGCATCGCAAAGTGTGTCACCTGTTGTTGTGTTCTTAAGACCAACTGCAGCAGCGATATCGCCTGAATAGCAGCATTCGATATCCTGTCTTGAGTTAGCGTGCATCTGAAGGATACGACCCATACGTTCGTTATTGCCCTTAACAGAGTTGTAAACTGTCTGACCTGCATTTACTACACCTGAGTAAACTCTGAAGAAGCAGAGCTTACCAACATAGGGGTCAGTAGCAATTTTGAACGCAAGAGCTGAGAAAGGCTCATCATCAGATGAGATACGAACTTCTTCTTCTTCTGTGTCAGGATTTACGCCCTTGATAGCTTCAACGTCTGTCGGAGCAGGCATATAATCGATAACAGCGTCAAGAAGGAGCTGAACGCCCTTGTTTCTGTATGAAGTACCGCAAACAACGGGAACCATTTCATTGGCAATTGTTGCCTTACGGATACAGGATTTAACTTCTTCAATAGTGAGTTCTTCACCTTCGAAGAATTTTTCCATAAGTTCTTCATCCTGCTCAGCAACTGATTCAATAAGCTTGTCATGATATTCCTGAGCAAGGTCTATCATATCAGCGGGAATTTCTTCAACGCGAACATCAAGACCCTTATCATCATAATAAACCTCAGCCTTCATTTCAACGAGGTCGATGATTCCTTTAAACTCTGATTCAGCACCGATTGGAAGCTGAATCGGAACGGCATTACACTTAAGACGGTCTCTCATCATGTCGAGAACACGATAGAAGTTTGCACCTAAGATGTCCATCTTATTAATGTAAACCATGCGGGGAACACGGTATTTATCTGCCTGGCGCCAAACAGTTTCTGACTGAGGCTCAACACCACCCTTTGCGCAAAGAACAGTTACTGAACCGTCAAGAACGCGAAGAGAACGCTCAACTTCTACAGTAAAGTCAACGTGACCCGGGGTATCAATGATGTTAACACGGTGATTCTTCCAGAAGCAAGTTGTAGCAGCAGAAGTAATTGTAATACCTCTCTCCTGTTCCTGCTCCATCCAGTCCATTGTTGCAGAACCGTCATGAGTTTCACCGATTTTGTGGTTGATACCTGTGTAGAAAAGAATACGCTCTGTGGTTGTTGTTTTACCGGCGTCGATATGTGCCATGATTCCAATATTTCTTGTTAATTCAAGTGATACCTTTCTTGGCATTTATAAACCTCCGTTGTCACTGAACGTGACATATAAAACAATAGAACGATTTGATTTGTCTGACTGCGCAGATTACCATCTGAAGTGAGCAAAAGCTTTGTTTGCTTCTGCCATCTTGTGAGTATCTTCGCGCTTTTTGAATGCTGAACCTGTTGAGTTAACTGCATCCATAATTTCGTTAGCAAGGCGCTCTTTCATTGTTCTTTCTGAACGCTGACGAGCATAGAGAGTTATCCATCTAAGACCGAGTGTCTGTCTTCTTTCAGGACGAACTTCCATGGGTACCTGGTAAGTTGCACCACCTACACGGCGAGCTTTAACTTCAAGTACGGGCATAACGTTTTCCATAGCGGCATCAAAAACCTCAAGGGGTTCTTTGCCTGTCTTTTCTTTGATGATTTCGAAAGCATCGTAAACGATTTTCTGAGCTACGCCTTTCTTACCATCATACATAACACTGTTGATAAGTCTTGTTACCAACTTTGAATTGTAAAGCGGATCTGGCAAAACATCACGTTTTGCTATCTGGCCTCTTCTTGGCACTTCGCTTCCCTCCTTCATAATAATGATATCATAGGTACTCGAGTGACAAAACCCCGTGGCGCCAATGGAGAGGCATATAATATATATACACATCTCACATTGTTACACAAAGCTTACGCTTTATGCAGCCTGCAAGAAGATTCTGTCTGTTAAAAATAGCAATCTTAATTATTAAGATTATTTCTTGGCAGCCTTCGGGCGCTTTGCGCCGTACTTTGAACGGGACTGCATTCTACCGTTAACGCCCTGGGTATCGAGTGTACCGCGAACGATATGGTAACGCACACCGGGAAGGTCCTTAACACGACCGCCGCGGATAAGAACAACGCTATGCTCCTGAAGGTTATGACCTACGCCGGGAATGTAAGATGTAACTTCGATTCCGTTTGTAAGACGAACTCTTGCGATTTTACGAAGAGCTGAGTTAGGCTTCTTGGGAGTAGCTGTCTTAACTGCTGTGCAAACGCCTCTCTTCTGAGGTGAACTCTGGTTAGTCATAACATTCTTCTTAGAGTTGAGACCTTTCAAAAGTGCGGGTGCTTTAGCCTTCTTTTCAAGTGTTTCTCTGCCATTGCGTACAAGCTGATTAAAGGTTGGCAAACACAAACATCTCCTTTCTTCAAAATTTATATTGGTCAAGGCAAAACGCTCTACTGCCCTTTTTTGAGCAGTAAAGCTGTTTTACTTAACACACAATTTAGTATTTTACACTCTAACTTAACAAATGTCAATAGAAATTTTAAATAAAATCAATTTAATTATATAGTTTCTTCAACATCGATTATGTCAGCAACTCTTGCTGTAGACTTAACTTCAACGTCAGAATAGCAACGCATACCTGTACCTGAAGGTAAGAGTTTACCGATAATAACGTTTTCTTTAAGTCCCATAAGAGGATCAGTCTTACCTTTGATAGCTGCATCTGTAAGAACTCTTGTTGTTTCCTGGAATGATGCGGCTGAAAGGAATGACTCAGTAGCAAGTGAAGCTTTCGTGATACCCATCAATGTAGGCTCACCAACGGCATAGATAGGTTCTGTGCCCTGCGCTTCTGCCTTAGCTTTAATTGCATCGTTGATTGCATAAAGTTCAGATTTTTCAATCTGGATGCCGGGAAGAAGATCTGAATCACCGGGATCAGAAATCTTAACTTTGCGCATCATCTGACGAACGATAACTTCGATATGCTTATCGTTGATATCAACGCCCTGTGTGCGGTAAGTTCTCTGAACTTCACGGATAAGATAATCATGAACGGCGTCAACGCCTCTGATTGCAAGAATATCATGGGGGCTGGGAGCACCGTCGGTCAATGCCTGACCCTTAGAAACTCTGTCGCCTTCTTCAACAAGCTCACGGAAACCGTAGGGAATAAGATAAGCTCTTTCTTCGCCTTCGTCATCAGTGATTACGATGTGACGGCTCTTCTTGATTTCTTTAATTGAAACAACACCGTCAATTTCAGCAAGAATTGCAAGTGACTTGGGTTTTCTTGCTTCAAACAATTCTTCAATTCTGGGAAGACCCTGTGTGATATCGCCTGCGTCCTTAGCACCACCGGTATGGAATGTTCTCATTGTAAGCTGTGTACCGGGTTCACCGATTGACTGAGCAGCGATGATACCAACTGCTTCACCTACTGTAACAGGGTTACCTGTTGCAAGGTTTGAACCGTAACACTTGATACATACACCGTGGTCTGCCTTACAGGTAAGGAGTGAACGGATTTTGATGCTGGGAACTTCTGTTTCAGGGAACTTGCCTGCATCAACCAACTTCTGGAAGTCAGCCTTAACTTTATCTGCTACCTTTTCAGCGTCGGCGTCACTCATCATAACATCCTTTGACTGAATAAGCTCGCCTGTTTCTTCATCAATAAAGTCGTTGAGAAGGAAACGTCCCTGAAGTCTTTCTTTGAGGTCAACGATCTTACGGTTACCGTGGTAGATGTCATAAACATCAATACCGTCATCACAACCGCAGTCTTCTTTATAAATGATGCATTCCTGTGAAACGTCAACAAGACGACGTGTAAGGTAACCTGAGTCAGCTGTACGAAGAGCTGTATCGGCAAGACCTTTACGAGCACCACGGGAAGAAATGAAGTATTCAAGAATATTCAAGCCTTCACGGTAGTTAGCCTTGATGGGAACTTCGATTGTTTTACCTGCTGTGTTTGCGATAAGACCACGCATACCGGCAAGCTGACGAAGCTGTGAGTCATTACCACGGGCACCAGAGTCAAGCATCATATTGATGGGGTTGTATCTGTCAAAGTTTGCTTTAAGCTCATCGGCAACTTTCTTTGTGCAATCTTCCCAGATTTCAATAACACGGTCAGAACGCTCTGTTTCTGTGATAAGACCTCTGGCGTAGTTTCTTGAAACTTTGTCGATTTTGCTTTCAGCCTGTGCAAGAAGCTCAGCCTTCTGAGGAGGAATGGTTGCGTCACAAACAGCAACGGTGATACCGCTTCTGGTTGAGTAGTTATAACCCTGAGCCTTGATTTTATCAAGCATTTCCGCAGCTACTGCTGTACCGTGCTTACGGATACACTTGTCAATGATTTTACCGAGATTGCCTTTCTTAACAAGGAAGTCGATTTCAAGTTTAAATGCGTTTTCGGGATCTGTTCTGTCAACATAACCCAAATCCTGAGGAATTGGTGCGTTGAAAATTACACGGCCAAGAGTTGTAGGAACAATCTTGGTAACAGTTTCACCGTTAATTTCTTTGCTCATACGGATTTTGATTGAAGAGTGGAGGCTGATAATGCCTTCATCATAAGCCATCTGTGCTTCATCAACATCGCGGAATACCATGCCTTCACCGGGTTCACCTGACTTTTCAAGTGTAAGGTAGTAAGAACCGAGGATCATATCCTGTGTGGGAACGGCAACGGGACGTCCGTCTGAAGGTTTGAGCAAGTTGTTAGCAGCAAGCATAAGGAAACGTGCTTCTGCCTGAGCCTCTGCTGAAAGAGGAACGTGAACAGCCATCTGGTCACCGTCGAAGTCGGCGTTGAAAGCTGTACATACAAGAGGATGAAGCTTAATAGCTCTGCCCTCAACAAGAACGGGTTCAAATGCCTGAATACCGAGTCTGTGAAGTGTAGGAGCACGGTTAAGCATAACAGGATGGTCTTTGATTACGATTTCAAGTGCATCCCAAACTGCAGATGTGTTAGCTTTTTCAACCATCTTACGGGCTGATTTAACGTTACCTGCAAGTTCTGTCTGAACAAGACGCTTCATAACGAAGGGCTTGAAGAGCTCAAGAGCCATTTCCTTGGGAAGACCGCACTGATAAAGCTTAAGTTCGGGACCAACAACGATAACTGAACGGCCTGAGTAGTCAACACGCTTACCGAGAAGGTTCTGACGGAAACGGCCCTGCTTACCTTTAAGCATATCTGAAAGAGATTTAAGGGCTCTGTTGTTAGGACCTGTAACGGGACGTCCGCGACGACCGTTATCGATAAGAGCATCTACTGCTTCCTGAAGCATTCTCTTTTCATTGCGTACAATGATTTCAGGAGCGCCTAATTCAAGAAGCTTCTTAAGACGGTTATTTCTGTTGATAACACGTCTGTAAAGATCATTAAGGTCTGATGTTGCAAAACGGCCGCCGTCCAACTGAACCATAGGTCTGATTTCAGGAGGAATAACGGGAACAACATCAAGAATCATCCATTCAGGCTTGTTGCCTGACTGACGGAAAGCTTCAACTACCTCAAGGCGTTTGAGAGCCTTAGCTCTCTTCTGGCCTGAGTTGCTGTTGAGCTCTTCACGCAGCTCTGCTGAAAGAGCTTCAAGATCAACGTCAGCAAGAAGTGCTTTAACTGCTTCAGCACCCATACCTGCTTTGAAGTCGTCTTCATATCTTTCACGGTACTCCGCGTAAGTCTTTTCATCAAGAATCTGTTTTTTCTCAAGCGGTGTGTCGCCGGGATCAACAACGATATATGATGCAAAGTAAAGAACCTTTTCAAGGTTTCTGGGAGTAACATCAAGAATCAGACCGATTCTTGATGGAATTCCCTTAAAATACCAGATGTGGGAAACGGGAGCTGCAAGCTCGATGTGACCCATTCTTTCACGGCGAACCTTTGCTTTTGTAACTTCAACACCGCAACGGTCGCACACGATGCCCTTATGACGAACTCTCTTGTACTTTCCGCAGTGACATTCCCAGTCCTTTGTAGGTCCGAAAATGCGTTCACAGAAAAGACCTTCTTTTTCGGGTTTAAGGGTACGATAGTTTATTGTTTCAGGCTTGGTAACTTCGCCAAATGACCATTCGCGAATCTGTTCAGGTGAAGCAAGCCCGATTTTTATTGATTCAAAGGTGTTATTTTCCAATGTAACTGCCCCTTTTCTATAATGAAGTAATTGTGTTTTGCCTTTTGGGCTTATTCTTCGTCGCCGTAGAATTCTTCAGAATCAAATGCTTCTTCCATTGAGAACATCATCTCTTCTGAAAGATCGTCTGATTCGTCTTCAATGGGATTGCCCATTTCGTCTTCAAGGCTGTAGCCTTCTGCTGATTCAGCATCGTTTACATTTGTGAAGGCCTTATCATCAGTAACCTGAGAGAAACCAAGCTCATCGTCAAAATTCTGACGAAGGTCAATTTCCTGCTCGTCTGAGTCGTAAACTCTGACATCAAGACCAAGTGACTGAAGCTCTTTAACAAGAACCTTGAATGACTCGGGAATACCGGGTTGAGGTACATTGTTGCCCTTAACAATTGCTTCATAGGTTTTAACACGACCAACAACGTCGTCTGATTTAACAGTAAGAATTTCCTGAAGGGTGTATGCTGCACCGTAAGCTTCAAGTGCCCAAACTTCCATTTCACCGAAACGCTGACCGCCGAACTGAGCTTTACCGCCCAAGGGCTGCTGAGTAACAAGTGAGTAAGGACCTGTTGAACGGGCATGGATTTTATCATCAACAAGATGATGAAGCTTAAGGTAGTACATAACGCCGACTGTTACGCGGTTATCAAACTTTCTGCCTGTTCTGCCGTCGATAAGAACTGACTTACCGTCTCTTGCGATGCGGGCATCTTCAATAACCTGAGCATATTTTTCATCTGCTGCACGTTCAGCAACATAATCAACAAGCTCATCCATATCAAAGCCTTCACCCTTATTGGTTTTAGACTTTTCATATTCGTCAACAAGTGAGTTGATAAACTCGTCACCCTTCTTGAAGAAGCATGACTTCGTAAGAAGATACTGGATATCTTCCTCATGAGCACCGTCAAATACAGGAGTCATAACTCTCCAGCCCAAATGTCTTGCGGCAAAGCCGAGGTGAACCTCAAGAACCTGACCGATGTTCATTCGGGAAGGAACGCCCAAGGGGTTAAGGACGATATCAAGGGGTGTACCATCTTCAAGGAAAGGCATATCTTCCTGAGGAAGAATTCTTGAAACAACGCCCTTATTACCATGACGACCGGCCATCTTGTCACCAACAGAGAGCTTACGCTTCTGAGCGATATAGCAGCGTACAACTTTATTTACGCCGGGGCTCAATTCGTCACTGTTTTCTTTTGTAAATACTTCAACATTAACAACAATACCGTATTCGCCGTGGGGAACACGAAGTGAAGTATCTCTTACTTCTTTAGCTTTTTCACCGAAGATTGCACGAAGCAAACGCTCCTCGGGAGTAAGCTCGGTTTCACCCTTAGGTGTAACCTTACCTACAAGGATATCACCTGAGCGCACTTCTGCGCCTACACGGATGATACCTCTTTCATCAAGGTCTCTGAGAGCATCGTCACCAACGTTGGGAATATCACGAGTGATTTCTTCCGGTCCGAGTTTTGTGTCTCTTGCCTCGATGTCGTGGTCTTCAATATGAATTGATGTATAAACGTCATCTCTTACGAGCTTTTCGTTAATAAGAACTGCGTCTTCGTAGTTATAGCCTTCCCAGGTCATGAAGCCGATAAGAGCATTCTTACCAAGGCTGATTTCACCGTGGTCGGTAGCAGGACCGTCAGCAATAACTTCTTTTGCATCAACATGCTGACCGAGTGAAACGATGGGTTTCTGGTTTACGCATGAGCTCTGGTTTGAGCGCATAAATTTAATAAGAGTATATTTGTCAATCTGACCGTCTTCATCAGCCTGAATTTCAATGAAATCAGCGTTAACGTGAATTACGGTACCTGCACGCTTGGCTAATACTACAACACCTGAGTCAACAGCTGCCTTGTATTCCATACCTGTGCCGACAAAAGGAGCATCGCTCTTGAGAAGCGGAACTGCCTGACGCTGCATGTTTGCACCCATAAGAGCACGGTTTGCGTCGTCGTTTTCAAGGAAAGGAATCATAGCTGTGGCAACAGAAACAACCATCTTAGGTGAAACGTCCATATAATGAACACGGTTGTTATCCATCTCATGGTATTCGTCGCGGTAACGAGCCATAACACGCTTGTTTTTGAATGTGCCGTCTTCGTTAAGAGGTTCGTTAGCCTGAGCTACGATGTATTCATCCTCTTCGTCAGCGGTCATATAGCGCACTTCATCAAGCACCTTGCCGTCAACAACTTTACGGTAAGGAGCCTCTACGAAGCCATATTTATTGATTTTTGCAAATGTAGCAAGGTAAGAAATAAGTCCAATGTTGGGTCCTTCAGGAGTTTCAATGGGACACATACGGCCGTAATGGCTGTAGTGAACGTCACGAACTTCAAAGCCAGCACGGTCACGTGAAAGACCGCCGGGACCAAGAGCTGAAAGACGGCGCTTATGGGTAAGCTCTGCGAGGGGGTTAATCTGATCCATAAACTGAGAAAGAGGAGATGAACCGAAGAACTCACGGATAGCCATAAGAACAGGACGGATATTAATAAGTGACTGAGGAGTGATTTTGTCTTCATCCTCCTGAGCCTGAAGAGTCATTCTTTCACGGACAACTCTTTCCATACGGGCGATACCGATTCTGAACTGGTTCTGAAGGAGCTCACCTACTGAACGGATACGGCGGTTGCCCAAGTGGTCGATATCGTCAACTCTGCCGACACCGAAAGCAATGCTGTTAATATAGTTGATAGATGCAAAAATATCATCAACTGTGATGTGTTTTGGAATAAGATCATCACAACGGGCTCTGAGGGCTTCAAAAAGAGCTTCGTCATCTTCACATGATTCAAGAATTTCACGAAGAACCTTGAAAGATACCTTCTCGTTGATGCCGATTGATTCGAGCTGATCAACTGTGAACTGGGGAAGATATTCGCCAACCTCAACCATACCGTTTGAGATAACTTTAATTTCTTTTTCGCCTACTGTTACATAAGCAACCATGGCACCTGCCTGTTCAACAGCAAATGCTTTTTCTTTAGTGATAACTTCACCTGCATCGGCTACAACTTCACCTGTAAGCTCATTTACGATAGGCTGAGCAAGGGTGCAGCCAACAAGACGGTCTGACATAGAGAGCTTCTTGTTGTATTTATATCTGCCGACTCTTGAAATATCATAACGGTAGGGGTCGAAGAAAAGATTGTCGATATATGTCTTAGCTGTTTCAAGAGTTGTAGGCTCACCGGGACGAAGCTTTTTGAACACTTCCATAATTGCTTCTTCAGTGTTCTTGGTTTCATCCTTTTCAAGAGTAGCCTCAATTCTTGGGTCGTAGCCAAAGAATTCACGGATATCTTCATCAGAGCTGAGTCCGAGAGCTCTGATAAATGTGGTTATAAAGATTTTTCTGTTTTTATCAATACGAACATAGAAAAGATCGTTGATGTCGGTTTCATACTCAAGCCATGCACCACGGTTAGGAATAACTGTGTTGGTGTAAAGCTCGATACCGGTCTTATCGTGAGTCATATCATAATAAACACCGGGAGAACGAACCAACTGAGAAACGATAACTCTTTCAGCACCGTTAATGATGAAAGTGCCGCTTTCTGTCATGATCGGGAAGTCGCCCATAAAGACTTCACTCTCTTTAACTACGCCGGTCTCCTTATTGCGGAGTCTTGCTCTTACACGCATAGGAGCTGCATAAGTAGCGTCACGCTCTTTACATTCTCTTACAGTGTACTTAGGCTTGTCATCCATGCGGTAGTCAATAAACTTCAACACCCAGTTGCCTGTGTAGTCAGTGATATCTGCGATATCTCTGAAAACTTCTTTCAGACCGGTATCAAGAAACCACTGATATGAATCCTTCTGAATCTCGATGAGATTGGGCATATCCATAGCCTCTTTGATTTTGCTGAAGCTCTGACGAGTTCTCTTGCCTCTGGCCTCGGGGGAATAAATCACCATTCTAATAACCACTCCGTTCTTTTAATTTCGTCCATGATTTATGGTGGATAAATCGGATTTTGTCGGTATTTTTGTATGAAATAACATCATTAAAAACACCATATAGACATTAAATTCCATTATAATAGTTATAACATTATATACCAACGTCTTTCAACTGTCAATAGTTATTTTAAATTTTTTAATCTGTCCGATTGATCTTAAACTCATTTCTTTCATCCATCACATTTTCGCGCCACTCCCCTATCATAAAAACAGCTCTGATAACACCGAAGCATATCAGAGCTATGACAGATTAAATATGTAAATACAATCAGCAGAAGTAATAGATAAAAAAACTGCCCCGCTTTCACGGGGCAGCAAAACATTAAATCTTTAATGATTTATTTAATTATTTTGAGAATACAGTTACATCTAATGTTACACCAGTTGATTTGAATGTAGTCTTAGTTGTACGTGTTCTGATATCGAATGAATGATCGCCAAGTGATGAGAAAGGCATCTTGATTGTCCATGTACGAACACCGTCAGCGTCAACGATTGTTGAGTTAGAACCTGTGCATGTCCATGTGTTGCCTTTTTCCATAAACTGAACCTTAGAAACGTCAAGACCTGTAACTACTTTGATCTCGTTAACGCCGATATAAACAGCGCCTTCATAGTCATCAACGATATCATAAGAAATGAATCTGTCGTCAAGAACATCAGGATCAACTGCTACCATGTCATAGATATAAGGAACTTCGTTCCAACCGGTATCTTCGTATCTTACGAATACCTGGAATGTTTCTTCAAGGTTAGCAGCGGGAACGCTGATTACCCAAGTTTCTGTGCCGTCACCGTTATCAGTAACGCTCTTAACGTCTGTCTTACCTTCAACGAATGTCATTGAGTTGCCTGCTTCGTTTACGAAACGAACTTTCATAGCGGGAGCATCTTTAACAACTACGCTGAGGTTAGCATACTGTAAATATTTGATTTCTGCGTTAGGTGTGATTGAAACGATGGGGCAGCCAGCTGCCTGCTGTCTTTCAAGACCTTCAATTGCTGCGTAGATGGCTTCTGTAAGAGCATCGATGTCTGCCTGCTGCTCTTCTGTAAGTTCTCTTGAGCAATCGTTAGCTGCTTTAACTGCAGCTGCAAGTTTGCCATATGTTGTAGCAGTCCAGTCATTTGCTGAATAGTTAGCTGCTTCTTCAACTGCTGCATCAAGTGCATCATAGTTAGCGGGTTTTGTTGAAGCGATTTCCATATCGATTGCTACACCGTTAACAGCTACATCTTTACCGCCATAGATGTCAGTTGAAGTGTAAGGTGTTGCGTTTTTACCGCCGTAAACCATTGTCTGGTCATAAGCAGCCTGTGAATCGAAGAAATCTGCGCCATTGTTAAGCTTTGAACCGTCATATCTCTTTGAAGAAGTTGAAGGAACAAGGATGTCGTTCCAGCCTCTTGTGAATGAGAAGCACTGCTCAAAGAAATCCATATCGGTTTCGTATTCGAAGTAATGATAACCTACTGTGTCGTCGATGAAGATTTTGCCAACGCCGTCAGCAGCATCGTCTTTTACTTTGAATGTAACTGTGAACATTTCTGTTTCAGTTGCAGGATAGAAAGTTTTTGTTTCGTCAACAACAACATCAGAGTCATCGTTCATAGCTGTCATTGTCATCAAGCTATACTTATCAAGAGCTGTGTTGCCGTCTTCGTCTTCATAGTTCCACTCCATTGGAACGAAGCCATAGTTATCAGCTCTGTTCATATGATTTGCCTTGGGTGGATCGAAAAGAACGATACCTGAAAGCTCTGCGGGGTTAGTTACACCCTGAATTTCAAAAACAGTGTGGTCATAAGCAAGAGCAAGCATTGCGTCGCCGAAGTAGAAGTTAGTGCTGAGAGAAACAGTTACGTCAAATGTTTCACCGGGTTTGATTTTTGTGACATCAGTATTGATGTTGTAATTTACAACAGCCTTTGATTCGTCACGGTTCAAATAGTAAGGAGCGTCAAATCCGTCGTAAGCGATCTCTGTAACAAGGTCATATGCTGTGTCACAAAGAGCGATAGCTGCGTCGATTTCAGCTTCTGATGTTGCTGCAGCTGCAGCGTCTTTTGCAGCTTTGATTGCTGCGATGGTCTTGTCGTTGTAGAACTGAGCATTGTAATCATCGGGAAGTTTTGCAACTGCTGTTGCAAGATCATCAGCTGTTGCTGCAAAAGCTGCAACTGAAACTGCGCCCAATGCAAGTACAAGTGAAAGAACTACACATAATACTTTCTTTAACATTAGAATTTCCTCCTAAAATTTTATCTTTAACCATTTCTCAATGGAATAAAGCCTTATTTCCCGCCCACCGGACGGTGGGCGGATGAAATTTAATCAAAGAGTGGGGTCAACCTGGTTGATAACAGCACCGTTATTCAAAGCTGTTCTGAGTATACGCAAGTCTGTTGTTGAGATACGGTTTCTTGCGTCACCGTCAAGGTTCATAGCCTTCTTCTGTGCTGCTGTAAGAGTTGCAG
>JAZQJF010000011.1:0-22684 GCA_045541505.1 Acutalibacteraceae bacterium
TACAATGTCTTCCTTTGTAATCTTTTTATGAGGTGGCATAATCATATCTCCTTCAAAAAATAACAGTTGTTATATATCTAATGTTATTTTACAAAAAACTAATATAGTTGTCAACAAAGCCATGAATTATTTTATAAATTAATTATTAAACATAAGACAAATTGTTCAAAATATGATAAGATAACTTTATTATGGTGCGTAATTGTGCACAAATGAAAGGACACGAGTATGAGAAGAATTGAAAAGTTAATGAAAGGTTGGAGTTTTACAGACCAAAAAGGAAACAGGCAAGCAGTAGAACTTCCTCATACATGGAACAATAACGACGGACAAGACGGTGGAAATGATTATTGGCGTGGTACACTAGTATACGATAATCATTTTGACAAACCGAAATTCGCTGAAGATAAAGAACGTGTATATTTACAATTTCACGGGGTGAATGCAAGTGCAAATATTTTTTTGAATGATGAATCTGTTTGCAGACATGATGGAGGTTATTCCACATTTCGTGTAGATGTTACAGACAAATTAAAAGAAGATAATAGCATTGTTATTGAAGTAGATAATGGTGTAAACGATCGAGTTTATCCTCAAAAAGCAGACTTCACATTCTATGGCGGTATTTACAGAGATGTAAATCTTATTTGTGTAAACAATTCTCATTTCGACCTTGACTACTTCGGCGCCCCCGGTATCGCTGTTACCCCCGAAGTTGCAGGAGAAAACGCAAAGATTCACGTTGAAACTTATATTACAGATTTCAAAGCAGGTCAGGCAGTGCGTTACACTGTTTATGACAGAGAAGAAAATGTAATTGACACTGTTGAAACCACCGAGACCTATGCAGATCTTACAATAAACAACGTGCGTCTCTGGAACGGCAGAATTGATCCGTATCTTTACTGCTGCGAAGCCGAGCTTATTGAAAACGGTGAAGTAATTGATAATGTCTGCACACGTTTTGGATGCCGCACTTTTGAAATTGACCCCGAAAACGGATTTATCCTTAACGGTAAAGAATATCCCCTTCGCGGTGTTTCACGCCATCAGGACAGATGGGGCTTCGGTAACGCTCTTCTTCCCGAGCATCACGAAGAAGATATTGAGCTTATCTGCGAAGTTGGTGCAACAACTATCCGCCTTGCACACTATCAGCACGATCAGTATTTCTATGATCTTTGTGATGAAAAAGGCTTGGTTATCTGGGCAGAAATTCCTTATATTTCAAAGCATATGCCGACAGGCAGAGAAAATACAATTTCACAGATGAAGGAACTGATTTATCAGAACTATAACCATCCTTCCATAGTTGTATGGGGTCTTTCCAATGAAATCAGTATCGGCGGTTCAGATGACGATCTTCTTGAAAACCACAGAATCCTCAACGATCTGTGTCACGAGCTTGATAAAACACGTCTTACAACAATTGCAGCTGTTTCTATGTGCAAAATGGATGACCCTTATCTCCAGATTCCCGATGTTGTTTCATATAACCATTATTTCGGCTGGTACGGCGGTGAAACATCAATGAACGGCCCGTGGTTTGACAAATTCCACGAAATGCACCCCGATATTCCTATCGGTTGCTCAGAATACGGCTGTGAAGCACTTGACTGGCACACATCCGACCCTAAACAGGGCGATTACACCGAAGAGTATCAGGCATATTATCACGAAGAGCTTATAAAACAATTCTTTACCCGTAAATATATGTGGGCAACTCACGTGTGGAATATGTTTGATTTCGGTGCTGATGCCAGAAATGAAGGCGGAGAAAACGGACAGAATCATAAAGGTCTTGTAACCTTTGATCGCAAGTATAAAAAAGACTCTTTCTACGCTTATAAAGCATGGCTTTCAGACGAGCCTTTTGTTCACATCTGCTCAAAACGTTATATTGACAGAATTGAAGACGAAACATTGATTACTGTTTATTCAAATCTTCCTCAGGTTGAGCTTTTTGCAAACGGTGTATCGGTAGGTAAAGAGACTGCCGAAGATCATTTCTTTAAATTTATTGTTAAAAACAAAGGCGAAACCGAGCTTGTTGCTGTTGCAGGCGAAAAGGAAGATAAGAGCGTTATCCGTAAAGTTGAAGCATTTAATGAGAAATACAGACTCGTTGAAAAAGGCGCTGTGCTTAACTGGTTTGACATTGATGCCCCCGACGGATATCTCTCTTTAAACGATAAAATGAGTGATATTATCTCTACCCCACAGGGTCAGCAGCTCTTTATGGGCCTTTTTGCCAAGATGATGGGCGGCAAAAACGGTGAAGAACCTCAGATGGAAGCAATGGGCTTTGAAATCAACGCCGATATGATGAGTATGATGGGCGGTTTTACTGCACTCAGACTCTTCACCCTTATGGGCGGTATGATGGATGTTAAGTTTACAAAAGAAGAACTTCTGGCTCTGAACACACAGCTTAACCAAATCGAAGCTCCAAAGAAAAATTAAAACAGTAAAAAACAAGGCTGATTCACTTGGAATCAGCCTTATCTTTTTGTTTGCTGTGGTTAATAGCAATAGCAAAGTCTGCCGCAAGGGGCAGCATCGCCTTTCGTGTAAAATGAATTCACATCGTTTTCAATATAATTATCTGCCCATTTGAAACTGAAACCGTCAGCGGAATCAACAAGATCTTTTGCAACCTTGATCATCAGCTTGTTATCTTCATATCGAATTTCGGCTTCGCCCGTTTTGATAAAAGCTCCGTCGGTGTTTTTCTCAACGTTGGTTTTCCCGTTGACGGGTGCGGTGCGGTTGACAACAATGTTTTCGTTGATAAACAAGGTCATCCAGCTTCCGCCGTCGGAAGAAGAAAGTGCTTCGGCTGTGTCAACATAAAAATAATAGTTTTCCGCATCCTCAGCGACCTTAATATTGACAATATCGTTTCTGCCCGATGAATCGGTTATCGGATTCTGAGCAAAATCAACCGAATTTCTGTCGAGTGTATCATTTCTGTAATCTCTGTATACCGAACTGATTTTCTCTGAATTCCATTGCAAAAAGCTGCCGTTAATATCTATAGTCACATTCGGACTTTTTTCAACTTTGCTTGTTACGCCCTTGAACTTTGCGATATAATTCACCATCTGCAGATAATAGTTATCGCCAAGCACACCTGCGGAGGGCTCAACATCACGGGAAGCATTTTCATCGGCACAGTCAACAAAAACCACCGGATAGTTTTCTTCAGGAGACTGTCTTTGAGCAACCCACTCATTAAATCCTGTTACAAAAATAATGTCGGGATTCATTTTAATTGCAAACTCCCATTGCTCTGCAAAGTTATAGCCGTAAAGCATTGCATTTTCAGATGAATCGTTTTCATTATTATGCCACGAGCGTGTACGGTCGTTTGCACCGTACCATGCGGTTTTGCTGAATGCACAGGTATCAGAATGCTGAGCTACGGAAACATTCATTATCTTAACGCCTTTTTTCCTGAAAACAGACTTATAAGTGAGTGAGCGGTCAAATTCCATCCACGGAAAACCGTCTTTGACCTTGTCTGCATTCGGCCATTGAGACTGCTTTATTCTGAAATACTCCTTGGCTTCGGGTTTTATCTCACCGTCACTTTCGTTGCCGATAATAAGAGGTTTACCGTCAAGACGGAACCAAAGCTTATCGAGTCCGGGATATTTTTCTTTGAGTTCAGTATTGTTATAAATCTCATCGTAAATTCTGTTGACTGTATCTGCAGAATAGGAATTGGTGTAATATGCGATCTGAGGAACATCAAAGCCCTGAAGAAGATATTCATACCATACTCCAATAAGCTTTTTTGCAGATTCCGAATAGGTAAATGCGTTTGTTGCATCTACGACTATAAAATCAACCGCCGCATCCGTCAGCATCTGAACATGTTTTCTGAAAACCCATTCGTCGCTTGAAGAATAATAACCGAGAAGCGGTTCACCCCAGAAATGGAATTCCTGCTGATTTCCGCCGCCTGCCGCAATCCATTCTTCTTCAGAATTTACTGCTTCAGGATGCTCTTTAACAAGCTTTGTATTGTCGATAATCCGCGTACTGCCGTGCTGACCCTGCCAAAGAAAATAGAAAACACCGACCAGCTTTTCACTTTCACCTGCTGAAACAACGCTTCTGCCGAGAGCATCTGTGCAGGCAAGTGAGCCGTTGATGTCTGCAGGCTTTTCTGTAATTGTTCCAACACCCGTAATGCTGTTTATCAGAGTCATAAAAAACAATATGACAGCTGTTATTTTACGGACGAAAAACATTTCAAATCCACTCATAATCCATTTTCTCCATTTTTAATAAATCGTATAAAATATTAAATTTCTGTGCAAGTTGAAATTTGTTTAAGTAAAGCTTTTTTTCAAAACATTTTCTATGCAGAATTATTTGAATTTTGCCAGAAGCCAATCACCGGGCTGTAGTTCAAAATGATATACATCATCCTCAAAGTGAATATTATTTGTACCTTCAAGTACATTAAGGTTATTCCCGTTTTTCAGTCTGACGGTAACTTTCCGTTTACCTTCGAATAAAATGTATTCGCCATTTTCAACACTGCGTTCAATTCCGCTGTTGTTGAACATAACAAGCAACCAACCGTTTGCTGTATTTCATCCACGGGCCGCCAACATAGCGGTCCTTACCGAATATACATTCATCAGGCATAAAAGTCCAGTTTAACATATCGGAAGATGTTGCAAAGGTGTAACTAAACGAATGCGGACCAAATTCAAGAAGCAGCACATAGCCATCTTTACCCTTTGTCAGAGAAGAATAAAAAAACATCCATCCGTCACGGGAAATAAGAGGACGGCAAGTCCAATTTTCAAGATCTTCACTTTCATAAAGCATTATTGTATCGCCGCAAAGCATACCGTTTTCACTTTTTGTGCCGAGAACGTATGCCGTGCCGTTTTCCTGATAAAAAGAGAAATAATAACAGCCTTCACCAAATCGTGAAACAATTTCACCTGTTTCCCTGTCACGGATTACGACAGAGGTTTTATAATCGGAATCAACGCCGTTTGTTGCATCGTCAAGCTCAAGCCTCATCAGACGGTTGTTCCATACGAAAGGAGTGCTTTCACCGTTAGGGCTGACCGCGCCGATCTTTTTTATCTTCGGAAAACCGCCGAGCATTTTCGTTGTTGAATTGTAATGCACTTCACTCATAAAATCATCCCTGCAAAATCTTATTGATCAAGATAATTATACCACCCATACGAAGAGAAGTGCAATAGGTTTAGTGCCGATATGATTGTCAGCGTTGTGATTTTTATACCACGTACACTTTTACTCATACTCCGTACACTTTTACAATTTCATAGGTACTCTCAAAAACACAAAAAGCACCCGTAAAAGCAGGTGTCTTAAAACAAAAAAAGACCGAAGCCCCTATATTTCAAGGGATTTCGGTTGTATTACCTAAGTTGTACTTAGGTGGTCGGAGTGAAGAGACTCGAACTCCCGACATCCTCACTTCGTGCCTCTTGCGGTGCCCAAAATTTGCTTTCCGCTTGGTGCGCGGGCAAATTTTGACCGCTACGCCATAAAACACTTCGCTGTTTCATCCACCGGATGCGCTCGTGTTTTATGCCCAAAGCAGGCGCCTGATTCTTGTCAGAATATCGGTATTTAAGTTTTATTGCAAAAATTAAAAGCACCCAGACTTGAGTCTGTGTGCTTTTAATGGTCGGAGTGAAGAGACTCGAACTCCCGACATCCTGCTCCCAAAGCAGGCGCGCTACCAACTGCGCTACACCCCGATTATTTTTCTGTTTTCTTTTCCGGGTCGCTGCTTTGGTCGCCCTCTTGCGGTGCCCAAAATTTGCTTCCCGCTTGGTGCGCGGGCAAATTTTGACCGCTGCGCCATTCTCGCCTCGCTTCTTCTCGCACTGCGAGTGCTTCGCCGATAATGCCCCAAGAGGCCGGCTACCAACTGCGCTACACCCCGGATTGCCTATTCGCAACGGGTGATATTATAAACTATCACCCGCATTTTGTCAAGGGATTTTTATATTATTTATGCATCTGACCCGGAAGAGTTAAGTCATTTGTCTGATTCATAGGTGCTTTGACCTCCTCAAGCAATGCTGCTGAGTGAACAGCCTTGTTGCCGAAGCGTTGACGCAAAATCTCCACTGCATTATCCAGCTTTTCTATTTTTTCAATTTTCTTTACATCATTGAACATATCCACCTGAAAAACATCGTCTGCAGGCCGAAGGTCAATAGCTCTCACCGTAACTGCTCTGACTTTGATTTTTTCAGGCAGATTATCGTCAAACAGCTTTCTGCCTGTTCTGGCAATTATATCTGCGCTCTGAGTAGGAAACGGTGTTTTGCATTGATACTGTTTCACACTGAGATTGTTATCTTTTATTGAAATCTGTACTCCGCAAGCAGACAGGTTATGTGCCTTAAGCTTATGCCCTATATCCTGACTCATTTCAAGCATAACGAGCCACACTTCTTTTTCCGTAACCAGATCTTCTTTGCATGTTATACCGTGACCGATAGATTTTACTTCAGATTTATAATCCTTATGCATTACCTTTGAAGTATCTGTTCCGTTGGCAAAATGCCATAGCTGTTCCCCTTTCACACCAAACCAGCTTTTTAAAAGTTCAGGGCTTGTTGCCGCCAGTTGACCGATGGTATGCACACCGTAAAAATTTAATTTCTGAACTGTTGAACGGCCGACATAAAGAAGTTCATTTACAGGTAACGGCCAAACCTTTTCTCTGTAGTTGTTTATACTGATTTCAGTAACTGCATCAGGCTTTTTTAAATCTGAACCCAACTTGGCAAAAATTTTGTTGAAAGAAACCCCTACGCTGACTGTCAGCCCTAATTCCTCTTTCATTTCACGGCGGATTCGCTGCGCAATATCAACCCCCGAGCCGAAAAGCATTTCACTGCCCGTAACATCAAGCCAACATTCATCCATTCCGAAAGGCTCAACAAGATCAGTATATCGGCAATAAATCTCTCTTGCCAGCTTGGAATATTTCATATATTGTTCAAAATGAGGTTCAACCATAATCAGATCGGGACAAAGGCGCTTTGCCTCCCAGTTAACCATAGCTGTTTTTACACCGCACTTCTTTGCGAGTTCACTCTTTGCAAGAACTATTCCGTGGCGGTTTTCCGTACTTCCGCATACAGCAACAGGCTTACCCCTTAATTCCGGATTAAGCATAATTTCAACCGAAGCATAAAAGCTGTTAAGGTCGCTGTGTAAAATTACGGGTGTCTTTTTCATAAAATCTTCCTTAAGTTCCGAAACTTCCTATTGACAAAGAGTAAATTTCTGTTATAATAGTGTAAAACTTCCTAAACTTCGTATTTATTTTATCACCCTATAAGAAGTTTGTCAATAGAAAGGATGAGAGATATGAAAGATTTTTCTCAAAAGGTCAGAGAAGCACGTACTCTTTTAAAATTGAATCAGGAAGAGTTAGGCAAGCTCATCGGCGTTTCTGCAAGAGCTGTTGTAGCTTATGAAACCACAGACACAAGGCCGAGAGCCGCTACCCTTCGTAAGCTTGCAGAAACTCTGCAGGTTTCGGTAGATTATCTGACAGATGATGAAATTGACGACCCTCTTTACGGAATTGAAAAGCAGCCCTTTGTTGAGGAAGCAAGAAATCTTTACGGTGACAAGGCAGCGAGAGAAATTGACTTTTTGATGGAGCGTAACGCTGCACTCTTCGCGGGCGGTGAAGTTTCACAAGAGGCTAAAGATTCTTATTTTGAGGCTGTTATGCAGGCATATCTTGAATGTAAAAACAAGGCAAAGCAGACCTACGGCAAAAAAGCTGATTAAGAGGGATTTTTATGGCTGACTTTAATTATATATGTTCTTTGGTGCAGAATATCAGGAACAAATATGGTATGAGTAATCCGTTCAGGCTTTGTGATGAAATGGGAATTGTTACACTTTTTGCGCCTATGGGTGACTCCCCTTCTGCCTGCAAGGGATTTTTTCTGACCCAGAGCAGAATAAAAAGCATAACTGTCAACAGTGATTTATCAGAGGACTTTCAGCGTATCATCTGCGCCCACGAGCTTGGCCACGCTATGCTTCACAGGGATCGCAGCGGTGTAAACGCGTTTCACGATTTTTCATTTTTTGACGGTATTAACAAGCTTGAATATGAAGCTAATATTTTTGCAGCTGAGCTTCTTCTGCCTGATGAAGAGGTGTTGAAAATTCTCAATGATGACCTTTCGTTTTTTCAGGCTGCCGCAAAATTATATGTTCCTGCAGAGCTGCTGGATTTTAAATTCCGTATACTTAAGTGGAAAGGCTACAAGGTGGTTGAACCCCCTATAAATGCAGACGGTAACTTTTTAAAAAAGGCTCACGAATAAGGTGAAGATATGGAAAACAGAATTTATGTTTCGGTAGATGTCTGCTTTGACATCTACGGGCAGATGATGCCCACAAATATTAAATGGGAAGACGGTTCAGTTTACCCCATTGACAAGGTAACAGATATCCGTCAGGCTGCTGCAGCTAAATCAGGCGGTCAGGGTGACAGATACACAGTTATGATAGCAGGAAAAGAAAAATATCTCTTTTTTGAACGCTCCTGTGCGCGAAACGGGAATTTAATCGGAAGCTGGTTTGTGGAAAGGAAAGCTATGTAATCAAAAACAAGCATTGATTTAATTATTTGTTTATGATAGAATAAATTGAATACATTTGAAACGAGGTATTTGTATGTACAAATTCTTTGCGGAACTCACTATGGGTGGTAAGGCTTTTTCAACAAAAGACCTTAACAACGATGCTTTTACCCTTGAAATGAGTGAAAATGACGGTACTCTTGTTGCCACTATCAAGGCTAAGGAAGATATTGATATGTCTTCTCTTGCTCTCACCTGCAGTCGTAAATTTGACGACAACGATTTATTTTATGCAAACGGTTATCAATCCTGGACAACCTCCAGAGAATTCTCAAAAACCGATAACACTCACGGCTACGCTAAGGCTGCTAATTTTTCAAAGCTTACTAAGGCTATGAGTTCTGTTTTTGGTGACTATCATTTTGCCGAATACGGTAAGCAGGGCTGCTTCCATTCATATACATACTGCTATTTCAGAAAGAAAAACAGCAGAAGCATCACCCTTTACGGCTCAAAGAGTGAGCGTCAGGGCTTCACTGTTTTTGAAGCTGATATGAATGACGGCGTTTTCAAAATCAAAAAAGATATTGAAGGTCTTTCACTCAAAGCCGGCGATGAATATGAAGTATTTAACATTGCAATTATTGAAGATGAATTTGACGCTGCATTTGATAAATACTTCTTCGACTTTGTTCAGGTTAAAGAACCAAAAATAAAACACCTTGCAGGCTATACTTCATGGTATAACTACTTTCAGAAAATTGACGAGCACATCATTCTCCGTGACCTTGACGGTATGGACAAAGCAAAAGATGTTGTTGGTATTTTCCAGGTGGATGACGGTTACGAATCAGCTGTTGGTGACTGGCTGATTCCCGATAAAAAGAAGTTCCCCAACGGAATGAAGTATATTGCAGATAAGATTCACGACAAAGGCTATATGGCAGGAATCTGGCTTGCTCCGTTCAACGCTCAGAGAAGCGCAAAAATCCGCAAGGATCACCCTGACTGGTTCATTCTTGACCCCAAAACAGGTAAACAGCTTTTCACTTGCCCGGGCTGGGGCGGTGCATATGTAATGGATATCTACAACCCCGAAGTAAGAGATTATATCAAGAGAGTTTTTGACACTGTTCTCAACGACTGGGGCTTTGATATGGTAAAGCTCGACTTCCTTTACAGCCAGTGTATGTACCCCAGAAACGGCAAAACCCGTGGTGAAATTATGTGTGACGGTGTTGACTTCCTTCGTGAGGTTTGCGGTGACAAGCTTATCCTTGGTTGCGGTGTTCCCCTCGGCGCTTGTATGGGTGTATTTGATGCCTGCAGAATCGGCTGCGACGCTAACAAAGCATTTGGCGGTGACATTCTTAACAGACTTGCTATCAACAACGAAATCCCCTCTTCACAAAATGCAATTATCAACACAATTTTCAGAAACCATCTTGACGGCAGAGCTTTCTGTAATGACCCTGACGTTCTTTTCTTAAGAGATAATAATATTAAATATACCCTTGAGCAGAAGCTTCTTCTCGGCAAGGTAAACGCTGTTTGCGGCAACGTTTTGTTTGTTTCTGACAATGCAGGTGATTATGACTCAAAACAGCTCCGCTTTATGACAGAATTCTTTAAGGATAAAGATTATAAAGTTTTGGGTGCTCAGTTTGAAACAGATGAAATCATCAAGCTTGACTATGTTGAAGACGGCGCAAATAAAACACTTAAATTTAACGTTCAGACAGGTAAGAGCAACGTAATTGACTGCGTATAAAATTAAAACCCATCGGATTTTAACTCCGATGGGTTCTTTTTATAACTGAATTTTAAACACTATTTTTTCTACTTTGCACTCTTTATCAGCGCAAAGGCAAGGTGCGTGAGCATCCTCAGGCAAGAGGAAAAGGAATGAGCCTTTGGTTAAAACAAAGTCAAACTTGCTTTTACCGCTGTAAAAGGCAATGTCTCCGCCTTTTGAATATTCTTCGCTGATGAGGTTATTCTCCACATCGCCAAGGGGCACCCAACCGATTTTTTCCATACCGTTAACGATATACTGCAAATCGGCATATTTTTTATGGGCTTCAAATTTTACTTCTTTGTCAGCCTCAGTACGATACTGCGCAATTGAAGCAAAAAGCTTTTCTCCGTCGATATGATATGTACCGGGAGCAAAATGCTCTGTTTTGTGTTTTTCAATAAATTCAAGAATCTGCTCAAAAACGGGATATTCTTCTTTATACTGTAAAAGGTTATCTGCTTTATCAATTATCATATTAACATCTCCTTTGTAAAAATTATAAGCCTTTAACGCTGTTATTGCAACAATAAATTTAAATTTGACTTTTTATTTTTTCACGATATAATATATAAGAATTTATTTTAGAGGACGTATTATGAAAAAGCCAAAATTTTATACAGAAATCGCTTATATTCTCGGCATAATTCTTTTGCCATTCGGAACATCATTGATGACAAAAGCCGACCTGGGACTTTCAATGGTTATAGCACCTGCTTATCTTATTCATCTTAAGCTTTCACCTTATTTCAGCTTCATCACCTTCGGGGCAGCAAGCTACATTTTCCAGGCATTTATTCTCATTTTGCTATCGGTGATTCTGAAAAAATTTAAAATTTCATATCTGTTTTCATTTGTAACAGCTGTAATTTACGGCTTTGTTCTTGACGGATTTGTTGCTTTGACAAGCGGTCTGCCTGCTGACAGTATTGTTATGAGAATTATTCTCTTCGCAGTGGGTCTTGTAACAGCCGCTCTCGGCATTGCGATGTTTTTCATTACCTACTTCTCTCCGGAGGCTTATGATGTTTTTGTCAAAGACATTGCCGAAAAGAAAAATCTGAATTTCGGAAAAACGAAAACCGCTTATGATATGACAAGCCTTGCTTTGTCAGTGATACTAAGCTTCTGCTTTTTTGGCTGGCTTCATTTCGAGGGTATCAATATCGGAACATTTATCACAGCTTGCGTCAACGGTACACTTATCGGATTATTCAGGAACTTTTTCAAAAAGCATTTTGAATTAACAGATGCACTGCCGTTAAGAAAATTTTTTGAGAGGTAAAATTATGATAAGAAAAGCTACGCCGCAAGATAAAGATTTATATATGCAGTTCACTGATGCTTTTTATCACAGTGAAGCTGTGCTTCATCCTGTCCCCGACTCTCACAGAGAAGCAACATGGGCAGAGCTTATGCGTTCAAACGATTATGCTGAGTGTTTTTTTATTGATAAAGACGGTGTTGACGCAGGTTTTTTACTGATGGCTTACACTTTTTCTCAGGAATCAGGCGGCAAGGTTGCCTGGGTTGAAGAAATATTTATTAACCCCGAATTCCGCGGACAAGGTCTCGGCACAGAATTTTTTAAATTTATCAAAGAAGAAATTGAGCCCACCTGCTCCAGAATCCGCCTTGAAGTTGAAGAAGATAACATCAGAGCCAAAAAACTTTACGAATCTCTCGGCTTCAAAATTCTCCCCTATCAGCAAATGGTAAAAGAATTGTATTAACAAAAGAAAAGACCTCCGGTTACCGCTGTGATAACCGGAGGATTTTATTTGTATTAAGCGAATATATCAAGGAATCCTTTTGCACCGAAGATTTTATATGTAATATCGTTTGCGCCTTTAAGAACCTTGTTAAGTGCAGTATCAAAGAAACTTGGTTCTTCTTCGGCTTCATAAACACCGATTTCAACGAGCATATCGTGAACCTCGGCAAGAACAGCATCATCATACTCGGGGTTATTCAGAGTACTTGCTGCCATTTTTTCTGCCTTAGCAAGAACAGCTTCCTGCTCAGAAGTGAGAACATAACCTGTTTCATCACAATATCTTTCAAGATCTGAAAGATAGCTTCTCTGATAGCTCTTGAGATTTCTTGCTTCATTAAACTGAGGGAAGAAATATTCATCCTCTGCAGGGTTATCGCAGTCATAAATAGTTTTGATGTTACCTGTTGCAAGTTCAAGAGCCAAAGCAATAGCTGTGTTATTGTATTCAAGCTCGTGCTTCTGTTTATAGAAGAACCATGAGGACCCTTTACGGAGTGTTGTTGAAATATCAAGTGAGCCGTCAGGTGAAAGCTCTCTGCCTGTTTTATCTTCAAACTGTGTGCCGGGTGTTACATATGAAGTTCCCGGTGCAGTTGAGTCAATATTGATAATTTCATCGGAGTTTGTAACAGGAGCGCTTGCCATAAATCCGAAAGCTGAGTAGTCAGATGTAATTGCGCCAAATGGAAGTCCGTAACCTGAAATAAATGAGAAGGTTACACCCTCTTTTTCAAGGTTTGACATAGTTGTGTCAAGGCGTTTTTTAGCCTGCTGGAAGCTGTCAGCCTCTGCTCTTACAACAGGTGACTTAATCAAGGGTGCAATCTCTTCATACTGATCAATGGGAATAAGATTACAAAGAGAGGGTGTTGCGCAGAAAAGCTCTGTTGCAATTCCTTTAAGAGCCATATCAACAAAGCCTCTTAAAATATGTTTCGGGAAAAGACGAAGGGCAATATTAACAACGTAGCCCCAAGGTTCACCAATGAGATCTGAAAGAAGACCGTTATAGAAAAGGTCTGCTGAATTTTCACAGAATCTGCCCATAAGAAGGTCAGCAACAACATCGCTGCCGTCCCAGGCACCAACAATACTTACAACTCTTCTGATATGATTCTGCTTAACGGTAGGATACTTATCCATATAAGCGGTAACAACAGATGCGC
Organism: Acutalibacteraceae bacterium; assembly: GCA_045541505.1. Lineage (GTDB taxonomy): Bacteria > Bacillota > Clostridia > Oscillospirales > Acutalibacteraceae > CAG-488. The sequence continues at coordinate 13,369 of JAZQJF010000011.1, forward strand.
CCATGCTCATAGGAACAAGAACGATATCAGTAGCGCCGACTTTATTTTCTTTAAGAATTTTTTCAACAAAATCATGAAGGGCATCTACATTCTTTGATGTGTAAGAAAATGCATTGTAGTTGAAAACATAAAGATAGTCTTCAAAGTTTTCACCGAATTTTTCACGGGCAATATCTTTACAGGGAATTGAAGAATAGAAGCGGTTTTTAGCTTCACTTTCAAAGTTGCCGTTTTCATCAATAACGCCGGGGAATTCTGAAACAGGCATCGCGTATCTGGGAGTAACTACTCTGGGGTCGCCGTTGCCGTCTTCACCAACGATATTGAAATGGAAAAGAGCATTTACAATTTTATCAACCTTAGCCTGGTCGATAATATTTATTCTGAGAAGAGATGAAAAAAGAAGTTCAAAAACAACACTTACAAGAGTGAAAATTGTTCCTGAATCAGAAAAGACCTCATCAAAACTGTTAAAAAGGTTCCATCTTGATAAATACTTTTCTTCAGCAATAAGGGGAGCATAATTTTCAAAATCCTGAAGTGTGCCGTTTTCAAAGGCACCTTCCTGTGTGTAGCTCTCATCAAAAAGATAAGAATAACTCTGACCGATACCTGTTACAAAAACAACAAGGCTGTCTGTACCTTCTGTGAATGCGCTATCCATACCCATTGCATCCTCCGTAACAGTTACTGATTCTGACTGCTGTGCGCCTGTGGGAAAAACTGCAAAAGGCACCAGCAAAGCAATTGCGAGAACAACAGCAATAAACTTTTTCATTTTAATCCTCCTATTTTTTTAAACAGTCACAGATATATTACCACTTTTTTTGCTTTTTTGGAAGTTATTTTTGCATTTCTATTTTTTATACAAAAAGAAAGAAGCTTTTGTGTAAAAAATGCCTGAAAAATCGGCAATTCAAAAGAAAGTCCGACTATTTCAGGCTTATTTTTCATTATTTTTTAACGTCTCCACGGTCTGTTACAACCTTATAGCCCGCAGCAGCCACTTTCTTTTTCAGCTTCTCAACGCTTTCGGCGGCTTCCTCATCGGTGCTGATTTTATTATCATAAAGCATATAAAGCTCTCTCACTCTTTTTGGTGAAAGATTTGGCATAACAACATTAGCACCCGCTTTCAGCCCCATTTCACGTCCGTCAGGGGAAATGGTACCCAGAGCCGTTGTTGACGGAATAAGGGCATACGGAAACATCAGGCGCAATATTGAAACGAGGCGGAGGGTTTTAAATAAGCTTCCGCTTTCAAAAGATGCAAAAGGTGTGTCTTCATGGCGTATAAACGGTCCTATACCGATCATATCAGGCTGAAGAGACTGTAAAAAGCGAAGGTCTTCAACAAGATTTTCGGTGGTCTGGTAAGGCGAACCCACCATAAAGCCTGAGCCAACCTGAAATCCAATTTCTTTTAAATCAAACAAACATCTTTTCCTGTCAGAAAGATTTAAATTATCAGGATGAAGACGGCTGTAATGATCTTGATTTGCAGTTTCATGGCGAAGAAGAAATCTGTTTGCCCCTGCCTGATAATAAGCGCGATAACTCTCTTTACTGCGCTCTCCCACAGAAAGAGTTATTGCACAGTCAGGGTACTTCTTTCTTATGGAAGCGATTATATCGCACATCACTTCATCGGTAAAATGCGGGTCTTCACCGCCTTGCAAAACAAAGGTGCGAAATCCGAGAGCATACCCTTCTTCGCAGCATACGAGAATATCATCTTTGCTGAGTCTGTAACGCAAAACTTTTTTGTTGCCGCAACGGATACCGCAATAATAACAATTATTTTTGCAATAATTTGAAAACTCAATAAGGCCTCTTATATACACTTCATCTTTGTAGTTTTCGCGTCTTACCTGATCAGCCAAGGTAAAAAGAACTTCATTGGCTTCATCGGAATCTATAAGAAGCTTAAGCTCTTCATCGGGTAAATCTTTATTCACTTTAAGACTGTTTACTATATCAAAATAATTCATATTTACTCCGAAAACATTTCTGTTGAAAGATATCTTGAGCCTGTATCAGGGAAAATCACAACTATTACTTTCCCCTCGTTTTCAGGTCTCTTTGCAATTTCTATTGCACCTTTAAGAGCCGCACCTGAAGAAATACCCACAAGAAGACCTTCTTTAGAAGCTAACATTCTGCCGAGAGAAAAAGCTTCGTCATTCTCAACAGCTATAACTTCGTCATAAATCTGTGTATTAAGCACCTGCGGCACAAACCCTGCGCCGATGCCCTGTAAAGCGTGAGTGCCTGCCTGCTTACCTGAAAGCACCGCTGAGCCTGCAGGCTCAACCGCAATTACCCCGATTTCAGGATTTTTCTCTTTAAGATACTCCCCTGTTCCTGAAATTGTTCCGCCTGTGCCTGCACCGGCAACAAAGAAATCAATTTCACCGTCGGTATCTGCCCAGATTTCAGGACCTGTTGTTTCTTTATGAGCCTTGGGATTTGACGGATTGGTGAACTGACCGGCTATAAAGCTTCCGGGAATTTCTTTTGACAAACGCTCAGCTTCATTTATTGCCCCTGTCATACCTTCGCTTCCCTTTGAAAGAACGAGCTCGGCACCGTAAGCTTTCATAAGCTGACGGCGTTCAACACTCATTGTATCAGGCATAACAATGATAACACGGTAACCTCTTGCAGCCGCAACTGCAGCAAGGCCGATACCCGTATTGCCTGATGTGGGTTCAATTATAACAGAGTCAGCTGTGAGTGTACCGTTTTTTTCAGCATCGTCAAGCATTTTTTTTGCAACACGGTCTTTAACCGAGCCTGCCGGGTTAAGAAATTCAAGCTTTGCAAGAATTTTTGCTTTCAAAGAGAATTCCTTTTCTATATTATTTAATCTCATTAAAGGGGTTGAGCCGATAAGTTCATCGGCTGAATTATAAATTCTCGGCATAATATCACCTATTCACACAAATCTGAAAGTCTGATACTTTCAAGGTAGTCATTTATAAGTTTATCAAGATTCTGCCAGATGGGCAGTGTTTTGCATTCACAGGATCGCTCGCAGTCACCGTCACCTTTTTCAAGGCAGGCAACAGGTGCAAGAGTCCCCTCTGTTATGGTTAGTATTGAGCCTACAGAATATTCTTCGGCAGGCTTTGTAAGACGGTATCCTCCGCCTCTGCCTCTTACGCCCTCAACGAGTCCGTTTTTTACAAGCAAGGAAATTATACTTTCCATATATTTTTCGGATATCTGCTGATTATCAGACACCGATTTCAGTGAAACAAACCCCTCGTCATATCTCTGGGCAAACTCAATCATTACTCTTAAAGCATATCGTCCTCTTGTTGAAATCATCATAAATATCACCAAAAATCTGTATAATATCTAAAACCTATTATATCACAGGGTTTTTAGTTTTTCAATAAAAATAATCCCCCGGCAAAGCTGCCGGAGGAATAAATATCAAAGTGAGTTTCTTAAAATTGTGAGGGCCCGGTTGCAGTCGTTTTCATAATTATCGCAGCCTGCTTCAATTGAAACTCTGCCGTTGTAACCTGCATTTTTCAGAATGCTGAATACTGCTGAATATTCACATCCGTCATCAGGGGTAGGATAACGGCGCGTTTTATAGTCACTTATATGAATATGCTTTATATAATCAACATATTTACCGAGATTTTCAAAAGGTTCGTTTTCACTATACATATGATAGAGGTCGGGATTGATGCCTACGTAGCTGTGATTGACTGCCTTGCAGATTTCTGCAGCCTTTTCCACAGTATTAAGCACATTGCACTCTTCACGTCTTAACGGCTCCAAGGCAACGGCAATTCCGTTTTTCTTCGCGTTTTCGCCGGTTATGTAAATCGATTTATAAAAGCGTTCAAGACATTCGGCAGCATTCTCTCCCTCAGGGATACTTCTTGCCGCACCGCTGCCGAAAACAGACACCTCAACGCCAAGCTGAGCTAATTTATAAAACAGTCTGTCGGTATATTCATCAACAATTTCAGCCTTCCACGACTTAGAGGATATTGCAATTTCACCCGGGAAAAGGCAATTTGTTGCCTCGGCTTTAAGTCCGTGCTCACGGATAAGAGCAACTGCCTCATTGAATTCTGCTTCGGGGCAAGAACCCATATGTTTTGCATTGAATTCAACAAAATCGCAACCTGCTTTTATTGAGCTTAAATATCTGTCAGCACCTGCACATGCTCCGAATTTCATAGTTATACCTCCAGATCAAGAGCTTCTGTAATATTGTGAACAACAAAATCTGCATTTGTTTCTTTATTTTCAAGAGTAAAAAGGCAGCCTTTTGTGCCTGCATTTTTACCGGACATAACGTCGATTTCACGGTCACCCACCATAACAGTTTCATCTTTATTAAGATTATGTTTATTGACAATGTGATTAACCGCATCAGGGCAAGGTTTTAAAGGGAATCCGTTTTCCGAAGTTACAAAATCTTCAAAATAATCATATATACAGTATTTTTTAAGGTAATACAATGCACTTTCACCGCGGTGGGTATAAAGAAAATTCTTGCTGCCGCTGTGATAAATCTTTTTAATTGTTTCTGCAGTGCCGGGAAACGGCTCAGCGATGGGGTCAAGGTCCACATTATGCTCATACTCATAAAAAAGATCTTTCTGTTCCTGAGTTAAACTATAGTAATCAAAAGCTGTGGCATAACTGATTTCAAGCAGCTTCTTGGTTTCGGCATAGTCGATTTCAACACCAAAATCTGCCATAGCTTTTTGAAAAGCGGCGGTAATATGCGGATAACTGTCAAAAAGCATACCGTCAAAATCCCATATATAATTTTTAAACACTTTCTATCATCTCCGTGAAGCAAAACAGCCCCGCCATAAGCGGAGCTGTTTTTAATCAAAATTTGAACATAAAGAGAATTGTAGCACCTAAAGTAAGTACGAAGAATACAATTGCTGCGATCTTTGTGCCTTTTTCAAGTTTCTTTTCCATGCTCTTGCCTTTGCCTTTGCCGAAGAAAGTATCAGCACCACCGGCGATTGCGCCTGAAAGACCGGCTGAACGGCTCTCCTGCATAAGTACCAAAGCAACCAAGCCGATGCTTACAAGAATAATTGCTGCACCGAGAATATACTGCCAAACTGACATACCATTGACCTCCGTTAGATTTTTACTAAGCTATATTATCACAACACAAATAAAAATGCAATAGCTTTTTTAAAAAATTCCATAGAATAATAGAATCTTTAAAGGGCATTATAACTATTGCGGACAAGTCAACAGGCGTTTGCAGACTTTCCGCAGACCGTTTGAGCGGAAAGTTCTGCACAAGCGGTCTTTTTATAACATAGAAAGCTGTTCACCTGCATCCTCAGCGCTGGGCAATGCACCTGTTGCAGGAAGATTTTTTGTTTTGTATCTGTACGGTTTTGCAAATTCACCCTGAACATAATCACGTACAAGAACAAGCGTATGGCCCTTTTTCATTGTGAAAACGTTTACACCCTGAGTATCTTTAGTGGTTTTGGGTGCGATTGCACCTGTATTTATAAGAAGCAATCTGCCCGCAGAAGACTGAAGCACAAGCTCACAGTCTGAAGTAATGTGACGCATTGTTGCCAACGGGAACTTTTCACAGTAAGCTTTAATAAGCTTTTTGCGGTTAGTTTTTGTCTGATAAGCAGACAAATCGACCTTTGCGACTCTGCCGTTTTCAAAGAAGAACATCATATAACCTGCATAATCGGTGGTAACAACCATACTGATTGCGGTTTCGCCCTCTTCCATATCAAGCTTTGAAGCAACAAAATCACCAAGAACGCTTGCCTTACCCATATCAAAGTCATTTACTTTTGATTTGTAAACCTGACACTTATTTGTAAAGAAAAGAAGATCAGCTTTATTGGTAGTTTCAACGGTAGAAATAATCTCGTCGCCCTCTTTAAGCTTCTGCTCTCCGCTTGTTCTCAATGCCTGAGGCGTAATCTTTTTGAAGTAGCCCTCTTTTGTAAAGAACAGAGTTACAGGGTAATCGGGAACTTCTTCCTCCTCACCTTCTTCAAAGTCAATATCCATAGCAAAGCAGATTTCGGTGCTTCTCGGTTTGCCGAATTTTTTGGAAACCTCGGTAAGCTCGTTTACTATGATTTTTTTGATTCTTGACTTATGAGAAAGGATGTTTTCCATATCTTCAATATCTTTGATAAGCTGCTCAATATCCTGCAATCTTTTGAGAATATATTCTCTGTTAAGATGGCGGAGCTTGATCTCAGCAACGTATTCTGCCTGAATTTCATCAATACCGAAACCGATCATCAAGTTGGGAACAACTTCACTTTCTTCTTCGGTATTGCGGACAATTGCAATAGCCTTGTCGATATCAAGCAGAATTTTCTGAAGACCCTGTAAAAGATGAAGCTTATTTCTCGCTTTTGAAAGATCAAAAAACACACGGCGTCTTACACATTCCGTGCGGAAAGCGATCCACTCTTCAAGAAGCTCTTTAACGCCCAACACTCTGGGAACACCCGCAATAAGAACGTTGAAGTTACAAGAAAAAGTATCTTCAAGAGGGGTTGATTTATAAAGCTTTTGCATAAGCTTATCAGGGTCAACGCCCTTTTTAATATCGATAGCGATCTTAAGACCGGACTTATCTGTTTCATCACGGATATCAGAAATCTCTCTGACCGTTCCAGCCTTATATTTTTCAATAACTTTGTCGATTATGGCCTCAGCTGTTGTTGTAGGCGGAATCTGTGTAATTTCAATACACTTATTTTCCTTGTCATAATTATAAACAGCTCTCACTTTAAATCCGCCGCGGCCTGTGCGGTAAATTTCTTCCATCTGGTCACGGTCATAAACAAGCTTGCCGCCGCCGATAAAATCAGGGGCTTTAAGAGTATCAGCCACAACATGATCAGGATTTTTAATAAGCTCAATGGTAGTTTCACAAACTTCATTAAGATTAAATGAGCAGATTGAACTTGCCATACCTACAGCGATACCGGTGTTTGCATTAACAAGCACCGAGGGGTAGCTGACTGGCAAAAGGGTCGGCTCAAGCATTGTGTTATCATAGTTATCAACAAAATCAACTGTATCTTTGTCAATATCTCTGAAAAGCTCTGCTGCAATTTTTTCAAGTTTTGCTTCTGTATAACGAGAAGCTGCCCACTGCATATCTCTTGAATATGCTTTACCGAAGTTACCCTTTGAGTCAACATAAGGATGAAGAAGTGCTTCGTATCCCCTTGAAAGGCGCACCATGGTGTCATAAATTGCGGCATCACCGTGAGGGTTAAGGCGCATTGTCTGACCTACGATATTTGCAGACTTTGTTCGCGGACCTGTAAGAAGCCCCATTTTATACATAGTATAAAGCAACTTGCGGTGAGAGGGTTTAAAACCGTCAATTTCAGGAATTGCACGGGACATAATTACGCTCATAGCGTAAGGCATATAGTTAAACTCAAGGGTTTCGGTTATAGGCTGCTCTACAACCACACCTGCGCCGAGAATATGGGCATTAGGGTTGAGACCGTCATCTTTGAGTTGCTTTGTCTGTTTCTTTTTAGCCATTTAACCGCCCCCTTCAGCTTAAATCGGTCATATCAATATAAAGATGACCGTTGTCTGTAATGTGCTGTTTTCTGCCTGCAAGGTTATCACCAAGAAGCAGATCAAAAACTTCACTTGTTCTTGCTGCATCTTCAGGTTCAACCTTGACAAGACGTCTTGTCTGAGGATTCATAGTGGTAAGCCACATCATATCAGGGTCATTTTCACCAAGACCTTTTGAACGCTGAATAGTGAATTTCTGATCTCCAATTTCTTCCAAAGCCTGTGCCTTTTCTTTTTCATCATAGGCAAACCAGACCTGATCTTTTGTATTTATTTCGTAAAGAGGTGTTTCTGCAATAAATACCTTACCCTCCTGAATAAGGGTGGGCATAAGGCGGTAAATCATTGTGAGAATCAAGGTTCTGATCTGGAAGCCGTCAACGTCAGCATCGGTACAGATAATAACCTTGCTCCAACGAAGCATATCAAGGTTAAACGAAGAAAGATTTTTGCTTGACTTTGATTTAACCTCCACACCGCAGCCGAGAACCTTGATTAAGTCTGTAATGATGTCATTTTTAAAGATTTTTTCATATTCACTTTTAAGACAGTTGAGAATTTTACCTCTTACGGGAATAACTGCCTGAAACTCAGCGTTTCTTGCCTGCTTACAGGCACCGAGAGCTGAGTCACCCTCCACTATAAAGATTTCTCTTACTGAAACATCTTTACTTCTGCAGTCAACAAATTTCTGGATTCTGTTAGTAAAATCCATATTTGTCTGCATAGTCTTTTTAAGATTCTGTCGGGTAGTTTCAGCCTTTATACGGCTGCGCATATTGATAAGCACCTGATCGGCAATTTTATCTGCCTCTGCTCTGTTTTCTATAAAATAAATTTCAAGCTGATGACGGAAAAATTCAGTCATTGCATCCTGAATAAATTTATTGGTAATAGCCTTCTTGGTCTGATTTTCATAAGAAGTTTTTGTAGAGAAAGAGGAAATTACAATAATAAGGCAATCTTCAATATCTTCAAATTTAATTTTTGCGTCAGATTTAGTATATTTATTTGATGTTTTGATATAAGAATCAATCTGATAAACAAAAGCGTTTCTTACTGCCTTTTCAGGTGCACCGCCGTGCTCAAGCCAGCTTGAGTTATGATAATATTCTTTTAACGGGTGGCGATTACTGAAAGCTATGGCAGCGTTGATTTTAACCTTATATTCAGGCTTGTCCTCGCGGTCGCGGCCCTTGCGCTCTGTCTGCCAGAACTGCATGGAAGAAATCTTCTCTTCGCCGATAAATTCACTTACATAATCCTTGATACCGTTTTGGTAAATTATTTCTTGCTGAATAAAGCGGCTTCCCTGCTGTTCCTTGAAAACAAAAAGCAATCCATCGTTTACAATAGCCTGTCTTTTAAGCGTATCGATAAAATATTCGGTGGGAATATCAATTTCGGTGAAAACATCAAGGTCAGGCTTCCAGCGTATTTTTGTTCCGGTGTCTTTTCCCGAATATTCTTCCTTTTGAAGACCGCCTATATTAAAGCCCTTTTCAAAATGCAGGTTATATTTAAAGCCATCTCGTTTGATTTCAACATCCATATATCCCGAGGCAAACTGCGTGGAGGCAAGACCCAAACCGTTAAGACCTATAGAATACTCATAGTCGCCACCGTTGTTGGTATTGTATTTACCGCCGGCATAAAGCGTTTCAAACAAAAGAAAATAGTTATACTGCTGTTCTTTATTGTTGTAATCCACAGGGGC
>JAZQJF010000012.1:0-106005 GCA_045541505.1 Acutalibacteraceae bacterium
CACGGAGATTATCATATCGGCAATATGATGATTGAAAACGGCAGAATCGTAATTATAGACTTTGACCGATATGATTTTGGTGACCCGTGGGAAGAATTCAATCGTATTGTATGGTGTGCTCAGTCGGCTCCTGTTTTTGCATCAGGTATTGTCAACGGATATTTTGATAATAATGTGCCAATGGATTTCTGGAAGCTCCTTGCACTTTATATCAGCAGCAATATGCTTTCATCAATTCCGTGGGCAATCCCTTTCGGTGACGGTGAAATTCAGACAATGCTGGGGCAGGCAAAGGATGTTTTGAAATGGTATGACAATATGCAGAATCCCGTGCCGAAGTGGTATTTCAAAGGTTATTATTTGCAATACATAGATGGTCTGCCTTACAAAATGAAAGCACCTTTCGATTTCAGCTTTATCAGCCAATACGGAAAGGTGTTCAAAGTGTTTGACGACCAGGATTCAGGTAATATCTGTTTTGGAACAGAAAAAGACGGCGAAAGATATTTTGTGAAATTTGCAGGTGCGCCGACCGAGGCATATAACGGCACTCCTGAAGATGCGATTGAGCGTTTGAAATCAACCTTACCCGTATATGAAAACATGAAACACAAAAATCTCATTGAGTTTGTTGAAGCAAAAGAAATGGGCGGCGGTTTTGCAATGGTATTCAAGTGGGTTAACGGTGACTGTATGGGCAGAATGTACCCTGCAGAGCATCGTAGATTTATGAATTTACCTGTTGCGGATAAGCTTAATGTTTTCTTAGATATTCTTGATTTCTTGGACTACACAAATTCAAGCGGATATGTTGCGGTTGATTTTTATGACGGAAGTATTATGTATGATGTAGAGAGTCGTAAAACAACAATCTGTGATATTGACTTTTTCAGAAAGCAACCGTGTGTTAACGATATGGGCAGAATGTGGGGCAGTTCAAAGTTTCAGTCTCCCGAAGAATACAAACTCGGTGCAGATATTGACGAGATAACAAATGTTTATTGTGCCGGTGCATTTGCCTTTGCGCTGTTCGGCAATTATAAGCGTACCCGTGAAGAATGGCAACTGTCAGATGAGGCTTTTGCTGTTGCAACAAAGGCTGCGAGTGATGATAGAAACGAGCGTTATCAAAGCATAAAAGAACTTAAAGAAGCGTGGAGGAAAAGTTTATGGTAAGGAAAGCAACATTTGAAGATATACCTGCAATAGCAGAATTATATCGTGAGCAATTCAGAGAAATGGCAAAACTGATACCTGATTTTATAAAAGAGGGTGACCAAAGTATAGAATTTCTTGAAAAAACGATTTCGGATGATGATTCGGATATCCTTGTTTACGAAAACGATGGTACAGTTGTTGGTTTTATTCTGCTTCAGGCAAAGGTAAGACCTGATTTTGACTTTATGCTTCCTGGTAAATATTGTTATATAATGGATGTAATTGTAACGGAAACTCACAGAAATAAAGGCTTCGGTACAGCTCTTATGAATTCAGCAAAGTACTGGGCAAAAGAACAAAATTGCAGTTTCATAAATCTTGATGTCCTTGTGAACAATCCCGGTGCAATCAAAGTTTATGAAAAGCTTGGATTTATACCAAAAGCTCAGGAGATGTATTGTAAATTATAAAAGAAGGTGTTGCTTATGGCAAAAGTGATTCTAATCTGTGGTAAAATCTGCTGTGGTAAAACCACATATGCAGAGAAACTTTGTGCTGAAAATAACGCTATATTGCTTTCAATTGATGAGATAACACTTGCTCTTTTCGGTCAACATTGTGGCGATAAGCACGATGAATATGTTGAAAGAACAGAGAAATATCTATTGAGCAAATCTTTAGAGCTTATTCAGAAGGATATTAATGTCGTTCTTGACTGGGGCTTCTGGACAAAAGCAGAACGGGAGTCTGTAAAAGTATTTTATAAGTCCCGTAATATCGAATGTGAGTTTCATTACATTGATATCAGCGATGAAACATGGAAAAATCGATTGAACAAGAGAAACATTGCTGTGCTTGCAGAAGAAACAAATGCTTACTATGTCGATGATAATATCGCAGCGAAGTTTGCTTCAATATTTGAAGTTCCAAAGGAAGCAGAAATTGATGTTGTTTATCAAGGTGGTATAAATGGAGTTTAATGAGTTTATAGAACTTAAAAATATAAAAGTCAGAAATGATGAACATTTGAGGGTTTTCAAGTGTTTTTATCCGTATCTTCTTAGTGTTTCCGGTGATGAACGATTGTTGCCGTTAGTTCTTGAAAAAATACTTAAGATTGATTTATCAGATATTACAGTTGTCACCGCCTGTTTTAATGGTGTCAATGACGGTAGCAAACCGCCTTATGACAATGTTGACCTTTATATTAAGTTGAATAACGAAATAAAAGTTTTTGTTTACGGAAGAAAACAGAAACATCTTACTGAATTAAAAGAAAATGAGTATGTAATATACCTACTTTCAAGTGATATATCAAACAATATCACACAAGAAGCAAATCATCATATCTTTATCGAATAAAATTAGGAGCGATATTTATGAGATGCGATTTAGTAAATGCAATTAAACTGAATACCGAAACAATCTTCACAAATGCGGATATAATGCTTCAGACATGCGATATGGACTACATTCTCTGCGATATGCCGATATGGAAACACTGTTACCATATGTTGCACAGTTTGGACCAATGGTACATAAATCCTAAGGAATATGAGCATCCGCCGTTCCATACAGAAAACTTAAACTCTCTTGATATTGCAAGTAAAGAAACATTGTCAAAAGAGCAGTTGCAGGAGTATTTGCACAGCATAAAAGCAAAAATCACAGATTATCTGAACAGTCTTGATGATGAAATGTTATATGAGATACCAACCGGCTGTAAGCAAAACCGACTTGGCTTGATAATGTCGCAGTTCCGTCATTTCTATGCACATTTAGGTAATATAAATGCAACTACAATAATTGAGACTAACCAATGGCCACGAGTTGTTGGCATTACAGGTAAAAGTGGAAAATCAACTTCAGGATTGTGGGAATGATTTAATATGTAAAGTATAATTATAACTATTCTTTACATATACACGCCTCAAATTAAAATGATACAATAGAACAAAAGGAGGCACAACCATGAAACCTACTAAAAAATTACCTTTGTTCTCTATCACGGGAGCCTCGTGTGCAGGTAAAACAACTGTTTGTAATGAGCTTTTCAAAAATGAAACAGATTATATTGTTCTTGAAAGTGACATAGCCTGGAACGATGTTTACAACACACCTGAAGATGATTACAGAGCATATCGCAGAATGTGGATGAAGCTTTGTTCTAATATCTCACAGATTGGGAAGCCTTGCGTTGTGTGTGGAGCTTGTACACCGAAACAGTTTGAAAATCTGCCCGAAAGAGAATTGTTTTCTGATATGTATTATCTTGCTATAGTTTGCGATGATGAAACTATGATGCAAAGAATGACAGTCGGCAGAAAAGTTACCGATGAAAGTTGGATTGCTTCTTCTATACAGTTTAATAATTGGCTGAAAGAAAACCACGATAAAACCGAACCTAATATTGAACTTCTTGACACCTCCAATCTTACTCCTGAGCAGGCAGCAGACTATGTTGATAGGTGGATAAAATCCAAACTCACAAAGGATTGAAAACAATGAATTACGAAAACGCCGCCGATATATTGCCGGAAAAATTACTCAAACGAGTTCAGAAATTTGCTGCAGGCAAACTGATTTATGTTCCTGAAACTATAGGTAAACGCTCTTGGGGTGAAACTTCAGGTTATAAGCGGTATCTTGAAGAAAGAAACCAAGAGATAAAAGAAAAGTTTATATCAGGCACAACCATTGAAAATCTTGCTGATGAATATAACCTTTCCGTCGAATCAATTAAGAAAATTGTTTACACCAAGAGTGAAAATAAAGAACTGACATACAAATGTTCTTTATCGTCTGCAAAAGAATTTTCTGATGCAGGTAACCTTGAAAAATGGGTTCATTTGTTTTTGCTTTCGGATGGTCATAATAAAGCTTTTTCAGACGGATTAAAACTGTTTGAGAGATATTATTTAGGACCATTAACAATGCCGTTGTCTTTATTCTCCCGTTGTTGTGGTCCCGAAGATAATATTAAATATCAGATCAATGCAGAATGGTTTGAGAAAAGAGTACAATCGTTAAAGAAAACACTTCAATCAAATAATGATATGCCACCGCTGATTGTACATTATGTTGACCACGGTTTTGAACTCTGCGACGGTAACCACCGCTTTGAAGCACTCACTCAACTCTGTATAAAAGAATATCCGGTTATAGTATGGATAACAGAAAAAGATGAGTATGAGGAGTTTGTAGAAAGATATGGAATATATCTAAATAAATAACTACATAAAATCTGTAACCCGCATCGTAGCAAAACAGCTATGGTGCGGGTTTTGTATGTTATTGTATTGAAAAATAAGCGTTTTTGTCGAAAAACAATGCATTTTTGCAACAAATATTGTTTTTATTTAAACATTCATTAGAATTGATAGTGAAATGATATGATAATTATTATTTTATATTTTATTCAAAAAGATTCTTTAATATCTAAAAATAAAGCTTAATAAGGATTTTATTTTTTACAAGTAAAGGAGCGGTTAGTATGAAAAGTCTCAATACTCATGCAAGATTTGAGTTTGTAATATCATTGGCATGTACTCTTATTGCACTCATTCTTTCAATAATTTTTAGTGATCAGATTATTGCAGCTATAATTGCAGGGACAACTACAATAGTTTCAATTCAAAATATAGCAAATATATTTAGAGATAGTAAAAATAATTTAGAAATTGAGGATGAAATACATAATATTAAATCTGTAATTGAAAACTCAAGTAAATACATACATATTAATGAATTAGAAAAAATAGAACATGAATTTTGCGAAGGGACCGGCAAAAACGCAACAATTTATATTGCATCTAATAATCTTACAAATGATAAAAGACAGTTTATTGATGAGATAAAATTAAACATTAAGAATGGCGTAAATTACATATATGTTGTAAGTGATAAATATACGAAAGCAGCAGAACAAATAAAATATGAAATTAACAAAAGTTTACTAAACCAAACTAAAGTTGACATTAACCGCCAGTTTAAAATATATACTAGTGAAAATTTATTTAAACTATGTCCTCAGAAGTATACTATTGTTATTTATGATAAGGATCTTAGTGCAGTTTGCACCGATAATTTAAAAGGATTTTGTTGTGCACAAGATAATACTAATTACGGGATTTTTTATTTTACCTTATCGTATGACTATACAAAAATAATAAAAGATTATATTTGCAAAGAATTTGATTCAATCGAGAAAGGAGATAAGGTGAAGCATGTTTGAATATTATCCTTGGTCAAAAAAAGTGTTAGAATTTTGTGTTGATGAACACAAAAAAGGAAGAATTCCCGCAATTGATTTAGAGTTAACAGCTAAATGTTCTGGTGCAAATTGTATTTACTGCGATTCTAAACCTGATGTATCGTCATGTGTCCCAAAAGGAGAAAACGATTTTATTTCGATAAAAAATGTAATACTTGAAGCAAAGAAACATGGATTAAAGTGGGTATATACTTGCGGATTAGGAGAACCTTTAGAGGACGAAAACTTTTGGAATCTAATCCATTTGTTGAAAGCAAACGAAATCAAATTGTCAATGTTTTCAAATGGGGTTTTTGTTAAAGATATACACATTGCTAAGGAATTACTAGAGAATGATGTAAATATTATCTTAAAGATGGATACTTTTGAAGAAGAAAATTTTGATAAAATTCTTGGCCTAAAGGGAACTGCTAAAAAAATATATGCAGCTAGGGATTATTTGCTTGAAGCGGGATATGGAGAAACAGATGGATATACTAATTTAGCTTTTTCGATTGTTCCAACTAAATTATCAATTACAGGAATTCCACAAGTGATAAGTTATTGTAAAAAATATGGAATTTTCGCATCAATTGGTGAACTGGAACAGGCTGGCGAGGTTATATCAAAGAATTTAAACGAACTATTATCAATTGAACAAAGTGATATAGAGATTATAAAAAAATTTGCAGACGAATACATAGAAGGCAATTATATGCGACCAATATGCCCATGTATTCTGTCTGGGATTCATATTGATAATCGAGGTAATTGTGTAGTTGATGAGGAAACAGGATTGAATTGCAAGTGGTTTTTATTAAATCAGCCTTGTATAACGCATATAGGAAATATAAAAGAAAATAACATTACTGATTTATTAAATAGTGTAGTAGAGTACCGACAAAAATGTTTTAAGAACAATATTAAACAAATAAAGAAGATGTGCGGCATTTCATATACATTTGGTGGATGTGGAGGAAATCCCAAAGACATAATTGATTTAGTATATTCTCAGCAGTAACAAAAAACTTTGCTTCGTGCGAATGTGAGTGTCAGAGGTTTATTTTAATCTTTTTGAAGTTTTATTAATAAGAAGAAGTTTAATTTGTTAGGAGAATAAATTATGCCACATTGTAATAAAAAAATGCTTTCATTCTTTCTTACAACGAAATGTAATTTATGTTGTAGATATTGTTATAATGCAAAAGAAAGAAACTCCATCGAAGAACAAACGATACCTCTTGATATAGCTTATGCTTCTGTAGATTGGTATTTTGAAACAAATGAAAGCCGTCATATTAGATTCTATGGTCCAGGTGAACCAACTCAGGAATTTAAAAAAATGAAGCAGATTACCGAATACGCGAAAAAACACCCGAATGGTGGGGAGCATGTTACTGTAGAAATCCAAACAAATGGTGTTTTTACTGATGAAATTCGCAATTGGTTTTTAGAAAACATGAATATTGTTTGGATGTCTTTTGATGGAATGAAAGATGTTCAAAACTATAATCGTCCACTCAATCCTAAGTATAAAGAAATTTACAGCGGAAGAACATCTGCGGACGTTTTGGAAGATAATGTTCGATGGCTTATCAACAACAAGGGCGAAAGGAATCTAATGGTTGGGGCCAGAGTTACAATCACCGACAAAAATATTTCAAAACAGCGAGAAATGGTTGACTATTTCTATGACCTTGGAATTCGTTATGTTTGGACTAATCCTCTTTTTTATTCTGTAGGAAAACTTCCTGTATGCGAAGATGAGTCTAAGAAAAAAGCTTACAATTTTGATATGGATGCATATATAAATAATTATTTGGATGCATATTATTATGCACAATCTAAAGGGTTGTTTTGGGGAAGTTTTTTAACAATCAATTTTGACGGAGAGTCTTACTATCATTGTCGTTGTTGTACACCTCAAAATGCACCACATATTACACCAGATGGATATGTTTCGGCATGTGATATGGTTGTGTTAGGTTCAGAACCGTACCATATGGGGGTATTTATTGTAGGAAAATGGGAACAAGAACAAAAATGCTTTGAGTTTTACGAAGATAAGATTACGGCATTGAATGAACGAAAATCTACTTTAATGCAACATTGTCAAAAATGTCCCGCTAAACTACACTGCGGTGGATATTGTCTTGGAGAAACAGTAAATGAAACTGGGGATCTATGTGGATACAATTTAGTTAAATGTGCTGCAGTAAAAAAACTGTTCAAAGAACTTGGTAAATGTTCAAATTATCCATATTTACATCCATAAATATTCAAGCCACAATAATAACAATTAAAGGAGAAAAACAATGATAAACGATAAAAAAATAGCCTTGATTACTGGATATGACACAAGTGTAATTGCAAAAGAAACATCTGATTTGTTATTGCAATCAGGATATAAAATAATAGCTATTTGTAAAGACATTCAAAAAAAACAAGATGAGGAAAAAATATTATACTATTATGCCGATCTTTTTTGTCCTCATAGCGTTAACACTTTAATCGAAAAATTAAAGTGTTATCATTTTAATGCAATAATAAATTGCCATGCTGTATTAGCTGAAACCGAAACAGGACAATTAAGACATGAGTTTTTTAACTTTGAATATGATACATTTGATTCAACAATTCGAAGTAATGTTACATCAATAGCTGCTATTTGTATAGGTCTGAAAGACAATATTATCCATAATGGTTCAATTATTAATATTACTAGTAGCGCTGCAAGCGAAGGTGCATTCGCAACAATATCATACAATGCAAGTAAAGCAGCAATACAAAACTTAAGTAAATCATTATCAAACAATTTTGGTATATACAACGGGGTAAGAGTAAATTGTGTCGCACCTGGCTGGATTCCGCAAAACAAAAATGTTGTAGCAGGTAATATCGTAGATTTAGCGAATAAAATAACACCTTTGAAGCAGTATGGAGAAGCAAGTAATGTTGCTTATGCTATATTAAGCCTAATGGAAAATCCATATGCTAATAATGTTGTTTATGGTGTTGATGGTGGTATAACTAGTAGTTATTTAATGTATATGTTAGAATCCCTTGATTTACGAGGAGAGAATACTACTGAAATAATGAAAAATTTAACCGAAACTGTTGCATACGTTAAAGATAAACTTTCTGACAAAAAGGACTAAAACTCATGAATATCAACAATACAAAAATTATAAAGATTATTGTATTTATAATTGAAATAATTGGTTCAATTATAATTGCTATATTGGCTGCTTTGTGGGACGAAGTAACTTTAAGTAAGGGAATCGCTCTTTTATCATCTAATATATCAATTTTGGTATTAACATCACAGTTCTTAGAAAATATCTCATTTAGTGATGGTGAAGAACAACAATTTAACAATTTTAATTTCATTTCTAGTAAACTTTCAGAAATGGAAGAAAGAATAGAGATTGATGAAATATACAAAAAAATTTATGAAATAAATAATGATGAACAAAAATCCATTTATATAGATGCTGTAAAAACATTTGCTGATACTATGAATAGCAGAATTGAAGGTGCACGATCAGGGGCCTTATCACGACATGCCTACTATATGCAACTTCAAAAAGCCGCTGACACAATTGAAAAAGATTATGAAGATAAAAAATCGTCAGGTACATATTCTGGTGGTATTTGGGCTATGACTGTTTGGCAAGATGACGAATTGGATTTTAATGATGCAATGGAGTTATCATGGATTAAAAGAATGGCTAAAATGGATAATTCTGGTATAAAAACAGAACGTATATGTATAATGAAGAACAAATTAAAATTATTAAAAAGTTCAAATGTTGATGAAGAAGTAACGGAATTTTTAAAAAAACTACTGTATTATTGTTCGGAAAACTCGGAATGTCCTAATACGGTTCTTTATGCAATAGATAGTATAGATAATTTGAATAAAACTCACAGAGATTGGATTAATAAAGGTTTTTTTGCCACAAAGCTTTCTGATGGAAAATTACGCCTGATTCGAGGAGTAAGTCTTGACGATCCTAATGCTACAACATTAGGAGGAGAGATTGATTTTGACGAAAATCGCGTAAAGAATATAAAAAAAATTTGGGATGAACTTCTCGTACAAAGTGGAAGATGCACAATGTTATCTTACATGTATACACATTCAAGTGAAGCTGTGAAAAAAGCAATGGAAGATTTAGGTTTTCCTACTTTATAGGAGATTAAAATGATATATATTGGTTCAATAAAGTTAAAGTATGATAAGCAGTTTTTTAGTATAGATATTGTTCGATTCTCTAATAATGACTATGGATATGTTAAAAATTTCATTACCACGCAATATGAATTAATTCAAAATAAAGATTTCTTTATTATTGATGATATTGATTCTACTTTACCCCAAATTTTTAATTGTGATGGTATGGTTTTTGGTGCCTTATATAATGATGAACTTATATCCATACAAGCAATTGATATTTGCAAACAAACTGGCAATAGTTTGGCACCATACATTAATAAAGAAATTAAGGATATTAATTTTGCGGAAATGGGGTGGACAATGACAAAAAAAGAATATCAAAATAAAGGCATAGCATCAAGTTTAATTAAGTATGTTGAAAACTTTGTGCATGTTAACAATATTTTGGTTTCTACTGTTCATCCGCAGAATATTGCTGCCTTAAGTACATTTTTACATAATGGATATGTTGGTATTAATCTTGATAACTATTATGGTGTACCTAGGGTTTTCCTTGTCAAAAGAACATATAACCTCGATTTTAATCAGAAGGTTGAATTTTCAAATCCCCATCAATTAATGATAGCGTTTAACAAAGGTTTTATTCTCGTTGATATTAAAAAGATTAAGAATCAAGAAATCTATATATGTTATGCGCAAAAATAGATTTTAGTAGAATAATTTTAATGTCTAATATTTCTCAATAAGCCAAAAAGTTTTGATTGCAATTTGATATCATATTCTCATCTCTTTTTTCTGAATTCAGCACTATTTTTTCTATATGGTAAAAACAACATTAATTTTTGTTTATAAAAAACTTTATCCCCGTTGTTGCAGTACCCCTGCCTCAACGGGGATTTTTCATCTATTCACCCTTAAAATACTCCGTATCCTTTAGCCACTCTCGCATTTTTGCGTAGGCTCGGTTGACGGTTTGATATGCTGTATCAGGTGAGGATTTCCCAAAGGTGTTCGCAAGGTCGAGGTATGTCATTTTCTTGAATTTTACCTTACGGGGATTTCCGTCTTTGTCGGTGACAGTATTATCCATATAGTAATCCGAAAAACAGTCCATACAAAAGCCCAACCTATTTGCAACCATATACTGCTCGTCATAATAGAGCTTGCCAAAAACCTCGTGTACTGCTTCTTTTCGCATAGCGTTTAGTAACATAGTCAAAGGTTCGGACGATGAATCTGCAATATATTCTTCCTCTCTGACTTCGCTTTCGTCGTCGGCAAGATTTTTGTAAAACTCGGTGTAATTCATATTGCGAAGACCGGCGGTAATTATCTCTGTAACCTTTTTCGGCTTCAGGTGAAGCTCTGCGGCAATTCTGCCGATAGTTTCATCGTCATTTCTGTAACCGTTTTCTCGGTACAGTGCCATAATTTTGCGAAGCCTTGCATCCTCATCCTCTGTAGGTATAGTGTAGCCTGTTCTCATAGTTCGCACATACTCGTGAACTGCTCTTTTGACATAAAACTCTGTGTAGTAGTTCTCAAAGGATCTATGTTTTGAAGCATCATAATTTTGTAATGCTTTGAGCATTGCAAACACACAAGCAGACTTCAAATCGGCAAAATGACCGGGCATTGCATATTCCTGAACAAAGCCTTTAACAGCGTTATTGAGTATCGGTTCGTAATAATGCAGAAACCAAGAGAGATATTTATCATCCTTTTCTTTCGAATAAAGCTTAATATATTCTTGTAAATGCATTTTCGGCGGTGCCGGCTTTAGCTTGTAAATATATAGTTCTTTTTCCCAATCCTTCACGGCACTCACCGTCCTTTCATTTTAGCATTCTTGCTGTGTCATAATACAGCTTTTTACGGGTCATATCCTTTGTGTACTGCGTAGTAAAATATTCGTGATTCTCCTGTGCCCGCAGCATATTGTTTTTTGCTATGAATGTAGCCATCTTGGCAAACTCAGCCGTTATAGTGCCTCTGCTTTTCTCTGTTCGGATTGCAGAGGCTCTTTTTTCATATATAGCCACAACGGGATTATCCTGCTCACGTTCCTTGCGTTTGATTGATGCCGCATATTTACGGCAGGTTGTTCTCTTGCCTCGGAGCATATACGGTGCAAAGCCGTTACAGTATTTCTGTTTTCGAGCAGAGGTCATAAGAAAATATCTGTTACAGATACCGCATTGCTTCGGGTAGTGACCGTAGTGTAAGCCCTCAAAGAAATCAGTAACGATAAAGGAATAATAATCCTCAAAGGTCAGCCTTTTTGCAACTGCCATTTCCTTTTTCTTTGTGACGGCAACATACTCCGTTCTGACGTTGCAATCTGTCTTACTGAATATATCCATAGCAATAGGCAACAGATGTGCTTCATCAAAGCGATCCGCCTCATCAAGACGAAAAACAAACTTTAACAAACACCTGTGCGCCCTCTCCATATCTTCGGGGAGCTTATCATAAAAGTTTATTGTTTCATTTACTGCTTCAAGTAAATCCTCTGCTGTTTTGAAAAATGCTTTATCGTATTCGGACGGTAAAATATCCAACACAGCCTGAGCTATATCGATGCTCTGTACCTTTGCTTTTCTGCGAAAATATTGTGTAATCAAATCTGCATTTGGTTTTGTGAAAAGATAAGATATTCTTTCTTTTTCTGCACCAATGTCGCAAGAATTGAAAGGCTTGATGTTCGGCAGAATTTTTAGCATCATCTTTATTTCTTCACCAGCTTTAATAAAGTCAGTGTCATTCAAATAACCAAGAGCAAGAGTTCCTCTGACGTGCCACAGGTATTCACGAAAAACTGCAATACGAGAGGCATTATCATTTTTGTAATACTGATTGAGCAAGCTCATAGCATAAAAGCCTGTGTAATGCTTTTTCTCAATCGTAACTATACCGTCTCTGTAATCTGCACTGAAAAGCATTGTTTCACCGCCTACATAAAATTTGAATCGTATATATTATATAAGAACAAATGTTCTATTGTCAATATGTTTTTCTTGTAAATGTCATTATATCAGGCAGTAAGCACAATAAAACGGACTTATATAACAAAAACTATGTTTTGCTAAAAAATTACGATAATTTTTTGTTGCAAAAGATGTTTATTAAAAAGGTAAAACGCTTGTTTAGGCTTATATATAAGGCTTTACTGTGTTGTTGCGTTTATCATTTTATGGTTGTTGCGGTATTCCGTTAGAAATCACACTTTTTCCGTATTAAGTATAGTAGAGGGAGGCAAATGGCAAAGAAAAACTGCCCTCACGAGGAGAGCAGTTGGTTTGTGAAACATATTTTAAAGCGTAATCCAAAATCTTTTTAGATTTCGTTTTCTATCAGGCTCATTTACAGTGGATTCATAGACACCACCATTGTTCAGTATTGTTTTTTCGCTTCCGATATTGTTATCAATACAAGATATAAGTATTTTTTCAAGACCGATTTCTTTGCAATAAAGAAGAACAGCTTTCAACATTGATGTTGCATAACCTTTTCTTCTTTCGTCAGGTTTTATTGAATACCCGATATGACCGCCAAACTTTGAAAGCCAATCATTGAAATAATGGCGCACCTGTATCATTCCCACAAGACGATTATCAGCTTTGCGAATGTAGAAAAACTGCGTTGATATAACCCACCCGTCAGGAAGTGTTTCGGGCGATGTGTATTTTCTGCATTCCGAAATATATGTAAGTGAATCCTCACATCTGCGAAGAGGACCGCAACCATCCATTGAGGAGTCTGCATCCAGAAAAGCCTGTTTATATTCAGTTATTTGTTCTGCATATTCCTCGCATGGTTCAACCAAGAAGAAATCTCCAGCATCTATTTTAATCATATTTCGTCACCTCTGTATCACTTTAACGGAATCAATATAATATGCTTTTCGCCTTTGAAATCACCGATTATCTTTCCACCATTTTTTAGCATTATCTTTACAGTGGCTTCATTTGTTTTCAAAGGAAATAATTTGATTTTTTTATATCCATGTTCTTTGCATTTTTTCAATAATTCTTTAAACAGGATATTTCCATAACCTTTACCACGGTATTCTTTTGAAATACCATATCCAAGATTTCCTGCACCAACAACAGTTTCCAAATATTCAGATGACGAATGTCTTACTCTGCCATAGCCTACCGGGATATCATTAATATACAAAAAATATGTAGTATAAGGAATCCAACCCATTGGCAAATCTATACCTTGCGAATGTTTATCCGTTTTTTGTAACCATTTTTGATATTCCTTGTAGGACAAGTTATATGCAGGATTCGTAAAGCCGTTTTCTATATCAAGAATACCCTGTAACATAGCATATTCTTGTTCGGCCATATTAATGTTTAACCGTTTTAATTCTACTTTCATCATTGCCACCTTATCGCTCCGACTTTAACAATGCATAATAGCAGGCATCGCAGATGCCCTGATTATTCCAATCGGAACTGCGAAAAGTTCCTTCATACTTCATACCGCATTTTTTCATTACTCCACCGGAGTTAGGATTTCTTGGGTCGTGTCTTGACTCTATGCGATTTACAGCTACAACATCAAACAAATAATCCATAACAGATTTAAGTGCTTCTGATGTAATTCCCTGATGCCACCAAGTCTTACCTATGCAATATCCGATATGCATCATAGAAACTTCTTCATTCATATGTACAACAGCAATATCACCGATAGGCTCATTACCATTTTCTTTTAACACGATAGCCCAATGATAATAATTATCGTTAGAATATTCTTTTAACCATTCATTTATAACGCTTTTGCTTACTGCCTCACTGGAGTGTGTCTGCCACATTAAATATTTAGTAACCTCAGAATCGGGTGCCCAATTCTTATACATCGCGGCAGCATCTTCACTCACATATCTTCTTAAAATCAATCTGTCTGTTTCTAACATTTGCGTTCCGCAGTGTTGCATAAAACTTCATCCTTTATAAAAATTCATAGTAGTATTTCTGTAGTATCAGCAAATGAATTGGTATCTTATATATCTGCAATCATATTTTTAATCCTATTTATTTTTCTGTAACCACGCATAAAGCAATTTTAGATTCTCTTGCTCAATCTTACAACCATTTAATTTTTTATATTCCTCAATTTTTTCTAAAGGTATTCCATTATATAACTTACTTCTCGCATGTAGATAGTAGTAATCAGTTAAATCATAAAATGTATCACCACGCCACACTTTTCCTTCACATTCTTCACATTTTGATAACACGTAATCACAAGAATCTTGTTTACATAAATTTTTTTGTCCGAATCTTTTACAGTTTTTGATAATAGTTTTGTTGATTTCATCTGTTTCAATTATTAATTTATATTCTTTGATTATGTCTTTACAAAAATCTTCCCATGACTCCTCTGCAATTTTTGTTAACAATTCTGGATGATTTGTAAAATATTGAACAATTTCATCCTGGGTTATTTCATGTATCAATACGATTTCCTCAGATTTGTAATGACTCGAAGAACCAAGCACCGTACTTCCTAATGTATCAATTAAAAACAAACGGATGTCATCGCCGGCTTTTCTGCTTTCCAAAGATTTGCAATAATTATCCCAACTTAGTGCATCTTCCATTTTTCCACAAAAGCTATATCCGTTTTCCGCAAATCCAACACCATGGTCTACTTTAACTTTTTGCTTCGGTATTCCTATTTCAAAAATATCTCCTGTTTTTCCAGAGCTAAAATTTGCTCGTAATAAGCCATTGACATACTTAACGCACTTGTAACCACGCATATTATCACCTATATTTATAGTTGTATTTCATATCAAGATTTTTTTTAATTATATCATAGTTCTACCACAAATTTCAATCCGTATACATACACCTGTCGCTTCAAAAGCAGCAGGTGTTTTTATATCTCAAATCTCAAAAGAAAGGAGGCAAGCTACATGCAAAAATTAAAACTGAACTCGCAGTCGTTTGATAAGTTAGTCACCCTCATTAAGACTCAGTGCTGTAACTGTTATGACGGTAACTGTTTGTTGCTTGATGACGGAGAAACCCACATCTGTCCTCAGCTCATAACACCGAGTCACATTATCTGCAGATACTTTCTTGAGTCTGTACTGCCCGGAAACAAGGCGTTGATGAAACGAATACTTGCCCCTTAAGACTTGCTGTTTCGGCAGGTCTTTTTTTATCGAATTTACCGTTTGCCCGATAGAAATTGTTTCGTTGAACAAATCATCATTCAAGAAAAATCTATTTGATAAAGTGCAAAAAACACGGAGTTAAGTTCGATAAAAATACACCTAAAACGGTACACTTAAAAATTTTTTGAAAGGAGGAAAAAAGTATGCCGAGGGTAAAAGAAAACCATTATTGTTTGCTGTAGGCGACGATGAAATTCAGGTTGAAAGCTACTGTAAAGAGCTTAACAAGAAGATTCTTGATCTTCATAAGGAAATACCCGATGCAGTTTATATCATCGATGATGAACAGCCCGGATTTCTTCGTGCGGCGGTTAAGCTTGAATATTTTACTTTCAAACTCATCAAGCCTCATACCGAAGAAGCAAAGGAAGCCTTTTCCCAGAACGGAAAGCGAAACAGTAAGAATCTTAAAAATCATAAACGCACCTGATAAGAAGCAAATCTTATTTCTGGTCGGTATTAAAACGAGGACAAACCAACGCTTGCGTTGATATTCTGATACTTTGTCCGAAGTTTAGCAAGCATTGGATTTGTATCCTCAAATCTGTAAAAACAGCCGTTTTTACACCAACAAAAATTTAAGAAAGGAGAATTCCTATGTCAAAAAGAACAAGAGATATAGACTTTCATGTGTATCTCAGTAAAGACGAAAATCAGATATTAGAAAACCTTTGTAATAGATTAAGAGTAAACAGAAGTGTTCTTATCCGTGCATTGATTCTCGGTAAAAGGTTAGTTGAGGCTCCGTCTGTTAATTACAAACAGTTTATTATTGAGCTTCGCAGAGTGGGTACTAACCTTAATCAGCTTACAGCTAAAGCAAATTCAATCGGATATATTGATGCTGATGAGTGCAAAAATGTTTTGAATGATGTAAGAAAACTTGAGGCGGATATTGCAAAGTGTTTCAAACCCGGTAAGGAAGCGAATCGAGAATGGCTGTAACAAGAATTTGGGCAGTTAGAAATAATCTTTCTCAGGTCATTGATTATGCTTCTAACAAAAGCAAAACTGATTTGTCAAAGTATTCTGACTTGATAGATGCTCTTCATTATGCAGCTGATGAAGAAAAAATAACTCTCGAAAACGAACAAAAGCTCCTTGTTGAAGGCATCAACTGTGACCCTGATATTGCTGCAAGACAGATGATTGACACCAAAGAAATTTACGGAAAGACCGACGGCGTAGTTGCATATCACGCGTATATTTCTTTTAAGCCCGGTGAGGTTTCACCCGAAGAAGCACAGCAGGTTGCAATGGAAGTTGCGAACAAAATGTGGGGAAAGGATTACGAAGTGATAGTTGCTACCCATATGAATGCTAATTGTGTTCACTGTCATATCGTAATAAATTCCGTTTCATTAACTGACGGAAGAAAGATGAATGAAAACAAAGCGATGTATCAGCTTTTCAGAAAAACAAGTGATGTAGTTTGTCTTGAGCACGGATTATCCGTTATTGAAATGCCAAAAGGCAGACGCATACCTTATAACATTTACAAGGCAATGCAAAAAGGAATCAAAACAAAATACGATTATATGCGTGACGATATTGATTATGCAGTTGTGAGAAGTGCAAACGAAAAACAGTTTTTCAGAATAATGACGCAGAAGGGTTATTGGTTTGATAACGGAAGGATAGCGTACCGCAATGATGAGCACTCAGTTAATCTTTCAACACTTGGTGACGATTATACCTATGAAAAAATCAGAGAACGAATTTACTCTCAGGATAAATTCGCGGCAAACAACAATTTCAGAAATTATTTATATGCTAATGATTTTCTGCAGAGACAAATTTTTGTTTTCAATTACAGAGGTTATGAGTTTAAAGAATCAAGAGAATGTTACAGACACCCTGAAACCTTCAACAGAACGGTTTCTGATTTTACAAAGCTGATTGTGGGAGGTACGGTGCTCGGTGCACCTGTTATTTCACTTTTGTTTCTTGCTCTGCTTTTCGCAGGAGCAATAGCCGAAAAGAATAACTGCAACCCGCATCCGTTCACTCCAAAGATGAAATATTCATCACCGAGAATTGAATTTATGCAGGACCAGATTGACCTTGCAATAAATGAAAAGCTTTATGATTTTGCAGAGGTTGATAAGTTTATTTCAAAGACCGAGCTTCGTATTGAGGAGCTTAAAAGTCAGCGCAATAAAATCTACAATCAGATAAGAAGATGCAAAGACCCGACGGACAAGGAAAACCTTGTTGCCCGTCGGGATTTTTTAACGGCTGAAATCGGTGAGCTTCGTGAAAAGCTGAAGCTTGCTAAACGCATTATAAAAGACAGTCCTGCACTTGAGGAGAAGCTTGAAACGGAAAAACAACTTATCCGTGAATGGTACTTCCCCGAAAGACAAAGGAACAAAGAAAAATATTATGAAGAGAGGTGATAAATATGCATCCTGAGGAGCTTTGCAGAATTATTGAAAGCAATGAAACTAATAACTCTGAAGAGAAGGAGTATGAGAGAGAAATGACATCGCACGAATATCTTGATATGTATTTCGGCACTAAATACTTTTCTAACAGAAAATTCTTAAGGCTTGTGCAAGAAGAACGTAGGCAGAGAATTGAAAACAGAATACGATAAAAAATCAAACAAGGTAAATCTTGGATTAAATTCAATAAAATTGACAATAATTATTTACGAGAGGAAGTGATAACTTAATGCTCACAAAATCCCAGCTTGACCTCTGCAAGACTGCAGAGATAGCTCTTTGCGATAAGAATGCTCTGACTGATTTAAGAGATATTACTGTAGATAAAAGCAAAAGTGTTATGGATAGAATAGAGAACTTTACCGGTCAGGTAAAAAATCCTTATCTCTTTAAAGTCGGAGATGTTATCGTAAAAGTAGCATATAGTGGCGGTAAAGATTTTTCGGGTGCATTGAGCAGCGCTCTTTGTTCCTGCTGAAATATTTACCAAAAGCTAAATTAAAATTTTTATTGAAATACAAGCGGAAGTATGCTACAATTCATTTGTAAGATTTGTGGTGCTTCCGCTTTGTTTATATAGATAAACAAACGGAGGTTATACTAATGTATTCAAAATATAAGGATTATTTAGAGCAGCCTCAGAGGGAACTTAAAACCTGGAAGGCTGCTCTTTATATTCGTCTGTCCCGTGAGGACGGAGATAAATCAGAAAGCTATTCCATCACATCACAGCGTGAAATTTTAAAGGAATATCTTAAGCTTCATCCCGATATAGAGGCTCACGATTTTTATGTGGATGACGGTTGGAGCGGTACCAACTTTGACCGTCCCGGATTTGTCCGTATGATGGAAGATATTTATGCAGGCACGGTAAACTGTGTTGTTGTAAAGGATTTGTCCCGTTTCGGACGAAACTATACCGATGCAGGTAATTATCTTGATAATGTTTTCGTACGCTTAAAGGTGCGTTTCATCGCACTCAACAACGGAATTGACACCGCTTCAAACAGTATGAATGCGGCAACACAATGTATTTCCGTAGGCGTTACTAATGTTATAAATGAAAGCCTTGCGGCAACTACTTCTGTCAATGTGCGTGGTACACTCAATGTTAACAGAGCACAAGGTAAGTTCATCGGTTCTTTTCCGACCTACGGATATTTAAAAGACCCGAACGACCATCATCAGCTTATTATTGATGAAGAAACTGCACCTGTTATACGAATGATTTTTGAAAGATTTATAGCAGGGCAAAGCATTATCGGTATTGCAAAAGCATTGAATGATGAGGGCATACCCAATCCGTCAATGCACAAAAAGCTGAAAGGTCTTAATTACCGTCACCCTATGGGTAAGAGCAATGACGGCTTGTGGCACGACAGCTCCGTGCGAAGAATCCTGCAGAATGAAATGTATATAGGTAATATGGTGCAGGGCAAAAACACGACAATCAGCTACAAAATCAAGCAATGCAGAGCCATTCCGAGGGACGAGTGGATTATCGTTGAGAATACCCACGATGCGATTATTGACAAGGATACTTTCAATAAGGCTCAGTCACTTTTCAGAAAGAATATCCGTTCTTCACCCGTCAAAAAAGAGGTTGATTTGTTTTCGGGGCTT
Source organism: Acutalibacteraceae bacterium (assembly GCA_045541505.1). GTDB lineage: Bacteria > Bacillota > Clostridia > Oscillospirales > Acutalibacteraceae > CAG-488. The sequence continues at coordinate 19,857 of JAZQJF010000012.1, forward strand.
GTTCGCTGTGCTGACTGCCACCGCATTATGAATAAGAAAACCAACACCCATTCCTACGGCACTTACCGTTATTACAGATGTATGACATCAAGGAAAATGAGTAAGGATTCCTGCACAAATCACACAATCCGTATTGATAAGCTTGAAACTGCGGTGCTTGTCACTTTGCAGAAAATGATTGATACTGCTATTGAGTTTGATGAAATTCTTGAAATAATCAATCAGAGCAGTAAGCGAAAAAAGGAATCAACCCATCTGCAGAAGATGATAAAAACCCAATCTGCCGAGCGTGAAAAGTGTATAAAAATGTCCCTTGATTTGTACCCTGACTGGAAACAGGGGGTAATTACAAGGGAAGAATATATGCAGTTAAAAGCCAACCTCACGGAGAAAATCGAGTCAATAGACAGTACAATCCAAAGCCTTACCAAAACGGCAGAGGAATATGCTCAAGGTCCGAACAGTGAAAATGAGTTTATCACACATTTTAAGCAGTACGGAAATATTGAATCACTTAACAGACCTATGGTGGTTGAGTTGATTGATGAAATTCTTGTTCACGAGGGCGGAAATATTACCATTAAATTCAAGTTCAACGATGCTTATGAAAATGTAGTTAACTATATTGAAATGAATAAGGAAATCGTTGAAGAGGCAGATAAGAAATCTGCGTAATATTATCAATAGGGTATATAGTAGTATTTTGAGAAAAATATTTTTATGCATTCATAAAGGAAAAATAACAAGTCAAACTTGACTTATTAAAATAGATTTGATATTATAATAGTACAAATTTGACTTGTTATTCTGGAGGATCTATGAAGATTTCAAATTATAATGATGAAAAATCAATATTAGTGGAATTGGGAAACCGTATTCAGCAGTACAGGATTTCCTTGAATATTACACAATCAGAGCTTGCACAAAGATGCGGACTTTCTCTTAAGACTATTGCCCGTACAGAAATGGGATATGATACCAAGCTTTCAAATCTGATTAAGATTTTGAATGAAATCGGACTTTCAGAAAATTTAGATATTTTAATACCTGAACCTCAGCCAGATTATAAGGCTTTGTTCGAGAAACAGAAAATAAGAAAACGTGCGCGACCGAACAAGAAAAAAGCTGATGACACTTGGATTTGGGGAGAAGATAAAGAAAAACAATAACATTATCTAAACCCGAAAAAATACATAACACTGCAAAGTTTTATCGGTATATAAGTAAAAACTATTGACTTTATCATAGTTTTTCGATATACTTTGGGTAACGGAGGTGGTCAGAATGATTTTAAGACCGGATTATATTAATGCAATAACTCCTTTTATAGACGCTCCGCTTGTAAAAATTCTTGCCGGTGTCCGTCGATGCGGTAAATCAACAATTTTTGAAATGCTAGTACAGGAAATCAAAAATAAAGGTGTTTCTCCCGATAACATTATTGAAAGAAAATATAATAATCCTGATTATGATGACTTCACAGCAAAAAGAATGTATGCCGATTTAAAAGATGCCATAAAAGAAAAAGGAAGATGTTATCTTTTTCTTGACGAGCTTCAGGAAATCAGCGGTTGGGAAAAGACTGTAAACTCTCTTATGGAAGACTTTGATGTTGATATATATGTTACAGGCTCAAACTCAAAGCTGATGTCAAGTGAAATATCAACATATTTGACAGGCAGATATGTTCTGATTCCTGTTTACACTCTTTCTTTTAAGGAATACCTGACTTTTAAAAACAAGGATATTAAAAATGCTCGAGAAGCTTTTGATGAATATGTGCAGTACGGTGGCTTTCCTATTGTGGGCATAAGCGATTTTGATGCAAAATCAGCATATCAGGTAGTTGAGGGAATTTACGCTTCTGTAATAACGAGAGATATTTCTAAAAGACACAAGATAAGGAACAAAGATCTGTTTGACAGAGTTGTAAGATATATTATTGAAAATGTAGGTCTGACGTTCTCTGCTTCTTCAATAGTAAAATTTCTTAAAAGTGAAAACAGAAGTCTTTCTGTTGAAACGATATATAATTATCTCAAATGGCTCAGCGAAGCATTTATCATCTATCCCTGCAAAAGATATGATTTGCAAGGTAAAGCAATCCTGAAAACCCAGGAAAAGTATTATCTTTCAGATATTTCAATAAAGTATAGCTTACAAGGTTTTGACAGAAAAATGTTATCGGCTGTTTTTGAGAACATTGTTTTTCTTGAAATGAAACGCAGAGGCTACGATGTCTATATCGGTAAAAACGGTACTAAAGAAATAGATTTTATAGGCGTTCGCAGAGATGAAAAGATTTATGTTCAGGTTTGCGTTGAACTGCCCACCGAATCAACAAGAGAAACAGACAACCTTATGGAAATCAAAGACCACTATCACAAATATGTCGTTTGCAGAGATGCACTTGCAATCGGCAACGATAACGGAATTGAAATTACACATATTGCTGATTTCCTGTTAAGAGAAAAATGGTGATAAAATTACAGCGTGCGGAGTAAATCTGCACGCTGTTTTTTTGCGTTAAATGGCAGTTAAGGGGGTGTATTTTATAAAAATTGTATATCTTCCCCCGTTAACTCAAATTTATAAAAACCGACACTTTGGCTTAAAATGTCTATAAAATACCCGTTATAGTCTTCCTTTCATTGCTACCACCCCATAGCTGCACCCATAATTGAAGTGCTGAAAACCCAGTAAAATCAAGGGTTTCGGGGTTTTAAAAAATTTTATGGTTTTCTCTTGACATTTACCCCTGCTGCCTGTGACACCATAACTGATTTTTTGCAGGTGACAGGTACTGCTCCGTCGGATTATGATTTGATTTTAACTGGTGATCTGGGGGAAGTGGGGTCACGGTTATTAAAAGAGCTTCTTTTAAAAGAAAAAGGTGTGGATATATCATCTGTTCATAATGATTGCGGGTTGATGGTATATAACATTGACGAGCAGGATGTAAATTCAGGCGGCTCCGGTTGCGGTTGCAGTGCTGTTGTGCTTTGCTCAAAAATATTAAACGAACTGTCGGCGGGAGTGCTTAAAAAAGTTTTGTTTGTTGCTACGGGAGCTCTTCTTTCACAGACAACAACTCTTCAGGGAGAAACAATTCCCGGAATAGCTCACGCTGTTTTGCTGACGGGAGGTAATGAAAATGAATGAACTGCGTGTTGTTAAAACAGCCATATCTTTCTCACGCATATTTGACATTCTGAGCGCTGTTGCCGGTGTGACGGCAATAATTTCATTTTTACTGGCGCTGAAAAAGCTGACAAAACTGTTGAGATGATACTTGACAGTTTACATAATTGAACTTTCTTCAAATTTAATAAAAATATTGATTTAATAAAACTATAATGATATAATTACTCTGTATCTATGTATAGTTTTATGGCGGAGGAGTCAATATGTCTTTGTTTAAAAATAAAACATTACTTATTACAGGCGGCACGGGTTCATTCGGTAATGCTGTTTTAAACCGTTTTCTTCGCACTGATATCGGGGAAATCCGCATTTTTTCCCGAGATGAGAAAAAGCAGGACGATATGCGCCACGAATTTCAGGTGAAGATGCCTGATGTAGCTGATAAAATCAAGTTTTACATTGGCGATGTGCGTGATATCTCATCGGTTAAAAATGCAATGTACGGCGTTGATTATATTTTCCATGCTGCTGCTCTCAAGCAGGTTCCCTCTTGCGAATTCTTTCCTATTGAAGCAGTTAAAACTAATGTTCTCGGTACGGAAAATGTACTCACTGCCGCTATTGAAGCAGGGGTTAAGAATGTTGTATGCCTTTCTACCGATAAGGCTGCATACCCCGTAAACGCTATGGGCACATCAAAAGCCATGATGGAAAAGGTGGTTGTTGCCAAGGCCCGTACTACTAAAACTACAAAAATTTGCTGCACACGTTACGGAAATGTAATGTGCTCCCGCGGTTCGGTAATTCCTTTGTGGATTGATCAGATCAGAAACGGCAGCGCCATAACTCTCACTGAGCCGACAATGACCCGTTTTATAATGTCTCTTGACGAAGCGGTTGATCTTGTTCTTTTTGCGTTTGAGCACGGTGAAGCAGGTGATATCCTTGTTCAGAAAGCTCCTGCCTGTACCATTCAGACTCAGGCTGAGGCAGTGTGTGAGCTTTTTGGCGGCAACAAGGAAGATATTAAAATCATCGGTATCCGCCACGGTGAAAAAATGTATGAAACTCTGCTCACCAATGAAGAGTGCGCAAACGCCGTAGATATGGGAGCTTTCTATCGCGTTCCCTGTGACAAGCGCGGTCTTAACTATGATAAATATTTTAATCAGGGCGACGTTGAAAGAAATACATTAACTGAGTTTAACTCAAATAACACTCAGCTTCTTTCTGTGGAAGAAACCAAAGAAAAGATTGCCGCTCTTACCTATATTCAGGATGAGCTCGCCAAGGGGGCAAAATAATGAACATATTTGTAACAGGCGCAAAAGGCTTTGTTGGCAAAAACCTTTGTGAGAGTTTAAAAAACATAAAAAACGGTAAAGATAAAACACGGCCATCAATTCATATTGATGAGATTTTTGAATTTGATATTGATTCTGACGCAGGTTCGCTTGATAAGTTTTGTGCTGAAGCCGATTTTGTTTTTAACCTTGCAGGTGTAAACAGACCGCAGAATCCGGAAGAATTTATGCAAGGAAATTACGGCTTTGCATCTGCATTATTGGATTCTCTTAAAAAACATAACAATACCTGCCCTGTTATGATTTCATCATCTGTTCAGGCAACCTGTATCGGAAGATATGACAGTGATTACGGCAGAAGCAAAAAAGCAGGGGAAGAGTTGCTTTTTTCATATGGTGAAGAAACAGGCGCAAAAGTTTTGGTTTACCGTTTTCCGAATTTATTCGGAAAGTGGTGCAGACCAAACTACAACAGCGCTGTTGCAACTTTCTGCAATAATATAGCTAATGATTTACCTATTACAGTCAGTGACAGAAATGTTCAGCTTGAACTTCTTTATATTGACGATCTGGTAACCGAAATGCTTGATGCTATTGAGGGAAAAGAGCATCATTGTGAATTTGACGGCATTGAAACAATTCTGAGCGAAAACGGAAAATACTGTGCAGCTCCCGTTACCCATAAGGCAACGTTGGGTGAAATTGTTGATTTGCTCGATAGCTTTAAAAATCAGGCGAAAACACTTGTTATGCCTGAAATTCCCGATAATTCTTTTGCAAAGAAGCTTTACAGCACTTATCTTTCATATTTACCGAAAGAAAAGGTGTCATTCCCTCTTAAAATGAATGAAGATGCAAGAGGAAGCTTTACCGAGCTTCTTAAAACAGAGAAATGCGGTCAGTTTTCTGTTAATATTTCAAAGCCGGGAATTACTAAAGGTCAGCACTGGCACCACAGCAAGTGGGAGTTTTTTATCGTTGTCAGCGGTCACGGACTTATTCAGGAACGAAAAATCGGAACTGATGAAGTTCTTAATTTTGAAGTAAGCGGTGAAAAAATCGAAGCAATTCATATGTTACCCGGTTATACACACAATATAATAAATCTTTCTGAAACTGAAAATCTTGTAACAGTTATGTGGGCAAATGAGCAATTTGATCCTGCCCATCCTGATACATTTTTTGAGGTTGTTGAATAAGCTTTGCTTTAAGGAAGGAATCTGTAATGGATATTAAACTTAATTATAACGACGTGAAATTTCAGAATAACGGTAAGCTTAAATTACTTATTATTGTGGGTACACGCCCCGAAATAATCCGTCTTTCGGCAGTGATAAACAAATGCAGGAAATATTTTGACTGTATATTGGCTCACACCGGTCAGAATTATGACTACAACCTTAACGGTGTTTTCTTTAAAGATCTGAAACTTGATGATCCCGAAGTTTATATGAACGCAGTGGGGGATGACCTTGGTGCAACTGTGGGTAATATTATTAACTGCTCTTATAAGCTTATGGCCGAGATTAAACCTGATGCACTTCTCATTCTCGGTGATACAAATTCTTGCCTGTCTGCCATTGCTGCCAAGAGATTGCATATTCCCATTTTTCATATGGAAGCAGGTAACCGTTGTAAGGATGAATGCTTACCGGAAGAAACAAACCGCCGTATTGTCGATATTATTTCTGATGTTAACCTCGCTTACAGTGAGCATGCGAGGAAATATCTTCACGAGTGCGGTTTGCCAAAAGAACGTACTTATGTTACAGGTTCACCTATGGCAGAGGTTTTGCACTCAAATCTTGATGAAATAGAGTATTCAGATATTCACTCACGTCTCGGGCTTGAAAAAGGGAAATATATTCTGCTTTCAGCTCACAGAGAAGAAAATATTGATAACGAAAAGAATTTCAACAGTCTGTTTACCGCTATAAATAAAATGGCTGAAAAATATGATATGCCTGTTTTGTATTCTTGCCATCCCCGCAGTAAAAACAGACTTGCAGCAAGCGGATTTCAGCTTGATTCCCGCGTGATTCAGCACGAGCCGCTTGGATTCCACGATTATAACTGTTTGCAGAAAAATGCTTTTTGCTGCGTGTCAGACAGCGGCACATTGCCTGAAGAGAGTTCGTTTTTTGCAAGTGTGGGCAGTCCTTTCCCGGCGGTATGTATCCGCACATCAACCGAACGCCCCGAAGCACTGGATAAAGCTTGCTTCATTCTTTCGGGAATTGATGAAAACGGTCTGCTTCAGGCTGTTGACACAGCGGTTGAAATGAATAACAATAAAGATTTCGGAATCCCTGTGCCTGACTATGTTGAAGAAAATGTCAGCACAAAGGTAATTAAAATTATTCAGTCATATACAGGTGTAGTAAATAAAATGGTCTGGAGAAAATACTGATTAAGGTGATTTTATGAATAGATCAGTTGAAACATTTGAACAGATATATAAAAAGCCACCTCAAGGGACGGCTTTCACTCCGTACCGTGTTTGCCCTATAGGTGCCCACAGTGACCATCAGCTTGGAAAGATAACAGGCTTTGCCATCAACAAGGGTATTTACATTGCTTATGGACCTAAAGAAAACGGCGTTATTGAAATCAAGTCTGTTCAGTTTGAAAAGCGTGCGCAGTGGCACGTTCTGGCAACCCCTGCAGAAAAAGAAAATGATTGGGCAGACCATTTGAGAGGGGCAACAATTGCTCTTAACAAAAGGTATCCTCTTCGCAGAGGTCTCTGTGCTGTAATTTACGGTGAGCTTCCTATCGGAGGTCTTTCTTCCTCAGCGGCGGTTATTATTACATTTTTGTCAGCCCTTTGCAAAATGAACGGAATTTCCCTGTCTGCAAAGGAGCTTATCAGCATTTCAAAAGAAGCCGAAAATGAATATGTAGGCGTTTCCTGCGGTAAGCTTGACCAATCTTGTGAGGTTTATTGCAAAAAAAACAATTTGCTGTATATGGATTTGCAGGATGACAGTTATGAGCTTATTCCTCAGCACCCTGAGATGAAACCGTATAAGATAGCTGTTTTTTTCAGCGGAATTGAGCGAAGCCTTGCAGGTTCAGCTTTTAATATGCGCGTTGATGAGTGCCGCAGTGCAGCTTATGCACTGAAGGCTTATGCAGGTATGGATTACGGTAAGTTTGAAGAAACAAACCTGAGAGACGTTCCTTATGAGATATATCTCAGATATAAAGATAAATTACCCGAAACCTGGCGCAGCCGTGCAGAACACTGGTATACGGAATTTGACCGTGTTCAGAAAGGTGCAGAAGCATGGCGCAACGGTGATATTGAAGCTTTCGGCAGGTTATCTTTTGAAAGCGGTCATTCTTCAATTTTTAATTGGGAAACAGGTTCCCCCGAACTTAAGGCTCTTTATGAGATTATGACTCAGACCGACGGTATATACGGCGGCCGTTTTTCAGGCGCGGGTTTCAAAGGCTGTTGCATGGCTCTTATTGACCCGGAAAAAGAAGAAAAAATCGTTGAAACCGTTAAGGGAGAATATTTAAGAATATTCCCGGCACTGGATGGCAGATTTTCGGCCCATATATGTGAAACTGCTGACGGCGTAAAACTTGAATCACAATCACTGTAAGGATGAGGTTGAAAATATGAAATGTTTGATACTTGCAGCGGGGTATGCTACAAGGCTTTATCCGTTGACACAGAATTTCCCTAAACCGCTGTTGAAGGTAGGGGATAAAACAATTCTTGACTGGTTGATTGATGATATTGACACAGCCGATGTAACAGATGAATATGTGGTTATTTCAAATCATAAATATGCCTGTCATTTTAACGAGTGGGCAAAAACGAAAAACTGCAAGGTGACTGTTGTTGACGATATGACTGATTCTAACGAAACCCGTCTCGGTGCAGTCAGAGACATTCAGTTTGCCATTGACACACTTTCTCTTAATGACGATATGCTGGTTATTGCAGGCGATAATGTTCTTGATTTCAGCCTGACAAAGTTCATTGAGTATGCGGTGAATAAAAAGACTTCGTGTGTTATGAGATATTTTGAACCTGAACACAGTAAGCTTTTGAAATGCGGAGTTGTAACGGTTGACGAAAATGACCGAATTCTTGATATGACAGAGAAATCTGCAACACCTGCAACAAACTGGTGTTGTCCGCCGTTTTATTATTACACAAAGAGCGATGCCAAGCTTGTCAGCAAGGGTATTGAAAGCGGTTGCGGAACGGATGCTCCCGGCAGCTATATAGCGTGGTTATGTAAACAGACAACTGTTCACGCTATGGAAATGCCGGGCAAACGCTATGATATAGGAAACCTTGAAAGCTATGAAAAAGTTAAAGCCGAATATAAAGGAATAGTATTATAATTCAAGAAGAATTATGCTCCCGATATGCGTTAGCATTATCGGGAGCTTTTTTATCATAATATTCTGAAGTTCATATTTTTGATAAACAGCTTTTTAAAATCATCGTTTTCTGAAAGGTCAATGTACTGCGCCTTTTTGATAAATTGAGATAAGTCATCGTGGCTGCAGGCGTATTTTGCTGTTCCCAAAAGACTGCTGTTAGCTATGCTGATGCAATTATACGCTGTTTCAAAATCAAGAAGCCCGGTGACGGCTGCATTTTTTACATTGATTTCAGATGAAATACCGCCTGAGAGATAAACTTTTTCTATTTCTCCCGGGGTGATATTTTTAATTTTAAGAAGCGTTGTTACAGCTGAATTTACTGCTGATTTTGCAAGCTGATACTGTCTAATATCTTTACGGTTGATAAAGATATTGTCACACACTTTAAAGCTTTCATCTTTCATAAAGCCTGTGTTATCAATGAATTTTTCATCAATGAGCGCTGCAATTATGTCTATAAGACCTGTACCGCAGATACCTTTCGGTTCAGCGTTGTCTATTGTTCTGACTTTGCCACGGGAGTAAGAATAAATAGCTCCGGATGTTGCACTCATTCCGCAGGAAATACCTGCGCCCTCAAAACACGGACCTGCTGCGGCAGAAGTGCAAAGAACAGTGTCTTTATTGAAAAGCACAATTTCGGCATTAGTACCGAGGTCAACCAATAATCTGTATCTGTCAGATATCGGTGAACCGATAAAATTAAGACCTGCTACGATATCTGCGCCGACAAAAGAACTGATGGACGGAAGAGTGATAATCTCTTTAACCGCAGTTATACCTATGGATGCTGCTTTTATACGCTTTTCTTCAAGGAACCCTGCTTTGTAAGGTGCAATACCCATTGATGAGCAGTCAACACCCAAAAATGTGTGAAGCATAGTTGCATTGCCCGAAACGTACATTTCTTTGATGTTTCTTATCCCAATCGCTTCGGTTAAAGAGTTGATTTCATCAATTAATATTTTGTTGAGAGTTTTGACTCCGTTTTTTGCGCAATACTCAATTCGCGACATAACATCGGCACCGAAAACCGTCTGTGGATTCCCGCGGCTGACAGTTCTGATTATTTTGTAATTGTCTGCTGAAACAAGAGCCATAACAAGCGTAGTGGTTCCTATATCAAGTGCAAGCCGATATTCAGAAAAATCAACAGCTTTTTCGTCTTTGATTACCGTTGGCTTTTTATCGCTTTCAACGGTGATACAGATATCTTTTGTGATTTCATATTGGCAGGATAACTCTTCTTTTCCGTCAATAATCACGGTGCACTTTTTACAGTTGCCTTTACCGCCGCAAGGGTGGGGAACCCTGAATCCGAATTCCATCAGAAAATCAGACAGCAAGGTGCCATGAGGAATATTGAAAAATTCACCGTTGATTTCAATTCTGTGCATAAAAATCCAACCTGCAATTACAGCTGTTCAAGCATATATTCTTTAACCTGTTCAAGGGTGCTTTCTTTCCACTTACCTTTTTCTGCTTCTTCGGCAAGGGGGCAGATAATATAAAAATCAAGAGTTTCACCGGGAACTCTGCCTGTTCTCAGCGGTTCTGCAAAATGCTCGTCCCATTCCTGCTGAGTTGCATCTTTAAATCTCTGAGGGTTGAGGTAAGTCATCTGACGCTTTGTTGCGGCAACAAGAACCTTCGCTGAAAGTGGCGCCAGAAGCTCGTATTCCTTTTGATTTACGTCAACAAAAATTCTGGGTAAATCTGCCTTTACAACGTGCTCTTCACCTCTGAGAATTTCAAGACCCATCGGCTCAAAGGTGAATTGTGTCTGCGTGAAATTCAGCTTAACAAGAAGGCCGAGCTGAGTGTTAAACTGAGAACGCTGATAATCTGTATCAAAAATAAAATTACCTAATGAATAAAAAATCATCTTGTCGCCCACTGTTTCATAATTCATCGGAACGTGTGGGTGATGATTAATAACTACGTCAGCGCCCATTTTAAGAAATTTGTGAAAACGCTCTCTTGTATAAGGTGAGGGCAGAGGCGTAAATTCCTCACCGGCATGAGCAACAACTACACACCAACGGCAAGTCTTTTTAATATCTTTTATGATTTTTTCAATGGCGTCAAGATCGCTCCAGCTGAAACAGCCGGGCTTATCAACATCTGCCTTGCGGCATGCGCGCTGATAACCTACGCCAAACATACCTATACCGCCCGCTTCGTTTAAAATAACAGGTGTCCTTGCCTGATCAATATTCATACCTGCTCCGATAGTAAGAACACCGTTTTCTTTGGCGATGTCAAGAGTGCTTTTGATTCCGAATTCGCCTGCATCCATAATATGGTTGTTGCAGATGTTCCATATATCGGCTTTCATTTTGTTCAGTACTTTTACTGCGGCAGGGTTAATGGTGTGTAAAAGCTGCTGAACGCCGCCTTCCGTGGTGTTTGCAGGCACCTCGGCAACGGGGCCTTCCACATTTGCAATAACGTGGTCAGCCGAATGCAAAAAATCAAGGACCTCTTTGCTTAAAAGCTCATCGTCATTCCATTGACCGAGCATATATCTGTCAAAGCCTATGTCGCCTGTAAAGACCAATGAAGTTTTTTCTTTCATAAATTACCTCTGAGTAAATGTTTAGCTTTATTCATTTCCTTTTCTGAGCTCAAGTGCCTTGTTGTGAATTTCTTCTTTAGTCTGACCTGTTAATTTGTAGAAGAAGAAAGGAACACCTGCAAGGAACATCATTATACCGTGAACAATTGTGTAGAAAAACAGCATAAGGATTTTTGTCTGTAAGCCTTGTTCGGGATTTGGATTAAGATCAGTAGGCTGAATATATTGGATGATTGAGTTTTCACCGTAAAGAGCAAGTGGAGCAAGTGCACTCGCAATTGTTCCGCTGATGAGAGTTCCGATTGAAATAACAAACGGCAAAGAAGCGTCAAGGCGTTTGCCTGTTTTAACCTCGATATCTTCAAGAACATCTGCCTGGAACATTGACGGCAGAAGGTTTGAAGCACCAAACTGGAGACCGATAAGGAAAAGGAACACAATGAAGACAATCTGAAGAACAGTGTTTGGATTTTTGAAATATACGTAACCTACCATGAAAGCGGCAGTGTTAGCGATAAGAGAATAAATACCGCTGGCGATATAAAGAACCTTTGCGTTAAACTTTTTGAGTAACAGGTTGATAACGAGCATACCTACCGCTGTGCCGATACCTGTGGGCAGACCGAAGAGAAGGAACTTTGAAGTTGAGCCGAGTAATGCTGCAGCAAGGAATGGTCCCATATAAGTTGCAATATTTCTGAAGCTTTTAAGTGTGTCTGAAATAATAATTGCCCATGCATATTTGTTTTTAAGAATATCACCGAAACCGACGAGGGGATTTTTCTTTTCTGCGGTGTAGTTGATGCGCTCTTTTACTGCGGTCATACCGAGAAGTGTTGTTATGATACCGATAACGCCGCAAAGACCTGCGCCGATAATATATTGTAATCCTTCATTATCTTTCCAGATAAGTCCGATTACAAGCACGATAACCAACGGTGCTGAGTTACCGACAGCGGCAGCAATGCTTCTGAAAGAAATAATGTCATCGCGCTCTTTGTTGTTAGGTGTCATAACGTTACAGATCATATTTACACAGTTACCGAAATTGCACATAACACCCCAGAGAACTGAAACGGTAACAATATAAATAAACAGTGTTGAACTTGCTATTCCCGGAGGTGCCCAGAAAGAGAGAATAAGCAAAATTCCCATCGGGAACGCGGTCAGCAAAGCAAGCGGTTTAAATTTTCCGCCTTTGCCGGGTTTTCTTCCGTCAATGTATAAAACAATAAAGAAGTTGAGTATGAAACAGATAACACTTGTAAGGGAGTTGAAAAGTGAAGTCTGTTCTTCTGCAAGCTGTAAAACGTTAACGAGGTATGCGTTACGGTAAGAACCGACCATACCTGTCATGTTGTTGTAAAAAAAGATGCCGATAAGGTATAAAATGAGATTCTTGGTTTTGACGTATCTTTGATCGATACCGGTATTAGCTGTATTAAGAGTCATAACAGCAGCCCTCCTTTGATTTATTTTAGTATATCAGCAATTTAAAAACAAATCAATTATTATTATATAAATAAATAATTATTAGTAAATTGTAACAATATTATCGCTGAATATTCTAATAAGTAATTAAAAAAGAAAAAACACGTTTTTCATTGAGTTTTCATTATGTATATGATATAATAAATTATGTATTTATATAAGTATCGTTTTTATTGATGCGGCACTCAATTTCACTTAAAATGTGGTGATAAGATATGATTAAATTATTGCAAAAAATAACGATTCTTGTTTTTTCGGTAACACTGGTAGCCTTCGTGCTTTTTACTATGATTGCCGAGTTTACAACAGACAGAACCCTGCCTGAGATTTCAGTTTCAACAGAAGAGCTTGAGATCAGTGTAACTGATGATAAAAAAGTGCTTCTTGAAGGCGTTACCGCGTATGACGGTAAAGACGGTGATATAACAGATAAAGTTCTTATTGAATCTGTTTCTAAGTTTATTGAGCCCGGCGTGTGCACCGTTACTTATGCAGTGGCAGACTCTGACAGGCACGTTACCAAGCAGACAAGAACAGTCCGTTATACAGACTACACCCCACCCGAATTCTATATGAAGCGAGCCTTGGTTTACTCTGTTGAAGAGGCTATTGATATCCGTTCAGCTGTAGGTGCACGCGACTGCATTGACGGTGATATCAGCGATAAGGTTACAATTCTTGCAACTGACTTTGTTGAAAACACCGCAGGTGTATTTACGGTTTCTCTTCAGGTTTCCAACAGTATGGGTCACTCTATCTATCTTGATGTTACCGTTCATGTTGAAGGTAATGAAACCATGGCACCTGAAATCACACTTGAGAAGAGTCTTATTTATATTAAGAAAGGCGAAAAACCCGTATTTGAAGATTATATCAAGGATGTTACAGTTAACGGTGTTCTTATGAAGAGCTATAATCTTCTTGTTTCTACTAACTTTAATTCTGAGCAGCCCGGCACATATAACGTGCATTATTATATTTCAACCGAAGCGGGCTACGAAGGACATTCAATTCTTACTGTTGTTGTAGAGGAGTGATGGATTTGAAAAAGAAAGCTTCTTGGCTTACATTCACTTTTGAATGGAACAGCCTTATCAAAGACCTTGTCCGTTGCTCCTGGGCTATTCTGCTCTCAGCAATAATTGCGTGGATGGGGATTCATGTTTACGAAAAAAGTGTTTACACCCCTTCATATGTCAGCAGTGCCGTTCTTGTTGTTCGTTCAAAGGTAGGTATCTCGGGTGCATACAGTAACCTGACTGCTTCAGCTGAAATGGCAAACATTTTCACTAATGTTTTCAAGCAGAACACAATGAAAAAACTCGCTGCCGAAAATCTTGGCCTTAGCTCATTTGACGGCACAATCACTACATCTGTAAGCGGATCAACAAATATGCTCAATATTTCAGTTAAAGCTGATGACCCTGAACTTGCTTTTAAGCTGATGAATTCGATTCTTGAGGTTTATCCTAAGGTTTCAGATGCAGTGTTTACCGATGCTGTTATCAACATAATTTCAGAGCCCAAGATGCCGTCTTCACCGGCCAACTCTGCCGTTGTAACTTACAGAAATCAGATTATTCTTCTGGCAATGGTGTTGGAGGCGGCTCTGGTAATTCTTTTTTCACTGATGAGAGAAACCGTGAAAGAAGAAAAAGGTTTTGCCGGGAAAATCGACTCAAAGCTTTTGGGAACTATTTCGAATGAACGACCACATCTTTCGTGGAAAGAATGGCTCCAGAGGAAGAAAAGAGCTTTGCTTATTAATGACGCTTATTCCAGCCTTAAGTTTACGGAAGATTATCAGAAGATTGCAACAAAGCTTGAATACATCAATAAAGATGACGGCAAAAAAGTATTTGTTGTTACAAGTGTAGCCGAAAATGAAGGTAAGAGTACAGTCTGCTCAAATATTTCAATTGCTTTAGCAAACAGAGGATATAAGGTCGCTCTTATTGACCTTGACGTACATAAACCGTCACTTTATAAAATTTTTGATTTTTTTGATGAAATCAAAGATGAGTTTTCTGATGTTTTAGAAAATAAAATTCGTTTGAGCAGTTTTAAATTTTTTCGTTACAGAAAAAGCGAAATGCTTATAGCATTCAATAAAAAGAGCCGTTCTAACTCTTCAGATTTGTTCAGAGGTCATTATCTGTCAGATTGTCTTGAAGCATTGAGAGATAAAGTAGATTTTATTATTCTCGATACACCCCCTGCATCAGTTTCTGCTGATGCAATTACCATTTCTTCAATGGCAGACTGTACCTTGCTGGTTATCAAAACAGACTGTGTTCCGGTAAGAGATATCAATGATACAATTCTTTCAATTTCTGACGCCGGCGGAAATCTTGAAGGCTGTATACTCAACAGCTTACACAAGCCATTTAATTTGTTCGGTCAGATGGGCGCAGATGAAAGAGGTTCCTACGGGTACGGCGGATATAGTGGATACGGTGGATATTACGGTTATTCCAGATATTCCAAGTCTAATGCAGCCGGAGTATTGGATGAAGACTTTTCAGCAGATATTTCAGAAAGCGTCAACAGTGATGAATAGGATTGATAATTATGAATAACAATACTTCAAGTAAAGAGAATACGGGTGCAACGATTGAAGTCAGAGTTTTATTAGGCGACATTTGGCGCGGAATTAAAAAATTCGGATGGATTTGTCTAGTTCTTGCAGTGTTGCTGGGCGGTTTCCAGTTTTACAAAAGCTATATACGCTTCAGACCGGAATACACTGTTTCTGCAACATTCACCGTTCAAACCGAAAATGCTGTTATTTCGGGGGATAACGGTGTATCGGCGTACTCTTTCTATTATGACAGAGAAACTGCCGACCAGCTGAATTCTGTTTTTCCTTATATTGTTGGTAATCCGATACTTCAAAAGCAGGTTTGTAATGATTTAGAAGTAGATAATATGCCTGCAAACGTTACTTCAAGCTGTGTTGAAGGTACAAATATGATAACTCTGACAGCTAATGGTTTAGATCCTCAGCTGACTTATGACACATTGCTTTCAGTTATTGAAAACTACTCTTCAGTTGCTGAGTATATAATCGGAAGAACTAAGCTTGTAATGATTAATGAACCGATTTTACCCACAAGACCTTCAAACTCAAACGCATGGATAACTTCTATCTTTTTCGCTGCACTTATCGGTGTTGTTCTTGGTTTGGGTTGGATATTGGTTTATGCAATGCTCAGAAAAACAATAAGGACAAAAGAAGATATAAATGATGTTTTGAATCAGCATTGTATCGGAGTTTTGCCACAGGTTGTTTTCAAAAAATACCGTAGAGAGATCAGCAAGAATATTGTAGTAACCAACCCGTTTATCGGTAATGAATTTCATGAATCTCTGAGATTGTTGGCAGGTGCTGTTCATACAGCACTTGAAAAAAATGAAAAAACCGTAATGATAACAAGCACAGCCCCCGGTGAGGGTAAAACGGTAGTGTCTGTTAACCTTGCGGTAGCATTTGCTCAGGATGAAAAGAAAGTTCTTTTAGTGGATGCCGATTTGCGAAATTCGGGAATTCAGAGAATGATTTCAGAAAGTAAAGTTGAAAAACAGACTCTTGTTGATAATAAATTATTTACAATTGAGCACATTGAAAGACTTGATTTTGATTTACTCAGATTCAAACCTGCAGTTGATACTGTTCAGAAAGTTATGAGAACAGCCAGACTCGAAGAAATTCTTGATACTGCAAAAGTTCAATATGATCTTATTCTTATTGATACACCTCCTTGCGGAATGATTTCGGACGCAACAATTATTGCATCTGTTGCTGATAAGGTTATATATGTTGTAAGACAGGATGCGGTAATCCAGTCTAATATCCGTTCAGGTATCAGTTCGTTACTTGATAACGAAATAAGTCTTCTCGGATGTATTCTTAACGGTGCAACAAGTGGTATCGGCGGCTATGGCGGTTATTATAATTACAGCAGTTATTATAAGAATTACCGTGGAGGATATTCTTATAAATACGGAAGCAGCAAAAAATCCAAAAGAAGATAAAGCTAATACAAAAGTGAGATGATATTATGAAAAGGCCGGGTGAATACGCAAAACTTCTTCGTTCAGTTATGAAGGAGTGGAAATGGCTTTTACATTATATTTCCCGCTACCGTTTGCAGATGGCGATTTATGTTGTTCTCGGTGTAGTTAGTACCTGTATGGGCCTTGGCTCAGGCGTAGCTTCAAAATATCTTATAGATGCAGTTATAACTCATAATAACAGCACTCTTTTTCGCAGTGCCGCTTTCGCCGTCAGCTTTGCTCTTTTTCAGGTAGTTACAAGCTCTGTGATTTCAAGAATTGCCTCTGTTGTAGGCACAAAAATCAGTAACGAAATCCGCGAAAACATATATGAACATATAGTCTTTTCCCGTTGGGAAGACATAAGTAAATATCACTCGGGTGAGCTGCTTAACAGAATTGAGGGCGATGTTACTGCTCTGGCAGGCAGCGTAGTAACTTATATTCCCGGAGTGTTTACTAAACTGGCACAGTTCATAGGCTGTCTTGCGGTTGTTTTGTATTATGATCCCATAATGGCGGTGTTCGCTTTTATGAGCTCACCGTTTCTTTTGCTCACATCAAAATTTTCTGCCAGAATGATGCGAAAATATAATGAGCAGGCCCGTGAAATGAACGGCAGGATTTTGTCTTTTTATTCTGAATCTATTCAGAACATTCATACAATCAAAGCCTTCGGAATGACAAGATACTATGTTGATCAGTTGAAAACAAACCTTGGTCTTTACCGTAAAATAAGGCTTGATCACGGCAGATTTTCTATTTTGATGACATTGTGTATGTCTGTTATAGGCTTGATCGTGACATATCTTTGTTACGGCTGGGGTGTCTGGCAACTGTGGCAGGGTGCCATAACCTACGGAACAATGACTTTGTTTTTGCAGCTTTCAGGTCAGTTGTCATCTTCTTTTACGGCATTGGTTAAGCTTTTTCCCAACGCAATTTCAATTGCAACTGCCGCAGGCAGGATTATGGAATTGGCTGAACTTCCTGTAGAAAATGATGCCGACGGTGAAAAGGCTGAGTCTATGCGAGAAACAGCTCATAAATACGGTCTTTCTGTCAGATGCAATAACCTTACATATACTTACACAGGCGGCTCTGCTCCTGTTGTTGAAAACATTTCTTTTCACGCGGACCCCGGCGAAACAATCGCATTGATTGGCCCTTCCGGTGAAGGAAAAACAACTATTCTCCGTTTGATTCTCGGCCTTGTTGAGCCTGACTCAGGTAAAATGATTATGGCTGCTGAAAACGGTGAAGAAATAAAAGTTTCTGACAGCACAAGGCGATTTTGTGCATACGTTCCACAGGATAATGCTATTTTTTCAGGTTGCATTGCCGATAATTTAAGAGTTGTGAAACCCGATGCAACAGATGAAGAAATAGTAGAAACCCTTAAAACGGCAGATGCATGGAATTTTGTTGAAAAGCTTGATAAAGGTATTTATACCGAGATAGGAGAGAGAGGTCTTAATTTCTCCGAAGGTCAGATTCAGCGTATTTCTATAGCAAGGGCGTTATTGAGAAACGCACCTGTGCTTGTTATGGATGAAGCAACAAGCGCTCTTGATGCAAATACAGAAGCTGTCGTGCTTGAAAATATAATGAAAGCATACCCAAACAGGACGTGCGTTATTACCACTCACAGACCAAGTATGCTTCAGTATTGTAAACGCGTTTACAGAATCAGCGAAGACGGCAGTTTAAATGAAGTAGAAAAATAATTAATAAGATGCGTCAGTTCCAGAGGATCTGATGCATCTTTTAAATTTTAAATGTATGATAATTGTTGATTTAGCAAAAAAAATATGATATAATTTCACCGATAATAGGCTTTTTATACGTTTTTGAAGGGAGCGCCCGAATGTTTAAGTTAAAAGACGGCTTTATAGTCAGAAAAATAGGTGATCAGATTATGGCTGTTCCGGTAGGAAGCAGAACCTCTGAAATTCACGGAATGGTAGCTTTAAGCGAAAGCGGAGCACTTTTGTGGGCGGCTTTGGAAAATGGAGCAGAAATAGAAACACTTGCAGATATTCTGATTGAAAATTATGATGTTGAAAACTCTGTTGCTATTTCGGATGCAGAAAAATTTGTTAACGGATTGAAAGAGCAAGGCGTATTACAATGAATAGTTGTCAGCATTTCGGTGATGATTTTTTAAGCGGACTTGATGAATGGGCGTGTCAGAATAAAATACCGATGTATACCACATTTGAACTTACCCCGTTTTGTAATTTCAACTGTGTTATGTGTTATGTTCGGCTTAATAGGGAGCTTGCCCGAAAGCAGGGTAAGATGCTTACCACTTCACAATGGCTTGATATTGCCCGTCAGGCAAAGGAAGCAGGAACGTTGCATTTGACCCTTACCGGCGGCGAACCGTTTACACACCCCGGTTTCTGGGAGATATATAAAGAACTCAATAAAATGGGTTTTTTGATTTATATTCTGTCAAACGGGTCACTGATTAATGAAGAAGCAATGGCGAAATTCCGACTTTACGGTATGCCCAACATGGTGAAGCTGACCGTTTACGGTGCGAGTGATGAAACTTATAAAAGGGTTTGTAATTCGACTGACGGTTTTACTAAGCTTTCCAAAGCGGTTGACCTTTTAAAAGAGGCAGGAGTTCCTCTTAAAATGACCTCAACTATAGTTAAAGAAAACGCCTGCGATTTGCAGGAAATTTATAAATTTGCCCGTGAAAAGAGAGTGCCGATGCAGCACACGATTTCAGTTCACAAGTCATCACGAGGCTCAATAAATTCGGTGGAAACTTCAAGGTTTGAGTTCGCAGATTTTCCTGATGAAATAAGCCTTGAAATGTTAGAAAAAAGCAAATTTCCGCCACTCGAGACCCCCTTCGCCTGGTGTGCAGGCTTAGGAAAAAACTTAGTTGTTACCTGGCACGGTCATTTTCAGCTTTGTACTTCGCTGAGCGAACCTTATGTTCAGTTTTCTGGGAACTACCTTTCCGATTACCACAAGCTGATTAATTTGTTAAACAAGATAAAAAGTCCTGATGAATGCACTGACTGTGAATTGAAAGAATTCTGTCAGCGGTGCCCGGGGGTATTGTGTACAGAAAGCGGACATCCCGAAAAAACAGATGAAAAATTTTGTCTTATGGCAAAGCGTTTAATGGATTTGTATAGAATAAAAAAAGAGGAGATATAATTATGAAAAAAGATTATATTGTACCCGAAAGCAAGCTTATAGCAATAAGCGTAAGCGAAAATATTGCAATTTCCGGCGGTGTATCAGAAGTTGGCGGTGCAGCTATTATTACTTTTACTGAGGTTCTTGACGGCTGCCGAAGTCTTTACACCGATTTAATTGAAGTTAAAACAAACGGACCGGATTTCATTGACTATTATGACGAATTACAAAGATTAGTTGGCGAAACCGGAAACTATAAAGCATGGTTTGACTGCTTTAAGCGTAAATAAAATGATAAAGATAGCTGATTTGCTTATTGACTGGCAAAACGATAGCACTGATTTTGTGCGAGGTTTTTCAACTGAAGATACAGGTAAAAAAATCTTATCCATGACTTTTGGTGAAATCATGCCGGAATGTCACGGAATTCAATATACCGACTGTGATCATATGTTAAAAACACAGAGTGGGCAGCTTTTTTGCGCTGATTCGGATTGGGATAAAGCTGTTGCATATTTCACACCGGAATCTGATAATGATTATGCATTGCCTCTTGCGGCTTTGTGTGCAAAATTTGCTTATTATAACACGTTGCTGTTTCACGCTTCTTTAGTAGATTTTAACGGTTACGGGGTGTTGTTCACAGGTCCGTCAGGTGTAGGGAAAACTACACAGGCTCAGCTGTGGGATAAATACCTTTCAGCTGAAATTGTTAACGGCGATAAGGCTTTTATACGTAAGGTTGACGGCGAATTTTATGCTTATGGTTTGCCGTGGAAGGGTTCGTCTGATTATTGCCTTAATAAAAAGCTGCCTTTAAAGGGAATAATTGCGCTGTCTCAGGGGGAAGAAAACAAAATCAGTAAGTCTGATTTATCTTCTGCTGAGAATCTTATGCCCCATATTTTCCTTCCCCATTGGGATGAAAAATGCCTTGTGCGCTCACTTGATACATTCGATGATCTGATTAAAAATTTATCGGTCTGGACACTGGAGTGCCGACCTGATGAAGAAGCGGTGAAGATGGCTTTCAGCGCATTGTTCGGCGTAAATAAAGATATTACTTAAAAAATATATTGTTAAAAAGAAGGCTTAGAATTGAAAAACAAGTTTGATAGTTTTACAAAAAGCTCAATCGTAAGAATTTACAAATTTCTGAATATTGTTGCAACGGTTTCTTTTTATGCGTTTTGCCTGAATTTTTATAATTCAGAATACAATGATCACGGAGTAGGAAAAACAAGGTTTTCAATTTTTATTATGCTGTATATTGTAGCTCTCTGTTTTGTTTTGCGAGCTTATAAAGCTTACGATCTGGGTTACAGTAATGTACCGATGCTGATATATTCTCAATCTCTTGCTGTGGTGATATCAGGTGTTGCTCTTTATGTAATCTTCATAGTTGCCAACTCATCTTTCTTTACACCGATACCGTTGCTTTTAATGATCATTGCGCAGATTTTGTTTGACTGCATCTGGTCTTTCTTCGGGAATAAGTTATATTTTTCTTTATATAATCCCAAAAAAGCTGTGGTTTTTTATCAGAATAATTTGTCTTTGCATCGTCTTGAAGATGCGATCAGCAAAGACAGAACTTTTGTTGCTGAAAGATTTATTGAAGTTGATGCTGATGAAGATCCCAATTATCTTGTAGCACAGACTGAAGGCTTCGATTTTGTTATTATCACAGGCATTCCGGCTCATTTAAGAAATGATATTATTGAGTATTGCCTTATAAAAAACATCCCTTGTTATGCGGTTCCCGTTATCGGCGACATTATAATGCGCGGCGCTGAACATCTTGATTCATTCAGCATTCCGGTTTTCAGTGTTTCAAGAGCTGAACCTAATTTTGAATATGCTCTTGTAAAAAGAGTGGTCGATGTTATTGTTTCACTTATAGGAATAATTTTATTAAGCCCCATAATGATTATAACAGCCCTTGCAGTAACTTTATATGATAAAGGACCGGCTTTATATAAGCAGGTCAGACTCACAAAAGACGGAAAAGAGTTTAAAATTCTTAAATTCAGAAGTATGCGTGTAAACGCTGAAAGTGACGGCGTTGCTCGTCTTGCTTCTGATAATGATGACAGAATTACCCCTGTCGGTAAAATAATAAGAGCGTGCCGACTTGATGAACTGCCTCAGCTTTTTAATATTTTAAAAGGTGATATGACAATTGTAGGCCCCCGCCCCGAAAGACCTGAGATTGCCGCTCAGTATGAAGAAGAGCTGCCGGAGTTTGCACTGCGTTTACAGGTCAAAGCTGGCCTTACTGGTCTGGCACAGGTTTACGGCAGATATAACACTGAACCTTATGAAAAATTACAGATGGATCTTATGTACATCAACAGAATGTCAGTTGTTCAGGATCTTAAACTTATATTTGCAACTATAAAAATATTATTTATTAAAGAGAGCACCCAGGGAACTGCCGAGGGTCAGATAACTGCTTCGTCTAAGGATAAAGAAAAGATCAGCTAAAAAAGTCAGTTGCTTTAGTTTTAATACTTGTCGTGGGAGAGTGAATTATGTCTGCAGTAGAAGTTTTGATATCTGCAATGCATCAGAATGATTTGTCACTTGCAGATTCAACCGAAGTTAATTCTGATGTATTGATTATAAATCAATGTAACACAAATCAAGTGATTGAAGAAAACAGAGAATTTGGTAAGATAAGATGCATTTCTACCACTGAACGAGGATTAAGCCGAAGCAGAAATATGGCTTTGGAAAATGCAACAGGTAAATATTGTCTTATTTGTGACGATGATGAGAGGCTGAGTCCCGGATATTCAAAAATAATTGAAGATACTTATAAACAAATTCCCCAGGCTGATCTGATATGCTTCGATATAAAGATGAAAGGTAAAAAGTGTATTCAGAAAGTTACCAGGATAAATTATCTTACTGCTCTTAAAATTTCAAGTGTACAGATTTCATTTAAACGTGAGAGCATATTGAAGGCATGCGTTTGGTTTGATGTTAATTTCGGTTCAGGTACACCGTTAGGTTCAGGAGAAGAAAATATTTTCTTATATGAATGTCTGAAGGAAGGGTTAAAAATTTATTATGTTCCTGTTACCGTTGCGGAGGTTTTGTCAGACGACTCCCGATGGTTTAAGGGATATACTCAAGATTATTTTTTACATAGAGGAACAATCTCACGCAAATTAATGGGCAGATGGCTTGGTCTTTTGTACTGTATTTATTCAACAGTTAGAAAGCATAAAGCTTACAGTGAGAATATGTCGCCTTTAAAAGCACTTAAATTTATGATAGACGGATTGAAAGTGAAAATGTGATGAAAAAGAATGTTTGCTTGTTAATATATAACCTGTCGTCAGGCGGAGCAGAAAAAGTTATAAGTCAGTGGTCAACTTTGCTTGCTGAAGATTATAATGTCTATATGACAGTATTTGATACTGAAAGCACGCCGTTTTATCTATATTCCGGTGAGCTTGTTCAGCTTGACGGAGTTGCGGATAACAGAAATACTTTCACAAAAGTTATCACTGTTTTGAAACGTGCGAAATTGCTTTCTGACTTTGTGAAAGAAAAAAAGATTGATATTGTAATAAGCTTTTGTAATGAGTGTAATCTTGTTAACACTATTTCAAGGCATGGTGCGCAGAAGATATGTTCAATCAGAGGCGCATTAAACATAAGCACCAATCCGCTTACAAAATTCGTTATAAATTCAAAAGAAAACCGGATTATCGTTCAGACAGAGGCTTTGAAAAAAACAATCTGTGAACTGTACGGTTCCGATAAAGCTCAGAAGCTCTTTGTATTCGGCAATCCTTTTAATTGTGAAAAAATCAGGAAGCTTGCTAACGAAGACTTACCTGAAAATGTTAAAAAATATTTTAATAAGAAAACAATTGTAAATGTCGGTTCTTTCAAGGCCGCAAAGAATCACGCCAATATGTTGAGATGTTTTGAGCTCGTAGCCGAAAAAGATAATGATGTTTATTTGATTTTAGTGGGTGCAGACAGCACGGGCCTTGAAGAAAAAACGAAGCAAATGGCAGGAAAAAGTAAATATTCAGACAGAATTATTTTTGTAGGTGAGTTAAGTAATCCGTTCCCGGTTATGAAAAATGCAACAGTATTTATTCTGCCTTCTTTGGCAGAAGGAATACCAAATGCTATGGCAGAAGCTATGATATGCGGAGCTCCTGTTGTTGCAGCTAATTGCCATACAGGACCGGCAGAATTGTTACTTGATAACCCTGATAAAACTGATTTTTCAGATAAGGGCTATATGATGGCGGATTATGGTATTCTTACAAAGAAATTTGATGCAAAAGCAGAATATAATTATGATGAGTTCACTCAGGATAATAAAATTTTTGCTGATGCTATATTAGAAGCGCTTGATGAAAATTGTCAGAAAGAACTCAGAGAAAAAGTTCAGCTCGGTGCAGCAAAATTTGATATAGAAAAATATCAGAAAGATCTGATAGCTTTGGTGGAGTCTTTCTGAGCAGGAGTTTGTTATGGATAAAAAACAGTTGAATGTTGTGATTATACACAGTGCCTTTTGGGTAGGTGGCGCTGAGAATATGGTTTATGAGCTCGCAAAAAATTTAACTGCACAAAACGTAAACGTAACTGTTATAACGTTGCATTCAAGAGTTGGCTCTCATCTTGAAGAAAAGGTGGATGCTGCTGAGTTTCGTAACATTTATGTGGGTTGTGAAGGCGGTGTTACTCCTAAGAAACTTTTGGCTGTTTATAAAATGTGCCAAGAAGCAAATGCCGATGTAGTTCATGCTCATATGTCAGGTGTGGTTTACAGTATCCTCTGGGCACTTACCCCAAAAGGTAAAATGATAGCTACGGCGCATACAACTCCGGATAAGGCGTTTAACAAACGCACAACAGCAGTTTTAAAGCTGCTGGCGCGTTTAAATAAAGCGGTAATTGTTGCTGTTTCAAAAGAAAACCAGAAGCTTATCAAAGAATATTATTTTTTAAATAAAAATGTAGAGTATATAAATAACGGTGTAGATTTACATCGCTTTTATCATAAAGAACACGAAGGTGTTAATTTTGTAAACGTAAGCCGCCAGGATAAAAATAAAAACCAAGCCGTGATTCTGAAACTTTTTTCAAGGTTGCACAAAGAATTCCCTGATACACAGTTGTATCTGTGCGGCGACGGCCCTGAACAGGAAAATCTTATTGCTATGACAAAAGAGCTGATGGTTGAAGATGTTGTTCATTTCCCCGGAAGTGTCAGCAATGTTGAGGATTATCTTGCTTTAGGCGATATTTATATTCAGGCTTCTCACAGAGAAGGCTTACCTCTTTCCACAGTTGAAGGTATGGCTTCCGGCTTGCCTGTGATAACAACAGATGTAGGCGGTATGAAAAATCTTATTGACAATAACGGATTTTTATTAAAAGACGGTGACGAGGAAGGCATGTATAATGCTATGGTTTCTCTTGTTCAGGACCAGAAAAAAAGAGAAGCCTTCGGAAAAAGATCTGTTGAGATTTCAAAAGATTTTTCTTCTGAAAGTATGGCAGAAAAATATAAGGACCTGTATGAAAAATGCAGGTGAGGAATGAAAAGTATGAACAAATCGGCAATTTATAAAAATTCAATAAATGACAAATTGGTTATTTTGTTTTGTCTTGCAATAAGCGCTATGATTCTCTTGCGCGATGCTGCCGGTATTTCATATAATAAATTTGTTCTTCTGGTTGTTTGTGTCGGCGGTATGCCTCTTTTAACGTATTCAAATTTTTTGTGTCTGTTAAGTTTTTTGTTTGGTGTAACTTTTGGTATACCCAGCACGTATGTGTATCTGATTGCAGTGTTAATGCTGATAGTCAAAAAGAAAGAACGGTTAAGCCTGCAACCTTTGTTTTTGTTTGCTGTTTTTTTTCTGATGGAGGTTATTTTAGGCCTTTTTTACGGAAGTTCATATGATATTGTGTCATATGTGGGCTATTTCTGCAGATTGTTTTTGTTTTTTGTGTTGATATCAGAAGAGTCAAAAGAAATTGACTATCAAAAAACAGTAAAGTTCTTTTCATTTGGTGTATTGATTTTTGTGTTAGCAGTTGTTGCTGTTTTCCTTCAGGACAACTCCTTTGAAGATATTTTTGAAGGATATGTACGAATAGGTAATGCAGACCTTTATTTGTCTCAGGATTCAGTTTCTGAAGGAATGAAAATGAGCACAAACACAAATAATCTTGCGTATTTCTGTGTTGCGGGTATGGGCAGTTGTCTGTCTGTTTATTTTTATGAAAAGAAGTTTCGCTGGGTGTTATTGTTCTTTGTAATTTTTATTTTCGGTACACTTACAATATCAAAAACGTTTTTCTTCTTAAGTGCCTTATTAATTGTCATTTTGCTTAATATTTCGTTTTTTGGCGGAATGGGCTTCGGCAAAAGATTGTTTGTGTCACTGACGGTAGTCGGTGTTGTTTTGGTTGTTTTAGAAAGCGGGGCTTTTGAAGCACTGTTGGGACGTTTTGAGGAAGTTGACTTTATTTTGCAGGATTCAAGAAGTGATATTCTCGCTGACTATTTAAAGGAATTTTTCAAAAAGACAATGATTATTCTTTTTGGTTCCGGTGCTTTTTCTCACAGAGATGTTTTGCTTCCGGGGCGCTCAATTCATACGGGGTTAGGTCAGATTCTTGTATCTTACGGAATTTTAGGCTTTGTTTTGTTTGTAGGATTTTGTTTCAGCGTAGCAGACCGAACGTTACGTGAGAGCAACTTAAAAAAAAGGACTCACAAGCTTGCTGTTTTAGCACCGCTTTTAATATCTGTTTTATATACACAGACAATTCAGTTTTTAAACCCATGTGACCTTATGTTGCCTTATATTGTCGGTATGTTTGCGTTAAAAGCAAGTGTTTTTCACAAAGAAAAGCAGCGTTGATTGCTTCTGCATTTGAAAATAAATAAGAGGTATCTTTAAAAGTGAAATCAAACAATAAAGAACTTGTCAAAAAAACTGCAATGATCACTGTAGGAAATATCAGTACAAAACTCATAAGCTTTTTATTGCTTCCGTTTTATACTCATATACTTACAACGGCGGAATACGGAACCTATGATGTTCTTCACTCATATATTTTCCTGCTTGTTCCGGTTATCGGATTCAGATTGGACCAGGCTGTTTTTAAGCATCTTGTAGAAAGTCGTGCTGACAGTAAAACACAGAAGGAATATATTACAACAACCACTCTTTTTACCGCCGTTCAGGCAGTTCTTTATGGGGTAATTTTTGCGACTGTATATTATTTCTGGAGATATCAGTATCTGTTGCCGCTTGCCTCTGTAATGATAAATACAGTCGTTCTGTATAATACTCAGCAGATGGTCAGAGGTATAAATAAAACAGGGTTATATGCAGTCGGTGGTGTTATCAGCTCTGCTCTGACTATTATTTTGAATATAGTCTTTTTAACTTATTTCAATATGCGTGTAGAAGGGCTTTTACTCGCTGTTGCTATTTCCTCATTTGTGACTATTGTATTTTTGTGGGCATCTTCAGGTTTGTTCAGATACTTAAGCTTTAAAGCGATTTCTTTTGAGGCGCTGAAAAAAGAACTGAAATTCGGTGCACCGCTGGTGCCTGATTCCTTGGCATGGTGGGTAATACAGGCCTCTGACAGAACGGTAGTTTCAGCTATACTTGGAGTTGCAGCAAATGGTATTATTGCCGTTTCTCAAAAGTTTTCATCGGCATATATCACGGTTTTTAATATATTCCGTCTTTCCTGGAATGAAACGGTAATCCTCCATCTTAAAGATGAAGACGGGCAGGAATATATTTCAAAAACGTTAAATGTCGTTGCTTCATTGTTTAATAGCGCAGCGATAGGCATAATTGCCGGATTGCCTTTTGTTTTTTCACTGCTTGTTGACAGTGATTATAACAGTGCTTACAATCTTGTTCCGATATATATGGTCGCAACTATGGTTGATGTTTATATGGGTATGTTCAGTGCTGTTTTTATTGCGCAGTCAAAAACAAAATATATGGCATTCACTTCAATTGTTTCGGGCGTTATCAATGTTGCTGTGCATTTATTGTTGATAAAATTTATCGGTATATATGCTGCGCCTGTTTCAACTTTAACAAGCTATCTGATAGTTTTTGTTATCAGATATCTTAAGGTGAAAAAAGAAACAGAAATCAGAGTAGACTTTAAAAAAGTCGGCTTATTTGCAGTGCTGTTAGGCATAACTTTGGTTTGCTATTACATAAATAAACCTGTTGTAAGTGCAGTTTGTTTGTTGTTTGATGCAGCCGTGTGTGTATTGATAAATAAAGAAATGATTGTTTCAATTATACAATCAATAAGAAAAAAGCTGTTGAAGAGTAAATAAGCATCAGCCTGAGAAGTGCTAATTCTCAGGCTGATTTTTACTTGTGATTTTTTATTTTTGAAAGAAATTTGAAAAATTCTTTTACAAAATCAGTAGGGGAAGCCAAAATAGTTTTTACTGCTGACATAAGCATCTGCGGATACATACCGGTTCTTTTATACCCTGCAGCAAGAACTGCGTAGTGACGGAAACGTACGAAACGCTGTTCTTTTTTATTAAGCAGATGAAAGTGCTTTTGCTTAAAGGCAAATAAATCTTTCTCACCGATTATTTTGTTTTTTCCTCCGGATATTCCTCCGTCAGGATGTCTGTAGGCCTTAACATAGCATTCAGGCAGGCAACCTATTTTAAGCCCTGATTTGATTGCTTTAAACATCAGGTGAAATTCCTGACCTACTTTAACAACGTCGAACCCGCCGATTTCACGAAGCTTATCAGCTTTAAACATAAAGGTGGGTGTACCTGTAAGATGTTTCTGTAAGTGATAGCGGAGAAGATATTCATTGTCAAAACTCTCAATATCTTTGAATTCGCGATAGTCAATCATCTTTTCATCAGGGGTATAAATTTCCAGATTTGTAAAAGTCATATCGTAATTATGCTTCAACATAAAATCGAGCTGCTTTTTAATCTTTTCAGGTTTATATTGGTCGTCATCGTCAAGGAAAGTTATATAATCACCGTGAGCGTTTTCGATACCGCGGTTTCTTGATAAGGAACCGCCTAAATTCTTTTCATTTTGCAAAAATAAAAGATTAGCATCTCTGATGGATTCTGCGTAGGCTTTAATGTCAGGTCTCAATTCATAATCAGACGGGCTGTCGTCAATAACGATTATCTCAACATTTTTATAAGTCTGGTCAAGAACTGAATTTATTGCTTTTGAAAGGCATTCCACATCTCTTTTATATGTAGGAATAACAACAGAAACCAAAATATTATCCTGATTATTCATTTTTGTATAGCCTCCTGCAAATCAGATATAGTCTGATATTATGATACAATAGTACTATAATGAAAGTCAATGATAATTTAATAGGTTGAGAGTTTGATTTGCAAAATAAGAATATGAAGAGGACAATTTAGTTGAAAAGCATAAATCGCTATGATATAATTAACAGGAAGCTTAAAAGAAGAGGAGATCAGATATGAACAATAAAGGTGTTTTTACGTTTTTTTTATGCGATATTGATACAGAATCTGATTCTCTTTCTATCTTTGAAAATCCCGTTGAATTTGGCCGGTATAAGCTTTTTACAGATAAAAGAACGCCGATTCAATGCGCAAAAAAGGGAAACCGTGAACTTTTGATTTATGGATATGCAACAGATGTTCTCAACGGAAACAGTGAAGATTTACCGGGCATTATTTTAAACAGCACCGAAACAATTCAGGATATAACAGATTATGAATTTCACCTTGGCGGTAAGTATATAATATTTTACTCAGATGAAAATGATTGCTATTGTTTGGGAGATGCTACCTGCAGTGTGCCTGTTTTTTACACTGTTGGTCTCAAAGGCTTTGCCTGTGGCTGTAATCAGAAACTAATTGTTGACTGTTTTGACCTGAGTCCTGACACTGAACTTCAGAAAATACGAAACAGTGGTCCGCTTAATCAGGCTATGCCTTATGATGTAACATCTTACAGAGAAATCAAGCAGCTATTACCAAACCATTTTGTCAGGTTTTCAAATCAAAAAGCTGCTCGGTTTGTCAACTCGACTGAGAAACAAAAAAGAATTTCACCTCAGGGCGCAGCGCAGATAACCGTACCTATGATTAAAAACATTGTAAATATGTATTTGTCACATTTTAAACCTGCCTGCCCGATCACATCGGGAAGAGACAGCCGTGTGGTACTTGCTTTTTTGAGAAATCAGATTAAAGAGGTAGAAACTTATACTTTCTGGCAGGAGCATTTTTCTCAGGATGAACAGGACTGGGTAATTCCATTGGAATTAGCAAATCTGGGCAAAATCAATCATACACAGATTAAAAAAGAAAACATTACAGAAAATATGAAGTCTTCTATGGATAAAATTCTTGGTGTAAACGGATACCCTCAGGATGCATTCACAGTTTCTGCAACAATTGATAAAAATTACCCCGGTTATGCAATTATGGAAGGGGATATAATCGGTCAAGTCGGTAAATGCTCTTTGCACCGTGATATTCCTGTCTCTTTAGCAACATCATCTTATTTCAGATGCAAACTTCATAACTACAGTAAAGAAGCAAAAAAACTTCTGGCTTTATGGAAAAAAGAAATTAAAAAATCCAAAGAAAAGGTAAATCTGTTTGATTTATTTTCAATAGAAAACAGACTGGGTGTATGGGCAGCTCAGACTAATTTAGTCCGAAACGCGATGGGACAGATATCTGTTAATATTTTTAATTCCCGAAGCATCATTTATGTCTGGACTGCAGTAAAAAGATCAGAGAGAATGAAGTCCTCAATACACATCGAGCTTATTAAGTCAGTTTCGCCGGATTTACTTGAAGTTCCGTTTGAAAAAGAAAAAAATGCAGTTATGAGATTTGCACGGTCAAATTGGTTGTTCTTTTATTTTGCAACGTTTGCAAAGTACTATATTCAAAAGAGAAAGTTTGTAAAGAAATAAAATTTACTTATTATAGCAGGTGAACGTATGGATAACAGAGAATGGTTCAGACAGGCGGAGTTTGGTATGATGGCTCATTGGGGTCTTTATTCCTTGCTTGGCGGCGAATATAAAGGCCGCAGGGTGCTTGACTATGCTGAATGGATTCAGAGCAATATGCCGATTCCTAACGCTGAATACGGCAGGCTGGCAGATATTTTTAATCCGATTTATTTCAATGCTGATGAATGGATTCGTCTTGCGAAAGAGTGCGGAATGAAATATTTTGTTTTCACTTCAAAGCATCACGACGGCTTCGCAATGTTCAAGTCATACGCCGATAAATTCAATATCGTTGATGCTACACCGTTTGGCAGAGATGTTGTTGCTGAGCTTGGTGAAGCTTGTTATAAACATGGGCTGAAATTCGGCCTTTATTATTCTCAGGAACTTGACTGGAAGCATCCTCACGGCGGCGGATACACAAATTTTGCAGGCTGCTCAGGTACTTCTTGGGATAACAACTGGGATTTCCCTGACAGAAGTAAAAAGGATTTTTCAATCTGTTTTGAAGAAAAAATTAAACCGCAGGTTAAAGAAATTCTCACAAACTATGGAGATTTATGCCTCATCTGGTTTGATGTTCCTCATACAATTACAAAAGAGCAAAGTCTAGAACTCAACTCACTTGTAAAAGAGTATCAGCCTGACTGTCTTATAAATTCCCGAATCGGCAATGGCGCATATGATTATGTTTCGTTGGGTGATAACGAATATCCCACTGAATTTAAACCCACTGAAAACGCTGACCCCAACAGCCTTGACGGTTTTAAATATTCACCATACGGCCTTTATGAAACTGCGGGCACACTTAATTCTTCCTGGGGCTACAAATACCATGATCAGAATTGGATCACCCCCGAAGAAATTGCCGAGAGAAGAAAACGTCTGAATTCCCTCGGAGTTAATTATCTGCTGAATATCGGTCCTGACGGCCTTGGCAGAATCCCGTCTTTCTCAGTTGAAGCTTTACAAAAATCAGCCTTGCTTATGAAATGATAATTGCCCTCTGCTCAAAAAGCAGAGGGCAATTTTTTAATATTCTTTAATTCCTTCAATTTCGTGTTTTATTCTTTCTACAAGGCTGTGGAAGAAATTTATAATTCTTTCAAAAATATTTTCTCTTTCATATTTCACATCTTCGCCGTCACCGCCAAAACAACCGATGTTATTACTTGTGATTTCATTGCCGAAAAAGTCTGTTGTAAGGTCATTTCCTTCGATCTCAACACCTCTGCCGATTAACGGAGAATCAGCCGAAAGCTTAAAGCTTTCAGGGTTTGTTAAGTCATCGCCGACAAATCCGGGAAGTCTGTTAATTGAATTTATTGTGTCGCAAAGAGGCTTATTTGTTCCGTAATAGCAGTTGCTTGCAAAAATATTGCCGTCTCTGAAGTAGTCTGCCATATCGTAGCATACAACATAACCCTCGTCAGGGATGATAATGTTGTTTGCGATTACAGAATCATACATATCAATCATATAGAAGTCGGCGCAGTTTACAATAGTATTATTGTAGAAATTCAGCCCGTGCTCACCTGGGTTTGCAGAAAGACGGCTTCTGCCCTTATTATCGTTAACAGAAAGGCAATAGCGGATTGTATTATTGAACTGTCCGCTGTAGTTGGGGCAGTTGCAGACGAAACGCATATTATCGTGAGAATAGATATACTGATAAGTGCAGTTGTTGGAGTGGGAGTCAAAGTCTACAGCCATACCGTCGCCTACATTTTTCTGACCTGCTATTTCGCAATACTGGATTGTACTGTTTACACTTCCCCAAAACCACATTGCTGCAGTGAAATAAAGAATATTGCCGTTTTCATCTGTTCCGGGACCTTGGCAGCAGTTTATTGCGCGGCAGTTAGTGACAAGTGCACCGTCACACATGCCCACAATAACAGCCTCGGCGTCCATTTCGTGGAAGTAGCAGTCTTTAATGAGTAAGCCTTTATTATAAACAGGGTCAATATCTTCTTCGTTTTTGCACGCCCAATCCTGTCTGTCGTTCCAGGAGCCCCAAATCATAAATCCGTTAGCGCAGTTGTAAACCTCGCAATTAGTAATTGTAAGGTTGTTTACAGCGTATCTTGAACGGGCGGGGAGACCTTTAACCATAACAGCGGCTCTTGCTGTTGAAGCGCCGTCTGAAAAATTATCACGGCTGTTTACTCTGTAATTTTGCATATTGGTGAAATAAACATTGTCAATCACAATGCCCTCTGATGTCTGATTGAGTGTGTCAATCCAGATTCCGCCGCCGTTGGGAGCGTCAATCTGAAGATTGGAAACAGTTACATAAGAACAGTCAAAAAGGCGCAAAACATCAGTTTTTTGGTTTGTTTTGAGGATTGCTTTTTCTCCCTCTCCGTAAGATGAAATCACAATGGGGTTGTCCTTTGTGCCGTTGCAGGTGAGGGTAACGGTGCAGTCGTATTCACCGCCGTTTCTGAAAAGGAAGTGAGTTCCTGCTTCAATCACAAAATCTTTAAGTCCGCCGATTGTTTTAACGGCATTGTTGATGTCTGTTCCGCTGTTGGCATCGTCACCGTTGATGGAGTCGATGTAATAATATCTCTTGAAATTTTGTGCATAAGATAATGTTCCCATACAGCCAAAAATGATTGCAAATGAAAGTAAAAAGCAAAAAATTTTGTTTGCAGTTTTCATAACAGCACTCCTTTAATCTGGTAATTTAAGTCTAGCAAAAAAGAAAAAATATTGCAATAGCGAACCTAAAAGTAAACCCACGGATTTTATATCCGTGGGCAAGTTCAAATTATTGATCTTCACCGAAGTCTGCTTTGTAAGCTGCAACAAGCTTTTCGGGCCAGTTTGAAGTTGGCTCAAGCTTACCTGTGAAGAAACGAAGAGTTTTAGGCTCGTGAACGAATTTAAGACCGCCGATAAGTTCTCTGTGATCATATACCCACTTAACACGGTCAATTACATACTCAACCTGAGAGAGGGTAAATACACGTCTCGGAAGAGCAAGACGAACAAGTTCCATTGAAGCGAAGCGTTCACTGCCGTCAGCATTTCTTTCTTCTGAAAGAGTTCCTCTTTCCATGCCGCGGATACCGCCGCAAAGATAGAGTGCGC
Source organism: Acutalibacteraceae bacterium (assembly GCA_045541505.1). GTDB lineage: Bacteria > Bacillota > Clostridia > Oscillospirales > Acutalibacteraceae > CAG-488. The sequence goes on from JAZQJF010000012.1 coordinate 54,144, forward strand.
AAACCAGAGCACCTGCAGGGTATTCTTCCTGAGGAATGTGATTTACAAATTCACTTGCATTAATGTGAGCACCGAGACCGCCGCCGGGTGTGATTACGGGAACACCCAATTCGTCAAGCTGATTTACACAGTAGTTAATAAACTGCGGACCCTGAGAAATAACATCCAGATCCATTGTTTCGTCAAATCCGACTGTGAGAGCTTCCATTTCTTTAACAGACATACCGCCGTATGTAAGGAACCCTTCAAACATCGGAATAAGATCTTCCATTGAATGGAAAAGTTCTTCGTCGCGAACAAGAATTCCGCCGCCTCTGCCGAAGCCGAACTTTCTGCCTGAGAAATAAACGATATCATAAAGATCACAAATCATTCTTGTGATTTCGCGAAGAGACTTGTCTTTCATTCCTTCTTCACGTGTTTTGATAAAGTAAAGATTATCCTGAAGAAGAGAAGCGTCAAGAACGGTGAGAATGCCGTATTTTTTAGCAAGGTCTGTAGCGTCTTTCATATTTTCATAAGAAATTGGCTGACCGCCGATAAGGTTTGTGCCTGCTTCAATTCTGATGTAAGCAATGTTTTCGGGAGTTTCTTTTTTAATGCAGTTTTCAACAGCTTCAAGGTCAATATTGCCTTTGAAAGGAAGATCACTCTTTGGAATAAGACCTTCGGCCTTAACAAGCTCTTCAACGCGGCCGCCAAGACGGGTAACGTGAGCCTTTGCTGTTGTGAAATGGTAGTTCATAATAACACAGTTGTCAGGTGTTACAAAGCGTGAAGCAATGATGTTTTCGCAAGCTCTTCCCTGATGAGCGGGAAGGAGATTTCCGATGCCTGTGATTTCTTCAAGTTTGTCACGCATACGGTAGAATGTTTCACTTCCTGCATAAGCATCATCAGCTCTGAGCATAGCGGACTGCATATTATCACTCATAGCGTTAACGCCTGAATCTGTGAGCATATCCATAAAGATATCTCCGTTATGAAGCTGGAATGTATTGAATCCTGCATCCTTCATTCTCTGAAGTCTTTCTTCTGCGGGAAGAAGTGAGAGCTTCTGCACGATTTTAACCTTGTGCATTTCAACAGGAACAGGTTTTCTTGAATAAAATTTTACTTCTGACATTTTTCTTCCTCCAGGGTATTGTTTTTCGTCGAGAAACAGTATACAATACTTTTCAGGATAAATAAAACAAATAGTTTAGATAAACATAATCGATAATTTCGATGGAGGTAAACATGGAAATCCGTAATTTAATGTCATTTGTTCAGGTGGCTGAACTTAATAGCTTTACTAAGGCAGCACAGGTTTTAGGTTATTCTCAATCAACAGTGTCATTTCAGATAAAGCAGCTTGAAGCAGAGCTTGACTGTCTTTTGTTTGACAGAATCAATCATACAATTTCTTTAACTGACAGGGGAAAAGAGCTTCTTTCGTATGCTCAACGTGTCAGTGATCTTACAGATGAGTTTATGCAAAGCATTTCTTCCCCAAAGGAACTGAATGGATTTATTCATTTCGTATCTCCTGACTCTGTATGTGAGGATATGCTTTTAACCAACTACTTTGATTTTCATAAGCAATATCCCGGCATAAATCTTAAGTTTACAAACGCCGATACAGGCGATATGTTCGGTATGCTGGACAGAAATGAGGCGGATGCTATAATCACTCTTGATAATCATATTTATCGAAGTGATTATGTAATTGCCAAGGAAGAGCATATTCCGATGAACTTTGTTGCAAATAAAAATTCTCTTTTTGCCGGTAAGAAAAATCTTTCGGTTGAAGATATTATAAACAGTCCCTTTGTTTTAACGGAAAAAGGTATGGGCTACAGAGGAATTTTTGATGAAACTCTTGCTAAAAAATCAATTGATATCAAACCGGTTCTTGAAGTGGGCAGAACAGATGTTATTACAAAGCTCCTTGAAGAAAATGACGACTGCATTTCATTCTTGCCTGGATTTGCAACAGACAAAAAGGTACAAAGGGGAAAGCTTGTTTATCTTGATATCTGTGATTTTGAAACAGATATATGGAAACAGCTCATTTATCATAAAAACAAATGGATTTCCAACTGTCTCTATGCGTTTCTTGAATATGTTAAAGAGCATGAATTTAAAAATTGATATTAAAATAAGGAGGGTACACACCCTCCTTTTGCTATTTAATGATATTGTTTTGTTCCTCTACCTTGCCTACACATTTTATTTTTACTGAATACGGTGCATCAAAAATATTATTTTTAATTTCCGCTTCTTTCAGATATTCAAGCCAGATAAGATGCTTTCCTTCGCGGGGAAATTTGAAAATATTGTTTGTGAGTGTCAGCTTACCGTGAACAAATTCTTTTGAGCTTTCATTCATAACCTTTGGTGTGTAGCGTATAGTGGGTGCCCCTTGCCACATTTTTGCATAGTCACAGTTGGTTATTGTGTTGTTTCTGAAAATAATTTCATTGGTGCAGCCTGATTCAAACCAGAAGTTGCAATCATCTTCAATCAGAAGAGCAGGTCCCCAGAGGTTACAAAACTGATTGTTTTCAATTATAACTTTACCTCTTGTTGTGCAAAGAATTCCTCTGCCTGCTGTAGGTCCGAATTCACAGTTTCTCACATAAAGATCAGGTGTCCAGGTTGCATTTTCTACAACATCTTTTTTTAGGATAATATCGGGTAATTCTCTGTCAAGGTAAACTCTGATATCGGTATCATTAAGCTTTTTATAATCAATAACTGTTGCAGTTGCGTAAGGAATAAGAGTATCCCACTTGATAAAATCAAGAACATCGCCTTTTTCAAAAGCCTGAAATCCCCATGTTTCCGGATGCATAAATCGAACGGTAATGCTGTTTTCTTTTTTGTTTTTTCTTATAATCCTCAGATGAGTGCCGTGAACGTTGATATAATCGTCGTGAGCACCGTTGGCTTTGCAATTTTCAACAGTGAGCTCACCCTTACAGCCTGAAAACTGAAAGAAATCTGCAGTACTTGCTGTTGTACGGCCTTCGGCAGGGGTGAAATCGCAGTTGCGAAAGGTAACGGTATCACAAAATTGCGATACAATTCCCAGCCCGTGCATAAATTTTACACGTAAGAATTCAAATGTCAGATTTTTACATCGCTGAAAAAGACTTCCTGTCTGGTCACGTACAATGCTTCTGGTCTGCATTATATGCCCTGCAGGGAAAAAGGCTTCTTTATTTTTGAGAGTTACCCTGAGAGTGTTATTTCCTGTTTGTTCAACCTTGGTAAATTCAAGGTCAGCTTTTCTGAAATCGCGGCATTGGCGGGTTTGTGGATCATAAAGCTTAAAATATCTTCCCGGTCCTGTGTGATAACTTTCCCAATAAGGCTTGCCGTCTGCTCCGTTTTCACCTTGCCATATAATATCGTTGCCTTTTATACGGAAACGGCAGTCGGAGTTAATCTTTATTTCGCACTTGCCGTTGTTATTAGAAAGTATGGTAAACTCAGTCATTGTAGGGCAAGCGTAATTAATAACAAGATCTTTCACCGTAATGTTTTCGCACTCATTAAAAAGCAGGGGAGTCATTTTTCCGTGAACCAGAATGGTTGCACCGTTGCCGTTAATTGTGATATCTTTCTTTTTGTTAAGATAAATTGCACAGCGGCGAAGCCCGTCAGGGTTTTCGTGACGCTTTGCTGTGTTTGAGCAAAAATATCCCCTTTGTTCAAAAGAGTCATCCTGACAAACGTGATAGACTTTATTCTTTTGAAGAGTAACCGTTTCGCCGTCTTTAATGTGCAAGAAAATATTACTGAGTTCGTTCATTTTATCACCGAATTAAGAAAATTGTATCTGAAATCAAGTATAAAGCACACCGGGTTAAAAATCAATATATTCCCTTTTTCTTTTTATAAGTAGTTGTATATTTGAAAAAAATAAATTATAATAAATTTATGATATTCAAAGGAGAGCTATTATGAATTTTTTAGAAATAGCCTGTGCTCGTCAATCCTGCAGAAATTATGACCCTGAAAAAGCTGTAGAAAAAGAAAAGCTTGAATCAATTCTTAATGCGGCACAGCTTTCACCGTCTGCGTGTAACAGTCAGCCATATCATTTCACTGTCTGCACAGGTGAAACTGCAAAACAGGTTGCCAAGGCAACGACAGGCCTTGGTATGAATAAATTTGCACCTGATGCACCTGTTATGATAGTTGTGTCAGAGGAGCCGTATTCTAAAATGGCAGCTACAGGTTCAGTCGTTAAGAAAAACGATTATCGTTCAATGGATATCGGTATTGCTGTGGCTTATCTCACCGCAGAGGCGGCGGTACAAGGGTTGGGCACTTGTATTTTAGGTTGGTTTGATGAGTCGGAAATAAGAAAAATCTGCGGATTAAAACACACAGTTCGTCTTGTGATTACACTTGGCTATCCGAAAGATGATGATAAGCTTCGGACCAAAAAGAGAAAGAGTATAGAAGAGCTTGTTACGTACAAATAAAATCAGCGAGTACAGAATAACTGTACTCGCTTTTTTTACTGCCAGAAATCCACATCGTGGGGAAGATTAATATTTTTAGCTTTGAAAACCGGGGTTTTGCCTTGCTTTCTCTGAATGTCATAATCCTTAAGAGCTGCAACTGCATATTTGCTCAGATAAATAATAACAGGCATATTTATTATTGTCATAAGACCCATAGTGATGTCTGCAATGTTCCACAAAAGATCAGCGGAAAGCCCTGCACCGAGAAAAATAACAACGGATGCAATTATGTGGTAAATTGTCATAACCTTTTTACCGGGGATTTTACCTGTAATATAATACAAACATTGATCAACATAATAAAGATTTCCGAGAAGTGTAGTGAACGCAAAAAAAATCATTGCAACGGTAATGAAGATCGGGCCGAACTCACCAAGCGTTGCCGATAAAGAGGCCTGAACATAAGGTGCACCTGAAATCTCGGCAGATGGTTTAACACCTGAACACATACACATAAATGCCGTTGCCGAGCAAACGAGAATTGTATCAATAAAGACTGAAAGCACCTGAACCAGACCCTGCTTGACGGGGTGAGAAACTTCCGCTGAGGCAGACGCATTCGGAGCTGAGCCAACTCCGGCTTCATTGCTGAAAAGGCCTCGCTTGATTCCAAACATTACACAGGAACCGCTGAAACCGCCAAAAATTGCTTTGAAATCAAAAGCGTTTTCAAAAATCTGCTGAAAAACTGACGGAAGTGATTTGATATTCAGTGCAATAATAATAAGTGCAACAAGAATATAAGCAACACCCATAACAGGAACGAGGAAGCTTGTTGTTTTAACAACTCTTTTTCCCCCGCCCATAAGACAGTAGCCGACGATAACGGCAATGATTAATCCAATTATCCAGGGGGATGTTTCAGTGTCATAAAAGCCGTAAGCTGAAAAGGTTGACTGCAGGTTGTATGATGCCAGCATATTAAAGCCGAAGCCGTAGGTCAGAATAAGAAAAACAGCAAAAAGTATAGCCAGTGGCTTGCATTTTAAAGCTTTCTCAATGTAATATGCAGGGCCGCCGTAACAACCGTCAGGACCTTTCTTTTTATAAATCTGTGCGAGCGTGCTTTCAATAAAAGCAGAGGCACTGCCGATAATTGCGATAACCCACATCCAGAAAACAGAGCCGAACCCACCAAGACAAAGAGCGGTAGAAACACCGATGATGTTGCCTGTGCCTACTCGCGATGCGGTAGAAACCATCAGAGCCTGAAACGACGAAACACCTTTGCCGTCGGTCGGCTTTTCTGTAACCGCTTTAATCTGCTCGCCGAATAAACGGAAAGGGGCAAATTTTGTGCGGAAGGTAAAAAATAAACCGCCAAGAATAAGAATAATAATGAGTATGTAGCTGTAGAGAGCATCATTTATTGAAGAAATAACGGTGTTCAGCATCTAATCTTCCTTTCTGTATATATCCTGTAAATTATATCTGAAATACACTTAAAAGTCAAACACAGCAAAAAATATCAGATAGTTGAAAAAAACTTATAATTTTTCTTGAATAGTGACTTTTGTTGTGATATACTTCAACATTGTAGTGGTACTTTACTACTTATTGGAGGTCTTTTTATGAGCATTAAAATCGGAATTTACGGTTACGGCAACCTTGGCAGAGGCGTAGAGAACGCTATCCGTCAGAGCGATGATTTAGAGCTTGTGGGTGTATTTACCCGCCGTGATCCGTCTACAGTTAAAATAAACACGCCTGGGGTTCCTGTTTATCACTCTGATAAAGCAGCTGAGCTTACAGACGTGATTGATGTTATGATTATCTGCGGCGGCAGTGCTACGGATTTGCCGGAGCAGACACCTGCCCTTGCCGGACTTTTCAATGTTGTTGACAGCTTTGATACTCACGCAAAAATCCCTGAGCATTTCAAAAATGTTGATGTACGTGCAAAGGAATCGGGCAAAGTTGCGGTTATTTCCGTAGGTTGGGATCCGGGTATGTTTTCTGTTAACCGACTTTACGGCAGCGCAATTCTTCCTGACGGTAAAGATTATACTTTCTGGGGCAGAGGCGTTAGCCAGGGCCATTCAGATGCAATCCGCCGTATTGAAGGTGTTGCTGATGCGAAGCAATATACAATTCCCGTTGAAGCAGCCCTTGAAGAAGTAAGAAGCGGTTCAAACCCTGAGCTTACCACACGTCAGAAGCATACACGTGAATGCTTTGTTGTTGCAAAAGACGGTGCCGATAAAGCTAAAATAGAAGAAGAAATAAAAACAATGCCCAACTATTTTGCTGATTATGATACCACGGTTCATTTTATTTCTCAGCAGGAGCTTAATGAAAATCACAGCGGAATTCCTCACGGCGGATTTGTTATCCGTTGTGGAAAAACAGGCGCAGATCTTGAGCACACTCATGTTATCGAATACAGCCTGAAGCTTGATTCAAACCCTGAATTTACTTCTTCTGTATTGGTAGCTTACGCAAGAGCAGCTGCAAAGCTTAACCGTGAAGGCGTATCAGGCTGTAAAACAGTGCTTGATATTCCGCCGTCATATATTTCGCCCAAATCAGGTGAAGATCTCAGAAAAGAATTACTGTAAAATAAAAACTCGGATAGGAGACCACCTATCCGAGTAATTTTTTTCCTTATTTCCAGATGAACCAGATGAGAAGATAGCCTGTTATAACAGCTGCGAGAGTAAAAGGAACACCGTATTTCATAAAGGTTGTGCTCTTTACTTCGTGACCTTCTTTTCTGAGAATGCCGATACCTGCAATATTTGCACTGGCACCGATGGGGGTAAGGTTACCGCCGAGAGTTGCACCGCAAAGAAGACCGTAATAAAGAAGCTTCGGTTCAATACCCAAATCCATAGCAATAACAGGAACAATTGAAAGCATTGTTGCAGAATAGGGGATGTTGTCAATAAAAGCAGAAAGAATAACTGACATCCAGACGATTATTGTAAACACAAGGAAGGTTGAGCCCGAGCCAAGGCTTGCAATAGCGCCACCGATAACATCAATAACGCCTGCATTTTTGATACCGCCGATTACAACAAATAACCCTGCGAGAAGGGCAATTGTGTAATAGTCAATTTCTTTAAATGCGTTTTTGACGATCTCTTTATTTTTCTTAAATAAGAGTTCGCGTATAACACCTATAAGGAAAAAGCCGATACAAATGATACCGTTTGTGATGTCAGGCTTGTAAAACTGGCCTTCAGCTGCGGCGTCTTTGTAAGGGATAAACGAAACAGCAATAAGTGCAACAACGGTGCCGACTAATAAAAAGGTGGGGAACTTATCTTCAACCTTAGTTCTTGAATTAAAAGAAATCTTTGAATCTTCTTTACGGAACATAAAGAGGATAATAAATGCGCTTACAACAGCACCGGCCTGAACTACCCAGAACATACCGGGCTTGCCGCTGTCTACAAAGAAATCTGAAAAGTCAAGGTTAGCCTGCTTTGCAAGAAGAATGGATGTTGTATCGCCTACAAGAGTTGCTGCACCCTGCAGGTTTGATGAAACTGCAATACAGATAATTGACGGAACAGGGGATATGTTGATTTTTTTGCAAAAAGCCAGAGCAACAGGTGCAATCATGAGAACGGTTGCAACATTGTCAACAAAGGCAGAAACAATACCTGCAAAAAGTGAAAGAGCAACAACAGTCCACTTGACATTAGGCATTTTTGAAATAAGAATATCAGACATCAGCTGGGGCATTTTTGATTCAATAAAGAGATACACGGTGCCCATAGTACCGGCAATCATCATAATAACATTCCAGTCGATTTCACCCAGAGCATCAAGTATTCCGTAAGAATAACTGCCTTCGGCAATGTTGAAAAAGCCTTCCCCGAAAAGTGAAGGGGATGTGGATGCAATGATACCTAAAATAACAAAAAGGATGCCTGAACCGATGGTTACGTAAGGTCTGATTTTCTGAAAAGCCAACATAAGAATGTATGTTACGGCAAAGAGAATCAGTGCGGTTATTGTGATTGGACTCATATTGTTCCTCCTAAAATACGGCAGGTCTGAACAAAAAAACAGAACCCTTGAAGAAGGATTCTGTCAGAATTCGGAAAAGATTATAATATTCCAAATGCAATTCACAACAAATAGAATGATAAACATTCTATGACAGACTCCACCACTTATTTTGAACTGCAAAAAAATTATACAATACTGATATATCAAAGTCAACTCATTTCATTTAATTAAAGCAATATCGTGATTTTAGCCAATTTAAAAGGCGCATATGTGTTGAATATTAACCTACATAAGTTGTTGACTTTTAAAACCTGTAATGATAGTATATTTTAAAATGAAACTTAATGAGGAGAATTGATAATGAATCAGAAAGTTGTTCTCGTTCTGGTTGACGGAATGCGTCCTGACGGTATGCTTCAGTGCGGTCAGCCTTTTGTAAATGAGCTTATTAAAAAATCAACATATTGCCTGAAAGGCAGAACGGTTATGCCGTCTGTCACTTTGCCTTGCCATATGTCTTTGTTCCACAGTGTCGACCCGGAACGACACGGTATTGTTACAAATACATACATTCCTCAGGTGCGTCCCATTACCGGTCTTTTTGATCAGCTTGATAAGTATGATAAAAAATGTGCATTTTTCTATACCTGGGAAGAGCTGCGTGATTTAGGCAGACCCGACCATATTCACACTGCAATGTGTCTGAATCAGCATAAGCAGGCTGATACCGATATCAAGATTACTGAAGCTCTTATTCCTTATATCAAAGAAGAGCTTCCTGATTTTACATTCCTTTATCTTGGTGAAACAGATGAAGTCGGCGGTCACGATTGCGGCTGGATGAGTGAGCAGTATCTCGGAAGTGTAAACAAAGCTTTTACATGCATTGAAAAGCTTTATAATAATCTTCCTGAAGGATACACATTGATCGTAACTGCTGACCACGGCGGACACGACAGAGTTCACGGTCATGATATTCCTGAAGATATGACTATTCCCGTATTGTTCTGTGGACCTGAGTTTTCAGAGAATAAAGAGCTTTCCGAGTGCTCAATCAAGGATATTGCGGTAACCATTGCAAAACTTCTTGAGGTTCCCAAAGTAAAAGAGTGGGAAGGAACATCAAGAGCATAAAAATCAAGCCCTTTGAGTTTTGTCTCAAAGGGCTGTTTTTTTTTATAAAGTTTTCTTTTTGTCAGGCAGCTGTGCTAAAATAATTGAACCAAACATTAAAATGCAGCCTATAAATTCCTTTGACGAAGGAATGTTTCTGAGAATCACCATCTGAGCCAATACAGAGAATACTGATTCGAGGCTCATAAGAAGAGATGCTACGGTTGGATTCGTTGAATATTTCTGACCGATAATCTGCAATGTATAACCGCCTGCGCAGGATAAAGCTCCTGCGTATGCAATTGGTAACCACGCTGCTAAAAGGTCGCTTATCTGCGGTTTTTCCACAATGAGCATTATGATTACTGAAATAATTCCCGCAGTTATAAACTGAACAATTGAAAGTCTGATGCCGTCACAGTTTGGTGAGAATTTGTCAATAACAATGATGTGCACGGTGAAACCTACTGCACAAAGGAGCAAAAGTGCATCACCTTTATTAACTGCAAGGCTTTCATTGATACATAAGAAATAAAGTCCTGCGACAGCAACAACAACGCCTATCCATACCTTCAGAGAAACTTTTTTCTTAAGAAAAATACCTGCAAGGGGAACAAACAGAATATACATTGCTGTAATGAAACCGCCTTTGCCGGGCGTTGTGTATTGTAATGCAATCTGCTGAATGTTTGCTGCAACCGTCAATACAATACCGCAGACGATACCGCCTTTGATATGGTAGCTTTTTTGCTCTTTGGTGAGGGGAATATATGTTCCTTGCTTTTTCTTAATGCTGTCTGTTATCAGCATAACGGGAATCAGTACAATTACGGCAATAACAAATCTTGATCCCTGAAAGGTAAACGGACCGACGTGTTCCATACCTTCAGTTTGTGCAACAAAAGCAACACCCCACACAAATGCGGCAAGCAGCAGCAAAATACTGCCTAAAAGTTGTTTTTTCTTTGTCATACGTCCTCCAAAAAAGCCGCCAATAAAAGCGGCTTTTTGTTTATATTATGCTTTGTAAGAACTGTTTTGTTCTTTCATTTTTCGGGTTGTCAAAAACTTCTTCAGGAGTACCTTCTTCAGCCACAACACCATCGCTCATAAATACAACATGGTCAGCTACTTCTCTTGCAAAGCGCATTTCGTGAGTAACAACAACCATTGTTTTTCCGCTTTCTGCAAGATTTTTGAGAACCTTGAGAACTTCGCCAACCAATTCAGGGTCAAGAGCCGATGTAGGCTCGTCAAAACAGAGAATTTCAGGCTCGAGCGCTAACGCTCTTGCAATAGCAACACGCTGCTGCTGACCGCCTGAAAGCTCACAGGGGTATGAATTGATTTTTTCACTTAAGCCTACCTGCTCAAGAAGACGGATCGTGTTTTCTTCAATCTCTTTTTCTCTTCGTTCTTTTTCAGCTTTTGCAGCAGAAGCACCGTGAATTTTTTTATACTCTTTCAATTCACTCTTTAAAGCGAGCTTTGGGGCAAGGGTAAGGTTTTCTTTAACCGAATACTGCGGAAAAAGATTAAACTGCTGAAAAACAAGACCAAAATGCAAACGGTTTTTACGGATGATTTTATCTGATAAGGTTGCTTTGTCTTCACCGTCAATAAGAATTTCACCGTTTACAGAAATAGTACCTTTGTCAGGTGTTTCAAGAAAGTTGAGGCAACGAAGCAAGGTTGTTTTACCGCTGCCTGAAGAGCCGATAATAACAAGCACATTGCCTTTTTCAAGAGTAAGGTCAATTCCCTTAAGCACTTTGGTGTTGCCAAAGTTTTTATGAATATTTTTAATTTCAAGTATAGCCATGGCATTAACCTCTGTAATAGCTTAATTTCTTTTCAATCTTGCCAAATACGATTGTAAGCAATCCGTTAAATGCAAGGTAGAAAGCGCCTGTATAGAACAACGGCCAGATGATACCCTCGAGCTTGATGTAATTCTGACCCATAAAGATAATCTCATAAACTGCAATAATTCTTGCAAGAGAAGTGTCTTTAACAAGGGTGATGATTTCGTTGCTCATAGGGGGAATGATTCTCTTGATAACCTGCAAAAGAGTAATTTTAAAGAAAATCTGTGTCTTTGTAAGGCCAAGAACCTGACCTGCTTCTTTCTGACCCACGGGAATGCCTTCAATACCGCCTCTGTAGATTTCAGAGAAGTAGCAGGCATAGTTGATAACAAAAGCGATAAGAACAGCTACAAATCGGTCAAAAACGCTCCAGGTCGCAAGCCAGCTCATAATCACACCGGGGTTTTCTATTTCGGAAGCATAGCTGCCTACAAGACCGGGTCCGAAATAAATAACAATCATCTGGAGCATCAGGGGAGTACCTCTGATAATCCACACAAAAGTTTTTATCAGCCATTTTATAGGTTTGAATTTACTCATAGAACCGAAGCTGATTATAAGACCTAACGGCAAAGCAAAAAGCAAAGTCAGCCCGAATATTTCAAGAGTGGTTCCGAAACCTTCCAAAAGGTCTTTGGTAACCTGCCAGAACATAAGTTATCTCCTCTCAACCGAAAATTAACAACAAGCCGTGAGACTTGTTGTTAATCGGTAGATGTTTATTTTGCTAAATTATTTAACAAGTGTAAGTTCGTATTTCTTTGCAATAGCGTCGAGCTCACCGTTAGCTTTCATTTCAGCCATAATCTCATTAACCTTTGCTGTAAGGTCAGAACCCTGTCTGAAAGCAATACCGTATTCTTCTTCGTTAAGTGAGCAAACCTGAGCAAGGTTTTCGTAGCTTGTGCCTTCACCTGTCATAGCGTTTGCCATTGTGATATCGATAACGCAAGCGTCAACGGAACCTGATGCGACTTCCATAAGAGCATCTGACTGAGCAAGAACACCTGTGTAGTTTGCAATGCCGGCGTCTTTGATTACGCCTTCACCAGCAGAACCTGTTTCAGCAGCGAAAGCAAGGTCTTTCATCTCATCAAGTGAAGTGTATTTTGCAGCAACATCTTTCTTAGCTACAACAACCTGAGCATTTTTAACGTAAGCGTCAGAAACGCTGGCGTTTTTGAGAGCTTCGGGAGTGATTGTCATACCGTTCCAGATACAGTCGATTGATTTTGATTTGAGTTCGGGGAATTTGTTATCCCAGTCAATAACAATGAATTCAGCTTTAACGCCTAATTTAGCACAAACAGCTTCTGCAAATTCTGTGTCAAAACCTGTCCATTTGCCGTTTTCTTTGTAGTTCATAGGTTCATATTCTGTGATACCGACAATAAGTGTGCCCTTATCCTGAACATAGGCAAGGTCAGAATTTGATGTGTCTTCCTGTTTGTTGCAGCCTGCAAATGCAAGGATTGCACCGAGAGCAACGATGATTGCAAGAACTAATGCTATTTTCTTTTTCATAGTAACAACCTCTTTCAATTTATTACTTTACTAAGTTAACATATTATAACAATAAAGAATAATTTAATCAATACTTTATTGAGAATTTTTTAAATATTAAAGCTTTATTTCGCACAAAATTCAGTTTTAAATAATTATTTGTCACATTTTACCTCTATATTTCTTAAAGAGCACTTAATATGTTTTGTTTTGTAATATCATATTTGACAGTAATTAAAGAGAGGGTGCTATCAATGAACAAAAGCAAAGTTGCAGTAACTATTATAAACTGCGTTACAGCTATTGTATGTTGTGTTGCGATTTCAATAGCAGGTTTTTCAATAGTTAAAAAAATATGCGAAAATGAGCAGACAATAGCTCAGGCTGTTGCTGACGGGTCCATAAACAATCCGTCTGAATCAGGCGGTATTCACACAGATAATTTTATTTCCGGCGGCAGTGAAGCTGACAGTCAGGCAGGGGATATATCTGACGGTGCAGATGATAATTCAATGCAGACCGATGACAGCGAGACAGTTATTACCGATGATACTGTTGCAAAAGATAAGGTAATCACAGTAACATCGGGTCTCAGCAGCATTGATAAGGCAGAAATTCTTAAATATTATCAGTTGGTGATGGCTAAAAATCAAAAAGACGGTCTCGGCCATAACCTTAATCTTACACTTGTTAAGCTTGACGGCGGCAGCGGCGGAATCGGCGGACTTATCTCTATGTTTGAACCGGTCGCCAAGAGTGCTCTCAAAGATAACTCAACCCCCAATGAAGGTCTTCCCGGTGTACCCGAACAGGTCAGAGTTTCTGATATTGCATCGGCTACAGCAGTCAACGACGGAAGATATACTACCGTTACAATGAATATTGTTGAGCAGACAGACGGTCCTTACGGAAGGGTGAATGAAGGCCCTGTAGGACGAACAATAGGTGTTCTTGACGGAGTTGCACTTGCTATTGAAAAAATCAATGGATTAAAAGCAGATTTTCAAAACGGAAGTCTGGCGCTTCATTACAAAAATCCTAAAGTGGTAATTAAGGTAGATAATAAAACAGGGTCACTTGTTAAAGGATCATGTTCATGGGGTTATCAGGTTCATGTTGAAATAAAAGAGCTTGCAGTTGAAATGTCTGTTTTCAGCCTTACCCTTCGGGGAACATCAGGTATTGTTGAGTTGAAATCCACATATTAACAGTTTTTAAGGAGCAGTTTTAACTGCTCCTTTTTTCAATAATATGAGCAACCACTAAAAAAGCGATATCATAGCTTTAACTATGATATCGCTTTTTGTATTAATAACCGAAGAACTGATCCCAATCAAAAGTTGTTGTTGTGGGCTGTTCGTCTTTTTCTCCCGTGTCTTCAACAAGAGTTACCGTTACGTCAAACTGACTGATTTCGTAATTCTGGTTGATTCTGCAAAGAGTAATTGTGAGCTTGTCACCGATACTGCCGTTTTCAATCTTATCAAGAAGAACATCTGCTGTGTCCATATCTTCACCGTTAACAGCGATAATAAGGTCGCCGACTTCTGCCTTAGTGCCGCGGAATGCACTGTTGTTGCCGATATCAGCAATAATGAGTGAACCTGCGGGAAGTCCCTTGATCTGAACAACCATAGCATATTCCTGATAATTTGAAGCAGGATAATACTTGATGCCAAGCATCGGTCTGTTAGTTACATAACCGTTGGCGATAATGTCATTAATAATATCCTGAGCGGAGGAGATGGGAATTGCAAAGCCCATACCTTCATATTCGGTTGAAGCAATTTTGGATGAATTGATGCCGATAATCTGACCTGAAGAGTTGATGAGCGCACCGCCTGAGTTACCGGGGTTAATAGCTGCATCATGCTGGATACATTTCATATCGTATCCGATTTCATTGCTTACTGAACGGTCGATGGCTGAAACCATACCCCTTGTGAAAGAGCCGAAAAACTCTGTACCGCCGGGGTTACCTATGGCGTAAACAGTTTCGCCGATATTAAGCTTTGAAGAGTCACCGAAAGATGCTGCTTTAAGACCTGTTTCTGAAATTGCGAGAACGCCCAGATCAGTCTTTGAGTCATAACCGACTACAACTGCATCGTACTGTTCACCGGTGTAATCCTGAACAACAACCTTGTATCCTGAAGAACTTGCTGAAGAAATAACGTGTGCGCAGGTGATGATATAGGTTTTTGTTGAGCTTGAGTTTTCACCCATAATAATTCCTGAACCCTGACCTGCGATGTTTGACTTATCTGATGAATTGCCGGGTGAAAGCAGGGATGCACCCGTTGAATAAATAATAACACCAACGCAAGAGGGTGATACATTTTCATAAACAGCAACAGCATTCTCAGCGGAACCGCTGTTGTTGACGATTGCGTCATTATTGCTGTCGGTAAGGGGTTTTGTAGTGTCTTCAATAGTCAGCTCTGCATCGCCCTTTGAAGGAGTTTCTACTTTTTCTGTTTCCTTTGAGTCTTTTATAAGAAAAGCACCGAGAACAGCACACACAACAACTACTATTGACAAAAATACCGCTAAAAGTTTTTTGCCTTTGTTATTCTTTTTCGCAGGTGCCTGAGGGGGCGAGGGCTGAGCGTAATTAGCCTGATAGCTCTGCTGAGAAGAATACGGGCTGTAGGTAGATTCTTTTTCGGGGGGAGTGTAGCTTTGTTGCGAAGAAGCTGGCTGCTGATACCACGCACCCGAATTTGTATTTGTTGCAGAAGAATATATGCTTTGCGGCTGAGATGCTGTCTGTACAACGGTGTCGGCAGCTGAAACAGTTTCAGCTTTAGCCTCAACTTCTGTTGCGGTTGTCTCAACCTCAGGAATTACGGGTTCATTTTCCTGAGATGGGATAACATTTTCTTTTTCGTCCATATGTGTGCCTCCTTGCCGTGAATGCACGGCATTGCTTTTAGAATATATAGCTTATTATAAATAAAATACTATAGCTTTGTAAATGGTTTATAAACAAAAAATATGTTTTAACCTAAAGGAATCCAGAAAGAAAAATCCGTATAGTGTCCTTCTTCGCTGGTGGCTTTTATTTCACCGCCGTGAAGTTTGATTATGTTCTGAACAATATAAAGTCCGAGCCCTGCACCTTTAACATCAAAACTTCTGGATTTATCAATTTTATAAAATCTCTCAAATATTTTTTCAAGCTCTTCTGCAGAAACACCGTCACCTGAGTTTCTGATTGAAAAATAAGCTTTGTTGTCTGCGCTGAAAAGCTTGAATGAAATAACACCGTTTGAAGGGGTAAATTTAATGGCATTATCTATCAGGTTGTAAATAACCTGCATTATCATATCTTCATCAGCCTTGACACGAAATGCTTCCAATGTGTCAAGTCCTAAAATATCAATACTTTTGGAATTGATTTTTGTTTCAAAATTCAGAATAGTTTTGATAACGCTTTCTGAAAGGTCAAATTCCTTGGCATTTATCTGCATTTCACCTGCTTCAAGCTTTGACATATTGAGCATGCCTGTCACAAGTCTTGAAAGGCGTTTGACTTCTTCTGAAACAATATTCAGGTAGTAAGCTTCTTTTTCTTCGGGAATTGTACCGTCGAGAATGCCGTCAATAAAACCGCCGATAGTGGTCATAGGCGTTTTAAGTTCGTGAGAAACATTTGCGACAAAGCTTCGTCGTGAGCCTTCCAGCACAGAAAGTGAAGATGCCATTTTATTAAGCGCCTTTGCAAGGTCAGTCAGCTCATCGTCACCTTTTTCGGGAATTTTATAGCTGAAATCACCTTCGGCAAACCTTTTTGTAGCATAAGACATCTGCCTTAGCGGCCGAGTAAGGCGGTAAACCATATAATAGGTGACCATAGTGACCGCAATAAGAACGACAGCTCCTGAAAAAATAACAATTTGAGCGATGCTTGAAACATACGAGTAGATCGTTGAAGCAACAGATTTTGAAGCAAAAACAATACCTACAACATTTGATCCGGCTTTAATAGGGGAGCCTACAACAAGCTGATTAACAGAATATATGTCACCAAGAAGAGTTATATCGCTGTATTTACCGTTTTTAGCCTGTCGGATTATACTGCCGGGCACCTGATATTCCGAATGAGTTTTGCAATAATTATTATTGAACACTTCACCGTTTATCATTTCACGGCAAAGAATAACGTTGCCGCCAAGGTCGCATATGAAAATATCACAGTTGTTGGCGGTGCACATTGTATTAAGTGTATTTGCAAGCACATAAACCGGCACCTGGTTAGTCAGTGTCGAGCCGTGATAGCTGTGCATAAGATTCTGAACATTACTCGCAATAACGTCAGTGTGAGTTGAAAGAATATCAGTTTGTTCATTTTTCCAACGGCTGGTCTCAATTCCTAAAAACAGAAGGCTCATAAGAGAAAGACTTGCCATTACTATTGAAAAAACAACAAACAGATATCGCCTGAAAAGCTTACTGCCTTTTCTTTTTTTCATAATTATTCCTTTGTTGTGAATTTATAGCCTACGCTCCACACAGTTGACAGTTCCCACTTGTCAGAAACGTTTGCGAGCTTTTCGCGTATTCTTTTGATATGAACGTCAACTGTTCTTGAATCGCCGTAGAAGTCAAATCCCCATACCTCATCAAGAAGCTGATCTCTTGTGAACACTCTGTCAGGGTTGCTTGCCAGGTGGTAGAGAAGCTCCATCTCTTTCGGGGGAGCATCAACCTTTTTGCCGTCAACAATAAGCTCATAGTTTGTAAGGTTGATCGAAAGCTTATCGTATTCAACCTTTTTGGTGACAGACTCTTCGGTCGCATTACCTGAACGGCGTAATACAGCCTTGATTCTGGCAATAACTTCTTTTGTGTCAAATGGTTTGGTGATGTAGTCATCAGCACCAAGCTCAAGACCAAGCACCTTGTCAAAAACTTCACCTTTGGCGGTTAGCATGATAATAGGTTTGTTTGATGTTTTTCTTACTTCCCTTAAAATCTGCCATCCGTCAAGCTGGGGGAGCATAATGTCAAGAAGGGTGATGTCAGGCTGAATAAGGTTATATGTTTTAACAGCAGACATACCGTCGTTAGCAATAGTTACGCTGTATCCTTCTTTTTCAAGATACAGTCTTAAAAGTTCACAAATATTAAAATCGTCATCAACTACAAGAACCTTTTCTTTGCTCATAGTAAACACCTCTTTACGTCACATATAATTTTATCCTTGATTATAATTATATTCCTCAATTTGTACTTTTTGTGAACAATAAAAGAAATATTTGTGATATTTAGAATTTAAACTGATATTTTGTAGTGGAACGGAAAACTTCACCGGCTTTGAAGGTGCACTGAGGGAAGTGAGGCTGATTAGGTGTATCAGGGTAAAATTGAGTTTCAAGGCAGAAACCAGCGTTTTTGATAAGAGGAAGTCCGCCTTTGCCGATAATTGTTCCGTCAAGGAAGTTGCCGGTGTAAAGCTGAACACCGGGCATATCGGTATAAACATTCATCTCAATTCCTGAAGTTTTTTCTTTTGCGGTGATAACGGCACCTGCTGTTTCATTAAGGCAGAAATTATGATCGTAGCCTCTGCCGATAACAAGCTGGTCGTCTTCAAGAGCAATGTCTCTTCCGATTTCTTTTTCTTCGTTAAAATCAAAAGCAGTGCCTTTGACGGGTCTGATTTCACCTGTGGGGATACTGTCTTCATCCACGGGGGTAATGTTGTCAGAGTCAATTCTCAGGGTGTGAGTGAGAATGTTGTTTTCTGTGCTGCCTGTGAAGTTGAAATAAATATGATTTGTGAAATTGATAGGCGTGTCTGCGCTGCAGATTGCTGTGTAAGCAATAGCAATTTCGTTATAATTATTGAGAGTGAAACGGACTTTTGACTTCATTTCACCGGGGAATCCCATTGAACCTGCGGGGCTTGTGTATGACATAACAACACTGTTATCTGTGTCGGCAACAGCATCCCACACTGCAGTTGAAAACTCGCCGCCGCCGTGAAGGCAGGTTTTTCCTTTTTCATTTGCAGCAACACAATATTTTTTTTCACCTACAACGAATTGAGCGTTATGAATTCTGTTGGCATATCTGCCTACTGTGTTGCCTTCATAATCAGAATAATTAATATGACCGTCAAGTGAGTCAAAACCAACAGCAACGTCACGGGTTTTTCCGTCAGCGCAGGGGATAAGTACAGACTGAATTGTTGCGCCGTAGGTGATGAGTTCAAGAGTCATACCGTTGTCATTGGTGATGGAATATTTATCAACGGCTTTGCCGTCAGGAGTTGTGCCGAATAAAACTTTTTCTGTTTTCATAAGTGAGCAGTCCTTTCATTAATACTGTTGAACACTCTGAAGAAGTGCACCGCATTTCTGAACGTAATCTACGTCAGTGCGGTTAACGCTTGAAGTGTTGTCGATATCTCCGGCTTCAATCTGAGCGGCGGAAAAATCTGAGGAAGTGAGTGCGCCTGTAACGAGACAAGACATAAGAACAGCATCCTGTCCGTCAATGTATCCGTCACAGTCAACATCACCGTAAATTACTATATAAATTGAATCAACAATGTCTGTTCCGCTTGGATCATAAAGGTTTACGATACAGCCGGTTGTAACGATATCGTCAGAAGCAAGAATATTACCGTCAGTGCCGATGATTTCGATTTTATCCTTGTTTGCAAACTGATTTTTTACATATCCTGCGAGATTCATTGATGTGTCAATTCCTGATACATATTTTAATGCAGTGCCTCTTGTTACAACATAAGAGGAGGAAGATATAGGAACAAGAAGGTTAACATCGAGTCTTCCTTCGGAATTGACAACATAACCAACGAGGCTTATTTTGAAGCTTGAGTAATGAATAGCAATATCGTCACCTGTAAGCACCTGCATATTTACACTGTAAGAGGGGTATGTGAGTGTAATGGGTGAAGGAGTGGCTACTGTGCTTTCGGGGATTTCTGCTGTTTCAGAAAGAAGAACCTTTGATTCAACATTTGCAAGCTTAACTTTTTTGTTTGCTGTAAGATAAACATCGTTATCAGAGGTTATGGTGGTGTAAGTGCCCTGTGAAGCTACAGGAACATCGTTCTGATAATAAACATATTCGTGTGCAGCTCTTGTAATATTACCTGCACAGTAAATGGCTTTACCGTAGCCTGAACCGGTGAGCATATTGTTGGTAATTGTACCGCCGTAAAGGTAAAGGTTAGCACCGGCATTGACTTTGACAGCACCGCCGTTGGCAGAGAGGTTGTTTCTTATTGTTCCGCCAAACATATACATATCACCGACAACGTTTATTGTGCTCACGGTAGAGTAGCAGTATTCAAGATAAAAATCGTCATAAGTGTAAAGCGTTCCGCCTTTGAGAATGTCAATAGCACAGGAACCTGTTGCACCGTAGTAGTTGTTACCGCCGTCAAGATAATACTGACCGCCGACAGAGTCTGTTGAAATTTCATTTTCTTCATTATCAGAGGGGCTCATTTCTGCGCTGCCTTCAACTTCAACCGAAGAATATCCCAGCCGAAGTATACCGCCTGACTGAATTTCAAACAGATCGCCTGTGAAACTGCCGCTTCGTCTTGAGGTGTAGGTCTGATCAGTTTCGCTGAGAATGGTAACGTCACCGTAAATCTTGATGGTTTCGGAAATTGTGTTGTTTCCTATAATTGTGATGATACCTTCTTCGCCTGCGCCTATGTTTGCAACTGCTTCGGCAAGTGAAATGTATTCTACTGAATATGCACCGAATTTACTCAATGAAGCAACGGGAATAATCTCTGTGTTCATAAGATATCCGCTGGAGTTTACATTCCATTCAACAGATGAACCGTCAGGTGTGATTTCAACTTTTTTATAGCTGAGACCCATACCTGCACCGCTTAAAACATAGTAGCCTGCAGAATAAGTATTTGGGCTGATTGTAAGCACTGTTCCGCTTGCGATAAGACCGTCAGTGATTTCTACAGTTTTATTTTTGGCGAGATAAACATCGTTGTTTGTTATTGCGGCAGAACCGCCCATTTTAAATGCACCGTAAACTGCGAAGCCGTAACTGTTGCCTGCCTGGGTATAAACATAGTTGCTGTCAACAATACCGCCTGTCATGGTGAAGGTTGCATTTGCTGCCACAACACCTGCACCGCCGCCGCCTGATGTGGCAGTTGTGCTTCTGGTGTTATATGCGAAGTTTTCTTTTACCGTACCGCCTGACATTATAAAGTTACCTGAGTTTACATAGAAAGCTCCGCCTGCTTTGGCGTTATTGCCTGTGAATTCAGCTGTGTCTGAAACGGTAACCGTTGCATCAGCGCCGATAGTGTAAATTGCACCGCCGATTGTTTTGCCGTAATTGTTTGTGAATTTACCGCCGCTGATGTTCATAATACCGTAGTTATTATAAACTGCACCGCCCTTTAAAGAGCTCTGATTTGAATCAAAAGTACCTGCTGTCATATTGAGAGTACCCATATTGTTATAAACAGCGCCGGCATCACCGGTAGTTTCGTTGGTTGTGATCACACCGCCGTTTATATTCGCAGCTCCTTCGTCAATATACAAAACACTTCCGGCTGTTGAAGATTTTGCGTTTTTAATTGTGAAACCGGGATATGTGGTAAGTGTTGCGCCGGGGTTAATATAAATCACGGGGGAGGTAGCAGTAACGTTCACTTTGTTGCCGTCAAAAGAAACAAGAGGATTACTGTCGTCACCGTTTTTAATATCACCGAGAGAGAGATTACCTGTAACATTAAACATAACACCGCTGAATGAAGCTGAGCGGGTAATTGTACGGTTAAAATCAAGGCCGTAAATTGTTACGTTGTTTTCAATTGTGATAGTCTCATTAAGAGTTATATCGTGAATGGGAATGATATAACCTTTTTTGGTATCGATTGCAGTTAATGCGGAGTCAAATGTTTCGTGATAAGAATCGTTTTTGCCGTCAATTTTAACGTGAAGCATAAACTGCTTCTGAACGATTTTTGAGCTTTCAAGAGAGTCCTCTTTCATTTTATCACAGTTGGCTGTGGAAATAGTTGTAATCTGGGGGTAATAGTCAAAATAGGAGTTGCTTGCTTTACTCGTCCAGAATCCTGACTGGAAGCCGAGAGAGGAGGCAACATCTGCACCTGTAAGATCAGCAGTGTCCAAACCGATAGCATCTGTAGTGTCAGTTAAAACACTGTTTTCAATTGAAGTGTCATAATAACAGTTTGTAAGGTAACAAGAGCCGTTTACGTAACCGATGAAGTTACCTGTATTTGTGCCGATTGAATTCTGAGAATTAACGTTACCTCGGTTATAACAGTTGGTGATGGTTGCTGCAGTTGTATAGCCTACAATACCGCCGATATAATAACCGCCGTTAACTTTACCTGAGTTGTAACAGTTATAAATTCCGTCACCGCTTGCTGTGCCGGCAATTCCGCCGAAGTAGCTACCGGCAGAACCCTGAACAACGCCGTTGTTGAAGCACTGCTGAATCTTGCCGCGCTGGTTGTTTCCTACGATACCGCCGAAATGAGCACCTGATTCAGAATTGCTTTCAACAGTACCTACGTTGTACGAGCTTGTAACCGTTCCTGTGTTATAGCCGGTAATACCGCCTACATATTTTGAACCTCTGACGGTGCCGCCGTTAGCTGAGTATGAAACTGTGCCTTTGTTATAGCCTGTGATACCGCCGATATATTCATTACCTGTGATAAGGCTGTCAAGCATAACAATATCGCTGACAGTGCCGCTTGTGCCGATATTACCGAAAAGTCCCTGATAAGAGGTGCCGTTTGTATATACACCTGCTATGTTAAAATAATTGCCGATGAAAATTCCGTTAAACGGTGAATCTGCAGTTCCGATAGGTGTCCAGACATTTGTTTCGTTTGAGCCTTCAATAACAAAAATATTGAGAAGAATGTTTTCAGTAATTTTTGCATTTGCAGAGGTATTCTGATCTACATTTGCAAGGGTGCCGTTTACAAGACCTGCAAACCATGCAAGCTCGTCGGCAGTTGAAATAAGGTAATAGCCTGCGCTGTCTTTCTTTGGTTCTTCCTTACCTCCTGCCCATACAGATGTTTCAAGAGTCCACGCAAGAACGGGGAATCCGTTATTAAGAACCATATAGTCGTAGGTAAAAGCGTTGCCGTTTTCGTTAAGCTCACGGGCAAAGCTGAATTTTTTCATCTGCTCAAGAGTTCTTGCTGTTGCGTTGGCGTCTTCCCAAAGGCTGGTAGCTTCATTGTAATAGCAGTTGTAGTAAGAACCGCCGAGGCTGTAGCCTGCGATAGCGGCAATATAATCTTTATTATCGAGAATGGTAGAGTATACAGGGGCGAGTGAGTAACATCCCAGAAGAGTGGAGTAGGAGTTAGTGCCGACAATACCGCCGACTTTTTTGGGCCCGTAAACTCTGCCGAGGAAATAACAGCCGTTAATTGTACTTGCCGAAAGTGTACCTACAATACCGCCTGCGTTACCGTTCAGGTTGGCGTTACTGAAAACATCGGCTGTTGAGTAGCATTTTAAAACGGTGCTGTTACTGTTAACATAACCGCACACACCGCCTGATCTGATAACGCCCTGAATTGTACCTGATGTAACAGAACGTTCGATTCTGGCGTAGTCAAAAATATAACCTGCAATACCGCCTGCACTGTTGGCGTTTGCGGTGAGGGTACCGTTGAAAGAGCAGTCAGAAACAACGGCATATTTAACATAACCTGCAATACCGCCTACGTTCTGGTTACCGATAATTGTTGCGTTTTCAAGGTGAATATTATAAACCATTTTAAGCGGGTCAGCTTTAAAAACTTCCTGAGTTGAGTCATCACTGTCATCAACAGCGGGTCGGTTGCCGAGAACATATCCGAAAAGACCTACATAGTCAGATGTGGTTTCAATATAAAGATTTGTGATTTTATGTCCTGCACCGTCAAATTCGCCGCCAAACGGGTTATCAACAGTGCCGATTGGCGTGAAGTTGTTTGCGGTTGAATATAACTCGTTCATAGTTAAATCTGCAGTGAGTCTGCCTTTGATGCTTGTGCTGCCGCTGTTGACCTGCTGCGCAAACCATGCAAGCTCTGCACCGCTTGAAATCTGATAAAAACCGTCTGAAAGAGAGGGAACGGAAGTACCGCCGTTCCACACTGAATCAGCGGCAAATATTTCGCCGAAAGGCTGAACTGTTGCAAGGATCAGACACAAGGATATTAAAACTGAAAGTATTTTTTTCTTCATAAAAAACGCCCTTTCACTTAATTTTTATAAAAGGGTATATAAACCCACATATACACTATAATTATAACTTATTTTAAATTTAAAGTATATAGTTTTGCTGTAAAAAATAATGTGTTTAATTTATGAAAAATGCATAATCAGAAAAAATCGGTCAGTACAATAAAACGTACTGACCGAAGATAAGAGTATAAAATTCAGTTTATATGAAGCAATGTTTTGTTAATAAGATCACTTATCATAAGCTCATTATGAGAGAGAATAGATGTTTTAAGTTTACCGTTAAGAGGTGAATACCAACAGCTGTCAATTGATCCGATTCCGTTTGCCATACCAAGAACTGAACCCACGGTTGCAGCGTTACAGTCAGTATCAAAGCCTGATTGAACGGCCATACAAATGCTCCTGCTGTAGTCGCCTTTGCCGAAAAGCAATGCGGCGGCTACGATTTTAGCATTAGAAATAGTGTGACACCAGCCGTGATCTGAATATTCGTCATATTTTTTGTGAATTTTTGAGATAACACAGTCAAAATCAATTCCGTTTTCAAAGTCTGTTATAACATCATTGATTTCTTCATAAAGTCGGCTTGTTTTCGGAATCTGACCGAGACCGCCCTTGATGATTTTGATAATATCGTTTGTTATGGCGGCGCAGGCGATCATTGCTGATACCCACATTTCACCGTAAATTCCGTTTTTGATGTGAGAAATCCTTGCGTCACGCCATGCCATATCAGCGGCAGTTTCAGGCTTTGATGGGTTAATGTAACCGAAATAGTCACCGCGGATTTGAGCACCGATCCATTCACGGTAAGGGTTTTTATATATTGCACTTGCCGGTGCAGAATAGCCGTTAACAAAATTTTTGAAGGCTATGCGTTCTGCAGTGAAATAGTTGCAGATAGGCTGCTTTGAAAGCCACATATCAGAAACATTCCCGGAAGTGAAATCTCTGCCGTATTTTTCAATAATCAGCTGTGACAGAACGGTGTAATTTGTGTCATCGTCAACAGGGGCACATTCAAGTACATCAACATAATTGACACCGCCGAGATAATGGTCATATTTTTCAATCATTTCATCAGTGATTTCACCGCGGAGAATGTATCTGTGCATAGGATAGTTGCCTGTTTCTTTCAAAAGGGGAATAAGGTCGTGCTGTCTTGCGCCTTCAACGGGTTTACCTAACAGGCAGCCGCAGATTCTGCCTGTCCATGCACCTTCAATTTTCTTTTTCAACGTGTCGGTGTCAGGTGCTTCGCCTTTCACTTCAAAACCGTCACGAAGAGCTTTTATTTCATCCAATTCAGAGGGTTCATTATATTCATACCCTTCGCGGATTTCAGCGTTTGAAATAATGTTGAAAAGAGCATCGGCAATATCATCTTTTTCTTTGCTGCCGGGCATTTTTGAAACGGCAAGGAATAAATCTTTATACTGCTCAATATCAAGCCCTTCTTCGATGCTTTGTTTGTATTCAAGCTCAATCTTACGGCAATATTCAATCCATTCAGCCGAGTTCATATAATCAGGTGCAATACCGTGCTTCATAAAATCAAACCTTTCAATGAGATGAATTCATTTTACATAAATAAGAAGGATAATGCAATAGCAAAAACAAAAAGCGTACCGATTTTCGGTACGCTTTAAGCTTAATTTTATTTGATCATACTTTCGCCGGTCATTTCTTCAGGCTGAGGAAGACCGAGAATTGTAAGCATTGTGGGGGCAATGTCAGCAAGTCTGCCTGTTTCTTTAAGTTCGCAGTCATAACCTACAACGCAGAAGGGAACAGGGTTTGTTGAGTGAGGTGTGAAGGGGTTACCGTCATCACCGATCATTCTGTCAGCGTTACCGTGGTCAGCTGTAATGATAACTGCACCTCCCATTGAAAGTGCAGCGTCAACAACCTGACCTACGCAGTCGTCAACAGCTTCAACAGCTTTAACTGCGGCATCCCAGATACCTGTATGGCCAACCATATCGCAGTTAGCGAAGTTAAGAATAACTGCATCATATTTGCCTGATTTGATCTGTTCAACAACAGCTTCACAAACAGGGTATGCGCTCATTTCAGGCTGAAGGTCAAATGTGGGAACATCAGGTGACTGAATAAGAATTCTGTCTTCGCCTTCAAATGTCTTTTCTTCACCGCCGTTGAAGAAGAAGGTAACATGAGCGTATTTCTGAGTTTCAGCAATTCTGAGCTGAGTTTTGCCGCTTTTTGCAAGGTATTCGCCCATTGTCATTGTAAGCTCTTCGGGAGGGAATGCAACGGAAACGTTGGGCATTGTTTCGTCATACTGAGTCATGCAGACAAAGTTGAGAGGGAAGAAGCCGTTCTTTCTTTCGAAGCCGTCAAAAGCTTCGTCAACAAAAGTACGTGTAATCTGACGTGCTCTGTCAGGGCGGAAGTTAAAGAATACAACGCTGTCATCAGCTTTGATTGTACCTTCAGCGTTAACAACTGTAGGAACAATAAATTCGTCTGTTACGCCGTTAGCATATGAGTCTTCCATAGCCTTAACAGGGTCGCTTTCCATAACGCCTTCACCGTAAACCATAGCTGAATAAGCCTTAGCAACTCTGTCCCATGCGAAGTCACGGTCCATAGCATAGTAACGGCCTGAAATTGTTGCAATTTCACCAACACCGAGTTCCTTTGTCTTTTCAACAACGTCTTTAACAAAGCCTACGCCTGATGTAACAGAAACATCACGGCCGTCCATAATACAATGAACATAAACCTTCTCAAGACCTGCTCTTTTTGCCATTTCAATAAGGCCGAAAAGATGCTCAATGTGTGAATGAACACCGCCGTCTGAAAGAAGACCCATAAGGTGAAGAGCTGAGTTATTCTTCTTGCAGTTTTCAATAGCATCTTTAAGAGCGCCGATTTCAAAAAAGTCGCCGTCCTGAATTGACTTTGAAATTTTAACAAGCATCTGATAAACAACACGGCCTGCACCGATGTTGGTGTGACCTACTTCGCTGTTACCCATCTGACCGTCTGGGAGACCGACATCAAGACCTGATGCACCGATTGTGGTGAAAGGATTTTCTTTAAAAATCTTTGAAAGGTTAGGAGTGTTTGCAGCTTCAATAGCGTTGCCTTCAGCGCCGGGGTTGATGCCGAAACCGTCCATAATACATAAAACTACAGGTTTTTTCATAGATATTACCTCATTAGTGTGAATAACATTTTACAGACTCACCGTAAAACAGTGAGTCTGCATAGTGAAAACTATTATTTAGATGCTGCTTTAACGATAGCTGCGAAATCGGGAGCCTTAAGTGAAGCACCGCCGATAAGACCGCCGTCAACATCAGGCTGAGCAAGAAGCTCATCAGCATTAGCAGCGTTCATTGAACCGCCGTACTGAACAACAGCCTTGTCAGCAGTTTCAGCGTCATAAAGTTCGCCTACAAGCTCACGGATAGCTTTGTTAACTTCGTTAGCCTGCTCAGCAGTAGCTGTTTTGCCTGTGCCGATAGCCCAAACGGGTTCATAAGCGATGATGATGCTGTTGATCATTTCTTCTTTAGAAACACCTGCAAGAGCAATCTTTGTCTGAGAGCGTACAACTTCCATTGTGATGCCCTGTTCTCTCTGCTCAAGGTATTCACCAACGCAAACAATAACCTTAAGACCGTTATCAAGAGCAGCGCGTGTACGGTCACGTACAGTAACATCTGTGTCACCGAAATATGTGCGTCTTTCGCTGTGGCCTGTGATTACATATTCAACACCGCAGGCTGCAAGCATGGGAGCGGAAACTTCGCCTGTGAAAGCACCGCTTGCTGCCCAATGGCAGTTTTCAGCGCCGACTTTAATGTTTGAGCCTTTTGTTGCTTCAAGGGCAGCTGCAAGGTCGATGTAAGGAACACATACGATAACTTCGCAGTCAGCGTCAGCAACAAGGGGCTTGATTTCATTGATAAGAGCAGTTGTTTCAGCAGGAGTTTTGTTCATCTTCCAGTTACCTGCGATAACTGCTTTACGAAGCTGTTTATTCATAATTTACAAGTCCTTTCAGAAATAAATCTTATTTGTCGTTAAGAGCGTAAATGCCGGGAAGCTCTTTGCCTTCAAGGAATTCAAGTGAAGCGCCGCCGCCTGTTGAGATGTGAGACATCTTGTCAGCAAAGCCGAGCTTCTGAACAGCAGCAGCTGAGTCACCGCCGCCGATGATTGAAATTGCGCCTGATTCAGCAACAGCAGTAGCAACTGCAATTGTACCTGCAGCAAAGTTTTCCCATTCAGAAACGCCCATAGGTCCGTTCCAGATTACTGTGCCGCTGCCTTTAACAGCTTCTGCAAAGAGTTCCTGAGTCTTAGGACCGATATCAAGACCCATCCAGCCTTCGGGGATAGAGTCACTGTTGATAACCATAGCTTCTGTATCGGGAGCATATTCTTTACCAATTTTATTGTCAATGGGGATAAGGAACTTAACGCCCTTAGCCTTAGCTGTTTCCATCATATTCTTAGCGTCTTCAACTCTGTCAGCCTCAAGAAGAGATGTGCCGATTTCATAGCCGAGAGCCTTCATAAATGTGTAAGCCATACCACCGCCGATGATGATTGTGTCACATTTGTCAAGAAGGTTTGTGATAACACCGATTTTGTCAGATACCTTAGCACCGCCGAGGATAGCAACGAGAGGTCTCTTGGGGTTAGCGAGTGCGCCGCCGATGAATTCGATTTCTTTCTGAATAAGGTAACCGCAAGCAGCAGGAAGATAATCAGCAACACCTGTTGTTGAGCTGTGAGCTCTGTGAGCTGAACCGAAAGCATCGTTTACATAAAGGTCAGCAAGAGCTGCGAACTTTTTGCTGAGTTCGGGGTCGTTCTTTGTTTCGCCTTTTTCATAGCGAACGTTTTCAAGAAGAAGAACTTCACCGTCTTTAAGCTCAGCAGCAAGAGCCTGTGCACTTTCGCCAACAACGTCTTTTGCCATTTTAACTTCTTTGCCGAGAAGCTCGCCAAGGCGAACTGCTACGGGAGCAAGTGAGAATTCAGGAACAACTTCACCCTTCGGACGGCCGAGATGTGAGCAGAGGATAACCTTTGCGCCGTTATCAATAAGGTATTTGATTGTGGGGAGTGAAGCAACGATTCTCTTGTCGCTTGTGATAACTCCGTTTTCCATTTTTACGTTGAAATCGCAACGAACAAGAACTCTCTTGCCGGCAACTTCGAGGTCTTCAACAGATTTTTTGTTAAGTGCGTTCATGTATATTCGTCCTTTCAAAATAATAATTCCAAAATTTTGCATTGTAATTTTATAACAAAACAGAAATTTTTGCAACAATATTTTGCCATATTTTTATTATTTTATCAGTATTACCATAAAAAAGCCCCGAATTGATAAAAAATTAACAAATTTACCAACAAAAAGAGCAATCCGTGAAGATTGCTCTTTGAAAATTGAAAGACTCATTAAACGCCGAAATATTTAATTGCGTTGTTGTATGCAACATCCTGCATAATAGAGCCGAGGAGCTCCATATCGCTGTCGGGGTAAAGACCGCCGTCAACCATGTCACCGACCATACCGCAGAGAATACGACGGAAATATTCGTGTCGGGGGTAAGAAAGGAAGGAGCGTGAGTCAGTAATCATACCAACAAACTTACCGAGAACTCCGAGATTGCCGAGAGCTTTAAGCTGCTCACGCATACCGTCAAGGTTATCGTTAAACCACCAGGCTGAGCCGAACTGAATTTTTGAAGCGGCCTCGTCAGACTGGAAGTTACCGAGCATTGAGCCGAGAACATAATTGTCTTTGGGGTTAAGAGTGAAAAGAACCGTTTTGGGCAGTGCACCCTCAGCGTCAAGGCTGTCAAGCATTCTTGAAAGAGAAAAGGCGATTTCTCTGTCATCAATTGAGTCAAAACCTGTATCGGGGCCTATGGATTTAAACATACGTGCATTGTTGTTTCTCATTGCACCGATGTGAATTTCGCAACCCCAACCGCGCTTTGCATATTCCTTTGCAAAAAATCTGAAAAGCTCTGTTCTCCATTTGTCATTGTCGGCAACTGTGAGCTCTTCACCTGCAAGAGCTTTCTTGAAAATAGCTTCAAGCTCATCGGGAGTAGCTCTGTTATAAGGAACATAGGCGAATGCGTGGTCACTTGCACGGCAACCCATTTTTTCAAACAAATCAATTCTTGTCAGAAGAACGTCTGTCAGCTCGTTGTATGAATTGATTTTAACACCGCTTACATCTTCAAGGCTCTTAAGCCAGGGGATAAACGTAGGCTGGTCGATGTAAAGAGCTTTATCGGGTCTGAAAGCAGGGAGAACCTTGCATTTGAAGCTGTCGTCTTTTCTGAGCAAATCGTGATATTCAAGAGTGTCTGCCGAATCGTCTGTGGTGCAAAGGTGAGATACATTTGAGTTTACAATAAGCTCTCTCGGGGTAAATCCTCCTGCAGCGATTTTATCGTTAGCAGCTGTCCAGATTCTGTCTGCACTCTTTTCACTAAGCGGCTCATAAATATCAAAATATCTCTGCAATTCAAGGTGAGTCCAGTGATAAAGAGGGTTACCGATTAAATAAGGCATAACCTTTGCCCAGGCTTTGAATTTTTCGTAGCCGGATGCATCACCTGTTATATATTTTTCATTAATGCCGAAACCTCTCATTGCACGCCATTTATAGTGGTCGCCTGCAAGCCAGAGAAAAGCAATGTCTTCAGGCTGCTTGTTTTCATAAATTTCTTTGGGTGAAAGGTGACAGTGCCAGTCAAAAACAGGCATTTTGTCAGCATAATCGTGAAAGAGAGTTTTTGCCGCATCATTGTTAAGCAAAAAGTCTTTATCCATAAACTGTTTCATAGGTAACAATCCTTTCGTCAATAGAAGTGAAAAATAATTACGAATTACAGAAGCCAACCGTTAGGTCTTGAACCCTTCTGACGAACAGGGGAGGCAGTTTCTTCTTTGACTTCTTCTTTTTTCTTGGGTGCAGTTTTTTTAGCAGGGGCCTTAACGGCATCAGTTTTGTCAACTGCAACCGATTCAACACCGGTAAGTTTTGATAAAAGCTCTATGGCAGATTTTGCACCGTCAGGGTTGATGGAATAGTAGGTAGCCGTACCTGATTTTCTGCTTTTGATAATGCCTGAAACACACATCAGCTTAATGTGATGAGAAAGGGTAGACTGACCGATACTCATTTTTTCAAGAAGCTCACTTACGCATTTTTCACCATCAAGCAAAAGCTCAAGCACCTTGAGCCTGTTTTCATCGCTGAGAGCCTTGAATACATTTGCATTATCGGTATAATTACCTGCCATAAAATCACCATCCATTGATATTTTTAGATATATTATAAGTATAATATCACAAATTAAAAGTGTCAAGAAAAAAATAAACCGACGCCGAAGCATCGGTTTGATTTATTTTACCACTGTCTGTCGTTGTAAGGCGTATTCTCGACTCCGCTTTCGTTAAGCTCGTTAACCATACGGTCAAGTTTGCCTTGCCACATCTTCTTAAACCATTCGGTATGACCGAAGTATTTAACGATTGTGGGGCTGATTGCATAATATGTTCTGATAAAAGCTCTGCCATACCAGCTTTCGGCAAGGGTATAGTCACGGTAACGGCGGAGTGTCCACACCTCAGGGCAATCATAAGAGCCGTAAACCGCAGTTGCAACATAGCAACCGCCACCACTACCACTCTCTTGAGGTGCTGTGAAAGAAGAATCATATTTTTGTATTTTAGTAATATAGTTGTTTACTGTATTCCTATTTCCCTCTTGATTTTCTAAATGTCCGATTAGTGTTCGATGCCAAGTAACACCTTGTTTCCAAGCTGTAGTGGACAATCTGTTTGCTTCTATATCAGAAGCAAACAATGAATCCAGATTATCCCCTAAGACATATACACAATTCATTGCAGCAAAAGAGTTGTTTAACCACTCCTGCAAATATTTATATCGTATTTGTCCGTCTATACCATCATAATGGTTTTTGGCACCATTAAATAGCATACTTGCGATAATAATTACTCTGTTTGCAACTTCTATGTATGCCTTTTTTTGTTCTTCTTTATTTGTGACATTATCCTTAATTAATTTGAGTACGGTATCAATGCAATTGGATACAGAAATGCCTGCAGATTGAATTTGAGCAATCTTACATCCCATTGCCTTAAAATAAACCACATAGAAAGTCGCTTCCCAACTTGCCGGATCTTTAACAAGGATCATATCATAATATTTTGCTGCGTTTTCACTATTATTATCATCCCTTGCTCTGCGTGCAATTTGATACAAATTCTTGAGTTCATCGGAGGTATCAACTTTTACTGTACCGGTAACATCAACAGTTCCCTCAATCATCATTTTCTTTGCTTCTTCGGGTGAATATTTCATTCCGCAGAACTGACACATAAAATAACCGTCCTGCTTAACGATATCTTTAGCACCGCACATTTCACAAACTAAAGCTTTCATAAAACTTCCTCCTTTTAAAATTGACATTCACTAAATGTCATATTTGCTGTGATTATAGCATATAATTTTAAAAATGACAAGCACTAAATGTCAAAACGAGGAATTTATATGTTTACTAACAAGACAAAAGACGGCAGAAACAACGTCTGCGGTGAAAATGTGGCGAAATTCCGAAAAGAAAAACACATATCTCAGCGCGAGCTTGCTGATTTGCTTCAGCTGGCAGGTCTTGATGTGGATAAAAATGCAATCCAGCGTATTGAATCAGGTCAACGGTTTGTGACGGATATTGAGCTGATTTATCTTTCCAAGGTGCTTGAAAAAACATATGTTGAATTATTAGCAAAAAAATAAACCGACAGACTCAGGCTGTCGGTTTATCTATTTTATAAATTCTTTAATCATTGCCCCGTCGTTATACCCTTTTTCATATAGGGCGTGGAGCTTGTCTTTTTCTTTGGTGAGGGTGCTCACTCCGCAACAATCATCAGGGGCGATGATAATGCATTTTCCCTGCTTTTCTAATTCAATTGCAAGGTCAATGCCTTTTTTGTAATTTACTGATTTGTCCCTGAGCTTTTCTGAAAGCTCGGGATATTTTCTTTTGAGTAACTTTGCCGCCTTGCTGTCACGGGCAAGAGTATCACTTATTTCAAGTGGCTTTGTGAGAATCAGAACGATTTTTTCGCAACCGTCAGCAAGAGCCTTTTCAATGGGAACAGGATCGGAAATTCCGCCGTCATAATACATTCTGCCATTTATCTCATAGCTTTTGCACACAAGCGGCAGGGCAGAGGATGCCTTCAAAACCCTGTAGTCATTCTGCTTCATATCGTGCTTGGTGAAATATGCGGGGTTACCTGTTTTTGCGTCAGTTACAACAACGGTGAGCTCACTTTTGTTTTGCATAACTGACGAAAAGTCAAGTGCATCTTCACCGCCGCTGTTAGTAAGTGTGCCGTAAACATAGTCAAGGTCAATATACTGGCTATGTTTAAAAAAGTTACCGAAGCTCATATATTCTTTTCTGCCTGAATAATCGTGATAAAACCGGTATGTTCTGCCCTTCTGACCGGCAAGATAAGTTATTGCATTGGCACTGCCTGCTGAAACACCTATGCAATAATCAAAAACAACGTTATCATCAAGGCAACGGTCAAAAACTCCTGAGCCGTAAATTCCTCTCAGCCCGCCGCCAACATCTATTACTCCGATCAATTTAAATCTCCTATCTGAAAACCGACATCAGCTTTGCAATGTCTTCAATTTCCTGCTGCATATTTAAAATATAATTTTTCATTTCTTCATCACGGATGAGATACCGTGTTGCTTTTCTCATATTTCTTAAGAATTTTAAATCAGGCTTCATTTCTTCCTTTAAAATCGGGCAGGAAGAAACACCGCGCAAATCCTTGATAACGCTGATCTTATCACCGTCAATTCTTGGGTAAAACGGATAAATTCTGCAGGCGAGGGGACGCTCACCTCTGTTACAGGTGCTGTTGCAGATAATCATATTGTATCCGAAGTTGCCGTCAGTTTCTTTTATTGTGAAATCAGAATTATCTTTATATAATTCCTCTTCTCCGGGGAACAGCCACATACCTGTGTCTTTGTCACCCTTGCAGCAAAGTCCGTTGCAGAGTTTTCCGCAGTCAGATCTGCCGAGTGGTGCAGAGCGTTCAAGCAAATCCCTTGCCTTGATTAAATTATCGTTCATATTATCACTTCCGCAGAAATACTATATTCGGCTCCCCTTGTCAGGGGAGCTGGGTCAGAGACCCTGAGGGGTAGTTGGATTTTGTGAAAAAATTTTTATATTTACAATGTTTTCTGTATTCTCTCCCTCCGTCTTTTGCTTTGCAAAATCCACCTCCCTCATCAGAGGGAGGCAAGGAAGACTCGTCTAAAATAACTTAATAAAAGTCTGTTTCAAGGGAATTATATCACAAGGTGTTGACTTTTTCAATTTGTAGTGATAAAATTACTTAAATCGTTGATGCAGAAGGCAACGCTTATAACGTGAATCAGAGAGTTTCCGTCATCGGCTGAAAGCGGAAATATCACCGAAGCTGTTGTTACCACTGCTGAGAGCTGCCGAAATAAGGTGTGCCGTTTGCCGCGTTAAGGCGTTGAGTGGCGGGTAACCGCAAACCGGGTGGAACCGTGGAGTAGATTATGCTTCATCCCAGTGTATGGGGTGGAGCTTTATTTTTTTTTGGAGGTAATATTTATGATTAATGTAACATTAAAAGGCGGAGTAATTAAGGAATATGCCGAAGGTACAACAGCTCTTGAAGTTGCAAAAAGCCTTGGCATGGGCCTTTATAAGGCTGCCTGCATCTGCAAAATCAATGACGTATATTGTGACTTGAGAACTCCTCTTACTGAGGATTGCTCACTTGAAATTCTTTCTTTTGAGGAGGACGAAGAGGCTCAGCGTTGCTTTCGCCACACTGCCTCGCACGTTCTTGCGCAAGCTGTTAAAAGGTTGTTCCCGCAAGCGAAACTGGCCATTGGCCCTGCTATTGACGGCGGATTTTATTACGACTTTGATGTTGAAAAAGCTTTCACAACAGAAGACCTCGATGCCATCGCAGCAGAAATGAAAAAAATCGTTAAAGAGGCTCTTCCTCTTGAACGTTTTGAGCTTGAGCCTGAAGAGGCTATTAAGCTTATGGAAGAAAGAGATGAACCTTACAAGGTTGAACTTATCAAAGAGCATGCCGGCAAGGGCGAAAAGATTTCATTCTTCCGTCAGGGTGAATTTGAAGAGCTTTGCGCAGGTCCTCATATTCCTGATACAGGCAGAATCAAGGCTTTCAAAATCACATCATGCACAGGTGCTTACTGGCGCGGTGACTCAAACAAAAAGATGCTTCAGAGAATTTACGCAACAGCTTTCACTAAGCAGAGCGTAATGGAAGAGCACCTTGCAGCTCTTGAAGAGGCTAAAAAACGTGACCACAATAAGCTTGGCCGTGAGCTTGAACTTTTCACAACTGTTGACTCAATCGGTCAGGGCCTCCCCATTCTTCTTCCTAAGGGAACATTTATTGTTCAGACTCTTCAGCGCTTTGTTGAAGATGAAGAAGCAAGAAGAGGTTGGGTACGCACAAAAACTCCTCTTATGGCTAAGAGTGACCTTTACAAAATTTCAGGCCATTGGGATCATTATAAAGACGGTATGTTCGTTCTCGGTGACGAAGAAAAAGACGATGAAGTTTTTGCTCTTCGTCCAATGACTTGTCCTTTCCAGTATCAGGCATACCTCAACAGAGCAAGATCTTACCGTGACCTTCCTATGAGATTAGCTGAAACTTCAACTCTTTTCAGAAACGAATCATCAGGCGAAATGCACGGTCTTATCCGTGTTCGTCAGTTCACAATTTCAGAGGGTCACCTTATGTGCCTTCCCGAGCAGCTTGCAGACGAGTTCAAGCGTTGCCTTGATCTTTGTATCTTTATGCTCAAAACTCTCGGTCTTTATGAAGATGTTTCTTACCGCTTCTCACAGTGGGATCCTGCTGACACAGAGAAATACATCGGCACTCCCGAGCAGTGGGATGAAGCTCAGGGCGTAATGAAAGAAATTCTTGATGACATCGGTCTTGATTATAAGGTTGGTGTCGGTGAAGCTGCTTTCTACGGTCCTAAGCTTGATATTCAGATCAAGAATGTTTACGGTAAGGAAGATACACTTATCACAATTCAGATCGACCAGATGCTTGCTGAAAAATTCGGTATGGAATATGTTGCAAGCGACGGAACAAAGAAGAATCCTTATATCATTCACAGAACATCTATCGGCTGCTACGAAAGAACACTTGCTCTTCTTATTGAAAAATATGCAGGTGCTTTCCCCGTGTGGCTTGCTCCTGTTCAGGTTAAGCTTCTTCCCATTGCTGACAGACATCACGACTATGCTTATGAAATCGCTGCAAAGCTTGAAAAAGCAGGTATCCGTTGTGAGGTTGACACAAGAAGCGAAAAGACAGGCTACAAAATCCGTGAAGCCCAGCTTGAAAAGGTTCCTTATATGCTCCTTATGGGTGACAAGGATATTGAAGCAGGCTCAGTATCAGTGCGTAAACGCGGCGAGGGCGACATCGGTGCAGTGAGCGTTGATGAGTTCATTAAGACTATCCTCGAAGACGTTGATACAAAAGCAATCTGGTAAAATTCAAGGCATCTCCTCGGAGATGCCTGTTTTGTTTTAGGAGGTATTTAAATGATATTTGAAGAAAAGAAAGTTGTATTAAAAAATGGCGTGGAAGCTATATTGAAAACCCCTGAGATTTCCGATGCGGAAATGTTACTTAACAGTATTAAAACTTCCAGTGGTGAAACAGTATTTCTTTCTCGCATAATTGAAGATTGGGAAGGCGTTACCGTAGAAAACGAAGAAAAATTTATTCTTAATGTTCGTGAAAGTAATGATACACTGTTTATTGCTTGTTATATAGACGGTGTAATTGCAGGCAACTGTGACATTACTTTTAAGACCGGCAGCAAGACTTCCCACAGAGCAACAGTAGGTATCGCTATTCAGAAAAAGTATTGGAATATTGGTATTGGTTCAGCAATGTTTAAAGAACTGATAAAAGCGGCAGAAGAACATGATGGCACAGAAATTGTTGACCTTGAATTTATTGAGGGTAACAGCCGTGCCAAAGCACTTTATGAGAAATTTGGTTTTGGAGTTGTATCGGTAGAGCCGAAAATCTTCAAACTCAAGGACGGAACATATCAAAACTTAGTTTATATGCAGAAATATTTATAAAAGGATGATATTAAGGTGAGCTCTATGAAAGATAATTTAAAACAAATCAGTTTCAAACGTATGAACAGCGATGAATTCAAAATATATTCAAAATGGTCAGTAAAAGCTTATGCCGAGCATCTGATAAAATCGGGCGATGAAAAATTTATGTGGAAAGCAAAGAGAGAAGCAAAGGCAGAGTTTAACGATGTTTTCCCCGATGGTGTTAATTCCAAGGACAACTATCTTTATATTGTTGTGAATGAGAATGATGAAAAAATCGGTGTTCTCGGTTATCAGAAAAGTCCTTTTGAAGAGAATGCAGCTTTTGTGACCGAAAATGTTATAAAAAAAGAATACAGAGGAAAAGGCTATGGCAAAGCTGCTTTTGTGAAGATTCAGGAGGATGCAAAAGAAAAGGGATTTTCTAAGATGGTGCTGAATGTTTTTAAGCATACGCCTGTTTCATATGGGATGTACGAGAAAAACGGTTTTAAAGTAGTTGAAGACCACGGCGGAAGTGCAATAATGGAAAAAGTATTTAATTTTGTTGAGGAACAAAAATGAAAAAAGTTATCATAATCGGTTGCCCCGGCTCGGGAAAAACAACCTTTGCAGAAAAACTCAATAAGCTTACGGGTATACCGTTATATCACCTTGATGCAATCTGGCATAAGCCTGATAAAACTCATATTCCCCGAGAAGACTTTGATCAAAGAATAAAAGAAATCTTCGCAACAGACAGTTGGATAATTGACGGCAACTATGGCAGAACGATTGAAATGCGGCTTAAAGAATGTGATACGGTTTTTCTCTTTGATTTGCCGACAGAAGTCTGTCTGCAGGGTGCTGTTGAACGTATTGGAAAGGATCGCTATGATCTGCCATGGATTGAAAAAGAGCTTGATCCTGAATTTGAAGATTTTATTAAAAATTTTGCAGAGAATACTTTGCCGGGAATATATGAGCTGCTTGAAAAATATAAGCAAGGAAAAGAAATCATAATTTTCAAATCCAGAAAAAACGCAGACAAATATATCGAAAAGTTATCTTTCTCAGTATCTGAAATCGACAGATAGTTAAACTGTTGTTTATTGATTTTTTATATTACTTATGTTAAAATCTGTCAAAAGGAGGAGTTTTTATGAAAAAGATTTTATCCGTATTATTAAGTGTTGTTTTAGCTTTTTCTGCAGCTGTTCCTGCATTTGCAGTTGAA
The DNA here is from genome assembly GCA_045541505.1 of Acutalibacteraceae bacterium. GTDB lineage: Bacteria > Bacillota > Clostridia > Oscillospirales > Acutalibacteraceae > CAG-488. The sequence continues at coordinate 92,808 of JAZQJF010000012.1, forward strand.
GAAAAATATCCTTTCATCTATGTTCACGGTATGGGTGCATGGGGCGAGGGTAACCCTGTTGAAAATATTGTGCCTAACTGGTGCGATGCTGACGGCAATGACATTATTCCTATGCTCAACGAAAGAGGTTATGAGGTTTACAACCCCGCTGTCGGTATTCTCAGCAGTGCGTGGGACAGAGCCTGTGAGCTTTATGCCGCTTTGACAGGTACTGTTACCGATTACGGTGAAGCTCATTCTGCTGCAGCAGGTCACGACCGTTACGGCAGAGATTATACAGGTAACGCTGTTATGGGTGAACCCTGGGATATGAAAAGCCCTATCAACCTTCTCGGTCACTCTTTCGGCGGTGAAACCGTAAGAATGCTGGCTTCACTTCTTGCTTACGGTGATGAAGGTGAAAGAGCTGCATCGGGGGAGGACTGTTCCCCCCTTTTCAAAGGCGGCCACGGCAAGGCTGTTCACGCTGTTATTGCTCTTTCTTCACCACACAACGGTTCACAGGTTGCCAACACTCTTTATGACCCTGAATGGCCTGTTGTTATGATTATTGCATTGATGAATGTTCTCGGTGCAATTAACAGAGTGATCCCTGTTTATGAACCTCTTATGGAGCAATGGGGAATTTCAGGCGAAGGAATGACCTTCAATCCTTCAAATTGGTTCAAAATTGCACGCAGTACCGATAACTGCGGCTATGAGCTTACATTAAGGGGTGCAGCTGCTCTTAATGAACAAATTAAGATGAACCCATATGCATATTATTATTCTTACACTTCTCTTTGCTCAGGCACACCTGAGTTTGAGGGAGTTAAGCCCGATTTCAGTATTTTTATTTTTGATTTATCCTGCAAGGATATTCTCGAATCCGAGGGTGAAATCATTGACGGAATTGAAATGAAAGACGGTTGGATTGCCAACGACGGTATTGTTCCGTTAATCAGTGCACTTTATCCCTTTGATGACCCTCACGCTGATTTTGAAACGAGCAAAAAAATCGAAAAAGGTGTATGGTATGTTATGCCCACTCTTATGGGAACAGACCATTATGACTTCAGTCGCGGCACTGATATTGAGGGCGGTTATATCGAGTTTTATATGAACATGATGGATATGGTAAACACAAACGGTGGTAAGTGATATGAAAACATTAAAAAAAGTTGCCTTATCAGTTGTTTGTGTTATTCTTGCTTTGGTTGTTGTGGCAACAGGTGTTTTGGGCTTTTATTTTCCGAGATACCTCAATAAAAAAGAGGTTGCTGAAATTAAAATTGAAAATACCGATGAAATTACAATGATGAGCTGTAATCTCCGTTGCCTCACACCCCTTGACTTCGGCAAAAAATCCTGGTTTTACAGAGCCGAGCTTGTAATGGAGGGCATCAGAAACAATGCCCCCGGGATCATCGGTTTTCAGGAAGCTACAAGGTGGCAGTATGATTATCTTATTGACTGTCTTGAAGGCTATGATTCTGTTATAACATATCGTGATGGTTCCGTAATTGCCGAAGGCTGTCCTGTTTTTTATAATGCATCTCTTTATTCTCTTGTTGATAAAGGCTCATTCTGGCTTTCTGAAACTCCTGAAGAAATGAGTAAAGACTGGGGCTCAGCCTGTTACAGAATCTGCAGCTATGTTATTCTGAACGAAAAGTCAACCGATAAACAGTTCGTTGTTTTCAATACACATCTTGACCACGTCAGTGACGAGGCAAGAATAAAGGGCGTGGGAGTTATACTTGAAAAAATCAAGCAATTCGGCTCCTATCCCAGCGTTATTATGGGTGATTTCAATGCTGAAGAAGGCACTGAAACCTACATAAAAGTGACAGAAAACTTCCTTGATGCCCGATATGAAACGGATAATACAGATAATTCAATTACTTATCAGAATTGGGGCAAATCAGGAAAACAGCTGGATTACTTTATGATTTCCAAAACGGGCTTTGAAGTGCTTAGCTATGATGTGGTTGATGAGCTGTACGGCGGCAATTATTCTGCTGACCATTTTCCCATTGTCTTGAAATTGAAGTTAAAATAATTTTAAAGTCTGTCTCATTTGAGGCAGACTTTTTTATATATTTTCACCGATTAAGAATATAATATATATTGACCTATTTTCTAAAAATCAGTTGACCTGAACATAATTTTATTATAAAATAACAAGATGAAGAAATGCGTAAAGGAGTGATATGGCTGAACAATTTAAAAAAGAGACTCCTGAAAAGGAATCTTCTCAATATTGCAGCATTGGTTTTTCTGATTATTGCCATAGCACTCGTAGGTGTACTGATTGCTTCAAGTGACGAAAAAATTCAATACTGGTGGCAGACTTATCAGGGTTATCTTGATACAGTGCAGCAGCGTGTAGAGAATATGGGCAGTGAAGCATACCTTATTTTCACCCTTATGTTCCTGTTTTCATTTAAGGCATTTCTTCCCATATATCCGATTTCTCTTGTCTGCGCTGCAACAGGTGTTGTTTTTCCGTTTTATGTTGCACTGCCTCTGAATATTATCGGAATGGGTCTTAATTACACCCTTAAATACTGGTGGGGTAAGCGGATAGGTCCCGGCGGTGTAAATGTTATTCTCAAGCGCAACGAAACCCTGCGCATAATTATGAGACAGGACGAAAAAGGAAATCCGTGGCTGTTGGTGTTTTTCAGATTATTACCAAGTTTCCCGATTAACCTTGTAAGTCAGCTTTACGGTTCAATGGGATTCAATTATTGGAAATATTTAGGTCTTTCCCTGGCGGGTAATTTACCGTTGCTTATTTCATATACAGTAGTGGGCCGCCATGTATATAATCCGTTTTCAGCGGGATTTTTATTACCGCTTATTATCATCGCATCGTTGTCATCTGCTGCGTGTTATCTTGCAGGTGTTATTCTTTATTACAAAAAGAGAAAAAGGAGAAAGAAAAATGTCAGAACTCAAAGCATTAAAAAACAGTCTTATTAACGGCGGGCTTGATGAAGCCTTGCTTAAGGTATATACATCCGAATCACTCGCTTTTCAGAAAGAAAGACATTCACAGGTGTTTGATACCTTTGCTTCACTTTACGGTGAAAACGAAGATGTAGCAATGTTCAGTGCACCGGGCAGAACAGAAGTCGGCGGTAACCACACCGACCATAACCACGGCAAGGTGCTTGCTGCTGCAATCAACCTTGATACAATTGCCCTTGCAGCCAAAAGAGATGATATGACTATATGCGAAAAATCCGCAGGCCATTCTATGAATGAAGTTGATGTTTCTGATCTTTCGGTTCATCCTGAAGAGTTCGGTAAATCAGCTGCTCTCATCCGCGGTATGTGTGCAGGCTTTAAAGAGTATGGCTATGAAATCGGCGGCTTTAATGCTACAGGTGTAACACAGGTTCTTTCAGGCTCAGGTCTTTCTTCTTCTGCTGCTTTTGAAGTGCTTATCGGTGCTATTCTTAACGGACTTTATAACGACTGTAAGGTTTCGGCAGTTGATATCGCTAAAATTGCACAGTATGCTGAAAATAAATATTTTAACAAACCAAGCGGACTTATGGATCAGATGGCAAGCTCTGTAGGCGGATTTATCTCAATTGATTTTGAAGACACAAAAAATCCTGTTATCAACAAGATTGATTTTGATTTTGGTGCAACAGGCCATTCACTTTGTATTGTTGACACAAAGGGCAGTCACGCTGACTTAACTGATGAATATGCCGCAGTACGCGGTGAAATGGAAGCTGCTGCAGCCTGCTTCGGCAAGAGCGTTCTTCGTGAAGTTGACGAAACCGAATTTTATAAGAATATTAATCTTGTCCGTGAAAAAGCTAATGACAGAGCTGTTCTTCGCGCAACCCATTTCTATAACGAAAACCGCAGAGTAGAGGAGTTGAAATCTGCTCTTTCTCAGGGTGATTTTGAAGCATTCAAGGCTGTTATTACCGAAAGCGGTCATTCTTCATTTATGTTTAATCAGAACGTTTTTGCTGCCTGCCAGACAGCTGCTCAGCCTGTATCGGTTGCTCTTTCAATTTGCGAAAGAGTTCTTAAGGGTAAAGGCGCATGGCGTGTTCACGGCGGCGGATTTGCAGGTACAATCCAGGCCTTTGTTCCCGATTGTGCTCTTGAAGAGTTCAAATCAGCTATGCAGGCTGTTTTTGGCGATGATGCTTGCTATATTCTCAAAATCCGTAACTACGGCGGAATTAAGCTTTATTAATACATAATAACAACACCGCCAACACCGGCGGTGATTTGTTTTAGAAGGATAGGCTATGAATATTAAAGAAACTTTAATTAAATTTGCAAAAGAATCGTCGGCACCGGGTCAGGAATATTGTATTGCCCCTGTTGCTGAAAAAATGCTTTCAGATTATATGAAAGTCACAACCGATAAACTGGGAAATGTTGTGGGCTATAAAGAGGGTAACGGTACTCACTTTTTGCTTGATGCCCACCTCGATTCAATCGGTATGATAGTTACCGCCGTTGAAGAAAACGGCTTTCTTAGAGTTGACAAGTGCGGAGGAACAGATATCCGTACAATTGCTGCTCAGGATGTAGTTGTTCACGGCAGAGAAGATTTATTTGGTGTAGTAACATCAACACCTCCCCATCTGGCATCAGGTGACGGAAAAAAGGCGTCAGGTTTCGATGAAATTTTGATTGATACAGGAATTGACGGTGACAGAATTTTTTCTCTCGTTTCACCGGGGGACAGAGTTACCCTCAAAACCACCTATAATGAAATGGCAAACGGAGCGATGTCAGGAGCTTATTTTGATAATAAAGCAGGTGTTTGCGCAATTCTTCGTTGCCTTGAAATTCTGAAAGAAAAAGACTGCTGCAATGAAATTACCGTGCTTTTTTCCGCGCAGGAAGAGGTAGGTCTTATCGGAGCCGGAGCGGGCAGCTTTAACTGCAATGCTGAAAAGTGCTTTTGCGTTGATGTAAGCTTTGCAAAAACAAATGCAACCCCAAAAAATATCACTGCATCTTTAGGTGAAGGCACAATGATCGGTTTTGCACCGATTCTTAATTATGAAATGAGCCGCGAGCTTGAAAGTCTTGCCAAAGAAAAAAATATTCCTTATCAGCTTGAAATAATGTCCTCTTCAACAGGTACAAATGCCGATGTTATTGCAGTTTCTGCCGAGGGTAAAAAGACGGCTCTTTTGTCGTTGCCTTTGAAGAATATGCATACAGGTGTTGAGATGATTGACCCTGATGATATTGAATACACTGCGCAGCTTGTGGCTGAATATATTCTCACTTACGGAGGTGCCGACAATGATTGATCTGATTAAAAATCTATGTTTGCTCGACGGTACTTCAGGCAGAGAAGAAGCTGTAAGAAATTATATTATTGAAGAAATAAAAGATTATGCAACAGAAATTACAGTTGACTCTCTGGGCAATCTGTTGGTGTTTAAAAAAGGCAAAAAAGATGCAAACAAAAGAGTGCTTCTTGATGCTCATATGGATGAGGTTGGATTTGTTATCACCTCAGTTAATTCTGACGGTTCCCTCAACTTTGAATGTGTGGGAGGAATCAACACTGCTGTTATGCTGGGCAGACCCGTAACCGTTGGTGAAAACAAAATTAACGGTGTTATAGGTGTTGTGCCTGTCCATCTTTTACCAGCCGATAAAAAAACCGAGCTTCCTGATGTAAAAAGTCTTTGTATTGACATCGGCGCCAAATCAAAAGAAGAAGCAGAATCCCTTGTTAAATCGGGTGATATGGCTTGCTTTAAATCTGAATTCGTTACTTACGGTGACGGATATATCAAGAGTAAAGCTCTCGATGACCGTGCAGGCTGTGCGATTTTAATTGATATGATAAAATCTGATTTGCCTGTGGATATGTATTTCAGTTTTTCTGTGGGGGAAGAGGTTGGAATGGGTATGGCAGGAACGGGTGTTTACATCGTTGACCCTGATTATGCCATTGTTGTTGAAACCACAACGGCCGCAGATTTAGCAGGTGTTGATGAGCATAAAACTGTCTGTAAGCTTGGCAACGGCGGTGTCGTTTCGTTTATGGACAGAAGAACGGTTTATGATAAAAAGCTTTTTGACCGTGCTTTTAAAATCGCAGAAGAAAAAGGCATCCGTTTGCAAACCAAATCTATGGTAGCAGGCGGCAATAATGCCGGTGTAATTCACACATCTGTGGGCGGAGTGAAAACTGTTGCAGTGTCACTTCCTTGCCGTTATCTTCATTCACCCTCCTGCGTAATCAAGGAAAGTGATATTGAAGAAACCAAGAGAATAATCCTCGCTCTTTCGGAGGAATTTGCAAATGATTAAATTTGTGGATTCAGGTGAATACACTCTTGACGGAATTTGCTCAGAAGATGTTTTCGGAACAAGGATTTTAGCGTATTTCAATACCTATTCCTATGAATTTGATTTTATGAGATTCTGGGTACAGATTGATGAAAGCAATGATACCGTCGCTGCTATCAGCCTTATTGACGGCAGTATGACACTGACTTGTAACGAAAATGCCGATTTTGAAGAGCTTGCTGCTTTTATCGGAATGATAGGCTTTTCATCCTTGCAGTGTGACCGTCAGGTGATGAAAAAGCTTGGCTTAGATGAAGATATCTGGGGCTATGTTGTAAGATATAACAATATAACAGACAGAGAAAAATATAATATATCCCTTTGTGAAAATGTTGATTATAAAGACGTTTATCACCTTATAAAATCTGCCGACCTTTTGGGAGTTGGTGAATATCTGCCATGGCTTTCTGATGTTACTCACAGAGTGAAAAAAGGAACAGCCAAGGCTGCACTTGCTTTAGAAAACGGTGAGCCTGCCGCTTGTGCAATGAAGCTGTTTGTTACGGATAAAGCCGTTCTTTTAGGTGCAGTTGCTACCGATAAAAATCACCGTGGCAAAGGTCTCGGCGGGGGATTGGTTACTCTTTTAGGCAATGAATCCGTGAGTGAGGGAAAACGAACAGAGCTTCTTTGCAAACACGATTCAATAGTTGATTTTTACCGTTCAATCGGTTTCACCGTTGTGGGTGAATGGGCGATGGTAAACAGATAGAACTAAAGAGAGGTTTAATTTATGAGCAACCAAAATATTTACGACAACGAAATATTTTTTGCAGGTTATAGTGAGTTGAGAAGCAGAGAAATTAATTCCAATACAATGCTGGAACAGCCGGCAATGAAAGAACTTTTACCTGAATTAAACGAAAAAACTGTTCTCGATTTAGGTTGCGGTTGCGGAAGTAATTGCCTCGAATTTGCTTTGAACGGAGCAAAGCGTGTTGTTGGTGTTGATATTTCAGAAAAAATGCTTGAAGTGGCAAAGCGAGAAGCAACAGACGAAAAAATCGAATATAAAAATATGAGTATGACAGATATATTGACTCTCGGTGAAAAGTTCGATTTTATTTACAGCTCTCTTGCTTTCCACTATATCGAAGATTTTATAAAACTGTGTGAAGATATGTATGCTTTGCTTAATGAAAATGGAATTCTTCTGTTTTCACAGGAGCACCCGTTTATTACGGCAACAGTTGACGGTAACGGACACTATAACAAAGATGAGAATAACAGAAAGGTTTCATATACTTTTTCAAACTATAATGAGTCAGGTGAAAGAAAAGTCCATTGGTATGTTGATGGTGTGACTAAATATCACAGAACATTCAGCGACGCAATAAATGCATTGGTTAAAGCCGGCTTTAAAATTGGAGAAGTTTGCGAACCCAAACCTCAACCGTGGGCAATGGAAAAATGGCCTGCATTGTATGATGAATTTATCAAGCCGTCATTTTTGATTGTGAAAGCAAGAAAGGTTTAATGATGGACAGCAACAAATTCCCCACACGAAAAGAAAACAGATTTAAAGGATTCGATTATCTTCCAACGGAACATATTTCATCACCATCTGCACAAAAGATAAGCAGAGAATTTTCGGTAACATCGTAGGGGCGGCCATTGGCCGTCCGTGGTGTCAGCTTTCGGAATACGGAAGAATTGTGGAAGAAGCAATCAATAATATTGATAAAATATATAGCGGAGTCAAAATTGACAAACATATAATTATGCCTTACCATATTCATTTGTTGGTTACCGTTTTGCCAAATGAAAGCGGATGCCCAATGGGCGCCCCTACGATACCAAATATCATAAATAAATTCAAAGGATATGTCACAAAAAGAATAGGTTTCCCTGTTTGGCGGAAATTATATTACGACCACATCATTCGCGATGAAGAAGACTACAATACGAAGTGGGAATATATTGAAAACAATCCGACCGTTTGGTATGATAGAAACAAAATATGATTTATAATCAGCGGTCAACGAGGAGGAAGTATGAAAAAAACATTTTTTGAAATAGACGAAAGAATACAAAAAGCGGCTGACCTTGCAATGGAAAAGGTTGCCGATAAATTCAAAGAGCTTGAAGAAATCAGCGAATATAACCAGCAGAAGGTGCTTTCTGCTTTTATTAAAAATCAGGTGAGCGAAACAATGTTCACAGGCACAACAGGCTACGGCTACGGCGACAGAGGTCGTGAGGTGCTTGACAGCGTTTTTGCCGACATTGTCGGTGCTGAGGATGCCCTTGTCCGCCACAATTTTACTTGCGGAACACATACCCTGGCTGTTGCACTTTTTGGCGTGTTGAGAATGGGTGATACCATGCTCTGTGTAACAGGTACACCTTACGATACTATTCATTCAGTAATTGGTATTAACGGCAAGGGTGACGGTTCATTGGCTGATTTCGGAGTAAAATATAAGCAGGTTGACCTAAAAAATCAGAAACCTGACATTCCCGCCATAATTGATGCTCTTGATGACAGTATCACAATGGTTTACATTCAGCGTTCACGTGGCTACGATATGCGACCAAGCCTTTCTTGTGAAGAAATCAAAGAAATTGTTGATGCAGTTAAAGCTCATTCAGATGCAATCGTAATGGTTGACAACTGCTACGGTGAATTTGTTCAGGAATTTGAACCTATTGAAATGGGTGCTGACCTGATTGCAGGTTCACTTATCAAAAACGCAGGCGGCGGAATTGCCAAAACAGGCGGTTACATAGCAGGCAGGGCGGATTTGGTTGAGAAATGCTCATACCGTCTCACAACACCGGGCATCGGTAAAGAGGTTGGCGCAACCCTTGATCAGAACAGAGATTTGTTCCTGGGTATTTTCTCTGCTCCCCGTGTTGTAACCGAGGCACTTAAAGCTATGGTTTTTGCAGCAGCTTTGCTTGAACAGTTCGGCTTTGAAACAACCCCTTCAAGTGAAGATAAACGCTGTGATATCGTGCAGACAGTGAAGCTTAATACTGCTGACAACCTCGTTGCATTCTGTCAGGGACTTCAGAAGGGAACACCTATTGATTCCTTTGTTTTACCTGAGCCCTGGGATATGCCCGGCTATGATGACCCCGTTATTATGTCTTCGGGTGCATTCACTTCAGGCTCAACAATTGAGCTTTCGGCTGACGGTCCGTTGCGTGCTCCTTACGCTGCGTGGATGCAGGGAGGAATCAGCTTTTACAGTGCAAAAATGAGTATTATGCTCGCAGTTAATGAACTGATTAAAAAAGGACTGATATAATGTCTTATAACGGAATAACTGCAGAAGCTATGTGGCTTCTGGCACAGAATAAATTTGAAAACAGTAAGCTTTTTTATGAAGAACATAAAGAAGAAATTAAAGCAGGTGTAACTGTTCCTTTGCGTCAGCTGGCAGGGGAGTTGTCACCGCTTATGTATGAAATTGATGAGATGATGAACCTTGACCCGGTTAAAATGGTGTCAAGAGTCCGCCGTGATACAAGATTTTCAAAAAACAAAAACCTCTATCGTGATAATCTGTGGGTAATGTTTCAGCGTCCGAAGCGAGAATGGCAGTTTCACCCTTGTATGTGGTTCGAAGTGAGTCAGGATTGTATTTCTTACGGCATCGGTCATTATGAAACAACCCCTGCAATGATGGAAATTTACCGTCAGCATCTTATTAAATATGAGCAGGAATTTGTTGAGGCTGTTAAAAGCATCCGTAAAACAGGTGCTCAGTTTTCTGCCGTTGGTTATAAAAAACCAAAGGGTGGAGACCCTTCACCTGCAGTTTTACCATATTACAACGTAAAAAGAATGTGCTTTTTAAAGTTCAGAAATGATTTCAAAGTCCTTGAAACCGATGAGATTATTAAACAGCTTGAAGTTGAATACAAGGCCTTTGCCCCGATGTATAAATTCCTTTTGAGAATATCTGATGAATATGTAGCAACTTTGAACGGAGGATCAGAATGAGTTATTCTTCATTAAAAAGCGGAACTGATATAAGAGGCTTAGCTGCTGACGGGTTTGAAAATGAACCGTTATTTTTAAGCGACGAAAAGGTAGAAAAAATAGCTCTCGGTTTTGTGAAATTCCTTTGCGACAAAACGGGCAAAAAGCCTGATGAATTATCTGTTTGTGTTGGTCACGATTCCAGAGTTTCGGCAGAAAGAATAAAGTCAGCCTTACTTCGCGCCTTTTCTTCAAAAGGTGTGAGCGTTTTTAACTGTGCTCTTGCCTCAACACCTGCTATGTTTATGGCGGTTCTTGACATGAAGTGCGACGGCTCTGTGCAGATTACTGCAAGCCATCATCCTTGGGAAAGAAACGGTCTTAAATTCTTCACCCCTGACGGAGGTCTTGAGGGCAGTGATATTTCAGCCATTCTTTCAGATGCCGAAAAAGAAGATAACACCTCTATTTCTTTAAATGAAAGCAAAATCACACCTGTTGATTATATGACAACCTACGCTGAAAATCTTTGTGAAATGATTAAAAAAGGCGTAAATGCAAAAAATTATGATAAGCCGCTTGAAGGCTACAAAATCATTGTGGATGCAGGTAACGGTGTTGGCGGATTTTATGCTAAAAAAGTTCTTGCGCCCCTGGGTGCAGATATAACAGGAAGTCAGTTTCTTGACCCTGACGGAATGTTCCCAAACCATATACCGAACCCCGAAAATGCCGATGCAATGCAAAGCATTACAAAAGCAACAGTTGAAAACAAAGCAGATTTAGGTATTATTTTTGATACCGATGTTGACCGTGCAGGCTGTGTTGACAAAAACGGTGAAGAAATAAACCGAAACAATCTTGTTGCTCTTGCCAGCGTGCTTGCTCTTGAAGGCACTGATGGCGGTGTGATAGTAACCGATTCGGTAACTTCTGACGGAATACCTGATTTTATAAAATCTCTCGGCGGTGAGCATTACCGTTATAAGAGGGGATACAGGAATGTTATCAACAAGCAGATCGAACTCAATAGTGAAGGCAAATTTTGCCCCCTTGCCATTGAAACTTCAGGTCACGCTGCGTTTAAAGAGAATTATTATCTTGATGACGGCGCATATCTTATGACAAAGATAATAATTTATCTCGCAGGTAACGGTGCAGATTCTATAAGAAAAGTGCTTTCAACCCTTGCTCAGCCAAAGGAAGAAAAAGAGCTGCGATTTAAAATTACCTGTGAAGATTTCAAGTCTTACGGAAACGCTGTTCTTGATAATTTTGTTGCATACTTCGGCAGCAAGGACGGTTGGAAAATCGCTAATGACAACCGTGACGGAATCAGAATTTCTGCCGATAAAGAAAACGGAGACGGTTGGATTCTGCTCAGACTCAGTGTTCATGATCCGGTTATGCCTTTTAATGCCGAAAGTAATTCTCAAGGCGGAGTAAACGTGATGCTCAGGGAGTTTTATAGTTTCATAAAAGAACAAAAAAGCCTTGATATTACACCTATTGAAAAATTTTTAAAATAATTTAAAAAAAGACTTGCTTTTTAAAGAATAATGTGATAATATGTAATGCGTTCCGGGTGTGGCGCAGCTGGTAGCGCGCTTGACTGGGGGTCAAGAGGCCGTGAGTTCAAGTCTCGCCACTCGGACCATATACGATAAATCCGAACACTTTTACCATTATCGGTGAAGCGTTCGGATTTATTGTTTTTATTGAGCAATAATTTAATACTTAAAACTTTAAACTCCTCCTGTAAAATTGAGTTATATCAATTTACAGGGGGAGTTGTTTGCTTTTTACTGTTTAATTTTATTCACAAGCGACGTCAGTTCATACCTGCTGTGGACATTCAGCTTGCTGTAGCTAATTTTTGAGTGAGCATTGATTTTATGAACGGAAATAACCGGCATTTTTACAACGTCGCCGTTACTGTAACCTTTCTTTGAAAGAACAGAGAGTACGATTTCAGCTTTAACATCTGCACTGACTTCAGTTTGTTATTTCATATTTGCCAAGCGGTAATTGTTTACAAGGGCGGCAAGCTCCAAACGGCTGTGAACCTCAAGAGCAATATAGATATCTTTCACGTAGTCTTTAACAGTATGCTCGGAGATAACGAGGGTTTTGGCAATATCCTTGTTGGTGTAACCAAGACAGATAAGCTCTGCAACCTCGCGTTTCTTCGGGCTTAGCTTTGCAAGAGGATTTTTCTCCTCGTCTGCCAAAGCAACCGAAGACTCGGTTTTTACTTCCGTTTTCACGGCGGGAACAGTCTCTGTTTCTTCCTCTGCCGCATGAACGGTGTCGTCGGCAATGCGGCGGCGAAGCGCGAACATCAAAAACGGCTCGACCTGCATATATACGAACACAAGCACACCCATGATCACCGCATAGAAGATGTACAGCGCGGTAGGTGCGCCGAGGAATATCTCGGCAATCACGGCGTGAACGAGAACAGCCGAGAGCGCAAGACCGATGATAGCGCAAGGTACGTATTTTGAGGGATAGGATTTCATGAGCGGCACACCGTAAAGCGGTGCGAGCATACAAGCCGCCATACCAAATCCGATCAGCGCGCAAGCGACGTATGCAAGCGCGGGAACGTAAGAGGTTGCGATCATCAAAAGGAAACCGAGTCCGCCGAGTCCCACAAGCACGGGCATCATTCGGAAAGGGTGGATATTCGCTTTTTTGTGGAGCAAATACATCGTGAAACAGGAAAGTGCCACGACCAAATACATAATGGAAACGCCGTGCGCTGCCTTACCAACAATCGCAGGGCCGGCAACGCCCATCAGTGCGATAATGAACATAAGAAGATATGTACCCCACATCAGCTTTTTCGGTGCAGGAATGCCGTCGCTCTTCTTAACAAATCTCGGCAGATGCTCCTTTCCCGTGGGCATACGGAGAAAGAAG
>JAZQJF010000013.1:0-121098 GCA_045541505.1 Acutalibacteraceae bacterium
CAGGCGGCTCTTTACAAGGAGTCTATCGAACCCAACCTTACCGAAGGCAAGACCTTGGCTTTCGCTCACGGTTTTAACATTCATTTTGGCTGCATCAAACCGCCGAAGAATGTCAACGTCATTATGATTGCTCCCAAAGGCCCCGGTCACACCGTTCGTAGTGAGTATCAAGCAGGCAAAGGTGTTCCTTGCCTGATCGCCGTGGAGCAGGATGCTACGGGTGATGCTTGGGATCTCGGTCTTGCTTATGCGCTCGGCATCGGCGGTGCCCGTGCAGGTGTGCTTGAAACCACCTTCCGCACTGAAACTGAAACCGACCTCTTTGGTGAACAAGCTGTTCTTTGCGGTGGCGTTTGCGCTCTGATGCAGGCAGGCTATGAAACCTTGGTAGAAGCAGGCTACGATCCGAGAAATGCCTACTTTGAGTGCATCCACGAAATGAAATTGATCGTTGACCTTATCTATCAAAGCGGTTTTGCCGGTATGCGTTATTCCATCTCTAACACCGCAGAATATGGCGATTATATCACCGGTCCGAAGATCATCACCGAGGATACCAAAAAGGCGATGAAGAAGATCCTTTCCGATATTCAAGACGGATCCTTTGCAAAGGACTTCCTTCTCGATATGTCTTCTGCCGGTGCACAGGTTCACTTTAATGCTATGAGAAAAAAAGCGAGCGAGCATCCGAGCGAAGTAGTGGGTGCGGATATCCGCAAGCTTTATAGCTGGAGCGATGAGGATAAACTCATCAATAACTAACGGGAGGTGCAGTTATGCGCAAAGAAAATGTAGTGGATGGCGTACAAAACGCGCCACACCGCAGTTTGTTTCACGCTTTGGGACTGACCGAAGAAGAACAAAAACGCCCGCTTATAGGCATAGTCAGTTCTTATAACGAAATTGTACCGGGACATATGAACCTCGATAAAATCGTGGATGCCGTAAAACTCGGCGTTGCGATGGCAGGCGGTACACCCATTGTTTTTCCTGCAATTGCCGTTTGCGACGGCATCGCTATGGGACATACGGGAATGAAATATTCTCTTGTTACCCGTGATCTGATTGCCGATTCCACTGAAGCTATGGCTCTTGCTCACGGCTTTGACGGTCTTGTTATGGTACCCAACTGCGATAAGAATGTACCGGGTTTGTTAATGGCGGCGGCAAGAGTGAATGTTCCCACCGTATTTGTCAGCGGCGGACCGATGCTTGCCGGCAGAGTGGATGGCAAAAAAACAAGCCTTTCATCGATGTTTGAAGCGGTTGGCGCTTATAATGCAGGCAAAATAGACGATGCAAAACTCTATGAATACGAATGTAAGACCTGCCCGACTTGTGGCTCTTGCAGTGGTATGTATACTGCCAACTCAATGAACTGTCTTACAGAAGCACTCGGTATGGGACTTCGTGGCAACGGAACGATTCCTGCCGTTTACTCCGCTCGTATCGAACTTGCCAAGCACGCCGGTATGGCGGTAATGGAGCTTCTTAAGAAAGATATCCGTCCGCGAGACATTATGACAAAAGAGGCACTTATGAATGCTCTCACTGTAGATATGGCTCTCGGGTGCTCTACTAACAGTATGCTGCATCTGCCTGCTATTGCTCACGAGTGCGGGGTTGAGCTGAGCTTGGATATTGCCAATGAGATCAGTGCTGTAACGCCCAATCTCTGCCATTTAGCTCCTGCAGGTCGCACTTATATGGAAGACTTGAACGAGGCAGGCGGTGTCTATGCAGTGATGAACGAGCTTACTAAAAAAAGCTTACTTAATACCGAATGCCTGACAGTTACCGGTAAGACCATCGGTGAAAACATCACAGGCTGTGTTAATCTTAATCCCGATATCATTCGCCCAATTGACAATCCATACAGTGAAACGGGCGGTATTGCGGTACTCAAAGGCAACCTTGCTCCCGAAGGCAGTGTTGTCAAACGCTCTGCTGTTCTTCCCGAAATGCTGGTGCACGAAGGTCCTGCAAAGGTATTTGATTCTGAGGAAGAAGCACAGACTGCTATCAATGTGGGCGAAATTGTGGCGGGTGACGTAGTAGTGATCCGTTATGAAGGTCCCAAAGGCGGCCCCGGTATGCGTGAAATGCTGAATCCCACCTCTGCGATCATGGGAATGGGTCTCGGTAGCAGCGTTGCACTGATTACCGACGGCCGTTTCAGCGGTGCTACTCGTGGTGCTTGTATCGGTCACGTAACACCCGAAGCGGCTTCGGGCGGTATGATCGGCGTTGTAGAAGATGGTGACATAATCAGTATCAATATTCCCGAAAACACAATAGAACTTAAAGTGGATGAGGCTGTTCTCAGTGAACGAATGAAAAATTTCACTCCGAAAACAAAAGAGCTTTCGGGATATCTCAAACGCTATGCGGCGCTTGTTTCGGGCGGTGCTTCGGGGGCGATTCTTAACTGATATGAGAAAGCTATATGAAAAACTTCAGACCTTATGTATCTTCAGAGAAATACTGAAGGATCCCGTAATTTCTGCCCTGTGCAATTTCCTCAAAAAACCTACAAGCTCGGCTTATGCCGGGTTTGTAGCGGAGCTTTATAATGCGAATGGCGGCAATCTGGGCGAATATATCAAGGAATTATGCTCTGACAGCGAAAATGTTTTCATTAAAACCTTAGGTAACAGAAAATCTGTTCCAAAGTATATGCAGAAAACACTTGAAAGTGAGCTTGATTTGTTGCAGGAGGTGGCAGAGCTTGATAAATCCGCCCTGCGCAGCACACTTGATTACAAAGGCTTTTTGCCTGATTTTACAACAACGAATCTCAGACTCAAGGATATATACCTTCACAGAGCCGAGAATATCGGCAAATATGGCTACGGCATTTATGCAAAGCACCGAATGTTTTATGTGGATGAGCAGGGGAATATTGCTCCCGTAACTCATCCCGATAAAATCGAGCTTTCAAATTTCGTTGATTATGAGAGAGAAAGAAATATTGTTTTTGATAACACAAAAGCACTTCTTTGCGGAAAGCCTGCGGCAAACATCCTTTTGACAGGTGACGCAGGTACGGGCAAATCCTCAACCGTAAAGGCGATAGGCAATGCGCTGTGGAATGAGGGTCTGCGTATTATCGAAGTGAGAAAGGATCAGCTTCGTTCAATTCAGAAAATACTTGACGAGCTGTCGTCAAATCCGTTAAAATTTATTATATTCATTGATGACCTTTCTTTCCTAAAGGATGATGACAATTTCAATGCACTCAAAGCGGTGCTTGAAGGCTCGGTTACGGCTAAATCTAACAACGTGGTTATTTATGCCACCAGCAACCGCCGTCACATTATCAAAGAGAAGTTTTCTGACCGTGAAGGCGATGACATACACCGTAACGATACAATGCAGGAGCTCGTTTCTTTGTCGGAACGTTTTGGTATTCATGTATCCTTCTCAAAACCAAATAAGGAAACCTATCTTCATATTGTTCATCATCTGGCTGAAGAGAATGGTATCGATATGCAGGCAGATGAACTTGATTTGCTTGCAGAGCGTTTTGCTTTAGAGCGAGGCGGAAGGTCAGCACGTCTTGCACGGCAGTTTATTAATGGATTGTTGTCGAGGTGAAAAGATGTATTTTGATGATATAAAATTAGGTATGTCAACAGAAATTGCCCCCGTAGT
Organism: Acutalibacteraceae bacterium; assembly: GCA_045541505.1. Lineage (GTDB taxonomy): Bacteria > Bacillota > Clostridia > Oscillospirales > Acutalibacteraceae > CAG-488. Next base: position 3,655 of record JAZQJF010000013.1, read on the forward strand.
TATTGCAAAGGATAAAATGTTGTCGTTTGCCCGTGATTATGATAATATTCCGCTGCATACAAATGAGGAATATGCAAAAAGCACACCGTTTGGCAAATTGATTGCACCGGGTGTTATGTCATTTATGTCAGTATGGGCAAAATATTTAGAGGTTGATTTCTTCGGTGAGGAATTACTTGCGGGTAAGTCTACAAAAATTGAATGGATAAAACCTGTTTTTGCTGATGATGTTCTTACAGGAAAGGCAACTGTAACAAACCTTGTCAAACGTAACGCCAAAAACGGACTTGTGGAGATTACCATTGAAGCATATAATCAAAAGAACGAGCTTGTATTGACTGATATCACCGAAGCAATTGTTAAATGCAGACTAATTGAAAAATAACACCGGGAGATATTCTGCAAGAAACATTAAACTAAATAAAATGAAAAACAGCAACCCTATGCAACAGCAGATGCCTTGATTGTTTTATCAGATTTAATATGGTATAATTTATTTAAAAATGATATGTGACGGTTATTATTAACTCAACCAATGGTTGTTTTCTCCTCACTCAACTATCGGTATGTGTTTTTTCTCATATTTTTAGTTATACTTAAATCGAAAGGGGGCGGCTTATGGATCAGGTGAAAATCGGAAAGTTTATTGCTGAGTGCAGAAAAAGATCAAACTTAACTCAAATGCAGTTAGCAGAAAAGCTGAATATCACTGACAGAGCGGTATCAAAATGGGAAACGGGCAAATCTTTGCCAGATTCTTCTATTATGCTCGAATTGTGTGACACTCTTAAAATTACAGTAAATGATTTATTAAGTGGGGAGACAGTTACAATGGATAATTATAACAAAGAATTAGAAAACAATTTGCTTGATATGGTAAAGCAGAAGCAAGAGTCAGATAAGCGGCTGCTGCGTATGGAATTACTTGCAGGTGTATTGGCAAGTATACCTCTTGTGGTATGTATGGTGATAGGATTACTTGTACCAATAGAAGAATGGAAGCAGGTGGTGATAGTTTTATCCGGCATGATGCCGCTACTGGCGGCAATTCCTTTCTTACTGCGTGTGGAACAGGTTGCCGGCTTTTATGAATGTAAGCATTGCCGCCATCATTATGTACCTGAGTATAAATCTGTTTTTATGGCTCCGCATATTGGCAGAACAAGATATATGAAGTGTCCCGAATGCAAAAAATGGTCGTGGCAAAAGAAGGTTATCGGTAAGGAATAAACAGTTTAATTTTATAAAACTTAAATTAAAAAGCAACAGCTGAACACTGTTGCTTTTTTGCTTCATATTGAATTTATAAATGATAATTGCTATAATTGCCTTGGTTAATTTGACTTATGTGTTACATTGATCTCATCCGTTACAGTAAAACAAAAATCTATATTATTTGCAAAAGGTGATTATATGAATAAAAATGATACATTAAAAATAATCTTTGTCAGACACGCTGAAACAGACTATTGCGATATCGGGGATCGGGATCCCAGCGACGGTGAATTGACGGCAAAAGGCGAGGGTCAGTGCGAAGAGTTAGGGGAGAAGCTTAAAGATATTCCGATAGATGCTTATATTACCAGCTCTCTGTTACGTAGCTTTAAAACTGCTGTCGGTGTTTGTAAAGCTAAAGCTGACAATCCGCTGCTTGAAATTTGCCCCGAGTTGGTGGAATGCGGTTGCACTCCGGGTTATTGCGGTTGCAGTGAAGAGTACCTGAGACACTATTATAAAAACACAAAAATGTGTGATAAACTTTTCGGTACGGAAAAGTATGAATTCGGCTGCGAGGCTTTTGAAGACAATGTTGACCGTGCAGAAAAAGTGATTTCTTACATAAAAAGCAGGTTTTCTTTTGGTGACTGTGTTGCTGTTTTCAGTCATCACGGATTTCTGGAATACCTTATTCCCACTGCTCTAGGTGTTAAGCCTCATATATTCAGGTTTTCTCTTAAAAATATTTCGGTTTCTGTTGTTGAATTTTGCCGTGACGGAAATGTCGTGCTTAGCTGTGTTAATGAATAAAATGCCTGTTGTATACCGCTTTATTTGTTATAAATAGAAAGATGATTACAGAGCTTAAATTTACTGTTATTTCTTTGTTTTATCTAGCTCCAACAGTTCATCTGCGCTTATTTTATAGAACTCACAAAGCTTTTTGAAATCTTCAATTGCAAGTTTGGCTCTTCTTTTTTCAATATGGTCATACCCCTGCTGAGATTTATTAATAACTTTGCCAACGGCACTCTGCGATAAATCATTATCAATTCTCAATGAAATTAATTTGTCAAGATAATCCAACTTTATCACCTCAAGGGAATGATACAATACTCTAAGTTTGAGTATTGACAATAACTCAAACATTGAGTATAATACAGTTGTATCTGTTAATATCTTGACAAAAGCATGACTGATATATATTTAAATTAAGATATTGAAAAAAGGGAGAGGATATTATGGCCAATTTATTTAACAAAACAAACGGTAAAACGGGGACCCAAAGAGAAATATTAGAATCAAAGTATAAAAATAATATTTCAAATCTGCTGATTGTACTTGTATTTACAATAATAAATATTGTGTTGCTTGTTACTAATTCCAACACTTATTTCTTGTTTTCGGCTTTTTTACCGTATTTTGTTGCCGATTATGGTATGTATTTTTGCGGTATGTACCCTGAAGAATACTATTACGACGTGCCTGATATGGTGTTTTCTGACAAGTCAACCCTTGTGATTTGTTTTGCAATTATTGCTGTTATGCTGTTGGCTTATTTTCTTTGTTGGTTCTTTGCTAAAAAGAAAAAGGTCGGCTGGTTGATTGCATCGTTGGTATTCTTTGTGATTGATACAGTTGCGATGCTTTATATATCCGGTATCAGCTCAGATATGATTATTGATATTGTATTTCACATTTGGGTTATATGCTGCCTTTCCGGTGGTATTATTAATTATGATAAGCTTAAAAAGTTACCTGAAGAAGAACCGAATTCTGAATCAGTTGAAGAAAATGAGCAGTATGAAAATGTTCTTATGCAAGAAAATTCAGCTACATTAAGGGTAGCTGAAGAAGAGGATAAAGCAAGAGTTTTGCTTGAAGCAGAGGTTCCCGGCTATCATATTGTTTACCGTAGGGTGAAAAAAACCAACGAGCTTGTAGTTAACGGTATAGTATATGATGAATATGAGGCTTTGGTTGAATTACCGCACACCCTGACAGCTTTAATTGACGGTCATAAAATCGAAGTCAGGTATGATGAATCAAATCATATGTATATCATTTTTGACGGTGAGCAGCTTGCTAAAAAAATCAGATGGTTATAACAGTAAGAGGCTTTGCGTCACATAAAAAATTGCCTGATGTTCTTATGAACACCAGGCTTAATTTTTTATGCAGTTTCTACACTGTTTGCTTTCTGAAGGCCGTATTTTTCAATAGCATCTTCACGCATTTTGTATTTAAGGATTTTACCTGCGGCATTCATCGGGAAAGCATCAACAAAGTCAATGTATTTAGGAACTTTATGGCGAGCCATATTGTCCATAATATATTGTTTGAGCTCTTCGATTGTCATTGTTTCACCTTCTTTGAGAACAACACAAGCGCAGATTTCTTCACCGTACTGTTCATCAGGTACGCCAATAACCTGAACGTCATTTACCTTCGGATGAGTATAAATAAACTCTTCGATTTCTTTAGGATAAATGTTTTCACCGCCGCGAATGATCATATCTTTAAGTCTGCCGGTTATACGGTAGTTGCCGTCGGCTGTTCTGCAGGCAAGGTCGCCTGTATGAAGCCAGCCGTCTTTGTCGATTGTAGAAGCAGTAGCTTTAGGCATTTTATAGTAGCCTTTCATAATATTATAGCCACGTGCAACAAATTCGCCTGTAACCTCATCGGGGCAATCTTCGCCGGTTTCGGGATCAACAATTTTACATTCGATTTCGGGAAGCGCACGGCCGACTGTTGCAACACGAACCTCAAGAGGATCGTCTGTTGAACTCATTGTGCAGCCGGGTGAAGCTTCTGTCTGACCGTAAACAATGGTGATTTCCTTCATATTCATCTTGTTGACAACGTCCTGCATAACAGAGATGGGACAAGGGCTGCCTGCCATAATACCTGTTCTCATATAAGAGAAATCTGTTTTGGGGAAATCAGGATGCTCAAGAAGAGCAATAAACATTGTGGGAACACCGTGGAAAGCTGTAATTCTTTCGTTGTTAATGCAGGCGAGTGACGGCTTCGGTGAGAAATAAGGAAGAGGGAAAATGGTACCGCCGTGTGTCATTGTGGCAGTCATAGCAAGAACCATACCGAAACAGTGGAACATGGGAACCTGAATCATCATTCTGTCAGCTGTTGAAAGATCCATTCTGTCACCGATGTTTTTACCGTTATTAACAATATTATAGTGAGTGAGCATAACGCCCTTAGGGAATCCTGTTGTACCTGATGTGTATTGCATATTACATACATCATTAACATCAACGGTTGCTGCGATTCTGTACACTTCCTCAACAGGAACTTCGGAAGCTCTTGCAATAGCCTCATCCCAGGTAAGGCACCCCTTTTTCTTGAAGCCAACTGTAATAACGTTTCTCAGGAACGGGAGTCTCTTTGAATGAAGTGGTTCACCGGGAACAGTGTTTTCAAGCTCGGGGCAAAGCTGACCGATAATTTCGTTATAGTTCGAATCTCTCCAACCGTCAATGAGAATAAGTGTATGAGTATCAGACTGCTTGAGAAGGTATTCTGCTTCTGCAATTTTGTAAGCAGTATTCATTGTTACAAGAACAGCGCCGATTTTTGTTGCTGCCCAGAAAGCAATGTACCACTGAGGAACGTTTGTTGCCCATACAGCAACATGGCTGCCGGGTTTTACGCCTAATGCAAGGAATGCACGGCAGCATTCATCAACATCATCGCGGAATTGTGAATAAGTTCTTGTGTAATCAAGAGTAGTATATTTGAAAGCATACTGATCGGGGAATTCCTCAACCATTTTATCAAGCACCTGAGAAAAGGTCTTTTCAATAAGAGTCTCTTTTTTCCAGATGTAATTACCTGTATGGCTTTTGTTCCAGAAGAGATTTTTCTTGCCTCTTGAGGTGTTGCCGAAGCGTGCCATAAAGCTTACATAATGTGAAAAAATGATTTCCATATCATCAAGCTCAGGCATCCATCTGGGATCCCATTCAATAGAAGCATAGCCGTTGTAGTTGACAGATGTAAGTGAAAGCACCACCTCGTTAATGGGGAGCTCACCTTCACCGATGAGACAGAATGTGAGAGCGCCGTCTTCACAAACAGCATCTTTAACGTGAACATGCTTTACATACGCACCGAGGTTTTTAATGGTAACCTCAGGCTCTTCTTTAGCAATAAAGTATGTTGAGTAAACATCCCACAAAGCGGCAAGGCTGTCACAAGAGAATGTGTTGAGCACTTCAAGAAGTTTTGTTGTGTCTGCAAAAATACCTGCTGTTTCAATAATGATTGTTACGCCTAATTTTTCAGCTTTCGGTATAATTGCTGAAAGAACGCTTATAACTTCATTTTTCTGTGTATCATAATCTGCGCCTGTGTCGGTTGCTTTGATGCGTACATAAGGAATATGAAGGGCGCAGGCAATTTCAAGGCATTTGTCAAGCTCTGCAGTGAAGGCATCTCTGTCTTCCACGCAGGCAGGGTTTGTAAGGGTGTCAATGCAAGGGATTCTCAGGTTCTTTTCATACATATTACGAACAGTTGCCTGAGCCGATGTTGAATAAAATGCACCGTTTTTTTCGTTGAATGAAGAGTTGTTGATATTATGGAGCTCAATACCATTGAAGCCCTGCTTTTCTGCTATGTTACAAAAATCATCCCATGAATATCCGTGCCAACCCTTGGTTGAAAAAGAAAGCTTCATAGTTATCAGTTCTCCTCAAAAATAATCTTGTTTACAGCATTGATGTATGCTTTGATACTTGCTTCGATAATATCTGTTGAAATGCCTTTGCCGGCATAAAGCTTACCGTTTGAACGAAGTCTTACAATAGCTGAGCCGACAGCCTCGCGGCCTTCGGTAACAGACTGAATCTGGAAGTCGTCAAGCTCATAGTGATGGCCTAAGATCTGCTCAATTGCGTTGAATGCGGCATCAATGGGACCGTCACCGATTGCGATAGCGTTTTTCTCCTGCTCATCTTTTTCCAATGTGATCTGAGCAGATGAATTTATAATATTACCTGAGTTTATAACATAATTGACGAGCTTGTATGCAGGTGTAACCTGAAGTGCACTTGTGGCAACAATGGCATCAAGCTCTTTATTTGAAACGGGCTTTTTCCTTGCAAGGGCTTTGAAAGCTTCGTAAACCTTTGCGTTGTCATCCTCAGAGAGGTCATAGCCTAATTTTTTAACAGCGTCGGCAACAGTCTGAGCGTCATCGTTTTCTGTGAGATTAAATTCTGAATAAGGAACGGTAACCGAAGCAATCTCTGCTGTAGGCTTGCCGTCTGTGATGTTGGAAACCTGAGAGAGAATTCTTGAAAACTCTGTATAGTTAAGGTCAGCGCTGATGCCTAATTTATCACCGTTGTTTCTTACGATATTTGAAACAGTAAGAAGTGATGCTATTCCCATGCTGCCGCTTGTTGTTTTGATTTCATCAGCACCTGCTGCAAGAGCCATCATTGAAGCTGCTGCGGAGCAACCGTTTTTATCATCACACATAATACCAAGCTTAACGTTTTGTGTTGCAGGAACATTTTCTTTGATTTCTTTAACGAAGCTTACGAAAGTGTCGGGGAGCATAGAAGCTTCGTCATCACAGATTGTGATGGTTTTTGCGCCTGCGTTAATTGCTGCATTGATTGCATCATAGAGAAAATCTTTCTCTGCTCTTGTTGCATCAAGAGCAACAAATTCAACGTCACTGCAAAGTGAAGCAGCTTTTTCAACGAGTGAGGTGATAAGCTCAATCATTTTAGGAGCCTTTTTGTGGCAAACATATTCCATCTGAACGGGGGACAAGGGAAGTGCAACAGAAAGACGGGGATTTGATGCAGAGGAAATAGCATTCCAGGCGTTTTCAACACCTTCCTGTGTCATACCTGTGCATACACTCATTGTGCTGTTTTTCAAGAAAGCACAAATAGTTTTTAGAAGGAGAGTATCAATTTTAACGTTTTCGATCGCAGGAAATTCAACAACCTGAACTTTTGCACTTTCAAGTAATCTTGCGATTTCAACCTTTTCTTTGAAGCTGAGAGATGTGTCCTTAGACTGAGCCTTAAGAACAACTGTACGGTCTGCAATAATAATTTTTCTCATTTTACTCATCCTTTCGGAATTTAATTATATAATGTTACTGTTGAAGGAAATAAAAAACCTGAGGTCAACTTGATTATGACCTCAGGGACGAATTTCAAATCCGCGGTACCACCCCGGTTACTGCACAAAAGCAGTCACTCATTAAGGCTCGATAAAGCCTGTAGCCATGATAACGGGGCGTCCGTAGCTCCTTACATACATAGTAGTTGGGGAGCTCTGCTCCGGAACGAGACCGAATTTTTGTAACAGATTGACTTGCACCTACCGTCAACTCTCTGAACTGCCGTACCAAAAATACGTAATTCCTTCTCAGCATTTAACAAATATGTATAGAATGGTATCATTAAAACGATATTTTGTCAACAGTTTTTTGTATTTTATTTGGTGAAATTTTTTTAAAAAACTATTGACACCGGAGGATCCTTGTGTTAGTATATACGAAAATTATATATCGCAAATAAAAACTATGACGAAGACGGTTGAGACTATGGTCTTTCAGAGAGTTGGCGGTTGCTGCGAGCCAATAGTACCTTGTTTCAAAACCTATCCCTTCTGAGTTGAAGAACCGAACGATTTTCCAGTAGGCTTCTTTCGAGAATGCTGCGTTAGTGCAAAGAGGTTGCTAGACCTTGAGAGGCAAGTTTACTTGCAATTTGAGTGGTACCGCGGATTTTTTATTCGTCTCAAAGAGAAACCGGGAGTTTCTTTTTGGGGCGCTTTTTATTTGCGTTTTTGATTAACAATTTTTTGAAAGGGTGAGATTATGCTTGACAGTTCCTATGAAAACAAATTAGTAGAGGTGTCTGAGCGAATTAAAGAGCTTCGCGACATTTACAATTTATCAGATGTTGAAATGGCTGAAAAAACAGGTGTAAGTATTGAAGAGTATCTTGCATATGAAAAAGGTATAGAAGATATGCCTTTCTCGTTTATTCACAAGTGCGCATTGGCTTTCGGTGTTGAGCTTACAGACCTTTTGGAAGGCCAGAGTGCAAAACTCACAACCTATAATGTTACAAGACGCGGTAAGGGCCAGGTTACCGCTAATGAGGAAGGTATCCTTATTCAGAACCTTGCTCCCAAATTTAAAAACAAACTTGCAAATCCGTATTGGGTTAAATACGAGTATTCAAGTGAGCTTCAGTCAAAACCCATTGAGGTTACTACTCACTCCGGTCAGGAATTTGACCTTGTTATTAAGGGTGCTCTTAAGATTCAGGTCGGCGATCATATTGAAGTTCTTCACGAGGGTGACAGCATATTCTATAAAAGCTCAATTCCTCACGGTATGATTGCTGTTGACGGTGAAGACTGTCTTTTCCTTGCTATGGTTATGGCTGAAGACGAAACTCTTGCCGATACCCATATGAGCTCAGTTAAAACAGGCAAGTCTACCGCGGAAGAAAAGCTTATATGCGATAAATTTATTACAACAACAGTTGATGAAAACGGTGTTTGTAACGGTATTGAATTCCATAATGAAGATAAGTTTAACTTCGCATTTGATGTTGTTGACAAAATCGGCAGAAACTATCCTGAAAAATTGGCTATGATCCATATTTCAGAGGATATGACAGAGCGTAAGTTTACCTTTAAAGATATAAAAGAGTATTCTTCACAGGCTGCAAACTACTTCAAATCACTGGGCATCAAAAAAGGCGACCGCGTTCTTCTTGTTCTTAAACGCAACTATCAGTTCTGGTTTGCTATTCTCGGTCTTCATAAGCTTGGCGCAATTGCAATTCCCGCAACGAATCAGCTTGTTGTTCACGATTATGAATACAGATTCAATTCGGCCGGCGTAAGTGCTGTTGTGGCTACCGCTGACGGCAAGGCAACCGATTATATTGATGAGGCTCAGAAAAACTGTCCCAGCCTTACAACAAAAATTGTTGTTAACGGTTCAAAAGACGGCTGGCATAATTTTGACAATGAGTTCGGCCTTTTCAGCAGAAGATTTGTCCGCGAAGCTGATGCTGCCTGCGGTGATGACCCGATGATCATGTTCTTCACATCAGGTACAACAGGCTATCCCAAAATCGCAGCCCACAGCCATAAATATCCTTTAGGTCACTTTATCACAGCTAAATATTGGCATTGTGTACAGCGTGACGGTGTTCATTTCACAATTTCAGAAACAGGCTGGGGTAAGGCGTTGTGGGGTAAGCTTTACGGTCAGTGGCTTTGTGAAGGATGCGTATTTGTATATGACTTTGAACGTTTCGATGCTTCAAAGATTCTTCCTATGTTTGCAAAGTATAATATCACAACATTCTGCGCACCGCCCACAATGTACAGAATGCTTATCAAGCAGGATATTTCACAATATGATTTATCTTCAATAAAACATGCAACAACAGCCGGTGAGGCTCTTAACCCTGAAGTTTTCAAACAATTTGAAAAAACAACAGGCTTGAGAATTCACGAAGGTTTCGGTCAGACAGAAACAACACTTTCAATCGCAAACCTTAACGGTACAAAAATTAAAATCGGTGCAATGGGTAAACCTACACCGCTTTATAAGATTGATGTTGTTGACCCTGACGGCAGATCTGTTGCAGACGGTGAAACCGGTGAAATCGTTGTCAGATTAGGCGATAAAAAACCCTGCGGACTTTTCCTGGGCTATTACAGAGATGAAGAAAAAACAAACGAAGTTTTGTACGACGGACTTTATCATACAGGTGATACCGCATGGCGCGATGAAGACGGATATCTCTGGTATGTCGGTCGAGTTGACGATGTTATTAAATCATCAGGCTACCGTATCGGACCGTTCGAAATCGAAAATGTTATTATGGAACTTCCTTATGTTCTTGAATGCGGTGTTTCTGCTGCACCTGATGAGGTTCGCGGTCAGGTAGTTAAAGCAAGCATAGTTCTTACTAAGGGAACAGAGCCTACAGAAGAACTCAAAAAAGAAATTCAGGAATATGTTAAGAAAAATACAGCTCCTTATAAATATCCGAGAATCGTCGTTTTCAGAGATGAACTTCCGAAAACAATCAGCGGAAAAATTATGAGAAATAAGCTTTGATTTTTTGCTGATCAATAAAAATAACTATTGACTTTTTTAGATAAATGTGGTATCTTTGAGTGAGTTAAATATTAAAGGCGTTGAAGAAAAGGGCGCAGTACACTGAGCTTTCAGAGAAATGACGGTTGGTGCAAGTCATAGCAAGGTTTCTGTTGTTTGTAGTTTCTGAGCCGGGAGGAAGAAAGGTGCTTCGCTAAGTAGAACCTCTCCGTGATTGCTGCGTAAATGCATAGAGGTTGATTGACCTTGAGAGGGGCAGTTTTTTAGCTGCAATTTGAGTGGTACCGCGGGTTAGATTTAACTCGTCTCAAAGATTATCTTTGGGACGGGTTTTTATATTTTGTCCCACAAAGCAGGAGGATAAAGCAATGGAGAAAATGACGGGTCTTGATTTTAAAATCAAAGAGATGGCCGCCAGAATCAAAGAACTTCGTGAGATTGAAGGTTATACTGCTGTTCAGATGGCAGAGAAAACGGGCGTTTCGGAAAGTGAATATCTTGCTTGTGAAAACGGTGAAAGCGATCTTAACTTTGCTTTTATTTATCGTTGTGCATTAGCTTTCAATGTTGACGTTACAAGCATTATTGAAGGTAACACCCCGAAACTTACAAACTATGTTTTTACAAAATCAGGTAAAGGTCAGAAAATTGAAAAAGCACACGGTATGACATATTTCAACCTTGCTGCAAAATTCAAAAACAAAATCGCCGAGCCTCTTTTTGTTGAAGCAACATACAGCGAAGAAAATCAGAATAAAGATATCGAGCTTACTTCTCATGACGGTCAGGAGCTTGATATTGTTATTGAAGGTAAGCTTAAGGTTCAGGTTGGCGAGCATTCAGAAATCCTCGGCCCCGGTGACAGCATTTATTATGACTCATTGACCCCTCACGGAATGATTGCTGTTGACGGTAAAGACTGTACTTTCTACGCTATTGTTCTTAATCCTTCAGGCGAACCCATTCCTGAGCTTCAGCCTGCCAAAACCGTTAAAGATACAAAGGCTGCAGCAGTTAAGGATACTAAACAGCGCATTTACCATAAATATGTTGATGTTGTTGAAAACGAAAAAGGTACTCCTACATCAATCAGCTTCAAAAATATAGAAAAGTTCAATTTTGCTTTTGACCTTGTAGATGAACTTGCAAACAAAGAACCTGAAAAACTTGCAATGCTTCATATTTCACGTGATAAAACAGAAAGACGCATTACCTTTAAGGATATGAAAAAAGGTTCTGCTCAGGCAGCAAACTACTTTAAATCCTTAGGTATTAAAAAAGGCGACAGAGTTATGCTCGTTCTGAAACGCCATTATCAGTATTGGTTTGCAATGATCGGCCTTAATAAGCTTGGTGCAGTTGCAATTCCTGCACCGAACCAGCTTCAGGAGCACGACTTTGAATACCGTTTCCAGGCAGCAGGTGTTAAGGCGATTCTTTGCACTGCAGACGGCGACACTGCCCATCAGGTAGATTTAGCTGCTAAAACCTGCCCTTCACTTGAGCATAAAATTATTGTTAACGGTGAAAGAGAAGGCTGGAGAAACTTCGATGAAGAAAGAGTTCTTTACAGCACTCACTATGAAAGAAGCGAAGATGCTCCCGGCGGTGACGACCTTATGCTTATGTTCTTCACATCAGGCACAACAGGTTACCCGAAAATTGCAGCTCACAACTATAAATATGCTTTAGGACATTTCCACACAGCAAAATACTGGCACAATGTTGACCCTGACGGTTTACATTTCACAATTTCAGATACAGGCTGGGCGAAATCAATGTGGGGCAAGCTTTACGGCCAGTGGCTTTGTGAAGCAGCAACCTTCGTTTATGATTTTGACAGATTTGATGCTGCCGATATTTTGCCGATGTTTGCAAAGCATCATATCACAACCTTCTGTGCACCTCCCACAATGCTCAGAATGATGATCAAACAGGATATTTCAAAATACGATTTTTCCTCTGTCAAGCATATGACAACAGCAGGCGAAGCTCTTAACCCTGAGGTTTACCGCCAATTTGAAAAAGCTACAGGTCTTCAGATTCTTGAAGGCTTCGGCCAGACCGAAAGCACAATGATCATCGGTAATATGACAGGTGCTGACCACAAAATCGGTTCAATGGGTAAACCTGCTCCGATTTATGATGTTAAGCTTGTTGATAACGACGGCAATGAGGTTCCTGTGGGTGAAAACGGTGAAATCGTTGTTAATGTTAAAGACGGAGCTCCCTGTGGCTTATTCACAGGTTATTATAATGACGAAGCTAAGACAAAAGAAGTCTGGCACGACGGTTATTATCATACAGGCGATGTTGCCTGGCAGGATGAAGACGGTTTCTATTGGTATGTAGGCCGTGTGGATGATGTTATTAAATCATCAGGCTACCGTATCGGACCGTTTGAAATTGAAAGCGTTATTATGGAACTCCCTTATGTTCTTGAGTGCGGCGTTTCGGCTGCTCCCGATGAGGTACGCGGTCAGGTTGTTAAGGCAAGCATTGTTCTTGTTAAGGGCACAGAGCCTACTGAAGAACTTAAGAAAGATATTCAGCAGTATGTTAAGGAAAAAACAGCTCCTTACAAATATCCGCGAATTGTTGTATTCAGAGATGAACTTCCAAAAACAACAAGTGGAAAAATAATGAGAAATAAGTTATAATCAAAAGAGGTGATTGAGATGCAAAGCAAAAGAATTACATTATTTGCCGGTCATTATGGCTCGGGTAAAACGAATATAGCTGTCAACTATGCGTTGCATCTTAAAAATCTTGGCAAAGATGTTGTTGTTGCAGACCTTGATATTGTTAACCCTTATTTCCGTACAAGAGACAGTATTGATGAGCTGACTCAGGCAGGGATTCGTCTTATCTCATCTGAGTTTGCTTCAACCAATGTAGATTTACCTGCATTGCCTCAGGAGGTTTATTCAATTTTTGATAATCCGGGTGAAAGCGCTATAATGGATATTGGCGGTGATGACCGGGGTGCTTATGCTTTAGGCCGCTACGCTGACTCTATCAAAAACGAGAATGACTATGAAATGCTTTTCGTCTTTAATAAGTACAGACCGCTTACTCCCACGGCAGAGGATGCTCTTGGAATTATGAGAGAAATAGAATCAGCTTGTAAAATCAGCTTTACCGCTATTGTCAACAATTCTAATCTCGGTGAAATAACAACGTCTGAAGATGTTTTGAATTCTGTTGCCGAAGCAGAAAGATTAAGTGAGATTTCTCAGCTCCCAGTAAAAATGACAACAGTAAAAGCAAATTTAGTTAATAATCTCAACGGAAAGATTTCAAACCTGTTTCCGCTGACTTTACAAAATAAGATAGTATAAGATTTTTTTCTTGAATGGAGGCAGAAAAAATGGCAAAAGTAACATTCGCAGAAAATGTTTGCAAAGGCTGTGGCTTATGCGTAACAGCGTGTCCTAAAAAAATAGTAGAGCTTGACTCTGCTAAACTTAACGCAAAAGGGCATCACCCCGCTCATTGTATTGATGAGAGCAAGTGTATCGGTTGCGCTTTCTGCGCAACAATGTGCCCTGATTGTGCAATTACAGTTGAAAGGTAAGGTGAAATAAATGGGTGAGAAAGTATTAATGAAAGGTAACGAAGCTATTGCTGAAGCTGCTATCAGAGCTGGCTGTATGCATTATTTCGGTTATCCTATTACACCTCAGACAGAAATTGCTGCTTATATGGCAAAACGTATGCCCAAAATCGGCGGTGTATTTCTTCAGGCAGAAAGTGAAATTGCTGCAGTTAACATGGTTCTTGGTGTTGCCGCAACAGGTAAACGTGTTATGACATCATCATCAAGCCCCGGAGTATCTCTTAAAAGCGAAGGTATTTCATATCTTGCAGGTTCAGATCTTCCTGCTCTTATAGTTAATGTTCAGCGCGGAGGTCCCGGTCTCGGCGGTATCCAGCCTTCGCAGTCTGACTATTTCCAGGCAGTTAAGGGCGGCAGCCACGGTGACTTCAAGAAAATTGTTCTTGCACCGTCATCAGTTCAGGAAATGGCTACTCTTACATCAACAGCATTTGACCTTGCTGATAAATACAGAATGCCTGCAATGATTCTTGCAGACGGTACTATGGGTCAGATGATGGAACCTGTTGAGCTTCCTGAACCCAATGCAAAATCATTTGACAAGCCTTGGGCACTCACAGGCACAAAAGGCGAAAGAAAGCATAACATCGTTAACTCTCTTTATCTTAAACCTGAAGAGCTTGAAAAAACAAACTTTGAGCGTTATGAACGCTATAAAGAAATTGAAGAAAATGAAGTTCTCTATGAAGAGTATTTAATGGAAGATGCAGAAATCTGTGTTGTTTCATTTGGTATTACAGCCCGTGTAGCTAAAAATGCAATTGCAGAAGCAAGAGCTAAGGGCATCAAAGTAGGTATGATCCGTCCTATTACACTCTGGCCGTTCCCCAATAAGGTTCTCAAAGCAGCTGCTGAGAAATGCAAGGCATTCCTTTCAGTAGAAATGAATATGGGTCAGATGATGGAAGATGTTCAGCTTGCTATTGAATGCGCTAAACCTGTATATCTTTGCAACCGTGTAGGCGGTATGATTCCTTCACCTGAAGAAGTTCTTGCAAAGATTACACAAATCAATGAAGGAGGCGACAAATAATGGCTATTGTATTTGAAAAACCAAAGTCATTAACAGATGCAACTCTTCACTATTGCCCCGGTTGCACACACGGTATTATTCACAGACTTGTTGCTGAGGCAATTGATGAGCTTGGTATTCAGGGCAGAACAATCGGCGTAGCTCCCGTTGGCTGCTCAGTTATGGCTTACGATTATTTTGATGTAGATTTTGTTCAGGCTCCTCACGGCAGAGCTCCGGCTGTTGCTACAGGTGTTAAACGTTCTGATCCTGAAAACAATATTGTATTTACATATCAGGGTGACGGTGACCTTGCTGCTATCGGTACTGCAGAAACTGTTCACGCAGCAGCAAGAAGAGAAAATATTACAGTTATTTTTGTTAACAACGCTATCTATGGTATGACAGGCGGTCAGATGGCTCCTACAACTCTTCCCGGTCAGGTTACTCAGACATCTCCTTACGGCAGAGATATTGAAGCAGTAGGTTATCCTATCAAGGTTTGTGAGCTTCTTTCTACCGTTGACGGTGCTGCTTACCTTGAAAGAGTAGCAGTTAACAACCCTGCAAATATCAAAAAAGCAAAGAAAGCTATTAAAAAGGCTTTCCAGAACCAGATTGAAGGCAAGGGCTTCTCACTTGTTGAGGTTATTTCAACTTGCCCGACAAACTGGGGTATGACACCTGAAAAAGCACTTAAGTGGGCTGAGGAAAATATGATTCCTTACTATCCTCTTGGTGTTTATAAAGACATTTACGCAGAAGAGGAGGCAAAATAAAATGAGTAATTCTTGTAACATTCTTTTTGCCGGCTTCGGCGGTCAGGGTATCCTTTTTGCAGGTAAATTTGTTGCATATAAAGGACTTCTTGAAAACAAACAGGTTTCATGGCTTCCTTCTTATGGCCCCGAAATGCGCGGCGGTACAGCAAACTGCAGCGTTATCGTAAGTGATGAACCTATCGGTTCACCAATTGTAAGCAATCCTGATGTTCTTGTAGTAATGAACCTTCCTTCTCTTGACAGATACGAAAATGAAGTTGTTTCAGGCGGCAAGATTTTTGTTGACTCAACACTCATTTCACGTAAGGTTGAAAGAACAGATGTTGATGTTTTCTACATTCCCGCAACAGAAATTGCTAACGAAAAGGGTATCAGCACCCTTGCAAATATGATTATGACAGGTAAGCTTCTCAAAGAAGTTCCCGTGCTTGGCTTTGACGGCATAGATGCTCCTTTGTCAAAGGTTGTTTCAGCCCGTCATCAGGATCTTCTTGAAGTTAACAAAACAGCTCTTAAGCTTGGTTATGATTATTAAGATTTAGTTGAAAAGAGGTATTTTCAATGTACAATTTTAAAATAGAAAAAACTACCGCTCCAAAGGCAAAGCCTGCAGACGAGAGCAAGCTTGGTTTCGGTAAAATCTTTACAGACCATATGTTTGTAATGAATTATGATGAAGGCCAGGGTTGGCATGACGGAAGAATCGTTCCTTACGGTCCTCTCAGTCTTGACCCGTCATCAATGGTTTTCCACTATGCTCAGGAGCTTTTTGAAGGCCTTAAAGCATACAGAGTTGCTGATGGTAGCATTCAGCTTTTCCGCCCTCAGAAAAACATTGAGAGAATGAACAATACTTGTGACCGTCTTTGCGTTCCCCGTATTGATCCTGATCTGGCTCTTGAGGCTATCAAGGCTGTTGTTGATGTTGATAAGGATTGGGTTCCTCACAGTGACGGAACATCTCTTTACATCCGACCCTTTATCATCGCAACAGACGCTTTCCTTGGTGTTCACGCTTCTCACAGCTATATTTTCTGCATCATCCTTTCACCTGTTGGCTCATACTACGCTAACGGTATGGATCCTGTTAAAATTTATATTGAAAGAGAATATGTCCGCTGCGTTAAAGGCGGTACAGGTATGGCTAAAGCAGGCGGTAACTACGCTGCATCTCTTATCGGTCAGGAAAAAGCAGATAAAATGGGCTATGCTCAGGTTCTCTGGCTTGATGGTGTTGAAAGAAAATATATCGACGAAGTCGGCGCAATGAACGTTTTCTTCGTAATTGATAATGTTGTAATCACTCCTACTCTTGAGGATGGCAACATTCTTCCCGGTGTAACAAGAGCATCTTGTATTGAGGTTCTTAAAGCAAACGGATATAAAGTTGAAGAGAGAAAGCTTTCTGTTGACGAAGTTAAAGAAGCTTATAAAGCAGGTAAGCTTACAGAATCTTTCGGTACAGGTACAGCGGCTGTTATTTCACCCGTTGGTGAGTATATTGACGGCGACGAGCATCTTGTAATCAATGATTCAAAAATCGGTCCTGTTGCTCAGTTCCTTTATGATGAACTTACCGGTATTCAGTGGGGCAAGAAAGAGGACAAGCTTAACTGGATTGTTAAGGTTAACTGATTAAAATGATTAAAAGACTACACAGACGTTATTTCTGTGTAGTCTTTTTTGTTGGCTGATTATTCTCTTTAAAATATTTGATAATTATATTGTAAAAACAGCAATAAGTGTGTTAATATGAGTTTGTCAGATTTAATGAAAGAGGTTAAAACTATGAAACCTGTAAGCTTTTATCTCGTGACCGATACTCATTACTATGAAAACAGTCTGGGCGTAGAAGGTAAAGCCTTTGATGCTTATATGAAAAAAGAGCAGTTCTTTATGAAAGAAAGCTCAGCTATAATTAAATCTACATTTGAAACAATTGCAAAAGATACAGACACGGATATTGTTATTCTTCCCGGTGATCTTACAAAAAACGGTGAAGTTGAAAGCCATAAAAGCGTTATAAAAGAGTTGTATAAACTCAAAGAAAGCGGCAAAAAGATTTTTGTTATCACCGCCGGTCACGATTACGGAACATCATTTGCATTCAGAAATGATGAACAAATCGAAGCAGAAGGTGCAGAGTTTAAAGACTTGCACGTAATGTATAAGGATTTCGGATACGGAGACGCGATTGCCTTTGATGAACCGACACATTCTTATATTGCGGAGATTACCGAAGGTGTAAGAATGCTTGCAATATGCTGTGACAGCCCTGATCAGCCAAAGGGAGCTATGGATGACAGGCTGATGGCATGGTCGAAGGAGCAGCTTGATAAAGCAAAAGCGGACGGCTGTTCGGTTTTTGCAATTTGTCACTATCCGATTATTCCCTCAGTTCCAGTATTTGATCTTGTCGGTGATGCTAAAATCAAGGAATGGAGAAAGGTTGCCACCTTCCTTGCTGATAACGGTGTGGAGCTTGTTCTTACAGGTCATATGCATATTCAGAGTATCAATGATTTTTACAGTGAAAAAGGCAACAGACTTATTGATATCTGTACTTCTTGTCTGCCCGGTTCTCCTGCAAAATACAGAAAAATCACAGTTGATGAAGATTCAGTTATGAAGGTTGAATCGATTGATATAAGCGATTTTGATTGGGATATGAAAGGCCTTACTACTCAGGAATATTGCTATAATCAGTTCAAGGATTCAATAGCAGAGCGTGTCCTTATTGCTCTTCGTGGCGGTAACGGAATTGTAAAACACCTTAAAAAGCTTGGCACAAAAATCGTTACAACTGGAACTGTCGGTACACTCGGACGAATTCTTTTGATAAAAACACCGAAAGCTATCCGTGATAAAAAGCTTACTGATTTTATAGGTGAAGTCGGTGTCAGTCTGTTCCTCGGTGACAGACCTCATAAAAAAGGAACACCTGTTTATGAAGCGGTGAGCAGTGTTTTTAAGAGATTTTCTTTTATCATTAAAAAGGTTGAGCCGAAGCTCTCAAAAAACGGAGCCGAAATTGACCTTAAAGAAATGCTTTATAACACAATAGCAAGTAATAACCCTTACTCTGATAATAATGCAGAGTTTAAGCTTAAATAAATGCAAAAAAGTACGGAGTTTCGCACCCCGTACTTTTATTTTATTTTGATATAATAAATGTCATTCTTTCCTGAATTGTAAGCATACCGTGACCTGTGTTATATCCGCCGTGATCTGATGTAATGATAATCAACCAATCCTCGGTGTTGTAAGTGGGTCTTGATTCAACAGCATCAATTATGGCTTTACCGTCTTTTTCAGCATCTGCAAAGGCTTTCTGATAATCAGGGTTGTTGATAGAGAATCCTGTATCGTGGCCTGCGTGGTCAGTGTGTTCAAGAATGGTGAAAATAAAATCTGTGCAATCCGCTTTACCAAGGTCTGCAGTGACGTTTGAAACTGTACCGTTGTCATCGTCAGTATCAAGGAATGTTACATCATAGTTGTTATCTTCAACATATTTCTTTTCCTGATAATATGTTTTTCCGGGGGAGTTAAAATGACCGTCCCATGAAATATAAAAAGCAGAGTTGTCAATAACACCGTCTTTAACCAGAGTGGTGAGAAGAGTGAGTGTGTCATTAGATTTTTCAATATCATTGTCGGTTATTCCGTGAACATCTGCCCACTGCCCTGTGAGAATTGAGCACCAGCCCGGAGCAGTTGAGGTTGCCTGAGTGTTGATGGCAGGGTAATTCACACCGCCGCAATAAGCGATCTTAGCATCTGCACCTTCAGAAAGAAGGTAACTGATACCGCCGTCTCCGGTTTCATCAAGCATTGTAAGTGCATCAGTACGGCAGCCGTCATAACCGATAACAATAACTTTCTTTTCGGTTTTGCCTTCTGCAAGAGGGGCATTGAAATGGTCTTTGATCATGTTGTAAATTTCTGTCTGCGGAACTGCAGATTCAAGAGTGTTTGAGTAAGCCTCAACTGAAGCAACATTTTCTCTGTAGGCCTTAGGCTTATCATTGAAATTTGTTCCTGCAAAAATACCGCCGATCATCATAAAAAATGAAACGATTACGCAAATAACCTTTTGAAAAAATAAGAGCATATTATTCGTCCTTTCAGTAAGATGAATATATTATATCAGCTTTAGCTTTTTATTCAAGTAGTATTTACTTAAATTGACAATCGTGGTAAGATGAAATAAACAATAAAAAGGGGAGCGGTAATATGAAAAAGAAAGTATTAAAAATAGTTTCAATACTGGCTGCAGCTGTAGTTGTCGGTGTTATTATTTGGTTCCTTGTAGGCTTTTTTGGAAATCCCGTTTCAAAACACCTTGCTGAAAAATCAGCACAAGAGTATCTTGAAACAAATTTTGCTGATACTGATTATGAAACAGAAGAAGCTTTTTATGATTTTAAAAGCAGCGCATATAATGTGCATATCAAATCACCGTCAAGTGAAGACAGCAGCTTTTCAATAGTTGCCGGTCTCGACGGCAAAGTGATTTATGATACATATGAAAGCAATGTTTTAGAAAAAGGAAACACCGCCGACAGAATTAATAATGCATACCGCAAGGCTGCAGACGGAATTTTTAACAGCGAAGATTTCCCTTATAAATCAGACATATGCTTTGGCGATATTGAGTTTGTTCCCGCTTCTTATGCAGACGACCACGGTGTACCTGAATATGCAATTATAACCAACAGCCTTGAACTTGATAAGTATTACGATATCAATGATTTAGGCTTAAAAGCCGGGCATCTTGTGATTTATGTTCAAAGTGAAACAGTAACACCGGAAAAGATGGCAGAGGTATTGCTGACAATAAAAGATCTGTTTGATAAAAGCGGTGTGAAATTTTATGTGATTGACTGTGTGCTTGAATATCCAAAGCCGGAAGATGACACCCCGAGAAATGATTTCAGAGTTGAAGTGAAGGATTTCCTTTATACTGATATTTATGTCGATTCAATGGTGCAAAGAGTTGCTGATAACGACAAAGCAACAAAAGCTTATTGGCAGGCTGAAGATGAAAAAATGAAAAAGGAGAAGTAAAATGAAGTATCAGATAATTGCTTTTTTCAGAAGAATTTTTTCTGCAATTCTGGCATTCTTTATGTCAATCGGCGGAACAACCGGAGGAGAGGTGAACGATGTGCCTGATTCATTGGCAAATACAGTATCAGCTTATGATGAAGAAAGCGCAAACTATAATCTGAGCATTGATGTTGATGATGAAATTCACGATATAAGCGAGCTTCTTTTCGGTATCTTTTTTGAAGATATAAACTTTGCTGCCGATGGCGGACTTTATGCTGAAAAAATAGTAAACCGTTCTTTTGAATTCACTGAAATCGCACAGAATGATCAGCTTTACGGTTGGAATACGGTAGGTGGAGCAAAAGCTGAGGTTAAAGTAAACGATGCTGAAAACGGCCTTAATGAAAACAATAAAAACTATCTTGTTTTAACAAATGGAACCAATTCACCCTGCGGTGTTGCGAATGTAGGTTTCCTTGACGGAATGAGTGTTGAAGCAGGGGATACATACCGTTTTTCAGTTTATGCCAAAGGTCTTGACGGTTATAACGGTAAGGTTTATGCCGTGCTTTGTGTAGGTAACGAAATTGTAGGTAGTGCTCAGATTTCTTTAGTCACTGATGAATGGGCAAAGTACGAGCTTGAAATAGCTTCATCAAAAAGTGCAAACAGCGGTGTAACACTTCAGCTTCTGATTGATAACGGTAAGGCTGCATTTGATATGGTTTCACTCTTCCCTGCAGATACTTTTATGGGCAGAGAAAACGGAATGCGAAAAGACCTTGGTGTTATGCTTAAGGAGTTGGAGCCCAAGTTCTTGCGCTTCCCCGGCGGCTGCATCATTGAAGGCTATGATAAAAATACAGCCTATAACTGGAAAGATTCGATCGGTGTCGGTGCTGACGGTGAACCGCTTTATTTCAACGGCGGCTACGGTGATGTAGCGGCACGTAAGCAAGGCACAAACATCTGGACAAATCATTTGGCAACAGATGACCCATATCCGTCATTTATGACTTATGGCTTAGGCTTTTATGAATATTTTCAGCTCGCTGAAGATATCGGTGCTGTTGGCGTTCCTGTTTTAAACTGCGGACTTTTCTGCCAGATGCGAGGAATGGGTCCCGTTGATATGAATACCCCTGAATTTCAGCAATACATTCAGGATATGCTTGATCTAGTTGAATTCTGCCGCGGTGATGCTGATTCAAAATGGGGCAAGGTCAGAGCATCTTTAGGCCACGCTGAGCCTTTTGAACTTAAATATATCTGTATCGGCAATGAAAACGAAGGAACAGATTATTTCGAAAGATATGAGGCTTTTCTTTATGCTTTCCTTGAAGCAAAAGAAGAAAACCCCGAAATGTATGACGGTCTGGAGTTGATTTATTCAGCAGGCGCAGCAGACGCCACACACGGCGGTAATTATCTGAAATCATATGCCTTTGCAAAAGATTGGCTTGAGAAAAATCCTGATTACAGCGTGAATGATTTTGCAGGCGCAACAGACCAGCATTATTACAATGATCCGCAGTGGTTTTTAGAAAACACTGATTATTATGATGAAGAAAATTACAAGCGTAACCCCGCCGAAATGACCGATACAATTTACGGTGGCGGAATAGGTGTTTTCCTTGGTGAATATGCTGCCCGTTCCAACAGACTTGAAGCAGCCCTTGCTGAGGCGGCATATATGACAGGTCTTGAAAGAAACGGTGATATTGTTAAAATGGCGGCTTATGCACCGCTTTTCGGTAACCTTACCGCAACCCATTGGTCACCTGATCTGATTTGGTACAACAATAATCTGTGTACAGGTTCAATAAGCTATTATGTACAAAAGATTTTTTCGAAAAATCAGGGTTCAAAGGTGCTTTCGTCATCTCTCACAGGTGCAGAAGTTGAGCAGTCTGATCTTCAGGGTAAGGTTGGCGTGGGAACCTGGTACACCTCAGCTGAGTTTGACAATGTTAAAGTAGTGAATAATGAAACTGGCGAGGTGCTCGGTGAAGATAATTTCTCACTTCACAATTTCCTCTGGAATTGGGAAAAGGCAACCGACGGTAAATTTAAAATCAGAGACGGTAAGCTTATTCAGGCAACAACTGAAATGAAATATTCCGAAACAGGCTCTGTTGCTTATTTCGGTGATACGGAATGGGAAAATTACACCTACACTGTTGAAGCAACAAAACTCGAGGGCGAGGAAGGCTTCTTGATTCCCTTTGCTGTTCAGGACAAGGATAACAATTATTTCTGGAATATCGGCGGATGGGGGAATACGGTTTCTGCGATTCAGCGCATCAAACACGGAGTTAAAGACGGTCAGCTTGCAGGCACGGTAAAGCCTTTCACTGCAGAAACAGGCAAGACCTATGAACTAAAGGTTGAAGTAAACGGCAGAAATGTTAAATGCTACATTGACGGCGAGCTTTATGTTGATTTTGACACAGGCTCTGATTCAGAGGCTGAGGCATATCAGGTGGTAAGTACAGATGAAACAGGCGATATTATAATCAAGCTTGTCAATGTAACAGGCGGTGCGAAAACCTTTGCTGTTGATGTTAAAAATGCAGATATCAAATCAAGCGCAAAGGTTTATCAGGTGGCAGGTGACAGCCTCGGCGATGATAATATCCTCGGTAAGAAAGAAGACTGTGTTATGGAAGAGTTTACTCTTGACGGCTTCTCATCTCAGTTTAATTACACTGCACCAAAGTATTCGGTAACAGTTATAAGACTTGAAAGAGAATAACAAAAAACACTCGGAGTTTTGCTCCGAGTGTTTTTATGTATATGCCTTATTTCAAAAGGTAATCAATAACATACATTCTGAAAATGTTCCAGGCAACAGTTACAATTTTCTTTGCATATTCAAGGATGAGGGAAAGAATATCGGTTTCTTCTTCAACAACAACGTCAACAGTGATGTCTGCAGGTTCATTTGTCTTTTCGCCTGAACCGTCTTTTTCAATTGCGAATTTATCAATGCAGGTTACTTCGTCACCGATTACTTCGTATGAGTTATAGTAAAGTACACCGCCGTCAATCTGAATTGAAGAGAAAATCTGACCTTCAACGTCAACAGCCTTTGCTGCTCTTGGGAAAAGCTCATCGGTAAGAGTTACATCCTTAACGTTATAAACCTTAACGCCTGAGCAACCGCTGATTGTGTATGACGTGCCTGTGGGGTTAACGTATGTTTCATATACCTCGCCGTTATGCTTAAGGTTCACTTTCTCTTCGCTAACAACCTCGTTGCCGTCAAGAGAATGGGTTCTCATATAAACGTGATCGTGACCCTGAAGAACAAGGTCAACACCAAGCTCAGGGAGGAGTGAGCAAAGCTGGTCACGCATTGCGATAACATCGTCATCGTCATAATGTGAGCCGTTTGAATAAATTGCCTTGTGGAATGTTACCATTTTCCACTGAGCGTCACTTGCTGCCATATCTTCCTTGAGCCACTGAAGCTGTGCTTCGTTCAAAGCTTCATTTTCATCAAGGTCATTAGTGTTAAGAACGGCAATATGAACGTTGTTATAATCATATGAGTAATAAACACCTGTTGCAGTGTTCTGTTCAGGTACATTCGGAAGAACAAAGTTGTTAACTGTTGAATAATCGTCTTTTTCTTCGTGGTTACCTGTTGACGGCATCAGATAGGTGCTCATAAGGTTATCAGATGCTGTGTCAAACATCCACTGCCACTGGTTGTTATTCATACCGTAGTCAACAAGGTCGCCTGTATTTGCTATGAACTTTGCATCAGGATACATCTTGAATGCCTGTTCAACTGTGTTCGCCCATGCTTCGGTGTATTGCTTTTCGTTTTGTGACTGCGGGTCAGTCATATGGAAGAATGTGAAGCTGTCACCGCCGTCAGCGGTCTCAACTGTTGCTGCATCACTCCACCAGCCGTATTCTGCATTGCCTACGCGGTAAACGTATTTTGTGCCGGGTTTAAGGTTTGTGAGAGTAACGGTATGCTGATACAAATTAAAATTATACGGAAAAAAACCGAGAACACCGATATCAATGCCGGGGTAATATCTTTCAACAAGCTTTGATGCTTTGCTGATTGTGAAACCAACATCGGCGTCGTTTGTTGGTGTGCCTGTGAATTTCACTGTTTTGCCGTTGTATTCATAAATTTCAATATCAGTAGCCTCAAGAGTGCCTTTAGAGAACCAATTGATGTAAGCTGAGGTCTGGGAATCTTCACCCATTGTTACGCTTACCATCGTGGGAAGTCTGAAATTCTCAGAGGTTGCTATAGGAACAACTTTTTTTGTTGAGAATGTAACATCTGTGTCGGGAACACCGATGTCATCAAAGTCCGTTGCAAAGTCATCAAGGAAAGAAGCAAGCGTTGAACCAACAGATTCAATCTGACTGTCGGTGAGATATTCCTGAATAAGCAGCTTATCAAGAATATCATAAATGCTTGTGTAGGGAAGAACACCCAATTCAAAAATGGTGTTCACAAGGCTCATATAGCTGAGATCTCCGCGGAGAAGGAATTTGAGCACATCCTGAACACTGTCGCCTGCCATTTCGCCGACGGGTGAAGATTTATCAAAGAGAGTGTCAAGTCTGATTTCAAGCTTTGAAAGAAGAGCTTTGTCCACAACGTCGTTTAAAATAATATCTACCAGTGTGTCAAAAACATCAAACGCAGCGTCACCGTTTTCAAAGTTGTTGATTACATCGGCAATGAACTCATTTTCAAGGGCTGTTTCTTCACCTGTTGAGTAAAAATACATAACAGAGAGAATAGCATCATCTAATGTGCCGGGCTTTGTTTCGTCACCAAAGCCGTATTCGTCAATGAATTGGTCACAAGGAAATTGAGAAACTTCAAGAGAGAGAAGCTTATTGACAATTGAAAAAACAAGTGTTTCAAGTTCATCGGGATTGTTGAGATAAACCTCTTCAATTTGTGAACAAAGATCTTCGATAAACCACATAAGATTATCCACAGAGAAGATGCTGTAACCGCCAAGACCGATTCCGTCACCGATATAAGGTGAAAGAAGGTCATCAAGAATGGCTCTTAAATCAAGATCTATTGTTTTGAGAAATTCAACGATACCGCCTGCTTCAATAATCTGAGGAATGAAATCATTCACATAACCCATTGCCATACCTGTGAGGAAGGCCGCCATATTCGGTCGGCCGTCTTGGGTCATTGATCCGCCGTAGCAAAGCCTGAAAGCTTCTTTTTTGAACTCTCCAAGGGGATATGTTTTGCCGTTAACGGTGATGGGATATGTATTATCAACATCTTTTGATGTAAATGTTCCTTCGGTTTCACCGTTTGCAAATGTTTTGAATTCAACTTCTCTGTACTGACAGGGGAAACCTGTGAGAGAAGGTGTTTCAACGTCATAAATCACATTGCCGTCATCACTTGTGATGGTTGAGATGTCGTTTGTATGAAGATGGCCTGTAAAAGCAAAATTGATACCGTTGTCAGCTAAAGCTTCGCTGACATTCTGAAAATCGTCAACAAGAAATGCGCTTGTAACAGACTTTTCTGTTTTGTTATGAGGAGCAAGACCGTGATGAATCATAACAAGAGGCTCCTGGCCATTTTTGTCAGCTTCGTCAGCTTTATCAAGAATCCAGTCAAGCTGCTCATCGCTTATGTAACCGCCTGTTTCGTTATCGGCAGTGTTATCTGAGTAAATATTGCTGTCAACAACGATAAGGCG
Source organism: Acutalibacteraceae bacterium (assembly GCA_045541505.1). Classification (GTDB taxonomy): domain Bacteria; phylum Bacillota; class Clostridia; order Oscillospirales; family Acutalibacteraceae; genus CAG-488. The sequence goes on from JAZQJF010000013.1 coordinate 30,203, forward strand.
ATAGTCGTCGCTTAAATCTACAACATAAGAAAGCTGACCGTGACCGTTATCTGTTGTCGGCTCAAATTCTTCTGTTGCAAGGTCATAACCGAGGTTTTTATAAACTTCACGGAACTCTGCAGCAGTGATTGAACGGGCAGACTCTTTAATATCGTTTTCATAAGTGACGCATTCTTTCATAACATCGTGGTTACCGTTAATAAGAATAACATCAACACCATAGTCTTTTTCAAATTGCTCAAGAATTGAAGCGAGCTTAACGTGGCCGAGATATTCACTGTCCTTGGTGAGGTCACCGGGAACGAGTACATATTCGGTGCCGTTTTCTTTTGCCTGCTCACCGATTGTGCGTAAAGCGGTTGAAAGAAGAGCTTCCGCTTCATTGTAAAGTTTGCCGTGGTTACGGCTGTCAGTCATCCACTGCTCTGCTTTATTGCCCATCATTTCTTTAGGGAAAATGTGGATATCGGAAACAACTGTAAGGTTAAGCTTACCTGTGACAGCACCTTTTTCAATAGCTGTGGCAGCAGGCTGAGCAAGGCAGACCATCATCGCAAGGATGACAAAAACCGCCAGAAGCTTTTTGAATTTTTTCATAAAATCACACTCTCTTGCAAATAGATTTATTTAAAATAAATATACAAAAATTTTACCATAACAGCTTGGCCTTTTCAAGGTTGAGACTGACTACATATTTCAGAAAGTGTCATAAAAAACGGATGCATTTCTGCATCCGTTGAAATCAATATACGTTGTTCACTGTTTTGCCGTCAAGGAATGACCTGAGATTTTCATAAACTATTTTTACAAGTCTCTGTCTTGTTTCATAGCCTGCCCACGCAATGTGAGGGGTGATGATACAATTATCACATTTGAGCAAAGGGTTATCGGCCTTTGGGGGCTCTGTTGAAAGAACATCTACACCTGCAGCAAAAATCTTACCATTCTTAAGAGCGTCTGCAAGAGCTTCTTCGTCAACAGAAGCGCCACGCGAGGTATTGATTAAAACAGAGCTTTTTTTCATCTTTGAAAGGAATTGTGCATTAACCATTTTTTCTGTCTGGGGGGTGAGGGGGCAGTGGAGTGAAACAATGTCGGATTTTTCAAGAAGTTCATCAAGCTCAACAAACCTGAAACTTCTGAAATCAGGCTGGGGCTTTTTGCTGGGAACATAACAGAGAATATCCATTTCATAAGCGTCGGCGATTTTAGCAACGGCAGAGCCGATTTTACCGTAGCCAATAAGACCGATAGTTTTGCCCTGAAGATTTATAAGAGGTGTTTTCCAGAAGCAAAAGTCTCGGCAGGCGGTCCATTCACCGTTGTGAACGGCTTCATTATGAACAGCAACATTATTATAAATCTCGGCAATAAGGGCAAAAGTGAGCTGAGCCACGGCCTGAGTTGAGTAAGTCGGCACGTTACAGACGGGGATATTCTTTTCTTTTGCATAATCAATATCAACCACATTGAAGCCGGTGCTGAGAAGGCCGATGTATCTGCACTTCGGAAGCTGTTCGAGCACCTGACGGGGGAGAAGAGTTTTATTTGTGATTACAATATCAGCATCCTTAGCTCTTTCTACTGTTTTATCTGCGGGGGTATAGTCATATGCAGTGAGCTCACCCAGAGATTCAAACTGCTCCCACGAGAGATCACCGGGGTTAGTTGTGTAAGAATCCAGCATTACAATTTTCATAAATATCACCTGACACTTAAAATTCCTGATCAGTATAACATGTATCAATGTTTTTTACAATAAAAAGCATAAAATATAGTTGTTTTTTTATTTTATTTATGTTAAAATTTACAAGTGATAAAACGAAAGGGAGTTTGTTTTTTATGGCAAATGTAACAAAAAGACCTTATAAAGAATATGTTGTTTATCAGATCTGGCCCCGTAGCTTCTGCGACAGTGACGGCGACGGAATCGGCGACCTTATGGGTGTTTACTCAAAGCTTGATTACCTCAAGGATTTAGGCGTTGATGTAATCTGGTTCTCACCCCTTTATCCTTCACCAAATGCTGACTATGGTTATGATATTGCTGACTATAAAGCAATTAACCCAGAATATGGCACAATGGAAGATTTCAAAAAGGTTCTCGACGGTGCTCACGAGCGTGGAATGAAGGTTCTTATGGACTTGGTTGTTAACCACACTTCAAATGAACATCATTGGTTTAAAGAGAGCTTAAAGGGCGAAGATAACCCTTACCATTCATATTATCATTGGCGTAAGGGTAAGGGCGCTAAAAAACCCCCAAATAACTGGCTTTCTACTTTTGAGGGTGGTGCCTGGGAATATAACGAGGACCTTGATAAATATTATCTTCATGTTTTTGCAAAAGGTCAGCCTGACCTTAATATGGATAATCCTCAGGTTCGTGAAGAAGTTAAGAGCATTATGCGTTTCTGGCTTGATATGGGTGTTGACGGATTCCGTGAAGACGTTATCACATTCATCTCAAAACCTGAAAACTTCCCCAACGGCTTCCCGATTCCTGTTGCTTGCGGTATTGAGCATTATAAGAACGGTCCGAATGCACACAAATATCTTAAAGAATTCCAGAGAGATGTTCTTGATCATTATGATTGCTTCACCGTTGGTGAGAGTCCGATGATGACTCTTAAAAATGCTCTTCCTTACATCACAGAGGGTGAAGATCAGGTTATGAGTATGATGTTCCACTTCCAGCATCACGAGGCTGACTGCTTTATGACTGAGTGGATTCACGTTCCCTTCAGCCTCAAAAAGCTTAAGAAGGCTTTTTCTACATGGCAGTATGCACTTCACGGCAAGGCATGGAACTCACTTTATCTTGATAACCACGACCATGCAAGAATTATCAACCGTTACGGTAATGTTAATTATCATAAAGAAAGCGGTAAAATGCTTGCAACAATGTGTTATATGCAGAGCGGTACTCCCTTTATTTACATGGGTCAGGAAATCGGTATGCTTAACATCGAGCTTGACAGCGTTGATAAATATAAGGATGTTCTTACTTTCAATAACTACCACCTTGCCCAAAAGCTTCACTTGAGTGACAAAACATTCCTTAAAATGTGCCACCGTTCAAGCCGTGAAAACGCAAGAACTCCTATGCAGTGGAACAAAGAAAAGAATGCAGGCTTTACAACAGGCGAACCCTGGTTCTATGTTAACGATAACTATAAGAAGATTAACGTTGAAGATAGCCTTAAAGACCCTGATTCAATTCTTAATTATTACAAAGAAATCATAAGACTCAGAAAAGAGAATCCCCTTCTCGTTTACGGTGAATATAAAGAGCATTATAAATCATCACGCAGCCTTTATGTTTATGAAAGAAATTATGAAGGCAAACGTGCACTTGTTGTTTGCTCATTTAAAGAAAAGGGCGTTAAGTTCAAGGCTCCCAAAGGCTTCGATCTTTCAAAAGGTAAGCTTGTTCTTTGCAACTATAAAGATGCAGACGTTACTGACAACGGTTTTGTAACAAGACCTTATGAAGCAAGAGTATATCTTTTTGACTAATACTTATTTCACGGAAGTGATTTTATGAACTTAATTAAAAAAGCGGATTTTATCGTATCCAAAAAGGATTACGGTAAAATCTGCCCCTCATTTGCAAAAGAATTTTCAGCAAAAGGCAAGGTAAAAAAAGCCACACTTCAAGCATCAGCTTTTGGTGTGTATAACGCATATGTAAACGGTAACAGAGTAGGGGATTATGTCCTTGCTCCGGGATGGACTGCTTATCAGTCCCGTTTGCAGTATCAGACATATGATATTACTGATTTGATTGCTGAAAACAATATTGTTGAAATAAACCTTGGCTGGGGTTGGGCAGTTAACAATCTTGCCCATTTCGGCATTATTCCGTGGAAACCGCGTGCAACTCAGCCTGTTCTGATTGCCGCTGTTGAAATTGAATATGAAAACGGTGAAGTTGATACAATTCTTACCGATAATTCATGGAAAGTTTCAATGTCGGAGCTTCTTATGAGTCAGATTTATGACGGTGAGATTGTTGACGGCAGAATTGCCGATGAAAGAAACTGGGAAGAAGTTAAAATATTCCCGTATCCCCGCGATATTCTCATTGAGCAGGAGGGTGAAATCATCAGGGAAATTGAAATTCTTGATGCCAAAGAAATTATCACTACTCCGAAAGGCGAAACTGTTATTGACTTCGGTCAGGAAATCACCGGTTATATTGAATTCACCCCAATGGGTAAATACGGTGATATTATTGAAATTGACCATGCAGAGGTTCTCGATGCAGATGGCAATTTCTATACAGAAAATCTTCGCTCTGCAAAAGCTCAGATTACATATATCTGCGGTGAAGAAAACAAAAAATATAAACCGAATCACACTTTCTTCGGTTTCCGTTATATCCGCCTGACAAAGTGGTCAGGGGAAGTAAACAAAGATAATTTCAAAGCAATTTCTGTTCATTCAGATATGAAGCGTACAGGTTACTTTGAATGCTCTGATCCAATGGTTAACAAGCTCTATTCAAATGTTATCTGGGGTCAGCGTGATAATTTCCTTGATGTTCCGACTGACTGCCCTCAGCGTGATGAACGTTTGGGTTGGACAGGTGATGCCAATGTTTTCTTTAAAACGGCTGCAATGAATTACGATGTTGAAAAGTTCTTTAAAAAATGGCTTCGTGATTTAAGAGCAGAGCAGTTTTATAACGGTGCAGTGCCTTGCGTAATTCCCAATGCGTTGAGAAACAATCCTACCGATGACTTTTTCAGTTCGTCTTATTGGGGAGATGCTTCCTGCGTTATTCCGTGGGAAATGTATCTTGCCTACGGCGATAAAGAATTCCTCAAAGATCAGTATTTCAGTATGCAACGATATGTTGATTATATGAGAAATTCAGGTGAATGTGAGTTTTTGCACGATGATTTTTATCATTATAGTGACTGGCTTGCTCTTGACGGAGTTTATGATTGTCATGAAAATGATATGGATAAGGATTATAAAATTATTCTTGCCACCGGAGCTTATGCCGGTTCTGTTGACATTCTTATCAAAGCAGGTAAAGTTCTCGGTATTGATGTGAGCGAATATGAAAAGCTTCACGAAAATATTGTCAAAACATATAACGAACGTTTTATTATTGACGGCGATGTTAAATATAAAACTCAGACAATGTACGTGGTTGCAATTCACTTCGGTTTGGTTAAGGACAAGGCTCTTTATGCAAAACGCCTTGCAGATTTAATTAAAGCTAACGGTAACCGACTTACAACCGGCTTTGTCGGCACAGCTTATCTTATGCAGACACTTACCGAAAACGGATATACCGATGTTGCTTATTCACTTCTTCTTCAGCAGGAGTTCCCGTCGTGGCTCTTCTCTGTAAGAATGGGTGCAACCACAATCTGGGAGCATTGGGACAGTGTGCGTGAAGACGGCACAATGTGGAGCACGGAAATGAACTCCTTTAACCATTATGCTTACGGTGCAGTTGCAAGCTGGATGTACGGCACAATGGGTGGCATCAATTATGATGAAAGTAACCCGGCTTATAAGCATATCATAATCAAGCCTATTCCTGATAAACGCGTTGAATGGGTCAAGACTTCACTTGATTCAAGAAACGGTCTTATCAAATCTGCCTGGAAATATAACGGTGACAAGGTCACATATAATATTTCAATTCCCGAAGGTGCAACAGCCACGATCATTCTCGGCGATGACACTTACGAAGTAAACGGCGGAGATTACGAATATATTAAATAAAACAAGAGAGAAGCTTTAGCTTCTCTCTTTATTTTTGCTTAGAATTTGTAATTTGGTTTTACAGTTTGGCCTGTTTTAGCTGATTCAATAATAGCAAGGCAAACCTCTACTGTTTTTGCACCTTCAAGTGCATCAGTCATGATCTCACGGTCGTTGAGTATTGCATCTGCAAAAACTGCAAATTCCTTAACAGCATTGTGATTGTTAACTTCAACATCAATTGTCTGAGGGTCTTGTGTAATACCGTTTTCATCTGTTGTGAAAAGAGTCATAGTGGGCGAAGTGTTATCACAAATCAGTGTGCCTTTAGTGCCATAAATTACGGTGCGCATAGTGTAATCCCTTTTGCAACCTGTCGAAACGAATACTTTACCGGCAAGATTATCGTCAAACTTCATAATCGCGATTGTTGCATCATCATATTCAACCATGGGCAAGAGCTTGTGTGTGCCGTAAGCAAAAACCTCTGTAGGGTCACCTGCAAGCCAGCGGATAAGATCTACAGCATGGCAGCCGCCGCCGATTACACCGTGACGTTTCGGATCAGCTCGCCACTCTTTAAGGAAAGTCATATAATCGTGTGCATATTCAGACTCTATAAAATAAAGTTCACCGATTTCGCCTGATTCAATAATTTCTTTTGCTTTTTCAAAAGAGGGTGTAAATCTGCAAATCTGTCCAACCATAAATTTGCGATTTGATTCTTCTGTAACCTTAATAATTTCGGATACATCTTCTCTTGTAAGAGCAAGTGGCTTTTCACAAAGCACGTGTTTACCTGCTTTGAGCAGATCACAGCAAACCTTTTTGTGCTGCTGGTCAGGGATTGCAACGGTTACCACATCAATTTCATCGTTGTTTGCGATTTCCATATAATCTGTGACCCATTTTTCTTCGGGGATATTGTATCTTTCACCTGCCGCACGAAGTGTGTCGGGATTACTGTCGCAGATGACAGCAATTTCGGCACCGTAACCCATTGCTCCTTCAACATGACACATACCAAACATCATTCCTATGTTTGCAACTTTTAAATTATTTTTCATATTCTTTCTCCTTACTTCAAAGCATTAATATTCAATTTGTTTTTAAATGCTTGATGATAATATAATACTATGCTATAATTTTATTGAAAATAAAGGAATATTTCAAGCAAGCTTTGTGTGGAAATATATTCATTTTGTTGGAGGCGCGTTATGAATAGCACAAATTCATATATCAGCAGGCGAGAACCGGTTGTGCTTTATTGCGAGAGAGAATATGATTTACTTCCGGGTCAGAGTTATGGACCTATTAAACGCAATGTTTATATCATTGAGTGTTGCACAGAGGGATATGGTTCGGTCATCATAAACGGAAAAGAGTTTAGGGTCGCACCGAGAGACTGTTATATTCTGCTTCCGGGCGATGTTATTATTCACACTGCAGATTCAAAAGAGCCAAGAAAAGGATATTGGTGTGCCATTGACGGACTGAATCTTGGCCAGATATTCAAAGATGCAGGAATTTCAGCACAATCGCCTTTTACACCTGAAGAATTTTTTGACGAGCTATGTAACTGCCTTAAGAAAATGGTTGATGATTGGAATTGTGATGACGGGGGAAAAGTATTGAGAGAAACATCCCATATTTACGAATTCCTTGGTATATTGCTAAAAAATAATAAGCCGGCTGTTTACGATGACAGAATTGAACGGGCACTTGGTCTGATGGAGGCGAGGTTTCATAAACGACTGAGTGTTGATGAAATTGCACGTGAAGTCGGTCTCGAAAGAAGCTATTTTTCAATTCTGTTCAAAGAAAAAACGTCGGTATCCCCACATAAATATCTGACATCATTGAGAATACGGCAAGCTTGTGACTTGATAGAAAAAGAACACTGCAATATATCAGAGGCGGCTATTGCTACGGGATTTGATCCTTGTAATTTTGCGAGAATTTTTAAAAGGGAAACGGGCAAAACCCCTATGGAATATGCAAAAAACAAAAATCGGCGCAACCCATAAATGTTGCACCGATTTTGATTTTTTAGTTATCTCTTTGAAAGAACCTCTTTTTCATATTCCTCAACCTGAGCGTACCAGCTGTCACCCTCAGGGGCACCGTTTCTTGTGCAGAATTCATTCCATACATCTGCAAACGGATAGAATTTGTATTCTTCGTTCATTGCAAGCATTTTTGTGTAGTTGCCTTCATCCTGACACTTTTTAAGCTCATCGTGAGGAAGAAGCATAGCAAAAAGCAAAGCCTTTCTCATATTTCTTGTGCCTACAACCCATGCGGCAACACGGTTGATTGAAGCATCAAAATAGTCAAGACCGATAATAACCTTATCAAGAGCGTCGCAGCGAACTATTTCTTTTGCAATTTCTTTAAGCTCGTCATCAAAAATAACAACGTGGTCGCTATCCCATCTCATAGGTCTTGTAACGTGAAGGGCCACTTTATCAGCAAAAAGAAGCATTGAAGGGATTTTATCACTGACCATTTCAGTAGGATGATAATGGCCGTTATCAAGAAGGCACAGACAATCGTTCTTTGCGGCATAGTTCATATAAAACTCGTGTGAGCCGACAGTGTAAGCTTCAACACCGATGCCAAAAACCTTTGATTCAACAGTGTCAACAAGGTATTTTTTGTCATACTTAACGCTGAGAATTTCATCAAGAGCATCCTTGAGACGCTGGCGTGGGCCCAATCTGTCTGCAGGAATTTCTTTATATCCGTCAGGAATCCAGATATTGTTGACGCAGGTGATACCAAGCTCTTTTCCGAAATATGCGCCGATTTCCCTCATTGCTTTGCAATGGTCAATCCAGAAACGGCGAATTTTTTCGTCAGGGTGTGAAAGAGTAAGTCCGTCAGCAGCCATAGCGTGAGAGAAAAGAGTGGGGTTAATGTCAAGACCGATATTGTTTTTCTTAGCAAACTCAACCCATTTTTCAAAATGCTTTGGCTCAAGCTTATCACGGTCAACAGGGGTATCTGTAATAGCGTAAATTGCGTGAAGATTAATTTTATGTTTACCCGGTACCATTGAAAGAACCTTTTCAATGTCTGCCATAAGCTCTTCCGGGTTTCTTGCTTTGCCGGGGTAGTTGCCTGTTGCCATAATTCCGCCGCTTAAATCAGCGCTGTTTTCAAATCCGCCGACATCGTCACCCTGCCAACAATGAATCGAAACAGGAACCCCATTGAGTTTATTTAAAACAGCTTCGGTGTCAATGCCGATTTTTGCATAACATTCTTTTGCGTATTCATATCTTGCGTTCATCTTGGTTACCTCCGTAGGTGTATTAAAAAAGTCCCTTTACGGGACTTTTTTATTTATTTGATTACAGTATAGTTAAGAGTGCTTGTTGTAATAAGCTTTGTTATATCGCTTTTATCAGCAAAGAGCTTATCTTTTTCAGCATCAACCTTAGCTTTAACAGCTTCATCTGCTGCGGGTCTTACATCAACTGCGCCTTCCTTAACGCCTGCTGAGTAATTCTTTACATCATCAAACTTTTCGTTAACAGTGTCTGTAATGATCTTTGTATAAACTCTTTCAAGGTTATAGCAAGAAGCTGTAATAAACTTTCCGTTTTCACCAAGAGTGTTTACACACATATCGTTTGCAACTGAGTTGGGGACATCAAAGTACATTGTGCCTTCTTCGTCAATTGCGAAGTTTCTTGAATAAACAGTGTCACAATCGGCTGCTTCAATCTTTTTAACGCCTGCTTTAACGTCATCTGTTACAACAAGTGAAACTGTAGCTGCAGGGTTGACTGCCTTAGCGCCTGCTGCGAAAGCATTAACGTCAGCTGCGTTTTCTGTGTCAGCAACATAACCGATTTTACCGTTTGCTGATGCTGAACCTGCCATCATACCTACAAGATATGTAGCTTCAAAGTTTCTTACGTCAAATGTTGCAAGGTTGCTGAGTTCCTGAACAGTTTCACCATAATTTGCCATAGCTGCAAAGAAAATATCGGGATTCTGTTTTGCATATTCAACAGTGTCAGTGTAATAGCCGGGGTCTGTTGTAACGATAAGCTTACAACCTCTAGCGATAAGATCTGCCATTGTGGTTGCCATTGCATCAGAATCGCCGGGAACAACACCGTCACGCTGGTTGATCTGGCTTCCGCCTGCACCCGCAGAACCGTAAGCGTTTTCAAAAGCGGCAAAATGTTTGTTAGCAAATGTGCCCTCTTCATCCATAGTGCCGTTATAAATAACACCGATGTTGATTGTGCCGATGTCAAGCTCAGAAGATTCTTCTTCAGTTGAGCATGATGCAAAAGCAAACATCATAACGAATACAAGTAAAATAGCTGAGATTTTCTTTGTAAGATTCATACATCTTACCTCCTGTACAAATAGATACGCTTAAATTATAGATTAAATTGGAATGAAAATCAAGCACTTTTACCATATTTTATATATTTTGCAACGCGAAAGTCGAAAAATAGTGAAAAATTACCTCTGATATCCCTTATATATAATAAATGTATACGAAAATAAAGCTCGTAAAGGTGATGGCTTTACAAAAATACAAGTATGAGAAAAGCGTCAAGGAAATAGCTTTACAGCGTTAAAAAAGCACCCCTTAAAACTTGTTCACAAATTGAAAACACTCTTTATGTATATTCTGCACAAATCTATAAAAACAGCGTGTTTTATTTCCAAAAATTTATTGACAAACACTGAAAGGTAGGGTATATTTATACTGACCATAGTAATGGTGTAAAGGACTAAGTGCGCATTTCAGCTGTTGCGTATAATCCCCATACACCTGCTCCGCTTTCGCGGTTAATGGTTATATCCCCTGCCGCGGAGCAGAGAACGGCAGCCATCGCCGAACTGATGATTGAGCATCAAGGCGTGGCCTTGACGGCGCTCGGTCAGCTCGGTATGTCAGTGGGTGTCAGAACGGTACGCACAGCCGGAAATGTGCAACAAATGCATTTCTTAATATATTGAGGAATGTAAATTTAATGGAGGTGCAATCCTAAATGAGACAGTCAAAAAAATTGCTCAGCGTTCTTCTTGCAGTAATTATGGTTTTCTCAACAGTTGCTATCGCAGCTAATGCTTATGCTCCTTGGAAAGACGAAGCTATCGCAGACCAGTATAACAGCCTCGATAAGCCCGTTCTTACAACAGAGCAGTTAGCTTCAGCAGCTCTTGACGAAGTTGACCGTATGCTCAACGAAGAGCAGATCTTGTTGACAGCAGACGATATTTTTGTTGGTACTCTTGATGCTACATCAATTGACGCTGCTCTTGACAGTATTCAGACCATCCTTGGTGGTTCTCTTTGGACACAGTTCTCACCAATGCTTGGTGACCTCGCAAATTTGGACACATCAGCTCTTGCTGAACCCCGTCGTAGAAACAGCGGCACAGATTCTGACCTTAAGGTTATCTATGCTTTGCTTGAGTTCCTTTACGACAATAAGGGTATCTTCACAGGCCTTGTAGGCGGTACTATCGACCTCGGTACTATCGTTGGTCCTCTTCTTGAGGATCTTCTCGGTGGCGAACTCGACGTAACTCCTCTCGTAAAAGGCTTACTTTACGACCTTGTTTATGAGAAGGAAGCTCCTGAAGTAATCACTGAAACAGTTGATGATATGGCTCAGGACCTTATCGACAAGCTTGTTATTGGTACAGAAGAAGAACCCGGTCTTATGCCTGCACTTGAAGGCTATACAAACATTTCATCAGGTTCAACTTACAAGTTTGTAGACAACATTCTTAAAGTTCTCTACAATGAGTGGCTTGTTCCCACAGCTAACGAAAAGTGGATTAGCTCTATCGACGAATTGTTGGCTGAAAACATGGATGCAATCGAACAGTACAAATCATTCTTTAACCTTACAGCTGATGGAAAATGTAACTTCACTTTCCAGACATATGAATTTGCAGCTGACGATACATTTATGGGCGAGCTCAACAACATCCTCGCTTCAATTATCAACCTTGCTATTACTGATGAACTTGGTTTTGACTGGTCAACAGGCGACAACAGCCAGATCGTTCCTAACCTCATCAAGTTCGGTAGAGAAGTTCTCTGCCAGACAGGCGACACATTCTTCGCTTCTTTCGTAGAAGTTAAAACAAGAGAAGAACTTGACGCTATGACTGACATGCAGGTAATCTCTTATGTAGCTCGTGCAATCATCAACTCTTCAGTTGACGGTGTTTGGATTCCTGAAACAGCAGAAACTCTTACAGAAGTAGCTAACTACACAGTTAAGGGTATCGTAGCTGTTGACCTTCCCGGTATGGACTACAGTGACGAGGCTCTCTACCCCAACGACAACGTTGAAACACTCTATGCTATCCTTGGTGACTATGCAGCAGAAGCTCTTAACGACCTTCTCGGCCTTGGCATCGAATATGGCGTTGGTATTGACGGCGTATTCACAGAGCTCGCTAACTGGGCTATCACAAACTATGCAGGTCTTCTCAGCGGTATCAACCTCAGCACAAGAGATACAGGTTGGGTTAACCTTGAAAAGATCGTCTTCACAATCATCAATAAGAACTGGATCGATGCTTCTCTCTTTGATAGCGGCGTAGTTACATTCGAAGCTCTCGTTAAAGAAGTAGTTCTTGAAAACATCCTTGAACTCAACTTTGATGATTTCGTTTCAATTCTTACTAAAGAAGTTGCTGGTTCTGAACTTCAGCAGCCCATTAAGCAGGTTATCCTTAACGTTCTTCCCAGAACAATCAATATTATCTTCCCCGGTCTCTTTGCTACAAACATGACCAAGTTGGATGATATTATTTCTAAGACAAACCTTGCTAATACTGTAAACGCTCTCTTCACAGACCTTTACAGCTACAGAGCACCCCTTGCAGCAGCTGTTCTTCCTATCGTTTGTCCGCTTCTCAGCCTCACAAACGCTCAGGAATTCGATGCTCCCGAGTTCGACATTCCTGCATTCAGCTACATTTCAACTGGTGCTCCTAACCTTGATTTCACAATCACTAACCCCTCATCAGGTGTTAACACAGGTTACACAGATGCTAACGGCGTATTCCATCAGGATGCTCGTTACTCTATCAAGATTAACTCAATCAAATCATCAATTAACGGTATTACAATCGCTACTCCCGCTAACAGCGTTCTTGACGGTGGCGAATCTGTAACAGTTAAAGTTACTGGTTCTTTCGACGGTACTGTTTATGATACCATTAAGGTAAATTATGACGTACTTGTTGAAGATGGCTCAAAGCTCACAGCTGAGCCTCTCGAAGCTCGTATCTATACTGTATTCTCAAGATCAGATACAGACGATGATAAAGAAGCTTCAAAATCAAACGCAGCAGCTTCTATCGTAGAAGGTAAATACAACCTCTACAGATCAGACATCTACGGTTTGGACGACATCGAATTCGTTGTTGAAAACCCTGCAGCGATGGATGAAAACAATCCTGATGCAGGCAAGGTTACAGTTACACCTTATGCTGCTTCAACTAACTTCTCAATCAACAAGCTTTCCTTCATGGAAACAATCACAGAAACAACTGATATCCGTGCAGGCTTCCGTTCAGGCGTTCAGGTTTTCAAATTCATTGATGATTTTGAAAATTATACAGAAGAGCAGATCGCTGCAGCAGAAACAGAAGCTTACACAGCTAATGGCTTTAAGCGTTGGTATGGTAACACAGGTATCACTGTAAACGGCACAAACGTTTATGTTTCAGCCGGTGTTTGTCTCTACAAAGACTACGGTCTTACAGACCTCTTCAATTCAGAAGCTAACGCTCAGCGTCAGGCATCTGACTACACTGACTCAGCTGCTTGGGATGCTTACATCGCAGCTATGACAAAGGCTAACAGTGTTGTTAACGGCGTTAAGAAGGCAACAACTTTCTGCGCAACAACAGCAGTTGGTATCGCTAACAAGTACGAAGCGGCAGCTACAGCACTCCAGAGTGCAGTTGAAGCTCTTGAAGCTTCAGCAGCAGCAGGCGGCGCTCAGTCAACAAAGGCTCTTATCGACAGCATTCAGCCTTCAAACGCTGATGGTGTAGAGTACGATGATCCTACATTCAACTATTTTGGTAGAGATGACTATGTAGCATATACATATGAAAACTATCAGGCAGCTCGTTCAGATGCTTGGAGCCTTGTAGAAGACAGCAAGATTTATGTAACAGCTGTTGACGAAGAAGGCAATGAATACGTTCCTGATTGGAACAACTTCACATATGGTCCTGTTGACGCACTTTCAGTTGCTTACGCAAACCATCGTCTTTCACTTTATGCTGACAGACTTATCTCTTCAGGCAGCCTTAAGACTAACCTCAACCGTGCAGTTGCAGAAGCTAACGCAGCAGGTTATGTTTCAACAGACTATGAAGAAGAATCATGGGCAGCATACGAAAGAGCTATTGCTTTCGCTACAAGCGTAAACAATGAATCAGCTCCCAGACAGACAAAGATCAATGAAGCTTATGTTCAGCTTATCGAAGCTCAGAAGAGACTTATGAAGGCTGCTGGCGAAATCATTGAAGAAATCATTATCAACCTTGCAGGCGCTAACCCCGGTAACGCAGCTTATGCTGTTGAATCAGTAGTAAACGCAGCTGGCGAAAATCTTCTTCTTGGTGTATTCCCTGAAGGTGATGTTGCTGACGTTTCTGCTTACTTCAGCGTTACAGGTGGCGATGTAACAGTAGAATGCGAATCAATCGCAACAGGTTCAACTGTTACTATCTATGATAATAATGACGAAATCATCGCAGAATATGTTATCGTTATTGCCGGTGACGTTACCTCTGACGGTGCAGTTTCAGTTGTTGACTTGTCAACATACGGCCGTGTACTTGCTGGTGCTACATCATTGAGCTCCACAGGTGATGCAGCTGTTGACTATGCATCTGACCTTGATAATTCAGGTGACCTTTCAGTTCTTGACATGAGTGCTATTTCTCGTGTACTCGCAGGTGCTGCTACAATCAACTTCGCTTCACGCTCATTAGGTTAATTTAAAACTTATCTTGGGCGGGTAACCGCCCAAGATAAAACTAACAAATAGGAGGTATTACAGATGAAAACTTCAAAGAGAATTTTAGCTGTTGTTTTAGCTGTTGTTCTTGCTTTCTCTGTTTTTGCTGTCTCCGCTTTCGCCGTTGATGGTTCAATGTCTTATAAAGTTGTTGCTGATTCAACAAACTATGCAACAGGTGATACTGTTACTGTTAACATTTACCTTCAGAACGACTATAATGCAACTTGCTTGCGTTTCCCCGTTCTCTACAGTGCAGATGTTTTTGAAATTCCCGCAACAGGTGTAAGATTGACCGCTTACGACGATTGTCTCACTTATAAAGGCTCTCTTGAAGCTAACACAAGCAATGACCCTGCTGTATATCCTGAAGGATATGATTCATCAGCTTACGGTTGTGTACTTGTTCAGTGGGTTGGTGCTGTAACATCAACCAATATCGGTAGCTTTAACAGTGCAGAGTCTGTTAAGTGTTTCTCATTCCAGTTGAAGGTTAAATCAACAGCTGGCGGCGCAACAGGATCAATCTTTATTCCTGAAGAGTCAACTCTCTTCTATAACCAGGCAGTAATGGATACTTCTGATGCAGCAACACTTTGCCGCATTAACACATCTCTTTCATTTGAAGGTCTTGACGTTGAAATCGATGCAGGCGGTTCAGATGGCGTTACAACTTATCCTGGTTCACAGGTTATTATTGACTATAATAACAAAGTAATCAAAAACTGGGCAGGTCTCACAATGTCATTAGCTACAATCAAAGCTAATGTTCAGCCTCTTGGCGAAGCTACACTTACTTATGCTGTCTCTAACGGTTCTGCAGGTACATATGGTACAGGCGCAAAAGTAAGAGTTTGGTCAAACGGTGCCCTTCTTGATGATTATTATATCCTTATCTATGGCGATTCAAATGGTGACGGCGGTATTGATATTACTGACTTGAGTTATGTATCACGTATTATTGGCGGTGCAGACACAATTTCAGGTGATATTTTCGTCAGAGCTATTGACTTAGGTCAGTCTGGTGACATTGACGTTACAGATATGTCAGCCCTTTCACGCTATATCAGTGGTGCAGGTTCTATCGACCAGACTATGTAATTGATTTCAATAGCATTTTGCTTTGAAATAATAAAATTTAGGAGGAATAACCGCAATGAGAATTGCAAAAAGAGTTCTTGCTATCGTTCTCTCAATCGTTTTGGTTGTTGGTTCATTTGTAATCGCAACAAGCGCAGCAGACGAAGGCAAAATCTATGTAACACTTAAAGCACAGGTTATGGACAGCACAGGTGCTGGTGCTCAGGAATCAGTTGATCTTAACTCTGAGAATGAATATCTCTCAACAGTTAGAAACAACAAGATTACAGCTCAGCGTGCAGACGTAACTGCTTACACAGGCGGCGGCAACGCAACAGCTTACCAGGATGGTTCAGCTGTTATCACAGTTAACCCCGGTCAGGTTGTTTGGGTAACAACACACCTTAAATCAGTTGGTGGCGTATATCCCGACGCTATCCAGGGTCAGGTATTCTATGATACCACAATGTTCATTTCAGCAGCAATGCTTGCATCAGCTTGCTATCAGTGGAATGCAAACAACGAAATTTACAAGTATTCTAACTCAACATTGTCAGGCGGCGGTGTTTACGGCCGTGTTCTTATGGACTATCGTGCAGAGTACACTCCCAGCGATATTGATGATGCTCAGTACAACCAGTATACATGGTTCACAGCTGTTGACGTAAACTCAGTTTACAACGATGCAGAAATCGTTGAAGCTCAGAACAGTGACCTTGTTACTTTCCCCATCTATGTTAGACCCGATGCTCCTGCAGGTTATGAAGGTAAGATCTTCACACATTCTTACAATAAACTCGTAGGTTCATACTATCCTTCAACAGAATATTCAGGCGATGCTGGTGACGCTTATGAAGATCCTATTGCTTATGGTCCTGAAATGTTCGATCTTTCAAACGCAGTTCTTACATTCAAAGTAGCCGGCGGCGAAACAGCTCTCGATTATGAAGAGCTCAACGCTCAGATCGCTGACTATGAAGGCCGTGACGCTGATGCTTATACAACAGAAACATGGGCAGCAGCAACAACAGCTTACAACGCAGCTAAAGCTCTTGTAGACGCAGCTGAATCACAGGACGACATCAATGCAGCAGCAACAGCTCTTAAGAACGCTCTTGCAGTTCTTGAAGCAAAACCCGTTCTTAATTATGACGGCATCAATGCAGCTATCGCATCTGTTCCTGCTGACCTTTCAGGTTACACAACATCAACAGCAAACGCAGTTTCAACTGCTCTCGCTTCAGCAGAATCAGTTAAAGTTTCTGCTACAACTCAGACAGAGCTTGACAACGCAGCTGCAGCTCTTAACAGCGCAGTAGCAGCTCTTGCTCAGAAAGCTAACTTCACAAACCTCAACAATGCTCTTGCAGAAGCAACAGGCATTGCTAATGCAGGTTACACAGCTGATTCTTGGAGCAGACTTGAGAATGCTATCGCAGCAGCTCAGGCATTTGACCAGGACGAAACAGCTATCGGTGCTCAGGCTCAGGTTAACGCTGCATATGACGAACTCGTTGCAGCTATCGACGGTCTTGAGAAAGAAGTAATTCTTAATTATGCTAACTGGAATGCAGCAGTTGCTAACATTCCTGCAGATCTTGCTGGTTACACACCCGCATCTGTAGCATCTTATGAATCAGCTAAAGCAGCTGCAGATGCAGCTTATGCTTCAGCAGTATTAGCTAAGGATCAGACAGCTCTTGATAACGCAGCAGCAGCTCTTCAGGCAGCTATCGACGGTCTTGTAGCAGTTGCTGATAAGGCAGCTCTTAAAGCAGCTATCGCAGACGCTCCTGAATATGCAGCTGATATGTACTCAAACTGGGATGCATATGCAACAGCTCTTGCAGCAGCTCAGGATGTTGACGCAGACGCTAACGCAACTCAGAAAGCAGTTGACGCAGCTTACGATGCTCTTGTAGCAGCTAAAGCAGCTCTTAAAGTTGCTCCCGCTGATTATTCAGCAGTTGACGCAGCTAAGGAATTAGTTCCTGCTGACCTTTCAGGTTACACAGCAGACTCAGCTAAAGCAGTTGAAGATGCTCTTGCAGCAGTAGTAGCAGGCAAGCTTAAGACAGAACAGGCTGATGTTGACGCAATGGCTAAGGCTATTGTAGATGCAGTAGCAGCTCTTGAAGCTCTTGCTAACTATGAAGCAGTTGAATCAGCTAAGAATGATGCAGATGCTCTTAACAGAGACCTCTATGTTTCACTTGCAGACGTTGACGCAGCTGTTGCAGCAGTAGTTTACGGCCTTGGTGTAACAAAGCAGGAAGAAGTTAATGCAATGGCTCAGAACATTCTTGACGCTATCGCAGCTCTTGAAGAAAAAGCAGCTAACTATGATGCAGTTAACGCAGCTTTGGCTAAGGTTAAAGCTCTCAACAGAGCTCTCTACACTTCAGCTTCACTTGCAGATGTTGACTATGCAGTATCACAGGTAGTTGAAGGCAAGAAGATCTCAGCTCAGGCAGAAGTTGACGCAATGGCAGAAGCTATTGAAACAGCTCTCGAAGCTCTTGATCTCAAACCCACAGAAGGTTATGTTCAGGAAACAGTTGCATCAACAGATGCACCTTATGCTCCTAACACATTCACAGTTAAGGTTAGCGGCAGACCTAACAAGATCCGTTTCGTAGACGTTGACAACACAGCTATCACAGCTACATTCACAAGAGAGAAAGCAAGAGAACTTGGCACAATCGTTAGCTACAACGCTAATGGCGAAGTTGTAAATGATCTTTCAAGAGAAATCGCTTACGAAATCTGGACAGTTGTTACTTCACTTGAAGAAGGCACTTACTATGTAAATGCTAAAGACAACGACGGTTGGGAAGCTCTTGATCTTTCATACATCTTTGAATTTAACTATTCAGCAGATGACAAGGCTGTTAACGCTATCGAAGCTGGCGCAACAGAAGCTACTGTTGGTGAAATGGTAACAATCACTGTTAAGACAGGCGCTGACGTTCTTAAAGTTCAGACAGTTGTAAACGGTTCAACAGCTACATTCAGCAACCGTACAGTTGAAGACGGCGTTGCAACATTTACAGTTACAGCTAAGATTTACTCAGTTGGCGACAACACCATCACATTCAACATCAAGACTGCTGATGGTTGGGAAGCAATTGATGATTCAGTAGTAGTTACAGGTGTAGCAGCTGAATAATTTCAGTTTTACTGAGTATCTGATTAATTAACCGAGGGGTCACGGGTTATCCTGTGACCCCTTTTTTCAAAAGGAGGTTGAGCTATGAAAAAAGCAGTGATTGCATTATTGGTAATTATTCTGGCCGTTGTGCCGTTGATAGTTACAGCTCAGCCACGCTATGAAGCGAAATTTTCTTTTTCTGTTGCCGTTAACGGCAAACCCATAAAAACTGACTCAGAATATATTTATGTTTATAATTCAGATGTTTTGGATGTTTCACTTAATGTTGAAACAAATGAGGACTATTATGCAGGCCCATTAAGTACAGATATTTATTATTCAGATGAATTTTTAAAATTCAACACTTTTACTTGGAATACAAACGGCAGGTTTTATTCCTGCTGTAAATCATATAGCAATTATTCTTTGAAGGACGAAAATGTGCCTTATTTCAAGGTGGATATGATTCCTACTTCAACTGATTGCAAATCAGCCCCTGCTTCTTTAAAAGAAAGTTTGCTTGAAGTTCAGCTTACAGCGCAGGGCAAACGAGATGATGTAGCTTACGTCAAACTTGATGAATCAACAGTCAGAAAGACTGAAAACCCATTCGGTTCAATGTATTTTGCGTGTTACACAGATAACGGAAATCTCAACGGTAACAGATATGACTATGGCAACGAAATTAAAATGGATCTTTCACAAGCCGATGTTAAAATCAAAATTACTGATGCAGGTGACGTTAACGACGACGGCAGAATCACATCTGCCGACTCTTTAAGAATGGTTCAGCACGCGACAGGCCTTGTAATTATTTCTAAAGAAAAAAGTGCCTCAGCTGATATTGATTCAAACGGAAAAATCAACTCTTCTGATGGCCTTGTTGCTATGCAGATCGCCACAGGAATTAAAACTATCAATGATATTTTAAACAGATAATGGAAGTGTAACCCTTTTATGACAGAATTAGTTTTAAGAAACACGCCTAAAATTGCAGAGCTTTTTATTTTTGAAAGCTGCGAAAGTGCTGACGATTGCGATACCTATGAGATTTTTGCGAGAGATAAAAATATAGTAATCGCAGGTAGCAGTAAAATTGCAAAGGCAATGGGCTATTACAGATATCTTAAAGATTATTGTAATGTTATTATTACAAGCGGAGATTATGATATTTCTTATATTAAAACTGCACCGTTACCTGAAGAGAAAATAACACATCGTGTTGTGCAGAAACTCAGAATGGCTTTTACATATGAGCGTTATTCTGCTGAAGTGGATTCCTGGGGCTTTGACCGATGGGAAAAGGAACTGGATTTCCTTGCAATGCACGGAGTCAATACTCCTTTGATCCTTGCAGGTTGTGATGGCGTTCTTTATAAAACGCTGATGGATTTCCGCTTCAAAAAAGAAGTTGCTTTGGAATTTATTGCCGGTTCTAATTATTTTTATCATCAGCTCAAAGGTAACATTTTCGGCTTTTTGCCTATTTTCAGTGTTGACTATTTTGATAAAAAAATTGAAGTCGGTAAAAAAGCTACCGAAAGAGCCATTGAACTCGGCATGGCACCTGTACATCAGGGCTTTATTTCAGCAGTTCCGTTTTCTTTCAGAAGAAACTATACTAAAACAGATTTAATTAAGCGCCCCGTGTGGAACCAGTTCCCTCCGGCAATGACAATTGAGCCGGGCGATAATATTCACATCGGTATTTTTCAGAAGGCATACCTTGAAAAACAGCGAGAGCTTCTCGGCGAAGTACATAATTATCTGTTTGATCCTATGGTTGACGTCAATTTTAAGGGATACAAAACTTTTGTTGAAAAGACCATTGTTATGTATATTAACCTTATTAAAGCTTTTGATAATGAAGCTGTGTGGTTTGTACATTCAGATGCTATTGATAATTTCCCGGAAAGATTTCAGGGTATTGTTATTATTGATGAAACAGGTAAAGATTGCTTTGAACATAACGGTTTCAACGGCAATGACTTTGTTGTGGGATATAAAGGAAATCTCAACGGCAGAACTGTTATTTGCGGAGATATGAAAACCCTCAGTGAAAATCCGTATCTTAAAATCAGTTCACAGTTTAAAAACGCAGTAGGCACAGGCTTGTTTTTTGACAGTGATGCAAATAACCCTGTTTTCTATAACCTTGCTGCAGAGATGCTTACTTGCGACAGTGAAATGAATCTTCAGAGCTTCTTTAATTCTTATTCATCACGCCGATATGGAACTGACGCCTTCGGTGAATTTTTATCAGAGCTTCAGGAGATTTGCTATAACAAAAACAGTAAGCTTAATCTTGCTTCTGCGGTTTGTGCAAGACCTTGTACAGAACTTTTGCACACGGCACCTTTTGACACTTTTGATCTGCCGTATGACAATAAGGCATTATTTAAGTTGGTGAAAAAGACTGTTGAATCAGGTGCAAAAATGAACGAATATTTCAGAGCTGATCTTCAGGATGCGATGCGTCAGGTGCTAAGCAATGTGTTGTATCCGATTTTTCAGCAGACTGTTGCTTGTTTCAAAAATAAAGCAATTGAGCCCTTTGAGAAAACTACAAATGCCTTTATTGAAATTATGACAGACATCGACAGGCTTCTTAAAACTGTACCTGCTACAAATATGTATACTCATATGCAGTCTGCAAGACAGCTCAGCGATACAAAAGAAATCAGCCAGAATCTTGAAGTGAATTTTATGATGTATCACACAACCTTCGGCCCGATTAAAAATTCAGTTCTTTTTGACAGAAACTGGCGTGAATGGGGCGGAATGGTTAAGGATTTGTACCTTAAAAGATGGTATATCTTTTTCAGAATGATGGCTTCTTATTTCGATAAGCCTAAAAAGTTTAAGGATATGTCAAAGCGCAGACCTTATGACAGAAATGAATTCTCAGGAACAATTCTCACTCAGCGTTATGAATACGCAGAAAATGAGTGGATTAAAGACTATATCCCAAGACCAAGCGAAATAGGCGAAGAGGATGTTGTTGACGTAATAAAAGAGCTTATCGAAAAATATGAGCCGATAATAGCTGAATTTTAATCAAAAAGAGGTAATGCGGAAATCCGTATTACCTCTTGCTTTTTTAGTCATATTTTTTATCTATCGGAAGCCTGAAAAGAAGGCTTATCAATGCTTTTCCTTTGAATGGAATAAGCGGATACAGATAGCTTTTTCCTGAAATTGTTTTTGTAAAGGCGATGGTTAAAACAGTTAGAATAATTGCAACCGCAAAGCCTGTTATATTAAACAATGCCGTCATTACCAGTATGAAAACACGTGACAGCTTGAAAGCATAACCTAATTCAATACTTGGCTGTGCGAAGTTTGCAATAGCAACAAAAGCCATAAATAAAACTACTTCTGAGGAAAACAGCTTTGCCGAAACTGCAAGCTCACCGAGAACGAGAGCACCGATAATACTCAGTGAGTTGCTAAGGGAGTTGGGGGTGTTAAGCGATGCAAGCTTCAGTGCATCGACTACCAGTTCGATTATCATAAGCTGCAAAAAAACGGGGATAGAATAAGGTTCATCTATCTGTATAAAGCTGAGCCATTGAGGTATAAGCTGTGGGTTTTGAATAAGCAGATACCACACAGGCGTCAACAAAAGCGCCAGTGAAAAAATAATAGCTCTGACGATTCTCAGATATGAGCCTACAATCGGCGGAAAGTAAAAGTCGTTTGTGTCCTGAAGAAATTCAAAAAAACTTGTGGGCACAATCATTGCGGCAGGGGAGCCGTCAACGAGCACAATTATATCCCCTTCATAAATGCAGGCTGAGGCGGCGTCAGGCCTCTCTGTGTAGCGGACCTTTGGAAAAGGATTGAAGTATTGCTTTTTAACAAGGCATTCTGCGAGGCTTTCCTGGCTCATTGACAAAGCATTTACTTTGATTTCACTGAGATTTTTTCTGAGCCGCCGTAAAAGCTTTTTATCTACTTTGTTTTCAAGGTAGCTGAGCACAACATCTGTTTTTGAGCATTCACCAACCTGATGAATTTCCATGGTAAGATTTCTGTCACGTATTTTTCTGCGGATAAGTGCAGTGTTAAAAATAATGGTTTCAACAAAGCCCTCTCTGCCGCCGCGTAAAACACGGTCATTGTCAGGCTCTTCAACACTTCGGACAGGGTAGGTACGGGCGTCAATAAGAATGCCGCCTTTATATCCGTCAATAATAAGACCGATAGCCCCTGCATAAACAAAAGTTGAGAAGGTTTCCACTTCACTATGAACGTCAATTTCTATATACGGCAGAAATTTATTTGCAAAGTCACGCGCAGTTTTGTATTCTTTCAGATCGTCATCGGTGAGTCTCATAATGAATTCCATAACTTTTTCAAGTATTTCATCTTTAGCAAAACCGTCAATGAAATACATCTTCGCATTACGTGAACCGATAAAAATTTCTCTTGCAACCAGATCAAAGTTTTCACTTGCTCTGAAGTATCCGTCAAGCAGACTGACGTTATCGTTATAAGTATCTTTAAAAGGAATTCTGTTGTTCATATAAGCAATCCTTAATAAATATTTATAACTATTATTTTACTTTTTGACGTGTTTATTCTTAAGAATAATCGTTATAGAGATTTGCCATATAAAGCCATGCCTGCGGACCGACCTGACCTGACTGAGAAAGACCTGCCTGAGCCTGAATTCTTTTAACTGCTGATTCGGTGGCACTGCCGTATATTCCGTCAACTGTAACTGACGGTATTGATGAATCGTTTTCTGCTATTCTGTTAATGAATCGCTGTACCTGATATACAGGCGGTCCTGAGGCACCCACAGTTATAAAATAACCCGGATAAATCAGTGAAGTATAATCCGTGTACTCACCGGGTAAAGTCCTCAGAACGCCCTGGTATGCATTCTGAAGCATATTCCATGTGTCTCTTCCCACAATACCGTCAACTGCAAGACCGTATTGGTTTTGGAAAGTCAGCACAGCATCAAAAGTTTGCTGACCAAAAATTCCGTCAACATTTACGGGGCTGAGAGCAGGGTTGAAAAAGGCAAGAAAATTCAGATAATACTGAATTGTCTGTACAGGAATTCCTCTGTCGCCTCTGCGCACAACGGTAGAATATATTCTGTCGCTTTCGTTTATTGAGATTCCTTCTGTGTAAAGCTCAGATAATCCTTTGACAGAGTTGTAGATGTATTTAATTTTGTACCAAGTGTTTTTACCTACGATACCGTCGTCAGCAAGGTTGAAAATTCGTTGAAAAGCCCGTACTGCCTGTTGAGTCTGCTGTTCAAAAATTCCGTTTGTATTGCTGATTTTTGGTATGGCAGGGTAGCTTCGCGAAATTCTGTTAAGCTGACGCTGAATTGTTCTTACATCTTCACCTGCACTTCCCATTCTCAGCGGAGCACCGGGATATGACGGGATATTTCCCTTGACAGGGGCGTTGAAAACAATGTTTATATCGTCACCGTAATATCTTTGTAAAATCTCATAAGGCAGAAGGCCTCTGTTTGCCAGCGGAACAGTACCCCATTGGGACAAGCCGTCACAGGTGACCGTGGTGCCGTTACAGTATTGAGTAAAATATGGTTGAACCTGCCCCTGGCGGACTACATAATCGTTAAAAAGTTCATCGACAATTCTGCTGACGTTTTCGAAAATATCCCGCTCGTGCCTGTAAGCTTGGTCATACTGTGTTGAGTTTGTTATATCAAAATTATAGCCTTGTGAACGGTAGAATTCATTGAAAATTCTGTTAAGCGCAAATGTTGTCTGAGCGTAAACATTAGCTCTTATGGCGTTTTCAGGCCAAGTAGGGTATATCTCGCTGGACGCAACGTTTTTAATATAATCAGGGAAGGGTACGGTCACGTTTCGGGCATTGGAATCAGGCCTTCCCAGATGAACGGTAATGTATTCAGGTACTATCGGAGTTGCCAATATTCTCATCTCCTCTCAGCTGTAAAAAGGGCTCAGTCTGAATTCTGGTTGTGGGTTGCGGAGATTCACCTGAGCTGACAAGGGGAATAAGTTGAACATCCTGAATAGATTTTACGTTTGAAAAAACAGGTACATTGAGAAACTGCGAGCCTGCATAACGTGGGTGCTCAACTGCTACCGTATAAAATGAGAAAGGTCTGCTCTGTGCTGTTTCAGGTGATTGAGAAAGCTCAGACGGTGGAGCGGGTAAAGAGATGTTGTCAATAATGCCGTTAACATCGGTGATCCCATTAAAAAGCCTGATACTTTCCTCTTCAATGAGGGGCAGGTAAACCTCAACCTTTGCCCCGGGAATAGGGAATGTGCGTTCACCTGCGAAAACCTGAACCCGCAGTGTGCCTGTTTCGGTATTTTTCCTTAAAAAATCCTCATAGGTTAAATACCCGTCAAAAGTCACTGATGGTATTTCTTCAGCAACAGGCTGAGGGTCTTCTATTATCACATTACGTTCAGGAGACGGCTCCTCTTGCTGAAATTGAGGCGTTTTTGATGAAAACTCCAACAACTCCTGCTGATATCTTTTAATTATGTTTTCAATATCTTCCATAAAAAACCTCCTTCGCTTTATTCTATGCGAAGAAGGTTTTTTGTTGATTATTTTATTTTGATTTTTTATCGCTGCCGTAGCCGTAACCGTAACCATAGCCGTAACCGTAAGAACCGTATCCGTATTTACCGTAACCATATTTACCGTAACCGTATCTGCCGTATTTCTTACCGTATTTTCTGACTGCGCCCGTCACTGTGTTGTTGTAAACACATCCGATTACTTCTGCGCCGCTGTTGTTAATATCGTCAATAGACATTCTGATTCGGCTTACAGGAGCTCTGTTTTCGCAGATAACAAGAATAGCTGCATCTGAAAGAGAGGAGATAACACTGGCGTCAGTAACAACGCTGGCGGGGGCAGTGTCGATAATAACAAAGTCAAATTCATCACGGACAGCTTTGATTATATCTGCCATTTTTTGAGTTGAAAGAAGCTCTGACGGGTTTTCTGATGAGTGAGTATCAGCAACAACAAAGATGTTATATTTTTCAATATATCTGATAGTTGACTCAAGAGTGGCCTTTCCGGTGATTACCCCTGCAAGACCTTTTGTCTGGCTCTTTTCAAGCTCAAGAATGTTTGCGATAGCAGGTTTACGTAAGTCAGCGTCAATGAGAAGAACAGATTTACCGTTTTGGGCAAGTGTGATAGCAAGGTTTGTTGAAATTGTTGTTTTACCCTCATTTTCACACGCACTGGTAATCATATATACATTGTTACCGTCTTTAACGGCGTTGCTTTCAACCTTTGTTCTGATAGCCTTGAATGTTTCAGTGAAAGCAAAGCCAACCTTTTTATCGGTGACCAGCAGGCCTTTAGTGTTTTTCTTTTCAATTCTGCTGATTGTGCCGAGAATATTAAGTCCGACTTTGTTTTCGATTTCTTCAACAGCACGGATTGTATCGTTGATGATATATAAGATGAAGATAATAATAAGGCCGATGGCTGCACCGAGAACGAAACCTACAAGCGTGAGAAGAATTTTTGCTGAACTTGAATCAGGTTCGTTTACCTGAACAGGGTAGTCACACACTTTAAGGTCGGCATTTGAATAAATCTCAGTAACAATATCTTTATAGTTTTCAACAACCGCTTTTGCTATGGAGTAAGATTTCTGCGGATCTTCTGTAGTAACTGTCATTTCGATAACGCTTGAAGCAGAAATTGCTTCAACTGACATTGCTTCGTCAACCTCAAGGTAAGTTACCGGAATAACACTGTTGTTTACAACAGACTCAATTACCGAACGGCTTTCAAGGATATATTTATAGGTTGTGGCGATGTTGATTGAGGCAGTAACGTCAGAGTTTTCTGCGTAAGTTGAATCGCCGATAGTGTTAACAACAAAAGAGATTGTTGATGTGTAGGTGTCTTCAATAGCGATTGAGGCTGCACCAAAGCCTACAATTGCCAATACGAGGGCTAACACAATAATGATCCATATTTTTTTCATCGCAAGGCGCAAAAACGCCACCATATTGATTTGAAATTCTTTTTTCTCTTGCTTTTCGTAATTCACAATTAATCCTCCTGTCACATTTTGTGAATATTTTTATACAAATCAATTATCTCGTAGACCCAAGTGCCTAGGGAATAATTTTTTACAACATAATCTTTAGATTCAAGACCCATAGATCGGGTTTCATTTTCATCCTCTGCAAAAATTTCACAAAGGGTGCGGTACAGCTCTTCGGAATTGTCAGGCTGAACCATAACCGACCAAGGAATGCACATCTCATTCTGACCGGGAATATTATAATAAACAATCGGAACGCCCAGATATGCACTTTCAATCATTGTATAAGGGCTTCCTTCGGTTTTGTTAGCAAGAACAAAAGCATCTGCAAGGCTGAAATATGTCGCAACATCGTTTCTTGCCGGTAAAAGCTTAATCCAATCAGGTGTATCGTTGCAGATATTTTTCAGCGATTTGGTTGCCTCATCGGTATTTTCGCCAACAGCAACAAGAAGCTGAATTTTATGCTCTGTATCATAATCCATAAGCATACGGATAACGGAGTCTACGCCTTTTTCTGCAAAATCCTGGCCAAACATCAGAATTGATTTTTCGCAGCCTTCTGCAAGATAATCTTCTTTTCTGACAGAGCTGTCTGTAAATTCAAGTCTTGAAAAATCAACAGCGTTGCCTATAATGACCGAGGGCTTACCGTTAATGGTAAGAGCATTATGAATAGAATCACTCACACTTACATAAACAGTTGCGTTTATAAAAAACATAGCCAGCTTTTCATAAAGTGCACTTCTTTTTGGCGGGTTTTTGTGAACATGAATAATGTAGTCAATATTCTTTTTGCCGGCTTTTGCCAATGCAACGGGAATATGCTGGCTGTATTCACAAAAATGAGAATGTATAATTTCTATATTGTGAAGTGATATTATATTTTTTATCAGCTTTGTATTTTGAAAAATTTTACCTAAGCCCTCTGCAAAGTGATAAACCTTTGCTCCTGACTGTGAAAGATTTTCAGCCCAATTGGTTTGCCTGGAGTTTTCAGGAATCAGAAAAACAACTTTTCCGTCATCGTTTTCTATCTGCTCACTCAAAGCAAGGATAGAGCGCATAAAGCTTCCTTCAAAGGAGTTGCTGAAATTTAAAACAAATAAAACATTTTTCACTTTGTTCACCTCGCACTTCCCGGTGCATAACGGAATTTTCTTTTAGAATTCTGTGCATATGAGCAAAGATAAATGAGAGTGATAACAGTCTGCGGGAAGAATGAGGTCATTGATACAACGCCCCATTCAAGAACGAACTGTGCTACCAAAAGTGTTAATGCAAGAACCGTAAGATTGTTTTCTTTCTCTTTGAAATATCTGATAGTGAGCTTGATAAGAACAACCAGATAGAACCAATAATAGGTGATAAAACCAACAACACCCAGGTCGGCAAGAATTTCCCAATAATTGTTATGGGCATATGTTTCTG
Source organism: Acutalibacteraceae bacterium (assembly GCA_045541505.1). Lineage (GTDB taxonomy): Bacteria > Bacillota > Clostridia > Oscillospirales > Acutalibacteraceae > CAG-488. The sequence goes on from JAZQJF010000013.1 coordinate 58,686, forward strand.
CAGAAACATTACTTTCGGTAGAAAGCAGTACAGAGTAGTTAGCAAAACCCTGACCGAGAATTGGTTTTTCTTCAAAAAGTATACCTGCAAATTCAATGTAATAGTCTCTTGTCCAAAGGCTTTGGTCATTTTCTGCAGAGCCTGAAGATAAGAAATCAAACATCTTATCAAAACGGTATCCGATAACATTATAAAGATTTTCGTCTTTTAACAACAGCGGAAGAGCAGCAACTGCAACCAGAGCAATTAAAAACAAATGAAGGAAGTGTCTTTTTTTATTTCTTGCCAAAAGGATTATCATAATAATTCCGCAGGGAATAAGCATCAATGATTTTCTTGAGCTGGAAAGAATTGAGCAGAAGAGCAGAAAAACAACAGCAATATAATACGGCTTCCGTTCTTTGATATAACCGAAATAGAAAGATGAAACTGCGGCGATAGCAACAATATAGCCGAAAGTATTTGGGTTGTTGCCGCCGACTGCTGAGCCAAGAAAGTTTGAAAACAGACGGCCTGACGGGGTAAATATAACCTGAACTGCTGCGATAAGCAAAACAGATGCTGTAAAAAGAGTAAATAAGCGTTCAACCTGTTGGGTAGTATCTGCATATTGAGTAAGACCGAGACCGAGAGCAAGCAGTACAATCATCAGCCTTAAATAGTTAGAGGTCGCTGATTCGGGTGAATGAGCCCATAAAGCTGAAATTTCTGCCAAAGTAAAGAATAAAAAATACCATATCGTGTTAAGCGGCAGCTTAAGGCTGGAGCTGTATGACTTAATCAGGAATATGGTGGCTGCTCCGGCGAGACCGATACAAACAAAAGTAAGCTGAAGTCCACGTGAGTCATAAAAAAGAAAATATCCTGTAATCAGAAAGAAAAAACAGATTTCGTATATAATTTCGAAGATGCGGTTGCCTTCGGCGAATTTTGTTTGCTTTTTTTTACGGGTCATAGGCAACCGTTCTCCTCCTTGCATTAAAATACATATCTCACTCAATTATACTATTTTTATTATTTTTTGTCTATATCAAAAGTGAAAAAACAGCACTTTTTTTAATTGTTTTTATTACAAACAAAAAACTTCAGGAGCTGTTAAAAATATGTAAAATTTATTGTTTTTTCTCTTTACATAATCGCTATTTTAAGTTAAAATAAATTAAATAGAATTTTCTCGGAGGGTTGTTAATGTATAAAAGAATTCTTCTTAAACTAAGCGGAGAAGTTCTTGCCGGTGCGGCAGGTCATGGAATAGACTTTGATATGGTTACAAACGTATGCTCTTATGTTAAAAGAGTTACGGAAATGGGCGTTCAGGTCGGCCTCGTTGTTGGCGGAGGAAACTTCTGGCGCGGCCGTTCTTCAGGCTCAATGAACAGGACAAGAGCAGATAATATGGGTATGCTTGCAACTGTTATGAATTCCCTTGCTCTTTGTGAGGCTCTTGAACAGTCAGGCGTTAAAGCACGAGTTATGTCAGCTGTTGCAATGCAGCCGATTGCAGAGCAGTTTGTTGCCCGGGATGCTGTTAAACATCTTGAAAACGGTGAGGTTGTTATTTTTGGCTGCGGAACAGGCTGTCCGTTTTTCTCAACTGACACAACAGCCGCTTTGCGTGCAGCAGAAATTGAAGCAGATGTTATTTTTAAAGCCACCAATGTTGACGGTGTTTATGATAAAGACCCCAACAAATTCAGCGACGCTATTAAATACGATGTACTTTCACATTCTGAGGTTCTTGCTAAAGGACTTAAAGTTATGGACAGTACTGCGGCATCTCTTTGCAGAGATAACGGAATTTCAATTCTTGTTTTTAACCTTGAAGATCCTGAAAATATTATCAGGGCGGTTAAAGGTGAAAATATAGGCACAATAGTAAAAGAATAATTTTAAAAGGAGATTTCATTATGAAAGAACTTTATGCAAATACCAAAGAAAAAATGGGTAAAACCATTGATGTACTTAGAAGAGATTACGGTGCTATCCGTGCAGGCAGAGCAAACGCTGCTGTTCTTGATAAAATAGCTGTTGACTATTACGGCACACCTACTCCTATTAATCAGCTTGCATCAGTTTCAGTTGCAGAGGCAAGAATTCTTACAATTCAGCCTTGGGATAAATCTGTTCTCAATGCTATTGAAAAAGCTATCCAGGCTTCCGATATCGGTATTAACCCTCAGAATGACGGTGTTGTTATCCGCCTTACTTTCCCGAAGCTTACTGAAGAAAACAGAAAAGTCATCGTTAAAGATGTAAGCAAAATGGCAGAGGATTCAAAAGTTGCAATCCGTTCAATTCGCCGTGATGCTATGGATAAGCTTAAGAAAATGCAGAAGGCTTCTGAAATCACAGAGGATGATCTTAAAAACGGTGAAGAAGAAGTTCAGAAAATCACAGATAATCATATTAAAGAAATTGATAAAATTGCTTCCGCAAAAGAAAAGGAAGTTATGGAAATCTGATTGCATTAAAAGGGGAGCAATGCTCCCCTTAATGACTTTAAAGGAGATGCTCTTATGGAAAGAAAATTACCAAAGCATATCGGTATAATTATGGACGGTAACGGCCGCTGGGCAAAGCAGAGGGGTTTTAACCGTTGGGACGGTCACAAGGAAGGTGCCAATGTTTTTCGTAAAATCTGTGACTATGCCTGCGAAATCGGTATTGAGAGCATAACCTTTTACGCTTTTTCTACTGAAAACTGGCGCCGCCCCCCTGAAGAGGTTGCGGCAATAATGGAGCTTTTCAGAGAATATCTGGGTGAAGCTGAAGACAGAGAAAATGAAAATATCCAAAAGGGAATGCGTATGCACTTTATCGGCAGACGTGATGATATGCCTGATGATATAGTAAGTCTTATGGAAACGGCTGAAGAGAATTCAAAGGACGCTTCTAAAATTGATGTGAATATCGCAATTAATTATGGCGGCAGACTTGAAATTGTGGATGCTGTTAAAAAGATTGCTCATAAAGTCAGAAACGGCGAGATAAACCCAGAAGATATAAAAGAAGACGATATTTCAGATAATATCTATACTGCGGGTCAGCCTGACCCCGATCTTATTATCAGACCCAGCGGTGAATACAGGCTCTCAAACTTCCTTTTGTGGCAGTCTGCTTATTCTGAATTCTGGTTTTCAGACATTCTCTGGCCTGATTTTACCCCTGATGATTTAGAAAAAGCTATTGACGATTATAATAACAGAAACAGACGTTTCGGAGGTGTGTAAGGTGAAAAAGCTTCTCACAATTCTCGGTTCAACAGGTTCAATCGGTACCCAGGCTCTTGAAGTTGTTGATCTGCAGGGCTACGAAGTTCTTGCTCTTACAGCAGGAAGCAACGTTGATATTCTTGAACAGCAGATCAGAAAATATAAGCCTGAATATGCTGCTCTTGCTGATGAGAAGGCAGCAAAAGAGCTTGAAATCAAAGTTGCAGACACCCCGACAAAAGTTCTTTCAGGTCTTGAAGGCGTGTGCTTTTGTGCAGGTCTTAAGGCTGATTATGTTTTAAACAGCGTTGTGGGTATGGCAGGTCTTGAACCTACTCTCACAGCTATTGAATCAGGCAATGAAATTGCCCTTGCCAACAAAGAAACTCTTGTAGCAGGCGGTTCTTTGGTTACAAAAAACGCAAAAAATAAAGGTGTTAATCTTTTACCTGTTGACAGTGAACATTCTGCAATTTTTCAGTCTTTGCAGGGATGCGCTGACAAAAAAGAAGTCAAACGCCTTATACTCACAGCCTCGGGCGGTCCGTTTTTCGGTAAAAAGAGAGCTGACCTTGAGGGTGTAACGGTTGAGCAGGCATTAGCACATCCCAACTGGAGTATGGGCGCGAAAATTACAATTGATTCAGCTTCAATGATGAATAAAGGTCTTGAGCTTATTGAAGCGGTGTGGCTTTTTGATATGAAGCCTTCAGATATTGATATTGTTGTTCACCGCCAGAGTGTTATTCACTCTTTGGTGGAATATTGCGACAATTCTGTTATCGCTCAGCTGGGCGTTCCTGATATGCGTATTCCGATTCAGTATGCGCTCACATATCCAAACAGAATAGTGTCGCCTGTTAAACAGCTTTCTTTAACTGATTACGGTACACTTACCTTTGAAAAGCCTGACTATGAAACCTTCGGCTGTATTAACATCTGCCGTAAGGCTATTGAAAAAAGCGGACTTTTCCCTGCAGCAGCAAATTCAGCCAATGAAGCTGCAAACCTCGCTTTCCGACAGGGCAAAATCAAATTTTTGCAAATTGAGGAACTTGTAGGTGAAGCTGTTGCAAACGCTTTCAGCAAGGATGATTATACTCTTGCTGATGTAAATGAAACAGATAAATGGGCAAGAAATTATGTTTTGAGCAGGATATAATTTCTTGATTTTACATATAACTACTTATGAGGTGAAACTGATTTGGAAATTCTCTCATGGATTGCAAGTAAATGGACAATACTTGTTGCAATTCTCTTTTTCGGCATTATTATAATGTTTCATGAATTCGGGCATTTTTCATTTGCCAAGCTTTTTAAGGTTAAGGTAAATGAATTTTCAATGGGTATGGGTCCGAAGCTTATCAGCCGCAAAAAAGGTGACACAACTTATTCCTGGCGTCTTCTTCCTATTGGCGGCTTTGTAAGTATGGAAGGTGAAGACGAAAAAAGCGAGGATGAGCACGCCTTCAGCAACAAGCCTTGTTGGCAGAGAATTATTATTGTTGCCGCAGGTGCAATTATCAACATTTTATTGGGACTTATAATTATCGGATGTATTCTTGCAGTAAACAGCGATGAGCTTTCTGCCACAAATTATGTCAATTATTTCAATGTTCCCGTTTCAGCTGACAGTAAAGAGATAAAACAGGTGAAAGAATTTGAGGGGTTGAAATCAGGGGATAAGTTTAAAAAAATTGACGGTAAAAATGTTTTCTACTATGAAGATATTTATTATCTTGCTTCAAGGGATTTTGACAAGGACGGAAATTTTTCGGCCGTTGTTGAACGCGAGGGCAAAGAGGTTGTTGTTGACTCAATAAGCACTGACGTTTTGCGAAATCTTATTATTGTCGGTGTTGAAACAACTCCGGGAACAATTTTTAAAGACACCTTCAAGCAATCTGCCTCAGTCTGCAGAATGGTTTATTTAAGCCTTTTTGATATGATAACAGGCAAGTATTCTATCAAAGACGTGTCCGGTCCTATAGGCGTTGTGGATGTTGTTTCTCAGACAGCAGAAGCCTCAAAAGAAGCTGCTGATTATACAGCGCTTTTCAGAATGATGGCTTTGATTACAATAAATATCGGATTATTCAATCTTTTACCCATCCCTGCCCTTGACGGCGGCAGACTGTTGTTCTTATTTATTGAGCTTATATTAAGAAAACCCGTTAACCCGAAATACGAAGCTATTATTCATGGCGTAGGTATGGCTTTGCTTCTCGCTTTTATGGTGTTTATATGCTTCAAAGATATCTGGGTTTTGGTGACAGGTGGTTAAATTATGGAAAGAAAAATCACAAGACAGGTTAAAGTAGGTAATGTTTTAATCGGTGGCGGAGCTCCCGTCAGTGTTCAGTCGATGCTCAACAAACCTGCAGAGGATATCAAGGCAGGTGTTAAGCAGGCTCTCGAGCTTCAGCAGGCAGGCTGTCAGATCATAAGAAGTGCAGTGCCTGATAAAAATGCGGTACAGCTTATTGCCGCCCTTAAAGAAAATTTGTCAATTCCTGTGGTTGCCGATATTCATTTTGACTACCGTCTTGCTCTCGAATGTACAGATGCAGGCGTTGATAAAATCCGTATCAACCCCGGTAACATCGGCTCTGATGACAGGGTTAAAGCTGTTGCCGATAAATGCAAAGAAAAGAACATTCCCATTCGCATCGGTGTAAATTCAGGCTCTGTTGAAAAAGAGATTCTTGCAAAATACGGTGCCCCTACCCCTGAAGCGCTGGTAGAAAGCGCAATGTATCACGCTTCATTGCTTAATAAATTTGACTTTGATGATATTGTGATTTCAATTAAATCATCAGACGTTGAAAATATGGTAAGTGCCTACACCCTTGCAAGTGAAAGATGTGACTATCCGTTGCACCTTGGAGTTACCGAGGCAGGTACTTCAAGAATGGGTATTGTTAAATCAAGTGTAGGTATTGGATCCCTTCTTTTAAGAGGAATCGGCGACACAATCCGCGTTTCTCTTACAGATGAACCCGTTAAGGAAATTTCTGCAGGTTTTGATATTTTAAAGGCTGTCGGCCTTAAAAAGAATGCTGTGCAGATAGTTGCTTGCCCCACCTGCGGCAGAACAAAAATTGACCTGATCGGTCTTGCCAATCAGGTTGAGTCAGCTCTCGAAAATTGTGAAAAACCAATAAAGGTTGCCGTTATGGGCTGTATTGTCAACGGACCTGGTGAAGCCAGAGAAGCTGATATCGGTGTTGCAGGCGGAGACGGTTGCGGAATGCTTTTCAAAAAAGGCGAAATTTTAAGGAAAGTGCCTGAAAATGAAATTGTTTCGGCACTGCTTGAAGAAATAGATAAGTTATAGAAACATAAAACACGAAAGAGGAAAAATTATGCAGGACGTTAAATTTTTATCGCTTTTTTCGGAGTGCTTAGATAAAAATTTATGTGCAAAATTTGAAGATGCGCAGATTGCAACTATTGATGCAAATCTCGATAACCGTACAATCTCAATGATTGTACGGTTTAACCGCTTTATATTGAAAAAGGAATTTGATTCAGCTGTTTGCGCAATCAAAGCTTTTATGACCCTCAGCGATATTAAGGCAGAGTATTATTTTGAGCCTGAGCTTTTCGGCGAAGGCTGGCTTCCTGTTCTTGCAAAAGATCTGAAAGATACCTTCAGTGCAGGCAGTTCATTTCTTGAAAATGCTCAGTACATAATCAACGATGAATGTATCAAAATAATTCTGCAAAGAAACGGAAAAGATATTTTGAAACAGCTGGGTGTAGAGGATTATATAATAAAAACGGTACGCCAAAAATTTTCAAAATCGGTCAGCGTTAAAATTGAATCATCTGCACAGGGTGGAGAATTTAACGAAAAAGAAGAGCTTGAAAAACTTCAGCAGCAAGAGGCTTCAAAGGTTAAGCTTCCGTCTGAAAAACCTAAAGCGGATGCACCTAAAAAACCAACAGAAAAAACATTTGACGACTTACCGATTTCGCTTTCAAATGCAAAGCCTGTTTTCGGAAATCTTATTAAAATCAAACCGAAGCCCATTGCAGAGGTTACCCCTGAAGACGGTACCGTTGTTGTGTGGGGTGATGTGTTCGGCTTTGATGCAAGAGAAACACGTGACGGCAAAAAGAATATCATTTCTTTTAATTTTACTGACTATACTTCATCATATTCGGCCAAGATTTTTGGAGAAAAGGCAGTATGCAAAGAGCTTATTGATAAAGTTAAAGACGGTGTAACGGTTCTTTTGCGAGGCTTTGTTACTCACGACCCGTATATGCGTTGCTATGTTATTGATACCAAAGCGGTAACTCTTATTGAAAAGATGGAAACAAGAAAAGATGACGCTCCTGAAAAACGCGTTGAGCTGCATCTTCATACAAATATGTCATCGATGGATGGTATGACAAGTGCAAAAGACCTTGTATCCCGCGCTGCAAAGTGGGGCCATAAGGCAATTGCCATCACTGACCACGGTGTTGTTCAGGCTTTTCCTGAGGCTATGAATACTGCTGACAAAGCAGGAATTAAAATTCTTTACGGTATGGAGGGTTATTTTGTAGACGACACCAAAGAAGAAGGTGTTGACCCTAAGGAAATAAAAAACACATACCATCAGATTCTTATTGCCAAAAACAATGTTGGTCTTAAAAATCTTTATAAATTAATTACAGCATCCAACCTTCAGTTTTATAAAAGACGTCCCCGAATCCCTAAAAGTATGCTTATTAAGCACCGTGAGGGTATTCTTGTGGGCAGTGCCTGTGAAGCAGGTGAGCTTTACAGAGCAATTGTCTTTGGTGAAAGTGAAGAAAGAATAATGGAAATTGCTGAATTTTATGACTATCTTGAAATTCAGCCAAACGGTAACAATGACTTTATGATCAGAAGTCAGCGTGAAGAATATTCAGACATTACAAGTGTTGCCGATATTGAAAATATCAACAGAAAAATTATTGCAATTGCCGACAAATTAGGTAAGCCTGTTGTTGCAACGGGTGACGTTCATTTCCTCGATAAAGGCGATGCAATTTTTCGTGAAATTCTTATGGCTGGCCAGGGATTTGCGGACGCTTCACAGCAAGCGCCCTTATTCCTTCGCACAACTCAGGAAATGCTTGATGAATTTGCATATCTTGGTGAAGAAACGGCTAAAGAAGTTGTTATCACAAACCCAAACAAAATTGCAGATATGTGCGAAAGAATCCGTCCTATTCCTTACGGAACTTTTCCGCCTTCAATTGACGGAGCAGACGAAGAGCTGACAGAAATCTGTTGGCGCAGAACAAAAGCTCAGTATGGCGACCCATTGCCCGAGCTTATCAGTCAAAGACTTGATAAAGAGCTTAAATCTATTATTTCCAACGGATTCGGCGTTCTTTATATGATCGCTCAGAAGCTTGTTCACAACTCGGAGGAACACGGTTATTATGTCGGTTCACGAGGCAGTGTAGGCTCATCATTTGTTGCTCACGCAGCAGGTATTTCTGAGGTTAACCCGTTACCGCCTCATTATGTTTGCCCAAAATGTAAACACAGTGAATTTTTCACAGACGGCAGTGTAGGTTCAGGTTTTGACCTTCCGCCTAAAAATTGCCCCGACTGTGATGTGCTTATGATAAGAGAAGGCCACGATATTCCTTTTGAAACATTCCTTGGATTCAAAGGCGACAAGCAGCCTGATATTGACCTTAACTTCAGCGGAGAGTACCAGTTTTATGCCCACCGTTATACTGAAACTCTTTTTGGTATAACCCATACCTTCAAAGCAGGTACAATCGGTACCCTTGCCGATAAAACCGCTTATGGCTTTGTTAAAAAATGGCTTGATGAAAAGGGCAGGACCCTTCACCGTGCAGAGGAGGACAGGCTCACAAGAGGCTGTGTCGGTGTTAAAAGAACAACAGGTCAGCACCCCGGAGGAATGGTTGTTGTTCCCGGAGATATGGAAGCTGAGGACTTTACCCCGATTCAGCATCCGGCAGATGATGCTGATAAGGGACTTCGCACTACTCATTTCGATTTCCACGCTTTGCACGATACGATTCTAAAGCTTGATAACCTGGGCCATGATGTTCCTACAATTTACAAGCATCTTGAAGATGCAACAGGTGTTTCTGTTATGGATGCAGATGTATGCGATCCTAAGGTTTATCAGCTTCTTACATCGCCTGAGCCTTTGGGCGTAACTCAGGAAGATATTGACTGCGAAACAGGAACGTTGTCACTTCCCGAGCTTGGAACTCCATTTGTCCGTCAGATGCTTATGGACGCTCAGCCGAAGAACTTCTCCGATATGCTTCAGATTTCGGGTCTTTCTCACGGTACCGACGTTTGGCTCGGCAATGCGCAGGATCTTATTAAAAACGGAACCTGTACAATTTCTGACGTTATCGGAACCCGTGACAGCATTATGGTTTATCTTATGCATAAAGGTCTTGAACCTGATATGGCATTTAAGATTATGGAAATTGTCCGTAAGGGTAATGCCACAAAGCTTCTTACCGATGTTCATTTCAATGCTATGAAAGAGCACGGTGTTCCCCAATGGTATATTGATTCCTGTATGAAAATCAAATATATGTTCCCAAAGGCCCATGCTGCAGCCTATGTTATTGCCGCGATGCGCCTTGCCTGGTATAAAATCTATTATCCTAAAGAATACTATGCAACATATATGACTGTACGTGGTGAAGACCTTGACACAGTAGCAATTATGAACGGCAGAAAAGCTGTTAAGGCTGTTATGGATGAAATCAAGGCGAAGGGTAACGAAGCTACCGCCAAAGAAGAAAATATGTATGTTGCAATGCAGGTTGTAAATGAAATGATGGCACGAGGCGTTGAGTTCCTGCCTGTTGATATTTACAAATCCGAAGCAACTGTTTATAAAATTGAAGACGGCAAAATCAGACTTCCGTTTTTGTCTATGGCAGGTACCGGTGAAAGCGCAGCTAAAGCCCTTGCAGAAGCAAAAAATGACGGACAGGGTGAATTTGCATCTATTGAAGAGCTTCAGCAGCGCGCAGGCGTGAGTAAGTCTGTTATCGAAACACTGCGCAATGCAGGTGCTTTAAAAGGACTGCCGGAAAGTGCACAGATGAGCCTGTTCGGTTTCTGATTGATTCTTGATTTATTATACTTATAAGTGTATAATAATTTAGTTAATCTTTTACGAAGGAGTAATATTATGACAGCTTTATATGTAGTTCTCGGGGTGATTGCTCTTTTAATCATTATCACAGCGATAAGAGCAGCTATGTTCGTTCCCGAAAAGAAAGAACGCCTTGAATTACCTGAAGAAAAGGTAGATTTTGAGCGTGTTCAGAAAAATCTTTCAAAAGCAATTCAGTGTAAAACAGTTTCTCACGATGACCCGTCTTTAACTGACTGGTCAGAGTTTGAAAAATTCCACGCTTTTCTTGAAGAAGCATATCCTCAGATTCATTCCAAGCTTGAAAAAGAAGTTATTTCTGCTGCAAGTCTTGTTTTCAGATGGAAGGGCAAAAACCCTGACCTTGAACCGATGGCTCTTCTTGCTCATCAGGATGTTGTTCCTGTTACTGCAGGTACAGAGGATGACTGGAAACACGATCCGTTTGCAGGTCACAATGACGGTAAATATATCTGGGGCCGTGGCACGGTTGATATGAAAAACCACCTTATCTGCGTTATGGAAGCTGTTGAGACTCTTCTTGAAGAAGGCTTTGAACCGGAGAGAGATGTATATCTTTGCTTCGGTCATAATGAAGAGGTTGTCTGCGCTAAAGATCCCGGTGCAAGTGCGATTGTTGAAACATTCAAAAACAGAGGTATCCGCCTCGACAGCGTTCTTGACGAGGGCGGCGCAATTATTTCTGTTGATCTGAAAGGTATTATCAAAACAAACATCATCGCAATCGGTATGGCTGAAAAAGGTTATTGTGATTTTAAAATCACGGTTACCGATAAGGGCGGCCATTCTTCTCAGGCACCTGACCACAACGGTCTGGGTAAACTTGCTAATACCATTCTTGATATTGAAAACAATCAGTTTAAAATCAAGCTTCTTCCGTTTATTTATACTCTTCTTGAGCGTGTAGGTAGAACTGCTTCTTTCCCTGTACGTATGGTTATGTGCAATTATAAACTTTTCGGCCCGTTGATTAAGTTTCTCGGCAAAAGAATTCCTTTCCTTGCCTGCCTTGTGCGTACAGTTACTGCAGTTACAATGTGTGAGGGCAGCCCTGCTCCCAACGTTCTTCCTCAGAGAGCAAGTACAACTGTTAACTTCCGCCCGATTTTTGGCGAAACATCAAAGGACGTGGAAGAGCATCTTCGCAAAGTAATCAGATATAAAGATGCTGAAATCGAATGCTTAAGATCAAAAGAACCTTCAAGATTTTCACCCACTGATTCAAGAGCTTTTGAGTCTATTGAATCTATCGCAGGTGCTATGTACACTGATAAGGATGTTGCAGTTGTTCCTTATCTTGTTATGGGCGGCACTGATGCATATTTCTATGAAGCAATCAGTGAAAACGTTCTTCGTTTTGCTCCGTTTAATCTTGCAGTTGAAGATATTGCAACCTCACACGGAACAAATGAACGATGCCCCGTTTCAGTGCTTAAAGACGGCGTAGCTTTCTTCAAGTTATATATCCGTCAGGTTTCAAAAGAAAACTAAAGAGGAATTGTTATGAAAAAATATATTGCGGCATTTGCTGCTCTTGCTGTGGTAGGCGCTGCGGGTGTGCTTTATGTTAATCAAAAAATGGATACAGACACTCCCGAAGAGTCAACTTCATCTTCAAGCTTATCTTATTATGATCTGGATGATGATAATAAGGACTCTTACAGTAAACCTGTTATGAGCAACAAAACTGAGCCTTCTTCAACTGAAGAAAGTACAACGCAGCCGATCAAAGAATATACTTTTGATGCCGAAATTGACGCTGTATCAGGCGATTCACTTGTGCTCAAGGTTGATGAAAACAGTGATGTTTATAAGTCGGCAGACAAGGTTTATGTAACGTATAACGGCGTTAAAACTGTTGATACTAAAGGGAATACCGTTAAAAATGATGACGTAGGCAATTTTAAAAAAGCAACTGTTTATTATGACGGAACAGTTATGGAAACTTATCCCGCTCAGGTCAAAGCTTCAAAAATCGTATTTGAAGGTAGAACTGATTGTAACGTTTACTTCCGTATGCCCGGCGGTGAACTGATTGACACTGTAACAGTGCCTGTGGGCGCTGCCCTTGAATCGGCAGATATGCCTAATGCAGGTGCCTATTGTGACGACGGTTACCACTTTGAAGGTTGGCTTTTAAACGAAAAAATCGTTTACGGCGTCAGCGATATTCAGACAAGCATAACGCTGACTGCTAAAATTGGGAAAGACTAACAAAAAAACCACTGCCCGATATAACCTTTTCTGTGTTTTTACTATTGAATCGGATAGTGTTGTGTTGTATAATACCTACCATAAAGATAGGTAAAATGAAAGTCAGGCGATTATTACTTATGAAAACTGTTTATGTAGATAATGCGGCAACAACCGCAATGTGCCCGGAGGCTATAAAAGCTATGACTGACTGTATGTCAGAAACTTACGGTAATGCTTCAAGCCTTCACCATATCGGTCAGCAGGCCGCCGAGGTTCTTTTTAATGCAAGGCAGGATATTGCTGAGTGCCTTAATGCTGATGCCGGTGAAATTTATTTCACATCCGGCGGTACAGAGGCAGACAACTGGGCGATCCGTAATGCTGCAAGATTGGGCAGTAAAAAAAATAAAAAACATATTATTTCAACAGTTTTTGAGCATCATGCAGTTTTGCACACACTCAAAAAGCTTGAAAAAGAAGGCTTTGAGGTTACTTACCTTGAAGTCAGCTCAGACGGGTATGTTACACCCGAGCAGGTTGAAAATGCCATTAAAGATGAAACCTGCCTTGTAACAATAATGTACGCTAACAACGAAATAGGTACAGTTCAGCCCGTTAAAGAAATTGGTAAAGTATGCCGTGATAAAGGTGTTTTGTTCCATACCGATGCTGTTCAGGCGGTTGGCCATATTTCTATTGATGTAAATGATCAGAATATTGATATGCTTTCTCTTTCAGGTCATAAGTTTCACGGACCAAAAGGCGTAGGAGCACTTTATTGTAAAAAAGGTATTTCTCTTCTCGGTATTATGCATGGCGGCGCTCAGGAAAAGAATAAGCGCCCTGGCACAGAAAATATACCCGCTATTGCAGGTATGGCAGCAGCTGTTAAAAAGGCTTGCGCCGAGCTTGAAGAGAATTCAGAATATATCAGTTCCTTAAGAGATAAAATTATAGACGGAATTCTTCCTGTTATTCCGAGAGCAAGGCTCAACGGCGGCAGAGAGGAAAGACTTCCCGGTAATGTAAGCTTTTGTTTTGAAGGTATTGAAGGTGAGTCACTTCTCCTTTACCTTGATTTAAAAGGCATCTGCGGTTCTTCAGGCTCAGCGTGTACATCAGGTTCACTTGATCCCAGCCACGTTCTTCTTGCATTGGGGCTTCCTCATGAAATTGCCCACGGATCTTTAAGAATTTCTCTTAGTGAATATAACACCGAAGAAGAGGCTGATTATATTATTGAAGAGCTTCCTAAGGTTGTTAACAGATTGCGTGATATGTCACCTGTATGGGAGCGCATTATGAAGGAGGAAAATGAAAATGGCATACAGTAAAAAGGTTATGGACCATTTCGAAAATCCGAGAAATCTCGGTAAAATGGACGATGCAGACGGCGTTGGCGAAGTTGGTAACGCAAAATGCGGAGACATTATGAAAATATATCTTAAAATCAATGACGGTATTATTTCTGATGTTAAATTTAATACTTTTGGCTGTGCTTCAGCTATTGCAACAAGCTCAATGGCAACAGAGCTCATCAAGGGTCAGAAGGTTGAAGATGCACTTGAACTCAGCAACAAAGCGGTCGTTGAAGCTCTTGACGGACTTCCACCCGCAAAAATCCATTGCTCAGTTCTCGCTGAAGAAGCAGTAAAAGCAGCTATTGCTGATTATTATACTAAAAACGGAATAGAGCTTGACCCTGCGATTTTTGGCTCATGCACAGGCGGTTGTGATCATTGCGACCACTGCGGTTAAGGGGCAAGATAATATTAATAAGGGACGATTTGCATCGTCCCGTATTTTTTAGGTGAAATTATGGCTAAAGTATTGATTGCAATGAGTGGGGGAGTAGACTCTTCCGTTGCGGCGGATATAATTAAATCTCAGGGCTATGAAACTGCAGGGGCAATTATGTCTCTTTACGGTGATGAGGGCAGCGGTAAGCCTGAGGATATTGAAGATGCAAAGCGTGTTGCCGATAGTCTTGATATGCCTTTTTACATTTTTGATCTGAGTGAGGATTTTAAAAAACACGTTATTACCAATTTTGTTGAGGCATATAAAAACGCACTTACGCCAAACCCTTGTATTGTATGCAATAAACATATTAAATTCGGCTCTTTTATAAAAAAAGCTGACGAGCTTGGCTTTGATTATGTTGCAACAGGTCATTATGCTAAGGTGGAATACAACGTAGACACAAAACGGTATGTTGTAAAAAAAGCCGATGATGAAACAAAAGATCAGAGCTATATGCTGTGGACTCTTTCTCAGCAGCAACTGAGCAGAGTTATTCTGCCGTTAGGCGGTCTGTCAAAAGAAGATGCACGTGAATCTGCAAGAAAGTCGGGCTTTGATAATGCAGATAAGCACGATAGTCAGGATATCTGCTTTGTACCCGATGGTGAATATGCCGCTTTCATTGAACGTTGGTGCGGTGAAAAGTTTGAAAAAGGCGAATTTGTCAATAAAGCAGGTGAGTTTATAGCTGAGCATAAAGGTCTTATAAACTACACGATCGGTCAGCGCAAGGGTCTGGGAATTGCTGCCCCGGCACCGTATTATGTGCTGAAAAAAGATGCTAAGACAAATAAAGTTATTCTCGGCAGTAATGACGATTTGTTCATCGACACTCTTGAAGCGACTGATGTTAATTTTATCAGCATTGATGCTCTGAGAGAGTCGATAAAATGCAAAGCAAAAGTTCGATACAAACAAAAAGAAACAGATGCGACGATTTATCCACTTGAAAACGGTGATGTAAAAGTTGTTTTTGATATACCTCAAAGAGCAATAACCCCGGGTCAGTCAGTTGTTTTTTATGACGGTGACACTGTTATCGGCGGCGGTTTCATAAAATAAATTAAAGGATTACCTCATTTTTCAGAGGTAATCCTTCTTTTATTTTTCCAATATTTCCTTCATCAGCGGCTCAATTTTTTCTGCCATACGGTGAAATCCCAGATCGTTGGGATGAAGTCCGTCAATGAGACAGGAGTTGCCGTCAGCTTTACCGAAAAATGTTTCACCGTCAATAAAATATACATTTTTATCCCCTGAATCGACAGCGTTCTGATAAGTTCTTTTTACAATTTCTCTGCGCTTTTTTTCTTCTTCGTTATAGTTGTTTTTGGGTCTTGTCATCATAATTACGGGAAGCTCGGGATTAGCTTCTCTGATTATTTTGAAAAACGGCTCGTGAGTTGATTCAAGGTGCTCAGGTGAGTCTGCATTATGGTCATAATCAAAAACAAAAACGCTCATATCAAGCCCTTTGATATAATCTGCCATTTGCTGTTCACCTCTGGCGTTGCCTGAAAAACCGAGGTTGATATAATCAAAATTAAGATGACGTGAAAGAATTGAGGTGTAAGCATTGATTATGTTACAGCAGCAACCGCCCTCCGTAATTGATGATCCGTAATAAACAACAGGCTTTTTATATTTATATGGGTCAGCGGGGAGAATTACAGCTTCGTCGTCAATATAAATTTCAAAGCTTTTAATGATCTCGTTGCGGGGCAGATGAATAGTTACGTTTTCCATTTTGCCGCTTTTCTGAAGAGTTCCGTCAGCTATAGTTTCATCGTAATGAGGAGGGCAGATCATACCCATAAAGTCACCGTATTTGCCGTCACCGACCAAAATGTTTGCCGCAAGGCACGCGAACAGTGACATTCCGGCATCGTGCTCTGCTTTTTCCAGTTCAAAACGGATTCTTATATTTTTAGAATTTGTTTTGAATCTGACTCTTGCTCCCGGGCATCTCCTTCCGAAAAAAGAAAGATTGGGTAATTCTTCCATAAGCTTTTCCGGAAGACGGCGCAGTGTTTTTTCTTCTTCCCAGAAAGGCGCACCGTGAACTGAAAGAGGTGCATCTTTTATATCATATTTAATCATACAGACTTTCCTCCGTTAGATGTTCTTTGCCGATAAAGCCGACGTTTTCAAAATCTTGTATATTATGGCGGATTATGTAGTCAATGTAGCTCATAACCATTTTTGCGGTTAAAACGTATCCGCAAGGGTTAAGATGACCGTAAAGCATAAATTTCTCTTGGAAAAATTCATCATAAACAGGAGCATATTTATAAAAATCAAGTACGTAGCAGTTGTCAAATTTTTCTGCAATACTATATAAAAGGTCTGCAACCTCTTTTTTCTTTTCTTCAGGGTGATATTTAATATCTCTTGGCATAGTCATCAAAAAGAACTTTGCATTCGGTTGAATTTCTTTGTATCGTTGAATGATAGCACCGTAATTACCTGCAAATGTTTTGGCGTTTTCACGGTAATCATTTCTGATGTCATCAACAGTTCCTATCTCGATGCCGCAATTCATAACGTCATTAACACCCAAGGCAATTATATATGCCTGACAAGCCTTATCTTTATCCCAGTATCCTTTTTCTTCAGCAAATGAGTCAAGGTATTCCCCGGCAGTCATACCGCCTCGTGAAAAGTTATAGACTGTACTTCCTGCAGCTCTTGCAATAAACTGTCCCCAAGAGTATTCAAACATATCCAGATATAGGTGATAGCCTTCACGCCATTTGTGTTCAAATTCGCCTGAAGAAAGACTATCGCCAATGCAGCCGATTGTTCTGAAAATCGAGCAGAAGCCACAGTCATCAATTAATGTATCTAATGGTTTTTCGTTTTCATTAAAAAAATCTCTGAAATTCATAATTCACCTCAAAAGCTTTTTTAAAAGTATAACAACTGAAAAGGCAAAAATCAATATACATTGCCCCTTGAATTTATTTTAATTTGTGATATAATTGTTCCGTTGCGCGGGTATGGTGGAATTGGCAGACACGCAAGATTTAGGATCTTGTGCCTCACAGCGTGCAGGTTCGACCCCTGTTACCCGCACCAAAATTAAACCCCACAGAGTAATCTGTGGGGTTTTTTTTATGATTCTTTTTTGAATGCATTTTTCTTTGCCAGAAGGATAATCGGAACAAAAACAAAAAACGCAACCACTGAAGCAAAGAGGAACATACTTGTGGACGGTACCAGCTTTTCAACACCGTACTCAATAATTGTAAGGTTTGACATCTGACAGGCAATATCTCCGATCATAGGACCTACAACCATGGGGATAAGCACCATGAAAATCATTCTGATTCCCTGGAAAAGACCTACTTTGTCTTCAGGGATGAAATCACGTACGGCAGCGCTGAGCTGAATCTGGAGAACCACGTAACCGATAAGTGTGGGTGCAATGCCGATGAGAACAACAACAATATTTGTTGAAGTTGAAAGAATTGCAAGGCCTATAATGAAAAGGATAACCGTGGGGATAAGTGCTTTGATTTTGCTCTTACCTGCAACCTTAAGAAGAATTACAATGCCTGCGATGAGTACAGCAACGGCAATAACAGCGGTGATAATAGTCTTTAAATCAAACACTGCACCGGGGAGAATAACTTCACCGAGATAAACAAAAAGATAAGGGAAGAAAACCTGAACAGCAATGTTATAAAGGCCTACAGCTGTAAGTGCAAGATAAAGCTTTGAGTTTTCTTTCACTACGGAAGGTCTGAAGCCGTAGAAAAGATCGCTCCAATAATTTGAGTTTGTCTTTTCGCCTTTGATTTCAGGCTCTTCAAGGGTGAAAAGACCTACGATTCCGCAAACTGCAACAATAAGACCGAGACCGAGGAAAAACATTTTATAAGAAATAATGCTGCCCTGTGCAAGGCTTCCTACGCCCATAACTGCAACCATCGAAACAACGCCGACGATCATAAGCGCAGTTTCAACTGCGGGCCTCACGGCAGGGTTTGTAACGTCTGTTACCCAGGCATTGAAAGCTGAGTCGTTACTTGTTGAACCCATAAAGGTCATTACCATATCCATAAGGATAACTGCCCAGACGGTGAAAGCGAGAATTTTGACTTCATCGCTGAGACCAAAAACAGAGGCAACATTTTCTTTTGTGATAAAACCGAAAGCGGCGGTAATCGCACCCCAGATTATGTAACCAACAGAGATGAACACTTTTCTTTTTTTCATCTTTTCACTGAGAGTGCCCATAATAAATGTGGTCACAACTGCGGTCACGGCTGAAAGTGCAACCATTCGGCTGATTGCTGTTGTGGGAGCCATAACACCTGCAAGGGCTGTTGCTGTTACGCCCTCATAAATTTCTCCGTAAAGGAAGGTGTTGAAATACATATTTTCAAGGTTCCACGCAACACCGCCCATAAAGCTGAAAATGATAATATTCAGCCAGATACGTTTGCTGAGCTTGTTTTCCATATTTTTACATTCCTCCTGTAAAAAAACTATTGCAAATTCATTATAGCACACTATAGCAAATTTGCAAAATAGTTTTTTGATTTTAATATCATTTTAAATTTATTCCCCGTCAGGCTGCTGACCGTCGTGGGCAAGCCATTTGCATTCGGTGATTTCCATACCGGTGAATGTTGCTTTAAACGATGAGCTTTCCGGGCTGCAGGCATAAATGCCAAACTGAATTGTATCTTTCACATTGAACATATGGCAAATACGCATCTGCTTGAAATTTACACCGTCTGTTGAATTCTCAATACAAAAATCATCGTCTCTTCGGCTTAAACGGAACCATACCGATTTGATTTTTGCATCAATATCAACTGAAGACCAATCTGAATAACCATTGTTTGTAACAACACTGCCAAGGCGTTGGATGCTGTTGTTTTCATATTCGATAGAAGCTTTGAGCCAGTTTTCACTGTCAAGATACATAACTATTCCGCTTTGGTCAAAACGCACTTTTGTGTCAAAATCTGTCTTAACCACAAAAGAAAAACATTTTTCGTCTGTTTCGGTTTGTAAAACAGGTGCGTTATCGTTTCTGAAATGATAATAAGTTCTTTGCCACAGATCTGTGTGAGGTTCAGTAACTATTTCAATTTCATCATCCTTGATTGTGTATTGCTCAGGAGCTCTGGTCCATTTCATCTTTTTTGTATCGATTTTCATAAAAGCCTCCAAATATCTTTTTATCTGTCAAAAAAGTGTGCTTCAACTTCTGCACAGATATAATGATAAATCGGCAGATGTAATTCCTGAATTTTAAAAGTCTCTTTTTCAGGGGCACATATGCATATATCTGCGTTTTCTTTAAGTTTTCCGCCTGTGTTGCCTGTAAGGCCGATTACCGTAACTCCGAGAGCTTTTGCCACTTTAACGGCACCGAAAACATTTTTTGAGTTTCCCGATGTGCTGATAGCAATTAAAATATCACCCTTATTACCTAAAGCCATAAGGGGTTGAGCATAAATCAGTTCAGGGTCAACATCGTTACCAAAAGCAGAATTGAGAGCTGTCATTGACGGCAGAGAAATTGCAGGCAATCCGCCCTGAAGCTTCGAAAGAATTTTATCATCAGCAAAAGGGGAGTTTGCTTTCATTTCTGCTCTTTTTTCTTCACTTAAGGGGCGAAGCTTCAAAAAGCCTTTCATAAGCTCACCCACAATATGCTCACAGTCAGCGCAGCTGCCGCCGTTACCGCAAAGAAGTACCTTGCCGCCCTTTTCATAACAACTGATGATGGCGTTTGTTGCTGCTGTTATATCCTCTTTAATTTCGTTCAGAGCAGGGTATCTGCTCATTAGCTCGTTTAACATATAATCACTCCAAAGCCGTTGCTATTGCGGCATAATCTCCTATACTTTCACCTAACCCGGCAGGTACAACTTTACAGCACTTTACCGAAAGCGGTAAGGCTTCTTTTTCTATAATTTCTTTTGTATGTTCCCAAAGCAAATGATGGGATCTTGCAAAAATACTGCCAAGCACAATTACCTCGGGGTTAAGAATATCAATCACAACCGAAAGACCTCTGCCCAGATATTCGCCGCAGATTTTATAAACCTCAACAGCAGTTTCGTCGCCTTTATCAGCAGCTTCTGCTATGGTTTTTGCGCTTATGTCATCAGCAGTCATGCCTTTTTTAAAGTAAAGAGGATATTCTCCGCTCTGCACTTTTTCGAGAGCTTTTGAATAACCAAGCTGAGCAATACCGCCGCCGCTGCAAAATCCTTCAAAAGAACCTGCTTTGCCGTAACCAACCGGTCCGAATCTGTCAAGGCGGACATGCCCCAGCTCGCCTGCATTGTCATTAGTGCCGGAATAAAGTCTGCCGTCAAGAATAAGTCCTGCACCAAGCCCCGTGCCGAAAGTGAGAAAAACAACATTATTATATCCCTTGCCTGCACCGAATTTCCATTCGGCCATTGCACAGGCATTTGCATCATTCTGCAGTTTGGTCTTAACGCCGTAGTGTGTTTCGATCTGTTTTACAATTTCAACGTTATCCCACCCGGGGAGATTCGGAGGGCTCATTATTATGCCTTTTTTAGAGTCTAACGGGCCACCGCAGGAAATACCGATGGCGTCAGGCTTTTTATCAAGTAAAAGATCAGCCTTTTCGATAAGCATTTCTATCATCTGCGACGGCGAAACTGTGCGTAGAGTGGGGAGCTTTTCTTTTTTGAGAATTTTTATATTACCGTTTTCATATTCAGCGGTAATAAAGGCACATTTTGTTCCGCCTATGTCAAAACCCAGAATAAGCATAATATCGCCTCTTTTTAACAGTATAAAATCATTATATATTAGTGAATTTTTTGTGTCAAGATACAGTGAAATCTTTATTTTTAAATATATATGTGTTATAATAAACGGTATAGAAAAAAGAGAGGTGAGAGTATGGATAAGTTCAAGCTGGTTTCACAGTTTCAGCCTATGGGCGATCAGCCGCAGGCTATTGACGAGCTTTGCGAAAGTATAAATAACGGCAACGCTGAGCAGACACTGCTTGGTGTAACAGGTTCGGGTAAAACCTTCACTATGGCAAACATCATTGCCCGTCTTAACAGACCAACACTCATCCTTGCTCATAATAAAACTCTTGCAGGTCAGCTTTGTTCAGAGTTTAAAGAGTTTTTTCCTGAAAATGCAGTTGAATATTTTGTATCATACTATGATTATTACCAGCCTGAAGCTTATATCCCTACCACTGATACTTATATTGAAAAAGACAGTGCCGTAAACGATGAAATAGACAAACTGCGCCACTCGGCAACATCTGCTCTTTCAGAGCGAAGAGATGTAATTATCGTTGCCAGTGTTTCTTGCATCTACAGCCTCGGCGACCCCATAGATTACCGCAGTATGGTAATTTCTTTAAGAACGGGTATGACAAAAGAGCGTGACGATCTTATCAGAAAGCTTATTGAGATTCAGTATGATCGTAATGATATCAGCTTTTCAAGAAATAAGTTCAGGGTAAGGGGAGATGTGGTAGAAATTTACCCTGTTTACTCAAATGAAAACGCCATAAGAGTTGAATTTTTCGGTGACGAAATTGACCGTATCAGTGAAATTAATGCTCTTACAGGACAGGTTAAAAACACGCTTTCCCACGTTGCAATTTACCCTGCTTCCCATTATGTTGTTTCACCCGACAAAATGGAACAGTCGATACGCACAATTTATGAAGAAATGCAAAAGCAGGTTGAGATTTTTCAGTCAGAAGGTAAACTTCTTGAGGCTCAACGCATTAAACAGCGTACAGAGTATGATATCGAAATGCTTCGTGAAACGGGATTTTGTAAGGGAATAGAAAACTATTCGGCAATTATGTCAGGCAGAAAACCCGGTGAGCCGCCATTTACGTTGCTTGATTATTTCCCTGATGACTTTTTGCTGTTTATTGATGAATCTCACGTAACATTGCCTCAGGTCAAGGGTATGTACGGCGGTGACTATTCGAGAAAAGACAGTCTAGTCAAATTCGGCTTCCGTCTGCCGTCAGCTTATGATAACAGACCTCTTAAGTTTGAAGAATTTTATGAAAAAACCGGGCAGAAGGTGTTTGTCAGCGCAACCCCCGGTGAGTTTGAAAAACAGACAAGCTCTCATACAGCCGAGCAGCTTATCCGCCCCACAGGTTTGCTTGACCCGGAAATCATTGTTAAACCTACCGAAGGGCAGATTGATGACATTGTTTCGCTCATCAACGAAAGAGTTGAAAAAGGTGAACGTGTTCTTATCACAACTCTTACTAAAAAAATGGCAGAGGACCTCACCGATTATTTGGAAAATATTGATATAAAAGTCCGTTATATGCATTATGACGTTGAAACTATTGAAAGAATGAAGCTTATCCGTGAGTTGCGTCTCGGTGAGTTTGATGTTCTTGTGGGAATCAATCTTTTAAGAGAGGGTCTTGATATTCCCGAAGTTTCATTGGTGTGTATTCTTGATGCAGATAAAGAAGGTTTCCTCAGAAGTGAAACCTCACTTATTCAGACTATCGGTCGTGCCGCACGAAATTCAGAGGGTCAGGTGGTTATGTATGCTGACAGTGTAACTCCGTCAATGGAACGGGCTATTAAAGAAACTGCCCGACGCAGAAAAAAGCAGCAGAAATATAACGAAGAGCACGACATTGTTCCCGAAACGATTAAAAAAGAAGTCCGTGATATTCTTGAAATTTCAACTCACGAGGGAGATAAGCCTTCAAAGAGAATGACCCGTGAACAGCGTGAAGCAATGATAAAACAGCTTACCGCAGAAATGAAAGCAGCGGCTAAAATTCTTGAATTTGAACACGCGGCTTATCTCAGAGATAAAATAGAAAAATTAAAAGAAGGAAAATAAAATGCAGGTAAAAGACATCTTTATAAAAGGTGCCAGAGAGCATAATTTAAAAAATGTAGATTTGCGGATTCCACGTGACAGCCTTGTAGTTTTTACAGGCTTGTCAGGGTCGGGAAAATCTTCACTTGCTTTTGACACCATTTATGCCGAGGGGCAGAGAAGATATGTGGAATCTCTTTCGTCATATGCCCGTCAGTTTCTGGGGCAGATGGAGAAACCGTCGGTAGATTATATCGAGGGGCTTTCTCCGGCTATATCTATTGATCAGAAAACAACTTCTAAAAACCCCCGTTCAACTGTGGGTACGGTAACTGAAATATATGACTATCTTCGTCTGCTTTATGCGAGGGTAGGTATTCCCCACTGCCCTGTCTGCTCAAGAGAAATCAGCCGACAGAGTGTTGACACAATTGTTGATAAAATTATGGAGCTGCCTGAAAGAAGTAAGATCCAGATTCTTGCTCCGATAGTCAGCGGAAGAAAAGGTGAATATGTCAAAGAGCTGGACTCCGCCCGTAAAAGCGGCTTTGTCAGGGTGAGAATTGACGGAAGTATTTATGACCTTTCAGAAACAATAAAGCTTGATAAAAACAAAAAGCATAATATCGAAATTGTAGTTGACCGTCTTATTATCAAAGACGATATAAAAAGCCGACTTACTGATTCTGTTGAAACAGCTGTCAAAATGTCAAAGGGTATTCTTATGGTTGACGTTGCTGACGGGGAGGAGCTGCTGTTTTCACAGAATTATGCCTGCCCGGAGCACGGCGTGAGCGTTGAAGAGCTTTCACCGAGAATGTTTTCTTTCAACAATCCTTTCGGTGCCTGTCAGACCTGTATGGGTCTTGGCGTATTTATGAAGCCTAATGAAGAGCTCATTGTACCTGATGACAGTCTTTCTCTTGCTGAAGGTGCCGTCAAGGCAACCGGCTGGTCAAACGCTGACGGCGGAACAATTGCACAGATGTATTTTGAGGGTGTTGTCAACGCTTACGGCGGAAGCATGAATGTCCCTTATAAAGATTTGCCCAAAGAAACAAAAGAAGTGCTGATGTATGGCACGAAGGGCAAAAAGATAAAAATGGAACGCAAAAATGCTTACGGCAGCGGAACTTATATGGCTGAGTTTGAAGGTGTTGTAAACAACCTTGAGCGCCGCCATAACGAAACAACCAGCGAATGGTCACGTAACGATGTTGAGCAATATATGAGCATTGTTGACTGCCCCGAATGCAAAGGCGCAAGGCTAAAAAAAGAGTCGCTGGGGGTTACTGTTGCCGATATAAATATTGATGAGCTTTGCCGTAAGCCCATCAGTGAAACTCTTGAATTTTTTGAAAATCTTCATCTTTCACAAAGAGATGAAATGATAGCAAAAGCCATTATCAAAGAAATTAAAGACAGAATCCGTTTTCTTTCAAGTGTCGGTCTTGAATATCTTACGCTTTCCCGTTCATCAGGTACTTTGTCAGGCGGTGAAAGCCAGAGAATACGCCTTGCCACACAGATAGGCTCATCGCTTATGGGTGTGCTTTATGTTCTTGATGAGCCGAGTATCGGCCTTCATCAGCGTGATAATGAAAAGCTGCTTGATACATTGCGTCATCTCCGCGATCTTGGTAATACGCTTATTGTTGTTGAACACGATGAAGACACTATGTATGCCGCTGACTATATCGTTGATATCGGTCCGGGTGCAGGTATTCACGGCGGCAACATCGTTTGCTGCGGAAGTGTGGACGATATCAAAAACTGTGAAAATTCAATAACAGGTCAGTATTTAAGTGGCAAAAAGAGAATCCCGGTGCCTGAAAAAAGGCGAAAGGGTAACGGTAAAACTCTTATAATAAGAGGAGCCGCGCAGAATAACCTTAAAGAAATTGATGTTGAAATTCCCCTTGGTGAGTTTGTTTGCGTAACAGGTGTATCAGGCTCAGGCAAGTCATCACTTGTAAATGAAATTATTTATAAAAAGCTTGCTACAAAGCTTAACGGTGCAAAGAAATTCCCCGGTAAGCATAAAGGTTTTGAAGGAATAGAAAACCTTGATAAAATTATAGACATCGACCAGTCGCCAATCGGCAGAACACCCCGTTCAAACCCTGCCACTTATACAGGTGTTTTTGATGATATCAGAAATCTTTATGCAGAAACAAAAGATGCAAAAGTCAAGGGCTACAAATCAAGCAGATTTTCATTTAACGTCAAGGGCGGACGCTGTGAAGCCTGTCAGGGTGACGGTATAACCAAAATCAAAATGCACTTTTTACCTGATATCTATGTTCCTTGTGAAGTGTGTAACGGTGCTCGTTATAACCGTGAAACCCTTGAAGTGAAGTATAAAGGCAAGAGTATTTACGATGTGCTTGAAATGACTATTGAAGAGGCAATGGAATTTTTCTCTGCTGTGCCTAAAATCAACAGAAAGTTCCGCACACTTTATGATGTAGGTCTCGGTTATGTCAAGGTCGGTCAGCCTGCAACAACACTTTCGGGCGGTGAAGCTCAGAGAGTGAAGCTTGCAACCGAGCTTGCAAGGGTAAACACAGGCAAAACAATTTATGTTCTTGATGAACCTACAACGGGACTTCACACCGCCGATGTTCACAGGCTCGTTGAGGTTTTGCAAAAGCTTGTTGATTCAGGCAATACAGTGCTTGTTATTGAGCATAATCTTGATGTTATCAAGGTAGCTGACCATATAATTGATTTAGGTCCTGAAGGCGGCGATAAAGGAGGCTTTGTTGTCGCATCGGGAACCCCTGAAGATGTAGCAAAGATAAAGGAATCCTACACAGGACGTTATCTTGAAAAAATGTTATAAAATTAAATCCACGGTTATCTGCTGATAGCCGTGGATTTTTTGATTATTCGTTTTCTTCAGTTTCAACAGAATCTTCCGCAGTTTCTGTCGGCCTGGTTATGGGTATATCTTTTTCTTCAGGGATTTCTTCAATAATTATTTCATGTTCTGTTTCAAGTAAAGCTTCGGAATCTTCAGCCGTAGCATCAGGACCGAGATCCTGAAGCATAAGAGCTTCAATGCCCATAATCGGTTTTTCTTCAAGCTCTTTTTCTTTCTTCTCTTTTTTCTTTTTACGGTTTTTTTTAATTGCACTTACAATAGCGGCAATAATCACACCAACCCAGGCTATAAATGAAATGAATACACCTGCCGTAAGACCGCGGGGGGTATATTTCATTTCAATTTCGTGGTTACCTGCGCTGAGCTCAAATGCAACAAAAACTTCATCACCGATAGCGAAGGTGTTTACCTGTTTGCCGTCAACTGTTACGCTCCAGCCTTTGTCATAAGGAATTGAAGTGAAAAATACGCAGTCTTCACCGGCTGTGACACTGCCGCTCAGCTGAGTGTCAGTAAAAGTGTTGATTTTCATGCCGCCCTGAGCAAGCAGATTGTACCCTGCAATGAAAGCATCTTCATTCAGAGAATAAACGTAGCATCCCACAGCGCCTGTATCCTGATCATCTTTGAAAGGCAGCTCAACCGAAAGAATTTCATCATCAGTGTGATATCCAAGGTCGAGAATATATGCTTCATCAAGGTCCTGACTTTCATAAAACTCTCCGCATGAAACATTTATGCTTTCACAAGCACTCGTTGTAACATAAACATAGTAGTTGCCGGGTTCACGGATATAGTAATTAGCTATAGCAGAAGCTTCTGAATTGTAATCTTCTTTCGAGTAGAAAAAGTTTTCACCAAAGAAATTTGAGTTGTCTGAGTCAATATTTTCAAGTGTAACGTCAGTAAGTTCAACCTGAGTGAATACATCTTCAACGCCTGTTGCCATTTCCCAATAAGAAGCCTGAACAGTAAACGGATTATCTGATGAATCAGTTCTCCACTCTTTGATTTTGCTGTTTACACAGTAGCCGATGGGAAGATGGTAGTTGTTTTTATATGCGCTGAATTCACCAACAGATGCAACGTAGCTGTAAAGTGACTCGTTTATAGTGTAGCCGTAGTTATCAACAATATATTTAAGTGACATCATAGAGTTATAAACAGGTGTCTGCAGGTGATAGATATAACTGTTGATGTAGTTGCCTTTAAGACCGAGATCGTTCTGAGCATTTGCTACTTTTTCATATGCCATTGATGAAAAAACAGACGTGCCGTTATAATTAAACCAACAGTTATCCATAAGGGTGTTGATATCGGTGAGCTCCATTCTGTAATAATCGTTACCTTCGTCAGAATCAAGCTTTTCTTTAAGTGCACGGAATTCTGTGTATCCGTTTGTGAAATTCGGTTTATGCTGAGTTATTTCAAAGTTATTTGTGTTGGCGATTGAAGCCTCAGCAAATACACAGCACATAAGCAGAAGCGCAACTGTCGGCTGATGGTAATTGGGATTTTTGAAAAGCCAGAGGACAACGGTGTAAATAATTGCAAAAGCAATACTTATCGCAACGGTGTTTATGTTTACATTACCCTGACCGATTTCTTCAACAATTACAATAAAACCTATAAGAGCCACGCCTGCGGTGAGAAGCTCTTTGCCGCTGAATTCTTTAATATGAAGAAGCGTTTTGTAAGCTATTGTAATAAGGAAGAAAGAATAAATAAATGAAAATCTGAAGGGTAGATCGTTGGGGAAATGCAAAGCATGAATAATAAAATTCGGAACATTGAAGTTAAATGTGAAAAAGAAAATTCCAAGAAGTGCTGAATTAATAATTTTTTCTTTCAGAGGGATTTTTTTGCAGAAAAGGTAAAGCGGAGCAAGAATAAGAGTCAGTATTCCGCTGTAAACATTCGGGATTACAGTGTCACCGCTGCTTCTGATTGTCGGCACAACCGATGCAAGGTGATTTGCAAGGAAATCAAAAATTGTATTGTAATTTGAAAGTTCTTTCGGCATTGTGCCTGATGTTGCCGAGCAGGCCTGAAGCACAAATAAGGTAGGAACAAGTACAAATGCCATCAAAGATGCTGAAAGCACCGAGCTTGATGCAAACAGAAAACCTCTTTTTAAAAACGATGAATATTTTATGCAGTCAATTTTTTTATTAATAGTTTTACCTTCGCTGATTTCAATGAGGCGGGGAGCTTTATCAAATTCTTTAATTGAGTGATTTGAAAAATAATAAACAATGAAATATAAAACGGCAAACACACAAACCATATAAGCCATATAGTAGTTTGAGAAAAATGTGACAGCCAATGCGCCGATATAAAGCTTAGCTTTGCGTTGGTCGATGAGTCTTTGAATGCCGAGAGTAACGAGGGGGAGCAGATACATTGCATCAACCCACATCACGTTCCAGTAATAGGCGATGAAAAACCCGCAGAAGGCGTACATAATGCCGAAGGCAGGAAGTGTGAAATCGTTTTTGCCGTGAGATTTTTTAAGATAATAAGCCATAGTGGCTGAAGCAAGTGCATTTTTGATAAGTACCATTGCACCGATGGATTCAGGAATGTTTTCATGGCCGAAAGCGAGAATTATCAAAGCTATAGGGCTTGAAAGATAATTCATATAGTTGCCGAGAAAACTGCTGCCACCTGCGGAGGTCCAGGAATATAAAAAGCTTTTAAGACCGACTAATCTGTCATAAAGCTCGGCAAAAAGCGGACCGTACTGATGGTAAAGATCCATTCTCAGAATAGTTTTATCACCGAAGGGGATAACATCAAAGCAAAAATAAACAATCATCATCAGTGCACCTGAACAGATGAATGCAAGTATAATAAAAATATTTTCATTAATAAAACGAGAAAGAGCTGATTCTTTCTTGTTTTTGTTTTTTAAAGCATTTTCGGGTGCCATAATATATCCTCCGTGTTCCGATTTAGGAATGCATTTAACTGAACCTAAGTTTACCATATATTTTAACCGCTTTCAATAAAATATGATTTTTTTAACATTTATTTAAAATTTAAGTTCTAATAAGGGACAAGGCTTCATAAAAAATAATAACTGTGAGGTGAAAAGATGAAACGATTTTTAAAAGCAACAGGTTATCTTTCAAAAAGAGTTTACGGGGCACTGAGCTCTTTGCCTGAAGATTTCTGCAGAAAAGTATGTGAAGTGCGCCTCAGGGCAGGGAAACCTGTTTCCCTTATTATCCCTGACGGTTGTGTGTATCTCACTTCATCGGGAAGAGTTACAGGGCTTATATCGGGTGAGCTTTTTACTGCAAGTGTTGCCGATTTGAAAGAGTCATTCAACCGTCTTTGTG
Organism: Acutalibacteraceae bacterium; assembly: GCA_045541505.1. GTDB lineage: Bacteria > Bacillota > Clostridia > Oscillospirales > Acutalibacteraceae > CAG-488. Next base: position 88,138 of record JAZQJF010000013.1, read on the forward strand.
AGTATTCAGTTTATTCTCACAGCAACGATATTGCTTCAGGCTTTATTACTGTTTCCGGCGGTCACAGGGCGGGAGTCTACGGAACCGCCGTGTATCATAACGGTGCGGTATCGGGTATGCGTGATGTGAGCGGTATCAATCTCAGAATTGCAAGGGAGTTTATCGGCTGCGGAGAAAAAATTATATCTGCAGTCACCGATAAAGGATTCAGCTCTTTTTTATTATGCGGTGCCCCTTCAACAGGAAAAACAACTTTGCTTCGTGACTGCGCAAGAATTATATCTGACTCAATGTATAAAAAGATCGCTCTTGTTGACGAAAGAGGCGAGCTGGCTGCTGTTAATCATTCTTGTGCCCAGAATAATGTAGGCGTAAACACAGATGTTCTTAACGGTTATACTAAAACCTTTGCGATTACCCAGGCTCTTCGAACACTGTCGCCCGATGTTATCGTCTGCGATGAGCTCGGCGGTGATTCCGACGTAAGAAGTGTTGAGTCAGGCGTTAATTCCGGTGTGCAGTTCGTCGCTTCCGTTCACGCAACAAGCATTGATGATATCCGTAACAAACCGTCGCTTCTTGATCTGGTAAAAACGGGTGGATTTGATAAACTGATTTTTTTGAAAAGCGGAGCAATGTGTGAAATAAATGAAATTGCAGATAAGGAGGCAGTGCTTTGCTGAGGTATGCAGCCGCTATGCTTTTGGCGGTTTCATTTTTTATGGCAGGCCGTTTTGCTGTTAAACGCCTTGAAACAAGAGTGATCTGTCTTGAAAAAATATATGTTCTCTTTTCTGAAATCGGTTCAAGAATTCAATATACCGCTGATACCGCCGCCGATATTTTTTCTTCTCTTGACGGGTCGGGTAACTATTCGGTGCTGCCCTTTGTCAGTGAATGTAAATGCCGCCTTCTTGAAGGGGAAACCTTTGACAGCGCGTGGAATCGTTCTGTCAACGGTTGTGAAAACAGTCTACCTTTAAAGAAAACCGATATGGGAATACTTGAATCTTTCGGTTCAGGCTTCGGAACAACGGATATTTCAGGTCAGGTGTCAAATTGTGAGATACATAAAAAGCTTGTCAATGAAAAAATTGCCTCGGCACGGCGTGAGTGTGATTTGTATTCAAAGCCTGTGGGCGGAATCGGTATCCTTGCAGGGATAGCGGTTATGATTTTATCAATCTGATGGAGAGAAACTATGGAACTGGTAATTAAAATAGCCTTAATCGGAATTATAGTGGCTGTTCTCGGTCAGATTCTTTCACGCTCAGGCAGGGATGAGTATGCGATGCTCACTGTTCTGGCAGGAATTCTTGCAGTTGTGCTGATGCTTTTGCCTGAACTTGACGAGCTTCGCAGAATCATCGGTTCATTTGATTTCTGATGGAAATGATTATTAAAATCTCGGCGGCAGCAGTTTTGTGCACCGTGTGTGTAATTCTTGTAAGGCAATACCGTCCTGAACTTTCTCTTTTCGTTCAGACAGCAGGACTCGCTGCCGTAATTATTGCAGGCGCGGCGGTATTGACCGGGGTAAAAGCATATTGTGAAAATATTTTTTCTCAGGACTTTATTGAGCAAGGGTATCTTGTTTTGTTGGTGAAAGCCCTTAGCGTAACGGTTGTGTCAAAAATAGCGGGGGATATTTGCAGAGATTCCGGTAATTCGGCTCTTGCTTTTGGTGTAGAGCTTGTTGCAAAAGGGTCTGTGTTGCTTATGATTTTGCCGATGCTTAAAAATCTTGCAGAAGTAACATCAGGGCTTTTGAAAGGATGATTTTATGAAGGCAGTTAAAGTTACGGCAATATGCATTGTTTTGCTTTTTATGTTTTCTTTAACTTCTGCAGCAAAAGAAGATGACGCATATACAGATTTACTGTCGGCATCGGGTGCAGAGGACCTTTATAACAGTGTTGACAGTGAGGTTAAAAAGGCTTTGGCTGAGCTTGGGATAGACGGTGTTGATTTCAGTTCTCTGTTTGATGTTTCGTTAAGCAAGGTCTTTAATCTTATAAAAAATGCAGTAACAGGTAATCTTGAATCTCCGATGAAGTCTTTGGCGAAGCTGTTAAGTGTGATTATATTGCTTAGTATCGGTGAAAGCTTTATTCCTGATGACGGCAGATATAAGCCGATAATCGGTATGCTGGGTACACTGTTTTGTGTAAGCAGTGTGATTGTTCCTTTATATCAGGCAATTGAGTCGGCAGTGTCATCGGTCGGTATGTGCGGAATATTTATGAAAAGCCTGATACCTGTGCTGACGGGTGTGGTTTCTGCGTCAGGTAATCCTGCGTTGGCAATAAGCTTTCAGTCAGTTGCTTTTTCGGTGGCTCAGGTTATGTCAGTTATAAGTGAAAAATATATCGTGCCCTTGGTTGGTGCGGTAATAGCTGTTGATATAACAGGGGCGTTGATGCCTTCATTCAAGCTCAGCGGAATTACCGACCTTATTAAAAAAACTGTTATAAGTGCGATGTCGTTTGCGGCAAGTCTGTATGTATCTTTTTTAGGAATAAAAGGTGCATTGGCAAATTCAGCAGATACGGTTGCAAACAAAGGGATAAAGCTTCTGATAAGTTCAGCGATACCTGTTGTCGGCTCGGCCGTAAGTGAAGCATACAGCGGAATTATCGGGAGTCTTGTGCTTGTGAGAAGTACAGTGGGAATTTTCGGAATAGTTGTAATTTTAATAATAACTGTTCCGGCAATGATGCAACTTCTTTTCTGGATTTTTGCTTTGAAAATCGGAACAGCGGCAGGGGAAGTTTTTTCGCAGGATACCACTGTCAGGCTGCTGAAAGCATTGGCGTCGGCAATAACATTGCTCAATGTAGTTGTTTTATTTAACGGTGTGCTTTTTATAATTTCTATGGCGCTTATTCTGACGCTCAGGCAGTGAGGTGAAACGATGGAAACAATTCGTATTTGGGTTATGGGCCTTATAACGTCAGCCGTTGCAGGTGCGGTGGTTATGGTTATATCGCCTGACGGAGCAACGCAAAAGGCTGTTAAAACTCTGGTTTCCGTGTTTCTGCTTTGTTCAATTATTTTGCCGTTTGCCGGTTTTTCTGCCCCGGAAATTGACTTTTCTGCAGTTGATCAAACAGATAATAACGGTGAAGATGTTGTTGATGCAGTAAGCAGTCAGCTGGAAAAAGAGCTTTCGCAAAAAATTGAAAACATTCTTTTACAAAACGGAATACAACCCCACTCGGTCAGCATAGATATAAATGCAAAGGGAGAAGAACTGAGCGTTGACAGGGTGGTGGTTGAAATCGGGAAATCTGATACCGATAAAACCGACAAAGCAAAAAAACTGATTCAATCTCAGCTTCAGATTTCGGCAGAGGTTGTTGAAAGCGGGGAGATGGAAAATGAAAAAGATTATTGAATCCCTTTCGCAGAAACTGAAACTTGATAAAAAGCTTGTTGCAATAATTCTCGTAGGTGCTGTAGGAATTTCACTTCTTGTTTTGTCAGAGCTGATATCTTTGCCTGAAAAAGATGAGTCAGATGAAGAAACTGAACCGCAAAGCTTTGAAGACTATGCTGAAGATACGGAAAAACGTCTCGAAAGTTTAATTTCAAGCATTCAGGGTGCGGGCAAAACAAAGGTGATGGTAACGCTTGACTGCTCTGATGAGAATGTATATGCAACAGAAGAAAAAGATACAGACACAGCCTATGAAAGAAACGTGGTGATTATTGAAACGGAAAACGGTGAAGGCGGGATGCTCGTTAAAATCACAGAGCCGAAAATCCGCGGTGTAGCGGTTGTTTGCGCAGGGGGATCATCACCTGCCGTAAAGCAAAGTATAATTGAAGCGGTTACGGCCGTGCTTGATATAAGTTCGGCGAGAGTAAGCATATCAACAATGAAAACAGATAACGGAGGATAGTTATGAGTATAAAAATCAAAAAGAAACAAATAACCCTTGCGGCAATGGTTATGGCGTTGGGCGCCGCAATTTTTATAAATTGGTATTACACAAAGCCTCAGGTTCAACCTACGGGTGAAGATGTTTCAACCCCCACTACCGTTGAATCGGAAAATCTCGGTGATGCTCAGTATGTGGGAGCGACTGCAAAGGAAGATGAATTTGCCACCTTCCGCCTTGAGAGAAAAACTGCCCACGATGAAGCTGAAGAAACCCTTAACGCAGTGATTAAAGATTCATCTTCTTCACCTGCGGCGGTCAGCGAAGCGACCCGTGATCTTGCTGCATTAAGTGAAACTATTAAACGCGAAAGCGACCTTGAAACGCTGATAAAAGCCAAAACAGGCAGCGGATGTGTGGTAATTATAAATTCAGGTGAAGTCAGGGTGGTTGTTGAAAAAGATGTGCTGACAGATGAAATAACTATGCAAATTAAAGATCTTGTTCTCAATCAGGGAAAATTTACTCCCGAAAATATAACTATTTTTGAATTAAACAGTTGAGAAATTCAAAAATTATGTTATAATATGCATTGAGGGATGTATATATACATTTATCGCGCAACTTTAAAAACTGATATTAAAATGTTTATTGCCCTCTCCATAGTGAGAGGGCTTTGTTTTTGGAGGACTGAAAAAATGGCAGACAAAAAATTAAAACCGAGAGAGCAGGCTTTTATCATCACATTTGAAAAATCTTTCAACCCTGAGCTTACCGTTGAAGAAATTGTTTCAAATGCAAGTGAATGCGAAAGTGTTACTCTTAACGAGAAGGCAACCAATATAGCAAAAGGTATTGATGAAAACCTTGATGCTATTGATAATATTATTGAGGCCAATCTTCGCGGTTGGAGCAAATCAAGAATTTCAAGAGTTGCCCTTGCTGTTTTGAGATTAGGCGTTTACGAGCTTAAAGTGGCAGAGAAACCTGCGCCCGTTGGAGTTATCATCAGTGAAGCTGTCAATATTTGCAAGGATTACGGCTCACAGGAAGATAAGTCCTTTGTTAACGGAGTTTTGGGCTCTGTTTCGAGGTCATAATTATGAAAGCGTATCTCGGTATAGATACAAGTAATTATACAACTTCATGTGCTTTGTATTTTCCTGAAAACGGCAGCGTTGTTCAAAAAAAGAAGCTTCTTCCCGTAAAGGAAGGTGAACTTGGTCTCAGACAGAGTGATGCGGTTTTTCATCATACCGTTCAATTGCCCGAGCTTATAAAAGAACTGTTTTCAGATTTTAACGGTGAAATTGCAGGCGTTGGTGTTTCTGATGCTCCGAGAAGAGCAGAGGGTTCATATATGCCTTGCTTTTTGTCAGGCGTCAGCAGTGCAACAGCCTTTGCGGTAGCTTCCGGTGTTCCGCTTCAACGCTTTTCGCATCAGCAAGGTCATATAGCGGCGGCAGTGTATTCCGTAGGAAAGCCTGAGCTTTTAAAAGCTCCCTTTCTTGCTTTTCACGTTTCAGGCGGAACAACTGATGTTTTGCTTGTAAAACCTGATGAAGAAAATGTTATTTCCTGTGAAATGCTTGCATCCTCTCTCGACCTTAAAGCAGGGCAGGCAGTTGACAGGGTAGGGGTTATGCTTGGATTCCCGTTCCCTGCAGGCAAATACGTTGATGCTCTTGCAGCTGAAAGCAAGAAGAAGTATAAAATCAACATAAAACTCAAAGACGGTAACTGCTGCCTTTCCGGTGTTGAAAATAAATGTAAAGCAATGTTTGCAAACGGTGAAAGCCGTGAGGATATATGCAGGTATTGTATTGATTATATTATGGCGGCACTTATTAAAATGGCAGAATATCAACTTGAAAAGTTGGGTGAAATGCCGTTGCTTTTTTCAGGCGGAGTTATGTCGAGTCAGGTGATAAGCAGAGATCTTACAAACCGCTTCGGTGCATATTTTGCAAAGCCTGAATTTTCCTGTGACAATGCCGCAGGAATAGCCTATTTAACCTATCTTGAAAAAGAGTGATTGTATGAAAACACCGCCTGTACTGACGGTCACACAATTAAATACTTATATCAAATCCGTAATAGATTCTGACCTGAATCTTAACACTGTTTTTTTACAGGGAGAAATTTCAAATTTCACCAACCATTACAGAACAGGCCATTATTATATGAGCATAAAAGACGGCGAAAGCTCAATTAAAGCCGTTATGTTCAAATATTCAAATCAGCGTCTTCGCTTTATGCCCGAAAACGGAATGAGCGTTATGTTAAGAGGCAAAGTATCCGTTTTTGAAAGAGACGGTCAGTATCAGCTTTATATTGACGATATGCAGCCTGACGGAGCAGGTGTGCTGGCTCTGGCTTTTGAACAGCTTAAACAAAAACTGGCAGAGCAGGGAATGTTTGATCCGGATAAGAAAAAGGCAATTCCCTTTATGCCGAAACGGGTAGGCGTTGTAACTTCAAACACAGGCGCTGCTGTTCACGATATAATAAATGTTATTTCAAGACGTTTTCCTATGACGGAGCTTGTAATTGCACCGGTTCAGGTTCAGGGTGTTTCTGCAGCCGGCCAGATTGCCGGGGCAATCAGAGAATTTAATCTGACCGATGCAGCGGATGTTCTGATAGTCGGCAGAGGCGGCGGTTCGGTTGAAGATCTGTGGGCTTTTAATGAAGAGATTGTTGCACGGGCGGTTTATGAATCTCATATACCCGTAATTTCAGCCGTTGGCCATGAAACAGATTTTACTATCTGTGATTTTGTGGCAGACCTGAGAGCACCAACACCCTCTGCGGCTGCTGAATTAGCTGTTCCTGACTGGCGCGAGCAAAAGCTTTATGTTGATGCTTTGTTTAACCAATGCAGAGAAAATTTGTTAATGAAAATTCATAACGAAGAAGAAAAACTCCGCTTTTTGCAAAAGCGTCTTGATTACGCAAATCCCGCTACTGTTATAGATAATAAAATACAGACTCTTGATATCCTTTCACAAAAAATATATGACAGAATCAAAGAAAGCATTGCATTAAAATCAGGCGAGTTTGCGGCAATTCTTGCAAAGCTTGATGCCCTTAACCCTATGAAGGTTATGCAACGTGGCTATGCAATAGCATATAAAGACGAAACAGCGGTGACAACTGTTTCTGATATTAATAAAGGTGACAAATTAAAAATCCGACTTCTTGACGGTGCAGTCAATGTAACTGTTGACAGCAAGGAGAGTAACTGATATGAAAAAGATGACTTATGAAGAGGCAATCAAACGCCTTGAAGAAATAGCTGAGCTGCTTGATTCAGGCAACCTCAGCCTTGATGAATCACTTAAATTGTTTGAAGAAAGCACAAAGCTTACAGCCTTTTGCAGTAAAGGGCTTGAAAGTGCAAAGCTTAAAATTACAGAGCTTTCAAAAAAGGAAGATGAATAATGGATTTTCTCAAAATGATAAATGACGCTCTTGAGAAATATATGCCCGAAAGTGATGACATTGTTTCTCAGGCAATGAAATACAGTGTGAGAAACGGCGGCAAAAGAATCCGACCGATGCTTACTCTTGAATTTTGTCAGGTATGCGGATGTGATCCTGTAAAGGCGTTGCCGTTTGCCTGTGCGGTTGAAATGATTCATACTTATTCGCTGATTCATGACGACCTGCCCTGTATGGATGATGATGATTACCGCAGAGGCAAGCCATCATGCCACATTGCTTTTGGTGAAGCTAATGCTCTTCTGGCAGGCGACGCACTTCTCACTCTTGCCTTTGAAACTGCGGCAAAAGCAGATTTACCTGCAGAAAATGTTGTCAGAGCTGTAAGAGAGCTTTCTTTCTCAGCCGGTATTCTCGGTATGGTAGGCGGTCAGGTTCTTGACCTTCAAAATGAAAATAAAGAGCTTACCCTTCAGCAGCTGGAGCAGATTCATAACCTTAAAACAGGTGAGCTTATCCGAGTAGCTTGTGTGCTTGGTTGTGTAGCAGCAGGCGCTGACGATGAAAAAATCAGCGCAGCCGAAAAGTATGCCAAGGGAATCGGCCTTGCTTTTCAGATTGTTGACGATATTCTCGATGTTACAAGTGACGCCGAAACTTTAGGTAAGCCCATCGGCAGTGATGCCGAAAATCAGAAAACAACTTATGTTTCTCTTATGGGAATTGAAAAATCACAAGAAACTGCGGCTATTCTTACACAAAAAGCAAAAGATGCCCTTTGCGTTTTTAAGGGCGATACATCTTCTCTTAAACAACTTGCAGATAAATTACAGACCAGAAAAAAGTGAAGTGAAAATTGATGGATAAAATTAAATATTTAAACAAAATCAATTCTCCCGCTGATATCAAAGGCTTCTCTGAATCACAGCTTAAAGAACTCGCTCAGGAAATCAGAGAAGTAATGATCGAAACCGTTTCAGAAAACGGAGGACACCTTGCCTCAAACCTTGGCGCGGTGGAACTCACTCTTGCTATCCACAAAAGCTTTAATTCTCCTGAAGACAGAATAGTATGGGATGTAGGTCATCAGATTTATACTCACAAGCTGTTGACAGGAAGATATGAAAGCTTTCACACCTTGAGAAAAAAAGACGGTATTTCAGGCTTTTCACGCCCTGATGAAAGTGAACATGACACTTTTTACAGCGGTCACAGCAGTGTTTCAATTTCATCAGCTTACGGTCTTGCCTGCGCAAACACAATTAAAGGCAACAAAAATTATGCTGTTGCAGTTATCGGCGACGGTTCGCTGACAGGCGGACTCGTTTATGAAGCACTTAACAACGCCGGCAGAACAAAGGACAAGCTTATTATAATTCTCAACGATAATGAAATGTCAATTTCAGAAAACGTGGGTTCTGTTGCCAGATATCTTGCAATAACTCGCTCTAAAAAGCGTTATGCAAAAATGAAAGATAATCTGGAAAGAGCGCTGAGTATTATTCCGTTTGTCGGTAAAAAGCTTGCTGACTCTGTATTTAAATTAAAAACAAAAATCAAAAATCTTATATACAAAAGCACAATGTTTGAAGATATGGGTATCCGTTATATGGGACCTATTGACGGCCATAATATCGAACAGCTTTGTGAAGCCATTGAAACCGCAAAGGGCGTTAACAGTCCGGTTCTGCTTCACGTAAGCACGGTTAAAGGCAAAGGGTATGATTATGCTGAAAAATCCCCTTCAAAATTCCACGGAATTTCAAAGTTTGATGTGAATACAGGGGAGTACAAAAACAGCGGTATCACCTTCGGTGGAGAATTCGGTGACCTGATGTGCAAGATGGCAGCTAAAGATAAGCGTATCTGCCTTATTACCGCTGCAATGTCATTGGGTACCTGCCTTGAAAAATTCCGCAGTGACTACACAGACAGATTCTTTGACGTAGGTATCGCAGAGGAACATGCCGTAACCTTTGCTTCAGGGCTTTCAAAAGGCGGTATGATACCTGTTTTTGCAGTGTATTCAACCTTCCTTCAGCGCTGCTTTGACCAGATAATTCACGACGGTGCATTACAGAAACAGCGTATGGTATTAGCTATAGACAGAGCAGGCTTTGTCGGTGATGACGGTGAAACCCACAACGGCTTATATGATGTTTCTTTCTTAAGCGGAATCCCTGATGTTACGATTTATTCTCCGTCAACTTATGATGAGATGAAAATAGCATTCGGTAACGCATTTTACCGTGATAATAATGTTGTTGCCGTGCGTTATCCCAGAGGCGGCGAATATGAAATTCCTGAAGATTACGAGCCGTCACTTAAAACTTATGATATTTACGGTAAAATGAGTGATAATCTCATTGTCACCTATGGCAGAGTTTTCGGACCTGCCTGTAAGGCATACAGCCTTTTGAAAGCTGAGGGGATCGGTGTAACCGTTCTCAAGCTTAACAGAATAAGACCCATTGACCACGAAGCTGTTGAAATTGCGATGAAAGCACGCAATATCTTCTTTTTTGAAGAGGGTATCCGCACAGGCTCAGTCGGGGAAAAGCTTGCTGCAACTTTACTTGAAAAAGGATATAAAGGCAGCTATAGTCTTACTGCGGTTGAAGACTGTTTTGTAAGGCAGTCAACAGTTCCGCAATTAATGAAACAGTATGGATTTGATGCAGACTCTATTGCAGATAAAGTTCGCAGAGGTGTATGATTTGGCAGAAAAATTAAGACTTGATACTGCTGTTTTTCAGCAGGGATTTACAGACTCAAGAGAAAAAGCAAAAGCTCTTATAATGGCAGGTCAGGTTTATCTTAACGGTCAGAAAGAGCTTAAAGGCGGTGCCACGGTAAAACCTGATGATGTTATTGAAGTCAGAGGAAGCACCAACCCTTATGTCAGCAGAGGCGGACTAAAATTACAAAAAGCCGCAGAGAATTTTGACATTGACCTTAACGGTTGTGTTTGTATGGATATCGGAGCTTCAACAGGCGGATTTTCTGACTGTATGCTGACCCACGGAGCGAAGAAGGTTTATGCTATTGATGTAGGCTACGGTCAGCTGGCGTGGAAGCTTCGCACTGATGAAAGAGTAGTGAATATGGAAAGAACAAATTTCCGTTACGTTACCCATGAGCAGATCCCTGAAGATGTGGATTTTGCCAGTGTGGATGTTTCATTTATTTCTCTTAAAATAATTCTTCCCGTAATGCGAGAACTGCTGAAAGATGACGGACAGGCAGTTTGTCTTATTAAACCTCAGTTTGAAGCAGGCAGAGAAAATATCGGCAAAAAAGGCGTTGTCCGCGACCCCGAGGTTCATAAAAACGTGGTTGAAACAATTTGCGGTTTTGCTGTTGAATCAGGGTTTTCTGTTCTGAATCTTGATTTCTCACCCATCAAAGGACCTGAGGGAAACATAGAATATCTTATGCATATAATCAAAAGAAAAAATCCTGAAAACTTATCACAGGTTGATGCAGGGGAGCTTGTTGATCGCTCTCACGCTCAGCTGGATAAATGAGGTTTTGTTATGAAAACTGCAATTATACCTAACCTGACAAGAAAAAATGCCCGCGATGTTACGCTCGCTCTTTGCCGTAAGCTTAAAGAAACAGGCATTACATATATGATCGATTCTTCTCTTTCTGAAGAATTTGCGTCAACGGATGCGGAATTTCTGCCTTTTGAAAAAATGATTGATGAGTGTGATATTATCATACCTGTCGGTGGTGACGGCACGATTCTTCACGCTGCCAAATTCGGCAAACCCGTTCTCGGTATCAATGCCGGCCGTATTGCTTTTATGGCAGGCCTTGAACCTACGGAGCTGGATCTGCTCGTTCATCTGAAAGACGGAAGCTATAAAACCGATAAACGAATGATGCTTTGTGCTATTGTGAACGACGGTGAGAAAGAAATTGCCTGTGCCCACTGTATAAATGATGTGGTTGCCTCAAGAGGCGAGCAGCTTAAAATGGTTGAAATTGCCGTTGAAAGCGACGGCAGACTTATAAACGACTATTTTACTGACGGCATTATTATCGCAACTCCCACAGGCTCAACAGCATATAACCTCTCTGCAGGCGGACCGGTTGTTGACCCTGAAATTGAAAGTATGCTCCTGACCCCCGTATGTACACATTCGCTTTTTTCAAGAACACTTGTGTTCAAGCCTGACACAGTGCTGACTCTGAAAGCTCTTTCAGATGACGGTATGAGAGTTTCGTGCGACGGTTCAGAACCGATAAACATTCCGTTAGGAGGATTTGTCACTGTCAAAAGGGCACCTATGGATGCGGAATTTATCAGAATCAAAACAGATGCTTTCCACGATATATTAAACAATAAATTAGCCCAGCGCAGACTTTAAAAAGGAGTTTGACAAAAATGAAAAAGAACAGACACAGTGAAATATTAAGACTTATTTCACAATACACGGTTTCGACTCAGGAGGAGTTACTGGAAAAGCTTAAAGAAGCAGGCTTTTCAACAACCCAGGCAACTGTTTCAAGAGACATCAAAGAGCTTAATCTCATCAAGCAAATGAATAAACAGGGCGTTTATCGCTATGTTGAAAGCAAAAGCGAAACCGAAGAATACCTTTCAAAGTTTAATGCAATTTTTGCTCATTCTGTGATTTCAGCTGATTTTGCAGGCAATATGACTGTTATAAAATGCATTCAGGGTATGGCTCAGGCAGCCTGCGCTTCATTTGACAGTATGCAGTGGGAAGGACTTGTGGGTACCATTGCAGGTGACGATACAATTTTTGCTCTTTGCAGAACTCCTGAACTCGCTCAGGAACTTGCAATTTCTATTACAAAACTTATAAAATAAGGGTGACCTCAATGCTTACCAGACTGAAAATTGAGAATATTGCAATTATTGAGCTTGCCGATATCAGCTTTTCAGACGGTTTTAATGTTATGACCGGTGAAACAGGTGCAGGTAAATCAATTATCATTGACTCTATAAATGCCGTTACAGGTGAGCGCACTTCAAAGGAGCTCATCAGAACGGGTGCGCAGTCAGGTAAGGTTACTGCTGTTTTTGAAAATGTAAGCAGCAAGGTAGTTGCCCGGCTTGAAGAAATGGGAATTGACGGTGAAGAAACGGTGATTCTCAGCAGAAGTATTAAAAAAGACGGTAAAAACATCTGCACAGTCAACGGAACACCTGTTACTGTTTCGATGCTTAAAACTATTGGCAGTGAACTTATAAATATTCACGGTCAGCACGATAGTCAGTCTTTGCTCCAAAGTGAAATGCATTGCGGATTTATCGATTCTTACGGTGATCTTGATGAGCTTTTGTTACAGTATTCAGAGTCATATGATAATCTTTGTGAAATAACTGCAAAAATAAAAAGCCTTGATATGGACGAGCAGCAAAAAGCAAGACGGATTGATATGCTTACATTTCAGATAAATGAGCTTGAAAGCGCCGATGTAACTGTCGGTGAAATACAGTCACTCAAAGAGCGCAGATACTTCTTGAAAAATGCTCAAAAAATAATTGATGCGCTGAATGAAGCGTATTCTTATCTTTATTCTGACGGCGCAGGTTGTGACAGTGTCAGCAACGCCGCCTATGAAGTTGAGAGTGTGCTGAGCTTTTATGAAGGTGCATCTTCTGTTGCTCAAAGGCTTAATGACGCAAAATATGAGCTTGAAGACTGTTGTGATGAAATACGTTCACTTATATCTTCTGCAGATTCTGACCCTGAGGAGCTTGAAACTATTGAAGAGAGATTAGACCTTCTTCACAGGCTTTCCTCAAAATACGGTGCTGATGAAGAAGAAATGCTTGAATTTTTGGAAAACGCAAAAGCCGAGCTTGAAACGATTACTCTTTCGGAGGAAAGAATACGTAATCTTGAAGCAAAGCGTGAGAAAATTCTCAAAAGCACCACAGCTCTTGCTGAAAGCCTTACAAAAAAGAGACTTGAAGCAGGTAAGCAGCTTGCAGACAAAATCTGCTCAGAGCTTGAATTTTTAAATATGCCTAATATCACATTTGAAATAAAAAGAGAGCAGAAAGCTCTTTCACCTGACGGATGTGACGATATAGAATTTTTGATTTCTGCCAATGTCGGTGAGGAACCGAAGCCTCTTGCCAAAATTGCATCAGGCGGTGAGCTGTCACGAATTATGCTTGCAATTAAAAATTCCCTTGCCCGTAAAGACGGAACAGACACTATGATTTTTGATGAAATTGATACCGGTGTCAGCGGCGGAGCTGCAAGAAAAATTGCAGAAAAGCTGTTTGAGGTATCACGAGGAAGGCAGGTTATCTGTGTAACTCACCTTGCGCAGATTGCCGCTTTTGCCGATTGTCACAAGCTTATTTCGAAGTATGTTGATAACGGCAAGACCTATACAAAGGTTGACTCTCTGTCTTATGACGAACGAACCGTTGAGTTAGCAAGAATTATGGGCGCAGGGGACAATACTGAAGCTTTTATCAAAAGTGCACAGGAGCTTCTTGCTTCTTCGGGTGTAACCCGATAAAACGTTTGTGTTGACTTTAAGCGGTATGTAATGTAAAATGACCGTATTATGAATTTTGAAAGGAGACGGAGCTTATGAAAAAGCTTTTTAGTATAATTATTGCTTTTGTTCTCAGCTTTGCTCTTAGCTTATGCGCTTTTGCTCAGGAGCCGGTTGATGATGAATTGATAGCTGATATTGTTGAGGGTGTAGGTGACCTTGTTGATGCTGAAAGTGAGGGCGATGATGAAGCTCTTCAGCAGGCTATTGAGCATCTTTATGCAGACCTTCAGGAAGCTCAGCAGACAGGCGATATGTCTGAAATAATTGACCTTGTTGTTGAATACGCTTTGAGTGAAGATGCCGACACAAGCGCTGTCTTTACCGATCTTGCAGCGGTAGAGGCTGTTATAAATCAGGTTCTTTCGTCAGGCGGTTATGATATTGAAGCAATAAAAAAAGAGCTTCAGGCAAATTCAGCCCTTAACACTCTCGTGGGTCTTTACAACGGCGCAGAGGAGCCTACAACACAAGCAGACAACAGTGATGTTCAGGAATATGAAAATCAACCTGAAGTTGTAAACCCAAGCACGGGTGACAGCTATACAGGTGTGGCTGTTGCACTGTCTGTTCTCGTTGCTTGCTCTGCAGCGGCAATCACTCTTTCTAAAAAAGAAGACTGATTTATTGATAATATTAATCCCCCGGTATGCATCGCATTATCGGGGGATTTTTTACATATTAACCCAAGGCGGTACTGCCGCCTTTTTCTATGCAGTCAATAAGATCTGCAACGGTAATAATATCTGTCAGCTTTGTGTCATCAATTGTAGTTCCGATTTCGTCTTCAAGGCTGCACAACAGTTGAGACATTTCAAAAGAATCAAGTCCTAAATCATCTTTAAAAGATGTAGCAGGTGAAATTTTAAGATCATCAATTTCAATATTATCTCTTATTACTTTTTCAATTTTTTCTATCATATAAATCAACTCCCGATTTTACAGATATTATGTCCTGAAAAACGGGAGTTATTATTATCTTAATTCTAATTCAAAAGATTTTTGATATCCGAATCCTTCGATTTTGGCTTTGTTGCCGTCAATTGTAATAACAGAGCAGGTTTCTTCTTCGTGAAGGCAGAGTGCCTGCAAAGCAACATAGTGAATATTGTTATGATAAACATAGTCGCCGAAGTGCCAATGACCTGAAATAACAAGCTTTACCTTATCATTTTTTTCAAAAATTCTGACAGCTTCATCGCGGTTTCTTAAAATAAGGTCATCGTCATTGTCATATTTCTCTAACAAAAACAATTCGTGACAAAGTACAATAACAGGCTTTGTTGCTTCATCAACGGTTTTTTCAAGCCATTCAAGCTGTTCGGGGTCAAGCCAGGTTACAGGCCAGAAAATCTCTTTCTCGGGGTAGGGGATGTTAGGGTCATTCATATTGCCGTCAAGCACAATGAAAGTGAATTCATCTGTGTCAAAGGTATAATATCTGTGCGGCATACCGAGAATTTCAGTGATTTTGTCTTTATGCATTGAGGTGTCATGGTTTCCGATAAGGCAACGAACAGGAATTCCCGGGGAATGAAGAATTTCAGAAATCTCTTTCATAAATGTTTCTTGATCGCCGTAGCCCTCAAGCTGGTCGGCAGTGTCACCGAGATCAACGATGAAATCGCAGCCGTCGAGATGCTCTTTAAGAATATTTTTGAGCTTAAAAGGGGAACGGCAGTTTCTTCTTTCTGCACCTTCAACATCTCTGTCACAATAGTGGATATCTGTTACTGTAAGAAATTTAATCATAATGTAAGACCTCTCTGTTATGTGATATGCAAGTGACTCAACAAATGCGTTGTTACACCAAAAAGAGCCACCCGAAAGCGGCTCTTGTATATATTAATTTATTAAATTGTATGGCGGTCAGAACTTATGAAGCTTTCAAAATTAAACTGGCTAACAGGTTACCGTGACCAACTATTATTCCACTGTAATTTTTTGTGTAGTTTAGTTTCGGATCAAAGAAACCCAATTTTTCGTCCTTACTGTTATAAGCCGTCTGTTTACCTTTGACATCAGTTCTGATATAGCCTATTTCTTTAGAGGCTTTATTTCTGATAACAATTTTTGACATAACACCCAACTCCTAAATGTTTAATTTAAGATCCGCCAGCTTGGGTGTATGTTAGCGGTTGCCCGCTTGCTCAAATTGTCCGGTCATTCACCCAGCGGCCTTTGAATACAGTTTTAATTTTCATTTCAAAAACCTCCTTTGGTTGATTTCATCTATATTATAGCATATATCAGCATAATGTCTATTCTCTGAATAAACGAAATTAGCAACGTGAACTTGTGTATAATGCACAATAATGTGCAAAATAAGTGGAACAAATGCTTAAATTTGATGATTCGGATGACGCTCGTTCCAGCTTTCTTCTATAGGTTCAACAAACGGACATTCAATTTTTTCTGCAATTTCATCGGGAGCAAGCCAATTAACTGCGTTGGTTATAACCTTCTGAATGTTTTCGTTGAGATAAGTAGGGTTAGTTTCATGACCGGGCTGAAAATAAAATACTTTGCCAAGTCCTCTGTTCCACACACATCCTGAACGGAAAACCTCGCCGCCTGAAAACCAACCTAAGAAAATAAGCTCATCGGGCTGAGGAATATCAAATCTTTCGCCGTACATCTCTTCTTCTTCAAGTTCAAAAAACTCAGGTAAACCTTTTGCGATGGGGTGGTTCGGAAGGATTGTCCAGAGTCTTTCTCTGTCACCGTCACGCCATTTTAAAGAGCAGGTAGTACCCATAAGACTCTGAAAAGGCTTAGAAAAATGTGCTGAGTGCAAAAACACCATACCCATACCGCGAAGAACACGGTCGTGAATTTTCTTAACAAGCTCGTCGGGAACAAGATGATGCTTACCGTGACCCCACCAAAGAAGAACATCGGTGCTATCAAGGATTTCATCGGGCAGTCCGCATTCCGGCTCTTCAAGGTTGGCGGTTCTGACGTTCATATTTTCATTTTGTTTAAGAAAATCAGCAAGTGCGCCGTTGAGACCGCGGGGATAAACCTCGAGTACATCGTCATGTGTAGTTTCAATTGAATCTTCGTTCCAGATTGTAACATTAATCATAATAAAAATCCTCCTTACGGCATATACGGGTTATCGTCAAATTCGTAATTTTCAGGCATAATAAACGGTTTGAAATAGTTGATGGTGAAATCAACACCCCACTGACCTTTTTTGCCTTTCCAATAATGAGAATGCGGTTCAATTGAAAGCATACCGTCATAATCTTTTGTATAAAGAATGTCCATAACGGCAGGCCATTTTATCATGTCAAGCCCTGCAGGTGCATCATCATAGCTGTCATTCTCGATTTCAACACGTCCCTTAAGGTGGAAATGATAAAATCTGTGACCCCAATCGCGCATTTCAATAAGATAGTCACAGCCTCTGCTCATACAGTGAGTAGGGTCATATTTTATGCCAAGTTCGGGAATAGCTGAAAGAATAGGTTCCCATGCTCTGGGTTCAATAACAAAATTTTCCCAGTCACAGTTATATGTAGCGATTTTAACACCTTTTTCTTTGCCGAATGCGACAAGATTTTTTAAATAATCAATGGCAATAAGGCAGTTGTCAAAAAAGCTGAGGCTTTCGGTGTAATTTACACCGCAGTTATAAACAGGGCAGCCGATAATTGAAGCAGCGGTTATAAGGTTTTTATCGTGCTGTAAAGCTTCTTCAATAACCTTACCATTTTCGTCAATGCGTGTCATACCCCATCTTCCCATTGAGCCGACAGTGACATCATACTTTTCGCTGTAGCCTTTTATTGCTTCAGCCTGAGCGAGAAATTCAGCTGAGTCATAATTATAATTTACACAGAATTCAACAGCTTTAAGACCTTTGTCGTGAACGTATTTTATATTTCCTTCGTCCCAGCCGTTAATGATACCAAGCTTCATAAAATCATCCTTTCTGATTAATATTTTTATTTTATCAACAGGAGCGTAAAATGTCAATGAAGAAAATCCCCGATTTGCGTACATAAAAAGTTTTAGAATAAGTGCGAAAGGTTTTTTAAGACCTAACGCACTTATTTTTTTATGGCTTTTGCTTATAACGAGGATAGAGCAACGCAGAGGTGCGACTCGAGCGCGTTATGAGATTTTAGCATAAGGGAATAAGAAAGAGGAGGGCGCGCCCTCCGCTTTCTTGCTCTCACCTACAGAGAAAAGAAAGGAGTATAGCGCGTATGACTTGCCGATACCTCACCTACGAGGACAGAAAGAGCATTGAGACTCTTTATGCAGCAGGCGTAAGCCTCGCCGACATTGCCTCCGAGCTTGGAGTACACCTCGCCACTATTTATAGAGAAATGACGCGAGGCGGAACGGGTGAGCTCGACGGTAACGGGCGTAGCGGCTATAGTGCCGAGCTTGCACAAAAGACCGTACAAGACAGTATCAAACGCCGAGGGCACCGAAAGCCCGCCACGGCGCAGTAAAACAAAATATCATATAAAACGGAGTGATTTTATTATGAGTATCAAATACCCAAAATGCGACGGGTGCGAGTTTTCTTGTAGCGCAATTAAAACCACCAAAAGGAACGGCACCCGAAAAGGAACGGTAGGCTTTATATGCTGCCACCAAAGCGAACAAGTAAAGGCGGACAATTTCTTTACGGGCAAAACGAGCCCGCGTTGGTGCCCGCTCAAGAATAAGGAGGCGACTTTATGAGTATTGAAAAAAGCGACTTTATAGAATTTCCGCTGCAAGAGTTTATTAAGCGGCTCGACGATAGCGTAGAGTCCCTCTCTTACGAATACGACGACGGCACCGCCGAGGAGTATTGCGTTATCCAATACAAAAACAAATATACGCGCAGAGTTTGTATTACTGCCGACAGCGAGAAAGCTATTACAAATGATGTGCTCAAGATGTTATGAGCACCGCCGAAAGAGTCCGTATTATAAGTTGGAGCGGCGGAAAGGATAGCACAGCAACGATAATACTTGCTCACGAGCTTGGAATACCGATTGACCTTATTATTATATGCCTCGTTTGGTTTGATAAAGAGAGGGGCATATATGGCGACAGCCTTAAAAAGCTCGATTGGATATTTAATTACGCTAAACCGCTTTTTGAGTCCTGGGGTTATCCCGTAAAAATAGTAACCTCGGACAAGGACTACCTACACTATTTTTATAAAGTTAGGCAGAAAAGCGAAAAGCACCCCGAGAACATAGGCAAATACTACGGGTACCTTATGGGCGGTGCCTGCGTTATGCAAGAGGAGAAAGTGGCACCTATACGGCGTTACATACGCGAGAACTACCGCCGCAAAAAGATACCATATGAGGAAATCGTGGGTATATGCGCGGACGAGCCCGAGCGTATCGAGCGTATGCTCAAAAGGAAAAACCAACGCTCGCTCCTGGTGGAGCGAAAAGTACCGCAGGCGGGCGCGCTGCAAATATGCAAAACATACAACCTACTCTCCCCTACATACGGCACCCAAAGAAAGAGGGACGGCTGTTGGTTTTGCCCTAATCAAAAAATACCCGAGCTTGCCGAGCTAAAACTCACTCGCCCCGACTTGTGGGCGGAGCTCAAGTTGCTATCAAAAGTAGAAAACACCGTAGCTCGCGGCTTTAAGTACGGAGAAACTTTCGACGAAATAGAGGCGCAAGTGGACTACTACATAGAAAACCCACCCGCCGAGCAGTTGTCATTATTTGATGATTATATATACGAGGAGGTGTAGCAGATGTGCAAGGCTGTTAAGTGCCCGCAATGCGGACACGAATTTACACCCGAGCGGGCAGCAGTTAAGACGGGAGCTTGGACTACCGAGGAGGACGAGCTGCTGTTACACGGGTACCAAAAAGAGCGTAAGACTATCGCGCAGCTTTCCGAGGAGCTTAACCGCACCCAGGACGCGACGCGCAACCGTCTATATTTGCTCCGTGGCGGAGGTAAGCCTAAAGGCGTAATCGCAAGCGTGCAGCTCTCGGCAAAGGAATTTGACGAAATGAGAGCGGCTCGCACCGAGGTTAAGAACGCCCGAAAGGTTGTAGAGCAGGCAAAAGCCACCGAGCGCGAGCTCTCCGCCTTTTACGCCCTGGGTAAACAATTACTCAACGCAAGGCAAAACAAGCGCGCTATAGCCCCGCTCTTTGCGGAGCTGCAAAAGTTAGTAGATACATACGAAAATTTTTAGGAGGTAAAACCTTATGAATAGCAGCATTTTAACCGCTATTGAGTCCCTCTGCGACGATATAGCAACCAACACCAACCCCGAGGACAACAAGAAAAGAGCCGAGGCGGTTGTTTCCCTTGCCTTTGCGGGCATTTTTACACCCGCAGAATATGACGACGAATACGAGGACGAAAGCTCCGAGGGTGAAGCGGCACCCGTTGCAGATGTTAGCAAGGTACCGCAGGCGGGCGAGCGTTTTACCCGTGGCGGTATTGAGTTTGTCGCTCTCGGTATGGAGCAGGGCGGCGTACTCGCCGTAGCCGCAAAACGCCTCGAGGACGAAATGGCATACGACGAGGACGGCTCCAACGATTGGCGCAAATCCTCTCTCCGTAAATACCTCAACGAGGAGTTTGTAAAGAATTTCGACAAAGGCGACCTCCTCCCGTTTGTTTCCGACCTCACCTCCGACGACGGTATGACAGACTACGGCACCTCCGAGGACTTTGTGGCGTTGCTTTCGGACAACCTTTACCGCAAGTACCGTAAGCTAATGCCTAAATACGATACCTGGGTATGGACTATTACTCCCTGGAGCTGCACCCCTGGGTACGCGCACTACGAGCGCTATGTGTATACCTCGGGAGCGTTGGGCGACAACTACGCGTACAACGGTTACGGAGTCGCCCCCGCTTGTATTTTCAATCCCGAAATCTTTAAGTAATCTGCGCCGATAGGCGCACAAGGAGGCGGCAATATGGAAAAACACATTTTAACATACGCGAGCGGCGGCACCGATAAAACCGCCGTCGCAATTACAAAAATAAGAAACTCGGGCACCGACATTATAGGCGAGGTTGTTTATATGGGTACCGACGAGGGCGCAGTTATCCTCGAGGACTTAATAGAGCACCCAGGTTATAACGCTCTTGCTAAAGAGGTTAAAGAACTCCGCGACGCAGCAGAACGCCGCAGAGAGCGCACCATACGAAAGGTAGAGCAAGCCCTCGGGCTAAAGCTCTACGATTGGCAAAAAGCGTTTATTTTCTACAACAAACCCTACAATTACTATGTAAGCGGCTATAGAGGAACGGGAAAAACCCTTGCTCATTGCCTCCGCCTTTGCTTATCCGAGGGCGAGCCTATTGTGGCAGCTCTCACCCCGCCCGTAATTGCTAAAAATGAATTTTTGCGCTACCTCGGCGAGGACGGCTGCACCATACACCGCTCGCAATTCTTTATAGCCGAGCTGCGCCGAGTTTATAACAAGCTCCGCGAGGCGGGAAATATCGACCTCCGCGAGATAACCTTTAGGAGGTAAATATGGAAAGCATCAAAATCGAAAAAGACGGCTCCGTAACTATTCCCGCGCCTGGCAATATGAAAATTACCGTAGAAATGACCGAGGGGCTATTTGAGGAGTTTATGCAATTCCGAAAAAGTAAAGACGAATACGACAACCGAGCCTCAAGAGAAATCGAGGGCTTGCGCCGCCGTATGAACAATTTAGCCTCGGCTGTAATTAAATCGGCAGAGGGTGCAACCCCTAAAGAGAAAAAAGAGGCTAAAGAGGACGCACTCGAGCTCGCTAAAGATTGGTTTTGTTAGGAGGCTGCTATGGGATATAGGAAAGTATCAGCAGCGGAGCAAATTTATTACATTATTAAATATGCGGTGCGGAGGGCGGTAAAACGCCTCCGCTCCCGCCTGCGACATTGGCTAAAGCGCGGCAAAGGTTGCCGCCATTGTTGCCTATGGTGTAAGTATTTCGAGCAATGCCGCTCGGAAATAGAAACCGCAAAGCAAAACGGCTTAACAGCAAAGCTCGTCTATGTAGACGAAAAGCACACGCCTACGGCTTATTGCATACATTGCGCTCGGTGCGGAAAGTTGCTACAAATCACGAATAGCCCGCCGCGGCAGAGCTTTTCGGCACCTATAAAAAACATAAGATATTTTTGTCAAGAGTGCCATACCGCAGAGCACAGAAAGGAGCTATAAATGAAACTCAAACAAATTGAGGCGATATTAAAAGCCGAAAAAACAATAATCGTTTCCGAAACTCCCGCCTGCCAATGGCTCGGAAACGGAGCAGCATTTTACCCCGTATATAATTTGCCAAAACTGACGCAAGATAACATCTTTACTATGTTTGATATTGCGGAGGACAAGCGGGAGAAATTCTACTTTGAGGAGCGGGAGCTGCCCTCTTTTATCAATTTCGAGGACGGCGACGAGTCCGAGGAAATGCTCGACAGAGGCTCTATTGCGTTTTATGCGCAAGGTAGAACGCTCGAGCCGCTCAAGACCTCCCAGGGCATAGCCTTTATAAATACAAGGTACCTAAAGCCGTTTGCAGACTCTCAAGCGGGCTACGAATTGTACGAGCGTACCGACAAGCTCGGCAGACCGTACATTGTAGTAAAAAGCGGATTTGTGCTGCTCGGCGTTATCTCTCCTTATGACCTGGTAAACGAGAATTTTGTACAGACTCTCGAGGAGATATTAAACCTATCCAAAGTAACGCTCTTTAATAAGCAAGAAAAGAGCCGAGCTGCGGACGGCTACAAACAAATCGAACTCGACGAGGAGGTGGAGTAAATGAGCAACGGCGTTATTATTACCGCTATTATCTGCGCTACGCTTATTGTGTTAGTGCTTATCAGCAATAAAAAGAAATAAGGAGCGGGCTATATGGATTTTCAACAGCTTAACGAGGCTTTAATGAACGGGCAGCCCGTAGAGCATAACGGTATCGTTTACAAATGCGTTTCGGCTATTATCAAGCGAAACAAGAACGGAAAACCCGTATACACGGCAGAGCTCACCGATAGGAATAACAACAGCGTTTCTATTGTGGAGCCTGCAAAAATTAAGGAGGTTATTTTATGACTCATAAGAAAAGCCGCCGCACCGTGAGCAAAGCGGAGCGACGAGTTATTACCTTTATTATATGTATATTCCTTATCGGAGCAATTATAGGCGGCGCAACCGTGGCGGCTGTTTCAGCTTTCAACGGCTCCGAGTCAAAGGCGCAGCTATCGGACGAGCTGTACGGTACCCGCGACGGTAGATACATAACCGAAAACGGCGGGCTCACCTTTAATTACGAACTCGGCGGCGAGTTTGAGCCGCTCGAGTGCGCGTTACCCGTCGAGCTGCAAGAGTTTACCTATTATCTATGCGAGGCTTACTATATCGACTTTGAGTTTGCTATGGCTCTTATGTATACGGAGTCCTCTTTTAGAGCTGATGTAGTGAGCGGGACTAACGACTACGGCTTAATGCAGATTAACAAATGCAACCACGCGGAACTCTCCGCCGCCCTGGGTATTACCGATTTTAACGAGCCGTACCAAAACATACGCGCAGGGCTTTATATCCTACGCCGATTATTTGAAAAGTACGACGAGCCCGCCCTGGTGTGTATGGCTTACAATATGGGCGAGTATGGAGCCTCTACCCTTTGGGATAAAGGCGTATACGAAACAAGCTACTCTCGAAAAGTGCTCGCCAAAGCGGACGAGTACGAGGCGGCTATGGAGGCAAACAATGCAGAGTAAAATAATTCAATCAATCCACCACGAACACGCCGAAAATATCCTTATCGGAGCAAAAGGCTACGAAATGAGAAAGACCGCCCCTAAAGGCGGCAATTTCCCCTACATTATATATTTATACGAAACAAAGCACCCGTACCGCGACGCAGACGGCATATTGCACCCAGGCGCGGGAGCGGTTATTGGTTTTTATGTGTGTAAAACGATTATTAAAACAAATGCTTTCGGAGCGGCTCTGCACAAGAGCAACACCCCCGAGGAGGCAGCCGTAAGAAAGAAAATAGCAGAAATAGCGTGCCTCACAGAGGAGCAACTCGTAGAGTACGCGGGCGGTAAAGATGTATACGCTTATGTAGTAAGCAATCCTATACGCTTTCCAAAGCCTCGCCCTCTCTCCGAGTTTGGGCTAACCCGAGCTCCGCAATCCTGGCAATTTGTGGCGTAAAAAAGCGGCTACCACTCCGCCCGAGTGATAGCCGCCGCAGCCGCCTTTGTGCTGCTCAATTTCCTTTAATTATTATAGCACAAAGGCAACGGAAAGTCAATAGAAATGAGAGCAGAAAGCGGCTCTATTTCGGGCTCGTAATGGATAATAACTTAACGACCAAATAGACCACAGTACCCGAGTGGGTTATATATACCCTCTCCGTTGGCTTTCATAGGTACCCGAGTAAATAAGGCTTTTGCTCATAGCGAGGATAGAGCTACGCAGAGGTGCGACTCGAGCGCGTTATGAGATTTTAGCATAAGGGAATGAGGGCGGAGTGTGTATGTGCTGCCCGCTCCGTCCTTTTCTCAATTCCCTTATGGAAAACTAAAGCGTTAAACCTCGGGGTTTGGGGCAGAGCCCCAAGAGTAAACACGGAGGTTAAATTATGCGTTGCCTATACAGAGAAAAGAAACACTATTGCGGCGAATATTTGGAGGTTGATATATTCCCCGTATTTGAGTATCAGCGAGGACGGAGTAAAAAGCGCAAGCCGACCTCGGAAACTCAAAAGAAACTCAACCAACGAAACGCAGAGCGTAAGTTAATACGCCTGCTTAATACGAATTTTACCAAAAAGGACATAAGGTTTGACCTTACATACAACGACGAACACTACCCAGGCTCACCCGAGGACGCACAAAGAGAAATGCAAAATTTTCTCCGCAGGGTGAAACGGTACCGCAAAAAACACGGCTTACCCGAGCTCAAGTATGTAGCAGTTACCGAAATCGGCAAGAAAAACGCCCGTCTGCACCACCATATCGTTATGAGCGGTGGTATTGATATTACCGAGCTTGCCGATATTTGGGGCAGAGGCTACACAACAGCAAAGCCGCTACAGTTTGACGAGTACGGTATCGTCGGTATCGCAAAATATCTTGTTAAAGAGCCTATCCTCGGTAAGCGTTGGTGTGCAAGTCGTAACCTCGAGCAGCCGAAAACCTCGGAGAGGGACGGCAGGCTGCCGCAATACAAGGTTAAGCAATTTCACGACAGCGGCTACGACAACCGCGAGGAACTCGAAAAGCTCTACGAGGGCTACGCCCTGGCAGATGTAAAGCCGTATTTCAACGAAATTAACGGCGGCTATTATTTAACCGTCCAAATGTACAAGAAACCCGCTCCGAAACGGAGCCGAAAGCGAGGGCATTATGAACGACAATAAGAAAAACTCCCAGGGAAAGGAGCAAAAGAAAATGTCTATGTATATTTTTCCCGTTGCGCTTATTTTGCTTGATGTGGGCGCGGCGATTATGTGCATTATCGGCAAGGACTATAAACGCGCTGTATATTGGCTCGCTGCTGCGGTGCTCAATGTTACGGTAACTTTTTAGGAGGGCTACTATGGTTGTTGTGCTAATTACGCCCGAGCAGGCGGCAGCTCTCAACGAGGCAGCCGCAGCGTTTAAGAAACTTGCCGAGGCATTAAACGAATTTGCCGAAAATATCAAAGAAAATTTCGCCGACTTTTTAGAGGAGCTCAAGGAGTGCGTAGAAATTCCCGAGCGGGAAACTTACGAGCCTTGCTTAAAAATCGGCTTTCCGAAAGCTCCAAAAATTCCCGTTAAGCTATGGCGAAAAAATCGTGCTTTGTTTAGACCATACAAAAGAGGCGTTTAATTTTCTAATCAAAGCGTAAAGGAGGTTTTTGTATGAATTATTTTAAGGCGGCGGAGCAAGTGCTATCCTCCGTACCTACGCTCAAAAGGGCGTTAGAAAATTTGAAAAGCAGAGAACAACGCTTAATTGAGCAGGGAAAGCCGCGCGAGCCTGGGGCTATCGACTACAGCAAGCCTTTTACGGACTCGCATTTTGTGAGCGACACTCTTAACGAGCTTTTGGAGCTCTCGGAGTGCTCCCGAAATATCGCAGAAACGGAGCGCACGCTCGCGGAGGTTGAGGGCATTATAGAGCAGCTCTCCGACGAGCATAAAAAAGTCGTCGTTTTGTGGTATATCGAGAAACGCTCAAAAGAGGCTATAGCGGAGGCTTTGTATGTGGAGTCGTCTACGACGGTTTACAACCTCCGAAATAAAGCCGTAGCGGAGTTTGCTTTACTCTACTACGGAGCCTCTGCGCTGCCCTCAATTTAGGGCGTTTGAAAAAACGCTGTATAGAAACTTGCTTTTTGTGGTGGTAAACTGATACCGTAGAAATTGACGGTTAAGCGAGCTGCTGCAAAGCGGCTCGCTTTGTCGTTGTATCGGGAGCAGATATAGCACTACAACGGCGGAGAGGGCGGGACGCTGCTATATGAGAGAATTTGCACGCAAGTTTTATTTGAGCACAGCCTGGCGAGAAACCAGGGAATATATATACAAGCGCGATATGGGGCTATGTGTGCGGTGCGGTAGACCTGGCGAAATAGTACACCACAAAATACACCTCACACCACAGAACATAGACAACCCGAGTATTACGCTATCCGAGGACAACCTCGAGTTGCTATGCCGTGAGTGCCACGCTATAGAGCACGAGGGACAGCCTGCTACAGCAGCGGGGCTGATGTTCGACGACGAGGGAAACCTCGTAGAAAGAGAGGTATACCTATGAGCAAAGTATGCGAGGTAATTATATACACAAGTCAAGCGGCATTGTCTTTCAATGTCGAGGCTACTACTGCGGACTTTCAAGAGCGGCTCGCGTCAGCTCTCGAGGAGGGCACAGTTATTCTCGATACCGTCGAGGGCACAAAGTTAATACTAAACGCTATCAATGTTGTAGCTATCGAGGTACACGCAGCGACGGCGGCGACGGAGGGAAACGCACAAGCACTCCCCCCCGTTAAAAAAATGTGATGTCGTTTTTTATGAACCGTGTTTAAGCCCCTTTTATGACCGCCCCTTGTGCGTATTACCCCCCTACCCTTAACACGAAAGAAAGGAGTTTTTGTGTGGACGATACATTATATACGCGACAGAAAAAAGAGCAAAACAGAATTAAGAAAATTTACAAAAATCTACCCAAAGAACAGCTCGAAATCGCTAAAAAATTGATTGAAAGAGCCGCATATATGCTCGTTTCTTTGGAGGATATGGAGGCAAAAATTAACGAGGACGGGCTCGTAGTTAAAATGCCGCAGGGTGCCTACACTATCGAGCGAGCGCACCCTCTTTTACAGCAATATAACGCAATGATTAAGAACTACAACGCGACAATTAAACAGCTATCCGACCTCTCGCCGAACAACGAGGCGGAGAAAGCGGGACAAGCTCTTATGCAGTTTGTTACGAAACCCAATAAGGCGACAAAAAGAGCTTGAATTGGGTTAAAGAATACTACCGCCGCATAGAGAGCGGCGACATTATTACGAGCAGGCGGGTTAAAGCCGTCTACTCTCGCCTCGTCGCGGAAATGGACGCAGACTCCGAGGACTCGCCGTACTATTTCGACGAGGAAACGGGCGAGCGACCTATACTCTTTATCGAAACATTTTGCAAGCAATCGCAAGGAACTATAGGAGCTCCCCTCGAGCTTGAACTATTCCAAAAGGCATACATACAGCTCCTTTTCGGTTGGCTTGAAAAAGATACGGGCTACCGTCGTTTTCGCGAAACAATGTTTTTATGCGGACGAAAAAACGGCAAGT
Source organism: Acutalibacteraceae bacterium (assembly GCA_045541505.1). Taxonomy (GTDB): domain Bacteria; phylum Bacillota; class Clostridia; order Oscillospirales; family Acutalibacteraceae; genus CAG-488. The sequence goes on from JAZQJF010000013.1 coordinate 115,826, forward strand.
CTACTTTGCTTTCGGGCATTGCGTTATATATGCTTATTGCCGACTATGAGGGCGCAGCGGAAATATACTCCGTAGCAACCAAAAAAGACCAGGCAAAAAAGGTACTTACCGAGGCTGTCAATATGGTTAAACAATCGCCCGAGCTGCGGGCGTTGATTAAAAAACGCCGTAATGACATTTATTTTCCCGCGACCTCCTCTATTTTCGAGGCTCTTGCCTCGGACTCAAACACCCTCGACGGCTTGAACTCACACGCCGTAATTATAGACGAGCTGCACGCTATCCGCGACAGAAACCTATACGAGGTTATGAAACAATCCACCTCGAGCCGCCGTCAACCTCTCGTTGTTATGATTACAACAGCGGGTACGGTGCGCGAGTGTATTTTCGACAATATGTACGAGCTTGCTTGCGAGCTCGCGGACGGTATCAAAAAGGACGACACCTTTTTACCGATACTCTACGAGCTTGACAGCCGCGACGAGTGGATTAACCCGCAAATGTGGATTAAAGCTAACCCTGGGCTCGGTAAAATCAAGCAGTATAAAACCCTTGCCGCCTTTGTTGAGCGGGCTAAAAACAACCCCGCCGACCTCCCAGGCGTACTATGCAAGGACTTTAACATACGCGAAAACGAGAGCAATGTATGGTTGTCTTTCGAGCAGATTAAAAACGCTGCTACTTTCGATATGTCCGAGGTATACAACACCTACGCCGTAGGCGGCTGCGACCTCTCGGCTACTACCGACTTAACGGCGGCAACGCTGTTAATACGCAAGCCAAACGACAAAACGGTGTATGTATTGCAGCATTATTTCCTCCCGCAGGCACGCGTAGAACACCTCGAGGAGAAAAATACAAACGAGGCTCCCTACCGATTATGGGCGGAGCGCGGCTTGCTCACTATCTGCGAGGGAAACCGAGTTACTTTTTCTGATGTTACAGCCTGGTTTGTACAAATGCGCGAGGAGCACAAAATAGACGCTTTTAAGGTTGGCTACGACCGAGCTTTAGCGGGCTATTGGGTGGAGGAAATGAAAAACAACGGTTTTACTATGGAGCCCGTGGCGCAGGGTCCTTTTACTTGGAGTCAGCCTATGCGAGAAATGGGAGCGGCACTTGCCGACAAGATTGTTAATTATAACAACAACCCTATTTTGCTTTGGTGCCTCTCCAATACAGCAGTTAAAAAGAGCGGGTTAAACAATATTCAGCCCGTAAAAATTACCGATAAACGCCGAATTGACGGCGCGGTATCGCTGCTCAACGCCTGGGTTATCTATGTAAAATACTATGACGACTTTATGTATAATGTGGGGTGATTAAATGCAAGAAAAAAGAGGACTTTTTCAAAAAATTTTTGGAAAAGTCAAGAGCGTTACGGGTGCCTTTAAGACATATAAGCTCTTGAACACCTGGCAAACGACATTTACCCCCTTTTCGGGCAATGCTTATGATGTAAACACGGTGCGCGCCGCAGTAAACGGCTTTGCACGCCGAGCGGCAACGGTAAAACCGCGACACATACGCCGCGGAGAGGGAAAATTAACTGATGTAAAGAGCAAATACAATCAGCTATTACAGTTTAAGCCTAACCCATATACGACGGCGTACAAGTTTTATTATAGGCTTGCTACACAATACAAGCTCTATAATAACGCTTTTGTGTACCCCGTATGGAATGAGTACACGGGAAAACTCGAGGCTCTTTACAATATCAACGCAAATTCTATTGAGCTTATCGAGTACCAGGGCGAATTATATTGCCGTATGACCTTTGCAACGGGAAACCGTTACACTTGCCCGTATACGGACTTAATACATATCGGCTCACATTTTAACGAAAACGACATTTTCGGAGAAAACAACCGCCCCGTGTTTCCCGTACTCGAAACCGCAAACACCTTTAACCAATCAATGAGCAAGTTTGCGGAGCTTATCGCCGTTGTTAGAGGTATTTTGAAAATTCAAGCCTCCACCAAAAACGAGGACTTAAAAAACCGCCGCGACGAGTTTATACGCGACAACCTCAAAATGGAAAACAACGGCGCGGGCGTTATTGTAACTGACAACAAGTACGAGTATACGCCTATTACGGACAAGCAAACGCCTATCCCTACGGGACAGCTTGCGTATGTTAAGTCCGAAATTTACGATTATTTCGGCACAAACGAAAATATCGTGCAGAACAAGGAAACGCCCGAGCAGGCGGCAGCTTACTACAACGGAGAAATTAAACCGTTTTTCGAGCAATGCACCCAGGCGTTTACAAACGCTATCTTTTCGGGCAAAGAGCCCTCCTATGGTAACGAGATTATCTTTGAGGGTAACAGCCTGCAAAACGAGAAACTCTCGGACAAGACTACTACGCTTAAATTCCTTGCCGATATTGGAGCTATCACCATTGACGGCGTATTGCTCGCTTACAATATGGCACCTCTTGGAGGCGAGGAGGGCGCACGCCGCGTGCAAACGCTCAATATGGTTAATGCAGCCAAAGCCGACGAGTACCAATTAGGCGAAAAGACAGAAACCAACCCGCCCGCAGAGGGCACCGCAACCACAGCGGCACCCGAGGACGGCAAGAAAGAAACCGAGGAGGAGTAAAAATGCCGAGAAAATCTAACAGAGAATATCGAAACTTTAGCCAAATGCTCGCGCCCGATAAAGCAGAGTCCGAGAGCGGCTCCGACTATATCGTACACGGACGCGCAGTTGTATTTGATACGCCGACTTGCCTTTTTGAGTGCGACGGCGTTAAGTATTACGAGGTAATAGCTCGCGGGGCTTTTGATAATTGCGATATGAGTGATGTAATTTTTAATTACAATCACGGAGGAAAGGTTGTAGCCCGCCTCCGCAATAAGACCTTGCAGCTATTTATCGACGACAACGGGTTAGACGCAGAGGCTAACCTGGGCGGAACTGTAGAGGGACGCAACCTATACGAGGAAATCAAAGGCGGCTACATTGATAAAATGAGTTTTTCGTTCACTATTGAGGAGTCGAGCTATAATGTTGACACTCATACAAGAACGATAACTAAAATTAAAAAGCTATATGATGTTTCGGCGGTGGATATTCCCGCGTACAACGAAACCTCAATTTCCGCGCGAGGCTTTTTTGAGGAGGAGCACTCAAAAGAGTTTGCGGCTTTGGAGCAAGCCCGCCGCCGTAAGTTGCTTATAGCAAAAACTTTACTCTAAAAACAGAAAGGAAAATTTGAACTATGTTTACTAAAAGAATTGGCGAAATCAACGCCCGCAAGGCAGAGTTGAGAGCTATGCTCGAAACTGACACCAACGCAAATTTGGACGAAATCGAAAAGGAACTCCGCGAGCTCGACGCAGAAATGCAGGGGCTCGAGCGCAGAAAGGCTATTGCAGGCGGCATTAACACGGGTACCGTCGTAGGCTCTCCTATCACTAACCCCGTAGCGAGCCGCGCGAGCCAGGAGCCGACCTTTACAAGAGAAAATGTGCTCTCCTCTCCCGAGTACCGTACCGCTTGGGCGAAAACCCTTATGCAGCGTAAGCTCTCCGAGGTAGAAAAGAGAGCTCTTGAAACTGCGCTGACTACTACTGCTACCGAGTTTGTGGCGGCTACAGAGGGCGCAGACGGTATTAACAACGGCGGGCTCTTTATTCCTACCGACATTAACACCGCGCTTATGGAGGCTATCAGCCTTGTTTCTCCTATTTTCCGCGACGCTGCCCGCACCGCTATTCCTGGTTTGCTTAAATTCCCTTATAAGAAAACCGCGAGCGGCGCAAAGAACAAAAAGGAAACCGAGCAGACCGCAGACGGCTCTATCGAATGGGCGGAGCTCACCCTCGGCTTGTCCGAAATTTCCGAAACAATCCGCGTTTCTTGGAAACTCGAGGCTATGGCTGTTGAGGAGTTTATTTCCTACATTACCGCAGAGCTTATCGAGCAGGTACAGGACAAAGCCGTTACAGAGCTTATCTACGGCAGCGGTAACGAGCAGCTCAAGGGCGCAACCGTTGAGGCTATCAAGCACGAGTATACGGGTACTGCTCTCGACGGTATCGGCGAGGCACTCGGCAAGCTCGGCAAAAAGCAGAAAATCGGTGCAAAAATCTATGTTGCACAGTCCATTGTTGAGGAAATCTCCTTTACAAAGGACGACAACGGTAACTACATCTTTACTCCGATTAACGGCGTAGGCGTTAAGTCTGTTGCGACCTATCCCGTAGAGGTTGACCCGTACTTGAACGACGGCGACTTTATCGTGGGCAATGTTAAGCGTTACTATCGCCTTAATGTTGTCGAGCCTATCACCATTGCAAAGGACAGCTCGGGCAAGAAACGCGCTAACGACTACACCGCTTATACCATTATGGGCGGCGCAGCGCAGCCTAACACCCTTGCTTACGGCAAAAAGAAAGCCTCTGCATAATCGGGAGGGCTGACCTATGGCGAACATATCGCAGCAGTTTATCTATGACGCGCGCCGATATGTACGCACAAATCACAATCGCCACGACTCCGAAATAGCCGACCTAATAGGAGCAGCTCGCGCTGACCTCCTATTAGGCGGCATTGTCGCCTCTAAAGCAGAGAGCGAAAGCGACGCGCTTATACGCCGCGCGGTTTTTCTCTATGTTAAAGCGGAGTTTGGACTCGACAACCCCGACGCGGAAAAGTACCGCAACAGCTACGAAACGCTCAAGCGGCATTTACAGCTCTCGGACGAGTACACAAAGGAGGCGTAGCTATGTTTTGGCGTGATATTGGCTTTTTGTGTGAGGAAACAGAAAAGCTCGACGCACTCCGCAAGCCATATAAGGACTACGAGAAACGCGAGGTTTTTTGCAACTCAAAAGGCGTAAAGCGTAACGAATTTTACCAGGCGCAAGCCCAGGGCTACCGCCCCGAGCTTTGCGTAGAAATTAAAGAGTTTGACTACAACGGAGAGGGACACTTTGAGTTTAACGACAAGATGTACCGCATTATCCGTACATATCCCGTAAAAAACGAGTGCCTCGAGCTGATATGTCAAGCTCTTGTAATTGAAACCACTTAAAGCGAGAGGAGGTATGCGCCCTATGAAAGTAAATACCGAGGCATTTATAACGGCTCTTACGGAGCGGGTTAATACTATTTTGCCAACAACCTACGAGGAGGCACCTACAAAAAACGCGCCTCCGATTTTTGCAGTAGTCAGCGGCATTAACATTATTGACCTCGAGAGCGGCGACCTCGCCTCTTTCTATATTGATGTTTGGGCGGACGAAAAAGCCGCCGACGCA
>JAZQJF010000014.1:0-3043 GCA_045541505.1 Acutalibacteraceae bacterium
ACCATAGCACGAAGAAACGGACTGTATGCTGACTTTTCTCCAAAACCTATTGCCGATAAAGCCGGCAATGGACTGCACATAAATATGTCAGTTAAAAATGATAATAATCATATCTTGTTGCCACAGATGCTTGCCGGAATAATGGAGTATATTCAGGAGCTTACGGTATTTTTAAATCCGGTGAAAGAGTCTTATTTGAGATTTGGTCAATCCAAAGCTCCAAAATACATTTCGTGGTCGGGCGAAAACCGTTCGCAGCTAATCCGTATTCCTGCAGCAAGCGGTGAATACAAACGTGCAGAGCTTCGTTCACCAGATCCGACAACTAATCCTTACCTGGCATATGCACTGCTTATTTATGCAGGTCTATACGGAATTGAAAACAAACTTGACCTGCCACCTGCTGCCGAAATAAACTTCTTTAAAACAGATAAAACAACCGCAAGACAGTACAAGGAGCTTCCCGATACCTTAGAAGAAGCAAAGGCACTGGCACAAAAAAGCGAGTTTATAAAAAAGCATCTGCCGGAATCAATTATTAACATCTACTGCAAGTAACATGAAATTTTAGTGAAGGAGGTAATTTAAATGGATTTTAAAGAGCAAGTATACAGCGTACTATTTATATCTGCTGCTGAAAAATTCAACACCTCCGTTTCAGAATTGTTACCCGATTACAGATACCATCCCGTGCATTTTGCAGCGAGTATCAGTGCTGCAAAGCGTGCATTGATAGAACGGGAATTTGATTTTATAATTATAAACTCTCCTCTTCCCGATGAAGACGGTATACGATTTTCCATTGATGTTTGCAACAACAAAAAATCGGTTGTTATGATTATGGTCAGAAGCGAGCTTTATCATTCTTTTTATGACAAAGTATCTTCTCACGGCGTATATCTTTTGTCAAAGCCAACATCCAAGCCAATTGTCAGCACTGCTCTTGACTGGATGGCTACCACGAGAGAACGATTGAAAAAGCTTGAAAAGAAAACTCTGTCACTTGAAGAAAAAATGCAGGAAATCCGTATAGTAAACAGAGCAAAGTGGTTACTTATTACCGAACTGAAAATGACTGAAACGGATGCACATCGTTATATAGAAAAACAGGCTATGGACAGATGTGTTTCAAAAAAAGAAATCGCAGAGGAAATAATAAAAACTTACGCATAAAAGGACGAAAATACATGTTTAACTCAGATAATTTATCAATAAATGAAAACAATCACTTAACCATTGGAACTCACGACACAGTGGAGCTTGCAAAAGAATACGGCACTCCTCTGTATGTGCTTGACGAAGACCTAATGCGAAAAAACTGCCGTGATTATAAAGAAGCCATAGACAAGTATTACAGCGGCAACGGACTTATCCTGTTTGCGAGCAAGGCTCTTTGTACCATGTACACGGCAAAGCTTGCAGAAAGTGAAGGATTAGGTGCGGATGTTGTTTCCGGCGGTGAGCTTTATACATTATATAAAGCCGCGTTTCCGATGGACAAGGTATTCTTTCATGGTAACAACAAAACACAAAGTGAAATAGAACTTGCTATACACTGCGGAGTTGGTCATATTGTTGTTGATAACAAATACGAGCTTGACTTATTGAATGATATTGCAAAAGAAAAAGGCATTATTCAGAAAATTCTATTCAGAATCAAACCGGGCATTGACGCACACACCCATGACTTTGTAAAGACCGGGCAAATCGACTCAAAATTCGGTGTTGCCTTAGAAAACGGCGAAGCATTTGAAATTCATAAGTATGCAACAACACTTTCTAATATTCAGGTTGATGGTGTTCACTGTCATATAGGTTCTCAGATTTTTGAATTTGAGCCTTTTTGTGAAGCTGCAAAAGTTATGATGAATTTTATAGCCGACCTCAAGGCCAAGCTATCTTTGAAAATTAAAATATTAAACCTCGGCGGTGGCTTTGGTATCAAATACGATTCCACTGACGACCCTCTTACTCCTGCAGAATATATCAAAAAGACAGCTGAAGCAGTAAAAGAGGTTGCCATGGAAAGAAATATAAACCTGCCCTACTTGGTATTTGAACCGGGACGCAGCATTGTTGCACCTGCCGGAATCACTTTATATACCGTAGGCGGTGTAAAAGAAATTGAAAATGTCAGAACCTATGTTTCGATAGACGGAGGCATGGGCGATAACCCAAGATATATCCTTTATGGTGCAAAATACTCGGCAGTTGTTGCAAACAATGCAGGAGCAAAACCGATTGCACCCGTAACCATTGCCGGGAAATGCTGTGAATCAGGAGATTTAATTCAGGAAAATATCATGATGCCTGAAATTAAAGTTGGCGACATACTTGCAATCTTAGCAACAGGTGCATATAACTACTCAATGGCAAGCAATTATAACCGCATTCCCCGACCGCCGATTGTTGCAGTTAAGGGTAATGAAAAGAAAGTCATCGTTAAACGAGAAACATATGATGATATTATTAGAAATGATGTATTGTAAAATATACTTTTCTTTCTACCCCTGTATTAAATTTTGATATATTTAACCCCCTTTGATTGAAATTTCAAAGGGGGTTAATACGTTTGTTTTAGTAGCAGAACCTTAACTTATCTGATACCATACTTTTCAATGATATAATCCATATCTTTATCGCCTCTGCCTGAGAGGTTTATGAGAACTGAACCTTTGCCCATTGTCTTTGCAAGCTTCATACCGTAGGCAACAGCGTGTGAGCTTTCAATTGCGGGAATGATACCTTCCATTCGAGAGAGTTCAAAGAAAGCATCAATGGTTTCATCATCTGTTACTACGTCATACTTCACTCTGCCAAGATCGTGCAAAAATGCGTGTTCGGGACCGCAGGACGGATAATCAAGACCGCTTGCAACCGAATAAACAGGAGCAGGCTCACCGTTTTCATCTTTAAGCATTATTGAATTAAATCCGTGCATAATGCCTTCCTCTCCGTAAGTAAGGCTTGCAGCGTGGTCGCCCATTTTAATTCCTCTGCCGAGTGGCTCAACACCATAAATATCGACAGGATCGTTTAAGAA
>JAZQJF010000015.1:0-97611 GCA_045541505.1 Acutalibacteraceae bacterium
CTCAATTACAAGTCGGCTTTTATTCCTGGCAGAGGGTAAAGAAAAAGGGCAAGCTACCCTCCCACGCCTCGCCGCATTGGATAGAGTTTGGAGTAAACCCGCACCAAATACAGCCGCGTAATGCAAAGGTACTCGCTTATAATGATGTAATGTACGGACAGAAAGTACAGCACCCAGGTACGGGCGCAACAAATGTATTAAGAGATACCGTACAAAACAATATAGCCGAGATACGAGCGGCGCAAGAGCAATACCTCGCAGAGCTTACAAAGACTCTTGAGGAGGCGGGAGCAAAAGTCTACACGGGAGAGGACACCGACGAGGACGACTAAAAAACAAAGGCAGGGGCTTTAATTAGCCTCTGCCTTTTTGTCTTTTATACTGCGTATATGATAATATGTAAATTGCAGCCGTAGCTCTTGTCGCCGCCGCCCGTGATGTTATTTATAGTAACGCTCATAGGGTTATTAGAGTATTTGTTTTTCATTTCAGCGGCAAGCTCTGCGTTAAGGTGCCCGAGCTGCTGACCGCGTTTATTAAATACGCCGATAGCGTCGGGGTATTCCGCCGTAGGTACGGGCTTAAAAATAATATCCTCTCCCGCTTTGCTATTCTTTATAATTGCTTGACGGCTTGAGCCGTCGTCGTTTCCAAAGGTAACGCCTACGACCTTTGTGTTAAAATCTCTAATAACGGTTAGCTTGGAGGGATTGACCGTAGCGGCTCCGCCTTTGTTGCGGTTGCATAGCCAAATAATAAAATAGACAATGCCTACGGGGTAACAGATAATGAGTAATACTTTTTGCCAGGTTTTTAATTTTTTCATAGCGACAACTCCCATAATAAAAAAGTGCGTGCAACTCGCCGCTGCACGCACTAAAAACGCAAGCTCCGAATTGCTACCACACTAATTCTATGTTTTACGCTATAAGACGCAAAAACGAGCCCGCATTTTTACCGAGGTAAAAATAGCGCACTTATAGCATAAAACAACCTATTAAATTAGTGTGGTGCCTATATTATAACATACTCGCGGCGAAAAAGAAATATTTTCCGCGAAAAAGTGCAAAAATTTTATAAAAAAGTATTGACATACTGCAAGCAGTATGATATAATATAATCACAGCAAGGGAGATAAAACCTTGTGAGTAAACCGAAAGGAGCGGTTGTTATGGATAACATAGAAAAAGCCTTGCAAGACTTGGCAAAAGCGTTACAGAATAACGACACGGTGGAACGAGTCAAAGTTACGATAACGCTTGTAAAGCCAAAGCCGAGCAAGGCAAAACCCGAAAGCAAGTAGCTTTCAAAGGCAGGGACGGGGCGAAAGCCCCTCCCGTAAGTCCTATTATAGCATAGATATAATAAAATTGCAATAGGAGGCGTTTTATATGGTTATAGAAAAAAACGGCAAGGCGTACACCGTAACCGAGTGCCGCGACAAATGGACGGTAAAAGCGGAAAGCGGTAAACTCTCGGTTGCTTTTGATGTTTCAAAAGAGCTATGCTCCACAGCCGACGCGCTGCGAGTGTATGTAAACAATAATAGTATTTTTTGAGGAGGGCTGACCTATGGCGGAAAAACGCAAAACGAAAACCTCTACCGAGGTAAAAACAAGATACAATCAAAAGACTTATGATGTAATAGCGGTTAGAGTCCCTAAAGAAATGGCAGAGGCTTTCAAGGCGAAATGTACCGCCAAGGATATACCGCAAGCCCAAATTATAAAGCGGGCTATTGAGGATTTTTTGCAGCAGTAACCGAGAGGGAGCGTAACGGCTCCCTCTCTTTGTCTTTTTATATGATAAAACGGAGTGATTTTATTATGACATACAAACATTTAACCTTTAACGACAGATTAAAAATTGAGGCTTGGCAAAAGGTAGGCACCTCCCCTCGAGTAATGGCTGAAAAGCTCGGCGTACATATCAGCACTATTTATAGAGAGCTCAAGCGCGGACAATATGAGCACCTTAATTCCGATTATACTACCGAGCAGAGATACAGCCCCGATATTGCCGAGGAGAAAAACCAGGCTAACCTCCGCGCTAAAGGTGCGCCGCTTAAAATCGGCTCCGACCACGAGTACGCGCAGTATATCGAGTATAAAATTAGAGTGGAGAAATACTCTCCTCGTGCCGTCCTGGGCGAAATCAAACGCCAGGGCGTAGAGTTTAGTACGAGCATATCGGCTCCGACTCTGTACCGTTATATCGAGCAGGGCGTTTTCCTCACTATCACAAACGACAATTTACCCGTTAAGAGAAATAAGAGCACCCGCAAATATAAGAAAGTGAGAGCGGCTCGCGCCTCCAAAGGCGAGAGCATAGAGAAACGCCCCGCAGAGATTGCGGAGCGTACCACTTTCGGACATTGGGAAATGGATTGCGTAGAGGGCAAGAAAGGCACTAAAAAAACTATGCTCGTATTGACCGAGCGTTATACCCGCTACGAGATTATCCGCATTATGAAAGACCACACCGCCGCAAGCGTCGTAAAAGCCCTTAACGGTATCGAGCGGGCATACGGCGCAGACTTTTATAAAATATTCCAAAGTATAACCATAGACAACGGCTCCGAGTTTTCCGATTATGAGGGACTCGAGCGGAGCTGCCGCCGCGTCGGTACCCGCACAAAGGTTTACTATTGCCACCCGTACAGCTCCTACGAGCGCGGCTCAAATGAAAATCAAAATAAAATGATACGCCGCCACTACCCGAAAGGCGTTAGCTTTGAGCGGGTTACGCCTGCCGACACCCGCAGGCTTGAAAAATGGATTAACAATTATCCGAGAGGGATTTTTAACTATTTTACCTCCGCAGACCTCTACGAGGCGTGCGTAAATAGCCTTTTATCTGCCTAAATTAAAATTTTTTGCACTTTTTCGCATTTACCTCTTGACTTTTCACCCGATTTGCGTACAAATCGGGGATTAAAAATTATTTATCTGCGTTAGGTCCTTTTACAAACCAGGGGAGACATACTCTGTCAACAGAGCCGTCGTCATCGACGCTTATCTGAATCTGATAAAAAGCACCGGTGAAGGTTTTGCTGCCGTCAGGGTAGCTCTTTGTTTCTGCGCAGAAAACAGGAGTTGACCAATTGTAAACGAGTGCATAGTCTGTTGCGAATGCACAAGCCCAGATAGCAACTATCAGAACTGCTGCAACAACAATGTTGAGAATAAGCTTTTTGGGTGCCTTGCCCTTTTTGGCTTTTTCTTTCTTTACCTTTGGCTCTTTAACAGGCTTCGGCGGCTTAGGAGATTTAACCGGCTTCGGCGGTTTTACCTTTTTATCGTCGTTGCTTGTGCTTTCCATAAATGCAGCATAAAACGGTGAAACATTTTCTTCTTTGTTTTCTTCGTGTCTGATAACAGTGAGCTCAGTGTCATCGTCAAGGTCTGCGAAATCGTCATCATCGTCATCAGTTTTTGCTTCAGCAACGGTTGAAACTGCTTCTTCCGCTTCGACTGTTTTCGGTTCAGTTTCTTCAACAGATTCTTCTTTGATTTCTTCGGTAATTTCTTCAGCAGCAGGTTCTGTCACTGTAACATCTTCCTGTACTGTTTCCTCTTCATCTGCGTCATCGGTCTGAAGATACCAGGCAACAGCATCTTCTTTTTCAACAACGGGTTCAGCCTCTTCTTCCTGAGGTGCTGCTTCGCTAACAACCGGTGTAACTTCCTGTTGAGCTTCTTCGGTTATAATTTTAGGCTCAGCAACAGGTTCTTCGCTGAAGTCGATTTTAACTGCAGCTTTTTCAGGAGCCTCTGCAGTTTCCTGCTCAGTAACGTCTGCTGAATCGATCAACCAAGACATATCCTTTTCTTTCGGAGTGTCAATGACCTGCTCAACTTCAATTGCAGTCGGTTCTGATTTTGCTTCCTCAATGGGTTCAATAGTGACATCAATCTCGTCTTTTTTTTCATTTTCAGGCTCTTCTGCAGGTAGATCGATTACGGGTTCATCAGTTAATTCAACAGCAGAAGGAGCAACCTCGTCCTTTTTACTTTCACTTTCAAAATCAAATGAATATTTTGCTTTGAGCTTATCAAGGCTTGAAAGAAGCTCACTTGTGTCAAAATCTTTGTCTTTCATCAGGTCAAAACCTCCTTAATCTTTGCTTGAGCGCAGAGTCTTAAGAATCTGCACCTTAACCTTTTTAACCGCCGGTACAAGCTTATCATAAATGCTGTATCGAATTTTGTTGTTTATTAACACATATTCACCGACAAACTGGTATAAATCAGCGCCGAGACTTGCTTTGAATGAATTGATACCAACGAAATTTGCTTTTGGCGTCAGCTCACCCAAAGGCTGTGTCTTATCGTCGGGAATATTGAGATTATCAACAAGAACATATCCCAGATCGTGATAATCGCAGCCATTGTCAATGCTCTGACAAAGTCTGAGATAATTTACAAAATGGCTTGGTCTTGTTTCATTTCTGAGAATATCAATGCTGCCGCCGAAAAGACAGCTTGCAACACCGCCGTAACGTATTGTAAGACCGCCTGCAACAACAAAACTGTCTTTGTCTGAAAAACCGTCAGCAATTTCTTTTCTGAGATGATAATTTTTGCTTTGCTGAAGAATTGTTTCGTTTTCATTAGTGAGACGGTTTTTAACGCTCTCTTTTGCTGTTTCCATTTTTTCAAGATTCTGAGCAAGTTGTTTTTGCCTGTCATCTTCAAACTTTTTGTCGGCATTTTTATCATAATAGACCAGTGTGAGATCCATACAGTCGTGGAATACCGTCATAAGCTTTTTAATGTATTCGGTATTTTTTTCAATAAAGCTGTCACGTTCAGAAGTTGAACGCATAACTGTTGCAAAATCTTCAAGCAATGAAGGATCTTTTTCAACATCGGCAATTGTAACACAACGGCTCACAAGACCGCGTGATTCACCGACTCTTACAGAATATCTGACACCCTTTTCGCATTTTTTCAAAAGCTCCTTAGCGGTGAATATTTCACCGTTTTCTTTGCGGAGATTTATCATATACTGAATCGGTGCTTTATAAATATAACGGGCGGCATCGTGGTTGAGTTCATAACCTGCATCTATAAATGTTTTGTGAACTTCAAGGCCTGAAGTGCAGTTTTCGTTATTGATTCTCAATGCAATATGAGGGTCGGTAAGCAATGCGGTAGCATTGTGTTTTTTAAGTTCATTTTTAATAAATGCCGTAAATTCTTTGATGATTTCCGGTCGTGAATAATCAGTAACAGGACCGTCAGGAATATACCAGACCTTGCCGCATAAAGAAAGGTTTCTTTCGAGAACAAGGCAGGCGAAAACTCTTTCTCCGTTTTCAAAACCCGAATAAAAATACGGCTTCCACGCAGTTTTTATTTCAGGCCAACGGGAGCATTGAATAAATGAACCTTTGTGCTCATTTATAAACTCATCATATGCCTGTATATTTGTTTCTTTTCTGAATTCAAGCATCTGTGCCGGACCTCCGCATATATTCGTTGACACATTCTTTTTCAGAGAAAGGAACCTTAATACCCTCTATAAGCTGGTATTCTTCGTGTCCCTTACCTGCAAGGAGAATTATATCACCATTTTCTGAAATACTCAATGCTTTTTCAATAGCTTTTTTTCTGTCAGGCTCACAAATATATTTGCCGCCTGCTTCTTCAACAGCCTGTGCAATATCGTTTATAATGTTTGAAGGGTCCTCAAAATCAGGGTTATCTGAGGTTAAAACACATAAATCACACATACTTCCTGCAACAAGACCCATTTCACGTCTTCGTTCCTGAGTTCTTCCGCCTACGGAGCCGAATACGCATATAATGCGTCCGGATTTATAATCATAAAGTGTTTCAATAATACTTTTTAAGCTCAATCCGTTATGAGCGTAGTCTATTATAACATCAAAGTCAGCGTCAATGTTAACTATTTCAGCTCTTCCTTTAACTCTTACTTTTTTAAGAGCGTCAACAGCTTTGTCAAGCTTACAGCCGATAGCGGTAACTGCGCCGATTGCTGACATAATGTTATATACATTGAATGTTCCCGGTAAAGCAGAGGTGATTTCAAGCTCCTGACCAAAAGCGGTGCAGTCAAAGCTGATACCCATTTCTTCTCTTGTGCGAAGAGGGGAAACATTTTTTGCGCTTATATCATAGCTTCCGTCAAGCCCGTAAGAAATGATTTTGCATTTGCAGTTTTCTTTCATTACGGAGTATGCCTGGTCATCAAAATTCATAACGGCAATTTCGCATCTTTCAAAGAAAACCGATTTCCAATAAGCGTATTCCTCAAAGGTTTCATGCTCAAGGGGACCGATATGGTCAGGTGAAAGGTTGGTGAAAATTCCGCAGGCAAAGGGGATTCCGTCAATTCTGCCGTGCTTGACACCGAGAGAAGAAACCTCAAGAGCAACAGCCATGCAACCTTTGTTGAGCATAAGTCTGAAAAGCTTCTGAAGCTCATAAGATTCGGGAGTGGTGTTACTTGTGGGGAATTTTTCACCGCCGAACTCAGCACCTACAGTGCCGATGATTCCGCAAGGGATACCGCTTTCGTTAAGAATCCCCTGAACAAGGTGGGCAACCGTTGTCTTACCTTTTGTTCCGGTGATGCCGATTACTTTGATTTCTTTCGCCGGGTAAGAAAAGAATTTTGCAGCAGTTTCACCAAGCACAACGCGGGAGTTTTCAACAATAAAAATCTGTGCGTCTGAGGGTAAGTTCACTTGCTTTTCGCAAATGAAGACTCTTGCTCCGTTTTCATAAGCACTTTGAGCAAACTTGTGTCCGTCCAGTTTAAGCCCGGAAAGGCAGACAAAAATCACACCGGCGGTTGCTTTTCGTGAATCGTAAACAATATCCTTGATTTCAACATCGTTTTTTATTGTGCCGTCAAATTTGACAACACTGAGAATTTCTGAAAGCTTCATAAAATTCCTCTTTCTGCAGTAGTAAACTATTTCTTGGGTATCGGTCTGCATTTTGCGGTGTAGCTTGAAACATCAATTCTGATTATGTTTACAAAGCTTACCATTTTATCTTCAAATATAAAGTCTTTTCCTGTCTGAGTTTTCATAACCGTGCTCATACCCAGTTTCTTTTCTTCAACGTCTTCGACAATAACGGCTGTACCTTTACCCATCAATGATGAGTATGCCATACCGTATTTGCAGGCAACCTCGCCCTCAAACGGCAGAAGGTCACATTCAACTTCAAAGAAAACTTTGGGGTTGGCGTTGATGATGTCAATTTTTCTTCCTCTTTTTGCCCCGTGAAGATAAATTGTAAGCTTATCATCATTCAAAATGTAGCCGTAATTCATAGGCACAACATACGGCTCATCACCGTCAACCATACCTATGTGTGCGACAAGAGATTTATCAAGAATTTTTTTGATTTCGTTTATATTAGTGATTTGAAGTTCACGTCTTGTAAGTCCGTTACTCATAATATCATTCCTTTTAAGATACTGTGTTGACAATAAATTAATGAGTTAAAAGCAGCATTGCTACAAATAAAAGTGCAATTACCCATGAGCTGCCCTTGATTTTCTTTAAATCGCCGCAGAAAGCGCTGATAACAATGTAAGAAATAAGAACCAAAGCGTTTGCATAAGTCAAGCCGAAGCCGATACAAACGGTGTAAACAAAAAACGCATTAAGTCCCATACCGCTTGCCTGAGCTAACGGCAAATTTGCAAGTAAGCC
Source organism: Acutalibacteraceae bacterium (assembly GCA_045541505.1). Lineage (GTDB taxonomy): Bacteria > Bacillota > Clostridia > Oscillospirales > Acutalibacteraceae > CAG-488. Next base: position 7,697 of record JAZQJF010000015.1, read on the forward strand.
TGCAAGAATGGTGCCCACAACGGCCGAAATTGCTGTTGCAATATAAATAGCACCGTAAGAAACACCTAACGGATTTGTACCGTCGCCGAAGGGATCGGCAAACATATTTGCATTGACCATAAGAATGTAGACCATTGAAAAGAAAGTGGTCATACCTGCAATAAACTCTGTTTTTACGGTAGTTCCTCGTTTTTTAAGTTCAAAAAATTTTCCATATTCAAAATCCTTTTGACGTCTTGTGTATGAATAAATTATTACTCTGCTTTTTTGATTAATTTTACAACCGTCTCGCAATGTGGTGCGCGCGGAAACATATCCACAGGTGTGACTTCAACAAAGTCGTAACCCAGGCCGGTGAGAATTTTAATATCTCTTGCCTGAGTTGCACTGTCACAAGAAACATAGACAATTCTTTCGGGATTCATTTTTGCCAGGGTTTCCAACAAATCTGTGCTGCAGCCCTTTCTCGGCGGGTCGATAATTGCCGCATCAGGCTTAATTCCTTCTTCTTCAAGCATTTCGGCTGCTTTTAAAGCGTCACCGCAAATGAATCTTGCATTGCTGATGCCGTTTTTCTTTGCATTTTCAATGGCATTTTCAATTGCCTGAGGAATAATTTCAACACCGATTATCTGCTTGGCTTCTTTCGCCATGGTAAGGCCGATTGTACCTGTACCGCAGTAAAGGTCAAGCACGGTTTCGTTACCGCGAAGGTCAGCGTATTCTTTAGCTTTGTTGTAGAGTAACTCGGCAGTGTCGTGGTTAACCTGATAAAACGAGAGGGGAGAAATATCAAAATCCAGACCGCAAAGATTATCAGTGATATAACCGTTGCCGTAAAGGGTGATGCATTCATCACCGAGCACAACGTTAGTGTCTTTTTTGTTCTTATTCAATATTATGCTTTTAAGGTTTGGTAAAGCATCTTTTAATTCAAAAATAAGCTCATCCTTAAAAGGAATATCGTTACCGTTTATAACAATGCACACCATAAGCTCGTCTGTTTTAACGGCTTTTCTGACATAGATGTGTCTTAAAAGGCCTTTGTGTGTCAGCTCATCGTATGTTGAAATTTTAAAAAGTCTTATCCATGTTCTGAAAACATCGGTAACTTTTTTGAAATCTTCGGGCTGAAGCAGACAGTCAGCGCAGTCAACAACTCTGTGGGAATGGGGCGCATAAAATCCGATAAGGGCAAGACCGTGACTGTCACTCTGAACAGGGTATTGAGCCTTGTTACGGTAACGCTTATCACTTTTGCCGCTGATAATAGACTTCGGCTCGGTGTCAATACCTGCCAGACGCTTGAAATTGTCTTTAACCTGCTGAGCTTTGATTTTTAATTCCTCTTCATAGCTGATATGACCGAAAGCACACCCTCCGCATTTTTCAAATACGGGGCATTCAGGCTTGATTCTCATCGGTGACGGGTGAATTATCTTTTCAACCTTGCCTATTGCATAATTTGGTTTCACCTTGATTATGTGAAGCAAAGCGTGATCCCCCGGGGCAGTGTTTGCAGCAAAAACAGTCATCCCGTTATACTTGCCAACGCCGCTGCCGAGAGATGTGCAGGAATCAATATTTATTGCAATTTTGTCGTTCTTTTTCAGCATTTTTGCTCTCCGGAAATCATATTAAAGTATATAAAACATAACTATTCAATACATTATATCATAAAACATTTTAAAATCAAATTAAAATCATAGAAATTTCCTTGCAAAAATTATATCTTTATGATAAAATTCTGCGAGGAGGCGATTATTTTGGCCAAAAAGAAACGACATCACTTTTTTGCGATGCTTTCACGAATGAAATATATCAGCCGTTGGGCACTTATGAGAAACACTCACACTGAAAATATCAGTGAACACAGTCTTGAGGTTGCAGGTGTGGCTCATGCCCTGGCGGTTATTCATAATAAACGTTTCGGCGGTAATGTCAATGCCGAAAGAGCAGCTGTTCTCGGTGTTTATCACGATACACCTGAAATTATTACAGGCGATATGCCGACTCCTGTCAAATATTACAGTGCACAGGTTCACGAAGCTTATTCTCAGGTGGAAGATACTGCCTGTCAGGCGCTTGTAAATATGCTCCCCGAAGATCTGCGTGAAGAATATGTACCTTTCTTTATCAAGCAGGAAGAGGACAGACAGCTTTGGAAATTTGTAAAAGCTGCTGATAAGATCTGCGCCCTCACCAAATGCATTGAAGAGGCGAAAGCAGGTAATTCTGAATTTGAAAAAGCAGCGATAAGCACTAAAAAAGCAATTGACGAAATGGGAATGCCTGAAGCTGAATGCTTTATGGAAGATTTTCTTGAAAGCTACGGTCTCACTCTTGATGAAATGACCGCAGACACACTAAAACAGTAACAGATTTATTTTATAGGATGGTAGTCACAATGAGCAAAATATCTGAACTTTTCGGAAGTATGGTGTTTAATGATTCTGTTATGCACGACAGACTTCCTAAAGAAATTTACCGTTCACTGCGCAAAACAATTAATGAAGGCAAAGAGCTTGATTTAAGCGTTGCCAATGTTGTTGCAAGTGCAATGAAAGACTGGGCAATTGAAAAGGGCGCAACCCATTATTCTCATTGGTTTCAGCCGATGACGGGTATCACTGCCGAAAAACATGACAGCTTTCTCTCACCTCAGGGTGACGGCACCATTATAATGGAATTTTCAGGCAAAGAGCTTATCAAAGGTGAGCCTGATGCTTCTTCTTTCCCTTCAGGCGGTATCCGTGCAACTTTTGAAGCCCGCGGTTATACTGCATGGGACCCGACTTCACCTGCATTTATTAAAGAAAATACACTTTGTATTCCCACATCTTTTGTTTCTTACACAGGCGAGGTTCTTGATAAAAAAACACCACTGCTCCGCTCAATGGAAGAGGTAAACAAGCAGGCTAAACGTGTTCTTACCCTTTTTGGTCAGAGCGTTAAGCGTGTTAATTCAACTGTCGGCCCTGAGCAGGAATATTTTATCATCGACAAAGAGCTTTTTGATAAGCGTAAAGACCTGACTTATACAGGTAGAACTCTTTTCGGTGCTCCTACGCCCAAAGGTCAGGAAATGGATGACCATTATTTCGGCACCATCAAGCCCAGAATCAAAGCCTTTATGGCAGAGCTTGATGAAGAGCTTTGGAAACTCGGTGTTTTTGCAAAAACCGAGCATAACGAAGCAGCTCCCGCTCAGCACGAGCTTGCTCCCGTTTTTACAACAACAAACATCGCTACCGACCATAATCAGCTTACAATGGAAATTATGAAAAAGGTTGCTCATAAGCATGGTCTTGAGTGTCTTCTTCACGAAAAACCTTTTGATGGCGTAAACGGCAGCGGTAAGCATAACAACTGGTCTCTTTCAACTGATGAAGGTGAAAATCTGCTTGAGCCGGGTTCAGACCCTTATTCAAATTCAAGATTTTTACTTTTCCTTGTTGCCGTTATCAAAGCGGTTGACGATTATCAGGATTTGTTGAGAATTTCAATTGCCAACGCAGGTAATGACCACCGTCTCGGTGCAGCAGAAGCTCCCCCTGCAATAGTGTCTATGTTCCTGGGTGAAGAAATTCAGAAGGTTCTTGATGCTGTTGAAGCAGGTAAGCCTTATCACTCTGCAAAGCATCTTAAATTTGACACAGGAGTAAGCGTTCTTCCTGCATTCTCAAAAGACAATACTGACAGAAACCGTACTTCACCGTTTGCTTTCACAGGTAATAAATTTGAATTCCGTATGCTCGGCTCAACCCTTTCAATTGCTGAGTCAAACATTGTTCTTAACACAATAGTTGCCGAGTCACTTTCAAAGTTTGCCGATGTTCTTGAAAAAGCAAGTGACGTTGAAGCTGCGGCGAGAAAGCTTATCAGAAAAGAATATATCAAGCATAAGAGAATTGTTTTTAACGGCAACGGTTATTCTGATGAATGGGTAGAAGAGGCTGAAAAAAGAGGCCTTCTCAACCTTAAAACAACTGTTGATGCAATTCCTCATTACAAAGATGAAAAGAATATCAAGCTTTTCACAAAGCATAATATTTTCAGTGAAATTGAAGTTGTTTCAAGAACCGATATTCTGCTTGAAGAGTATTCAAAAACAATAAATATTGAAGCAGTAACAATGCTTCATATCGCAAGTAAAGAGATTATACCTGCAGTTGTTGATTATGTAACTGATGTATGTCAGTCAGCATCGCTCAAAAAGAGCCTTAACCCAAATATGGCGTGTGCTTGTGAAGAAGGTCTTATCAACGAGATTTCCGCAAAGCAGGATGAACTCTTCTGCGCTGTAAGTGCATTGAAAAAAGCGCTTAATGAAGTTCCACGAGATGATGCTTCAACAACAGCAACCTATTACAAAGAAGTTATCATCCCCGCAATGGCTCAGGTAAGAAAACCTGCCGACGAGCTTGAACTTCTGGTTGGCAGAGATTACTGGCCGTTCCCCACATACGGCGATCTTCTTTTCAGCGTGGTATAATTTAATAAGATAAAACAGTGCGATTCGCAAGAGTTGCACTGTTTTCTTGACTTATAATGAGGTTTCGGATATCTTAATTAAAAGAGGTGTCAATTATGTGGAACAATTTTGAATGTGACGAATTTATTTTTGAAGGGTATGAGGCGAGTGTTGTCAAACCAAAAGTTAAATGCTTTAACCCCACCCTTATTTTAAAAACTGAATACAGAAATGCTTTTCCTGAAACAGAAATTGAATTGCTTAACCGTGGATGCTATGTGGCATTTGTTGAGAATGACAACCGTTGGGGAACCGACCCGGATCTTGACAGAAAGGCACGTTTTGTGCGCTTTTTGAGTGAAAAATATTCTCTTTCTGAAAAGTGTGTCCCTGTAGGAATGAGCTGCGGGGGATTGATTGCAATTAAATTTGCGGCAAAATATCCTGAACTTGTAGGCTGTCTCTATATTGATGCGCCTGTTGTTAATTATATGAGCTGTCCTTGCGGTTTCGGAATAGGTGAGAGACTCGATGATGAAAATTTTACCGAAATTCTTACAGCCCTTAATATGAAAAGCATATCAGAGCTTCTTTATTACCGTGAAACACCGCAGGATAAAATACCGGATCTTATCAAAAATAAAATCCCGGTTGTACTTGTGGCAGGTGACAGCGACACCGCTGTGCCGTATGTTGAAAACGGTATCCTCATTGAAAGAGCATATAAGCAGGCAGGGGTCCCGATTGATATTTTTATTAAAGAGGGGTGCAACCATCACCCTCACGGCCTTGAAGACCCGACACCTGTTGTTGATATTATTATGAATACAGTACAAAACACCGGATGCAATTAAGCATCCGGTGTTTTAAGTTTGTGTTGACAGTTTTTGTGAAACTTATTTGAGATGGTTTTTTATTGCTGTGATTGTTTTATCGACGGTTTCTTCAATATCCAGACCGTGAGCGTTTATGACAATATCTGCATATTTTTCATAATAAGGTAAACGCTCTTTATAAAGGTCGGCTACGGTAGTGCCTTTTTCCATAGCTACGCCGCGTGTTTTAATGTTAGTCAGTCGGCCTTCAATATCTTCAATCGGCAAAGAAATATAAACCACAATACCGTTTTTCTTAAGGTGCGACATTGCTCTTTGTGAATATACCGCACTTCCGCCTGTAGCAATTACAGAAAAATCCTCGTTTATAGAAATAATGGTGTCTTCCTCTTCTTTCAGGAAGGCTTCCAGACCTTGTGTGTCAATAATTTCCTGCAGACTCATACCGCAACGCTTCTGAATGTGAAGGTCACAGTCTGTAAATCCCATCTGCAATGCCTTCGCAAGTAAAACACCGATAGTGCTTTTTCCGCAACCGGGCATACCTGTTAAAACAATGTTCATATCATCACCGCCTACGTTTTTTTAAATAATACTATATTTTGTCAGTTTTTGTAAAGAAAAACATATGATAAAAACAATTTTAGATTTTATTAATTTATTTTGGACAAATTTTAAAATATGTCGTTTGCATTGAGTTTTATGATAGTATATACTATTGTATAAGTAGTGAAAATGGTAAACTAGCTACATTTAGTATTTTACAGGAGAATATTATGAGTAACAAAAAATATCCCTACAACGAAATACCCCAAACAAAAGACCTTAAAGAAATGGTAGATTTCTGCGCAAAAACATACGGTGATGATACTGCATTCTGGTACACTAAAGGAAAAACAGAAGTCAGACATTCTTTCAACGACGTTAAAAATGATGTATATGCAATGGGTACTTATCTCCATTCAATCGGATATAAAGGCGCCCATATCGCTCTCATCGGTGAAAACAGCTATGAATGGATAGTTTGCTATCTTGCAGTTATCTGCGGCGGCAATGTAATTGTTCCTGTTGATAAGGAGCAGACCCCCGAAGACGTTCAGTATGTTATTGAAAAGAGCGAGTCAACTGCAATGATTCATTCAAAGCTTTATGCTGACAAAACTGAGCTTTGCAATGTTGATAAAATTTCTCTTGAAAACTTTGCTGACTATATCGCAAAAGGTAAAGAGCTTCTTGCTAACGGCGAAAAGAGCTTTGCTGACTATCAGGTTGATAGAGAGGTTATGGCTGCTATCGTTTTCACATCAGGCACAACATCAAGACCCAAGGGCGCAATGCTTACTCATAAGGGGCTTATGAGAGATGCGATCACCAGCCTTATGAATCTTTCAATTCCTAAGGGAACTGTTCTTATGCTTCCTCTTTATCACACATTCGGCTTTATGGCAGGTGTTGCTTGCCAGATGCTCGTAGGTTTTCCTGTTTTTATTAACTCCAGTCTTAAAAAGCTTCTCAGCGATATCAAATATGCTGCTCCCGGTCACGTTTCTGTTGTTCCTATGGTTCTTAAGGTTATGTATAATAAAATCTGGGATAACATCAGAAAACAGGGCAAAGAAAAACTTGTTAAAACAATGATTAAAGTAAGCAACGGTCTTCTTAAAGTCGGCATTGATATGAGAAGAGTTTTCTTTAAACAGATCCTTGATGCTTTCGGCGGTAATCTTGAAATGATTATCTCAGGCGGTTCTGCCCTTGATGAAAAATACGTTGCAGGCTTTAAAGAGCTTGGTATTACCGTTACAAGCGGTTACGGTATTACTGAGTGCTCACCCATTGTTGCAACTATGAGAACAAAGCATTATGCTCCCGCCAGCGTCGGTGTAGTTCACCCCGAAGTTGAATGCAGAATTAAAGACGGTGAAATTCAGATCAAGGGTGACATTGTTTTCCTTGGTTACTATAAAGATGAAGAAGCTACAAAAGCTGCGTTTGACGGTGAATGGTTCAGAACAGGTGACCTTGGTTACCTTGATGAAGACGGACTTCTTTATATTTCAGGCCGTGAAAAGAACCTTATCATTCTTTCAAACGGCAAAAACGTTTCACCTGAAGAGCTTGAAGCTATTCTCTGTGACTCAATTGACGAAATTGACGAGGTTGTTGTTTCTGGCGAGAACGATCAGATCGTTGCTGAAATTTTCCCTGTTGTCGGTGAGGAAGATGATGCAAACGCAGTTAAAGCAGGCATCAAAGGAAAAATTACAGAGCTTAACCGTAAGCTTCCGTCATTTAAAAAGATTGCCGATGTACGTTTCAGAAACGAAGAGTTCCCAAAAACTACAACAAAAAAAATTAAAAGAAAATAATTATAATGGAGTCCGATGCTTGATAGTGTCGGACTTTTGTTATATACTTGATAAGGAGGAGTGATATTATGAGCTGGAATTTTTCTATGCCTGTAAAAATTTATTTTGGTAACGACAAGGTCAGGAAATTACCTGAAATCATTGATTCTTTCGGCTTTGAAAGGGGAGTGCTTGTTTGTTCAAATACCCTTAAAAACAACGGTGTTGCCGATGAAATCATAAATAACTGCGGCGGCAGAATTGTTGCTGTGTTTCACGATATAAGACCAAACCCCACGACTGACAACGTAAATGCCTGCGTGAAGGTTCTGCGTGAAAACAAGGCTCAGTTTGCAGTTGCTCTGGGCGGCGGTTCTCCTATGGATTGCTGTAAAGCGGCGTGTGCCGTTGCAAAGGGTGATGATGTAATTGAAAGCTACCACACAGGAGGAAAACCTGTTGACAAAAACGAAGTTATACCGATGATTGCCGTTGCAACCACCTCGGGTACAGGCAGTGAGATTACCAATATTTCAGTGCTTACAGACCTTGCGAAAAACGTAAAATCAACTATGAATGATCCGTTGATGTATCCTGTTGCGGCAATAGTTGACCCGAAGCTGACATTGAGCGTTCCTGCAAAGGTAACTGCATCTACAGGTCTTGATGTTCTCGCTCACGCCCTTGAGAGCTTCTGGAGTATTCTTCATCAGCCTATTTGTGAAAGTTGCTCTGTTCACGCGACAAAATTGGTGTTTGAGTATCTTTACAAAGCATACTGTGAGCCGGATAATCTTGAAGCGAGGGAAAAAATGGCAGAAGCGTCAATCGTTGCAGGTGTTGCATTCAGTAATCCGAGAACTGCGGGCAGTCACGCTTGCTCGTTCCCTCTTACCAACCTTTACGGAGTGCCTCACGGCGAAGCCTGTGCAATGACACTTGATTATTTTACAAGATTCAATGCAGAGGCAGATGGCGGCAGACTTCACCGTTTTGCTGAATCCTGTGGATTTAAAGACGCTTATGATATGGCAGATGCTATTACAGCCCTTAAAAAGAAAATGGGTATGGCTATGACTCTTACCGAAATCGGAGTTAAAACTGATGAAGAAATCGAAACCCTTACAAAAATGAGTATGACTCCGCTTCTTGAAAAAAATATTATCCCCCTTTCTTACGAGGATGTTAAAAATATGTATTTATCGATGAAATGACCTGATATGTACATTGACACCTGATTTTTCTTTGTGATAGAATATATACATTCAAAAGGAGTGTTGATTATGAATTTGAAAGTTATGAGCTACAATGTCCTTTGTTACGGTCCTGATGAAATGGATTGGACAATACGCCATCCGCTGGTAACTGATCTTATTAAAAAAGAGCTCCCGGATTCTTTCGGCGTTCAGGAAGCACATTATGACTGGATGAAAACTCTATCTTCATCACTGACAGACTATGCTTATATCGGTGTCGGCAGAGATGACGGAAAGGAAGATGGCGAATTTTCTGCAGTCTTTTATCTTAAAGATAAATTCGATGTGCTTGACAGCGGAACTTTCTGGCTGTCAGAAACACCTGATGTTCCCGGCAGTAAAGGGTGGGACGGAGCCTGCCGCCGTGTTTGCTCCTGGGCAAAGCTTTGTGATAAATCAAGCGGTGAAACCTATGTTCATATGAACACTCACCTTGATCACAGAGGACCCGAAGCAAGAACCAAGGGGCTGCAGCTGCTTCTTGATTTTGCAGAGAAATTCAGCGAAAAGACAGTGCTGACAGGTGACTTTAACTTTGAAGAAGGCGGAACGCTTTATAAGCAGATGACTTCAGGCAGATTGGTTGATACAAAATATGCTGCCGCTGATACAATGAGCAGCATTACATATAATGCATTTTATCCTTTGCTCAATGATAAAGGCGATCCTGAAATTATTGATTTCATAAATGTTTCAAACGATACAAAGGTTAATAAATACAGAGTTTTAACCGATAAGCCTGACGGCAGATTCCCTTCAGACCATTACCCCGTAGTTGCAGAGATTGAAGTATAAAATTAAATCACCCTATTCCGTGAGGAGTGGGGTGATTTTTTCTTTTTCGGGCATAATAAAAACGGTGATTTTATGGAAAAACGAGTAATTGCAGTCTTTCTTTCTTTTTGCCTTGCTGTTGGCGGTATTTGTCTGCGGCTTTATACGGCCACAACAGACACTCAGGTTGCAAACTATATATCTTCTCATTATAAAACAGTAATTCTTGACACTTTGCGTATGCCGATTATTGATTGTAACGGTGCGCCGGTTGTAAACCGCAAGTGTGAAAATTTTGTGGTGTCAAAGCCCACTGAAAAAGCCGTTTCTTTTCTGTATGAAAATCTTTCATCTTCCGAGTTTGATGTTATCGCAACGCCGCTTCTTCAGGGCAGTATAGGTTATGTGAATATCGGTGATAAGTCTGTTGAACTTGATTCTGCCTGTGCAACGCTTAAAAAATTTGTCCGTTATGGTGAAAATCCTCTTGCTGTTCATCTTATTGGTTATGTGAATTCTGACGGTGACGGTGTCAGCGGAATTGAGCGGTGCTTCAATTCTTTATTAAAAACAGATATAAATCTTTCAGCGGGTTTTCTTTGTGATGTAAACGGTGAGTTTGTCGATGGTGCAGAAATTAAAACTGACCCGCTATATAATCATAGTAAAGGCGGTGTTTTTCTCAGTATCGACAGTGAAATTCAGTCGATTGTTCAGGAAGAACTCAGAGCGTCTTCGATTAAAAAGGGTGCAGTTATAGTCTGTGATACCCAAAGCGGAAAAATAAGGGCAATGGCGAGCGTGCCTGAATACGATCCTGAAAATGTTGCACAAAGCCTTAATGATAAAAATTCACCGCTTACCAACAGAGCTTTGTCAGCGTATCCGGTAGGTTCGGTCTTTAAAGTTGTGGTTGCAGCCTGCGCGTTAGAAAACGGAATAAGTAAAAATTTTTCTCTGTATTGCAATGGTTCTCTGCAGGTTAACGGCAATACTTTCCGCTGCAATAATTCAGTTGCTCACGGACTTGTAGATATGCAGGGGGCACTTGAACATTCCTGCAACTGCTATTTTATAAAGCTGGCTGAAAAAACAGGAGGAAAAGCAATTCTTGAAATGGCAGCGGCACTGGGATTCGGAAATTCAACAGAAATAGCCAAAGATCTTTTTTCTTCAAAAGGGGATTTGCCGACGGTGAACGCGCTGAAGATTTCCGGAAATCTTGCGAATTTTTCTTTCGGTCAGGGCAGCTTTACTGCTACGCCTGTTCAGATAATAAATGTATTCAATGCATTGGCAAACGGCGGCAGATACGTTTCGCCTTATTGCGTCGAATATGTTAAAGATGCTGTCGGAAATAAAGTGTATGAATTTTCACCTAAAGCACCTGTTATTGCAATAAGTCAGAAAACGGCAGAGATTGTTTCTGAAATGCTTACGGGGGTTGTTAATAACGGCACGGCAAAAAACGCAAAAACTGAAGGCTTTCTCAGTGCAGGTAAAACCGCCACTGCACAAACAGGTGTGTATGATGAAAGCGACAATGAGAAGCTGTGCACCTGGTTCGGCGGCTTTTTTCCTGCAGATAATCCAAGATATTCTGTTGTTATTCTGTCTCAGGACGGCTCTACGGGAGGTGCGGATTGCGCTCCTGTTTTCAGAGCAATTGCACAACGCGTTTTTGAACGGAAAGTTTTTGAAAAAAGTTAAAAAATATCTTGCATTATGGTAAATGTTGTGATATAATCTATCGGCAAAACGCATGCGAGGTGTTTTCTGCAACAAGTTCATCGGTTCGTTTCGCCGATGTTTGCATTTTTAAGCCCCGCAGAGGATTAAACTTTAGGAGGAAAAACAAATGTCAGTAGTATCAATGAAACAGTTGCTCGAAGCAGGCGTTCACTTCGGACATCAGACAAGAAGATGGAACCCCAAAATGGCTCCCTACATCTTCACAGAACGTAACGGAATTTACATCATCGACCTTCAGAAAACCGTAAAGAAGCTTGAAGAAGCTTATATGGTAGTTCGTGATGTAGCAGCAAACGGCGACGAAATCCTTTTCGTAGGCACAAAGAAGCAGGCTCAGGATTCAGTTAAAGAAGAAGCAATCCGCTGCGGTATGCCTTATGTTAACGCTCGTTGGCTCGGCGGTATGCTCACAAACTTCAACACAATTCAGAGAAGAATCAAGAGACTTGCTCAGCTTAAGACAATGGAAGCTGACGGTACTTTCGATATGCTTCCCAAAAAGGAAGTTATCAAGCTCAACCTTGAAATCGAAAAGCTTGAGAAGTTCATGGGCGGTATCACAGAGATGAAGAAGCAGCCTGCTGCTATGTTCATCGTTGACCCCAGAAAAGAAAGAATCGCAGTTGCTGAAGCTCACAGACTCGGTATTCCGATCATTGCTATCGTAGATACAAACTGTGACCCCGATGAAATCGACTACGTTATCCCCGGCAACGACGACGCTATCCGCGCTGTTAAGCTTATCGTAGGCGCAATGGCTGATGCAGTTATCGAAGGCAGACAGGGCGAGCAGAGCGCTCCTGTAGCTGAAGAAACAGCAGAAGAAGTTGCTGAATAATTATTGATTATTCGTTTTTTACTATATATTTAGGAGGAAATTTTAATGGCATTTACAGCTAAAGACGTACAGGCTCTTCGTGAAAAGACCGGCGTTGGTATGATGGATTGTAAAAAGGCTCTTGTAGAAACTGATGGCGACATCGACAAGGCTATTGACATTCTTAGAGAAAAAGGACTTGCTTCTGCTGCTAAAAAGGCAAGCCGTGTTGCGGCTGAAGGTATAGTTGCAGCTTATAACGATGCTGGCGCAGGTGCTCTTGTTGAAATCAACTGCGAAACAGACTTCGTTGCAAAGGGTGAACCCTTTGTCAACCTTGCAGCTAAGGTTGTTAAAACTGTTGTTGCTGCAAAGCCTGCTGATGTTGAGGCTCTTCTTGCTACAAAAGCAGTTGACTCTGACAGAACAGTTGACGAAGAAGTTCAGGAGGTTTTCCTTGCTCTTCGTGAAAATATGAAAGTACGCAGATTTGCTCTTGTTGAAGGTCATACTGCAACATATATCCATGCCGGCGGTACTGTTGGTGTTATTGTTGCTTTTGATGTTGATGACGCAACAGCAGCTAACGATGAATTCGTTGCTATGAGCAAGAATGTAGCCATGCAGGTTGCTGCTATGAATCCTGAATATTTAAGCAAAGCTGATATCCCCGCAGAAGAGCTTGCAAAGATGGAGTCAATTACAATTGACAGCGCTCTTAATAAGCCCGAATCACTTCCTATGCCCATCCTCAGTGGCATCATTGCTGAAGCAATCAATGATAAGAAGTGGAACGACGAGGATTCAACAATTTATCAGGGTCTTGATCAGAAGCAGAGAAAGAACTTTGTAAACTTCATTTCAAAAGAAGCATATGCTATTCTTGCTGAAATTGCAGTTTCACATAAGGCTGAGATCGTAGAAAACAAAATCTTTGGTGGCCTTGTTCAGGGGCGTCTTGCAAAGCAGATTAAAGAAGTTTGTCTTCTTGAGCAGGATTTTGTACGTTCTGACCTCTTTGAAGGTAATGTTAACGGTTATGTTAACTCAGTTGCTAAAGCTCTTAACGCAGATGTTAAGGTTGCAAGCTTTGTACGTTTTGCAAAGGGCGAAGGCATTGAAAAGAAGGTTGACAATTTCGCAGCAGAAATTGCAAGCATGATGTAATTAAATGCATTTATCCGGTAAGGTTTCGGCCTTACCGGATTTTTTTGTAAAATTACCCTTGTATTTTCTTTTTGTTTATGATATCATCTAAATGTTAACGTTTATAATTATGCGGAGGGGCATAAAATGGCCAATCAAGAGAAAACTCCAATTAAAAAAGCCAAGCCGATAAACAAGAAAGAAAAGTTTATATGGTTTGTAGCCTCATTGGTGATTTTTGCAGTCGGTGCAATTCTCGCTAAATGCGGTGTGTCTTTTGAGAATTATGCTCTCAAAGCAGTTTATGCAGTGTTGGTTTTGTTCCCTCTTCTTATGGCTGCTCAGAAAGTCAGTTATGAACGCTATGATGAAAACGGCAAAAGAAATATCGTTGCCTTTTTAATGTATTATTTTTGTGTTGCATTGTTTATAGTTTTTATCCCGTTGGTTTTCTGGGTAAATCAGTTTGTTCAGATTGGTTAATATTTGTTTTTAACGGAGCTTCGGCTCCGTTTTTTGTTTTTAATCAGAAAAATTTTCTTCTCGGCGGCGGAGCAGGAGTACTCGGTCTGCAATAATCCACCAGTATGGTATCATCACCGATGACCTTGATATTTTCCCACGGAATTTTTATATCGCAACCCTTAGAAAAGAAATTCCCTTTTTCATAAATTACAATGCAAACGAGCCTTCCGCTGGTAACATCAATTTCTACATCATCAACATTTCCCAGTCTGCAACCGTTTGAGGAACAGATTACATCTTTGTTTCTTAATTCTTGAATACAGCACCCCATAAAATTTCCCCGTTTCTCTTGTAAATTTTTAACACTTGTGATAGAATATAATAAATATTATTCGGAAAGGTTGAATTTTATGAAAAAAGTATTGGCAATTATACTTTCACTCGTAATGGTGCTCACTTGCAGCGGTATTGCAGCTTTTGCTGAGGATACAGTTCCTGAAGATACTGCTCCTGAAACAACTCCGAGCATCAACATCGCAGACATTGCTGCAGATTTGTTTTCAACAGACTCAGCACTAAGTCATGTTATCCGTCCGTTGACTCATATCAACGTATCTTCTCCCGAAGCTTTCGGCGATTCAATGACAAAGGTGCTTTACGGCATTGTTGACCTTTTGATTGACGCTATCGTAGGTTCAATCAATCTCGTTGCACCTTCAAAAGAGTTTATTGATTGTGAAGATTATGAAACCGCAGACTTCTACAAAGGTCACGATACATTCCTTGATGCTCCTGCAAAGGGTGCTAAGTGGAGCCTTGGCTATTCAAGCGCATCTATCCAGACAGGTGATGAACTTGACGGCAAGCATTACGTAGGCGGCAGCCTTGACCTTGATAAGTATGCTACAGCAATTATGGATGACCAGAGAGTAAGAGTTATCAGCATTGATGACGGCAGCGGCAGAGGCGCAGTTGTTTTTGCTTGTATTGATGCTTTCGGTCTTGCTCTTCCTGATGTAAGAGAAATCCGTCAGAGACTTGTTTATTTTGCTGAAGCAAACGGTATTGCAAGTATCAATATTTCTGTTCTTCATCAGCACAGCTGTGTTGACACTTACGGTATGAACGCTCCTCTTCTTAAGGCAATTGCAATCAACCCCCTTGCAAATATCTACAACAAGTTTGCTGAGAATGACATTGAGCTTGTTACCGGTAAAAACCAGGCATTTATGGATAACCTCTTTATCGTAACAACAAAAGCTATCCGTGAATCATATGAAAATATGGAAACAGGTAAGCTCTATTTCTCAGAAACAGATGTTTCAGAGTATATCCGTGAAAAGCGTGAACCCATCAACTGTGACTGGGATCTTAACCGTCTTCGCTTCGTTCCCGATGATGCTTCAAGCCGTGAAACATGGCTCTTCAACGGTCCTATCCATTGCGTAGGTGCAGGTGCCGGCGGAACTGATGTTACAGGCGACTATCCTTATTATATGGAACAGTACATCAACAAGCATGCTGATGCTAACTTTATGCTTATTCTTGGCGCAGAGCTTGCAATTTCAAGTGACTACACTCTTATTCCCGACGGTCTTGCTCCGTTTGAAGATATCAAAGTTTACGGTGAAGCACTTGCTAAAAAGGTTATCGAAACCAACGCTCCCGAAACAGAGGTTGCTCCTCTTCTTAACATCCGTTTCACAGAGTACGAGGTTCCCGTAACAAACCAGATTCTTGTATTTGCAGCTAAGATGGGTATTGTTACAAACCTTGCTGTTAAGCACAATGCATCAGGCACAGAAATGGCTGTTGTAACTGAAATGGGTTATATGGAACTCGGTAATGACCTTGCCATTGCAATTGTTCCCGGTGAGCTTGAACCCTCAATCGCTTACGGCGGTGCTCTTGATGAAACAAATTCTTACAGAAACGAATCATGGGATTATCCTTCAATGCAGGAAATTATCGGCAACGACAGAGAACTCCTTGTATTCGGTATCACTAATGACCAGATTGGTTACATTCTTACAGACAATGATTACAGCAGCATCATCTCAGGTGTAAACGAAGAAATTGTTGCTACAGGCGATAAAGCAGGTTCAACAACAATCGTTGCATTTGAAGAGCTTATAGATTCTATCAGATAACAGGCAGAGGTACAAAATGGAAGTTAAGATTTTCAACGACGCTCAGGAAATTGCCGTTGCGGCAGCAGAGCTTTTTACAGACATTATCAACAATAAGAACGATGCAGTTCTCGGCCTTGCAACAGGCGCAACTCCCGTTCCTACATATGAAAAGCTTATCGAAGCTTATAATCAGGGAAAGGTCAGCTTTAAAGATGTTCGCACTTTCAACCTTGACGAATACTGCGATCTTCCCAAAGATGATAAAAACAGCTACTACACCTTTATGCACGAAAACCTTTTTAATAAGGTTGACATTAAGGAAGAAAACGTAAACTTCCTTGACGGCAATGTAGCAGATTGGGAACAGGAAAGCAAACGTTACGCAGATGCTATGGCATCTGTTGGCGGAATTGACATTCAGCTTTTAGGTATCGGTACAAACGGCCATATCGGTTTCAATGAGCCTGCTGATGCATTCACAGATGAATCCTTTAAGGTAACTCTTACTCAGAGCACTATTGATTCAAATCAGAAATATTTCGGCGAAGTTCCTATGCCTCGCTATGCTCTTACTATGGGTATCGGCTCAATTATGAGAGCTAAAAAAATTCTTCTTATTGCAACAGGCGCATCAAAAGCTGAAGCTATTAAGGGTATGATTAAAGGTGGCGTTACACCACAGCTTCCCGCATCAGTTCTTAATGAGCACAGTGATGTTATCGTTATGCTCGATAAAGAAGCAGCAAGTTTACTTTAATTAAACAAAAGTCAACACTTCCTACGAGGTGTTGACTTTTTGTCAAACTACGGAGGTAATTATGAAATACGGTTTACAGTTATACAGTGTAAGAGATGTGGCAGAAAAAGACATTGAGTTTGCAATGAAAGAAACTGCTGCAATGGGTTATTCTTTCGTTGAATTTGCAGGCTTTCAGGGTAAGACTCCTGAAGAAATCAAGTCTTATCTTGATAAATATAATCTCGGTGTTTCAGGCACTCACACAGGTGTTGATCAGCTTTCTGATGAGAATTTTGATGAAACAGTCAGAGCTCACAAGGTAATCGGCTGTGATAACATCATCATTCCCGGCACAGACCTTTCAACAAAAGAGAATGTAGATAAATTTATTGACAGAGTAAATGAACTTATTCCGCGCCTTGAAAAAGAAGGAATGAAGCTTCATTATCATAACCATTCATCTGAGTTTTTGCCCAATGAAGATGGCGTTGTTGCTGAATATGAACTCTTTAGCAGAACAAAAATCGGCCTTGAAATTGACTGCTATTGGGCATTCAATGCCGGTAAAGATGCGCTTCAGGTGCTTGACGAGTTTGGTGACAGAGTTTCGGTAATTCATCTTAAAGACGGTCTTAAGGGCGGAAAAGGTCTTTCTCTCGGTCAGGGTGAGGCAAGAGCTGCTGAGGTCAGAGCAAAGGCAATTGCAACAGGCCGCACAATTGTTGTTGAAAGCGAAGGACTTGACCCGACAGGTCTTGAAGAGGTTAAGCGTTGTATTGATTTCTTAAAAGCTGAAG
The DNA here is from genome assembly GCA_045541505.1 of Acutalibacteraceae bacterium. Taxonomy (GTDB): domain Bacteria; phylum Bacillota; class Clostridia; order Oscillospirales; family Acutalibacteraceae; genus CAG-488. The sequence goes on from JAZQJF010000015.1 coordinate 25,233, forward strand.
ATACAAAATAATTAACTGAGGTTTTTATTATGAAAATTCTTAAAAAATTATTTTCAATAGTTTTAGTTGTTGTTCTTGTTATTTCTTCATTTTGTGTATTTTCTTTTGCAGCCTGCAAAACAGCTTTACCCACATCTGCAGGTATTGAAGCTCTCCGTGATGAATTTGAAAGCGATGTTGCCCCTGAAAAAGACGGATATGCTCTTGATTACTGCTATTATTCACCGGCAGGTTCAAACGACAACACAAAATACCCCGTTGTTATTTTCCTTCACGGAATAGGCCACGCTGATTATGAAGGTGCACAGCTTGATGACAGTGATATGCCGTATTGGGCATCAAAAGAATTACAGAGCCGATTTTCTGCAGGCGGTGCATTCATACTTTTACCCCGTGCTCCTGAAGATAAGCTTGTTTATTGGAGCTCATCTCTTGTGAATCCATTGCGCGCAGTAATTGATGATCTTATTGCAAAGCACGGCAAAAATATCGATACTACCAAAATTTTCATCGGCGGCAGTTCTGCAGGCGGTGAAATGACATGGGATATGATTTCAACCTACCCCGATTATTTTGCAGGTGCATTTCCTATTGCGGCCACAGGCACAGTAACAGCCGGTGATGTCAAGGCTTGTGAAAATGTTGCAATCTGGATGATTTCAAGCACAAAAGACCCGATTGTTAACTATGCACTCAATACTCTTCCATTGTGGAATATGGTTTGTGAATACAACAATAATCCTGAAAATTGCCGTCTTTCAAGCTTTTCAAATGTTACGGAGCCTGCAGGCAATTCTGCAAGTGATAACCACCATATGGCAAAGGTTGTAACTTATGATATGCATATGCTTGACGGCAGCACTTATCCGGATGTTACTCATCAGGACGGTACTGGCACTGAACTTTCACTCATAAGTCCCAACGGTATGATCAGCTGGATGAATTCTGTTTCATCTTCTTATGAAGCAGGGGATAATGTTGGTGATAATATAGACCTTGATATAACAAAAATTCTTATGAACTATGTTCGTAATCTTATTTTAAAAGTGGTTAATATTGTTCAGAGAATTTTAGGCTTATAATAAAAAGGGTGAGCTTGGCGAAAGCTCTCCCTTTTGTTTTGTAAAAAAAATAGCACAACGGTAAAACCGCTGTGCTATTTATCATTGTAATTTATTCGCCTTTCATTTCAAGGAGCTTAACTGTTCCGTCATAGGAAGCCTGGCTTACCTTGATTGAATCTGTAATGGCAGCTTCGATATCATCTTCTGTTGCGCCAAGCTCAATGCTATACTTGGTGTCCATATAAAGGTTGATATCCATAATATCTGCAAGACCGTCAACGTCAATACCGCTTTCGATACCCTTTGCAGCGTATTCTTTCTTAACACCGCCGAGACCCATACGCATCATCCAAGGGGGAATGCTGATGATCTTACGGTTGTTGCCCATACCTCTTGCAGCATAAACAATCTTAAGGAATCTCTTCCAGTCCATATTATACATACTGATAGGCCATGCTACAGCACCCTTTGATTTTTCAGCAGCGCCAACAATAACTTCACCAACCTGACGAACTGTAAGCATTGCTGTACCGCCGCCCGGATACATTGTGCAGGGAAGCTTATCCATCATCTTGATCTGTTCGATGAGAATAACCCAAACAGGCTTTCTGCCGGGCTGAGTGCCGAAGATGTAGGGAAGCTCAAGAACTGCTACATCAAAGTTTTCGTCAGCAAATGAGAATGCAACATTTTCCTGATCAATACGGCTGCGGATGTAAGGATGTTTCTCTGTAAGCTTCATATCAGGACGCTCTTTTGCAAGATATGAGAAATATGAGCCGAGAATAACAGCATTCTTCATACCGATTTCCTTACAGATAGGAAGAAGTCTCTTCAAAGGCTGAATGTTATATTTGTCATATGCATCATAAACAGGAGCAGGGAATTCAACTCTTTCGTCAATACCTGCAGCGAATACGAAACAGTCGCAGCCTGCCATCATTTCCTTGATTTCTTCATCTGATTTTTCATAGATGTTGCAGAATTCAAGTTCCATTTCTTCGGGAATAGGAGCACCCTGTGGGAGAGGAGGAAGAGCAACGCTCTTAACCTGATGACCTCTTTCAATAAAAATTCTTGCAGCTTCTGAGCCGAGGAGGCCTGTGCCGCCAATCATAAATACTTTCATTACTGTGTAACCTTCTCCTTAAAGTTATCAAAGATTTCGGGCCCGTAAACATTGTTTTCGCCTTCACGATCCCATACCTGAGCAAAGAACGGATTGATTCTTGCTTCTGTGTCATAATCCCAGGGCCAGGGGAGCTCTTCGGGGCACCAGTGACCGCCTCTGAGAACAAGGTTGGGGCTCATTTCAAATTCGTTGCCTCTTGCACTCTTCCACTTAACAGGAGTGTACATATCAACGATTTCAGTTGCAAGGCATTCACCGCCGCGGAAAGCTGCTGCTTTCTGAAGATCTTCAAGTGTGAGTGAATCAAAGTCTTTGCTTTCGTCATAACCGTGGTCAAGAACCTTAACATCACTTGCGGTCGTTTTCTTTGAAGGAATGATAATGTCGAACTTATCCCAGGTCTTAGGAATCTTATTATATTCTTCCATGCTGCCGTAATAAGCCTTGATTCTTACATCAACCTTATTTTCAACCCACCAGATTGTACCGTATTCGGGTGTTTCGGCAATCTTCTTCATAAATTTCTTAACGATGGGAGCAAATGGCTTGCCGAGGAAAGCCAATTTGTAGAAAAATTCTACCTTATCCATCATCTGCTTGAAGTATTCCTTAACAGGGATATTAGCACGGAAGTGACAGTATTTTTCAAGCTCATCACCGTCATAATACCACTGACCGTGGAAGTTACGTGTTGTGAACCAGTGAGGATCAAAGAGCTTCTTGGGTGAGCCGAGACCGAGTGTGCCGAGAAGGAGCTCTTCAAACTCAAAGTTAGTGATTCTGTATTCTTCACCAGAACCGATGTTGTAGAATCTTCTCCAGAATTCTTCGGGAATGTCGTCACCGCAAACGTTTGCAAGAAGACGGCCTGAGTCTTCTACAGTTGCCCATTCAAGAACACCGTTGATAGGAACGTGATACATAATGGGTTCCATATTTTTAAGAATTGCAGGGTAAAGAATACCTGACTGACGGAGTGATACCCAATGCTTAAGACCTGATTCAGCAAAAACAGCCTCAGCCTTAACTTTACTGATTGCATAGTGGTCATAAACGCTGATTTTAATGGGGTCACCGGTTCTTGCCCAGTGAATAGGAGCGTTTCTGTCGCCTGTTTCGGCAACTGTACCTATGTAAACAACTTTAACTGCATCGGGGTCCGGCTGAGCTTTAACAGCCTTGACAATGTTCTGAGCAGCTGTAACGTTTGTTTTCTGAGTTTTAACGGGATAGTAGTCAGCAGCGGGTGAAACCATGCCGCCAACGTGAAGAACATAATCAGCACCGTTTGTTGCTTTAAGAACGTCTTCGTAATTTGTAAGGTCACCCCATATAAGCTTAACGCAGGGGTCGTTCTCATAAGGAGCAAAAAGCTTTCTGTTCTTTTCACTGCCTCTGTTAAGAAGAACTATGTTGAATTTGTCTTTTTTTGCATAGAGCTCTTTAAAGCCTGCAAAACCCATGTTGCCCGAAGAACCGGTAAGGAATACGGTCTTTTTGTTTGCCATAAGTATCTCTCCTTGAAGAAGTTATTTTGTCAAAATAAAATATTGACAATTATTCACATCAATTATATAATATCAACAATTGATTATCAATAGTCAAATATGTTTTTTTTGTGTTTTAATAGACTAATGTTGACAAAATAACACAGAATTCACCATCGGGAGGGTATTATGCAGGATAAAAAACTTGACCGCAGAGTAAAATACACCAAGCAGGCTTTGAAAGACAGCCTTATCGAGTTGTTGCAAGAGAAGGCTATTGAAAAAATAACCGTAAAAGAACTTTGTGAAAAAGCCGATGTGAACCGCGGAACTTTTTACTCTCATTATACAGATCAGTTTGAGTTGTATGACGAGGTTGTAAGAGAGTTTCTGGAGGGTTGTGTGTCATTCACCGGCGGAATTTTTATGCCATTTGCTCATGACAGAATCAAGGCAACCGCCTCTGTTTACAGATATGTTAAAGAAAATAAAGATTTAGCCAAGGTGCTTCTCAACGGAAGATCTGTTTTCGGCTTTGACAGATATAATGACACTTTCAACGAAATTGTCCACACAGTTTATCTTGATGAAATAAAGAAAAATGTACCCAACGTACGTTTTGTTGATATGGTTTATCAGTTTGTTGCTATTGGTAACATCACTCTCATTAAATATTGGATAAACACCGGTATGAAAGAAACGGAAGAGGAAATGGCTGTGCTCGCCCTTAAGCTTACGATGAACGGCGTAAATGCACTTAACAATCAGTAATAAATAAAAGATGCTCAGGCGGAAATGAAATCCGGCCTGAGCTTTTTTATTTGAGATATTTGGAATATTCGCTGACGGCAAGGCGGTCGCAGCGTTCATTTTCAGGGTGACCTGCGTGGCCTTTGAGCCAGATGAACTCAACCTGATGCCTGTCAAGAAGTGAAAGCAATTCTTCCCACAAGTCAACATTAAGGGCGGGCTTTTTGTCAGCTTTGCGCCAACCGTTTGCTTTCCATAAATAAACCCATCTTTTAACAATTGCATCGCAGACATATTTTGAGTCAGTGTAAACGGTGATGTCACAAGGCTCTTTCAGTGCCTTAAGAGCTTCAATAACCGCAGAAAGCTCCATTCGGTTATTTGTAGTTTCCTTTTCGCTGCCGCTGAGTTCTTTTTCAACACCGTTATATCTTAAAATTGCACCCCAGCCTCCGGGTCCGGGGTTACCGGAACAGGCTCCGTCGGTGTAAATATCAATATGTTTCATAGTTACCTCTTATTCATAATAAAATCACTTTGATATTATACTATATCAATATCGGTGAATGCAAGTGATATTATTCGTCAATAATATTTTATCGGTGTTGTTTTCATTGACTTTTGACATATAAAGTAGTAATATATAATGTAAGTTAATATGGATACATATGCACAAAGCTATTATATTTATTACATTAGCTTTATGGAGGATATATTTTAATGCAGAACGAAAACAAAAAAGAGCGTAAACCTAAGAAGATAAACAGGAACAACGCTAAAAATGAGAAAGTTCAGAAGCAGACGTCAAAAAAAGCCGCTCAGCAGGCAACGAAAAAAACAAATCAGCAGAAGTCTAAAAAAGATACAGTAAAATCAAATAAAAAATCGCAGAAAAGCAATTCACACAAGCACACAGGCAAGGCAAATAGGCCTTCACCCGCAGTGCCTGTAAAGGTCAGCTTTCTGGGTGGGCTCAATGAAATCGGCAAAAATATGACCGTTTATGAAATTGACGGTCAGATGATTGTTGTTGACTGCGGTCTTGCCTTCCCTGAGCAGGATATGCTTGGCATCGACCTGGTAATTCCGGATTTCACTTATCTTAAAGAAAATGTTTCAAAAATCAAAGGCGTTTTTATCACTCACGGTCATGAGGACCACATCGGCGGATTGCCTTATCTTTTAAGAGAAGTAAACGTACCTGTTTACGGCACAAGACTTACTATCGGTCTTATCGAAGGTAAGCTCAGCGAGCACGGTCTTCTTTCAAGTGCAAAGCTCAACGTTATAAAGCCGGGTGACTTTGTCAGCGCAGGTGCTTTTACCGTTGAAGCTATTCACGTCAATCATTCAATTCCCGATGCTCTCGGTTTTGCCATCAGCTCAAAAGCCGGTACTATTGTGCAGACGGGTGACTTCAAAATTGACAGCACACCCATTGATGGTGATATGATCGACCTTAACCGTTTCGGTGAAATTGGTAATCAGGGCGTACTTTGTATGCTTTCAGACTCAACAAATGCTGAAAGACCGGGTTACACAGAAAGCGAAAAGAAGGTAGGCGAATCTCTTGAAGGTCTTTTCCATAAGGCAGGAAAGAGAAGAATCATTCTTGCAACCTTCGCTTCAAATGTTCACAGAGTTCAGCAGGTTATAAATGTTGCAAAAAAGATGGGCAGAAAGGTTGCACTTTCAGGCAGAAGCCTTGAAAATGTTGTGAATATCGGTATCGAAATGGGCTATCTTGAAGCCGATGAAGGCCAGATCGTAAGTATTGATATGATCAACCGATATTCTGCCGAAGAGATGGTGATTATAACCACAGGCAGTCAGGGTGAGCCTATGTCAGCCCTTTCAAGAATGGCATTTTCAGACCACAGAAAAGTTAATGTCGGCCCTAATGATTTTGTTATTATTTCAGCAACACCGATTCCCGGTAACGAAAAAACCGTAAGCAACGTTATTAACGAGCTTATGAAATTAGGCGCTGAGGTTATTTATGAAAAAACTGAAGGTATCCACGTTTCAGGTCACGCCTGTCAGGAAGAGCTGAAGCTTATGATGGGTCTTGTGAAACCCAGGTTTTTCATTCCTGCCCACGGTGAACAGAAGCATCTCAGAAAACACGCTATGCTTGCCGAAGGAATGGGTATTGACCCTAAAAATATTTATGTTGCCGATAACGGCGTTCAGATTGAAATGTCAAAAGACGGCATAAAAGAACTTGGTAAGCTTCCTCTTGCTAAGGTGTTTGTTGACGGTTCAGGCGTAGGTGATGTAGGTAACGTTGTTCTTAATGACAGAAAGAAACTTTCCGAAAACGGACTTATTGTTGTGGTAGCTTCAATTGACGGTTATTCCCGTGATATTGTTGCAGGCCCTGAAATAATATCAAGAGGCTTTGTGTATGTTAAAGAAAATGAAGAGATTATTGAGGATGCCCGTGAGATAGCTCGCTACGCCATTGAGGATTGCGTAAATAAAGGTATCTGTGACTGGAATACTATGAAAGCAAGAGTGCGTGACGAGGTGTCACACCTTATGTTTGAAAAAACGGGCAGAAACCCGATGATTCTTTCCATTATAATGGAGGTTTAAAATGAAACTGAAAAATGTTTTTCGAGATTTTCCTGTTTTTGCAGCAGCTATGGTTTCGGCATTGATCTGCATAGCAGCAACAGCTTTGTCAGGTGAGTATAAGCTTGCTGTTGCAGAGGTTTGCCTTGTTGCGGTTATTATTGTGATGACCATAGTGTATTATTCTGTCTGCCGCAAGAAAAAGCAGGAATTACTTGAAAGCATTTCTCAGCAAATAAGTTTTGCTGACGGTAACAGAAGTGCCGATTTTCCCATACCTGTTCTTGTGGGTGATGAAAAAGGCAGATTTATCTGGTATAACACAGCTTTTGAAAAAAGTGTTCTTGACGGAAATGAGTATTCAGCCATTGATGACATCATTGATGACGGAATGGCATTACTTGCACCGTCAGAAACTCAGGGCGTAAATATCAGATGTGACGGTAAGTATTTTACGGTATGTTCGCGCCGTTGCAGTGAAAATCAGACAACTTATTATTTTATTGATAACACCAAGCTTCGTCTGATAGCAGACGAGTTCGTCAAAACAAGACCTGCTGTTATAATTATGAGCATTGACGGAGTTGACGAGCTTCAGCGTCTTTATAATGATTCTGACTGCTCATCGATCAGAAATGCAGTTACAAGGCTTATTGAAGCATGGCTTTCAGAGCACGACTGTATGATGACTAAAAAAGGGGACAGCACCTTTATCATCGTCACAAAGACAGCTGATGTTGAAAAAATGGTCGAGAAGAAATTTGATATTCTTGATGCCGTAAGAGATTATAAATATAACGGTGAAGATCTGAATATCACCCTTTCAATCGGTGTAGGTTCCGAGGGCGGCGTAGGCAAAAGTCAGCAGGAGGCTAAGGCTGCTCTTGAAATGGCATTCGGCAGAGGCGGTGACCAGGCCGTTGTCAAAAATAAAGATGATTATTCATTTTTCGGCGGTGTTTCAAAAAGCGTTGAGAGGCAGACAACCGTTAAAACAAGAATTATTGCCAATGACGTTTCAAAGCTTCTGGAAGAAAGCAGCAGAGTAATTGTTATGGGGCATAAATACCCGGACCTTGATGCTCTGGGCTCAGCAATGGGTGTTGTTGCTCTTGCAAGAGCCTGCGGTAAAGAGGGATATATTGCAACAAATTCTTCAACTGCAGCATCAAAACCGCTTATGGATTATTTGAAATCCAACGGTTTTGAAAATTGTATTATTACTCACTCTAAAGCAAAATCTCTTATGAAAAAGAACACACTTTTAGTAATTACCGACACTCACATAAAAGATTTTGTTGAGTGCCCCGAATTACTTGAAGCGGCTTCAGAAATTGTAGTTATCGACCATCACAGAATGTCAGTGGGAAGCATTGACAACGCTGAGATTTTTTATCACGATCCGTCGGCATCCTCTGCCGCCGAGCTTGTGACCCAGCTTATTGAATATTTCCCGATAAAAATAAAAATCGGTTCTGTTGTGGCAGATTCACTTCTTTCAGGCATTATGCTTGATACTAAAAATTTTGTTTTACGTACAGGTGCCAAAACCTTTGAAACAGCAGCTTTTCTTAAAAAAGCAGGCGCTGACACCGTCAGGGTGAAACAGCTTTTCTCTGACAGTATGGAGGCCTACAAAACCAAAAGTGAGATAATATCTTCTGCAGAAGCTTATAATGACTGCGCAATTGCATTTTGCAAGGGAACCGCAAGCGATGTAAGAGTCATTGCTTCACAGGCGGCAGATGAGCTTCTTAATATAAAAGGAATCAATGCATCATTTGTAATATATAAAACAGATAGCACGGTTTGTGTTTCAGCCCGTTCATTGGGAAAGGTCAATGTTCAGGTGATTATGGAAACTCTCGGCGGCGGCGGTCACCAGACTATGGCGGCGGCTCAGCTTGAAAATGAAACAATACAGTCAGTTGCGCAGAAAGTTAAAACTGCTGTTGACAGTTATATGAATTGATTACTACTTTCAAGGAGGTAAATTTATGAAAGTTATTCTTACACAGGACGTAAAAAATCTTGGCAAAAAAGGTGAAATGGTTACAACATCAGACGGTTATGCACGTAACTTCCTTTTCCCGAGAAAATTAGCCACAGAGGCTAACGCTCAGGCAATGACCGAGCTTAAAAACAGAGAGGATTCACAAAACCACAAAATCAAAGTGGAAAAAGAGGCTGCTAACGAAGCTGCATCAATCCTTTCAGGCAAAACAGTGAAAATTACAGCGAAAGCAGGTCAAGGAGGCAGACTTTTTGGTTCAGTAACAGCCAAAGAGGTTGCAGAGACTATCAAGAAAGACTTCGGAGTAACGGTTGATAAGAGAAAAATCACTGTTGATGATATTAAAGCTTTCGGTACTTATAAAGCTCAGGCAAAATTTTATCAGGGTATTACAGCCGATTTCTCTGTAATGGTCAGCGAAAGCTAAATAATAAAAAAACGGAGGATTAAAATGAATACTTCCTTTAACTCCGCAGACGGGCTCAGCCTTCCTTTCAGTCTTGAGGCCGAGCAGGCTGTTCTCGGCAGTATCCTCATTGACCCGGCTTGTATGATGCAGGTGCAGGTAATTATCAGCGCAGAGCATTTTTATTTGCCTCAGCATAAGGCTATTTTTACTGCGATGGCAACTATTGAAGCCATGGGCGGTAAAATTGACCCGCTTATTGTGCTTGACAGCCTTGTTAAAGATAAGGTTTATGACACCGCTTCAGGTAAAACCTATTTATTCCAGCTTGCTGAAATTGTACCTTCAACTGCAAATGTTGAGTCTTATGCAAAAATTGTAAGAGAAAAGTTTTACATAAGAACACTCATCACTGCTTCTAAAGAAACAATTGACGACGCTTCTTCTCAGGAAGTTGAAGCTGATTTGCTTCTTGATGCGGCAGAGCAGAGGATTTACAACATCCGTCAGGGCAAAAAAACAAACGATCCGTCAAAGCTTGGTGACATCATTATAGACGAGGTGTATACAACTCTTCAGCAGCTCACTTCTGATGAAAAAGATTTGTATAAAGGTTATCCCACAGGCTTTGCAGACCTTGATAAGGTTATGACCGGTCTTCACCGTTCAGACCTTGTTCTTGTCGGCGCGCGTCCTGCAATGGGTAAAACCAGCTTTGCACTGAACCTTGCACGTAATGTTGCTATGATCGGTAACCGTAAAACAGTAATGTTTTCTCTTGAAATGACAAAAGAGCAGCTTGCTATGCGCGTTCTCGCAACTGAAGCCCGTGTCAACAGCGCCAAAATGAGAACAGGCGAGCTTGACGCAGAGGATTGGGAACGTCTCGGTATGGCAACAGGCGTTCTTTCAAAGTGTGAGCTGTATTTTGATGATACAAGCTCTATTACCGTTGCCGAAATGAAAGCTAAAATCCGCAGAATGAAAAATGTTGAGTGTGTAATTATTGACTATCTCGGTCTTATCCGTCCGTCAGGCAGGGTTGAAAACCGAGTTCAGGCGGTCAGTGAAATCACACGTGAGCTTAAGATGATGGCTAAAGATTTATCAATCCCCGTTGTTGTTTGTGCTCAGCTTTCCCGTGGAACTGAAGGTCGAGGCAAATCTCACCGTCCTCAGCTTGCAGACCTGAGAGAATCAGGCTCTATTGAGCAGGATGCAGACATTGTATTGATGCTTTACCGTCCCGATTATTATAAAGGTGAAGAAGATGATGATACCGATGCTACCGATGACGGCGAGCAGGAGGTAGCAAATCAGGCAGAAATCATTGTTGCCAAAAACCGTCACGGTCCCACAGATACGGTTAAAATGATCTGGGATGCAGACCATACCTTGTTTATGGGCTTGGAGAAAATCAGAAATGATATGTAAAGTTAAAGAAACCGTCAAAAAATACGGTATGTTTAATGAAAACAAAAATGTTATCGTCGGTGTTTCAGGCGGAGCTGATTCCTGTGCATTGCTGTTTGCTCTTTGTCAGCTGAGAGATGAATATTCTCTGAATCTCATCGCTGCTCACGTAAATCACGGAATCCGGGGTAAAGAGGCGGCTCGTGATGAGCTTTTTGTAAAAGAGTTCTGCAACAGACTCGGTGTTGAACTTAAGATTGCACATTTTGATGTACTGATGAAAGCTCGTGAAATGAAGCTCAGTGTTGAAGAGTGCGGCAGAGTGTTGCGCTATGAATTTTTTGAGAGCATCAGCCCTGATTCATTGATAGCAACAGCACATAATCTGAATGATTGCTGCGAAACCTTGCTGCTCAATATCACCAGAGGAACTTCAACCAAAGGCCTTGCGTCGATTCCGGCTGTCAGAGGCAATATCATCAGACCGATTATTGACTGCACAAGGGCAGAAATTGAAGCTTTCTGCAATGAAAATCAGATTGATTTTGTTACTGATTCCACAAATAACGATGATGTTTACACAAGAAACAACATCAGGCTCAATGTGATTCCGAAGCTGAAAGAGATTAACCCCTCTTTTGAGCAGTCGGTATCACGGCTTATTGATGATGCGCGTATTGATAATGATTATTTCAATGATATTGTCAATGCAGTAATAAAAAAATCCCGCAGAGAAAACGGCTATGATTGTGAAGTGATTTCGCTCAATCACCCTGCCGTTATAAAAAGGGTAGCAGCTAAACTTATTGAAAAAGAAACAGGGCTTTTGCCTGAAAATAAACACGTTTCAGCTGTCTGCTCAATTCTTTCAGGCGGCAAAACACAGATTCTTTCAGCAACGCAGGTAACTGTCAGAAAAGGAATTCTTTCCTTCGGTCAGGCAGAGCTGACGTCTGAGTGGGAAAGAGAATTTACTCCGGGAACGGTGAAAATTCCGAACGGTGAAACAGAATTTGAAATTATTAATAATTCATCTTCAGCAAAGATACAGTTTGTTCACAAAAATGTGTTAGACTTTAATACCGTTGAGGGAAGTCTGATATTAAGGAGCCGCCGTGAAGGCGATGAAATAAAAATTGCAGGCAGAAACTGCACAAAAAAATTAAAAAAGCTGTTTATTGAAGAAAAGATTGCCGATAAAAATTCAGTTTGTGTTCTGGCAGATGACCTTGGTGTTGTGTGGGTTGAAGGTTTCGGCTGTGCTTACAGATGCAGAATAACCGATGAAACTGAAAAAGTATTGACAATCAACATAACAAGGGGTGTTTAAAATGGAAAAAGATATTCAGAAGGTATATTTTTCAGATGAAGATATTCAAAACATTGTAAGTCGTTTAGGTAAACAGATAAGTGAAGATTATAAAGACAAAAATCTTTTGCTTGTCAGCATTTTAAAAGGTTCAATTGTTTTTATGGCTGATCTGATGAGAAAAATCACAATTCCCTGCCGCATTGACTTTATGAGTGTTTCAAGCTACGGCTCGGGAACAAAAACATCAGGTGTTGTAAAAATTCAGAAAGACCTTGATATTAACCTTGAGGGCTACGACCTTCTTATCGTTGAGGATATTCTTGACAGCGGTAAAACTCTCAGCTATGTAAGAAAAATCCTTGAAGCAAGAAACCCCGCAAGTATCAGAATCTGCACACTTTTTGATAAACCCGAAAGACGCGAAGCAGATGTTTATGCTGATTATTCAGGTGCAGAAGTGCCTGATGAATTCATTGTAGGCTACGGACTTGACTATGATGAAAAATACAGAAATTTACCGTATATCGGTGTTCTTAAACCCGAAATATACGGAGAATAATATAAAAGATTTAATCCGTTAGGAGTGAAATTTTTGGAAAATCCAAATAACAGCCCAAAGCGACCGAATCAGCCTAAAAAGCGAAATATTCTTGTTTTTCTGCCTTATGTGCTTATTCCGTTGGTTTTGATTTTTGGCGTTATGTTTGCAACAGATGCTGCAAGCAAAGAAAAGGCAGAGTATTATCAGGTGGTTCAATATTTTGACCAGGGCAAGGTTGATGAATTCAGCCTTAATATCACCTCAGGCGCTCTTAAATATAAGCTTGAGGGTGACAAAACGGTTTATGAATACACGGTGCCCAGCGTTAACGTTTTTCTTGAGGATGTTAACGAAACTGTCCGTGAGCATAACAAAAATGCAAAAAATGAAGATGAGCTTATCAAATACGAATATTCAAAAAGCTCTTCTTCCTGGATTGTAAACCTGATTCCGTCATTCATAATGGTAGGTATCTGTGTGATACTTCTTTTTGTTATGATGAAGAGAATGAATGCCGTCGGCGGCGATATGAATCGCACAATGAACTTCGGCAAGGTAAGAGTAAAGCAGGCTAAAGATGCAAAGAAAACAACCTTTGCTCAGGTTGCAGGTGCTGACGAAGAAAAAGAAGAGCTTTCAGAAATGGTTGAATTCCTTAAAGCTCCCGATAAATTCAGCGCTCTCGGTGCAAGAATTCCCAAGGGTGTACTTCTTGTCGGACCTCCCGGTACAGGTAAAACCCTTCTTGCAAGAGCTGTAGCCGGTGAAGCCGATGTTCCTTTCTTCTCAATATCAGGTTCGGATTTTGTTGAGATGTATGTGGGTGTTGGTGCATCACGTGTAAGAGACTTGTTTGAAAAAGCAAAGAAAGACGCTCCGTCTGTTATTTTCATTGATGAAATTGATGCTGTCGGCCGTCATAGAGGCGCAGGTATGGGCGGCGGACACGATGAAAGAGAGCAGACTCTTAATCAGCTTCTTGTTGAGATGGATGGCTTCGGCGTTAATGAGGGCGTTATTATCATCGCTGCAACCAACCGACCTGACATCCTTGACCCTGCTCTTTTAAGACCGGGCCGTTTTGATCGTCAGGTAACAGTAGGCCACCCCGATGCTAAGGGCAGAGAAGAAATTCTCAAAGTTCACGCAAAGGGTAAGCCTCTTGCTCCCGATGTTGACCTTAAAGTAATCGCTAACTCAACAGCAGGTTTTGTCGGTGCAGACCTTGAAAATCTTCTTAATGAGGCCGCACTTCTTGCTGCCCGCCACGATAAAAAAGCCATCACTATGGCTGATATTGAAGAGGCAACCATCAAGGTTGTTGTGGGCACTGAGAAAAAATCCCGTAAAATCAGCGACAAAGAAAAGCGTCTTACCGCTTATCACGAGGCAGGTCACGCCGTTGCTACCTATTGCCTTCCCGGTCAGGACCCTGTTCATCAGGTTTCAATTATTCCGAGAGGTATGGCAGGCGGATACACAATGTCAATCCCCACAGAGGATAAGAGTTATATGTCAAAGAACAGTATGCTCGATGAGCTCGTTGTTCTCCTGGGCGGCCGTGTTGCCGAACAGCTCGTTCTCGGTGATATTTCAACAGGCGCATCAAATGACATTGAGCGTGCATCAGACATCGCAAGAAAAATGGTTGCCAAATACGGTATGAGCGAAAAGCTCGGCCCGATTTCATATTCATCAAGCGGTGAGGTTTTCTTAGGCCGTGATTACGGTCATTCAAAAAATTACTCCGAATCAACAGCCAATGCAATTGATGAAGAGGTTAAAACAATTATCACCAACGCTTATAAGAGAACTGAAGATATTCTCAACACTCAGATGACAAAGCTTGACGAGCTTGCAGAGTACCTTATGAAGTTTGAAAAAATCGACGGTGAAAAGTTTAAACAGCTTATGGAAGGCACTCTTGTTATTGAAGAATAAAAGCCCGAAGGAGCAGTTGAAGAAGTTGCTGAAGAGGTAAACGAAACCACCACCGAAACAACTGAAGAATAATATCAAAGCCATCGGTTATCTCAAAACCGATGGCTTTTTGTAATAGGCTACCGATTTGATATTCACTGTGCCTACCGAAAATATATTTTTATAAAATTATTGATTTGCAATAATGTTCGTGCTACAATACATTCAAACAATCTGCTTTTGCAGATTACGAAAGGAGAAAACGGTATGAAAGTTTTTAATGAGGTAATTAAGCTTTAAACTGAATATGGGTGCCAACAATTACCGAGGTGCATACCTCTTTGTTGTTGTGCCCTTTTAGAGTAACCTTTCGTGAATACTATAACATTCGGTTGTAGCACACTCAAAGGGTGTGTTATTTTTATGTCCAAAATCAGCTGTAGAAGGTATCCAGTATTATGGTTGCTTTCTGCGGCATTTTTGCGCCCATTTTCAGTTTTTAACCATAAAATACATTTAATTTGGAGGAAAATAATGAATCATTATTTAATAGAAGAAATTTACAATTTGAACGTGCAGAGTGTAAAGTTTCTTGACAGTCACTTCGGAACGGAAATTTATTTAATCGACACTGATACAGGTAAATACATAGTTAAAGTATTGCCTTTATATATGAAAAATGTGAATAATGAAGGCAATGTTACTGAATATCTCTACGAGCACGGACTAAAGGTTGCAAGATTTCTAAAGAATAAAAAAGGCGAGTATGTTGTGAAAAAATCTGATTTTCAATTTACAATTCAGGAGTTTATTGAAGGTGAAACCTTGTCAGTGAATACTGCACCTCAATGGCTTTTGGATAAATTGGCTGATTTTTTGGGGCAGTCAGTGTTATTGTTGAAGGATTATGGAGAACTACCGATAAGATTTGATAAAAGTTTCTGCAAGTCTGCAACAGCTTACCGAAAAAGATTTCAGTATAAAAAAGAGCTTATTCGGGCAAAAAAATACGGAGATTTTGATACCGTACCGATATGGGAAGAACAGATACGGCATCTCAAAAGAATTTCAAAATTTCATATCAATACAAGGGATCTGACTTATGTAAATTCACACGGAGATTTTCATATCGGTCAGACTATTATCAATAACAATGATATTACTGTTATTGATTGGAGTTCTGCTTGTTGTTTGCCTGTATGCTTGGATGTTATAACCTCCTATGCTTTCTCAAGTCCAACCTGTGCCGAGGGGAGAATTGATGCAGAAGGATTGAAAAAACATATCCTTAAATTTACAGAAAATTTTCCGTTGACAGATTATGATATTAAAGCGATGCCATATATGTTTTATTTTTGGCATTGTATGTGTAATTACAGACCTGATGAGTATGCTGATATGGCTGAAGGTTATAAACCCTTAGCAAAGTTGATTAACAAGTTGCTTGATTGGCTGTATGACAATGTAGATGAGTTATCGAAGCAGTTGGAACGATAGCAATGGTGCAGATTTAAGAGTGGAGAATATGTGAGAATATAAAATTAGTGGCTCAGTTTATAAGCCTCACCTTGTCAGGGGAGGTGGCATTTTCGCAAGAAAATGACGGAGGGGTAGTAGAAAAAACACTATCCTCTCCCTCAGTCTTTTGCTACGCAAAATCCAGCTCCCTCACCAGAGGGAGCCCGTAATATTCCGCAAAAGACGGCAGGAGCAAGTCCCTTGTCCTACTCAGCGGTCAATTCGTGAATTGACCCTACAATTTTCACGCATCATTTGTAAGGAATGGTGCTTGTCGACATTCCGTTGGTTATATTTTTTGGTGCGTCGAAAGCCGCACCTTACATGGCTCACAACAGCAATCTGTAGGGTGCGGCGTTCGTGCCATCACTAACAAGACCATCCCCCAGGTTCTCCAACAACCTGAAAGACTGAAATAAGCCTATTTGTCAAATCTTTTTGAAAAAAATTACCAAAACCCTTGATAAATTATTAACACATTGGTATAATACTATAGATTGGACAACGGCGGTCCCGTTGACCGTCGAGAGGTATCAAACCGAAAGGAGTTAAATATTATGAACTATTCACGTGAAGTACAGGAAATGTGCTGTGTAGCTAAGGGTCCTAACCACGGTCCTGCTCCTATCCCCGAAGAGGGCAAATGGGTAAAAGCTTATGAAATCAAGGATATTTCCGCATTCACACACGGTGTGGGCTGGTGTGCACCTCAGCAGGGCGCTTGCAAGCTTTCACTCAACGTAAAAGAAGGTATTATCGAAGAGGCACTTGTTGAAACAATCGGTTGTTCCGGTATGACTCACTCAGCTGCTATGGCTGCTGAAATTCTTCCCGGCAAAACAATCCTTGAGGCTCTCAACACAGACCTCGTTTGTGACGCTATCAACACTGCTATGCGTGAGCTCTTCCTTCAGATCGTTTACGGCCGTTCACAGTCTGCTTTCTCAGATGACGGTCTTTCAATCGGTGCAGGTCTTGAGGACCTTGGTAAGGGCCTTCGTTCACAGGTTGGTACAATGTACGGTACAAAAGTTAAGGGCGTTCGTTACCTTGAAATGGCAGAAGGCTATGTTACAAGACTTGCTCTTGACAACGATGATCAGGTTATCGGCTATGAGTTCGTTTCTCTCGGCAAGATGACTGACTTCATCAAGAAGGGTGACACACCCAATGACGCATACAACAAGGCAATCGGTACTTACGGCAGATTTGCTGATGCTGCTAAGTACATCGACCCGAGAAAAGAATAAGTAAGAGGAGGTAATTACAATGGCATTATTTGAAAGCTATGAGAGACGTATTGACAATATCAATGCTGTTCTCGCTGAATACGGTATTTCTTCAATCGAAGAATGTAAAGAAATCACTCTTGCAAAGGGTATCGATTGCGACAAAATCGTTAGAGAAACACAGCCGATCTGCTTTGAAAACGCTGTTTGGGCTTACACAGTAGGTTGCGCTATCGCAATTAAAATGGGTTGCACAAAGGCTGCTGATGCTGCTGCAGCTATCGGTATCGGCCTTCAGGCATTCTGCATCAAGGGTTCAGTTGCTGACAACCGTAAGGTTGGTCTTGGCCACGGTAACCTCGGCAAAATGCTTCTTTCAGATGAAACAGAGTGCTTCTGCTTCCTTGCAGGTCACGAATCATTCGCAGCTGCTGAGGGCGCTATCAAAATCGCTCTTAACGCTAACAAGGTTAGAACAAAGCCCTTGAGAGTTATCCTCAACGGTCTTGGCAAAGACGCTGCTATGATCATTTCAAGAATCAACGGCTTCACATATTGCAAAACTGAATTTGATCCTTATTCAGAAACAGTTAAGGTTGTTGAAGAAAAGGCATATTCAGAAGGCCCTAGAGCTGACGTTAGATGCTACGGTGCTGACAACGTTCCCGAAGGTGTTGCAATTATGCGCCTTGAAAATGTTGGTG
Source organism: Acutalibacteraceae bacterium (assembly GCA_045541505.1). Classification (GTDB taxonomy): domain Bacteria; phylum Bacillota; class Clostridia; order Oscillospirales; family Acutalibacteraceae; genus CAG-488. Next base: position 43,300 of record JAZQJF010000015.1, read on the forward strand.
TTTCTATCACAGGTAACTCAACTAACCCCACAAGATTTCAGCATCCCGTTGCAGGCACATATAAGAAATGGTGTAACGAAAACGGTGTTAACTATTTCTCTGTTGCATCAGGCGGCGGCACAGGTCGTACACTTCATCCCGATAATATGGCAGCAGGCCCTGCTTCCTACGGTATGACAGACACAATGGGTCGTATGCATTCAGACGCACAGTTCGCAGGTTCTTCATCAGTTCCCGCACACGTAGAGATGATGGGTCTCATCGGTGCAGGTAACAACCCGATGGTTGGTATGACTGTTGCTTGCGCAGTTGCAGTTGAAGAAGCTTCTAAGTAAGCTCAAACCCTTATATATCAACAAAAACGAGCTCTATCTCTTTTGAGGTAGAGCTCTTAATTTTTGTATGTGATTGCAAAAAAATGAAAAACTGTAGCCATTTTGTAGCCATTTGTAGCTCAATGGTACCAAAATACAGTATTTTAGGTAGTCGGAAAAGCTAAAGCACTAAAATAAAAAGGATGGCTATTCGCCATCCTTAGGTATGGCGTTTTTAAGAACGCCATCTTTAAATTTGTAAATGTTGTCAATAACTTTTTCTATTTCCTTCATCTTTTCATCACTGATATGAATGTAAGTGGTTGTTGTTTTAGATGCACCTTCGATAGCTGTTCTTTTGTGTCCTAAAACTGCACTTATAGAAATGGGGTCAATTGATTGTGTGTGCAGAAATGTAGCAAAGGTATGCCTTAAACAATGTGTTTTGAATTCTGCATAGAGAGGATTTACAACATTTTTGTGTTTGTGGTCACATTTGAACCCGTGAATTATTCTTGATGCATGTTTCATAACATGAGGTGTGTGTGGTTTGCCTCTTTGGTTGACGCACAAAAAATGAAGCTCAAAATCACCTTTTTCATAACTCATTGAGTGCAAGCTCTGAGTGTTTTTAAATTCAATGCTGTGAGGAACCTTGGTGAAGTATGTATGAAGATAGCTATTTTTCATTTTCTTTTTGTTTTGGTTTTTGTTTCGTTCTTCAACGGCATTCAATAATAATCCTTTAAGAGTCGAGCACATCGGAACCGTTCTTATGGAGTTGTACTTAGGTAACTTGGTGTATCCATACATATTATCAGGAAACTGGCGCTGAATTGTTATAGTGTTGTTATCAAAGTCGCAGTCCTCTACAGCTAATGCAGCGGCCTCACCGACTCGAGCACCGGTAAACAAGCAAATTGCCATTATCAGGAAAGCGGGTGAACCTTCGGGAAAACGGGCGAAAATTCTATCGAGTGCATCTGAGGGGATAGAAGTGCGATGAGGTGAAAGATTTTCAATGTCAAAATCAGCTTTTGGCACGGCAAACTCATTTTTGAAGAAGCGATTGTTGTATTTGTGATTTGTTGCGTATTCCATCACATTAAGCATAAGAGAATGAATGTGAGAGACAGTATTTAAAGAACGATTCTCAAAATAATAGATACTGTCAATCATATCCTGAAGTATTTCTGTAGTTAAACTTGAAACAGGATATTCGCCAATTTGGGGAAATATGTGATTATCAAACAGCTTGTTATAGTAACGAGTTGTTTCGAGCGACCATTTTTTAAGCTTTTTACGTTTAGGCAACCACTCTTTTTTTACGAAATCTTGAAATGACTTTAGGGTGTCGTCTTCACTTGAGCTTTCGTCGCTTATTCCGTAATATTGATTTCTCTTAAGTTCTCCTTCAGCAAAGGCATCAGCTTCGGAAGAAAAACCACTGCCTGTAATTCGTGTTCTTTTACCGTCAACAGGAATTCCTTCGAAATAGTATGAGTATTTTTTGCCGCGTTTTAATGTATGCACCTGTGGAAGTTTTGACTTATTCATTGTATTAGTCCTTTCTGTTATTAACATACTTTATAATAATAAATAGTTTTATCGATGTTCTTAATGTGCTAATTCCTTAACAAAAAGGGGGTCGGTAAAATCCATACCTTTAACTTCGTCGAGAAAACGCTCAACTTCGTGATAATCAAACTTAATTTGACCGTATTTACCCGGGACTAATAATCCGGCTGTTACTAAATCGCGGATAAACTGAGGGTTAACCTGCAAGAGCTTGGCAAGCTGTGGAACGGTATAAACAAGCTGATGTGGAAAGGTGTATGAATTTGATTGATTTTTGTGATTAGAATTCTTCATGGAATTCCTCCTTCTAATAAATTTTTTTGAAATTTCAATCGGTGTAACATTAGTACGCGATTTTTAATTTCATGGTAAATATGTAATTTTTCCGAGACCGAATTGCTTTTAAAACAATTTTTGGACCATTTTTATCAAAAAAATAAAAAAATTTTTAAAAAATGAGTCTTTTGTGCTATTTTTGGGTGGAAACACAACGATACTCTGACAATTTTTCGCTTCTTTCACATTAAGCTAAAAGGCAAAAAGTGAAAGTTCAACTTTCTTATACTTTTAGCTTTTACCATGAATATGACGAAGCAAAAAAAGAGAGATTATTTTAAAACCGTTTTAATTACTCTGGTTTAAAAATGAGTCTGGCTTGATTTCTAAGCCAGACTCCATTAAATATTACTTTCTTTGTAGGGCCTCTTCAAAAAGTTTATCGAAATCGAATATGCCGCTTTTAAGCAACATTATAATTGCGGCTTCTAATGAGGTCGTATCTTCTGGTCCTATCAAGTGGATGACTTTAGCATTGTAAGTATGTTTGCCTTTTTGTATTTGTGCAAAGACAGTAACGCCGTTTTGACTTGTGTTGCAGATAAGCCTTAGTTGCATTTGGTCTTGGTCCCATTCAAAAATGCCTTTTAACTCGCAGGGCTCAATCTCATAAACAATAGATGGAAGATATTCTTTTCTCATTTAATAAACTCTCCTTACTTGATTTTTGATTTTTGCTTTCTAAATAAAAGAAATCACAACATTTTTTAAACTCCTTTCGTTAATTAATCTCAAAAAGAATATGTTAGAAAACTTAAAAATAAAAAACGAATCTCTCTGTTTTGATTAGCAGAGAGATTTTTGATGATGATTAAAAATTTGTCTTTATTATATCTTACATATTAATAGTTTAAGCTTAGAAATTTTAACTAATAATGATACAGGAGTCAATTAGCAGACAATTGTTTTACAACAAAGAGTAGAGTAGTTTAATATCTAAAAAAGACCACCTCAGATTTCTCTGAAGCGGCCTTTTTTATGGGAAAGGAACAAAATTTAACCAGGATTGGGTTTACTGAGAGTTCGGCTGTTAGCCGGCAACTCCATAATTTCTGAAAAAACAACTTAACTTCTGATAAATCAGTCACCATATTCTTCCATATATGTTTCCATATATGAAGGAGCATTGTTGCAGATAATCTCTTCCAAAGACTTGGAATTGATATCTTTGTTGAGAATCCCGAACATATGACTCTTAACGCCATAGTTTTTATGGCAGAGATAACATTCAGTAACTTCACCATCTGATTCGATTTCTACTGAGAAGTCATCAGGTAAAGAATAAACCGTGAGATTTTTTTGATAAATGTTTTTAATCATAGGAGAACCTCCTTTCTTAATATATTTTTTAGGGCTAAGGAATAGCCTGGATTGTCCGACTATTCCATTGTGCCCGAAAAATCGGTTTTTGACAAGTTAGTCACCATACTCTTCCATATATGTTTCCATATATGAAGGAGCATTGTTGCAGATAATCTCTTCCAAAGACTTGGAATCGATATCCTTATTGAGAATCCCGAACATATGACTCTTAACGCCATAGTTCTTATGACAGAGGTAACATTCAGTTACACTACCGTCTGATTCGACTTCGACGGTGAAGTCATCAGATAAAGAATATACAGTGATATTCTTTTCAGTAATGTTGCTAATCATTGTAACACCACCTTTCTTAATATATTTTTATAAGGTTGGTTTCTGATAAATCAGTCACCATACTTTTTGTTGTAAAGCAACATATATTTTGTCACATTTGCACCGAGTACATCTTCTAAAGACTCAATGTCTTTGTCGAGAAGAGTAAACATATGCATCTTGATGCCATAGCCCTCGTTGCACATATGACAAATAATAAATTCGCCATCGTTTTCTACTTCTATGTAGAAACCTAAAGGTAAAGAATACACTGTGAATTTCTTTTCAAAATTCGTGAGGTGTTCTCTGTAAACCATACTTATCGGACTCTCTCCTTTCTAATATATTTTTATTGTTATGAGATAGCTGGTTTCAGCAGGGTATTCCATTTTCAGAATTTAAACATTGTTTTCATCAACACTAAATTCTTTTAAAAAGAATATCATCTCTTCGATAACAGTGTTTCGAAGTATTGATTCAAGCTCTTCTCGATGGTCATTTGTAATACCATACATAAGAGTTTTATCAGGATACTGTTTATTACACATATACAACATAGAACATTCGCCGTCGTTCTCGACTTCAACATAAAAGTCATCAGTCAGAGGATATACAGTGATGGTTCTTTCTGTTATATTTTGAAGCATTGGACAACCTCCCTTCTTAAATGTATTTAATTATTAATGACTATCCGGTTTTTAGCCGAATGCTTACAATTTCTTTGAGAAGGTTTATTTAAATGGTACCGAATTCTCCAAGAAACTCATTAATATATGTATCGGCACAGTTGTTGATTATATCTTCAATAGAATCGTTATCAACATCGCATAGACCGAACATATATAATTTGTGACCATAGTCTTGATGACACATATAAAAACTTGAAACTTGGCGAGCATTGTCAACTTCTATATAGAAACCATCTTGTAAGGCATATGTTTTAATTTTGTTAATGTAAGCCATAGGATAACCTCCTTTCTTAATACATTTTTATTGTTATGGGATGTCTGGTTGTTAGCCGGCTAATCCATAACATTTGAAAATAGGATTCTGACGAATCAGTCAACATATCTTTTATTCAGTTTTTTATATTATTCTGGAATAAAAGTGAAAGTGAAACTTTCTTGTACTTGCTGCTTCACAATTAATATGTTAGACAGGAAAAAGAAAAGTTCATTTTCAAACAGTTTTTGAGGCTTTTTTTCTAAAAAATTGAAAAATTTTAAAATTAATGAGTTTGTTATGCTATTTTAAGCGTACATATAACAATACTCTGATACCGTTTTTCAATTTTTTCATATTAAGCTAAACTCAAAAAAGTGAAGGTGAAATTTTCTTGTACTTGCAGGTTTCACAATTAATATGTTAGACAGGAAGAAGAAAAGTTCATTTTCAAACAGTTTTTGAGGCTTTTTTTCTAAAAAAATTGAAAAATTTTAAAATTAATGAGTTTGTTATGCTATTTTAAGCGTACATATAACAATACTCTGATACCGTTTTTCAATTTTTTCATATTAAGCTAAACTCAAAAAAGTGAAGGTGAAGTTTTCTTGTACTTGCAGGTTTCACAATTAATATGTTAGACAGGAAGAAGAAAAGTTCATTTTCAAACAGTTTTTGAGGCTTTTTTCTAAAAAATTGAAAAATTTTAAAATTAATGAGTTTGTTATGCTATTTTAAGCGTACATATAACAATACTCTGATACTGTTTTTCAATTTTTTCATATTAAGCTAAAATCAAAAAAGTGAAGGTGAAACTTTCTTGTTCTTTCAGATTTCATAAGGAATATGTTAGAATTGAGATTGCAAGTTCCTTTTAAAACAATTTTTGAACCATTTTTTTGAAAAAGATAAAAATTTTTTGAGAATTAAGGAGTCTGGTGTACTATTTTTAGCAGAAACACAACGATACTCTGACAATTTTTCGCTTCTTTCACATTAAGCTAAAATCAAAAAGTGAAAGTTCAACTTTCTTATACTTTTAGCTTTTACCTGAATATGTATGAAGCGAAAAAATACGGATTGTTTAAAAACAGTTTTAATTGCTACGATTATGAGTCTGGCTTACTTGATTTTAGATTTTTTGGCTTTCTTAAAAAGAAATCACAATATTTTAAAAAAACTCCTTTCATCAATTGATTCAAAAATAATATGTAAGAAATAAGAAAAATCTCTCCGCTTTAATTAGCAGAGAGATTTTTTGATGCTGATTCAAATTTCACTTTTCTTTCATATTAATAGTGAAATCAAGATAATAAGAGTTAAAAGATGGCGACGCGGCTTTTCTGACCTTTCTTTCCGCGGTTATGAAGCCATTTTTTGTTCATCGCAAAGTCGATGAACGGCTGCTTCCGAGTTTTTTTCTACTCCTTTCATTTTTTCCTCGGAAGCAGCCATATGGTCTGCTTTAAGTAAGACAAGCCTAATGGTTTTTCCAAAAGTTTCTTGTGGAAAAACCAAATAGGCTTGTAACGACATTTTTAAGAAGGATTTATTTTAAAAAGGCAGACTTAATAAATCGCACTTTTTAGTGCGTACTCATTCGTTGAGTTTTGGCAAACAGCACTGTTCCCCTGTTTGAGGAGTGTTACTCCTGCCTTTGTGCCCACAGAACGTTGAACAAGTGGAGGTTGGTTTGCGACCTGTATTTCGAACACAAACAAAATTAAATTTAAAGAGGTGATATAATGTCTCGAACAACGCAGCGCAGAAAAAAGAAAAACACAAAACAGCAGAATAAAAAATCGATGAAACAAGTTCTTATTGATAACGCCCGCCCGTTTTTTCAACAATATAAAAACGATGCGACACGAAAGACTTATGAATCAAACTTTGCCAAATACATTGATTTTTGTCGAAAAAAATATAATATCAAATCTGAAGAAGAGTGTATAGACCATATTCAGGATTATGTTGAAAATCTTGTAAAAGAGAAAAAAACACCGTCAACGATTCATTCTTACATAGCGCCGGTTTGTGCTTACTTTCAAACACCGATGAACCAAATTGAAAAGCCGTCAAGAAAAGTTTCGGAAAATGTAAGAAGCAGGAATAGACCTGACAAATACAAAAGGTCTGACCAACGGCTTGAAAATGACAAATATTCATTAGTTGCAAATTTTCAGGCTAAAGTCGGCATACGAAGAAACGAATTAAAAAATCTAAGACTTAACAATTTAAAAAAAGATGAGTCCGGTTGTTGGTGCGTAGAAGTCCTGCGAGGCAAGGGCGGAAAATATCAACTGCAACGTATCCTTCCGGAAGATGTTGAGTTCATCAGGTCATATTTTAAAACTCCGGAGAGCACAGAAAAGCTTTTCAAGGAATCTGATTTTTCTAAAAATATGGACTACCATAGATTGCGACAGTTGCAATCGCAGCGTTCCTATTGGCACTACTACAAGCTACTTCACAGTGGTGACCCGAAAGTAGATGCCGAGAACGCTTACCGTATGAGAGGCGAACTGATGAAACGTTGGAATAAATATAATATTGACAAGAGAACAGGAAAGCCTCGTTATTTTCCGATATCAGACACGAAAGGCGTCTATAAGCTTCGCGGCGACAATCGCAAGAAAGCTCTCGCAGATGGTCTTCCGGTCGAATATGACCGTTTAGCGGTTTATATGGTCTCGGTGTTCCACCTCTCTCATTGGCGTTTGGATACTTTGACTAATTATTTATTAGCTGTATAATAACTAAAAATCAAATATGAGAACCAAAGGCTCAGCGGAAAATCTGCTGAGCCTTTTAAACTCCCTGAAGATGTACCCAAAGCGATGATATGATATTGAAAAAAGAATATATTTGTATTATAATATATCACGATTAGTTATATTCATTTGCTTATGAATTTCGTCAAGAAAACACCTTTGACGAACAGAAGTTGAAGTTATAAAAAAATAGCCCGCCTTGAAAAACAAGCACGGGCAGAAAAACAACCAAAGAAGAAATTTGAGTTGGTGCAACAGATAAAGAAGTTAAAGGAGAAAATTATATGAGACGAACTTTTTTCGATATTCTTGATAGTACAAATTTTGATTTCAGAAAAGAATACGATAAACTTAAAGAGTTGTTTTACGAAGAGAATAGCGTGCCGATTAACGGATATTTGAAACCGTTAGCTGAATATATAGACCGCACTTATTTTAGGGATTTAGAAATAAGAAGAGGAAGTACAGACTTAGATGATTTTGCTTCCAAAGTCCACACAGGTAGATATGACTATTGTAAAGATTTAGATAGTCTTTATGTTTTTTGTGAATTTTTATATGCAGTTCTTCCGGAAGAACAAATAAAAAAACAACGCAGTCAATTTATAGATAATCAAGCTAAAACTATAAAAGGAAACATAAAATATATTTTGGAGCAAACCAATCATGAGTTAAAAAGGTCTCCGAAATATAATAATAACTATATTATTGTTGAAAAGAATAAAGCAACCACTCTTGCTGCGGAGATAGTAGAAGATGACGAAACAGCATACGATTTAATTGAGTATAATCACTATGCATTAAAGGGTGATTTGGAAACTAAAAAGAAGATTCTTGCTACATTAGGCACATATATCGAGCCAATTTTGTTAAGCAAGGTCTTAAGTAATAATGGTTATGGTAAACTTGAATCAAATGCCGGATTTATGCTTAACAATTTTCATATCCGCCATAACAACAAAGAAGGAACAAAGGCTAATGATTATATAGTTGCCATTAACGATGATGATTTGGAAACACTGTATGACAAAACTTATGATGCGATTCTTTCTGTTATAATAATTAACGAACATATTCCCGTATCTAAAGAAATAAAAAGTTTGAAAGAAACCTATACATTTAAATTTTGAGTTTTAACTCAGAGGTGGCAGAAATTAATGGACAATCTTAAAATTTACTCAATGAATAAGGTTGAGGAAACTATAGATAAGATTTAAAGAATACCCAATATACAAGTTTTATAATCAATGATTTTGAATAATAATTTTAAGACACCACTGACAGAAATGACCCCGTACGATTGTTTTCGTACGGGGTCATTTACTATCAGTCTTTTCTCAGATTTTTATAAACTTCTTTAGCCATAGCATTCATAACCTGACTATAGAACTCGGTGTCAGTGAATAGCTTTTGGAAAGATTCGTTGTTACTAAGGTAGCACTGTGTAACAATTTCTTGGAACTTGTCAGGGAAGAGACTCTGAACAAACATTTCAATACTGTTGTCTTTTGCTTTCTTTTTAAACTTTTTGATATCTGCATCTTGCATGAACATCTGAAGAATGCTTTCAACAATAACACGGTCACCATCAGAAAACACTCCTGAGTATGCTGAATTGATTCTATCAATTATATTCTGCAGTGTATCTTTCTTTTCAGAAGGCTTTTTAGGTTTAAGATTATTCTTTGGAATAAAATCAATAGGGGTTTCGTCCAAAATAATGGCACCCTCAAAAGACTTAGTTAAAGATGCATATTCAAGACTAATCTTGTTTTCGATATCAATTATTTCAATCTTTTTTGTCGGCAAGAATTTGATGAGATGCGATGTAAACAAGAATTCATTAAACAAGTCTTTATCGTGCAGCTTAATTAGCTGTGTAACAAATCCATAAGCTCTGTTAAATTTTCTGATATAATCACGGACAGCGTAACGCTCATCTTCTGTCAAATCGATGTATCTATCAACTATCGGTTTCAGTAATCCTGAAAGCTGACCGAGAGCGACATCGCTTTGTTTCTTTTTACCTTGTTTTTCCATCAAAGCTCTGTATCTATCAACATCATCCATATTGTAAAGCAGATAGTCTTTAATTTTATTCCTCAGGTCATATACTTTATTGAGGTTTGTCTCACCGTCAAGCATTGTGCATTCATAGAATGGCTGAAAAGACTCTTTAATATCATCGACAGTATTTTCGAAGTCAAGCACGAAGGCTTCTTTGTGATATGGAGGACAAACTCTGTTAAGACGTGATAAAGTCTGAACTGCATTTACGCTTCTGAGTTTCTTGTCAACATACATTGATTGAAGCAACGGCTCATCAAATCCTGTCTGATATTTGTTAGCAACAACAAGAATGTTGTATTGGTCGCTATGGAAAGCTTTTCTGAACTTTTTATCCGTTGTAATGAAGTTGCCATCGTTATCCTTGTTCATTTCGGATTCGCGATATTTTACTTCATCAAGTTCAACCACGCCTGAAAAAGCAATCATTACATCACAGCCACGCGATTTATCAGGATGCTCTTTCAAGTAATCCTTAATAGCAAGATAGTAGCGGACGGCATTCTTTCTTGAATCTGCAACAATCATTGCTTTACCTTTACAATCAAGAGTGAAACGACCGTTCTCAAGGAAATTTGACATAATCATTTCTGTTTTCTGATTAATTGTAAATCCGTGTTCTTTGTAATATTTAAATAATGCTTTGGCAGCAGGGCCTTCAATAAGTTCAGGATTGTCAGCTGAAACCTTTATAAGTTTAAATGCTTCCTGAACGGTTGTGTAGTGAGATAAGACATCAACGATATAACCTTCTTCAATTGCCTGATGCATTGAATATACATGGAACGGAACTTTCTTAACTTTTGGCTGACCGTCAGTGTCTTTATAAGGAACAGGTGTGCCAAAAACTTCAAGGGTTTCGCCCTTTGGCGTTGCAGTGAATGCGAAGAATGATTGATTATCGTGTTGTCCCTGTGATAAAACAGCACTGATGTATTCATCAGTAAGGTCAACCTCAGCCTCATCAATATCTTCAAAATCTGCATAGTCTTTGATAGCTACACCTAAGTCAATAAGGGATTTACGTAAGGTTTTTGCACTCTCACCACTTTGACCTTGATGTGCCTCATCAACGATAACAGCGAACTTTCTGCCATCAATTCGCTGTAAATCCTTATATGCGAACAAGAACTTCTGAATAGTACAAATAATGATTTTTTTGTTATCGTTAATTGCTTCAGCAAGGTTGCGAGAATGCTTTTTATCATCAATTGCCTCAACAAGACCGGGTGTATGTTCAAAGCTGTTAATCGTTTCTTGTAACTGATTATCAAGAACAACTCTGTTGGTAACAACAATAACAGAATTGAATATCGGATTATCGTTTGCATCGTGTGCAGAAGCAAGGCGATAAGCTGTCCAAGCAATAGAATTGGATTTACCTGAGCCTGCCGAGTGTTCAATGAGATAATTCTTACCTGCTCCGTTTTCTTTTACATCTGCAAGAAGCTTTTTAACAACATCATACTGATGATAACGAGGGAATATTAATTTGCCTTTGTTATATGAAATGAATCGGTGAATAATGTCAAGCAAGCTGTCTTTCTGAAGAACTTCTTCCCAAAGATAAGAAGTTGCATATCCGTTTTTGTTCGTAGGATTACCTGCTCCACCGGGTTTACCTGCACCGTTAGAACCTTTGTTGAATGGCATAAAGAAAGTGTCATCACCATTTAATACTGTTGCCATCCAAGCTTCATAATGGTCAACTGCAAAATATACAAGGAAACGGTGATTAGGTCTGAAGCAGAATTCTTTCGGACTTCTTGTCTTTTGGTACTGCCACATTGCGTTTGTGACGTCCTGACCTGTAAACTGATTCTTTAATTCAAGAGCAACAACAGGAATGCCGTTAACAGACAAAACCATATCAATGGATTTGTCATTATTGGGTGAGAAGTAAAACTGTCGTGTACAACCTAAGATGTTAGCATTATACTTTGCCATATCTTCATCGTTGAGGTTGCTTTCAGGCTTGAAATAGCAGAGTTTTAATTTAATTCCTAAATCTTCGATACCATTGCGAAGAACATAAATAAGTCCTTCCTCAGCAATAACACTTTCGAGGCGGTGATACAGCTTTTCACTTGCATTAACACCATAATACTTCTTATAGCGTTCCCAAGCTTTTGGCTGAGTTTTTTTGATGAACTCAACAAGAACATCCATATAGATGCATTTATCAACATCGTGGCGACGGTTATGTAACCAAACAGAAGTTCCGTCCGGAGCGTTGTGGTCTTGTCCGACGAATTGCTCATATCCACCTTTTTCGCTTATGAGAAAGGCTTCTATGTCATATTCAAATCTTTTTTCGGATATATCCATATTTACACCTCTTTGTCAGTGTTTTTGTATGAGCGAGCACTGTAAACAAAATCTTCTTCGATATCTAAATCGTGCATTTTAAGCAAAGCTCTTATAAAGCAGATGCAATCAAAAGCTGAGAAGCCTGAAAGGATGTATATGCCTGTTCCTTTCTTGAATTCAACGTCACTCTTTACTACATCTTTATCATAAGAAAATGCAGGGTTTATCCAACCGGGGAAGGTTTCGTTGTTTTTGGCCATTCGCTTGATAACAGAACTGTCTAAATTATAAAGCTTATTAGCAACGGAACGAACCATTCCTGCAAAACTGTCAACAGGTACTCTTTCACCGAGCAGTTCATAGTAGTTAACATACTTGTATGTAGCATTACTCGGTTCTGTAACTGTGTATTCCTGATATCTCGGGTCGCTGAAATCAATTGTTACTTCTGCCGGTTTAATCGGGAATAATTTCAGAATGATGCTTGTTAACCTTTCTGCTCTGTCAGTGATTGTTTTCTCGTTCCAATCCTCTTTATCAAGAACATCCTGATAAAGCAAAGTTATATGAGTCGGGTTTTCAGGATTTTCAAGCATATCCTTTTTGATATTAAACGGTTTGTCACCAAGTTCTGTATTGTAACCTGTCAGAGTAAGGTTGCCGAGGGTGTGCAGATATCTGTCGTGAACCTGCTCCCAATTAGCACCAAGCATGGTCTGCCACGATTTTGATAAGTTTTTGTTCTGCGGCATTATATGCTCAATACTTAATGAGGTTGTATCAATTTTTTCTTTACCCTGATTTTCAATTGCAACAAGAAGATATTTGCAAAGGGCATTCTTTCTATAAAGATTTCTTTCTTTGAGTGCTGTTGCAAAAGTTTCGTCAGTTGGGATAGCATCTTTAGATGTTAACTGTGAAAGGAACGAAACAATAGCATCATAATAATGTTCTTTGTTTTCTTCTCTATTGAAAACTCTTCCGTAAAGAGTCTTGTATAAACCTCTCAAAGAGTTTGAACCAATTTCGCAGATAAGTCTGCGTATGCTGTAATTAAGAAGAAGGTGAAGAACTTTTGACAATTCCTCTTTGGATATAATTCCGTTTTCAAAATCGTCAAATACATAGAACAGAAAATTATAAACAGTGGTTTGCTTCAGCCTGCGAAGACCGTTTAAAGCTGTGTTGATATCTTTACCGAGGTCATCATCACCATTAAGGAAAATATAATACTGCTTTGCATAGTGAAGCAGCTCGGAAAGCATAGCTTCATTCGTATAATCCGTATTTTTGAAAAGCGATTTGAAATCATCGTATGCTTCTTTTTCTCGGGTGAAACCATCAAGCTTAAGATTTAAGTAGTCAAGGAAAAAGTCAGGAAGATGGTCTGCACCGAGCAACTGTTCCATAACAAGCCAATACTCTTCGTAAAGTCTGTCTTGGTCGATGTCTGTCATAAGAACGAAGTTGCGAATTTTATCAGCAAGATTAAGAGGAACACCTGTTGAATTGATTCTTTCGAAAATCTCTTGTTCCTTTCCTTTTTCTTCTTCCTCGAGTTTAATCATAGCACAGGAAAGATGCTCAATGCCATCATAAATTCTTTCTATGGTGAGATGCTCGTCTTTTTCTAAAGCTGATTTAATCAGACGGCAGAACAAATCATAGTTCTTATAGATACCGCTTGATTTATCCATCTTGTCAACCTGATTGCTCATGAGGAAGAGTAACTGTTTGTTGTCACTCTTAATAGGTTTAAGTTTTAATTTGCTTGAGTCATCAATATCGTATTTTTTGAATTTATCAACATTGAATAATACTGAAGTGAGGGTTTCTTTTTCAGCATCGGTTTCGGCAACATCAATAAGAGCTTTTATAAGTATGTAGATTGTAGTCAATCTCTGCTGACCGTCAATGATTACATAATAGTCGATTTTATTTTCAGTTTTAAGCAATGAATAAACAACTGAACCTGTGAAATGGTAACGGTCAAGTTCGTGAGCCTGAAGAATATCTTCAAAAAGCTTTTCGCACTGTTCAGCAGACCATTCATAGTTTCGCTGATAAACAGGGATAGAATACTGTCTTAAGTTTTTATCGATGAAATCGTTTATAAAACTTCCTTTATCAATCTTCATTTTTACACCTCTTTGTTAACAACAAAGTTATTTAATAATCAGATTCTTTGCTACTTTTGCAATTGGTTTGCCGAATTTTACAACACCTGTAGCAATAAGACCTAAAATTCCTAATGCACCAACGCCTTTTCTGATACCGTCTGCAGTTTTGTCAATTGTCTTATGGTCGTCTCTGTTAAGATTCTTTGCTTGAAATCTCTCGTTCACTTTCAATAACCTCCAATAATTCGTCACCGCTTATTGATATTTCGATACAGTCATAATTTGAATTACTTTCAATACATTCTATCTTTTCTGCTTCGATAAAGTCAACGGCATGGTCATAAATTTTTGCGAAATCTGCTCCTTTATGAGCATATTCGATTGTTCTTAAAGATGAGAAGTCAATGTTCTCGATTTGTTTTACACTCATATTGAAAACTCTTTTGGCATTTTCAATATCACCGTTAATCATATAAGCTCCTGCTAACATTCTTGTTGCTTCGAGATAAAGACTGTAATACTGTTGGATTTCATCATATTCTCTATCCTTTTTAGCAAGATAGCCACGAGTTGATGTTACTTCTTTGAAAAACAAAGCTAAAGGTGCTTTAGGAAGAGGTTCAAATTCCGCAACTCTTCTTTCAAATGTTTTGAAAATCTGCTTTTGTGCAATACCAACATTGTTCATTGCGTTTGATAACGCCATCGGTCGGCTTGCATCGTCCTTTTGATTGAGTGCAAGAATTATACCATCTCTGCCTGCATCGAGTAAAGCTATACGGTCATCTAATTGACCGTTTTCGATTCTTTCTACAACCTGAAGTGTTTCCTGAATCAGGGATGAGAGTTCCTGAAGTTGCTGTTGCAGATATAAGTTCTGGTAGTTGTTAGTAATGTCTTTTACCGGATTACCCTGAACAAACTCCTTTTTCTTTACGGCAAGAGGTGTAACAATTTTGTTTTTACCATCCTTGCCGAGTTCCATCAGGGTAGGCCACATTGTGCCTGTTTTGGAATTCTCCATTATCCAATATTTACCCGATTCAAAACCGCCCTGTAATTCAGCAGGAATCTGAACAACATATTCAACGCCCTTTTTTATGTTATGTATTACGGATGCGACATCTACATATTGAAGGACTTTATTTACAGCACCTTTGAAGTCAACATCAGGAGAGGATGGCCTAATGTTAAATATATTGTTGTAATACACCTCTGTGGGGTCAGAGTCTTGTTCAACAAGATTATCGTCAACTTTAATTAAGTCATCCATAGATTTTCTCCTTATGCTTTTTTATCTGTTAGTTACTTGATAAATGATATTTATTTGATTCTCTTTTTAAAAACTGTCCCCTCAACATCTGTAGCAATAGCATATACTCGAGATGATTGTCTTTTAACATCATTAAAT
Source organism: Acutalibacteraceae bacterium (assembly GCA_045541505.1). Taxonomy (GTDB): domain Bacteria; phylum Bacillota; class Clostridia; order Oscillospirales; family Acutalibacteraceae; genus CAG-488. Next base: position 58,784 of record JAZQJF010000015.1, read on the forward strand.
TCATTTTTTGTAAAAGTTACACTACAAGCTTCGTTTACATCTAATCTTTGTTTGTTTTCCAAATTTCTGTTTATAGTATATAAGCGTTGAAGTTTGCCTTTTTTATAATAACCTAATCCAACATAATCTGTAGCAACAACTCTGTTACCAATGTTAGTAGCTACAACTTCATATCCTACATATCCCTTTGCGTCTCCAATGCCCATATTTGTGTAAAAAGCAAGAGATATTTTCTTTTTGAATGGTAGTTTTGCAACAGATATAGAAATGCATATTGCAACTACACTAAGTAACAAAGACACTAACGCTAATATAGCTGATACAAAGCCTTCGTTAGCATTACACCAATCAATTATCTGTTGCATAAAAACACCACAAACCCTTTCAAAATTACTTTAACCATTCCTTAATTTCATCAATCATTTTACGATTCTGCAGACCTAACTGTTCTTGGCTATATTTATACTGCCACACTCCGTTTGAAAGTCCGATTAAGTTCTTATGTATATCCTGAGAATGTTTTTTCTTATAAACAGCCATTTCAGAGCCGAGTTTACGCATTTCTTCTGATGCAATTAACCACTCAGAATTTCTAAGTTTGTCAAAATCAGCTTCAGTGTTATCTGTACCTATATTATAAGGATTTACTAAAAGATTGCAATAATAGTTAACAGAAACAAGAATCCTGTTTTTCAGTTTCTTGTATTCAAGGTGAGGCTTTATAACAAATTCCATTATAAGTTGGGAAATCACAAATACAACTACACCACTTATAACAGTTCCGAAAATAGTCCAAAATATTTCCATATAAATCTTTATTGCACTTCCTTTTTACCCGTTACATATTCGTATATAAGAGATTTTTTGAACTGTTCGAGCTTTTCGATTTTTGCTTGTTTAATGGCAATTAGTCGGTCAATCTGAGAGCACTTGTTGTCAAGGTATGTGACGATTTCTTGCTGCTCGCTTTTAGGAGGTAATGGACATTCAATTGCAAATAGACCATCTGTATATAGACGAGTCAAACCGGCAGCAACGCCTGTGGACCTTTTTCTGAATTCCGAAATACACTGCGGAGTTTTGAAAAGGTATTCCAGATATTTCAAATCAACAACACCTGTTGAGCAATAAACCGCATAATCGGGACTGACAAGTCCATCGTATTTTGAAACAGAAAATACGCCAAGATGTGCTTTCAATTTGTTAAAGACCAAGTCGTTAACATAGGTTAGCTTTGCACCAACGAAAGACGATGCCATATTAGGAATAGAATCGAGCATGCGTGTAGGTACCAGACCGACTTTTTGGCTCATAGACAGCGGTTCTTCCTTACCGCCTATGGAACGTTCTTTTCTTTCACGTAGAAGTTGCTTAACACGAATAGTACTCCATTTGGCGGGGATTTCATTAATCCACTCAACACCGCTGTCTTTCATTTCGACATTAGGATTTAAGCCTTTTGTGACAATTTCGGTTATTAGCGATTGCTTATACTGCTTCAGCTTTTCAATTTGAGCTTCTTGGTTGTTGATAAGTGCATCAATAATCTTTTCTTTATATTGAATGTGTTTTACAATGATATTTTGAATCTCAATAGGAGCTACAGGAATTTCGTATCCTCTTAATGTATCGTTATTGAGAGTCCATCTGTTATCAAATGATACACCCTTACCATGCGCAAACATTGCCATAAGCCAATATTGGGTTTTAAAATAATAGTCATAGAATTTAGGGTTGACGTTCGAGGTCTCTTTTGCTCGCAAATTAGAATAAGCCGGACTAATTACTCCACTCAATGATGAAACATTGCAATTTGCACCACTATATAAATCCATAGGGTTTAATAATAAATCTCCAACTTGAACTTTATTATAACCTTCGTATGATGCTGCCATTTGTCCTTCGTTTGTTGTAACATCTTTTTCTATAATACCTGCTCGTGCAAGTTTTAAAACACGTTCGGGTTCGCCATCCTTAGAAAGGTCTTTAATAATATTGAAGAATTGTTTTACATATCCAACAGAAAAATCAACAGACAACTCAGGGAGCCACGGTATGTTAGTTTTCTTTATTTCACGCATTGCCGAACAACTCCTTCATAAGTGCTGTTTCTTCTGATTCCAATTCTTTGATTTCAAGGAAAATATCATCAGAAAGAGTGGGAGCTACAAATTTGTAAAAGAGTCTTGTGAAAGGAACTTCATAGCCAACCTTATCCTTGCTCCTGTCAAGGTAAGCAAGAGGATTATACGGTAAAACGTTCTTTTCAATGTAAGAATCAATATCTTCTGATAAAGGAATAATTTCTGTATCTGACTTGGATTTATCAGGCTGTTTCTTGCCTTTTTTGAGAATCGGCTGTCCGTTTTCATCGCATATAGGTGTTTCAACAACGACCTTTGTATAACCGAAATCATCATTGTTGAATACCTTTGATTCAACCGAAAGACTGCCTTCAGTGTATTCTTCATTATCAAAGCCTTCATAAGCTTTCATAATAAGCTCAATACAGTTTTCACTCAAGTCTACACGCTTATTACCGATATTCTTTCTGCGTTTTTCAAAACATTTTGAAGCATCGATAAGCTGAACCTTGCCTTCACGGAAATCGGCTTTGTTCTTGGTAATAACCCAAATATATGTTGAGATACCGGTGTTGTAGAAAAGGTCTGTCGGAAGCTGAATGATAGCTTCAACCATATCGTTATGGATAACATATTTGCGGATTTCGGAAGCACCGCTTCCAGCATCACCTGTAAAGAGCGAAGAACCGTTCTGAATGATTGCCATTCTGCCTGAACCTTCCTTGAGCTTCTTCACACCGTTGAGCATAAAGAGCATCTGTCCGTCTGAAATAGCAGGCAGACCGGGGCCGAAACGACCGTCAAAACCGTCTCTCTTGAATTCTTCTTCAACTACTGCTTTTTCTCTCTTCCAATCAATGCCGAATGGAGGATTACTTATAATATAGTCAAATTCAAATCCGCTGAATTTGTCATCTGACAATGTATCACCATACATCATACCTGAAGCGTTACCGCCTTTGATAAGCATATCCGCTTTGGCGATAGCGTAAGTTTCGGGATTGAATTCCTGACCGAAGCAGGTAAGGTCAGCATCTTCGCTGATTTCCTGCAATCTTTCAGTAAGACAACCAAGCATCTGAGATGTACCCATAGCCATATCGTAAGCTGTTTTTGTACATCCTTCAGCCTTGATTTTATCTTTCTCAGGAGCAACAAGAAGCTCTGTCATAAGGTAGATAACATCTCGTGCAGTGAAGTGAGCTCCTGCTTCTTCGTTGTAAGATTCAGAGAATTTACGGATAAGTTCTTCAAAGATATAACCCATATCAGCGGAGGTAATCTTATCAGGAGACATATTTGCCTTCTGTGAATTGAACTCTTGAATAACGACATAAAGAACATTGCCTTTTGCCATTTCCTTGATTTGGTCAACAAATTTGAAGTTGGAAATAATATCGATAATGTTTGAAGAAAATCCCTGAATATAGTTCTCAAAGTTCGATTCGATATTGTCAGGGTCAGAAAGAAGTCGCGCAAAGTCGAACTTGCTTGTGTTGTAGAAAAGGTAACCTGAAGCTTTGCAGAGAATACCGTCTCTTGCCTTACCTTCGATGCCTTGCTCGTCAAGCTTCTTAGCCAACTCAACAACAGTCGCTTTTGTAGGGGCAAGAGCATCATCAAATCTTTTGATAACCGTCATCGGGAGAATTACCTTGCCATACTCGTGAGGTTTATAAAGGCCAACAAGATGAGTTGCAATTTCCCAAATGAGGGTTGCTTTTTCCTGAATATTGGTATTTGTCTGTTTCTGTAAATCATTTATAGCCATTTTCATTTCTCCTGTAATTTAAAATTCAAAGAATTCGTCAAAGTTGTTTTTTAATTGAAGTGCATTTTCATCGGAAACTCCTGAACCATAGCAGGAAACATATTTGCTTCCTTTTTGTCTTTTGATGGTGATTCGGGGTTGTTCGTTAGTCATACATTTCAAGGCATCTTTTATGTCGAGAAAACCAAAGTAAGTGTTCTTGAAATTTTCGTTTGTACAAACTAAAACAACGATGTTTTCTTTGTCAGGCTCAATGAAAGATGACTGAAGATAATCTCTTTCGTTTTCTGTAAAGCTGACATCCCATTTGTAGTAAGTTTTGCCTTTAAGGGTAGATTCTTTTAATGTGCTTACATACTTGAGGTAAGCATTGTATTCTTTGTTGCGCAATGCAAACTTAATTCTTTTACTGCTTTTCTCCGTTTCTTCAAAGAGTGTAGGTTCTTTCGCATTGTTGGAAATAATATATGAAAGAAAAGCACCACAGTAAAAATCTATTTTATTAATCTTTGTCATTTATTATACTCCTTATTTTTTGAAAACGAAACAATATTTTGATATCCGTTGCCGTCAGTGTACGTTTTGACGTACTTTAGCCAAGTAATTTCTTGTATAATTCAGCAATCTGATTGTCGAGTTCTTCCAAAGTGATTGTTTCTTCCTCTTTTTCTGCCTGAATATAGTTTGCAGGAACCAAGTTGAAATCATTGTTGATATCAGCATAACTGATAACACGAGAAAAACCTGCGATAGTTTTGCTGTTATTAACTGCATCAGCAATGCTATCAATTTTATCAGAGGGAAGAAGAGCTTCACCTGTAACTTCGTTTCTGTCTTTCTGCGATACTTTCACATCAGCAGCGTTGACAAAAACAACATTTGAGTTCTTTTCTTTTGAAAAAACGAGAAGGTTTGTACCTACGCTTGTACCTCTCCACATAGGAGGTAATGCGATAACAGCCTTCAGCATACCGGAGGTAAGCATCTTTTCACGCAATTCAACAGTTTGTTTTTTAGTTGTAAACAGAGGAGATGAAGGGACAGTTATAACTGCAAGGGCATCTTCTGTGTTGCTCAATGCATCATTCAAAACCTTGTTAATGATAGCTAAGGTGCTGTCGTTATATTCGTTATACTCTGTCTTTTCAATTTTTGATGCAAGAGGGCCGTCAACGAAAACTTTATTACCGTGAACTTCAATGTTCATAGTTGTCAAAGTGTTTTCATTGAAAATCTTAAAGTCTTTATAGCCAAGCATAATATACAGCATTGCAGAGATTGCAACAGCAGTGTTGTTCAAATCGGCATTGATGATTTTAGGCATAGTTTCCTTTGTGATTTCAATGGTGGAAAGACCTACGCCTGATGCAAAGTCACAAAATACATCGTCGGACTTAACATCCAAAATTTTTCCTGCAAGTTTGCTGAGGTTCTGTCTTGTTGTATACTCATTAGAATACGAACTTCTTGTTGAGTTTATAGAAATAGTTTCAAGAAGGGAATCAACCAATTCTTTACCAACAGAATTGGTTTTTTCTTTTTCTTCAAGGTCTAACGAACCAAGAGTGTCCAATACGCCCTTGAAATCGGAAGTAACAACATTCTTTTTCTGTCTGCTTGTATCTTCGCCAAACAGTACACGAGCATATTCTTCGATGTTTTCACTGCCTGAAAGAATATTATCTAAGTTGTAAGCTTCATCGATATATCTGAGTACCGGGATAATCGTGTCAACACCGTTTTCGATATCCTTGAGAGCAAACATCTTTTGAGCTTTAGCACACAACTGCATATTCTCAACAGAAGTAGCACCGATATAGTTATCAACGGCATACTTTAAGAACAAAAGCCTTACAACTGCGAATTCGATGTTTTTGTAGAGTAAAACACCTCTGAGTTCGTTTTCAATTTTCCAAATGATGTTTTTGAAATTTATTTTATTATTCATAATCCTTCACCATATCCTTAAACACAATATCATTTCTCTTGGCTTCTAAAATAGCGATTTGTTTGACCAATTTAAGTTTTTCCTGAGCCTTGATGTAGTTTGCACCTATTTCTTGCTGTTCCTCCAAAGAGGGAACAGGCATTAAAACACTTGCAACCTTTCCGACAGAAAGAATTGTAATAGCTGCACCTGCTACTTGTGTTTTGAATTGTTCTTTGCAGTAGTTACTGTTCAAGAAAGCTAATAAATAATTAACATCTATATCAACAGGTGTTTTGATGATTGCACAAAAAGAAGGAACTAAGCATCCTTCCGAATTCTCATCAACAAGTGCTGCATCGTAGGGAGTAGACAACTTAAGAACGATATCACCCTTGGTAGTGAGTCGTTTCGGGTCAACAGTAACTTTAAGTTTTTCTTCAGGTAATTCATAAATATCAATACTGCCATCAGAAAGAATAGCTTTTGGAACAACGACTTTTCTTGTCTCGATTACATTTTCTTTTGACTCGTCTCTAACTGTAACTCGGCTCATAATCTGACCACCGATAATTTCGATGTGTAAATCTTTCAAGCTAACTAATTTTTTCATAAAATAACCTCTTTCAAGTAATAGTTTTAAATATGTTTATCGAATAGTTGCATTAATTAAAATTAGAACATTTTAATTATATCAGCCTCCTTTTTATAAGTCAAGAACAAAGGTATTGTTTTTAACTTATCTATGAAATATTTATTATGTACATAACTTATGGCTTGATTTTAGCATCACATTTTCAATTTGTCAATAGTTTTTATGAAATATTTTTTATGTACATCAAAAAAGAGCCCGAAGGATAAGAAAAAAATATCCCTGCACAGAAATTAACTGTGCAGGGGTTGTTGTGTTATTCAGGGAGTATAGCTCCCATTTTATCAAGCATAGGTTTAAGTATTTCTAAGGGAAGTAGGCTTTCTTGGTGCTTCTTTTCACCCATTCGTTCCCATGTCTTCTTTTTGAACTCGTGGGTAGGAGAAGTGTTGAAGGATTGAATCCATTTAACTTTGTCTGATACTTTAAGTTTAGGGTTATCAAGATAAGAAATCTTCCAAAGTTTGGCTTTGTATCCGGCAATGACATTACACAGAGACTTGAATTCAATATCCTCGTTAGATTTAGGCACTTTTTTAAAGCCACTCATATAAGCTTTAACGCGTGCAAAGAAGAGTTTCCATTCGTCAACTGTTCGAAGGCAACGCATGGATTTAGCAACGGTACGATAGGCTTCGAATTCAAACGAGTCAGCGTAAGGGACAGTCTCAACGCAAGCAAATTCATAATCAACACCATCTATGTTTATAGATATAGCTCTCAATGAAGACTCAACAGGCTTTCTTTTCATATCGAAATCGAGAGAAATATTATTAGTATTCTCATTAGCGCGGAAAGGACATCCTTTACGAATATCCTTAAGTTCGGTATACGTAATCTCAAGATTTGGTAAACCACCGGTTCGGGTAACTGCTGCATTGTAGAATGCTTGACGGTTGCAAAGAGCTTCTTTGGTTAAATATCGATACGTGGAAGATAAAGATGCCTTAGCAATAACTCCTCCTAATCCGTTATCATCAGTCGTTAAAAGGCTTACATTACCGCGTGTCGTAAGGTTTAACAGGTCATTTTGTTTATGCTTTATTTCCCAAGTAGAAGGGTTACTGTAACCGGTAATGCCTTGACGGGATTCTAATAATAAATCACCGAAACGACCGAAATTAAGTGCCTTAAAGCGTTCAAAAGGCATATCGGTGATAAGTCCGTCAGTGGTGGCGCTGAAAATTTTAAAACCGGATTGGTCAATCAGTTTAAAAGCACAGAACAGTACGCTACGCACGAATGCAGTTGAGAGGCAAGCTGAAACAGGGTTAGTAAGAACGCTCTCGTCATTAGATTTTGAATTAGTGCGACTTACATTTTGAGCAGTTTTACCATAAAGGGAATTTACTATAAACTTCAGGACACGAGGTTCTAAAGATTTACTGCCAAAAGCCTCGGAAGCATAGCTACGAGCTTTAACGAGTGATTTTACTAAACTTCTATAAGGAAAAACAATGTTACCGGAAGAATCTTTAAGACAATTACATATAAAACCATCGCGTACAAAGATTTTCGCGCCGTGAAGAAGTGCTAAATAGAGTTCAGACCCTGAACAGTAAACAAAACTATCCTCCTTAAGAGGATAACATGGTGCATCTTCGTCTTCAAGTAAAGAACCATCATTTTTAAGGTTAGGATGATTAAAACCTTCAGGGAATTTATAGTTACAATAGACAAATAAAGGCAACATTGGCCAAGGATTACCATTATCATCAATAAAATCTGATAAGGTTAATTCTCTATTTATAATCTCAGATTTAATGGGGTTGTTCCAATCGATGGCAGGAACGAGGAAAAGTGCGGTTGGGTAAGCAGAACATATATCTAAGTCATAGGTTTCGTGGTCGAAATCCTTCGAAACACAGAAACAACTGTTATAGCCTCCTCGATAAGCGAGGGAGGCAAAATTAAGAACCTTTTCATTGTAGGGACACAAAGGAAAGAAAGAAGTCTTGCGCTTAAAAGAAGAATCTTTTAATAACTTAGAACGTACACGTTTTACACCGACATATTTAGAATAATATTCGGGAAGGCTCGTACAGTCTAAATCTGAAGAAATAATTGATTTAGCAACATCACAAGCTGCTGAAGGAATAGTATGGGGTACATGACGATTAAATCCGAAAATAAGGCTTGAAAAAGCAAGCCTATAAGTAATAATGGAAGATACAAAATCAAAATACAAATCAGGGTGATATTCAAGAAACAGGTCGAGGTTCAATATAAAATCAGAACCGAGAGAGGTTTTGGCATAATCTTTAATATCAAAACCACAAGCACGCCCTATATCATCGGAAGAACCTTTTATAAAATCAAGAACAGAGAAATCGCGCATTTCAATTTGTATTGGATACAAGTAACGCCAACCTGAATCATGGACACTATTAATTCGATAAGGAATAGGTTTAGATGTACAGAAAGCATTTTCGCGTTCATAATAATAACGCTCATAGTTTAAAATATTAAGATTATATTGTGAAGAAGTATCACAATATGATAAGAATCTTAACCCATGTTCAATTAAAAGAACAATGGGTATAGAAGAGATAGTAGAACTATCGCAACAAGGAACTACAGATTTAAAACAATGAGAATCACAAACATCTGATAAAAGATGTTTAGTGCCATTATCATTTAAATCGAAAGCATATTTAGCTTTCGAAAGTGCATCATTATAAGACGATGAATATTCATAAATACATTTTCCAGAAGGATTTAAGCAAGGTATGTACTTATACATAAAATTACGACGGTCAACTCTTTGATTAATAAAAAGATAATCAAAGATAAAACCTAACATATAATTAAGACTTAATTTAATATCAAGGAAAGGGAAAAAGATAAAATAATAAATTTTATCTAAATAAAATAAACAATAATTATAAGAGATTAAATTACAATTACCTGACCAAGAAATATCACAAGAGATAATAAGCTTATGGTCAGAAGAACGCATTGATTTTATAAAGTCAGATTGATGAGAATAAAAAGAAGTAAAATTGTCTGATAAATACAGATAATCAACAAAAGATGATGTTGTGGTGGAAAGCCCACCACCACTTACTTCCAATCTTTCCATAAGGGTTTTGGAGGGGGACGATTTTTTTGTTGATAAATCAACGTTTTTAAGAACTTTATTTGCGTACCCCTGTAGAAGATTCGCAATAGGTTGTTCTTTTACGAAAACTGCGCATTGGTTGTTGTAGTCAATTTTGGAGCTGCATCCGGCATCAGTTTTTGACCACTCAATAGTGGCTACGGTTTCGATTAGTTTGTCGTTTAAGAATGATTTTTTCATTAAATCTTCTCACTTTCTGTAAAATAGTAAAGCTTGAAATTTTCGAAGCTTTCTATTTTGAACATGTTAGATGAGATTTGATTTTTTGAATTTTAAAACAGTTTTCGGGCTAATTTTTAAAACTTTTTTATTTTTTAATGCGTATTTAGCTAAAAATTTTCTTTGAAAGGCGTTTTAAAGCTGAAAATTAAGACGAAAACTTGTAAAAAAATAAAACACTCGAAACAATTTCTCGAGTGTTTTAGAAGGTAGCTTTGATATCACTTAATATTAGAATGTTTAATATTGCTTGTACTTATTAGATTGCATATTATGACTTAATATTGATAGAATTGCAAAGTCAAAAACGGAACAATTACCCGAATATGGGTTATCTATTGCTGTTTAATTGTTTTAAAACAGGTTTTACTATGATAATTGTTGCTTTTAGATAACATTAAATAATATTGTTTTAAAATGAAAAGCCTGCAGGTGATTTTTATTTATCCCTGCAGGCTTTTGTTTAACTCAATTCCATAAAAATAACTCTTTATTCTTCTTCGATGATTTGTAAAGAGGGGTTCTATTAATTGAAAAGCAAAATGTTTTGTGATAAAATTACATTGTTAATCTTTGGAGGAATGTGAAATGAACTACACAGAACGAATGGAAGAAGCTTTCATCAGCTTGTTGGGCTATGGACAAAAATAGGTTTGCTTTGCCGTTTGTATTAGAAGAATTTATGCGTTTTTCAGCTGAAACACCGGATGAGGATGAGGTTGATGAATGGGCATCAGATAGATTCTTTATGTTGCGTGGAATTTCGAAATCGGCAAGATTAGCATCCGAAGAGGTTGAAAAAGACACAGATACTTATAAAAGTTTTGTTAAACTATATCAATGGTCTCAAAGGATGATTGATATAGCTATGCATAAAGATTTTGATTTTAAAAAAGAGGTTAAAGAATAGTGATTACCCACCGATTGAGCAAAACTCAGTCGGTGGGTTTCTTTTGTCAACAAAAGTTACAGATGCAAATTTTCTGTTGTTATACTTACCTCGCAAAATAAAACAACGGAGGTAATCCTATGGAGAAGACTTTGTATAACAACTATTCAGACAACTGCTGTGCTTACTGCAAGCTTCATCACTGCTCAATGACAGTTAAGCAGATGCGAAAAAAGGAGTGCTTACAGAAACAGTGTTGGCATCTTGAGAAAAACGAAGAACATGATTTTTGGAGACAGCACGCACGTATGAAAGAAATCCGAAAGGAACGCAAACAAAAAATCGAAAATAAAGCAATGCAAATTATGTAAAAAAGTTTTTAGTTTTGCTGCCGTTTTTTGATTATAGTTTGCATTATAAGAGGAAGGCAGATACAACATCAACGAAAGTTACAGATGTAAAATCCGGGATGTTAGAATCAAGCCACAATAAAACAAAGGAGAAAGAATTATGAATCAGTCAAATCCAAAAGCAACAAATCACTTCATCGACCGTGCGAAGGAAAGAGCAGGTATCAATGAAAAGAAAGCAGAGAGAATGATTTCCCTCGCTCTTGAACGAGGTAAGACATCAGAAGACTTTACCTCTTGGGAAAGAGAGTATCTTAAAAGAGAAGAACATGACAACTGTATCGCAATAGCGTACGCAGGTTTCTGTTACATATTCACTTATCAGCGAGATTGCCTGACGGTGTATCAGCTCCCGACTTGGTTCGGAAAGAAAAAGCACTATAACGGTAAGGAAAGAATAAGGGATTATAAGAAGTATTGCAAAAACAATATGAGCTACTGCGAACAGACAGCATAATTTATGGAGGTAAAAGAAATGGGTATGGCAAAGTATTTTGAAGATAACACAGAAATCATTGAAGAAAGACGCGATAACTATAATCGCTCATATTATGATAACAAATATGTTTATGGTAGTCCTAATATAAGAAAGAAGGAAAATTTGATTTCTCAGAAAAACAAACAGAGCCCCTTTGTGTATAGAATTTAAAAATCAAAGTTTATAAGTTCGTTTAAAATCCTTCGTGGTGGTTGGGTTTTAATATACAGGAGGGAGTCGCTTACTCCTCGACTCTCTCCAACTCTAAAAAGAAAAGGATGGAATGAAAATGTCAAAAAAGATTAAGAGTGTACCCGGATTTTTTGGGTCAGTAACACACTATGATGAAAAAGGCAAGAAAATCGGTTCGAGTCAGCCGGGATTTTTCGGAACGGACCATTATGATGCTAAAGGACATAGAATAGGTTCAAGCATAAATGGTGGAGTGAAAACAGACCACTATATCAACGGCAAATATTCAGGCTCGAGCTATAATGGCGGCTTCAAATCTGACCATTATGACAGAAACGGTAAATCTGCCGGTTCAAGTTATAAAGGTTGGTTCGGAACAACGGATACTGAATTAGATGAATGAACAAAACCTTTTTACCGATGCAGAGTTAGAACTCTTGTCTTCTTTAGAATTGACAAAAAGAGTATTATAAGGTTATAATAATACATATAAACAATAGGAGGTGATGATATGAAATACACATTGAAGCAGTACGATTTGCCGTTGCTGACATTTGAAGCAGATAACGGTGCAGAAATGAATATCGAGGTTCTTTGGGTGAACGAGGAACATAAAGATTTGTTGCCGTTGGACTTGGCAGAGGTTTCGCCTAAGGGAATCGAAAGTTGGCTCAAGCACAGAAACATTCCGCGTAATCGTGCGTATGTTGATAATCTGCTCAGCACAATGGGTATGAGTATCAACAGACCTCTTGACATTATAAAGCTGTCTAAAGGACTTTCTCTGAATGACTGCTATTGGGTTGTGGACGAAACTTTTGAGGGTACATTTGAAGAGTGTAACCTGTACGACAACCGTTTCAGCAGAGTGCTCGGACAGATTGCCTTCACGGGTTATGGGAGCAGTACAGGCTCAATTATATCTTCAAGCCCTGAGTTTACTACAAACGGTATGCTTCCGAAATGTTGGCGCAGACAGGATGGCACAATCCGTCTTTACAAAGGCGGAACGGAAGGCGCATCAAACACAGGCAATGAACCTTATTCAGAATTTTATGCTTATCAGATTGCAGAGGCTCTCGGTATAGATGCTGTCAAATATAACCTTGCAATGTGGAAGGGTAGGCTTTGCTCTCATTGCGATTTGTTCACGAGCAAAGACCTTGCCTATGTTCCTGTTGGCAGAATCGTTAAATCGGGCGGTTTTAAAGCAGTCAAAGAGTTTTATGCAAGTCTCGGAGAAGACTTTGTCAAAGCTTTGAATGATATGATTCTGCTTGATGCTGTGATATTTAATTCTGACAGACACTATGGTAATTTCGGCTTTTTGGTTGATTGTAAAACCAACAAGATTGTTTCACCGGCTCCGTTGTTTGACCACGGCAATTCGCTTCTGAACTTCGCAGGCAGGGATGCTTTGGAAAGTGAAGAAGCATTACAGAAATATGCCGATACGATTATGCCTTGTGTATATGACGACTTTGTAGCCGAAGCTGTATCGGTTCTTTCACACGAGCAGAAGAACAATCTTCGTAAGCTTCTTAATTTCAAATTCAAGCGTCACAGTCGTTACAATCTGAGTAAAGACAGACTTACGATGATTGAAAGAATTATCAGAAATCGAGCTAAAGAGATTTTGGATAAGGGATAATCAGTTGTAGCCATTTTGTAGCCATTGACGGCAAATGGTATAGTCGAAGGTATGAAAACATCATACAAAAATGTACAAAAAGTATCATACTGTTTGAAAAAAGTTTAAAAAATTGCCTTAAAATCAGTTCAACTAAAAAGGTAACAACCCGATGGTTGGTATGACTGTTGCTTGTGCAGTTGCAGTTGAAGAAGCTTCTAAATAAGAACCTGACTTCGTCAGAACCTTGTTACTCGCTTTGCTTGTAATAAGCAAAACCCATATATTAACAAAAACGAGCTCTATCTCTTTTGAGGTAGAGCTCTTAATTTTTGTGTTGCTTTGTCGGTGAATTATTTGCATAACAATTCGGGTTGTTATTATGCTTTGATCAGATTGCTTTGACAAAGGCTGTTAGTAGTGATACAATTAATGTAAAACAGAGAAAGACCTGTTTCAGACCCCGAAAAGGCCATTTCAGGTCTGTAATCATCATCAAACACCGGAATTATGTATAATAATGATGGAGCTATTTGACTCTATTCTTGATATATCGCTAAAAGAAAGGAAGTTTATAATGAAAGGCGTTTTGAAAAAGAGTATTTCAATTTTGCTTGCAATACTGTGCGCACTTAACTTTGCCGTTGTGTCCTTTGCAGAGGAAACGGTGGTGACAGGTACCTGTGGTGAAAATGTAAGTTGGTCATTTGATACAGTTTCAGGAGTGTTAGCTATTAGTGGAGAAGGAGAAATGAAGGGTAATTCATATAATGATTATTTACCCTGGAATAAATATAAAGCAGAAGTTAAGGAAGTTGTAATTGAAAATGGTGTTACAACTATATGCAAAAATGCGTTTAGCAGTTGCAAAAATCTTGAAACGGTTACGCTGCCCAACAGCATTACAGCTATAGATACTTATGCCTTTTTTTATTGTGAGTCTCTTGTTGAAATAACAATTCCTGATAGTGTAGTGAATATTGGCAACTACGCTTTTGACAATTGTGTTAGTCTTACGACGATTTCTATCGGTAAAGGCGTTGTTGATATGAAGTACACTGCATTTCTTAGATGCAGCAGCATAACAGATATCACGGTAGATAGCGAAAACTTGAATTTTTCAAGTGAAGATGGTGTTTTGTATAACAAAGATAAGACAAAACTTATAAAATATCCGGTGGGAAACAGCAGAACATCTTTTGAAATTCCCGAAGGTGTTGAAGATATTGAAGTCGATGCTTTTTATGGTTGTAGTTATCTGGTTAATGTTAAAATTCCGGAAGGCGTAGTAAATATTGGATTAGCCGCATTCTATAATTGTGATAATATTACCGGTGTAATTCTTCCGAAAAGTATCAAGAGTATAGCCGAATCTGCTTTTTCAGACTGTAATGCACTTAAGGATATATACTATTCCGGTGATTTGGCAAGTTGGTGTTCAAATGATTTTGGAATATTCCTTTCTAAAGCAACAAACTATTATATTGACGGGGAACTTGTTTCCGACGAATTGGTTTTACCTGAGGATATTACATACATTGGAAGCAACGTTTTCAATCACTGTATAGGTATTACAAATGTAATAATACCAAACAGTGTTACGAGTGTTGGTGTGGGAGCTTTTCGCGACTGTATTTGGCTTAAAAAAGCCCATATTCCCGATAGTGTTAATTCTGTAGGGGAGGGGTGTTTTGTTGGTTGCTACTATTTATCAGATGTAAAATTACCTGATACTATTGTTGAGATAGAGGATTTTACTTTTTCAAGCTGTAAAAAACTTAAGCAAATTACGATTCCTGAAAATGTAACGAGTATTGGCGAATATGCTTTCCAATATTGCAACGAATTAACAAATATTACTATACCGGAAAGTGTCATTAAAATTGAAAAAGGAGCATTTAGATATTGCCCAAATTTCACCTCAACTTATTACACCGGCACCGAGGAGCAATGGAATGCAATTTCTATTGGCACCGAAAACGAACCTCTGACTCATAATGTCGTTTTTAATTACGGTAAACCTACCAATAGTTGCGGAGAAAATGCAACGTGGGTATTTGACGAAAAAAGCGGAACTCTGACAATTTCGGGCACAGGTGCAATCAGTGACTATTCCGGCTGGAGCGATATTGCAAGTGCAGTAACTTATATTGAAATAGGTAACGGTATTACGGCTGTGGGCGAAAATGCGTTTAACGGCTTCAGTGAACTTAAAGAAGTTTATCTTGCTGAAAGTGTAACGGAGCTTGGAACCGATGCTTTTAAGGACTGTTCAAAGCTTGCAATCGTTACCGCACTTTCAGATGTTTTGAATTTCAGTAATGCTTTTTCTGGCAACGATTTCCGTATTTTCTTTGTTGCAAAAGCAGGTTCAGGTACATACACTGCCCTGACATCAGCAGGTTTTACCGTTAACGGAATAAGCACAGATAAAGAAAAGGACGGTCACAAGGTGCTTTCCGTTGATGGTAAAACAACTATATATAAAAATCTTAGTTATAACTATATTTCAAATCTGATTGCAGGTAATTCTGATGCGTATTATTTATATTTTGATAAAATTATTTTTGACGGAATTGCACCTGATATAATTATTATAGACGAAGAAAATTTTGATAAAGCAGAAGAATATTTCAATCTAAATGAAGTTTATATCAGCGTTTCTGTTAATGGTAAGACAGTTACTCTTCCCGAACTTGCTGAGTTGCTTCAGAGCGAAAACGGTTATGGAATTATCAGCTTTGAACAAAAGAATGAACCGACAATTTTTGAACAGATTTCTGATTTCTTTGACAATGCTTTTGATAGTTTTATTACTGATGCAAACAGAGTTATAATTTCAGTTATCAATGCAATTAAACGACTTTTCAGAAGATAAAAGCAAAAACCGACGAATTAAAACCCGTCGGTTTTTTATTTCAGACCCACAAAAGCCCATTTCAGGTCTTGGTGTAAAAGATATTGTATTTAAAATATTATAATATGTGCATCATAGCCAAACGGCAGAAAGAAGATGTATTATGAAAAAATTATTATCCGTTTTATTGGCAATCCTTTGCGTGATGAACCTGACGGTGGTTTCGTTTGCGGCAGAGGAAGTTTCGTACTTTGACGAAGAAACAGGTACATTGATTCTTGAAAGTCAAGAGCAGCTTGAACAAATGATTAACGATGAAGAACTTATTATCTGGTATGGAAATGAAGTTCCCAAATGGTATGTCGAAAATCATAAGAACATCAGAAAAGTATATGTTGGAAAAGACTTTTTAGCAGGTGAAAATGAAGAATTTGCGTTGCTTAATTTATTCTATTATTTTCCGAATATTGAAGAAGTAATTATTGATGAAGAACATCCGTATTATAGCATTTATGACAAAGGTGTATATACAAAAGATAAAAAGATGATGTTATACTATCCGATTCAGAATGACGATGTTGACATTGTCCTCCACGAAAGCACGGAATATATATACTGGATGTGTCTGATGGATACATATGAAATGCTTTTGTTTGGTTCGGGGTACTATCCGGCAACAGATAAGGAATACAATCTCTATATTACAAGACAGGGCCAACTGCAGGAAATGATAGATTATGCTGTCGGTTGGGAAGCAAACGCTGAAAGTTTGTATTTTGCCAGATATGCTAATATTTACGCAAATGAAACACAAGAAACTTTAGATTCACTTGTTACTTCTGAAGAGACCGAGTATCCTTATACGATTGATACACTTTATAATTCAGCGATTGTGACTGCATATACGGTATATTTCTCTTTAAGAGGATATCTTGATGAAAACCTTTTCCCTGAAGAGTATGATAAATATGTAACCGCATTTGAGAAAGCACAAGATAGTATAGTGTATCCTGAAGAGGAAACATTTGAGAATCTTTGCGAGTTTTACGAGCAATTATACGCCTTAGCGCTTGAAGGTTATCAGAGTATTGAAATTAAAGATTTTACCAAAGAGGAATTTACTTATGTGCTTGCAAATGATGAGTATAGCAGTTATGAAATGTATGTAGAAATGTTTAATGATGAGGACAAGGCTTACGAGTTCAGTAAGGAAGTACTCAATAAAAGTATGGAACACGCTCATTATCTAACTGATCGCGGCAATCCCGTTAAGCCCCTCTCAACCCTCACATCAGGCACTTGCGGTGAAGGTGTAGAATGGGCAATCGACCGTGAAAACGGTGTACTTTCAATTACAGGCAATGGTGCAATCGCTGACAATTATTCAGGCTTTGATGTTTTCAAGGATATCGTTACAACAGTTGAAATCGGCAACGGTATTACAGCAATCGGTAAAAATGTTTTCACAGGCTTCACTGCAATTACCGAAACAAAGTTTGACGGCACTCAGGCACAGTGGGACGCTGTTGCAGTGGCAGAAGGAAATGATGATTTGCTCAAAAATGTAACCGTAAATCCCGACCCGTCGGTTGAACCTGAAGAAGAGCCAACATTCAGGGATAAGGTTGTTGAGTTTTTTAACAAAATTTCAAATTTCTTTATCAGAGTATTTGACTGGTTAAAAAATCTTTTTTAATTTCAATTAAAATTATATGTGCAGTAATAAATTATGCGCATGGTATTAAGTTGGCTTATTAATATTTATGAAGTTTAAAGTGAGGAGATTTTATGAAGTATTGTACAAATTGCGGAGCCGAAATGGCAGATAACATTTACACTTGCAGCAGATGCGGTTGCGGTCCGAAGGCAGCACAGCCGCCCGTTGCTCAGCTTAACACAAACAGAGGCGCACTTAAGGCTATTTTGCTGACAATCATCACTTTTGGTATTTACAGTATTGTTCTGTATTATAAAATGTCATCTGAGCTTAACATAACCGCTTCAAGATATGACGGAAAAAAGACGATGAATTTTGCGCTGTTATTCTTTTTGATCGGACCTCTTACTTTTGAAATTGCAACTCTTGTTTGGTTCCATAATTTCAGTAAGAGGGCTGGTGCTGAGCTTCGCAGAAGAAATATTGATTATTCTTTCGGTGCAGGTTCTTTCTGGCTCTGGAATGTACTCGGAATGCTTATTATCGTCGGTCCGCTTGTTTATCTTCACAAGGTGATAAAAGCAATTAACCTTATCAATGCGGATTATAATATTAACGGTTAAGGAGGAAAGCTTATGTATTGTAATCATTGCGGAAAAGAAAATCCGGACGGAAGCAAAGTATGTAATTCCTGCGGTCTTGAAATTCAGCGTACGGAGGATGCGGTAATACCTGTGGCTCAGGTTATGCCGTCATCTGCTTCCTCAGATTCAAATGCAACCATTGAAAACATAAAAGAGAAAGCCAACGATATATGGTCAAAGGTCGATAAAAAGAAAGCTTTCACCTTTGGCGGCATCGGTCTTGGTGCTTTAGCTGTGATTATTCTTGTGATTGTTATAGCCTCTTCTGCAACATCAAAGGTTTCGCTTAAAAAATATATTGCCGGAGAGCTTGAATACTCAGGTATCAACGGATACGGTGTCGTTGAAAATATTGACAGTCTGATAAATTGGGCAGAGCTTCAGAATGATATCTCTGACAATAAATATGATGAGTATGGCTACGGTTATTTTACTTCAATTACAGATTATATTACATACGAAATTATCTCTGAAAATAACGGAACCCTTTCAAATGATGACACAGTAGTAATTGCTGTGAGAATTGATCAGGATGGTATCGAGGAAAATCCCATGTTTAAAAAGGGGATTTCCGGGGATGATGAACAGGAACTTGAGTTTACTGTTTCCGGCCTTGAGGAAGGTGTAGCTATCGATGTTTTTGATGCTGTTGAAAGTGTTGTTATTGACTCTACAATTTACAATAGTATGACAATCAAGGTTAAGGAAAATTATGTTAAGGATTACGAAAAAGACGGCATAAACGTAAAGACTGAGGATGGCAGAATCCGCGTGTACGGTGACAACTTCCGATCTTTTGAGATCGGTGTCCGTTTATTGTCTGATAATTATGACCAATCCAAGGGTACGCATAAGCTTGTTGCTTCCGCTGAAGCAGACGGTTATAAGGAATACGGAATAGTTCTTGCGAAAACTGAAGCAGATGTTAAGGTGAGTTACGTTTCTTATGTTTCCGATAATACCATTCCTGCCGATGACCTTAAAAAGATTACTCAAAAAGCAAAGGACGATATTAAAAACAGATTCCCTGATCAGAACTGTGCT
This sequence comes from Acutalibacteraceae bacterium, assembly GCA_045541505.1. GTDB lineage: Bacteria > Bacillota > Clostridia > Oscillospirales > Acutalibacteraceae > CAG-488. The sequence continues at coordinate 78,359 of JAZQJF010000015.1, forward strand.
CTTGAAAAGATAATTTTTTATATTTATGACGGCACCCGTTATGAAAACTCTGTGGTTTTCTTCTTCAGAGGAACAGACTCATATTATACAAATTGGTGCAATAATCTTAAACAGTACAGTGACAACAGTATAGTTGATGTTGATGATCTGCCTGTGGAAACCAACGCCTGGTATATGGCATACGGTTCTCTTGCAGAGGCAGAGCAGGATATGCTTAAGCCCGTAAAACAGTTTACTCTTTCTGCTTCCTGATAAAAAAGGAACGGAAGTATAAACGAAATCAAAAAACGATTAATTATTATCTAAGCCCAAAGGCAGAAAGAAGTTGTTTAAATGAAAAAAATATTATCTGTTTTATTGGCGATTCTTTGTATGATGAGCCTAACAGTTGTTTCTTTCGCTGCAGAAGAGCCACTTGTAGACTCCGGTTCATGCGGTGATAATGCTTTCTGGTCGTTTGATGAAAAAACAAACACTCTCACCATCAGCGGTGAAGGGGCTATGGCAGATTATGAATCAACTGAAACACCATGGCGTAAGTATTGCTTGTCAATCAAAACAGCAATAGTCGGCAACGGAATAACAAGAATCGGCGGTTCTGCTTTTGAATGTTGTGAAAATCTTGTCGATGTAACAATTCCTGACAGTGTGGAGTGCATCGGTATATATGCATTTGCAGCTTGCTATGCCCTTCCCGAAGTAACAATTCCGGGCAATGTTTCACTAATAGAATCATATGCATTTATAGGTTGTTCTTCACTCAAAACAGTTTATATAAGAAACGGTGCTGAAAAATATCTTGATATCCAGGCTTTTGACACCGGAGCCGAAACTTTGGATATTTATTTTAATGATACAAAGGCTCAGTGGAGAGCAAGTGTTACTTCCTGGATAGGCAACGAAGAGTTTATGCCTTACGTAACTGTTCACTGCACTGACGGTGATATTGTAGGCGGTTTGTTTGAATCAGTTATTCCTGAAACACCTGATGTTCCAGACGATGACACCTCATCACCAACTATATGGGAAGTTATTGTAAAATTTATTAAAGAGTTTATAAACTCAATTAAAAATTTATTCTATATTTTAATCAATATTTTCAAATAAACAGTTTGTTCTAACAGGATGGTTTTATGAAAAATAAATTATTGAAAATAGTATCGTTGATACTTGCGATTTGTTTTGTGTTCGGGATAAGTGCTGTTGCGCAGGAAACTTTTGAAGCCACGCCGACAGCAAACTCTGACAAGCAGATATCTGAAACTCCCACAGAACCGGAGATTCCTGAAATCCCGGATAATCCTAATGAACCGATAGAACCCGAACAGCCCAAACCTACGTTCGATGAAATTCCGGGTGATACAGTTGTAGGCAGAATGTATATCTGCTCGGAAATTGTTTTTCTCGGTCACTCGTGGATTTACATTGAAAGTACATTCGACGGTGAAATGCCTGTAGGCTGTTACACGGTTGCACCGTTCGGTAGTGTATCTGTCGGAACTTTCCTTATGACCCGCAGAGACGGTATGGGTGTTTACTACAATGTTGAGCGATACAGTGCGACAGAATTCGGACTCAGAAGCGCAAACTGGTTGGGAATGGATATCACAAAAGACCAGCTTCTGAAAGTAAACAAAGAAATCAAAGGCTGGAATTACTGGGATTTGTATTTTAATTGCACATTCTTTGCATCAAAGGTATGGAACAGTGTTTCTGATAAATTCTTTATGCCGATGATGTTCCCTGTTTTTACTAAAGCACAGGCGAACACTCACGGTGGAAATAAGAATGTTGCAATGCAGCCTCACGATAGCCCTGAAGATTGTTTTAAACAGAGGGGTTCAGGCGATGATACAAAGCTTGAAACCGTAAGCTCAGGTTCACTGAAAACAAGAATAGGATAAAGAAAGTAAAATAAAACGCGACAGAGTTTTTGCTGACGCCACATAAGGCAGTAATTTTAAAATACTAACTTATGGGCGTTGCAAGGTAGAAAAAAAGAGAGAAGCTTCAACTTCTCTCTTTTTTTGTTTGAAAATGTAAGATTTGCTATTTAATAATTTTTCTTGTATATGAAACTGTAAACATAGCAAGTACAATTATACCTAAAATTTTCTCTACAAGCGAAATTACATATAAACCAAAATCATTAAATTTATCCAACAAATCAATTTGGAAAAAATTAGTTGTACTTATTAATAATGATTTAAAAAAATCTCCCATTCCTTCTGAAATTTCAACTGAAAGTTCTATGCTGCTTAAGTCAAAATTTAGATATATAGGAAAGGCAAATCCAAATATAATGCCTACTAAAGATATAAAAAACTTGATTGGATTGGTTGCGTAGTTTCCACATATAACATCGAATAGAATGAATTCAATTAAAAATAAAACAAATGAAACAATTAATGATAATGAAAACCTTAAATAAAGACCAATTTTCTTTATTAAACTGCAATCATTCAATAGTTTTATACTCTTCAAACAATATAATTCTTCCTCTACTCTATATATATTTTTATACCTTCTATATAACGAATAGGTCTTATCTTGTTGTTTACTTTTACCATTTGCAGAGTATATTTCTGATAAGTTATTTGTTTGAATAGATTTCTCCAAATATGAAGTATCATCGAAAACAAAATGTGCGTTGCAATATTGTCCACCATAAGAATCATAATCATTTATTACAAGTTTCTTTTGATTCTTTAAAAAATTATTATCAATAATATTATCCATATCGAAATAACCATTGAAAATTGTATCTAAAAAGCAAAACTTCGTATTACTATGTAAAGGAGTTTCTTCATGTTTTATTTTAAATACATCTCTCATAATACAACTTTGAATAATAAAGTATTCTATATTACAGTCTAATATTTCAACTTTACTGTCAAAATAGCAAGAATAGAATACCAGCCACTTGAAATTTGAACCTCTAATAGAAAAGGTTTTTAAGTCAAATTTATCATCAACGAAAATTACAAAATCATTTAAATTATCAAATTCATTTCCTTCAAAAATAATAGAACTGTTTTTAAATGTGTTTTTTTCCAACCAAATCAAACTGCTTTTGTCGTCGTGTGTGTGTTTGCTAATTAATCCAGAAAAACATAGGTCTTCATATATTTCTGTACCAACCAAAGTAAATTCTGTATTTGTCTTTTTTGCCTTTATAAAAGACAAATTTTTAATCCCCGAACAATATACCAACAATAATTTTGTATCAACAAAAAAGCATTCATCAAAACACAAATCTACACCATTAAACAAAGAATAAGAAAAATCAATTTCACTACCACAAAAGATTGAATTATTAAAAGCGATTCCTGCAATGTCATCATTAGCTTCAAATTCAACCCATGAAAAATCAACTCTATTAATAGAAGAATCGAAAACAGCAAACATTGCATTATCTATTTTTATTCTGATTATATCTGTTTTATTTATGTTGTTCTTTTTTCTGTATTTATCCAAAGGAAAACCATTAAAATATGTATATGATAAATCAATGGGTTCTCCATTTTTTATTTTTTCAAATAAACAATTGAAATATTCTTCATCAGCTATTTTAAATTCATCTATATTATATTCGTCACTTTCGCAAATTTTAAATATTTCATTTAACCTATCCATATATTTCACTTCTTTCTATTAACTTCAAGATGAGTTGCATTGTGTATATTTATGACTCTATAATTTATACTTTTCATATACGAGTGCTTCTATATTTTTATTATATCAAAATTGTTACTCCATTACAACATTTATAAAACTGTGTTGCGGTTTTGAAAATTATATAACAAATAATACTCTATAGTGTATGAACATAGAAATTATCAAAAAGTAGCAGTTTTTTAATTTACACATTCGACAAATCCTTCTTTAATTTGTACAATGAAAGTACAAAATTTAAAGGAGGACTTTTAATGTCAAACAAAAATTCTATCAGCTATCGAAATGTTGGAGATTATCTCATCCCTAACCTCATATTACCACTTGAAGAAGCAAGTATCACTCTCGGTAAATGGGGTATGATGTACAAAAGTTATCTTGAAAAGCATAAAAAGGTGCTTTTCATCTCACTGATTATGCAAGGTAAGCTGTATCAGCACTGTGCCGAGATAGAAAAACAGGCACAAGATACGTTTGATACACTTGTTGAACAGATGAAAACCGCAGAAGGTGTAACCGAACTTCTAAAAGAGGAAAAGCAGTTGGAGTGGGTATGCTGCATGCAGAACATTGAGGCAAGGGTAAGAGAAATTATTGAAAATGAGCTGATTTACACCTGACAACAATTAAAAACTTGACAAAGCAATACTTTTGTGTTATTCTTGTCAAAATTCAATTTGAGGTATTATTATGAACGCATATCTTCTCAAAAATCTTGATATGGATATGAATTGGCTTGCACAGGATGATTATCACTCATCAATGGGCAGGCTTATACCTCTATATTCATTTTGGGATAGATAACATTATTTTTCCATATGTTTATAACGGTGTAAGTTGCTGCAGAAACTTACACCGTTTATTTTTATATCCAAAGGAGGTTTTTTATGAAACTATTTAATTTTATCAAAAGGAAATTTTTCAAAAAGCACAACGAATTTACAGGAGATTATCTTGTTGATTATTACAATACTCACGATGAAGATGTTCGTCTTTTATCCAAGCACGGTAGAGTTGAATTTCTGACAACCGTAAAATATATTGAAAAATATCTCAAACATGGAATGAAGATAATTGAAATCGGTGCGGCAACAGGCAGATATTCCCATTATTTTGCTCAAAAAGGTTTTACGGTTGATGCAGTTGAACTTATTGAACATAATATTGAGGTATTCAAAACAAAAACATTGCCCGATGAGAAAGTCAATATTAAACAAGGTAACGCCCTCGATTTATCAGATTACCCCGACAATAGCTACGATGTAACCCTATTACTTGGACCTATGTATCACTTATACACAGCCGAAGAACAACAGAAAGCTCTTTCAGAAGCAATCAGAATTACAAAACCTGATGGTTATATCTTTGTTGCTTACTGTATGCTTGACCCTTCAATGTTCGGTTGCTTCAAAAATAACAGAATATACAAACTGATTGAAGATGGCGAATTTGACCCAATTACTCTTGAGGCTCATTTCCCACCACACGGGATTTTTAAGGTGTACTTAAAAGATGAAATTTTTGGTTTAACAAACAAATTCAATGTCGAAAGACTACATTTTCTGGCAACCGATGGTTATACCTGTCATATGAAAGAAGCTGTTGACCAAATGGATGATGAAACGTATGAATTATATCTTAGATACCATTTTTCAACGTGCGAAAGACAGGATTTAATCGGAATGTCGCACCACACACTTGATGTGCTGAGAAAGGAGTAAAAAGGATGATACTAAAGAATGAAATACCAATTCTTGAATTTGACACGGATAAAACAGCGGTTATTATGCCAACACATGAAAATATAAAGTTTAAATTGCCTCGAAAAGCGGTCTTTGCATTTTTGGACGAACATATTGAAAAATATGCAAAAGAACATAACGGTGTAATGGTCGGAGAATTTACTTCCGAAACAAAGGATTACCCCATATATGTTATCAGTCACAAAGGAGAAGATGTCTGTCTTTGTCAGGCACCCGTCGGTGCCGCCCCTGCCGTTCAGATACTTGAATGGTTAATCGGCTACGGTGTTAAAGAAATTATTACCGCCGGATGTTGCGGTGCTCTTGCAGATTTTGGTGAAAACGTGTTTATCGTTCCGTATAAGGCATTGCGTGATGAGGGAACATCATATCACTATATGAAGCCGACACGATTTGTAGATATTAATAAACTCGCTTTAAAAGCGATTGAAGAGACTGTTTCGGAACATGGGCTCCCATACCGAGAAGTGATAACTTGGTCAACCGACGGTTTTTACCGTGAAACCAAAGAAAAAGTAATTTACAGAAAACAGGAAGGCTGTGAAGTTGTAGAAATGGAGTGCTCTGCACTTGCGGCCTGTGCTTCTTTTCGCAATGCAGTATGGGGATGTATTTTATTTACTGCTGATACACTTGCAGATGTTGAAAACTACGATGAACGGAATTGGGGTGGTGATTCTTTTGCTTATGCACTTGAATTGTGCCTTGATGCTGTAATAAAACTTCATAAGGAGTAAATATAAAATGACTCAAAAAGAATACATAAAAAATACTCCTGTACTTGAGACAGAGAGATTGATACTTAGACCTATTACACCTGATGATGCAAATGCGGCTTTTGTGTGGTTGAGTGACGAAAAAGTCAATAGGTTTATGCCGTATAACCTTTATAAAAACATAGATGAGGTGTTGAATTGGATAAATGTAATACTCCCCGATGACAATAATTTCCATTGGGGGATTGTGCTTAAGGAAAGCAATCTTTTAATAGGTAGTTGTAGCATCGGCCCTGACAAAAAAGAACCCGGTGCTTGGGGATTTGGTTACAATATCCGTTCTGATTATTGGAACAAGGGATTAACCACAGAAGCTACAAAACGAATGATTGAATTTGCCTATACAGAACAAGGAATAAAGGATTTTGTTTCAAACCATGCAGTTGATAATCCTGCATCGGGCAGAGTAATGGAAAAGTGTGGTCTTGTGTTCGATCACTACGACGAATATCAAACCTTTGATGGCACCAAAACATTCAAATCAAAGTTTTATAAAATGCATTTGGAAAGTTTATAAGGGGGATGTTTATGTATAAAACAAAATATTGCGAAGTCCATTATGAAGAAGCTTTCAATGTAGTTTTTGTTAAATGGAAAGAATTCTGCTGTTTTGATGATTACCTCAAACCGTTAGAATATGCCTTGGATATTATCAAAAACCACAGTGGTTGTAACTATGTTGCAGATACCCGAACAGGTTTTGAAAATCATCCTGATGATACCAAATGGGTTGCAGATATTTTTATCCCGACAGCCGTTGAATACGGTTGTAAAACAATATATTTTATCATAGATGAAAGCAACTCATTAAAAGAAGAACTTGAAGGACAAGAAAGTGATTCTTCAGATAAAATAGAGTTCAGGTATATTTACAGCTTGCATGAAGTTAAAAATTAAAACGAACCGCATCGTAGCATTAAAAATAGCTATGGTGCGGTTCTTATTTTGTATTAATAAAGTTGAAAAACAAGCATTTTTGTCGAAAAATAGAACGTTTTTGCAAGTAGCCTTGAACATAAAACTAGATTGCAGTATTTTTAATATCTATAAATATAATTTGCTAAAGTCAACAAAAACACTAATACAAAAATATTTTAATTTTTTCTAGTCAAATAATAAGTATCGCATTTATAGTAATTACAGCTTTTGCGTAATGATTTTACAATAACTGGAGGATAAATAATTGTGAAAAATTGTTTTGTAATTATGCCTTTTTCAAAAACTAGCGATTCGCACGATGAGCAATATTGGACAGAGTTTTTTGAAATGATTAAAACGATTATGGAAAAAAATCAATATAAATGTATCAGATCAGAAGTAGGACCATATAAATTGTTTTCCAACATAGTCAAAAATTTGGAAAATAGCGATATTGTAATCGCTGTATTAACGGATTACAATGCAAATGTATGGTATGAATTAGGTATTAGACATACATTAAGAGCTGGAACAATAATGCTATTAGAAGAAGGACAGAAAATACCATTTGATATTAGTGATTTTGGAATTGTATTCTATAAAGATTCTATTGGACTAGAGCGTCGTATAGAAAAAACAATTAAGGAATATTTAGAAAAACTAGATGATAGCAGTATTGATAGTCCGGTAATAAGCACTTTAAACAACAAAATATACAGTAATGTAGAAAAGAACGTAGAAAAAAAGTTGGAAGATATGCAACAATTAATTTGGAAACTAGTAGAAGAATTGCCAAAAGCAAATAAAACTATAGAAAGTAAAAAAGCAAAACTTAATCGTATATTGTGGGTAGATGATTATCCTAGCAATAATGAAACCGTAATGAGTCTATTCGAAGATAAAGACGTTCACTTTGATATTGCAATCAATACAAAACAAGGTTTAGACTTATTTAGAAAAGAAAATTATGACCTTATAATAACTGATATGGGCAGAGGTAATGAAAGTAATGCGGGATTATCCTTAATAAAAACATTAAAAAAATATCACTGTCAGATACCGATTATTGTGTATGCTAGCAGAATGGCTATAGATAGATACGGTAAAGAATCTATGGAAAATGGCGCATATGCTGTTACCAATGGGATTGGTAATATAATTTCTTTAATCTCTGATGTTTTAGAAATATGAATAAAACTGCTATTTTTTAAAATCAAACATATTTTATACATTTGTAAAATCATAAGATAAATATACCTTGTATAAATAAAATCAAAGAAACATATATCTTGAAAATTTCATTCTAATAAAGTTCTAACAAGATAATACTTCTATGCTATTCTACTACTTTTAATGTATAGCTTTTATTGAGAATAAAAAAGGAGATGTTAAGATGTCGAGTCAATTAACAACAACCGATGTTTCAACTGAAATTATTAATAATGCAAGTTCCTTTGCTGAGTTTCTTGCTTCAGATACAATAGCTCCAATTAGAAAATCAATTACTATTATTCCAAATATAATAAAAGATATTTTAGATGTTGGGCTTGAACATAAGCAGCTTAGAATTCAAGATAGAAATTTGAGACGAAAAGCAGAATTAGCCAAAGAGTTTTTAGAATTGCAAGATATCAATTCACAAAGACAGTATCGTGTAGAACTAGAGAGGATTAGGTCAACTGCAGATGTTTCAATAGCTGAAATACGCAGAGATAGAGATATGACTCTTTCTCAGATTAAATCAACGGAAAGACAGCGGTTAGCTGAAATTCGCTCAAATGAAAAAACTAAAATCGCAGAGTTGAAAGTACACTATGAAATAGAAATGCAACGCATAAATAACCAAAGAGAAATGTTCAATAATGCATTGCATGAAAGTAACAAACGATTTAATAATCAAATCAAAATTGTAAAAGAAACACAAGAAGAGTTATCAAAGATGATTGATGCTATTATGAAAAACGTTTTGTCAGGAAACGCCACTGATTATCAATGCCAATTATTAAAGAGTTTAACCGAATTGAAAATTCAAGCAGTAGATAAAACTTTTGATATTTCAGAAGGATTTCTTGATATGTTTAGTAGGAGGGATTAATATGTGGATTTTTATTGTAGTTGTAATAATTATTATTGCTCTTATCATTCTTGTTCCAAAACGCAAAAAATCTGATGAAAACAAAAAAACAAGCCCTCCTGTAAAACAAGTTTATACTCCAACTATTAAACAACGAAGAATAGAAGATTGCATTTCTAAGGAAGATTTTCAATATCAAACTTCATACGAAGTAAAAAGAGTTATAAGTGCGGTTGAATCAAGTAAAACAGCAATTAAAAATGTAACAGCTGTCGCTAACAATAATGTTAGCACAGCATGGTTAAATTCTTATGAAAAAGTAATTAGAATTTCAAGCAATTTGGATGAGAATTTAAAGTATTATTCAAATAGAGCTTTGGAACAATCAAAATTCCATTATTATACAGGCTTGCATTTTCGTTCAATGATAGCGGCAGATATTACATATAAAGAATACTTGAAAATAAATGCCAATTTTGAAGCAATAAATAAATTAATTGTTGATATTGGAAAAACTGGTCGAAAAACTGGAATGTCAAAAGAACAAATTTATGCTGCAAAAGATTCATTAAAATAAATTCGCAAAGCATTCTTAAATAAAGTTCATCAATTAAACCAACAAACTGCAACATTAAGAGATAAAATAGGCAGAGAATGTGGTATTAGAGGTGAAGAGTGGCGTGCTGAAAGAATGAGAAATCACAAATAAATTGAATTAAAGGTAGGTTTTGATATATAAAAATTGCCCCCACAAAAGTGAGGGCAATAACTATTGTTTCTTATGTTTCACTACTTAGCTTGTTTTAATTCGCAAAACAAAGAATAAACATCTCCGCAAATTATAGCATCAAAATAATCTTTTAGCTCTAATATAGCTTTCCACTTATTTGCGGTAGTATCTTTAAAACCGAATTTCAGAACACTGTTTACCATTTTCTTTTCAGCATAGCAATAGCCGTTTGCTAATGATAAAGCATCACACAACTGAATCAGCTTATCATAGTCATCGTATGTAACATTATCAAGATATTCCTTTATAAACTGCTTTTCATCTGCAGAGCAATCCCATGTATCATAAATAGCATCAACATCTTTATATTGGAAGGTATGTGTTATGCAAATTCTTGCACCGTATTCAAACCCGATGTTTATTAAATAATTATAGCCTTCCAAAGCATGACGGGCTTGCATTGTGCCGTTTCTTCTTCCTATATCGTGAAGTAGACCAACAATGTAAGCCTTTTCACTATCCATATTTGCCTTGTTTGCAATCTTCTCTGCCAAGTGAGCAACATTATATGAATGATTAATCCACACACCGTCGTTTAACTCTTTTGCTTCTGCAATCAGTTTTTCAGCATACTGTCTGTCCATATTAAACCTCTTTGTTTACTGTTCCGACATAAGCAATCGTCTGATTTTCAATCTTTACAATGCCGTCGGTTTCAAACTCATCAAAAATCTTTTCTATTTCTTCAATGTACAAATCAAAATTATTATCACCTTTTTTCAAAGAATAAGAACCTGAAAGACTACGGCTTATAAATTTTTCCCTGTCCAAATATAACGGATTGTCAAAAGTTATATATTCATAATTGTTATCAAAGAAATATTTAATTCGATTATCATGGGGCTTTGTGCCACCGCTGAAGCCCTTGAAGTCGGGACAGTATTTAGAATAAACTCTATGTAATTCCTTATTTATCAACGCCTCATTGTTTCTGGTGTTCCAAATAAGAAAGGCTTTACCATCCGGCTTAATTATACGAGAACATTCTGCTTTGAAACTTTGAGTATCAAACCAATGAAACGCCTGTGCAGTAGTTATAAAGTCAACAGAATTATCAGGGAGCATAGTATTCTCGGCACTGCCTGAAACAGATTTGAAATTAAGATACTCACACAATTCTTTTTCTGCCACAAGTCGCATATCTGTGTTCGGCTCGACACAAATAACACTACAACCTTTATCAAGAAGCTGTTTTGCAAATTTGCCTGTACCGGAACCAATATCGGCAACAACAGATGAAGCAGAGAAACCGTATTTACCGAATAAGCACTCAATAAATTCTACCGCATAACTTGGTCTGCTTTGTGTGTATTCATTTGCAATGCCATTGAATTTTTTAGTGGTATCCATACTTTCAACTCCTTCTCTAAAATCATTGCCATTTATCAAAAGGCAGAATAGAAACTATTTTGTCAGGTGTTATTTTAACATCAGGTTTGCATTGAGCATGCACTTCTGATGAACCTGAGCACATTTCATAGAATGCATCTAATAACAGTCTGATTATCTTTGCTTCATCTTCATCATTGTTATGTTCGTATAATTCTAATTCACTGCTGTGTATCTTAAAAACAATTTCATATGCAGTATGACTATTTTTCCATTCATCTGCTAAATTTGTGCTTAACAACTCATCAATATTATAAAGTATCTCAGGTCGTTCGTGAACATTTCCACCATAGGGTCTTTCTGCATCAATAGCAAAGAATCCACAAAGACCATTGTCACTATAAAATCTTCTGCCCACACCCCAACCTTTATATTCTACGCTTTCATCATCCAAAGGACAATCATATCTATCGTATTCAATACTGTAATATGTTCCATTGTGTACTAAACAAGAACTATCAAATCGTATATCAATACCATTTATATCTAAAAACTGTCTTAATTCTGAATTTAAATTTCTATATGCGGATTGCAGATCACCGATTCCATTTTCTGCAATTTCAGCACAACCATTTGCACTAGTTGTTATATGACTGATAATTAGATATAAATCATCAAAAGATGGTAAATGGCCATTGTACATCTCTATAATTTCATACAAATAATCTGCTTCAATATTCCCATCAGATAAATAGCTTTTGTACATCCAAATGTTATTTGGAATACCCGTTATGCGTGCAAGCGTTTGCGTTGCTAACTCAGGTGTTCTAATGTCATAATCCATAATTTCACCTATACTTTTTGTAAATCCTCATAAGCCTCTATAAGCCATTGATGTGCCATCACCAATAAGTTGTTATCAAACTGATATTTTATATAAAGATAACAAGCTTTATCTATTGTTTTAACAGAACCGCTTTTAAGCAAATCATCATATGACGGGATGCCTTTTGAGTCCCAAGATATTTTATCTGCAATGAATATAACCTTATCATACACACTTGCGTTTTTTCTTAAAGTTGTGTGACATTCAATAGCATTCAGGATATCTGAATCTGTGATACTGAACTCCTCTTGTGCAATTATTCTTGAAACTCTTTGATGTAAAAGAGCATGATATTTTTCTTCGGCTGGGTCTATTTCTAAACCACGCGTTTTTGCAAAGTCATACATTTCCTGCGGTGTCATCACCCCGCTTATATCGTGAAGTAATGCTGCTAGTTTGGTCTTAGTAGCATCAAGGTTATATACTTTAGCTAAACCGATAGCTAATTCTGCCACATTTTCAACATGCTTTAAAACATCTTCTTTATTGTTACTGAGGTATTTGTTTTTTATTGAATCAATCATAGTACGATTCTCCATTTAATCTTAGTCAATGCGTTTTCAATATCTCAAAGGAACTTCTGAGTTATATATTTGGGCATCAATACCTTTTGCTCCTAATAATTCTGTTAAACTTCGTTTAACGAAGTCTGTTCTGTGAGTTGGTGAAATTCCGACCTCAACAACATCTCGCAAATCAATTGATTGAGTAATATACGGAATAAATGCACCATTCATTTCTCTAAATAGTCTTTGCTGTGTTGAATTTGAACCAAGTCTAACAACTGCAATTCTATACTCATTTTCATGTTCAAACAGAGGATTTTTCATAAAAATAGAATAGCGGACTATATTATCTTCTAATTTGATATATAAGTACTCACGCTGATATGTATGCTTGAGTTTTAAGTAAAGTTGCCAATAGTCTTCATATAATTCACGCAATAATTCTTTTTGTTTATCTTGATTATAGATTACTTTTCCAAAAAGCAATGTTTCATCTGAATCCTGTCTAAATAGATACTGTATGGCATTCTCCTTCAAACCAATAGAATAACCAATGTTATTTGCGTTTTTTGTATAATAACTCCATAAATTCAGATTATCTCTATCAAGTGACGTTGATAAGATATATCTCGTTTCTTTTATTCGATTAGCTGTCTGTCGAGGGTGTGAAAATGAACTTGTATGATAATAGGAAAACATACCTGTATTAAAGCGAAATCGGCCTTCTTTGCTATGGTTATCAAGGTAAGGAATAGTATCATGAAACAACCCTGCAAAATAATCACTTTCAGAAGAATCGTTCAAAAAATCGCTATCTGAAAGCCAAAGCGTAGAACTATTAAAAATTCCCAACAGCCCCGCAGGAGACGTGTAGTGATATAGTATAGCATCGGAATCACACTTCTCAATTTTTGAACAATGCTTTTCATATATTTCATTAATTGGTATTTGCCAATCAAGCATAATTAAAACTCCTCTCAGGCATTTTTTCTTTTATTGCTTGGTATTAATTTAGCAAAAAGTCTATCTCCGTATCAAAACACCTTTCATAAACTGTGTTTCATTATGAGTTTCGTACACTATTTTCATTTCTTCTTCTGTGCATCCGATTAGTATTTTAATTTCTGAATCTTTCTTCATCAAATCAACAATGCATATTATTGCAACAACCTTTTTCTCGATGCTTCCAACCCACACATCTATCCCTGTACCATCCATAGAGGTTGTGTCCTTCAAATATCCATAATCAACTCGATAAATGAAGTTACGATACTTGGGGTGTGATGTTCCTTTTGGTCTATCAATTATTATTTCTGAATTATTCACCAATTCATCTAAAGCGTTCCAAAATTCAATATCATGTTTCATCTTATCGCCTCTTCACAAATACGAATTTATCGTTCTGATTTTAACAATGCATAATAACAAGCATCGCAGATGCCCTGATTATTCCAATCAGAACTACGCAAAGTTCCCTCGTGCTTCATGCCGCATTTTTGCATTACTTTTCCTGAATTCGGATTTCTTGGGTCGTGTCTTGATTCAATACGATTTACATCTACTACATCAAATAAAAAGTCCATAACTGCTTTAAGTGCTTCTGATGTAATTCCCTGATGCCACCAAGTTCTACCGATACAATATCCGATATGCATCATAGAAACTTCTTCGTTCATATGTACTACAGCAATATCACCAATAGGTTCATCGCCGTTTCCTTTTAATACAATAGCCCAATGATAATAGTTGTTGTTGGAATATTGCTTTACCCAATCATCTATTATGTTTTGGCTTACCTCTTGATTTGAATGAGTCTGCCACATTAAGTACTTAGTGACTTCTGAATCGGATGCCCAATTATTATACATCGCGGCAGCATCTTCATTCACATATCTTCTTAAAATCAATCTGCCTGTTTCTAAAATTTGTGTTCCGCAATGTTTCATAATTCTGCTATTCCTCTCCATATTCTTTTTTGTCGAGTTTATTATTCCATAATTAAATTTCTTTATTTTTCGATAATTTTTTATAAATTCTTTTTTGTTTTTTTATTAAAATGTTTGGATAATATATACTCTCCATCTTCATTTTGTGTAGAATTTCCATTATAAAAGTCATATCCAAGCTTTCTATAAAATTCAAGACCATAAACTGATGCAGGTATAATCACTTCGTCTGCACCAATTTCCTCAGCATATTCATCAATTTTTTGTATAAGAGCTTTGCCAATACCTCGCTTTTGATATTCAAGATGTGTAAATACAGTAAGTATTATATATTTGTTTTCTGGATTTTCTGCCTGAACACCATACATACCATTTACATTATCTATACTTGCTGTCGCTAACACTTTATCCCCCTCAACTGCAACAAAGCACTTGATTCGTTTAGGAAAATTCTTCTTTATCTCTTCTTCTGTAAAATGTCTGGATATTCTATCAACTACTTCTTGTCCGTGATCTTTTATAGTTATAGTATATAAATTGCTTAAAATAATTTCTGACATTTCTTTTGCATATTTTTCTTCATACTCTTTTATTTCCATAAATGTCACCTCAACAATTTATTCAATTGAATTATACCATACTTATTGGTTAAGATTACTTTTTCTGATTCAGCCATAATTAAAACCTCGTCAAATCAACAATTGTATTTGTATCAGTATTAGTTGCTTTTATCTTTGTAGGCATATCCAAAATCTATCGGTGGCGAAGTAACAGAAATATACACAAATTCAGTTTCACCATTATTCAATAAACCATGAATATCATTATCAGCAAATCTGACAACATCACCTGCGGTGAAAATCATTTCTTTTTTGTCGGCAAGAAGTAATTTGCCCGTTCCCTGAATAGCATACCAAATCTGTTCTGAAGAATCGTGTTTGTGTCTTGGCTGAATCGCACCGACTTCAAGATGAACTTCCGTTATTGTAACTCTTTCACTTTCTGAATTTTCAGGATTTATTAGTTGTTTTGAAATAACACCGGGGTTTGAAAGTTCTTTTATGTTTTCATGATTTATAAATTCCATTTCACAACCTCACTCCATACTTGCTCCAATGCCCAATTCTGCATTTCGGCAAACATCTTACCTTTTATATCATCATATTTAACCCACTTTAAAATATGGTTTGTTTCTATCGGCTCGGAAACTTTTTCTTTGAGTTCGCCAATATAATAACTCTGAACAGGATGAAAATATCCTAATTCAGGATGTGTGGTATAGGTTTCAGCAGAACATATTTTTTCTTTTATTACAGCAGTATAGCCGGTTTCTTCAATACATTCTCTTTTTATGCAATCCTCGTGGCTTTCGTTTTTATCTAAACCGCCGCCAAGCAAAAAGTAACCTTTATCAGTTTTTATTACACCTATTTTATTGCTATGAACAGGGATTAAATATGCACCTTCTCTATCTGCATATTCAGCTTTTTCTTTAACGCCAAATACTTTATGCATATTTTCACCCCCCATAATTCTAATAACCACATTATATCACACCAACACCACAAAATTCAATCCATTCACATTCACTTGTTACTTCAAAACTATTTTTCAACACGACACTTTTTTGAAGAAACCATATTGACAATCATACATTTGTTCTGTATAATGATGTCACAAATTAAATATTAACTTTGTAGCGCGTAAGCGGAGCAATATTTATTGACTACCCAAGCACCGTATGAAGATAAGAACAGAGGCAATCTGTACTTATTTCAGCGGTGTTTTTTTGTTTAACTTGCGTGATACCGACGGTAAAAGTCCTTTCCTCTGTTCATCGGAGGTGAGGACTTTTTTTGCTTTTATGCACCTTGAAAATTTAATGACCGTCTGAAAGTGATACGACTTTGCGATGATATGAGCGAGGCAACGTTGCGGTGAGATTCCGGGATAGGAACTATTTCAGGTGAAACGGCAAGAATTTTGTAGAAAATTATTGACAAAAGAACAAATGTTCTTTATAATAGTAAATTGGTAAATAATGTATTTGCCCTACAACTGAATATAAACTGAAACACATATTTTTTACTTATTGGTTTTTTACCAACACATATTATCTGACCGAAAAAGTATAGTCCGATACTCGGTCAGTAACATACGGACAATCAGTGCTTAAAATTTAAGCCGTTACATAGTTTCAGTGCAAACTGAGCGAGAGGATGAAATGTCCTCCCGCTATTTGGGCTGTCTATGTGACGGGTTTTTAGTTTTCTGAAAAGTATTTCTGTAAATCAGCAACAAATTTATGTGGCTTATTCCCATTACTTTTAGAGGCAATTTCTTAATATAATAACTGCCCCCACAAACGGAACACGGTATAAAGGATACTACAGCCACCCTTACATAGCGAAGCTCGTCTGCGGTATATACCGCAACTAAAGTTTATCGCTCCCTTGATAAGCGAGAAATTTTAGTTTATGAGCCTCGCAGAGCCCACTGACATCTTTGCAGACGTTTAGGCTGAAAGTGTCATAGTGGGTTACGTACTTTGGAAAAGTGCGGAACAAATAAAGCAGTAATGCAGGAAGGAGGTAAAACCTATGTCAAAGAAAAACTACAGTGTAGCAAGAGTTGTCACTCACACACAAAGCACAATCGGTAAATGTGAAAGACACAATGAAAGAAAGAATGAAAGCTATTCCAATATGAATGTTGATGTTGAGCGTTGCAATATGAATGTGTATTTCAAAGATTGCGGTGAGTTGACCTACAACGAACAACTTAATAAGCTCATAGTCGAAAAGAGAGTCTGTATGCGAGGGCTGAAAGCTGATGCAAAGGTCTTTGATGAAGTCATATTCGATGTCAACACAGACTACTTTGAAACTCACGGCGGATATGAATATGCCAAGGATTTCTATGAAGAAGCATACAGATTTGCAGTGGCCTTGTACGGTGAACAGAATATCATCTCTGCCGTAATGCACGCAGATGAACTGAACGTAGCTTTAACGGAACAGTACGGAAAACCTGTGTATCACTATCATATGCACCTTGTAGCTCTGCCTGTTGTAGAAAAGCAGATTCTGTGGACAAAGCGGTGCAAGGATAAGTCACTCGTGGGTACTGTGAAAGAAACTGTCAATCAGATAAGCCATTCAAAGAAATGGAAATCACCGCAGGCTGTGGATGAAAACGGCAATGTTGTATTCAACGAAAAAGGTAAGCCTGTGCTGATTCCCTCTTACAGTATTCTGCAGGATGATTTCTTCAATCACATGCAAAGAGCCGGTTTCAATGATTTTCTCCGTGGTGAAAAAGGCAGTACGACTGAACACTTGTCTTGTCTGCAATATGAAATTCAGCAGGATAAAAAACGCCTTGAAGCAATTAAAGGTCAGGTTGAAAAGGAAGAAATCAGATACGACACTATTCAGACCGTGCATAAAACATTCAATGAGATTGACAGTATGGGTAAGAAAACTCTTACGGGAAAAGTCACAATTTCAAGTGAAGATTTCAATGACCTGAGTAAAATGGCAAAGCAATCCGTTGCGGCACGAAGCAAGATTTATGACCTTGAGGGAGAAAATGAAAGGCTCCGAAAAAGAAATTGGGAGTTGCAAAGCAGTATAAACAGACTGAGTGCAAGGCTTCATGATCTTGAACAAGTCTGTGCACCATATCTTGAGGCATTGAGGCTGATGCCTGAAAAAGTAAAAGCATTTATCTCGGATGTGCTGAAAACTGTCCGAAAAGAGAAAACCAACAAAAATATAGAAAAAAAAAAAGAGAGGTAATTTAATGAATAAAGAAGATAATTTTATTAACACCCTGTTTGAGATAACAGAAGAAACCAAAGAAACAGAGGCGGTAAAGCCTCAGACAAACGAAATCGTGCAGATGTCTGTTGGTAACATTGTTCCCAATTTTAAGAATCCGTACAAGTGCCGTGAGGAAGATATGAAGCCGTTGGAGGACAGTATCCGTGAAAACGGTATTATTCAGCCTATTATGGTGCGAAAGGATGATAAGGCGAATGTGTTTGAAATCGTATCAGGTCACAGAAGATACCTTGCAGCAACAAGGATTGAAATGACAGAGGTGCCGGTTGTTGTCTTGGACATAAGCAAAGAAGAAGCAGACATCATTCTCGTTGACAGTAATCTGCACCGAGAGCACATTCTTCCCTCTGAAAAAGCCTTCGCTTACAAAATGAAAATGGATGCCCTGAAAAAGCAAGGTAAACGCACTGATTTAACTTCGGACCCAATGGGTCCAAAGTTGAGCTCTGCAGAAAAAATCTCACAGGACAGCGAAGACAGTGCAACCCAAATCAAAAGGTATATCCGTCTGACTAATCTCGAAAAATCGCTTCTTAACCTTGTGGATGAAGGCAGAATTGCAATGCGACCTGCGGTTGAACTTTCATATCTTACTCCTGAAGAGCAGATGATGATTTTTGAAACCTATGAGAGTGATGAGGTCACTCCCTCACTTGCACAGGCACAGAAAATGCGTAAGCTCTCGGAGGAGAATCAGCTTAACGCTGATACGGTGTTAGCAATTTTGACAGCACCAAAGCCTAAT